>JAUIIY010000015.1 GCA_030431375.1 Alphaproteobacteria bacterium
TAAATGTGTACTTGTAATTGCACCATCTAACGCTAATTTGCTTGCTGCTATAGCCGCTGAATCATTAATATCCGCATTTACGATCGAACCATCTACTAAATGTGTACTTGTAATTGCACCATCTAACGCTAATTTGCTTGCTGCTATTGCTGCTGAATCATTAATATCCGCATTTACGATCGAACCATCTACTAAATGTGTACTTGTAATTGCACCATCTAACGCTAATTTGCTTGCTGCTATAGCCGCTGAATCATTAATATCCGCATTTACGATCGAACCATCTGCTATGCTTGCTGATACTACTGCATCTCCTGCTAATTTATCAGCTGTTACTGCATCATCCGCTAAATCAGCTGTTGCTACTGTACCATCTGCTAAATGTGTACTTGTAATTGCACCATCTAACGCTAATTTGCTTGCTGCTATTGCTGCTGAATCATTAATATCCGCATTTACGATTGAACCATTTGCTATGCTTGCTGATACTACTGCATTATCTGCCAATTTATTCGCTGTTACCGCATCCGTATAAAGCTTATTTGTTGTTATGCTCTGACTAACGACATTAGCTGTTACCACTGAATTATCTGCCAATTTATTCGCTGTTACCGCATCTCCTGCTAATTTGCTTGTTGTTACATTCAAATTTGCTATCTTTGCAGTTGTTACATCAGAAGCTGCTATTTTGTCGGTGGTTACATTTGAGTTAACTATATTAGCTGATACCACAGCATTATCCGCCAACTTGGCTGCTGTTACCGCATCATCTGCTAAGTCTGCTGTTGCAACAGTACCGTCAACTAAATGTGCGCTTGTAACCGCACTGTCTAACGCTAATTTGCTTGCTGCTATCGCAGCTGTTGCACTAACGTCCGCATTTACGATTGTGCCATCTAATATGCTTGCTGACACTACTGCATCTCCTGCTAATTTATCAGCTGTTACTGCATCATTTGCTATCTTAGATGTTGTAACACTTGAAGCGACTAGGTTTGCTGTTACCACCATATCAGACGCGCTGGCAGCCGCATCACTTACTTGCGCACCAGCTACTTTTGTATATTCCTCAAGCAAATTGGCATCCACTAGCTTTATTTCTTGAAGAGCCCGAGATTCATTAATAACCCCCGCCTGTAACACGGTTAAAATTGATTTTATCGCACTAACCTCGGCGGGAGTAAGATTCAGCGCTTTTGCATTATTAATAATACCTTGAATTGTTTCTACAGTTGTTATAGACATATTTACCCCTTATGTATTTCTTTTAGATTAAAATTTATATGACAAGCTAACGCCAATATTATGCGATTTCGTAATACCTCTTTTTACTTCGTCTATTGATGGCGTAGCCCCGTTTAAATAAGTAATTTTGGTAGCACTTGTCTTGATCCCCCCTCTATCAAGATAGCTGTACTCAAAAGCTGTCTGAACATTTTTCCAGCTATTCATTCTTAACCCTAAACCAGCCCTCCATGCAAAGTTCGTTTGTTTTTCTCTTTTCCACACTTGAATCTGAGTAGTACGCGTTTCAATATAATCCACAGGCTCATTGCGAGAAACCCCTAAACCTAAAGACAAATATGGCACGAAATCTCCCTTTGCAATAAGATCATATTTTGCTGTAACTAAAGCCATGTGAGATTTAAAACCCCATTCATATCTGGTATTACTGTTATCGTAGTAGACCTTTTTCGACGGTTTATAGGTATAAGAAACTCCTAAACGCATTCTATCAAAAAAAGCTTTTTCATAAGCAATTGCATAAGCAGCTACTGAATCAACTCTTTTTTCAATCTCACTATTTCTACGAAATTTCATATTCTGGTCTAAAATCACAGACGCAGTAACATAATTATCCCCTTTGAAAAATTTTGACTTTTGGCCAGATTTCTTGGCCATCCCTTTGCCGTCTGCCATGGCATCGAGCGAAGCTATTGATATTAAACTAGCTAAACCTAGCGCAATAAAAGACTTTTGTATCATTATAAAACCCCATTTGATTTGAATTCTTAGAAAATTCTCCCTCAAAAAGGTTAATAAAGTGTTAAATAAAAAGTTTTTTTTGCTCTAAAAGAAATCTTTAATCGTGATATCCTTGAAAAACCATATCAGAATCGAGTCGAAATAAGGTTTTTTCATTTATTAAATCACTTTTAAAAAAATATGCACCTGATCATAATATAGCAACACTAGATCCGATCTAAAGCTATAGCCAGTCTTGATTTGAAGCGAGTGTGTAAATTTCTCCACAGTACGAAAAGAAATCCCTAAATTACAGGCAATTTGCTTAGCTGTCATGCCATGCGCTATTTGTTGCAAGCAGGTTAACTCTCTGGTAGTAAGTGTTACTAAACCATTCCTCCCCCTTACTTCAAAGCCCTTAGGAAAAAGCTTTTTAACGAAAGAAATAGCATTATTTTCAACACCATCATTAGCATCACAACATTGTAAATTGCTAAAATCTATACCTTTTGAAAATATTGCCAAATTTGGCGCATTTATTACATCTTCATATTTGTATGAAAAATATTTAATGCTTGCACATAGTAGATCCTTATTATTTATGTAAAAATCCAAAATTCTGGTATTTTCCTGCGATGCTGCAAACCACCAAAGATCTATATACTCATTATTGTGGGATTTTTTTAGTAAGGTTATACCATTCCAATAATTATACTGGTAGTACAGATTCATTGAGAGGTTTTCTGGCTTATTTGGCCATAAAATTGCTTGATATTCGCTTTCCTTTGAAGAAAGATTCCTATTATAGAAGATGTTTGTCCTATTAATTCTACTATAATAATCCTTTACTAAATCTTTATTATTACAAATGTAGAAAAACTGGTTATCAAAATATATCCGTAAAAATCCAAAATTCTCAATACCGAAACTTTCCCTTAAATTATCCGCCATTTCGGTAAAGAAACACAAATTCCCCAAGGAATATTCTAGTGTCTTTTTATTATCCAAAACCATACAAAAAAAAACAAATACTCTCAACCTATATTAGGTAAACAGAATTATTGCAATATTAAAAATGGAAATTATACTATCATAAGTTGCAAATTGCGAGAAAGAAATGAAAAAAAGAGAATTACCCCAATCTACTCCGGAGTTGACTATAATTACAGATGAAGAAATACTTGGTCTCCCGTCTTACGTTCAACATGTAGCTCCCGCTCGTAGAATAGCGTCCCATGCTGGCGAACCAGTTGAGGCTCCTACAGTCATATCATCACACGATGCTGTACCTGCAGCGCCAGCTTCAGCCACGAGAGGAGCTTCATTCAGTCATTCCCAAGCAACTCTAGCTGATACTGCCCCCCCAGCATTAGCTTTACCAACGCCTCCCGGAAGAGTGGTTTCTCGTGGCAGTGATCCTTTTGGAGCAGCCACAGATCTACCTCTAGAAAGCTTACCACCACCTGCTCTCACTCGTAGAATAGCATCTCACGCTGGAGAACCAATTGCAGTTGAGGCACCTTCAGACATATCGCCAGACGGTGCTATACCTGCAGTGCCAACTTCGCCCAGGAGAGGGGCCTCATTAAGTCATTCCAGAGCAACACTAGCTGATATTGCCTCCCGAGCATTACCTTTACCAACTCCTCACAGAAGAGTGGTTTCTCGTGGCAGTGATCCTTTTGGAGCAGCCACAGATCTACCTCTAGGTAGCTTACCACCACCTGCTGCTGCGCGAAGACTAGTATCAAATGGAAGCACATATAGCTCAGGGGCTGAAGAAGCAGACAAAAAAGTCCAAGAGCCCGACTGGTTTAACGCTTATACTCGCAATACAAATGAAAAAGATCTTCTGGCTGAAGGAATTTCTTCTGTCGTCGAAAAAGCTTTTGCAGATAGAGAGAAGATAACAATATTAGATGTAGGGTGCGGAAATGGCGATTTGGTCCTAAAATATTTAAGGCCAATAATCACTGCAGGAAAACAGGTTGAATTTCATGGCATAGAAAAGATTGCTGACTACAGGGAAAAATTCACCTCTGAAGAATTTAGCGCACTTCCTAGACTACGCGTAACCACACACAATCTAGATTGCTTTACAACCAATCTAGATGATCTTGGCATAGTACCCGACCTTATATTATGTTCACATGTAGGCTATTTTGGTGATATAAAAGCATTGACTGAAAACATAATGAGACTTCCAGGGCGACCATTGGTTATGTTTATTCATCAATCCCCACACTCTTTAGTAAACCAATTTCGAGAGTCCGTCCGAGCAAGGGTCCATACAACTGTGAATCAACAAATTATAGAGCAATTACAATCATCGGTTAGTATTACTACGGAGCAAAAAGCACAATTCTTTTTTCATGATCTTCCATCTATAGTTACAGTCCCTGCAGGATATGAGAGGAGAGTAACAGAAGTTGAGTGGCATAGAAGAGCATTCCATGAAGCTGGTGATAGCCAAGAAGCTGCAGATTTATTTAGTTTTACAGCTCAACGAACACCTAAGGGCCTTGTGAAAGGACACTTACTTGATGATTGCACCAATATTGGTAAATTAATGTTTAATAGAGAAATATTGATTTGGAACAGGTTTGTTTTATTCTCCAAGTCTGCTGAATTGATTTCGAGAGCACGCTCTCACGATATTGTGTTTTTTAAGCAACCACGGATATATCAATATTCTTGCATATTTCTTGCGTTAAGAGAAGCGAATTTAGGAATAATTCAACAAATGCATCGCTGTGATGAGCATGCATTTACCCGACAAAAGGTTGGCATCAATCCCCTAATGGTTTTATTAGTATCCGCCAGCAAGCAAAAGGCTTCTCATACTGATATTCCGGATAGATTTTTAGAAACTGCAGAGTTTATATCTCGGCGGTCTCCTCCTCATTATCTCTCTGAGGCGTCCACATTAGCAAATGAGCTGGGTCTACATGAATTTATACCGATTATGACTCCCAGAACACCCACATCACCTAGATCAATCACTTCGGAACCTTCAGAAGACGGAAGAGTTCATGATTTTGCTAGCCCTTCTCCCGCTGAATTTCTTTTAACACTAACTCTGGCCTTCAAGCATTTAAACAGCCTATTCACCAAAAGAACATCCTTTGCTCGAGAAGCAAGAGCACATGCATTCACAACTAGAGACATGTCTGCAATCGCTTTATTTGAGAAATATCAACCGGAAATGGTAAGACCTTACACGCGAACAGTTTCTGCTTCTCCTGAACCTCCTTCCGCAATAAGACTAAGGACTGCAGGGGGCCATGCAAGATTTGGTTCATCAACTGAAGGAAGGGTTGGATATAAAAGGAGTGCTTCTTCAAGGGAAATGGGCATGCCAGAAGTGGCAAGTCCCCCAAATTCGCATACAGCGGTAGAAGGTAGAAGAAGACATGAAAAAAGGAAAAGAGAACGGTATGAATATCAAGGAAAAGATGAAATGGCAAGATAGCAAATCATCTTAAAATAATCGTTTTTGCTACCATAATTCAAATAGAGATGATATATTCCCTATTATGAAACAAAGTGAATATCAAGTTTTAGCCAGGAAATATCGCCCCCAAAGCTTTTCAGAGTTAGTGGGGCAAGAATCGTTAGTAAAGATCCTGAACAACTCTATCAAGTTAAATAAGGTTGCTCATGCTTTTCTTTTAACCGGTATAAGGGGAATCGGCAAAACTACAACGGCTAGAATAATAGCTAAAACGTTGAATTGCCAAGATTTACAAGAATCATCAGATGGTTTTACCCCTTGTAATAAATGTAAGAACTGCCTTTCATTTATAAATCAGAGTCATCCTGATGTGATTGAGATAGACGCAGCAAGCAAAACTGGTGTGAGCGACATAAGAGAAGTAATCGAAAATGGTAATTATGCTCCGATTTTGGGAAAATATAAGATCTATATAATTGATGAAGTCCACATGTTGTCTAACAGCGCATTCAATGCATTGTTAAAAACTCTTGAAGAACCTCCAGCACATCTAAAATTTATTTTTGCGACTACAGAATACAGAAAAATTCCACTCACTATTGTTTCTAGATGTCAAAAATATGACCTAAAGAGCTTTGATAAAAATTCCTTATTTCATCTGCTAAAAAAAATCTGCGAAAAAGAAAATGTTAAAGTTGAAGATGAAGCTCTAAATATTATAAGTGAAATGGCTAACGGCTCTGCCCGTGATGCTTTGTCTTTGTTAGATACTTCGATTTTGAATTCCAATAACAATGAAATTTCTGCAATATTCACTAAAAAGCTTTTGGGCTTATATAGTGAAACAAGCAATTATCAGCTTTTTTCTCTGCTCGTTGATGGGGACACCGAAGGATCTTTGAAGCACCTTCACCAACTTTCTCAAGAGAGCGTTGATTTATATTATCTGATTGAGGATTTACTAAAAATCTGTACCGAGGCTGCCAAAGCTAAGGCTTCCTTGGATTTTCTAAATAGCGTTTCAACGAGTGAACGTACCATACTAGACAAAGTTGTCTCAACACACTCCATGACGAGAATTTCTAATATTTGGCAGATGCTTTATAGAACATCTCTTCAAATAAAAAACTCTGATATTTCCATACAAATGGTTGAGATGCTATTCATCCGAATATGTTATTTGGCAGACTCTCCAACCCCTCTAGAAATATTTCATGAGTTAAAAAAAAACTCTAATCTAGGGAAAGTTGAGGCAAATAACTCACAAAAGCAAGTCGGCAAAACAGAAGAGCAACAACCAAACAAGCAAGCCACCGACCTAAAAGATATATTAGACATATTTTTAAAAAATAAAGAGCCCATTTTATATCACCACTTAAAAAATGATTTCATAATCCATGATATTACAGATAATAAAATAGTTTTCTCTCCTCATAATGGACTCAGTAATGATATAGTTAAGCAGGTTAAATCAACTTTAGAAAAACTTACTGGAAGATTATGGCATTTTAATTTAGCAGAGAATGATGAAAAACAAAGCGGCTTTACCGCCAAGGAAAAAGAACTTGAAGAAATAAAAAATAATGAGATTATAAAGTCAATTTTCGATAATTTTCCGAATGCAAGGATAGAAAATATAAAATCTATAAAAAATAATTAAAGGCAGTTATGAATATCAACCAATTAATGAAACAAGCTCAAACTATGCAGAAGAAACTCCAGGAAGAGCAGGAAAAACTCGCTGAAATGGAATTTTCTGGAGAATCTGGTGGAAAAATGGTCCAGATAGTGATTTCAGGAAAAAATGAGATGAAATCCGTTAAAATTGACCCTTCTCTTCTAAATAAAGATGAAGTTGATATTTTAGAAGACTTGATAATAGCAGCATACAGCAATGCTAAAGATAAATTAGATGAAACTTCTAAAAATAATCTTTCTGGAATGATGCCAGCTGGGATGAAAATGCCTTTCTAATAAATAATATGATGCCTGATACATTAGAAAAACTTATTCATTATCTTTCCAAGCTCCCAGGCATTGGAGAGAAGTCTGCTAAAAGATTTGCATTATATTTGTTGCAAAATCAGGATCAAATTATGATCCCCCTATCCGAAAGCCTGCGTGAGGCAGCAACAAATCTGATCAAATGTAATATTTGTGGCAATTTTGATGATAATGATATCTGCTATATATGTTCTGACGAAAAACGTGACAAGGATACAATTTGCGTAGTTGAAAATCTATCAGATCTATGGGCCCTTGAGGATAGCAAGATCTATCGCGGCCAATACCATATATTGTGGGGTAATTTATCTTCGTTTAGGACACAAAATCCTGAATCACTAAATATCGAGAAACTAATAAAACGAGTAAAAGAAAATAACATCTCTGAGGTAATAATTGCCACGAACTCATCGATCGATGGTCAAACTACAGCATTTTATATCACAGAAAAGCTTGAAGGAATCCCTACAAAGATAACAAGGCTAGCTAATGGCATACCTATTGGCGGTGATTTAAACTATCTTGATCCCGGGACAATCGCAGCCTCTTTTACATCAAGAAGAGATTTCTCCTAATATTTTGTGGTGCTATTAACGCAATTATTAATTGCCATGCATTAAATTGGTAAAAATGTCCTTCTTTTGTTTGCTATTCTAAAGATTTTTATATATCATGGCGGCGACTTGAAATATTTGGAAGGAAACATGTCTGATACTACAATTACAACGGGATTAAAGTCCATTGACTCAACCGCTTTGGAACATATGAAAAAACACATTTCTGATGGAAATGTTGCAAAAGTAAGAGAGTTAATTAGGGAATATAATTTCTCACCTGAAGTAAGATTTGAGCAAGGAGACTCAATTTTACATTTAGCAGTGAGATCTAGCTACGCTGAAGTTGTAAAAGCTGTATTGGAAGATATTGATTGTTCAAGCTTATTTGCAGCACAAAACAGGAGGGCAAACACCCCTATTTGTTTGGCTGTCCAGTTATCTAGACCTAATACCCAGCTTTATGATGAAGCTGCTCGGTTAACTTTGAGATCTAGATTTGAAGAAATATGCTTACTACTGATTGATGCAGATACAAATATAGATTTATCTGTGAGCCTTAAAAATCTTATGAGAAAATCTGCCATTGATTACCTAAATAAATCTGTAAGAAACAAGGTAATCAGCGAAGCGCTCGAAAAGAAAATTTCGTTCTAAATTCTAACTTGTTCGGCAATTAATGCATGGAGAAATGGGTATATAAGATCAGCTTTTTATGCAGATTTGCCGATATAGATGTGGCATGTGATCATTTAGACTCTCACGAGATATCATATCAGTATTTTTCGCATAAAAGGAAAAATCCTCTAATTGACAATGAAGAGGATATCTGGATGATCTCAATTTACTCAGATGATAGCAGAGAAATGCTGCTGTATGAAAAAATCATTTGGCAATTATCAGCAAAAAACTTAGATATTCTGAGCGTTACAAGAGAAAGACTTGCAAATCAAGATTGGGTATCATTTGTTCAAGATAAATTTCAACCGATAGCCATTGAAAATTATTATATTCACGCAAGTCACTTTGAGCCCAGTAAGGATAAAGTAAACATAATGATTAATCCAAAACAAGCTTTTGGTACTGGAGAGCATGAAACTACTCAACTCTGCCTTCAAGGGATAAATTTCTTAAAAAACAGCATAAATTTCCAACCAACAAATTGTTTTGATCTTGGCAGTGGCTCTGGGATATTAGCTATTGCGGCATATAAAAGTCTGTGCAAAAACGTTATTGCATCAGATATAGATAAGACATCGACAGAAATATGCATTGATAATTTCCAACTAAATAATGTCGACATTCCTTGCTATCATTGCGCTGGAATAGATCATCAAGAGATAAAAAACTCAGCACCATTCGATTTAGTGATCGCCAATATTCTATTAGCACCATTATTAGAACTATGCTCCGAAATAAATAGCATCTTATCAACGAATGGCTTTATTATACTCTCCGGTTTTCTTATTGAACAAGAAGATGAGCTGGTAGAAAAATATTCGGCACATAAATTTGAACTACGCCACACATTGCGAAAAGACCAATGGTCATGCTTAATTATGCAAAAAACTTCTTAATTATTGCTTAGCTGCAGCACCTAAGCTAATTTTTGGCTCGGCAAGAGGTCCTGTAAACGAAATATTGAACCCATCCACTTTTCCTTTTTTATCAATAAAGGCAAAGCTAACCATACTATTTTGGTCACCATTAATTAGGTTAACCTCTGAGCTAAGCTTACCATCGGAATGTTTAGTCGCAAAAACCGCATTTTTCATTTTGAGATAACCATTGTCAAAAGACGCTTTACCCACAAAAGAATTAAACATGGTCGACCCTTTACTAACTTTGGCATTAAAATCATCTGAAACATTAGTTCCATATGTAGCAAGCAACGATTTTATGTTGAATTTATTAACTAGTAATTTATTGGTTTTAAAGCTGAAGGAGCCTCCCAGGTTTTTTATCAATTCGTGGGTGTCGTATCCCTTCCCGTATATATTACCAGTCATATTTAATCCACCGGAGAAACGCTTAGAATCAAACAACTTTTCGGCTATCATAGCAATATTACCCCCAGAATATGAATATGCCATATTGAAA
The DNA here is from genome assembly GCA_030431375.1 of Alphaproteobacteria bacterium. Lineage (GTDB taxonomy): Bacteria > Pseudomonadota > Alphaproteobacteria > Rickettsiales > JABSSG01 > JAUIIY01. The sequence continues at coordinate 10,078 of JAUIIY010000015.1, forward strand.
GCTAAAGGATTAAATGTAACATTTCCTAATGACTGCAGATATCCATCATAAATAGTCATATTTAGTTTTCTTACTTTCATCAGCTCATCTTTTATCACTGCATCAAAGAAAAAATCTCCAAGTTCAGTATTCTGAAAAGCTACCTTTTTAAAGTCAAAATTTATATAACCGTCAAAACCCTGTAAGTTAATCGCTTTTATATCTTTATTTGGCAAATTATAATTTGTGCCGTTTCCACTACTAGCAATGACATTAGTTTCAGAAGACTCATTAGCTTCAATAGACTTAATGTTAAGGAAATTCAATATTTTCTCACCATTCAAATAATCACCTTGCATTTTCCAAGTTAAATAGGGCTTAGCACCCTCTACATTAACACCAAATTGCCCCCGAAGATCAGATGAATTCGAATTTACTTTGATATCATGGATATTGAAATTATTTGTCCTTAGAACAATTCTGGCTTGGGCATTATCAAAAGATTGTCCAAATATATCAGAATTTTCAAGGGTGATATTCATATCATATATAGAATGAAATTTTTTAAAGTTCATCAATGACCTAGCTAAGGTTTCATTTTTATCTTGATCATAATAAGATGAAAAATGATCGATCACATTAGCGAGATCCTCACTTTTTTCGGCAGAACCTAAATTAGAAATTTTTATATCGGAATATACAGACTTAAAATTATTTCCATAATATGAAAACCGAACATTACCTTCTGATGCAACTTTTCCGCCACTTATTTTGTAGTTTTTTAGGTTTATCATAACCGGCGTTAGAATAATATCTGCTTCTATTACCCCTGATATCTCATCTTTATAGCCATCAAAAATCTTGGCGATCTTGTTTAGTTTTATTGGAGATTTAATTTCATATTTCACAGTGCCTTGGTAACTTGGTCTATAATTATTTGAAGCCAAAACACCTGTAGACTTAATAACGTTATCATCTCCCATCCTGAAAGACACATTATCTATTTTAACTTTATTTTTTACATCACAAGAATATGTAAGAGCAAAGTCGTTGATTTCTGTAGAATCATCAAATTTTATTTCAGGTGCCGTAATAACACCAGAAACCGGGCCAAAAATATCCTGATCTCCAAACATGTAGGCAAGCACATTACGAACTTTTCTAAGGCTTTCTCCATTATTGGAAATCACGATATCAGCAAAATTCAGTTTGCTTATATCAAGGGTCATATTATCGGTTTCTTCTTCGGCAGAAGCTTGTTCGTAAGATAATGCAAAGTCAATGGCATCTGAAGAAAATTTGACATCTTTTACAGATAAAAATTTGTTTTTTATTTCAAAATCACCAACAATATTGGCTGAATAATCTTTTTTAAATTCTATATCAAATATATTTTGAGCAGTAGAAAATATATTAACCGAATTCCAAAAATCATTGCTCTCTACAGAAAAGGAACCTGTATAAACCCCATCATCAACATTTTGAGATGAGGGAGAAAAAATTGCGTTAATCTTTGAGGTAAATAGATCACTCTTAACATTAATATCAAACTCTATTTGCTTTTGAGTGTTAAAACCATAGGAGCCATTTATCTGGATTTCTTTACCGTTATTTGCTGTATAACCCTGAAAATCTACTTTTTCATCTTGCGGGTTATATTTAAAATTTACGAATAAATTGTTATACACAAGATTCTGCTTTGATAGAACTCCCGAAAGATCAAGCGACCCGTTTGATATAGTAATTATTTTCTCAGACTTATTTATGAGAGCTTCATATAAAATATTATCCTTTTTTCCAGTATCATTTGATATTATCACTGGAAAAGGCATAAACTCTATCGTTTCGCCTTGTTTTCCTTTGCCGATGTGGCTTGAATGCTTAGTTGAGTTGGCAAAAAAGTAAAAACTTCCACCTAATATTGCCAAGATTATTACTGATATAACTATTAATCTGCGATTCATTTTTAAAAACTTAGTACAAAAAATTTGCATTGAATATAAACTATAGTAAAAATTATAGCAAATAAACTATAAGCATCAAACTAAATGTCAGAACAAATACTTATCGGAGTGATAATTAGTCCTCATGGACTTAAAGGTGAGGTAAAAATCAAGTTTTTCACTGATACCCCCGACAATTTAACACAACATAATTTTTTTGATGAGGAAGGAAATCATATAAAATTTACCAGAATCACTCTCCACAAAGGAGAAATTTTCATCTGCAAGCTAAAAGGAGTTAATGATCGCAACGAATCCGAACTGCTGTGCAAAAAGCAAATTTTCATAAAAAAACAAGAACTTCCGAAAACCGAATCTGACCAATATTATATACATGACTTGGAAAACATGGATATATTAGACCATGAGGGGAAGAAAATTGGCAAAATTTCAAATATTATGGATTACGGTGCTGGTCCAATTATAGAAATCACAGACACAGCCAATAAAAAATCCTTAGTAAGGCTTACCAATGAAAATTTCGCAGAAATCAACATTGAAAAAAACTTTGCCATTTTGGCTAAATAATGATTGATTTAAAAATATTTCTTCCTATAATCAAGCTCACTTGTTGGCCCCTTCGTCTAGCGGTTAGGACGTCACCCTTTCACGGTGAAAACACGGGTTCGATTCCCGTAGGGGTCACCATCTTTACAAAAAGATGAGATTCTCTAATGAACAGCGACACACCAACCACAAAAATTATTGACTTCCTAAGGCAAGGAAATGTTGTTTCTATGCTATTTTTGGGATTGGCTTGTGGATTTCCTCTGGCACTTACAGCTTCTACACTCAAGACATGGCTTGCCGAGTTTGATCTCAATATGAAGGAAATTGCAGCATTTGCTTTTATTGCAACCCCCTACTCAACCAAATTTTTATGGTCCCCATTTATCGACGGATTTAAAATTCCATATTTACACAAGAAGCTAGGTCACAGGCGCAGCTGGCTGATTGTCATACAAATTTTACTAATTTTGGCTATATTATTTCTTAGCACTACTAATCCCGAAAAAAGTTTATTCCTAACTGCAATGGCTGCGACTCTAGTGGCTTTCTTATCTGCCTCCCAAGATATAGTAGTTGATGCTTATCGTATAGAAATACTCCCAAAGAAAATGCAATCTGTGGGTGTGACTACATATATTTATGGCTATAGAATTGGCCTGTATTTGGCAGGAGCGATTTTGCTTATAATAGCAGATCAAATCAATTGGAATATAGCATATTTTTGCGGCGCTTTAATTATGCTGATCGCACTTATTACCACTTTACTCAGCAAAAAACCGGATACTCAAGAAGTAATTGAACCAGAGATACCATACCGAAAGTACATAATAAATATTGTAGTTAAACCATTTATGAATTTTACCCACACAGAAGGCTGGTATTATTTAATTGCATTTGTTGTTTTATTTAAACTGGGAGACGCACTCGCAGGAAATTTAACATTCCCGTTTTTGTATAAAATTGGGTTTAGCAAAACAGATTTAGCTATAATAGTAAAAACCTACGGGTTACCCGCAACTTTATTAGGTGCATTCCTCGGTGGAATAATAGTAAAAAAATATGGTTTTTTTAAATCGCTTCTTTTTGCTGGCATAATTCAAATGCTATCAAATGTGATGTTTATCATCCAAGATATGTATGGCGATAACAACTTGCTTTTAATAACCACCATATCAATCGAAAATATTTCTGGCTCAATTGGTGATGTAGTATTTATTGGTTACTTAAGCAGCTTGTGTAATTTTAGATTTGCTGCAACCCAATACGCCTTACTAAGCTCAATTGCCAGCGTAGGAAGAAATATTGTTTCAGGAACCTCTGGGTTTATTGTAGATGATTATGGCTGGACTATATTCTTCATAGCTAGTATGATAGCCGCTATACCAGGAATATTACTTATTTTCAAAATTAAAAACGTAAAGCGTGAACAAGAAGAATAATGTCTGAAATCGCATCGAGTATTGCTAAACCAACCCCAATGATGCAACAATATTTACAGGTAAAAGAATCTCACAATGATTGCTTACTTCTTTTTCGCATGGGTGACTTTTATGAGCTTTTTTTTGAAGATGCAATCAATGCAGCTCCCATTCTCGAAATAGCTCTAACCAGAAGAGGAAAATCCGACTCTCAAGACATACCAATGTGTGGAGTCCCCCATCATAGCTGCAATATATATATCAACAAGTTGGTAAAAGCAGGATTTAAAGTTGCTCTTTGTGATCAGCTAGAAACTCCACAGGAGGCTAAAGAACGGGGCGGGCATAAGGCCGTTGTAAAAAGAGATGTAACAAGAATCATTACTCCAGGCACATTAACTGAAGACCACCTTCTGGATGGGAAAACTTCTAATTATCTAATGAGTATTTGCAAAAAAGATGATCAATATTCTATTGCATATGCAGATATATCAACCCTTGAGTTTAAATGCTTTTTAAGCTCAGAGGTAAATCTATATAATGATATAGAAAAGATAAACCCCACTGAAATAATAATTCCAGATTCCATTATTTTGGATCAAAAAATCAGAGATTTATCCCCTGAATATAGAAAGAAATTAGTTACCTTTGTTGACAGCTATTTTAATTACAAAAAAAACAAAGCAAAAATTGAAGCAAACTATGCTGTTAAATCTCTAGAGATTTTTGGAGATTTTAATGAACTTCTCGTGATGGCGTGCGGATCGCTTATTGAATATGCATGCACAACTCAAAAATCAGAAAGAATAAATTTAAACCCACCAATTATTCAAAATAATCTTAAATATATGATTCTTGATGCAACAGCCAGAAAGAATCTAGAGATATTTAATAGCATCAATGAGAATGGCGTCTCACTGTTAAAAATCATAGACAAAACCGTAAGTAATGCAGGCGGAAGATTACTAAAACAATATCTAGCCTTCCCTTCAATTGATCCAAAAGAAATTGAAAACAGACAAGATAAAATTCAATATTTCATAAATAATAAGAACTTTGCTGAAGATATTAGAAAGCAAATTAAATCATGCGCAGATTTAGAAAGAGCTGCTGCTAGAATAAGCTATAATAGAGCTACCCCAACTGATCTATATCTTATCAAAAACACATTAAAAACAGCCCTGGAAATAGCAAAATTGCTATCTAATGATAATCTTCTAAAAGCTTACGGAGAAAATTTAACTAAATCCGAGGAAATATTCAAATTACTCGATAGATGCTTAATCGACTATGATATGTTCTTAAATCAAAAAGATTATATCTCGCCTAAATATAACGAGACTCTGAGTGAGTTATATAATTTTAGAGATAATAGTAAAATACTGATTGATGAACTGAGAGAAGAATATAGAAACAAAACTGGAGTTCCCAATCTAAAAATCGAGTTTAATAACGTAATTGGTTATTATATTGAGGTTACCAAAAGCAACTTAAACAAAATAACCTCCGATGAATTTATCCATAGGCAAACTATGGTGAACGGCGCTAGATTCATAACTGACAAGCTTAAATCAGTTGAAGAAAAGATTATTTCAGCAAAATCCCAAATTGAACAGATTGAAATGCAAGTTTTCAATGAAATTGCTGAGCAAATTAATAAAGCCTCTCAAAACATTGTCGTTACATCGCATGCAATAGCAGAACTTGATGTGTTTACTTCTCTAGCTATACTAGCTGAGCAAAATAATTATTGCAGGCCCATAATTGATAACAGCAAAAAATTTGATATAGAAGATGGTCGTCACCCAGTAGTTGAAATAAGTTTTTCCAAAAATTCGGACTCACAATTTATTGCAAATAACTGCAAACTCGAAAACCAGCAAAAATTATGGCTAATAACAGGCCCAAATATGGCTGGTAAGAGCACATTCCTGCGTCAAAATGCAATTATTGCCTTACTAGCTCACATAGGTTCATTCGTACCAGCAAAGAATGCTCATATAGGCATAGTTGACCGGATATTCAGCCGTGTTGGTGCTGGAGATGATTTAGCCCAAGGAAGATCAACTTTCTTGGTTGAAATGATTGAAACAGCCACAATATTGAATCAAGCAACTGACAGGTCTTTAGTGATTTTAGATGAAATAGGACGCGGCACATCAACCTATGATGGTTTGGCCATCGCATGGAGTTGCCTCGAATATATCCATGATAACCTTAGGTGTCGCACTTTATTTGCAACCCACTACCATGAATTAACAGATCTAAGCAACAAGCTCAACTCTCTCAAATGTTATACTGTAACTGTTAAAGAGTGGGAAAATAAAGTGATCTTCATGCATAAGGTCGCTCCAGGAATTGCCGATCGCTCTTACGGTATAAATGTTGCTGAGCTCGCTGGTATACCTTCTGTTGTTATTAACAGAGCTAAATCTGTTCTACACGAGCTTCACGATCAAGATCAAAAAGCACCTCTCAAAGATAATGATCAAATGCTTGATCTTTTCACCTATCATAATAATAAGCAGAATGAATCAAAAATCGAAAAAGAAATAGCGCAAATAGATCCAAACAAAATCTCTCCCATGCAAGCATTAGAGCTAATTTATAAATTGAAGAAACATTTAGATAACTAATATACACCAAGTTTTCGATCTAGTAGCTTTATGGCACAATTCTCTGAAGGTTTAACGAATTTCCTATCTAAATTCACTTTGCCAATCACCTTCTGCTCAACTCTCTCCCATCCGCCATATAAAGCTCCAGCGATAGGCATTATATCATGATATGCAGCATTGAGTGGCAATGTCTCATCATATTTGCATTTTCCTCCTATAACTTCGTATTGCACCTCCGGAGCAATTCGTGGCATTAATTTATGCACATCTTCACCTTGCGCATAAATATTCGGACTCTTTGAAACAAAGATTACTGAATTGCATTGCTCAAAATTAGGATCATTTACAAAATCTTCTATAGTATCCCTAGTTGTTGGCCTATCTCTACCACCACGCGGCATACTATCAATCACAAAATACTTCATACCTACCATTTTATTACCAACAGAATATTCTAGATGCATTTTTTCCATCAAATGTGCTTCTGTTACGTTTAGACTATCAATATTAAAGTGAATTGCTGAGGTCTCAATCAAATAGTTAGAATCCACCCTGGGATCAACATATCTTTGACCAGTTAGTAAAAATATATAATCAAAATTTACTCCATGCTCCTCTTTCAAAGAATAGACAAATTTTAATCTCTTATCCATTTCATAAGAGCTTGCGCCAAACACAGCAACACAATCATATTCCTTCTCTGTTGGAAGAATTTCATCGCAACTATGCATATCTTTTAAGATGATCATGACCTCCTCTAAATTATCACTTATCCATTGAGGAATTTTTGAATCCCACCTTTCTCCCGATCTATTAAAAAATAATTGCTGTGTTATGCGAATTAAATAATTATGGGCATCAGTAAAATCTTCAAATCCTAATTCAAATAAAATAGCAGCCTTTCTAGCCTCTTGAGAATGTAACTGATCCAATATCTGAACAAAATCTTCAACATTATTTTTGCCTTTAAATGCAAAATCCTCTAATAGACATCTAGAGTAATTTGTATCAAATGCACCAGCATAGTCTAAAAGCATTGCAAGATTCTCATTTGCGTTATTATACCCATATCCATATGCAGCAAAAACATCTCCCAAATGATAAGCTTGCACACTTGTATCAGAATTGTCTCCTATACACGCAACATTGCCTTCTTGCATATTATTTACCTCTCGTCATTAAGAAATTATTAAACATTTAAGCTTAGGATTTGAGAAAATATATATATTATACGATGAGAATTTTCATTCAGTTTTTTTATTATTTTGCAATTTTTATTACATTTATCCCAGATTTATCTTCGGCAAATGAATGTCAGGCCATTGTACAGAAGCTTTATGAAAAAAAGACTTATTTCCCCACCTATAATGAATTAGTTGATAATTTAGGAAAACCTTCAGAAACTTCTACTATCAGGCAAATTCAATATGAGTGGGATGACTTTTTTTTAATTACACGTGATAGTAAAATTGTCCAAAAATATGGAGAATTGCCTAAAAAATTAAAAACTGATAAATATCGTTATAAGAATATGGATATCAGAACAATATTAGAGGCATTGGGGGAACCTGAAACAGCAAAAAAGAGCAATCTTTTAGAGCTGAAATGGTTCTGCAAGGAAACCGGTTCATCAATTGCTGTTATACTTACTGAAAATAATAAAATTGAATCATATATAGGTGATTTTTGTCGTAAAATTGATTCACCTTTATGCACCAAATATAAACGCGAGGGGCTAATTTTGTTAGCTGAATAATTATGATAAAAACTCTTATAACTATTCTTATTTTAGCTTTACCAATAACTAGTTACAGCTTTTTTAGCCAAAGCGAGAGTGAATCAGAAATTTGTCAAAATTTCATTTATAAATTCCTTAATTCTGACGATAAATTTAAGCCATCTATTCAAAAAGTTAGAGCTGTTCTTGGAAAGAGAACAAATAACATCGCCTATACTCATATATATTATTGGCACGAACTAACAGTAACATTCTTAAATGACCATTATATTGAGCATATAGGCACTCTATATGTTGATTATGCCCCTAAAGATTATCATAAAATCACACCCAAGGATGTAATGAAATATCATGGCAAACCAATAAAAATTGAGTTAGACCAAACTGTCTTCCAAAAATGGATATGCAAAAGATCAATTTCAGACTTAGAGATCATACTTTCAAAAAGTGGAGAAGCTGCAAAATATAGTGGTCGTTACTGTAGCCAAAACCATGCAAAATATTGCCGCTATTTTGAGTATATCAACAATTAAAAACCTACACAGATTCATTTACATTGTCTTTCACTACGAAAACTAATATGGACGAAATTATGGCAAATGTTGCTATGTAGAAACAAAACTCAGTTATCCCAAAATCATATACTTCAGTAATAAATTTAGAGATAAAAGTGGTTGCGATAGAAATGATCATCGAGTAACCCGAAACCACAACTCCTTTAGGGAAGCTGGATGATTCAATTGCCATTCTATTACTCACAGCTAAAACAAAGGCATTACCTATAGAAAATAGAACTAGTGATGCTACTATTATGTCCAAATTATTCTCATATACAAAGCTTAAACACAGACAAAATAAGCTTCCGAATAAACAAATTTTTTGCCCAAAAAACAACATTCTTTTTATGCTAGTTTTTTCAATCAATTTATTTGCAATTAAGCAAGAAACCGCGTATGCACCAAAAACCTGTATTTGAATAATACTAAAATCAGCAGATTTCATACCATATTTTTTTATGACTAAAAATGGCCCAGCAACAATCCAGGATATTGGCGGGAACAAATTAATAGCGAAAATCAGCGTAAAACACATGAAGTTCTTGTTAGCAAACAAAGAAGCGTATCGTTTAAATATTTTTATAAAGTCAATTTGGTGTTCCTTTCCTATATTTTTACTTTCTGGCATAACCTTATATAAACCTATAGCAGGAACTATAGCAGTAATTAGCAAAACCCAAAATATCATTTGCCATCCAGCAAATTCTAATACAAAACTCCCGAATAACGGCCCTATCGCCGGTCCTATAATCACAATACTACCCATCCAGGCCAAAACCTGTATCGCTTTTCTGGTTGGCAAGAATTCGTGTATTATAGCATACGAAGTGATAATACATGTAGGAACCATCAAGCCTTGTAAAAATCTTCCCAGATAAAATTGCTCGATACTAACTGATGTAGCACATAAAATTGAACCTAATAAAAAAATAACAGTTCCAGAAAATAAAACAGGTCTTCTACCATATCGATCTGCTAGCGGACCAATAATAAATTGAAACAATGAAGTACCCAAAAACCAAATACTAATAGTGTCTTGAGCATTTTCAATGCTGCTATTGAGGTATGCTTGTATAGTTGGCAAGGCAGGCAAATACATATCGTTAGCTAAATATGCAGATGTCTCATAAATAGCGATTAATACCGGCAATAATATATATAATCTGAAATTATCTTGTTTATCCATAGCCATTTATTTGGGTGAAAAAGCAACTATGCCATATTTTTATTTATTATAAAATCTATTTGTAAATAGCTGGCACGAAATATCTTGTTAAATTTTTGTTGGCTCTTTATTTATTGAAAATTAGTCTTATTTCCAATTTGCAATTGTTTCACCACCATCAATCACCAACATATGACCATTAATGAATCCCACTTTTTCACTAGCTAAAAAACTTACTGCATGGGATATATCTTTGGGTTCACCTAATTTACGTAATGGAATGGAATTGCTTACTGCATTGATGAAGGGCCATCCAAGTTTCTATTTTTTATGATGCAAGAGGGCTTCTACGACTCTTTAAAGTAATGAAAAATAAATAAAGGCCACTTATACGAATATAAGTGGCCAAGTGGAGGTTATTTTGTCACCTCAGTAATTACCATTTATATGTCTGCACATATTTTAGAAGCTTAACAAGTAACTTACTGATTCTTCTTAGTCACTAAATTATACCATTAAACCAGATAAATCAAGTAAGAAGTTAATTTATTTACCTAATTTATTAATAAATTTATTATAGACTTTTTACTGTGCTAAATATCGTATATTTTCGGCAACCAAACCCCTTTCTGATATCCATGTTAGTGGAATACTCAACCCAATAAAAAAGGCCGCCAAAAGACGACCTAATAAACTCAAAAATTGCTTTTTACTTTTAGACTAAAATATCTGGAGGAAGATGAGCTTCCCCTGACATAGATGTTTCAAGCTTATTCTCTATTATAGCAGATAAAAAACGCTCCTCAACAACTAGATCTCCGGCTGAATTAATTGCCGCTAACTCGTCCGTACCATCACGATAAACCACACAAGTAGCTTCATTTTCCTTCATGAACTTATTTATGGCGGTAACTTTATTTATACTATCACTCTTCTTTAAATACTGCTCTATAGTCTCTGACGTGTATGGATCAATTTTCATCTTCAAGAACTCATCTTTAGATATATACACATCATCTACAATATTTTTATAGCCTCCACTAAGGGAAGCCTCCTGATAAGTAACACCAAACTTACTAAACAATTCATCACAATCTCCTGAGCCGATACTTTTTGCAGTTATATATGGGGCATTTCCATTCATAAATTGCAAAGAAATTTCAGCCGAAAACCTAACAGTAGCATAGTATTCTTGATTTTGATAAGTAAAAAAATAGGACATATTTATAATGATTAATTAATTCTGTTCTACATTTGTATAACATATCAAAAAATAAAAACAATTTCTTACTGTTAAACTATATTAAATCAATAAAAAAGCTGTTAATTATAAAAAATTAACAGCTTTTTATTTAATTTGAATTATAAAAATCTTATAAATCTGCTGCACCATCAGCATTATTCATGATCTTACCTATACATTCATAGGCTTCTTGAGAAGAAATCACAAAGTCAGATACAACTACTAAATTGTCACCATCTAAATATGCCACTTTATCGCTTAATGGTTCGTAAGCAACACATTTTGCATTAGTCGTTTGAAATAGCTCAACCATTTTTACAAGTCCGTCTTCCTGACCACATTGCTCCTGAGCTGCTTTCACAGCATCCGAAGAGCTCTCTTTTTGTATCCTAGCATAATCAGAATAAGTTAGATCTGTTGCAATCCTAGTAGTTAAATAAGCTTCAGCAGCGAAAAAAGCATAATCTGTCATTACACATGTCGGCTCGCCAAAAACCGAAATAGTTGGAAAATTATTAATCTTTGCAATCAAATCATCACAATCACCTGATTTGACACTAGCATCAGTAAACGCTGATAATCCTGCTGTCGAATAAAATAATGCCTGAGCATTTTCATGGTTACCTTCGTAGCCAATGTAACAGTTTGTTCCCTCAGGATAAAATTCGTCTTTAAGATTTAGTTTTGTTGTCATAATCGTCTCTTTTTTAATATTAACAAAAGTTTAATTTATATTAAATCTTTTCAACCTAAATGTCAACCTAAATTTTCTAAAACTACCTACACACGTAATATTAAATAGAAAATTTTTTTCTTAAATTTTTATTAACAATAAACATGAAGTATTACACATAAAAAAAGCCTCTATAAACATAGAGGCTTTCTAAAAAAATTATATATATTACGCTTCGAGCTGATCTGAATAATAAGATTCAAGCCATAAATCTCCAGCAGCAATACCATTAGTAACAAATTCATTCTCACACAACTCTTTATCGCTAACACCGCATAGCATCATTGCATGTTCCTTCAACAAGTTTTGTGTAGCAAAATCTTCCTTAAAAAACACTTCCCCATCTTTCAATTTTACTGCCATTTCATCTGTTTCTGGCCTGTAGGCAATACAACTGGCATCTGATTTCTCAATATTATTATAATAACTATATACAAAATCATGACCTTTATTCTTAGCGGCGACATCTGAAGATAAATATATATCAGAAATAATTTTTTTATGACCTCCAACTATGGTTTTAACCTCTTTATACCCAATTTTCTCTAGAAGCGCTTGACATGAAGCAGATTGCAGACTTTCTTCTACAAGCCCCTCAGATAAATAGCCACCATCCTTAAGTGCAATATAATATTTTTCACCATTCGGTAATTTTGTCATTCTCATATAAACCTCCAATAATTTTTTAAATTACTCAGCATTGTAAAATAAAAGTTACTTCATGCCAACCTTTTAATGATCTATTTACAAATACCAAACCAAGCCTCTCAAACCAACAAAAACTAATTTATTTTCTCACTACCATTGAAATGAATCATAAGAGCTAATATATGTTATAGTAACGAAATAAAATGAATTGCTTCTATGACAGAAAAAAAATCTGAGAACCTGCCAGCAGAAACCTTAGACGGAATGGAGGAGATTAAATATAGCTTCTATCCCCTTATACCATTGCGGGATATTGTGATTTTCCCTAAAGTTGTTGTTCCACTTTTTGTTGGCAGACATAAATCTGTAAAAGCAATTGAATACGCTAAAGAAAATGACAAAGAACTGGTGCTCGCAACTCAAATTGATTCTACGGTCAACGATCCGACGAGTGACCAAATATATGACATTGCAGTCAAAGCAAAGATCATCCAGTCAGTTAAACTACCTGACGGAACATTAAAAATTCTCGTAGAGGCAATTGAAAGAGTAAAGATAGCTCAACATTTGGAAGAAGAGCAGTATAACTTGGTATTAGTAGAGTCCCTCCCCAATGAAAATACAGAGAATATCAAGGTTAAAGCTCAGGCACGCGCTCTCATTACAAAATTTGAGGATTACGTAAAACTAAACAGCAAAGTGAATCATGAAGTAATTCAATCTCTAGATTCAATTACCGACCCGTCACATATTTGCGATTTAGTTGCGTCTAATCTCCAAATTGATGTAAAGAAAAAGCAAGAATTTCTTTCAATGATTGACGTAAAGGAGCGCTCAACAAAATTACTTGAAACTATCCAGTATGAAATTAATGTCTTAGAAACCGAGCAACATATTCGTAATGAAGTCAAGTCTCAGATGGAGAAGAATCAGCGTGAATATTTCTTAAATGAGCAGCTTAAAGTAATTAATAAAGAACTCGGCAATCAGGAAGATATCAAAAGTGAACTTTCTGAAATCGAATATAAGATTTCTAAACTTAAATTATCAAAAGATGCTAGAGACAAAGCAAAGGATGAAGTCAAAAAATTAAAGATGATGAAGAAAGAAAAATCTTTAAAGAGTTACAGTTAATTACTTCTAAGCCACAATTATATGTTTGTAACCTAAGTGAATCAGAAGTTGTTACGGGCAATAAATATTCTGAGGCAATGGCGGAACGCAATGTCCATCTAATCGATGCAACGATCGCGGCGGCTGAGAATGGCGTCGAACCGAGCCCACGACGTATCAAAACACACGACAATGCAGCATGCTGAATCCAGCGAAGAGGTGCGTTCTCGAGCGCGAATGACGGTGGGATGAACAGACTCGTGGACGCATTGGCACCTTGCA
>JAUIIY010000003.1 GCA_030431375.1 Alphaproteobacteria bacterium
AGCTGAAATAAGCCTTATAAAATATAAAGCTGGAAGATTCTAATATGCGTATATCGCTTTTATCTGTATTTTCATCATGACTGGCCATGATCATCTCCCTGAGTACTCATCTCCATGTGCATACTCCCGTATAAAACGTAAGAAACTAAAACTATCATAACACAGATTATAGTTGCACAAAACATCTTTGGCACTGGCTCACTTCAGTTCTTAACATCATGCTATTATACTCAGGGAAAATAGGTCATACCAAGACAGCCCTGCTGTTATGATTCCTAATGCAACAGCCGGTACTGCTCTGGTCGTGAAATGTTTTGTTATAAAATTATGAACGACCCACTTTGCCTCCAAGGTCCTTTGCAAAGGTTCTTTCTCTTTGGCATATGTGTTAGTTCTTCTGTGATAAGCAGAGTTCTTTCTTCTGAATGACGTATTTTAAGCTTCAACGTGATTGGCATGAATGTCTTTATCTGAAATATTTTGAGGTGTTTTTGGGTATTCGCGTTGTGCTGAAATATATTTCTTCTTTTTCCTTCCGCATTTATTATTTTGGGACCTTTTAACTCTCATTCTCACTTTTACACCTCCTGGCAAGGTTTTTTTAGGCCTTCTAAAAATGAATTTTTGGTTTAGAAAAATGCTCACCACATTCATCGCATTCAAAAAGTTTTCTTGTGCCATTGTGTGCAGTGTTTTAATATTTCAAAATTAAAAGTTTATTTGATTGACAGCGGCGGGCATTGGGGTTGAAACAACGTTTTAAATACTACCGTAAAAGCCGATTATCATATCTCTGGAAATACAGGTAATTCAACTGAACAAGTGCCAAATAGGACAACTTATTTAAAAACCAAATTTATTCCATCAGAAAATTTTTTAGATATTCTTTTAGTAAAGAATCAACCTTGAGATTATATTGATGAAGCTAGTGTTCCAGGGTGCGTATTATTCAGGTAGTGAGTTTAGGTGTTGTATATGGCCTTGGTTACGTAGCCTCTGAGTTGGTTGCGGGGGCTGGATTTGAACCAACGACCTTCAGGTTATGAGCCTGACGAGCTACCAGACTGCTCCACCCCGCGACAACGTTAAGCAATTTATATACTATTTTATACCAAATGCAAGATCAATCTTTGTCGAATAAATGCTTTTAATTTTAATTGCGCGGACCGTGCAAACCTAGTTATAAATAAAAATTTGCCCGAAGACAGGTGCAATGCAAGAAACAAGAATACCAAGACGGCTGATGAAATTTTATCAGAAGAGGGAGGTGATGCCAGGGCTGGAGCAAAAGAAGCTTTTGCTGTTCGTGTCCGAGCAATAAAATAGGCTCACGCGGCGTTTAGTTAAAGAATCAAAAAGGTGAAGTGCCCATAAGAAAAAAGAGGATCAACTAAATTGATCAATCTAGATCTTGTTGTTGATAATATTTTGCAGCGTTCACTTGCTTTAAAGGCGGTTATAAATCTCTTATATTCGGGCATCTAATGAGTTTTGATTATGGGTGTATTTAGAGATAGCTATACAAAGCTAATTTGAAATCTGTTCAATTAAACGGACAGGCCAAACCTACAATTTTATTTTCTGGCTTAAAGCTTTTTATCAACTAAATCCTTTGTGAAGGTTGCAGAGGCTGCATAACGTACAGCTTCTTTATTCATTGAAGTGTTTTACTTGCTTTTTCATCTTCGGGGTGCAGCCTTAGATTCAGATTTGCCGCTTGACTTGGTTTCTGCTGTAGGCTCCTGGGCCCAAAATTTAGTATATGCATTTCTGACAGTTCTAATGATACTAGACATATATGTTTCATTATCAGCTTCAGGGGTAGTAATCGTACCCTTCTTTGCTTTTGGAGCAGGAGCAGCTACAGTTGCCAACAGTTTTTCACGTTGCTTTCTCATTAAAGCAGCTCCTTTACTTTCTTTGTCTGCAGGGTGGTGGGTAGGAACTCCTTTCTGCTCTGCTAGTGCTGCAATTCGCGCGCTCCTTTTTGCTTCAAGAGCTTGGATTGCCTTCATTCTTATTAACTGCTTTTCTGCTTCAATTCCATGTTCTAGATGAATAGCCTCAGATTTTTCTGTTAATGTAAGAGGGCCAGATCTTTCTGTAAATTCTGATGTGCCATATAAACCAACATTTCTTCCTGTAGTAATATATTGTATCAGATCGATTGTGTGGAGAGCGACTCCCCTGAGGCTAGTCATTGGGTTACCCTCTGTTTGAAACCATGTGATCACTTTTCCCTCTCTTTTTGCTTTACCAATCAGTAACTCACTAATAATAGGAGAGCATTGAAAAGAAATATCAGTTTCTATGCGAGAAGTTGGGTAGTGGGATGAGAATCGTTCACCAACTAATCTTCTCCCACCCAATTTTTTAGCGCTCAAAATATCATATAAATGACCATTATCTGCAATTATAAAATGAGCTCCATGCAGAAATTCCTGTGCTAAATTTACTTTTCTGTCTGGTCCATAATGCAATATAATATCAGTGGCAAATATAGCTTTGTTTAATATAACTTCTGCCGCTAATTGTTCTACTTTACTTTTTGGATTGAATGTAACAAGGTCTATGTTAGATTTAACTTTGGAGTGTAATGTTGGATCGTCTTCTATTCCCAAAGCAACTAATTTTGCTTGGAGCTCTTAAGTGCTTCAATTTTTTCAGCTGTAATTTCTTCGTTAGCTTTTGCCATGTTTAATCTGTTATTCAATTATTCAACAACAAAGAAGACCTCTAACGCCAATATCTGATTCTACCTTTATATATAATGTTTGTATAGCTGGAAAAAGTTAGTGGTTTTAGGTATAAAAGCGAAAAAGATCAAATTACTCTTCTATTTTTCCATGAATGATTTGGTAAGCATGCTCAAGGATAGAAGAGATGTTTTGGTTGGTAACTGTTGAAATAAGATACGCTTTTCTACCTATCTTATTTTCAAATTCAGCAATATATTCTTGCTGTTTTTCTTCAGGACATATATCAATTTTTGTGAAGGCAACAATCTCTTCTTTTTCTGCGAGAGCTGGGTTGTATAGCGCAAGCTCATTTCTGATAGTTGTATAGTCCTTGACAGGGTCTTCTGAAGAAATATCTATAAGATGTAATAAAATTTTACATCTTTCTACATGTTTAAGGAATCTATGACCTAACCCATGTCCTTGGCTAGCACCCTCAATAAGACCAGGTATATCAGCAAAGACAATTTCTCTGAAATTATGGATAACCATGCCTAATTTGGGTTTTAATGTGGTAAAAGGATAGTCCGCGATTTTTGGTCTAGCCGCTGAAACTGTTGAGATGAAGGTAGATTTTCCGGCATTTGGCAATCCGATGATTCCAATATCAGAGAATAATTTTAACTTTAGCCAAACGGATAATTCTTCACCCTCAGTGCCTTTAGTTCTAATTCTAGGGGCTTGGTTAGTAGAAGATTTAAAATTTGCATTCCCTTTCCCCCCATAGCCACCTTGAGCAATTATAATTGTTTGCCCTTCTTCGGATAGATCCGCTATTAGCACTTCGCCATTTTCAGTAAATATTTGGGTTCCTACTGGTACGTTTAAGAAAAGAGTTTTTTTGGAGGCTCCATGACAATTTTTTCCTCTGCCTGGTTCTCCATTATCGCCTTTAAAATGCTGTCTATATCTGTAGTCGATTAGAGTATTGAGGTTGCTTACTGCCCTAACTGCTATAGAGGCCCCATTACCACCGTTGCCACCATCAGGACCACCGTTAGGTATAAATTTTTCTCTACGAAAACTCACACAACCATCGGCACCTTTGCCAGCCTTGAGGTGTACTTTAGTTTCGTCGATAAACTGCATTTTAGATTAAGCCTAGGCTTGTGATTCTACGCTAACAAAAACTTTATTATTTGCGCGTCTATGGAATTTTACCCTTCCAGGCACAGTAGCAAAAATTGTATGATCTTTACCAATGCCAACATTATTTCCTGGATGGAATTTTGTTCCTCTTTGTCTGATAATAATATTACCCGGAATGACTGATTGACCATCACCCATTTTTACACCAAGTCTACGACCTTCTGAATCTCTTCCGTTTTTGGAACTACCGCCAGCCTTTTTCGTTGCCATGATTTACTCCGAATATTATTTACTTTTGATTTCAGTTATTTCTATTTTTGATAATTCTTGCTTATGCCCTTTCTTTCTTCTGTAGTTTTGTCTACGTTTCTTCTTGAAGACAATTATCTTGTCTCCTCTAACATGATCAACTACTTTCGCTTTTACCACGGCATTTGCAATAATAGGCTCACCAACTGTGGTTCCTTTTTCGTCGGATAACAACAGAACTTCTTTTATTTCAAAAGATTCTCCTTTTTTAGCATCGATCTTTTCAACGACTAAATGTTGGCCGACTTCAGCTTTATATTGTTTACCACCTGTTTTAATTACAGCAAGCATGTATCATTACCTTTTTTATAAAGAGTACACATAATTATTATTTTTTTTAGCAAAAGTCAAATTAAATTGTACAACTTTTTTAGCAATATTGGTGCTATTCTTGATAATTATTCTAATAAAATTTTGTGAAAAAGCGATGCTTTGCTTTGTGTTATACATAATTTTATCTATTTTTCTCTCTCAGAGAAGGGGGTGTTTGTTGTAAAAAATGGGTATCAAGCTTTTAATGATTGAAAAATTTGTTTTTTTGTTGTTTGATGAATCATTACTAATATTGGCGATTGAATATATGAATATAAAGGAATTAGAGTTTTGTGAATTACTATGTGCGAAATTTTGTCATGATTTATCAGGACCT
Source organism: Alphaproteobacteria bacterium (assembly GCA_030431375.1). Classification (GTDB taxonomy): domain Bacteria; phylum Pseudomonadota; class Alphaproteobacteria; order Rickettsiales; family JABSSG01; genus JAUIIY01. The sequence continues at coordinate 4,786 of JAUIIY010000003.1, forward strand.
GTGGGTGCGATAAATAATGGGATTGATTTTTTGGAATCAGATAATGAGATTATGCGCGAAAAGGCGACAGAGCTTGTTAAGCTAAGCTCAAACCAGGCAGTGAACAGATTGGCATTTTTCCGTCAGGCATATGGTTCAGTTGGTGTTGAAGGTGAAGTAAATATTACCCAATTACGGCAATTTGTAGGTAAATTTATTCAAGACAGTAAGATCCGGGTAGAATATGACGGTAGTATGTCAGATTTTGTCGTAAGTAATCTGTTCGCTAAAACATTACTGAATTTATTGATCATAACTTCAAATTTGATCTTATTGAATGGAGAGATCAATTTTTCATTCTTAGTTTCTGGTGAAAAAAGAAAGGTCGTCATTAATGCCAATGCGCCTGCTGTGAAAATTGATGAAGAATTAATCAAAATTCTCTCTAATACGAATAGTGATTCTGAAGTTTTAATGACAACGAGAAATGTTCAGCATTATTATACACGGTTTTTGATTGATGCTTTGGGGGCAAAATTATCGATAGATAATAACAAAAAGCAAGTTGTCATAGAAATCGAGGCATAAGAATAAAATGCTCAATAAGAAAGTTGGTGGGGCGTACACAGCATTAATAACTCCTTTTTTGGAGGATGGCATTGATTTTGCGTCATTAGAAGCATTTGTGGACTACCAGGTCGAGCAAGGGATAAAAGGATTGGTACCTGCAGGTTCTACAGGTGAATCTATGTCTTTTACCAAAAATGAACATTATGAGGTCATAAAAACAACGGTTGATGTGGTGGCTGGGAGAGTTCCTGTTATTGCAGGAATAGGTTCAAACTCAACAGAATTTGCTATTGAGCTTGGTATGAATGCCAAGAGAGCTGGTGCAGATATCATTATGGCGGTCATGCCGTATTATAATAGACCACCGGCAGATGGTCTTATTCAGCATTTCAACAAGATATCTGAAAAAGTTGATTTACCTTTGTTATTATATAATGTTCCCTCTAGGACTTCATCTGATCTTGACTTGGATTTGATAAAGAAATTAGCTGAAAATCCAAATATTATTGGTATTAAGGATGCTTCAGGAGATCTTTCGCGTGTCAAATCATATAAGAATCTCAGGGGTGATCATTTCACCCAAATGAGCGGTGAAGACGCTTTAATGCATGAATATATGACACTGGGTGGTGACGGAGTAATATCTGTCATTTCAAACATATTGCCGGGCTTGTGGTCCGATTTATGTAGCTCTAAAAAAAGTTTTTACATGACGGATGTATGGCAGTTATTACAGGCATTATCATGCTGCGTTAATCCGATTCCAATTAAATATGCGGTCAACAGAATGGGCTTTGCTAAAGAAATATATCGTTTGCCGCTTGTACCATTGGATCCAAAGCAGAAAAAACTAATTGACGAGCAGATGGAAAAGCTTAATTTGATATAACGTTCAATTCACATGAAAATAATTGCCAAAAATAAAAGAGCTAGCTTTGACTTTCATATTGAAGAAAGATATGAGGCAGGGGTAGTTCTACTTGGTTCAGAGCTTAAATCGATCAGAAATGGTAAGCTTAGCATTAACGAAGCTTTTGTTACAGAGGACAACGGAGAGCTTTTTGCGCAGCATATCAATATTTCAAAATATAGTAATGCAAACCGATTTAATCACAACGAAACGAGGCCGAGAAAATTGCTACTTCATAGAAGAGAGATTAACAAAATTCTTGGCAAGATTAAAGTGAAAGGTTATTCGGCAATTATTTCAGCAATTTATTTTAATAAGAAAAATTTTGTTAAAATAGAGGTAGTCCTAGGAAAAGGAAAAAAATTATATGATAAGAGGGAAGCTATCAAAGATCGTGAGTGGAAGCGGGATAAGCAGCGAGATTTCAAATATTCCCAATAGTGAAAATAATTAAACCTTTATTAATAATTTTTTTTGTGCTATCATCCAAACTTAACTAACGTAGAGGAGTGATGTCGGCTGAAAAACGAGAATTCAAAATCAATGATAATGTGGTTTACCCCTCTCATGGAGTTGGTGTGATTAAGGACATCGAAAAACAAGAAATTGGCGGAATGTCGATGGAGTTATTCGTAATCTTTTTTGAAAAAGAAAAATTATCAATGAGAGTTCCAATAGCCAAGGCTAAAAAAACTGGCTTAAGGCATATCATTTCTTCATCTGAGTTGAAAGAAGTATATGTGACCTTGCAAGATAAACCGAAATCAAGCAAAGGTATGTGGAGCAGAAGAGCAGCAGAATATGAAGCCAAAATCAATTCTGGAAAATTAAGCCTAATAGCTGAAGTGGTTAGGGATCTACATAAAAACGTTAATGATCCTGATCGATCTTATAGTGAGAGAGTCATTTATGAGTCGGCTTTGAATAGGTTATCGACTGAAGTATCTGTTCTTGAGCATATTGACTTAGCTGTAGCTGAAGAAAAGATCGTTACCAAGATCAGGGATTATCAGCTAGTTTAGTTATCCAAGCTTAAAATTATTTTTAAATCAAAATAATAAAAGTCATATCCTCAGATCAGATGGTTTGCAGTCTTTATTTAGTTTAGTCTGCCTAACTACGTTAAGTTAGGCTTTTTTATTGGGAATTGATATGGGGAGTGCAAAAACAATATGGGTGGTACCCGCGGCCGGACTTGAACCGGCAAGAGCAAAGCTCCACGGATTTTAAGTCCGTTATGTCTACCATTCCATCACGCGGGCACACAACCCGGTGCTAATATAATACTGAAAGCTAGTTTATTTCAAGTGATTCTTTTAGTTTTTGCAAATTTTTTATCTTATCATCAGATATTTTCTTTGCTTGGTCTTTTAAAAGCATCGGAATTCCATTCACAACCGGAAATGCAAGTTTAACGTTGGGACTGATTAACAGTTCATTCTCTTCGTCGTATAAAAGTTTATCTTTTGTTATGGGGCACTCAAGTATAGACAGCAGTTGCTTTGAAATCTTCATTTTTACTTTATTAAAATATGTTAAATATTCTGTTCCTATCTATAACATACTAGGTGACAAAAAAATGTAAAGTTTTTTATTAATAGTTAACAAATATTTTATCATTTAGTTTTTTCTCCCAATCTTGTACTTTGATATGTACCCTGAGAAAAACTTTTTTATTTAATAGTTTTTCTAGTTCTAATCTAGATTGTGTGCTGATCTTTTTAAACATATCACCTTGCTTACCAATCAGAATTTTTTTGTTGCTCAGTGATGTAGTAAAAAGTGTCATGTGGATTTTGTAGATGTCTTCTTTATCTTCTATCAAATCAGTTTGAAGAAAAATATTGTAAGGAATTTCTTGGTGGGTATTAAAGAGAACCTTTTCCCTAACAATTTCTTCTGCTAAAAAGCTAATAGGTGCGGTGGTAATTTGGTTTTCTTCAAAGAACCAACCAATATTTTTACATTCATCAGTAAGTAATCGCAATAGATCATCGATACCGGATTTTTTTAGGGCCGATACCATTAATATATGCCTAAAATTGAAAGCTTCTTGGAATTTTTGGGTTAACTCTAAAAGTCTATTTTTTTCAATTCTATCAATTTTATTAAGAACCAAGATAACCTCTGAATCTTTAGGTAAAGATTTATGTAAGAAATCTAGCTCTTTTTCTTGCAGACTACGTGTAGCATCATGAATAAATAAAATTTGATCGGAATCTGAAAGAGCGGTCTGAATAGATTTAAGCATAAACTTATCTATTCGTTTTTCGGGATTTAACAAGCCAGGGGTGTCGATAAACACTAACTGCTTAGATCCTATCGTTTTGATTCCTTTTAAGCTGTTTCTAGTTGTTTGTGCTTTCGGAGATACAATTGCTAATTTATTTTCCATCATGCTGTTGAATAAAGTAGATTTACCTGCGTTTGGCATGCCAACAACGCTTATCCATGAGCTATATTTATTTGCTTGAGTCACTGATTATATTCTTAATAAAAGTTTTTGCTGCAGCTTTTTCTGATGCTTTTTTTGTAGGCCCTTTTCCGGTAAAACTCGGATATCCTTCGATAAATATTTTACTTGTGAATATAGGGTGGTGGTCGGAGCCATCTCGGGATATTACAGTATATTCTGGACAGGGTAAATGTTTGTCTTGAGCCCATTCCTGTACGAATGTTTTTGATTCAATTGGCGTTATTACTACTTCTTCAAATAACTTTTGCCATTCTCTATTTATAAATTTTGAGCATTCAGCCAATCCACCATCAATATACATTGCCCCAATAATTGCTTCGATAACGTTTTCTAGTGTAGAGGCATTTTCCTTTCCGCCAGATTTTTCTTCAAGATCTGACATTATGATAAAATCATTAATATCTAACTTATTTGCAACTCGTGCTAAAGACTCTCCTTTTACCAGATGAGTCCTTTTTTTGGCTAGATCGCCTTCATCAGAGTTCGGATATTGTTTTATTAGTTTTTCAGTTATAACAAGCGATAACACTGAGTCTCCAAGGAACTCAAGTCTTTCATAGTTAAATTCTTTTTCAGAATTTTGTGTGCTGTGCATATTAAAGCTTGGGTGCGTAATCGCTTCAATCAACAAATTTTGTTTCTTGAAGTGATATCCTAAAATTTCTTCTAACTTACTTATCATATCTATTTAATTTTTTTGAGTAATCTATCTGTTCTAAAATTTTCAACAAATTTTATAGGATCGTAAACTGGGTACTCACTTGAGTATAATATATATTCGGCTCTACCTAAAATATTTTCTAACTTCACATATGAAATTCCTTTTGGATTGCGACTATCATTAGAATGGTCCATATTATCTCCCATGAAGAAATAATGATCTTCAGGCACAATATATTCACCAGTATAATCTAATATCGTGTCACCATCATCTAACACCGTATAATCTTTTTTATTTGGTAGTGAGTGGATATATTCTTTTGAAGATTGGTTTTTGTTAGTGAATTTTCCATTATATTTTTTAGGAACCACGTCACCATTAATATATAGTTTACCGTCCAAGACTTGAATTCTATCACCAGGTAGGCCAATCAATCTTTTGATGTAGATCATTGGGCCTTTTTCAAAAACAATGACATCGCCCCTTTGTGGAGAGTTGAAATCTAATATTCTTCCGTTAAAGAGGGGTGGTGACAAAGGAAATGAGTATTTGCTTATCCCATAAGTGTATTTATTAATAACTATTCTGTCGCCAATTATCAAATTAGGTAGCATTGACTCGGAAGGTATATAATATAACTCATATACACATGATCGAAAAAGAATAGCGGCAATAACTACAGCTAATATCTCTAAGAGTTGTTTTTTAATTTCCTTGGATTTTTTCATCAAATTTATTAATTAAGTTTGTCCCTATCATATCTTTTGGTATGGCTATATCAAGATATTTTAGGATTGTAGGTGCAATGTCGTATAGATGGCCATTTTTAAGTAATGTGTTTGCCTTATTATGTTTTTTTGATATCAAGATGAAAGGTACAGGATTAGTTGTATGTGATGTGATAGGTTGTTTCTCATCAAACATCTCTTCGGCGTTACCGTGATCTGCCGTGATCAATATTGTTCCATCATATTGTTCGACAAATGTTTCTGATAATTTCTTTATACATTCATCGATTACTTTGACTGCCTGTTTAGTTGCAGCAAAGTTTCCAGTATGGCCAACCATGTCTGCATTGGCAAAATTCACTAGATAAAAATCATGCTGACCAACAGAATTTAATAGTTTATCAGTTATTTTATATGCTGACATTTCAGGTTTCAAATCATATGTTTCTATTTTGGGGGAGGGAATTAGCATCCGTTTCTCCCCCGGAAATTCTCTTTCTCGCCCACCGCTAAAGAAATATGTAACATGAGGGTATTTTTCCGTTTCTGAGATTCTAAACTGAGTTAGATTATTTCTACTGATTAATTCACCAAGCGTATTTTGGATTTCTTCTTTTGGAAAAATTACATCGCAATTTTCAGAAATTTCTTTTGAATATGCGGTCATGACCAATTTATTTCGTATTTTGACTGGAGATTGGGTGATTATCGCATTAGTTATTTGTCTCATCCGATCCGGGCGGAAATTGTAGAAAATAACATTGTCGCCATTCTTGAAGCCTTCATAAAGCTTATGACTCATAGGCGGGATGAATTCATCAGTTATAGATTGGGAATATAAATCACTTATTGCAGAATATGCGTTGGCGAATTTTTTACCTTTGGCCTGTACGATAGTGTCAAAAGCTAGTTGTGTTCTTTCAGTGCGGTTGTCACGGTCCATTGCATAATATCTACCGGATATAGAAGCTATGCTAAATTTTTCATTATCCTTGAACTCGTCGAGCTTTTTTAGGTCTTTCAATATTGATGTAGGTTTTGTGTCGCGACCATCGCAAATAAGATGCAAAAGCACGCGAATATTTTTGGAGAGTAAATATCTAACTATGTTTACGGCATGAGATGAATGTGAATGTACTCCTCCTTCAGAAAACAGCCCAATCACGTGACATGCACTTTCTTGATTGCTGTGATTTGATATTAAATTTTGAAAAAGATCGTTATTCAAAAAAAAGGATTTGTTCGAGAAAGCCTTAGTTATCTTCGGAAGGTCTTGCATTAATATTCTGCCACTGCCTATGGTCATATGACCAACTTCAGAATTGCCCATTTGCCCGGCTGGAAGACCAACAGTTTTCCCGGAGGTGTGAAGTAGGGATGTAGGATAATTTTGTAGCAAGTGATTGAAGAACTCAGGATTTGCCTGAGTTATTGCATTATTTGGCTTATTTTGAGCCACCCCCCAACCATCCAGAATGCATAAAAGAAGAGGTGACTTTTTCATTATTAGAAGATTTTTTTTCCAGAATTGATGAAATAGAGGATCTTTGCTAGTTTAACGATATAATCTCCAAGTCGCTCTATATTCTTGCAAGCAATTACTAGTTGGACGTGGTTAGATAAATTTTCATTTTTATTCAGTTTCATTTCTGAAAGTTTGGTCATGAAAGATGAGTATTTTGCGTCTATTTTAGCATCCTCATCAATTACCTTCAAGGCTAGCTGATCATCCTTTGTCTTCAGTGATCTAACTATTTTTTCTTGCATAGTCAGGAGCGTATCATTCATCTGGTCTATATCTTGCATCATCGAGGTAGGTATTTGCGAAGTAACAGCCCCAGATCTTCTAATGATATTTTTACTTAGATCTCCCATTCTTTCCATAATTACAGCTAGCTTAATTGATGACAAAACAAAGCGAAGATCTATCGCTAAAGGTTGTCTAGTAGCCAAAACAATCATTGCTGTATTTTCTATATGGCTATCACATTTATTAATTAGCTCGTCAATTTCTTGAGATTTCAAGATGTAGTTCCCCCCAAAATCTTGCATTGCCTTTTTTTGTAACTGCAGAATATCAATAAGTAGTTTTGACATTTTTACGCATGAATGGCTAATGTCATTTAATTCTTCCTGATATGACGTAACTGTATGGTGTTTCATTTTAAATTTCTAATTACAACAGACTATCAAATTTTATGAGATAAATTGCATATGGTCAACTAGATCACTTTGACTTTTCTAGGGATGATAAAAAATCTTCAAAATCTCTAACATCATCAAAATCATGATACACAGACGCAAATCTAACATATGCTACATCATCAAGTTTTGCCAATGATTTGATTACTAGTTCGCCAATATCCTTTGAAGATATCTCATAATTACCATTTTTTTCTATGTCATTGATGATTCCATCAATGATATTATCTATATTTTCTGTTACAGCGCTTCTTTTTCTTGTGGCTATCGCAATAGATTTATAGAGTTTTTCTCTATCAAAAGGGCGTTTGGAGCCATCTTTCTTGATAACTGTAATATCCTGATTGTGAATCCGCTCGTGAGTTGTAAATCTTGAGTTGCAAGCAGTACAAAATCTTCTTCTCTTTACTGAATTCCCATCACTAGTTTGACGAGAATCCTTTACTTGTGTATCACTTGCATTACAATATGGACATCTCATAAATGTTAGCCTCTACTCTAATAGATCGGGTGCTTTTTGCACAGATCATATACTTGTGATAACACAGATTCTTCTGCTTTTGAATTATTATCTGGGTCTGACTGTAGTCCCTCTATAACTGTTGTGATTAATTTACCAATTATAGTAAATTCCTGTTCCTTGAAGCCTCTTGAAGTTCCTGCTGGTGAGCCTATCCTGATTCCTGAAGTGATAAAAGGTGATTCTGGGTCGTTTGGAACTGTATTTTTGTTGCAAGTCAAACCAGCTCTTTCTAGACTTTTTTCTGCTTGTTTTCCAGTAACTTTTTTGGAAATCAGGCTAACTAAAGATAAGTGGCAATCTGTTCCGTTTGAAATGAGATCGAAGCCATTATTCATCAGCTCTTTTGCTAATGCTTGTGAATTTTTTATTACCTGCTCGCTATATATTTTAAATTCAGGCCGCAAACATTCACCGAAGGCAACCGCCTTAGCAGTAATTATATGCATTAATGGTCCGCCTTGTAGCCCAGGGAAAATTGCTGAATTTAGTTTTTTAAATAAATCAGCATTATTAGATAAAATTACTCCACCTCTAGGTCCTCTAAGAGTTTTATGGGTAGTGGAGGTTACTACATCTGCATCATTAATTGGGTTTGGATATAAGCCAGACACGATGAGCCCAGCATAATGCGCTATATCTGCAAGTAAATATGCCCCAACTTTTTCTGCAATTTGGCGGAATCTTTTAAAATCAATCTTTCTTGGATATGCGGATCCTCCAGCTATTATAAGCTTTGGTTGGCAATCAATAGCAATTCTTTCTACTTCATCATAATCTATAAGGCCGGTTTGATTATCTACACCATAATGTACTGCATTGAACCATTTGCCTGACATATTTGGGGCCGCGCCATGTGTAAGATGCCCACCATCTGACAATGACATTCCCAAGACAGTATCTCCAGGTTGTAATAGAGCTAGGAACACAGCCTGGTTAGCTTGTGATCCAGAATGTGGTTGAACATTTGCATAGTCAGCGCCAAAAAGAGTTTTTATTCTCTCAATAGCAATATTTTCAATTTCATCAACATGTTCGCAGCCTCCATAATATCTTTTTCCCGGATAACCCTCGGCATATTTATTTGTAGTCACATTTGCCGCTGCTTCCATGACAGCCTTACTTACTATATTTTCAGAGGCTATTAACTCTATCTGATTTTGTTGCCTCTCTAGTTCCTTTCTTACATAGATTGCAACATCAGGATCTGTTGTATAAAAATTATCTTGAAAAAAATTTATAGTTTTACCTATGGTCATCTCAAACCTCACTTTTTAAATTAATTTTTTCTATTCTTTTTTGATGCCTTCCACCCGAGAAATCAGTTGAAAGAAATGATGTTATCATTTCAACTCCTTCATCGAAATTTAGATTATCCGATCCAATGACTATAATATTTGCATCATTATGTTCTCTTGAAGAGATAGCGTCTTGCTTGTTTCTGCAAAGAGCGGCCCTAATATTGGGGTAACGGTTTGCAACAATAGACATGCCGATGCCAGATCCGCATATCAATATCCCCATCGCATTTTCATGTATTTGATTACATAGTTTATGAGCGTAATCGGGATAATCAACAGCTGCATCACTGTATGTGCCACAGTCAATTATTTCATGATTTTCAGAAAATTGATCTATAATATATTTTTTGAAAGCAAACCCTCTATGATCAGAGCTAATCAGTAATTTCATAATAATGTTATTCGGTTTAATGTTTTTTGTAAAACTATAATTGATAAAATAATTGTGATAAATCAAAAAGATGAGTTTGGCTGGTTTAGGAATTTTAACTCAGCTTCGCTTGATTCCCTGCCTAAAATTTTATTTCTATGAGGAAAACGCCCAAATTTTTCTATAATATCATGATGCATTTTTGCAAAATTTAGAGACTCTTTCAAAGAAGTATTTTTTTTAAGCAATGATATACATAATTTTTGATCATCTAAATTTTCACTATGCATTAATGGCATATATAAAAATAATTTTTCATGATCGGATAAATTTTGATCATAATTCTTTTCGAGGGCTAATTTTGTATAATATAAAGCAAGTTCATCACTAGCATACATTTCTTTCTTGTCACGAAACATATTGCGAGGGAATTGGTCTAGGATAATTATGAGGGCTAATGTAGAATCATCCTGGTCGAGCCAATGTTCTAACTTTCTGCTAATGGCAGCTTGATATATAGGTAGGAAATTTTTTCTTATTTCCTGATCAAACTTTGGATCCTTGTTAAACCATTTATCTTGATTATTATTTCCGAACCAGAAATGTAAAATTAATAGATAATCAATCATTTTTTCCGCAGCTAATTATGGCTTCTTCAATTTTTCCAGTAATCGTATCAATAAATCGTTGATCATTATGTTCAACCATAACCCTTATTAAAGGCTCTGTGCCGGATGCTCTAACATTGATTCTTCCTTGATCTGAGATTTGTTTTTGGGCAAACTCAATTGCTGTTTTTACACTGGAAGAATTTAAAATTTTACTCGCTGATTTAGCGATTCGTACATTATGGATTTTCTGAGGAATTTTTACAAATGGATGGCAAATTTCCGAGAAGTTTTTTTCTGGTCTTTGAACGAATATTTCTAACATTTTTAATGCCGATATAATGCCGTCTCCAGTCGCTGAATGTTCACTCATGATGATATGACCTGATTGTTCTCCACCTATTGTGAAATCTCCCTCCTTTAACGCTTCAGATACATATTTATCTCCCACATCTGTACGAACAACTTTTATGTTGTTACCTTTACAGTATAATTCAAAACCGTAATTTGACATGCTAGTACATACTACTGTTTCTGAATTAAGTTGCTTTTTCTCATGAAGATATTTAGCAATTAAAGCTAAAATCTCGTCTCCATCCACGAGATTTCCTTTTTCGTCAACTAATATGATACGATCAGCATCTCCATCTAACACAATTCCAAGGTCGGCTTTGTGGTTAAGTACTGCTTCTACTGCTTTTTCAGGGTGCATAGAGCCGCATTCCAAGTTGATATTTGTTCCGTCAGGTTTGTCACCAATTGATATTACTTCAGCACCTAACTCCCAGAATATCTTTGATGCCAAGTGGTAAGCAGCTCCATTGGCGCTATCTACAACCAGCTTAATGCCGCTTAATGTAAGATGTTTTGGAAAGGTGTTTTTTGCAAATTCAATATATCTTCCCGGAGCATCATCTAGCCTTCTGGCTCTGCCTAATTTTTTTGAAGTGGCAAAATTTATTCCATCAGGCGAGTGGCGAATCAATTCTTCAATTTTTTCTTCTTGTTCCTTTTTAAGTTTAAAACCATCAGAACCAAAAAATTTCATCCCATTATCATAATATGGATTGTGGGAGGCAGATATCATAATACCAATATCGGCCCGTAGCGATTTGGTGAGCATGGAAATAGCTGGAGTTGGCATAGGACCGACCAACAGAACATCTATACCTGTTGAGATGAGGCCAGAGGTCAGTGCAGGCTCAATCAAATAGCCAGATAACCTTGTATCTTTCCCTATCACAGCTAGTTGTCTAGTTTTATTCGGATTATGAATATAACTGCCTGCGGCCATACCAATCAGAGTGAGGTTATCAGGAGTTATCGCCCCAGAATTAGCTCGGCCTCTTATACCATCAGTTCCAAATTTTATTTTTCGCATTGTTGTCTTTATTATTCCTGTGATGTTTTTTCCTTTGAGGCTTTTTGTTTTTTCTCTGATGCTCCTTTGCCTAGCTTTAGTAATTCGCGTATTTCATCACCGGTTAGAGTTTCCTTTTCTAAAAGTTTTTTTGCTAGAATATCGAGTTTTTCTTTATGTTTTTTTAATATAGATTGTGCAAGTTTATAACCCTCTTCAACTAAATTTTTTACTTCCTGATCTACAAGTATTTCGGTTTCATTTGAATATTGTTTTTGACCGTGATGACCAGCGTATTTATCTTGTCCTTCTGATCCATAAAAGATTGGCCCTACTTTATCACTCATACCCCATTCGCGAACCATAGCGCGGGCAATATTTGTTGCCTGCTTGATATCGGAAGAAGCTCCGCTAGTCACTTGGCCATATCCAAAGATCATCTCCTCAGCAACGCGTCCACCCATAGCTACTGCTATATCTGCTTTCATTTTGGCTCGGGTAACAGAGAATTTATCTGATTTAGGAAGCCTCATTACTAGACCTAGGGCTCTACCTCGAGGTATTATCGTTGCCTTGTGAATAGGGTCGGATTCTGGGCAGAAAAGAGACACTAATGCATGTCCACCTTCATGATATGCGGTCAGTTTTTTCTCATCGTCGCTCATGACCATGGATCTTCTTTCTGGTCCCATCATCACCTTATCTTTTGCTTCTTCTAGTTCTTCTAGCGATACAATTTTTTTATTTTTTCTTGCGGCTAGTAATGCGGCTTCATTTGTAAGATTTGCAAGGTCAGCCCCAGAAAAACCTGGTGTACCTCTAGCAATAATTTTTGCATCAATATCTGGTTTGCAGACGATCTTTTTTAAATGAACATTTAAGATTGCTTCTCTTCCTTTGATATCGGGTGCTGGAACAGTAATTTGTCTATCAAATCTTCCAGGTCTCAGCAGCGCGGGGTCCAATACGTCTGGACGGTTAGTTGCAGCAATAATGATAACACTGTCATTCGCTTCAAATCCATCCATCTCAACTAATAGCTGATTAAGGGTTTGTTCCCTTTCGTCATTTCCTCCTCCTAGCCCAATACCACGGTGACGTCCAACAGCATCAATTTCATCTATAAATATTATACATGGTTCATGTTTCTTGCCTTGTTCAAACATGTCACGAACACGGCTAGCACCAACACCCACGAACATCTCAACAAAATCTGAACCAGATATTGTAAAAAATGGAACATTTGCTTCTCCAGCAACAGCACGAGCTATCAGGGTTTTACCTGTACCAGGCGAGCCTATCAAAAGGCAACCTTTGGGAATTCTACCACCTAAAGCTTGGAATTTGCTTGGATTTTTTAAAAATTCTACGATTTCTTGTAATTCTTCTTTTGCTTCATCAATTCCAGCTACATCATTAAAAGTCACTTTATCTAGTTTGTCACCCATGAGGCGAGCTTTTGATTTGCCAAAGCCCATGGCTTTACCACCGCCTGATTGCATTTGCCTCATGAAGAACAACCAAACACCTATCAACAATAATACAGGAAACCAAGATAGAAGAATGCCAATAAATGATCCCATTTTGGTTTCTAGAGGAATAGCTTTGATGCTTACATTATGTTTTTGTAACATATCAATCAATCCCGGATATTGCGGAGAATAGGTAACGAATTGCTTTCCATCCTGAAATTTGCCCTCAATGGAATTTCCTTGTATTGTTACATCAGAAATTTCAGACTTTTCAACAGATGTTAGAAATTCAGAGAAAGATATATTTGTTTGATTACTAAATTGACCACCCAAAAAATTGTCAAATATAAGTGTAAGAATTACTATAATTGCAACCCAAACAAGGATGTTTTTCTTGAAATTCATTTATTACTCCAGTTATTTCTATATTATCTAGTTATCGAAATAGTTTTCTGCAAGGCCTGCTTGAGGAAAAAATTCTAATCGCACGTTATTATAATGTTCATTATCAAGGAATGAAATAACTTTTTTTCCTGTAAGTGCTTCAAATGTAAATAATTGCTGTCTTATTTCATAAGGTAAATGACCCATAGTATGCTTGTTTGAAATAAATTTTTTGATTTGTGGCTTTTGATAACCAAACAACCTGTATTTTTTGTTAATTAGTAAGTCACCAGCATCATTTTCTGCGCAAGAAAACTCCATTTTTTCTGGTAAGAAAGTTATAAAGTCGTTTTTTCCATTATAATTAATTATGCAATGTCCTAAAGTTTTTTTGAAAGGCTCTTTCTTTAAAATCTCCATATATAAATTTTCTAAAGCTGCCAGACGCGCTGGGTGTGTATTATCTTGATTCCCTACAGTGCGTACAATCTGGGCAATAGTCCTTAAAATGATATCTTTTTTTTGAAGATGAAAATCATCGATGTAAAGTTTGCAGTAACCCTCAGGGTAAAATGTTACATTTTTTGTCATAAAGCATAATAAAGAATCTTCATTCTCTTTATTTGCTAAACTAATTTCATCAACAACATTTCTAATTCTATTAAATAAAATTTTTTGATCTTTTTGATTTGAAAGAGCCAAAAATTCTTTTGAATTAATTAATTCGCGAGCTTTGACTCTGGTGAAATCTGTATTTTTGTTAGAAGGATCTTCTACCCAATTTAGGTTCTGCGATGATAGGAATTTCTGAAGATCTTCCTTATAAAAACCGAGTAGGGGTCTTAAAATTCTTACATTTTGATTTACAGAAATCTTTTTAATACCAGACAATCCATTTAGGCTAGTACCTCTAGTTAACCTAATAAAAAAATTTTCAATTTGGTCATTGCAGGTGTGGCCCGTAAATAAATGGATAATATTATTGAGGCGGCAATATTTTGTTAATTCAGAATATCTATAAAATCTAGCATTTTCTTGTATGTTACTTTTACCAATCTTGTTTGAATCGATATTTAGTAACTCATAATTTATCCCTTTCTGGTCCAGAATTCGCGTGGTGCAAATAATTTCATCTCCAGCTTCCTTTCGTAAATTATGATTTACCAGAAGTGCTGTTAAAGAATAACCTTTCTGTTTAACCCATTCAGACAATAATATAGTCAAAGCCAATGAGTCGCTTCCTCCAGAAAGTGCAACAGCGACATGGCATTTTTCTTCAAATGGTCCAAGAGAGTTTACGGAATCAAAAAATCTTTCTAGAATAGACATTATTTAAAAGGTAGATTTTGCGTTTTTTAATTATTATTTTGTGCTTATTTTTTACAAATTATGCCATATCTGATGCTGATTTGCTCACGGTAGAAAATATCTATTCCTCTGCCGAAGATTATAATGCAAGAAAAGCAAAAGATAAAGCTTTTAAAGATGCCATAAAAAGAGCCGCGCAAATTGCCTTGGAAGACGAAGGCGGAGATTCTTTAAATAATAGCTGGAAACTATCTAATTTTCTTGTTTCTTACAGAGTTCATGATGAGAAAATCGAAGATCTAAAGTATAGTGCGTATTTTGATTTTACCTTTGATCTCGGCTTATTAAAAAATTTAGACAAAGAAAAAAATGCCCAAAAGAGTAAAGAGCAAAGAATTATATTTTTTGATAAATCCAAGAATTTATTATTTCAGAGTTGGATAAACCAATTGGCAATTAATATGGAGATTCCTATTTTTGCATATGAAGATGTATCTGAGATATATGAGAATGATCTTTTGGTCATTGCTAGTTTTAAGGATAATGGCAATTTTTTGATTTCTCTCGAAAAAAACAATAAGGTTTTCAACATTACCGCAGCCTCTTTAGTTGATAGTTTCATAGTATCTTTGCAATATGCAAAATACTTAGCCAAGGATTATGACAGAGGAAATGCTAATGTTATTTTTTTTGAAGCAATCAATAAAAGTGATTTTACAATAGATGGGTTACGCCAAAAAATTGTCGGTCTGACTGAGTTAAATTCTATGAAAATTGTGTCATATAAAAATGGTGCGATTCCTAAATTTGTCATCGATATATCGGAAAAAGATGATTTGTTTTTGGCTTATATGTATAATAGCGGTGATTATCAAGTTAATGATTTGAATTTATTTGAACAAGTGATGTGAAATATGAGTGATAATACAAACAGGAATATTTTTCTAACACTGATAATATGTTTGTTATTTTATGTCTTCTACGCGACTTGGGACATGATTTCGCCCTTTATCATTTCATTTGTTATATCATATTTATTTTCGCCTATAGCAAAAATAGCGTGTGCAAGAACTAAGCTCCCTCGCTGGTTAGTTTCGCTTGTGATGGTTGCCATTATAACATTGTTGTTTGCGCTATTCTGGGTGATGATAACTCCACTAATTTATGATCAAATATCCAGTTTTATAAAGCAAATCCCAACTTATAAAAAATCTATCAAAGAATTTATTATACCGTTAATAACTAAGCTTCAATCTAAATTTTATTTTGTTGAAGTGAATAAAATTCAAGAGCATCTCGATGAAATATCAACTCTGTTCTTTAGCGGAGGAATGAAATTGATTAATAAGATATGGCGATCAGGTTACGCTGTAGTCAACATTCTAACAATTATTTTTCTTGTTCCTTTGATAAGTTTTTATATGATTAGGGACTGGGAAAAAATTTATAAAGTAATATTAGATTTGGTGCCTGTGAAGAATAAACCTCAGATAAGAAAATTATTGCATGATATTAATATGGCGTTGTCAGGATTTATCCGAGGGCAGCTTAATATTTGTATGATTCTTGCATGCTATTACTCTATAGCTTTAAGTTTGGTTGGGCTAAAATACGGTATTTTTATTGGTATAACTACTGGCCTTGTTTCATTTATACCTTTTATAGGTCTCACAAGTGGCTTTATAGTCTCCATGATAGTGTCTTGGATGCAATTTTCTAGTTTTTATGGCATGTTAGCAGTGGTGATTATATTTGTTATAGGTAATGTTATTGAGAGCCTGTTATCACCAAAAATTGTTGGAGATAAAGTCGGTTTGCATCCGGTATGGGTCATATTAGCTTTGGTTTTAGGTGCTTCATTATTTGGCTTCGTCGGTATGTTAGTAGCAATACCTGTAGCCGCAATTATAGGGGTGCTGATGAAGTTTTTTTTAGACCTCTATAAGAGCAGCAGTTTATTTTCAGATAAAAAGAAAAAATAAGTTTTGAGCCAGATACCTTTCCAAATTAAGCATAAATCAAACTATTCTCAGGATGATTATTTTGTCACTGAGTCCAATAAAGTTGCAAAACAATGGATTGATAAATGGCCAGATTGGGGAGATGCTGTTTTAAGCAATATTACGATTATTTATGGAGAAGAGGGTTCAGGAAAAACGCATTTATCTAAGATATGGCAAGCAAAATCAGAAGCGTATGAGATTTCAAAGGATAGTTTAAGTTCAAAAGAATATATTTCTGAGAATGCAGACGCACTTTTGTTAGAAGATATAGATACATTAGTTGGTTTTGATGAGCATATTTTTCATCTAATAAATTTTTGTATAAATAATAAAAAATTTTTGGTTATAACATTAGGGAGGGCTTTGCCGGAAGTAGATTTTGCACTGCCGGATTTATTATCAAGGTTAAGAGCTATCCTCCAAATTCATCTTGAAAAGCCTGATCAAGAGATGTTTGAGCAAATAATATTTAAGAATCTATCGGATAGGCAGATTGCAGTTGATCCTAAGGTAATAAATTATCTTGCCAAAAGGATGGATAGATCATATCCTGAAATATCTAAAATTGTTAAAAAGCTTGATGAGTTGTCTTTAGAAACTCAAAATAAATTGACGATTCCACTAATTCAGAAAAATTTTAATTTCGACTAAACGAAGTCAAACTCTGACTCTGTAACCCAGATTATGCAGCATTTGATTTCTTTATTTGGATATGACTTTTGTAATATTTTCTTATAGTTATGTAATTGCCATGTGTAGATTCCCCTATTTTCTTGATTGAGACTAGAAAGTTTATAGTCAGCAATAATAATTTCATCTTCTTTTTCAATCATCAGGTCTAATATAATTTTAGTATATTTGGAGTCCTGTTTGAAAATAAGTTCTTGTTCTTTTCTGATCGCAATTGATCTGTCGCAAAAGCTGCTGATTTTCCTGTGGCATGACAAAATTCTGCTAAGTAAATCTTTTGATATTTGAATATCATAATATTTACTCAACTCGAGAAAAGTGTTCCTTAACATTTCCTCATCGACTTGCTCTCTACTTATTGTTAATTCTAAAAATTTATGTACAAAAATTCCCAGTTTTTTAGCTCTAAAAGACTCTGATACAAGTTCTTCTATCTCGAGTTCTAGAGGTGCCTTAGGGGTAATAGATTCTGGAATTACTATAGTTCCAGTCTTTTTGGAATTGTCCATTTTGTCCTTTTTCTTGGTTAAAAAATTACCGTGAAAATAAACTTCTGAGACTATTTCATCATTTTGAATAAGTCGTTTTTCGGACTCTTTTAACTCTCTTTTCAGAAAATAATTTTCTGAAGCAGTTTTGATATAATTATACCACGAATAATCTGAAGCCTTTTCGTCATTTCCGTGTCCAAATATGTATAATTGAGATTTGGCCCGTGTCAGTGCTACATATAACAAGCGGAAATATTCATCGAAAATTTTATCCTTCATTGATTCACGGAGTTCGGAATATTTATTTGATGAATATTTCCCATTACCATTAAAAATTGGGATATTATTTAAATCATCCCAAAATAAATTATCTGTCATTCTAGGGGTAGAAACAGCATCGGCAAGTATAACAATTTCAGATTGCAATCCCTTAGATCCGTGGATTGTCATTAACCTAACTTCGTTTAAACCGCTAGAATTGGAGGTGGATGCTTCTATATTGCTATGTTTGAACCAAGCAATAAATTCACCCAAATTTCGTCTGTTAGTATCTTGGTATTTTGTACAAGCATCCAGGAATGAGTGAATCACTTCCTCTGCTTCTTTACCCAATTTTTCGTAAAAACTTTTTATATATTGTTTGCCGATCAACAGATCAAAGAAGAAATCATAAATGTTGTTGGTGATAGGGGAGTCGGCATAATTCTTTAATAGGTCAGAGGCTTTTTTAGCTTTTGGGCTGGGATGCAATTGTAATTCTTCCCATAAAGTATTTTTTCGGTCGTGGCATAGTTCAAATAATTCTTGCTCATTGAAAGCAAAAAAATGTGATTTTAAGAGAGATGCAAGATTTAAATCGTCATAGGGATATAATAAAAATTCTGCGAAGGACAAAATATCTTTGATAGCAATGTGTTGACTGAGTTTTATCCTATTTGATGCATCAATCGTTATGTGAGCATCTTTGATTTTTCTTGTCAGATAGTTACTAAAGTCATCCCTTTTTCTGATAAGAATCAAGATATCTGATTCTTTATACCCAGACTCTAAAAGAAATTTTATTTTCTCTATAATTAATTCAGCATTTTGGTATGAATGAGAGAAATATTCCTCTCGCTGAACGGGAATTTGCCAGTTTTTTATTTTTTCTGATTTCTCCTTAGCATTGTATATGATTGGAAAAATTTCGATGTAAGAACAGTCGAAGTCAAAAAATGCTTTATGATCAACCCTGTCCAAAATCGCAGATCTATAATCTTGGAGTATTTTAGCAAAGATATTATCTATAAAATCGAGAATAATTTGGCTCGAGCGAAAAGACCTTTGAAGAGAAATTTCAGTAAGATGTTTATTGCATTGTTGAAATTGCTTTTTGTAAAATTGTTTTATTCCTCCAAATATTAGAGGCGAGGCTCCTTGGAAGCTATAGATAGATTGTTTTTCATCTCCTACCACAAAAAGAGAAGTTTTTTCTTCTAAAAAAGTTTCGCTAGAAATGGCATCTATAATTTTCCATTGGGCGATATTTGTATCTTGGCTTTCGTCAACCAGGATATGTTTAAATTTGCTACCAAATTTATATTTTACCCACTCTTTTTGTTCTGGGTTAGATAGTAGTTTGAAAGTTTCATTAATAATATCATTGAAATCATAATATGATTGCTGATATTTGATGTCTTTGTATATTTGGTCAAAAATATATTTAATTTCACACAAGCCTTTAGATATTAACCTGAGTTTATAGTTGCTATATGACTCAAAGAAATTTTCTAACTGAATTTGGTAATCAAGTAATAGGTCGTTCAAAAGAGGGAATTGCTCTTTTATTTCTTTTTTGAGTAACTTGGCCCTAGGTTTGTTATTTAAGGTGAAGAATAGAGGTTTAATATTCTGCAATATGATTTGATTTTCTTCGTTGGAGTGTAACGCTTCATCAATTTGTTGGATTATCTCGCATTGATCTTTGCAGATGAAGAATTGTTGGCTTAGTTTCTTTAGCTCTGCCAACAAGTGCTTTTCATCTTGCTGTATTTTTTCCTTGCTAATATTACCAAAGAATTCGTCTATTCTTTGTATAATATCATTTTTATTTTCAGTGATATTTGCCCATTCAAAAGATAGGCATTCAAATGACAAGATATTATCAATGATTTTAGAGATGGAAAATTCACTTATATTTTCAAAAAGTGCCTGCAGGTTCTCACTATAAGAGAAGTCAGTTTCTAGTAATTGATGTTTGGCAGTTATGATCAATTTTTCTTTTTCATTATCATCAATTATTTTAGATGAAATTTTGCTACCAGACTCTAAAGGGAAGCGAGAAAGTATTTCTTGGCAAATTGAATGGATTGTAGCTATTTTCAGGCGGTGATTATTATCCAAGAATTCAAAAATAGCTGTACGTGCGTGCTCAAGTTTTTCTTTCGTGGGATTGATCTCAAGATTAACTAGTTCCTTACTTAGCTCCTCATCGCTTATCTGGAGCCATTCTTCTAATATTTGCTTTACACGATCCAGCATTTCACTTGCTGCTGCCTTTGTAAAAGTAATGCAGAGAATCTCATCCAGTTTAGCTCCTGCGATAATTAGTCTGAGGAACCTATCTACAAGCAATTTAGTTTTACCTGACCCAGCTGAAGCTGACACCCAGACATTATGATTTGGGTTAGAAGCGTCCTTATAATTATTGAATTGCATTATTTTGGAATGATGGTTAAAACTTCTTTTCCCCTATGATCTTGATGATCATGCCAATGATCAATCTGCAGATTAAAGTTCACAAACATTGAGGTAGAAAATAAAATCGTTTTTGACTCAGGAGCTATAGAGCTTGCGATACGAGATATAAGCGGATTATGTCCCACAATCAGTACATTTTTATATTTTTCATCTAAGAATTGGATGAATCTTGCCAGATTATCACCGTTATAAGAATAAAGCTCTTCTGTATAGCCTATGACAGGCTTATTAGGCAAATATTCGAGAATTACTTCCATTGAGTCCTTGGCCCTTTTTATAGGTGAGCACAAGATATAATCAAAATTAATGTTGAGTGATAGAATTTTTTCTCCCACTTCCCTCAAGTCATCTTTTCCACTTGAGCTAAGTTCCCTATATATATCACCTTTCTTTGAAATTGGTGCATCACCATGTCTAAGTAGAGAAAGTTGTTTCATTTTTTTTGATTGGAAAATTTACAGATGATATTATTATAAATACTATTTAATAACAAGGCCATAAGATCAAAATGTTAATATTATTATCCCCATCTAAGAAATTAGATGAGAGCCCAATGAAAAGAAATTTGTCATATTCTGCTCCTAATTTTGAAAGCTATGTTTTTTCTTTGGTAGAGCATATGAAGAAATTGAATAAGAGTGACATTATGAAATTAATGTCGGTAAGTGAAAAAATAGCGGATCTCAATGTTAAGAGATACCATAATTTCTCCAATAAATTTACTTCTGCAAATTCCAAACCAGCTCTTTTTTTATTTAAAGGCGATGTTTATGATAAAATGGATGTAGAAGATTATAACAAAGAAGATTTAGATTTCGCCCAGAAGCATCTGTTAATTCTTTCTGGTTTGTATGGTGTGTTGAGGCCTTTGGATTTGATGCAGCCTTACCGTCTTGAAATGGGTACTAGTTTGCCGGTTGGAGATAAGAAAAATTTATATGAATATTGGCAGGAAAAAGTCACTAACTATATTAATGCGATATCGGACAATGTTGTGATAAACCTGGCCTCTAATGAGTATTTTGCAGCTGTTGATAAGAGCAAATTACAAGCAAAAATCATAAATATTCATTTTAAAAATCTAAGAGAAGGTAAACTAAAAGTAATCGGATTAATGGCAAAGAGATCACGTGGTATGATGGCGGATTATATAATCAAAAATAAAATTACGAATCCGGAAAAGTTAAAAAAATTTGCTGAAAATAATCATGTTTATCGTGAGGATTTATCAGATGAAAGTAACTATGTTTTCGTATCATAATGAATAATAGCCGTATTCTAGATCAAGTTGCATTGAAGCGCATTCGATATGCGCAGGCATTTAAAAAGACTAATTATATTTACAAGCTAGCCGCGCAAGAAATTGGTTTCCGAGCGAAGATCATGCGAGATGACTTTGCAAGTATTTTGGAATTTGGTGCAAGGGGTGATTTATTAAAGGAGGAGCTGAGAGAAAATATTTCTTTTAATAAATATTCGATGCTAGATATAAATGAGAATATCGAAAATAACTCGATTATAGTTAAGCAAAAATTTGATCTTGTAGTTTCAAATTTATCCCTACATTTCTTTGATAATCTGAAATTTGAGTTGATGAAGTTTAAGTTTCTGTTACAGGAAAATGGTCTTCTTATTTTTACTATATACGGACCTAAAAGCTTGAATAACTTTCGAAATATTTTTTTGGAAGTAGAGATGGAAGAAAAGGGGGGAGTTAGCAAAAGATTTTGGGATTTGGAATTTGCAGATCAAGTTTCTGAGGTTGTGCATTCATGTGGTTTTAAGAACTGCGTGGTTGATTCAATCGCTCAAGAAGTTCAGTTTAAAGATGCTAAGCAATTGCATGAAGATCTAAAAATCATGTCAGATAATTCATATGGTAATAATAGTTACTTGGGAAAATCCACTTACAAAAAGGTGGTTGAAAGATTCGCTAAAAAACCTACGGATGTTTTCGAAATCATCACAATTTCTGCTTTTAATTAGTGGTGGGCGATAGAAGACTCGAACTTCTGACCCCTACCATGTCAAGGTAGTACTCTAACCAACTGAGCTAATCGCCCTAATTAATAGAAAACATTAATAGCAACAAGATAATATTTCGTAAATGATTTTTTTATTTTTTTGCAAATTTTTATTGCAAAGAATTTACCGAAATGTATAAATTACAAAAACAAAATAAGATTCATGAAAATAGCAGTTATTAGAGAAAGAGCGCATTCAGAGGATAGGGTGGCTGTATCCCCTGATGTGGTCGCTTCATATTTGAAACTTGGTTTTGAAGTATGCATCGAATCAGGTGCTGGCCTAAAAGCAAATTATACTGATCAACAATATTTGAACGCAGGTGCTAAAATATCAAAGGTCCTCTTAGAAGTTGTTGCGGATGCTGACATTCTATTAAAAATTCAGCCAACTCCATTAGAAGAAAAGTTAGAATTAGAATATCTACGCGAAGGAGCGATAATAATTGGTTCGATGTCTCCTTTTGAAAATAGGAAATATTTCGAGCAGGCAAATAATAAAAAGATCAATATTTTTGCGATGGAATTTGTTCCTAGAATAACTCGTGCTCAAACTATGGATGTTTTATCTTCTCAAAGTAATTTAGCTGGTTATAGAGCTGTCATAGAAGCGTCATACCATTATGGTAAAATCTTTCCTATGCTAATGACTGCGGCCGGAACATTAGCAGCTGCAAAAACACTCGTTTTAGGCGCAGGGGTTGCTGGTTTACAAGCTATTGCGACCGCCAAAAGGTTAGGCGCTATTGTATCTGCTTTTGACGTACGAGCTGCTGCTAAGGAACAAGTTGAAAGCTTGGGCGCAAAATTCATAGAAGTCGAATCTTCTGAGGATATGGAAACGGCAGGTGGTTACGCGAAAGAAGCTACTGATGAATATAAAAGAAAACAAAGCGAGTTGATTGCATCTGAAATAAAAAAATCTGATATTGTTATTTCAACGGCTTTGATTCCGGGCAGGAAGGCTCCAATTCTGATAAAGAAAGAGATGGTAGAATCAATGATGCCAGGTAGTGTAATTATTGATTTAGCTGCAATTGCAGGCGGGAATTGTGAGGTGACAGAACTAGATAAAATTATTGATCATAACGGTGTGAAAATTGTTGGTCCGAGAAACATAGTTTCCTCCGTTGCGTCATCTGCAAGTAAAATGTATGCAAAAAATCTATATAATTTTGTGCATTTGCTTTTTGATCAGGAAAATCAGCAAATCCAAATTAATTTGGAAGATGAGATAATCAAAGAAGCACTTATTACAAGTGATGGTAAAATAGTTAATGAGCGTGTTAGAGATGAGTAAAAAACTTGAAGAAATTATAAGTTTGTCATCGCAGATAGAAAATGCGGCTAGTCAAATTAAGGGGAGCGCTAGTGAGTTGTTTAGTAAAACCTCGGCTGCTTCTGCTGCGGTTTCTGTAAATGGAGTTGATCCTTTTATTTTTGCAATTACGATTTTCATTTTGGCTTGCTTCATAGGATATTATGTTGTTTGGAAAGTAACTCCTGCGCTCCATACTCCCTTGATGTCTGTGACAAACGCTGTATCAGGCATTATTGTCGTCGGTGCAATGATTGCACTTGGACCAGAAGAATTTGGAATTGCGCAAATTATTGGTTTTATTGCGGTTGTGATAGCATCGATAAATATTTTTGGTGGTTTTATAGTGACAAACCGCATGTTACAAATGTTTAAAAAGAAGAAGTAAGATGATACCTACATATATTTCTTTAGCTTATATTTTCTCAGCTATATGTTTTATTTTATCTATCAAAGGCCTTGCATCTCCTAAGACTGCCAGAATGGGCAATTATTACGGAATTATCGGGATGATAGTTGCCGTTATAGCTACTGCCTATTATCCAGGGGTAGAAAATAGGATGTGGATAATCTGGGCAATTGCTATAGGTGGTGCTATAGGAACTATTTTCGCTCTAAAAATTCAAATGACTTCAATGCCACAGCTGGTGGCAGCGTTTCATTCTTTGGTTGGTTTAGCCGCAGTTTTTATTGCTGGAAGTGCTTTACTTAGCCCAGAAACCTATGGAATAGGTGAAGCTGGGTCTTTAAAAATTGCTAATTTGATTGAAATGATAATTGGATCGATAGTTGGAGCAATAACATTCACCGGATCTATAATCGCCTTTGCAAAATTGCAGGGTATTATGAAGAGTCAGCCTATTCGTTTTAGGGGAACTCATCTAGTAAATGCCATTACAACGGTGGTTATAATATTGCTTTCAATAAAATTTTGTCAGACCGAATCCCTATTACTATTTGTCTTGATCACTGTGGTTTCAGCTTTACTGGGTGTAATGCTTATTATACCAATTGGTGGTGCAGATATGCCAGTTGTAGTTTCAATGTTAAATTCATATTCTGGTTGGGCAGCCGCTGGAATTGGCTTCACACTAAGCAACAGCTTGTTGATTATCACCGGGGCGATAGTTGGGGCAAGCGGTGCGATTTTGAGTTATATCATGTGTAAGGCCATGAATAGATCAATATTCAACGTGATTTTTGGAGGGCTTAGTGCCTCTGGTTCTGGCGCTTCAAAATTAGAAGCTGGTGAAGAAAGGCCTGTTAAACCTAGTAATCCTGAGGATGGTGCATTCATGTTGAAGAATGCCTCTTCTGTAATTATAGTGCCTGGTTACGGTATGGCAGTTGCGCAAGCTCAGCATGTTTTAAAAGAGATGGACAAAATACTGGAAGAAGCTGGAGTTTCAGTAAAATATGCAATTCATCCGGTTGCTGGAAGAATGCCTGGGCATATGAATGTTCTACTTGCTGAGGCCGGTATTGACTACGAAAAAGTGTTCGAATTAGAAGATATAAACAGAGAATTTGCTAGTACGGATGTTGTTTACGTTATAGGTGCAAATGATGTTACTAATCCAGCGGCAAAAACAGATACAGCAAGTCCTATTTATGGTATGCCGGTTCTTGATGTGGAAAATGCTAAAACCGTATTATTCGTAAAAAGATCGATGTCACCAGGATATGCGGGGGTTCAAAACGAGCTATTCTATCGTGATAATACATATATGTTATTTGGAGATGCTAAAAAAATAACTGAAAGCATAGTAAAAGAGTTGGAGAATTTGTGAAGACTGATTTCCTTAGGGGGGTTAAAAATTTTGTTTGGCCAATACACCGTAATGAGGTGGCAAAATTCTTCCCAATGGCCTTCATGCTATTTTTTATACTTTTCAATTATTCGGTTCTAAGGGTTTTAAAAGATAGTTTGATTATACCGGCGATAGGAGCCGAATCAGTTACTTTCATAAAGTCATATGTTGTTGTTCCTTGTGCGATTTTATTTGCATTATTATATGCAAAAATGACAAATTTGATGAGTTTTAACCGAATATTTTTCTCTATAGGTTTTTTCTATCTTATTTATTTTATAATTTTTGCATTAATAATTTATCCGAATCAAAGTTTCTTTCATCCATCTAAAGAGTCGATAAATTTACTTATCCAAAAGCAATATAACTTATATTTTTTTACGCTAAATATGGAGCATCTGAAGTGGTTCCTAATTGTTTTTAGTAAGTGGTCTTTTGCCCTAAATTATGTTTTGGCAGAACTTTGGGGTTCTTCCATGGTATTTCTGTTATTCTGGCAATTCGCTAACCAGAATACTAAGACGCAAGAAGCAAAAAGATTTTATCCGATGTTTGGTTTGGTTGGGCAATCAGGAGGATTATGTGCGGGGTATGTTCTTACTTATCTAACAGATCACAGCATAAAAAATTATAGTTTTTTAGGGCTACATTATCAGAATAATTTTCCGTTATATGTGATGCTAGTGGCTATTATTGCGGTAATTTTAATTTTGATAATTTTTTATTATATAAATTATTTAGCTGCTGAAGGTAAAAGCTATAATACTAAAGTGCGAGATGCCGCTTCTTTAAAATCTAAACTATCAATCAAAGATAGTATCAAAGTTGTTATGTCTTCGAAATATATTGGATTTATTGCTATTTTAATTTTCTCTTACGGAATTTCTATCAATTTAGTTGAAGGGTTATGGAAGGATAAAGCGCGATCTCTATATCCAAATACGGTTGATTATGCCAGATTTAGCAGTGAGGTGATTGTCTATACAGGGTATAGTGCCATGTTCTTTATGTTTGTTGGCGCAAATATATTGAAATATTTTGGTTGGTTAACGGCAGCCTTAATAACCCCGATTACTATACTAATTACTGGTATTTGTTTTTTCATGTTAGTTGTTTTTGCAGATAATTTTTATGTATATATTTCTGCTATGACTATATTAAATCCATTATTTATTACTGTAATGTTTGGTACTATTCAGAACGTGCTTTCAAAAGGTACTAAATATGCCTTATTCGAATCTACGAAGGAGATGTCGTATATTCCTTTGGATCCAGAGCTTAAAAGCAAGGGTAAAGCTGCGGTAGATGTAATAGGTGCGAGATTTGCTAAATCTGCTGGTGCGCATGTGCAGTCATTTGTTTTCATTTTATTTCCGGCGGCAACCTATACTTCAATAGCCCCGTATTTAATGGTAGTATTTACATTGGTAATGTTGGTTTGGTTGGTAGATGTGAAGTGGCTACATAATGCATACATCAAAAAAATTCAGAAATCTGAAGAAAGTTGACCTTGACAATTAGAGGTAGTTAAGTTAGAAATTTTCTTTTGGAAGCGTAAATGAATAGATTATTAAAGTTTCTATGGCCTATTGAAAAAAAGGAATTAAAAAAATTCCTACCTATGGCCTTGATTTCTCTCCTTACAATATTTAATTATAATGCCCTGCGAAGTGTGAAAGACACTCTGGTTGTGCCAACAATAGGTGCTGAATCAGTTACGTTCTTAAAAGTGTATCTTGTTACACCTTCCGCAATCTTACTTTTTTTGATTTATGCAAAACTCTCAAACACATTTAGTTTTAGGACGATATATTATCAAATAGCAAGTTTTTATATTATCTTCTTCCTGTTATTTGCTTTTGTCTTATTGCCTTATGAAACCTCCATTCATCCAAATCCTAAAGAAATTAAAGAACTAATTTCAGGCAGTATAAATTTCTATTTCTTCAAATTGGATTTAGATCATTTCAAGTGGTTTTTTATGATTTACCAGAAATGGACTTACGGCATTTTTTATGTTTTAGCTGAATTGTGGAACTCTACAATGACTCTTTTGCTATTATACCAATTGGCAAATAGAATTACGATGACAGAGGAAGCAAAGAGGTTTTACCCTATGTTAGCCTTAACTGGAAGTTTTGGTAATTTTGTGGCCGGAACTTCCATTAAAACTTTATACCAATTTATTGATCACTCAAAATCTACCTTGATGATTCAAGCTATAATGGTGCTTGCTGTTATTGCTTCTTGTCTGATTATTGTGTTGTTCAGATATATAAATAATCATGTTTTAACAGATCCAAATATTAAAATTCCTCAGCCAAAAAATACAATTAGTCATAAGAAAAAAATTCCTTTGATGGATAGTTTTAAAATAATTTTTTCTTCTAAATATTTAGGTATGGTGGTTGTATTGGTTATTTCCTATGGATTTGCAATAAACCTTCTGGAAGGGCCATGGAAGGCGGAAATTAGAAAAGTTTATCCGGAAAAAAGTGAGTTCTTGTATTTCATGGCTACCTTAAACCAAGCTAATGGTTTGGTTTCTATGTTATTTATGTTGATCGCGGCCACAATATTAAAGAGATATAGTTGGTTTACTGCAGCAATTGTAACACCAGTAATGATCTTCATTACGGGTATAGCATTCTTCTCATTTGTAGTATTTGGAGATTATATTAGTCTAACGCTTGCATCATTTTTTATGATTAATCCAGCCTTCATAGCAGTGATTCTGGGGACTGCGCAGAATGTGCTTGGGAAGTCTACTAAATATGCTCTTTTTGATCCAACTAAAGAGATGACATATATACCTATTGATGAAGAGCTGAAAAGTAAGGGCAAGGCAGCTGTGGATGTTGTGGGTGCAAGATTTGCTAAATCTTTTGGTGCTTTTGTGCAATCTACAATTTTTATTATTTATCCGGCAGCAACATATTCTAGTATTTCATGGATCTTGATGATAATTTTCTCTATTGTGGCAATTGTTTGGATTGTTGATGTTAAGTCGTTAAATAAAGAGTATCTCAAGCATTTGAGTCTAAATAAAGAAAAAGTTTAAAAAAATATTTCCCAAATATGAGTTTAATAAGTAGAGCAAAGCAAATCGTATGGCCTATTGAGAGGTGGGAATTGAAAAAATTCCTGCCAATGACCTTTATGATGTTCTGCATATTGTTTAACTATAATTCGCTCAGATCTCTCAAAGATAGCTTAGTTGTGCCAAATATAGGTGCTGAAGCACTTAATTTTATCAAATTTTACTGCGTGGTTCCTGCGGCAATTATCTTCATGGTAATATATGCAAAATTAACCAATGTCATGAGGGCACCAAAAATATTTTACAGCTTTTGTCTGTTCTTTTTAATTTTCTTTCTGACTTTTGCTTTTGTTTTGTATCCAAATACAGATTTTTTCCATCCTGAAAGTGCAAAGTTAGCGCAAATAGAACATTCCACGGTGAATTTATTTTTCTTCGATTTGCATATGAGCCATTTTAAATGGTTTTTAAGAATATATGCAAAATGGACTTTTGCCTTATTTTATATCATTGCAGAATTATGGGGCTCGGCAATGTTGATGCTCTCATTTTGGCAATTTGCTAACCATATTACTGATACCGATCAGGCTAAAAGATTTTACCCAATGTTCGGTTTTTTTGGTAATGCTGCATTAATTTTAGCTGGATGGATTATCAAATATCTGTCCTCTGTTCAAGATATTGCTGATGGATATGCGAGTGGTGGTGATACAAAATCTACGACTATGATTCAGGCAATGCTGGTATTTATGAGTTTATCCTGTTTGTTGATAATGTGGTTATATAATTACATGCAAACGGAAGTCTTAATTCATCCACAATTCTTTACGAAAAAAGAAAAGAGACTCAAGCCTAAATTGTCAATATTAGATAGTCTGAAAGTCATCTTATCTTCTAAATATTTAGGTTTTATAGTTATTCTAGTTTTTTGTTATGGTATGTCGATTAATTTAGTTGAGGGGCCTTGGAAAAGCAAAGTTAGGTCTGTATACCCAAGTACCAATGATTATGCATATTTTATGGGTACTCTAAATCAGCTCACTGGCCTAGCATCGATGGTCTTTATGATAGTTGGTGCAAATATTTTGCGCCGGTTTAATTGGTTGACTAGTGCTATTATAACTCCACTTGTTATTTTTATAACAGGTATTGGATTCTTTACCTTTGTTGTGTTTGATGATTTAGTTACCAGTTATATGGTTATTTTCATTTTGGTTAACCCAGTATTTATAGCTATAATTTTGGGCACGGTTCAAAATGTTTTATCTAAGGGTATAAAATATGCTTTCTTTGACCCTACCAAGGAGATGGCATATATTCCGATTGATGAGGAGCTGAAGACTAAAGGTAAAGCAGCTGTGGATGTGGTGGGTGCAAGACTTGCGAAATCTTGGGGTGCTTTTATTCAAGCAGCAATATTTAGTTTATTCCCGAATACAAGCTATGCAGAAATAACTCCATATCTTATGATAATATTCGTAGTGATATGTTTGATATGGCTTGTGAATGTAAGGTTTTTAAATCTTGAATATAAAAAATATTTAGCAAGGTAAAATATTTGCATGGAGATAATACTTACTAATTATAGTATGATTTTTTTGACGGTTGCAGTCGTATTGCGGCTATTTAATACTAATCTGAAGGCATCATTAGCAAGTTATGGCTGTGCTTTGGGAATAGCTTTAGGACAGAATTACGTTGAACCTATAGGTTTCGTGTTTATTTTAATCGCAATAGCTGTGTTGCAAATACATAACCAGAAAAATCTTGATAACTTGATAAAAGCAGCTTTATGGATTTTTTTACTAGTTTTTGGCTTTAATCTATTAGGTCATAAGCTGACAGGTTTTAACAATATGGAAGTCATATATGAAAAACCATCCCAACCAGCAGTATATTATAATCTATGGATCAATTATGATTCATTATTTTTCGGGGTAGCATTATTCATATTTAAATATGAAAAAATTTCTTTTGAGTATTTAAAAAGAACGTTGATGCTCGGCATATTAAGTGCGGTTATGGTTATACCTATAATAGCGGTATTAGCTAGCAGATATGAACTCCTATCGTATGAATATTTTATACCCGAATACCTACTTTATTGGGTTTGGATTGCAGCTCTATATGCGTTAGTTGCAGAGAGTTTCTACAGGATGTTTATCATTGATTCGGTGATTGGTAATAGACCCTATAACTTGACAAAGCTAGCGTTAATAATTATATTTTCGTCGGCTCTATATGCATTGCAGCCTGTTCTAGAAATGTCTGAACATATAAAAGTAAATTTCATAGTTGGCTTGTTATATTCGCTAGTCTATGTTTATTCTGGAAAAAGGGTTGAAGCTAGTTTTCTAGTACATTTTTTGGTTAGTATGATTCATATGTTTTTTTTCACATATTCTGTTTTTGGTAGTTAGATAGGGGCATAAGTATAAATTATGGCTATTATAGTTCAAAAATTTGGGGGTACGTCAGTCGCAGACCTCGAAAGAATTAGTTGTGTTGCTGATTTAGTTATTGAAGAGATAAAAAAAGGCAACAAGGTAGTGGTAGTAGCCTCCGCAATGGCAAAAGTTACGAATCAGTTATCGGATCTGGTAAAAAATAATTTCAGTGTTGAAGATCAAGAATCTCTTTATGAGTTTGATTCCATCCTGTCCACTGGTGAGCAAGTATCAACTGCTCTCTTAGCGCTTACCTTAAGAAAAAAAGGCTATAAAGCAAGATCTGTGCTGGGTTGGCAGATTCCAATGATTACAAATTACGAGTTTGGCAAGTCACGCGTTAAGACAATAAAAAAGGATATTATTTGCAATCTGATTGATGAAAATCAAATTCCTATAATAGCTGGGTTTCAGGCTGTGGATGCGAGTAATAGGATTACTACGCTTGGTAGAGGTGGCTCAGATACTTCTGCAGTTTTGATTGCAGCGGCACTGCAAGCAAAAAGATGCGATATATATACAGATGTGGATGGTGTATTTACATGTGACCCAAGAATTGTAAAAGATGCTAAAAAATTAGATCATATATCTTATGAGGAGATCTTAGAATTAGCTTCATTGGGTGCCAAAGTATTACAAACTCGATCAGTAGAAATAGGGATGATGTATAATATTCCATTAAAAGTTTTATCGAGCTTTGAAAATCAGAAAGGAACCTTAGTTACGCAAGAGGACAAAAAAATGGAAAAAAGACTAATCACGGCTATTACCCACACGAAAGACGAGAGTAGTATAAGTGTGAGGGGGGTGCCAATAACAGAAGGTGCAATAGCTATTTTGGATAAATGTTCAGATGTGAATGTAGATACGATAGTTCAGAATTTAAATTATGAAAACTCTGAAATTGATATAACTTTTACATTGCCTAGAAATGACTGTAAAAAAGTAGTTTCACGCATCAAGGAGGATCAAACTAATATTAACTATAAAAGCTTGGTCAGTGAAGAGAACCTGGCAAAAGTGTCAGTTGTTGGTGTTGGAATGAAAAGTCACTCTGGTGTTGCTAGGGATATGCTGAAAGTTTTAGCAGATAAAAAAATTAATGTGAAAGTAATTTCTACATCTGAAATAAAAATTAGTGTTATTATATCTGAAGAATATGTGGAGCTAGCGGTGAGAGCTTTGCATTCAACTTTTGAACTTGATAAATAAGATGATTTTAAGCGATTTGTGGAAAAAAGGGACCGATTTTTTGGGAGTAAAATACGCCATCATGGGCGGTGCTATGTCATGGGTATCAGAGAATAATCTCGTTTCTGCCATTTCAAATGCTGGTGGCTTTGGCGTAATAGCTTGTGGGTCAATGCCCCCCGAATTACTTGATATTGAGATTAAGAAGACCAAAGAAAAGACCTCAAATCCATTCGGTGTTAATTTGATAACCATGCATCCGCAATTAGATGATCTGGTGAAAACATGCATTGCAAATAAAGTATCCCATGTAGTATTGGCTGGTGGATTACCGAAAGCAGAAAATATTAAAACTTTAAAAAATGCAGGCATTAAAGTTATATGCTTTGCTCCAGCATTGGTGATAGCAAAACGCCTGATAAGAAATGGTGCAGATGCTTTAATAGTTGAGGGGATGGAAGCAGGTGGTCATATAGGACCAGTTGCCACCTCGGTTCTAGCTCAGGAGATTTTACCAGAAATTTCTGAGGTTCCGGTGTTTATTGCTGGTGGAATTGGTAGAGGTGAAATGATGGTAGAATATCTGCGAATGGGAGCAGCGGGGTGTCAGTTGGGTACCAAGTTTGTTTGTGCAGAAGAATCAATTGCTCATGCAAATTTTAAGAACCTATTTATAAAATCTAACGCAAGAGATGCTGTTCTCTCGGTCCAGATCGATCCGAATTTCCCAGTTATTCCTGTCAGAGCCATTGAAAATAAAGCCTCAAAAGCTTTTATCTCCTATCAGCATGAGGTTGTAAAAAAATATAATGCGGGTGATTACACAAAGGAAGAGGCGCAGCTAAAAATAGAGCATTTTTGGGCTGGAGCCTTGCGCAAAGCTGTGATAGATGGGGATGTTGAGAATGGTTCTGTCATGGCTGGTCAAACTGTTGGTCTGGTGAAAAAAATTCAACCAGTTCAGGAAATAATTGCTGAGTTAATTGAGCAAGCCGAAATCTCGCTGAGTAATGGGTAGTTTTCTAAAAAGATTGTTATTAATCATCTCATTGATTTGTATTGCCTCTTGTGAGCACAGCAATGTTGTAACTAAAAAGCTAGGTGGCAGTGTTTTTCTCCGTAATTCTTCCTACAAGCAAAATCACGACAATAAGATTAAGTATTTAGAAAGCAAGGTCCTGTCCTTATATCGAGATAATAAAAATAATCATGTAATTTTTTTGATGGATTTACTTTCTTTGGGCGTATTAAGAAAGAGTCTGATGGATAAACAGCCTTATATAGGAGAGCCTTATCACGTCCTTAAATCCCTACATTTACCCAGTAGCAGTAAAACTAAATATTATAATATCTATAATCAAAAGCTAAATTCACTAAAAAACAACCCTAGTAAAGTTAGAGAGCTACTAAATAAAAACGCTAATCAAAAGATTAAAGAAATAAATATTTTTGTGAAAAAATTTCACAGAAGGCTGATTGCCTATAAAGTTAAATCTACAAATCCAGTACGTGTATCAGTAGCTAAACTTGATGATTATTTGTCATCTAAAAGGAAAATCTTAGATAAGATGTCTTTGGCTCAGAAGCTTGCTGTACTGCGTAATAGCTTGGTGGTACTAGAAAATATTCCTGTTGCTTTACCTATAAAAAATTATCGTGTCACCTCGAGATTTAGATGGAGATGGCATCCAATAAAGAAAAAAAGAACTATGCATTCAGGTATAGATTTAGTTGGTAAAAAACATTCTTATATTCTAGCAACGGCTAATGGCAGAGTAACTTTTACAGGAAGACAAAGCGGTTACGGAAAAACAATTACAATTGCGCATGCTAAAGGTTCATCTACCCTATATGCACATTTATATGACATATATGTGAGGAAAGGTGATGTTGTTAAGTTAGGTCAAGTTATTGGTGTGCAAGGTAATACAGGCGGTAGTACCAGTGATCATCTGCATTACGAGGTGCGTCTTAAAGATCAAAGAATCAATCCTGAGATTTTTCAGAATTTTTAAATACATTCCTTTTTGATATCTAGTACGATCTCGTTAAATATCTCTTTCGACCTAGAAAAATCTTGTCCGTTCCAAATATTGCCAATTTTTTTAATAGGTAGAATTAGATAATTGACGTTTGTTAGAAAAACTTCTTCTGCATGCAGAATATCCTTCAGTACAAATTTGCCGCAATTTACTTCAGATGCGTGGTTATCGATTAAAAAAGATCTTACAATTCCAGGTATAATATTACATTCCAATGAGGGGGTATATAATTTACCCTGTTTAAGCCAAAAAACATTTCCTGAGCTTAATTCTGAGATATAACCATTGCAATCAAGCTGGATGGCTTCATGACATCCATTCTCTATGGCTTCTTGTTTTGCAAGAACCGAATTATAATTGCACAGAGTTTTAAACCCACAAGGTAGCATATTTTCAGGTGGTCTAACAAAGCGGCTTATGAAAACATCTATTGGCTCATGAAATTTGATTGCAGATTTAGTTGTCTCGATAATTATATTAGGTTTTGACTCTGGATCTCTTGCATAACCCAAATTTGAATCTCCTGCTGTAATGATAATTTTCCCTAAGCCCTCAACCATGTCATTTTTCTCGATAACATCACAAAAATTTTCTTTTAGATGTTCTACTTCAAGATTGATTTTGAGTTTTTTCAATCCTTCGGAAAGTCTGTTGATATGAGATTGCCAGCCATATGGCTTTTTATTATAGATACGAATAGTTTCAAATAGACCGTCTCCAAACCGCAAACCCCGATCCAAATAGGAGACTTTTGCATTTTCTTGTGGTACAATTCCACCATTAAAAAAAACATAATTTTTTGTCATGACCAAGATTATAAGGATAAATATAAATAAATTAAAGTTGAAAACTCATATAGGTGTTTTTGATGACGAAAGAATAAGCACACAAGATTTAAAATTGGATGCTTCCATACAAATTCCAGTCGAAGAATTTATGTTGTCTGAGGACGAGTTGAATGATGGAGTTTGTTACGCTGAACTTTCAGAAAGAATTACCGATCTTGCGACAAAAAAGGAATATAAAACTATAGAATTTTTGGCAAATGAGATATATGAATTGATAAAAAGCTCTTTTTCTAAAAATACCAAGGTGAAGGTAGTTTTATGGAAACCAACGCCCGCAATGGAATGTCATATTGATAGTGCGTCATGTGAGATAATGGATGAATAAAAAGAAGATTATTTTGTCATTTGGATCAAATTTGGGTGATAGAAAGAATAATATCTTAGAAGGCATAAGACTTTTGCAGGAGAAGGGGGTGATTGAAGTAAATAAAACATCTTCCTTTCTTGAGAATCCAGCGCTTTTGTTAGAGGGCAGTCCAAAAGAATGGGATATAAATTTTTATAATTTAGTATTAAGTGGTTTTACCCATCATGATCCTGAATATATTATCAAAGAAATAGAAAATGTTGAGAATGTCATTGGTAGGGCAAAAGAAAGAAAAAAATGGGCTCCTAGAGAAATTGATATAGATATTCTTTTTTATGAAGATATGGTTGTTGATAGTGATATTTCTATCCCCCATAAGGAGTTTTTAAATAGAATATTTCTTATCTCCTTACTAAATGAAATTGAACCAGATTATATTTATCCGGGGGAAAATAAATTCAAGAATTGGAAAATATCCGAGATTTATAATGAATTGAGATATGAAAAAATCTGATACAAAAATTGTTGGTATACTAAACATCACTCCTGATTCCTATTCTGATGGGGGTAAATATTTAGAAATTGATAAGGCGCTCGAGCATGTTGAGTTGATGATAGCACAAGGGGTGGATCTGATAGATGTTGGAGCCGAGTCAACACGGCCTAATGCTGATTTTGTTACTGAAGAGGAGGAAATCAAGCGGTTAAGCGGTGTTTTAGAAAGAATATATAAAATTGCTAGGCAACATAAAGTTGAGGTAAGCCTGGATTCAAGAAATTATAATAGCCTAAAAA
The DNA here is from genome assembly GCA_030431375.1 of Alphaproteobacteria bacterium. Taxonomy (GTDB): domain Bacteria; phylum Pseudomonadota; class Alphaproteobacteria; order Rickettsiales; family JABSSG01; genus JAUIIY01. Next base: position 41,381 of record JAUIIY010000003.1, read on the forward strand.
AATTTGCTGATTACTATGACATCGTGAATGATGTAACTGGTTTGCGTGATGAGAAGATAATAAATTTCTGTGTCGCTAGTGGCAAGCGAGCTATATTTATGCGGAGCATTAATGTACCTGTAAATCCAGCAGAAATAATTCCAAAAGATTTAGATGTAATTCAGTATGTTCAGGAGTGGTTAAATAAAAAACTTGAGCTATTGGAGTCTAAGAATTTACCCTTGCATAATCTTATTTTCGATCCAGGAATTGGCTTTGGCCTGGGGGCGGATAAGGACTTAGAACTAATAAAAAGAATTGACGAGTTGAACACCCATAATGTGCCGATAATGTTAGGCTATTCAAGGAAATCTTTTTTGAAAAAATATGGAGAAGATGATGCTTCAAAGCGTGATCCAGAGACTCACGTTATTACCTCATATTTAATCACTAAAAATATAGAATATATAAGATTGCACAACGTGGGAGAAGCAGTTAGAGTGATGAAGCTAGCAAGGGAGTTATATAAATAATGGTTTGGATGCCACATTGGCCTTATGTTTCAGAAAGGGCTTCAATTAAATTAGGTTTGGATAGAATACAGAAATTTCTTGAGCTTCTAGGAAACCCTCAAGATAAGATGCCGCCGGTGATCCATGTTGGAGGTACGAACGGGAAGGGTTCGACAGTAGCCTTCATGCGCTCAATATTAGAAGAAGCTGGATTAAAAGTTCATGTTTATACTTCTCCGCATCTCAAAAGATTTAATGAAAGGATTGTAATATCAGGTAGTGAAATTGAAGATAATTACCTATATCAATTACTCGAAGAATGTAGAGTGATAGCAAATGAGAATAATCTTGATGTTTCTTTTTTTGAAGGAATAACTGCAGCAGCATTCTTAGGATTTTCTCGGGAACCGGCAGATATTTGTTTGATAGAGGTTGGGCTAGGTGGTAGGCTTGATGCTACAAACGTGTTTAAGAAGCCGTTGGTAACCGTAATTACGCCTATTTCATATGATCACATGTCTGTGCTAGGAGAAAAAATTTCACAAATTGCTTTCGAAAAAGCTTTTATAATGAAAAAAGGGGTGCCAGCTGTCATTAGTGCTCAGCCAGATGAGGCCAATAAGGTTATTGAAGATTATGCTGAATTTAATGAAGTTCCGCTATTTAGGTTTGAATATGATTTTGGTATAGAGCCAGAGATTGATGGAAGTTTTATCTATCAATCTGATGAATATAGTATGAGATTACCTGAGCCATCGCTCAAAGGTTTACACCAATATGTCAATGCAGCAACGGCGGTTGCAGCAATTAAATTGCTAAAAGGTGTAAATATTACCGACGAGCATATAAAAAATGGCATTAGTAATGCAAAATGGCAGGGTAGAATTCAGCCTATAACTAAAGGCATGTTGTTCAAAATGCTTCCTAAAAATTCTGAAGTCTTTTTGGATGGTGCTCATAACCAGGCCGGTGCACAAGCCTTGTCCACATGGTTAACTTTGCAAGATAAAAACATCAAAACATATCTGATTGTGGGCTTTACAAATAACAGGGTGCCTGCAGACTTTCTCAAATATTTTAAAGGTAATAAATGCAATATCATTTGCTCAAATGTCCATTCCGAGCCCTTAAGCTATAAATCAGCAGAGTTAAGAGATCTTGTTGAGAAGGCTGGGTACGAGAATGTGATAGCAGCTAGTGATATAGAGGAAGCTATAGAAAAAATCAAAGCAGAAAATTCTGAGAAGGTTAGAGTGATAGTATGCGGATCTCTGTTTTTGGTAGCGGATTTTCTGATTGCAAACTAAATTCTATCTTTCAAATATTTTGAGATATCATCTAGGTTCGATTCTCCATCGGTTGCTATGAAAATAGTGTCATCACCGGCTATTGTCCCTTTTATTACATTTGATAAAAATCTATCACCTTGAGATATTTGGTCTATCTTAAGAGCAATTGCGCTAGCATGTCCTGGAGGAGTTTTTATTACAATCATGTTCGGAACAGAATATGTGAACTCTAAATTTGTTCTACCTATTATCTTAGTCACCTCTAAAGCATAATATCCACCTAGTTTTTTTACATTTAGGCTGGATAATTTTCGTGATAGAGTAGACTGATTAATTGTAATTCCATGTTGATCTTTCAGCATTCTAATAAAATCAGAATGTTTTTTAATGTTGTGGGCACTAATAGTTTTGATAATGATTTCGTTAATATTATTCATTGACTTTGCATATTTTTAGTGTATATTTGCATAAAAATGCATATTATGCAAATAATTTTTTAAAGGAATAAAAAAATGCAGTTATTAAACTTAAAAAATTTTATCAACCTGATATTAGCACTTTTTTTGATATGCTGTTCTGCTGTTGAAGAAAAATCAAATTTGGAAGAGAAAAAAACTTTGATTATGGGTGTGACAGCTGATTATCCGCCATTTGAGTATATTAAGAATAAAAAGATTGTCGGTTTTGATGTTGATTTGGCACAGGCCATAGCTAAGAAGTTGGGATATCAAATTTATATAAAAGACATGAATTTTGATGCCTTAATTCCTGCTTTGCATGCCGACAGGATTGATTTTGCGATGTCAGCCATGACCAAGACTCCTGCTAGGTCTAAAGCAGTTGATTTTTCGATTCCATATTTTACACCAACTTTTGCCATGATATACAAAAAAGACAGGCCGATTAAGTCAATTAAGGATTTTGACAATAAAGTCATTGCGGCACAGTTGGGGTCAACAATGGAAGGTTATTTGCAGGAAAAATCTGAAAAAGCAAAAAATATGAATGTGCTTTCATTAACTAGAAACCCAACAATGATTGAAGAACTTAAAGTGGGTAGAATTGATGGGGTTATGGTAGAGGAAGCTCAAGCGGCTGAATTCGTCAAGAGGAATCCAGATTTGGGTTATAGTCTCTTTTCAGAGGAAAATGATGGCTTCTCAGTCGCATTTCCTAAAGGCTCAGCTTTAACTAAGAAATTTGACGATGCTATCTTGGAACTAAGAGACTCAGGAGAAATCGATCAGCTTAAAGCTAAATGGATGAAATAAATTATGCTTGATAATAGTTCCATTATTTATATAGCAAAAGGGACCCTAATAACTTTTAATTTTACGATAATTTCGTTTATTATTGGTTTTTCGTTAGGTGCATTAATCGTATTGGCCAAGGTGAGTAGAAATAAAGCCCTCAGTCTTTTTGCAGATTTTTATATATCAATTTTTAGGGGTACCCCCGTTCTTGTGCAATTGAGCATATTTTATTTTGCTTTACCTCAAATTATAGGGGTTAAGCTTAATGCCTATGAAGCTGGAATTATCACGTTCTCAATGAATTCAGCGGCTTATGTGGCTGAGATTTTAAGAGGCGGTATTAATTCAATTGATAAAGGACAGTTTGAAGCTGCAAAGTCATTAAGTTTGCCATATACGTTAACTATGAGGAGGATAATTTTTCCTCAGGTTATAAAAAATGTTTTACCTGCACTGGTAAATGAATTTGTAAATTTACTCAAAGAAACATCAATAGTTTCTTTCATAGGGGTGCATGATTTAATGAAGAGGGCACAGCAGGTTTCTGCGGAGCAATATATATATTTTGAGCCTTTACTGATAGCAGCTATTTGTTATTACGTAGTGGTTTTGATTTTTAGCAATATTGCTAACCTGATTGAAGTGAGATTGAAAAGATGATAGAACTGAAAAAAATCACCAAGTCATTTTCAGGGAGAAAAATTCTTAGAGGAATAGACCTTAAAGTTGATAGAGGAGAGGTGCTGTCGATAATAGGTCCTTCAGCGAGCGGTAAATCTACTCTGATAAGGACGATGAATTATTTGGATGTGCCTGAATCGGGTGATGTGATAATTGATAAGAAGAAATTTACCTGCAAAAACCAAAATCATATTAGAAGAAATATAGGAATGGTTTTCCAGAATTTTAATCTTTTTCCTAATATGAACGTAATTGAGAATATAGCTTTGGCGCCGATTAATATTCTAAGAAAAGCAAAGGATGAAGTTTATAGTGAAGCGACTACTTTACTAAAAAGAGTTGGTCTAGTAGGCGTTGAAAATCAGAAAATTATCAGTCTATCAGGTGGTCAAAAACAAAGAGTAGCAATTGCAAGAGCATTAGCAATGCACCCAAAAATTATGTTATTTGATGAGCCTACCTCAGCATTAGATCCAGAAATGATCAAAGAAGTATTAGATGTTATATCAAGCTTTGTCCATAAAGGGATGACTATGGCTATCGTTACGCATGAGATGGAATTTGCTAGAAAAATATCTGATAAAATTGCTTTTATAGATCACGGTGAAATAGTTGAGTATTCAGAGCCAAACGATTTCTTCAATTGCCCGAAATCTGACAGAGCCAAATTATTTCTGGAAAAAATATTATAAAATCATTGTGAAATACTGGTTTTATTACTTTTAGGCAAGTAGTTATTGTCTAAAAAAGCAAAGTGAACGCAGCATAAAAGAGGTATCTATATTGAATCAATGCTTGTTGAAGAAGATGTATGAATGAGTGTGATAATAACAAAATTATGCGAGTTAAAAGAAATTTGCTAAATAATGCAATTAAGTATGGAGTTGGCTTAAGATTTGATGTAGTACTTAAAAAAGGTTGATTCTGCGATAATCACTTCCATGTCGGATTTCGGGCAGGGAATATCTTGGAGCGAACTAGGTTCAATCTACTTACCATTTTAAGCTCTGGAACTAAGACCAGAGAGCTTGGTAAGGGGTTAGGTTTAGCAGTTTTTAGGAGATAGCAAATCACATTTTGGAGAAATTTGGGCAGAAAATAATAATTGAGGTGCGACATTTCATTTTTTAATTCAAATTAAACATAGAGGGTAGCATGGTAGAAAAGATATTATTTGTAGATGATGATTTAGTGGCTTTAAAAATGGGTGAGTTGATGCTGAAGAGCCTGGGTTATAGGGTTTTTGCAGCAGTTGGCGGGGAGTCAGCCCTTCAAGTATTGGAAGAAGAGGAGATAGATCTTATTTTTCTGGACATTATGATGCCAGATATTTACGGAATAGAAGTTCTAAAAAGGCTGAAAAAAAATCCAAAATTTTCTCATATACCCGTCGTAGTTCAGACGGGGGTAAGGAATAAGAAGGAGTTAGAAGAAATCTGTAAGTTGGGTGTAGTCGGTCTGATGGCTAAGCCTTACAGTAAAAGAGATATGAAAAAAATGATTGAGAAAGCGAAAATAAAAGATGCGGTATATTAGAGTATTTTTATTTCTTGCTTGCCATCGCTAACCTCTAATAAATATTTTTCGTTTGGACTTAGATCCTTGATTGATTTGACAACCCTCTGATTATTAGAATGTTTTACAACTGAAAACCCTCTGTTCAGAGTTCTTTGATAATCTAGGGATTCCAGGATGCTTGATGTTGTTTGAAGAGAGAATTCTTTCTCTGACAATTTGGTTTGTAAGAAATGTACAAAATTATTTTGTGCCACTCGGAGGTGTTGATAATTTTGTGTTATCCTATTTTTAGCATTCTTTAAATTGATAGAATATTTATATTCAAAAAATCTTTTTTCTTTTTTTTGTATATCTCTGTTCAATATATTACAGAATCTTTCATATGAAATGATAAGTTTATTGTTCATCATACTTAGATATTTTGATGGATGAATAATAGAGGAGGAAAGTATTTCTGCCGTATGTCTTTTATTGTTCATGTGGTTTTTACAAGCAGAAAATAATTTGTCATATATATCATCAATTTTTTGCTCAAACTCATAAATCGATCTCTTGATTTTAGGTGTAAGTCGTTTGGCATTTGAGAAATCTAGATGAGATTGATGAAGTTGTTTTTTCAGCAAGTTATTTATTCTGTGTTTATAGTCAGCCAAGCTAAAGAGTAAATCTTGTTTTACTGGTACTGATATTTCTGCAGCTGCTGTTGGCGTTGGTGCCCTTACGTCAGCTGCAAAATCAGATAATGTATAATCTGTTTCATGTCCTACGGCAGATATAATAGGTATGGATGAATTAAAAATCGCCCGGACAACATTTTCTTCATTAAATGGCCATAAATCTTCAATCGATCCACCGCCCCTTGCAACTATTATTACATCTGGCTTTTTTGATGGACTTAGACGATTAAAGCCATTTATTGCGTTTGTAATTTGCTCCGAAGACTCTGCTCCTTGCACTAAAACTGGCCATATTAAAATATTTGTAGGAAAGCGATCTGATATTCTGTGAATTATATCCTGTATAACAGATCCAGTGATAGAAGTGACAACTCCTATTTTCCTAGGGAATTTTGGCAGTGGTTTTTTATTTTCTGGAGAAAATAATCCCTCGGCAATAAATTGTCTTTTTCTTTTTTCTAGCAATGCCATTAATGTGCCAACTCCTGATATTTCCATAGAGGATACTATGAGTTGGTATTTTGATTGACCTGAATATGTAGTGATTGTGCCTGAACAGATGACCTCTAAACCTTCTTCAGGAGTGCATTTCAACTTGGCAATATTACTATTCCAGCATACCGCAGATAAAACTGAATTCGAATCTTTTAAAGAAAAATATGCATGTCCGGACGGGGCTGTTTTATAGCCAGATATCTCTCCCTTGATGCGGACATTAGTGAAGTTTTTTTCAACAAGAAATTTAATCCGTTGAGAGATCTCACTTACTGTCAATTCATTTTGTTGTTTCGGCTGCAATGAAAAAAGGTCTATTTCTTGATCCATATTAATAAATTGATTGAACTAAACTGCTTTTAATAATAAATATTATACAATGATAATCAATTCGTTTCAAAAGAATGACAAATAATTTAGATGTTGGAATGTCTGCGCCTGATTTTAAGGTTGCCATTTCAGATGAAAAAATTGTTAGCAAAAATGATTTTATTGGTCAAAAGCTAGTAATTTATTTTTATCCAAAAGATAACACATCAGGATGCACAAGTGAGGCAAAAGATTTTGCTGAATTATATGATAAGTTCAAAAGCAAAAATGTCGAAATTTTAGGTGTCTCAAAAGACAGCTTGAAAAGTCACAAAAATTTCTCAGAGAAATATAACTTGCCATTCATGTTAGGAGCCGATGTTGAAATGGAAATGTGCAAATCCTTTGGTGTGTGGGTTGAAAAGTCTATGTATGGTAAAAAATATATGGGCATTGAAAGATCAACATTTCTTATATCTGAAACAGGTTCAATTTTGAAGGTTTGGCGTAAAGTAAAGGTGAAGGATCACGCAGCAGAAATATTAGATGAGGTTAAATAATGAAAATTACTAAAATAGTAAAAAATATTTTATCAGCATATGAGAGCGATAACCCTGGCACCAAGGCCAATTTATGTCGTATTTTGATGCATGGTAAGCTTGCGGGAACAGGTAAGATGATTATTCTACCTGTTGATCAAGGATTTGAGCATGGACCGGCGAGAAGCTATGCTAAAAATCCTGATGCCTACGATCCTCATTACCATTACGAACTTGCTATAGAAGCAGGATTAAACGCATATGCTGCACCTTTAGGAATGTTAGAGGCTGGTGCTGATAGGTTTGCTGGTGCTATTCCGACAATTTTAAAGGTTAATAGCTCAAATTCTCTGAATTCAAAATCTGCTGAACCTTATCAGGCAATCACTGCTGATGTCCAAGACGCATTGAGGCTAGGTTGCTCAGCTATTGGATTTACAATTTATCCAGGATCTGATCATTCTATGGAGATGATGAGTGAAATTGCTGAGATGTCTAGAGAAGCAAAAGAATGTGGTATTGCCACTGTGATTTGGTCATATCCTCGTGGAGGTGACTTATCAAAGCAGGGTGAAACTGCAATTGATATTTGTGCATATGCAGCACATATGGCTTGCCTGCTTGGAGCACATATCGTAAAGGTAAAATTGCCCACGGAAACACTTGAACTAGACGAAGCCAAAAAAGTTTATTTATCCGAAAAAATAGGGATTTCTTCAATGTCTGAAAGGGTAGCTCACGTGAAAAAAAGCTGCTTTAACGGAAAAAGGTTAGTTATATTCTCTGGCGGCTCTAGTAAAGATCTGAATAGTTTATATGATGATGCACGAGCTATCAGAGATGGAGGTGGAAATGGGTCGATTATTGGTCGTAATAGCTTTCAGAGGCCTAAAGCAGAGGCTGTTTCCATGCTAAATGAAATGATTGCAATTTATCTGAATAAAAAATGAATAAATTTTTGACATTAGATTTCTATCACCAGTTTTTCCATAATATTGAGATTGATCTTTTTAAAATTTTGCTAGCAGAATCGTTAATTGTAGCTGGCTTAATTATATCGCTATATTTGGCATCCAAAATTTTAAAATTTCTTGAGAATAGATTTCAAAAAACTAGCTTAATCTGGGACGATATAATCATTGCCTCGCTCAAAAAACCTATCTATACAGTCATGGTTGGTTTGTCTATTCCAATGATGATACATAATGCAAATATATTTTCTGAAAAATTCTCCCAAAGACTCATAAAATTTGGTGAAGATTTTTTTGTATCCCTTGCTATATGTTGGTTCCTAATGGGGTTTGTGAATCAATATGTGAAAAGATATGTTAGCGCAAAGCGCAGTTTAGGCCAAGACGTTGATTATGCTTCGATTGATGGTATTTCTAAATTGGTTAAGTTTCTTATTTTTATAGCTTTTATTATAGTATTAATGGATATATTTGGCGTTAACGTAAAAGGAATTTTGGCTGCCGCGGGTATTGGCGGTATTGCTATTGGTTTTGCATCAAAAGACCTATTAGCAAATTTCTTTGGTACCTCAATAATTTATCTAGACCAACCGTTTAAGATAGGAGATTGGATTAAATCACCAGATAAAGACATAGAGGGCACTGTAGAAGAAATTGGTTGGAGAATGACGAAAATAAGGCGCTTTGATAAACGACCTATTTATGTTCCAAATTCATTATTTTTGACAATGGCCATAGAGAATCCTTCTAGGATGACTCATCGTAGAATTAGATCTATAATTGGTATTCGTTATGAAGATATGGGTGCTCTGGATGACATCACTAAACAAGTTAAGCAGATGTTGATAGATCATCCTGAAATTGATACCAACCAAACTTTAATTGTGCATTTTGAAGAATTTGCAGATTGGTCCGTTAATTTCTTGATTTACACATTCACTTATACTACAAACTGGGTCAGATTTTATGAAATTCAACAGGATGTAATGAACAAGGTCTACAAAATAATAGAAGATAATAAAGCTTCTATTGCATTCCCTACTAGTGATTTGAATATTACTGGTTCTTTACAACAACGACGAAGTAATTAATTATTTTTTTAGGTATTGCTATATGAAAATGTCAGCTAACTCTATTAGAGCAGGAAATGTGCTAATGCATAACGACAGACTATATGTTGTTACAAAAACGCCTGAGCACACGAAGCCGGGAAAGGGAGGAGCTTTTGTTCAGGTTGAGATGAAAGATGTTAAATCTGGAAATAAACTAAATGAGAGATTTAGCTCCACAGAAAGTGTAGAGAGAGTGCGTCTTGATCAAAAAGATTTTCAATTTCTATATTTTGAAGGAGAAAAAATCTTGTTGATGGATCTTGAGTCATTTGAACAAATTGAGGTTCCGGAAGATTTTGTGGGCGAAAAGAAAGCTTACTTACAAGATGGTATGGTCGTGAAACTAGAGATGCACGAAAATGATCCAATAAATATAGAATTGCCAGAAACCGTTACATTGGCAATTACCGAAACTGAGCCAGTTGTGAAAGGTCAGACCGCCTCCGCATCATACAAGCCTGCAATATTAGAAAACGGCGTTAGGGTGATGGTGCCTCCTTTTGTAAATTCTGAAGATAAAATTGTAGTAAGGACTGAAGACAACACATATGTTGAGAGGGCTAAATAATCGTGAGTTATTCTGCTACCTTGAAAATTTTTGAAAAAATTCGTGAAAATGTAAGAAACAGATTTCGGAGAGATTCCGAAGAGCTTAAAATGCTGCAATCTTCTCCTAACTCGACTAGATACGCTCAGAAGACCATTGAAAAAGTTGAGTCAATTATTATTGACGAGTTAAAGAATGCCAGGCCAAAATTTGGTATATTGTCTCATTATTCAGGTGAAATTAAAGGGTCCGATGAAAGATATAGATGGATCGTAAATTCTTTATCAAATATTGAAAATTTTGCCCATTCACTCCCTTTTTCTACATGTTCAATTGCATTAGAATATCAGCAAGACGGAGAGAGGGAGATTTTGGTTAGTTTTGTTCTAGTCATTGGAAGTGATGAAGCATTTTTTGCTAGTAAAGGCAATGGTGCTTGGATTCAGATTGACAGTCTTTCCCAAAATACCAGGTCAAGAATCAGAGTTTCACCGAGAAAGGATATCGATACAGCTATTACTGTTGATGATACATCCGGCCAAGCAAAAAATACGGTAAATTTCAATTCAAGTATCTTGCCTCTAGTGTATCTTGCATGTGGAAGAGTCGATTATGCGAAGATCTCAAATGCTTCTTATACTGAAATCGCAGCTGCATCTCTATTAATTAGAGAATCAGGAGGGTCATGTGTAATTGAGGAGCATAACGGCAAATATACGGTTATTGCTTCTAACACATCGTTGAAAATCAAATAAATCTCTATCATTTTGATATATTTGGCTAGTTGTTGCATTTTCATATGAGAATCTAAAATAAGAGTGATAGGCTTGGTTCCTAAAATTGGTTGGGAGAAAACGCATACAAGGCGTGTAGCTTCCTGGTGATATAATCAGGGCAATGCTGCAGGGCTGCATCTAACTAGAATGGCTTAACTCAAACTATGCTGCTTGAAATTGGGCCTGAACTATTTCTCTCGAGCAACCCTTTAACACAGACGAATGGTTTGGGACGGCAAACCATTCGAGATGTAGATTATATAAAAACCACTGCAAAACAGTGAGATTTAAGCAGGATTTTCACCTTCAATGATTGAAGAAAAATTACCTTGAACATTTACTTGTGGAGCTTGATAAAGTTGGAAATAAAATTCAGGTTTTTCTTTATAATAAGTGTGAGCTGAACAATCGCCGGCACTTGGACAGGTGCAATCTTTGGTACTTGAGCTATCACAGAATGGACCCTGGTATTTAAATCCATCTGTAGTCTTGCCTCTCCAAAAGCCGTTAAAAGAACCACCCCCATCAATGAAATACTGAAAGGAATAATTATAAGTATTACCATAGATATCAACTGTGTATAGCTGTTCTATAAAACGCCCATCAATTTTTTCATCTCCTGTATATAATTCCCAAGTTTCTATACTGGTTCCATTATTGCCATTGTTATAAAAAGTAGTGCCAAGATAGGCCGTAAATTTATATTGTATTGTATCCATGAATGCTAGATCGCCAGATGTAATATTTTGTACTTTAGACAAAATATTTTGGGATATTTGAATGCAACTTTGAGGTTCGCTGTAGCAAGCCTCTGAACTCATTGCTGGGTTTGAGTTTGAGGTCAATACCTCAATGTTATTATCAACAATTTCTGAGAATTTGGTCAAATCTTTATAGAAATCACTTGTTGTATCGAAGGCAACAGGATAACCATTCTCGAGTTCGTAGATTTTTTGTTGATAATATGAGTTCTCTAAGTAAGAATTAGCTAGATTATCTCTTGCTTCAACAACAGTAGAATTTATAAAAGACTTAGGCATCTGTAGTCCAAACAAATCAATTGGCTGAGCGCTAAACATATTGGATAAGGGATATATTTTTTCTTGAGGAGAAAAGTTAAATTGTGAAGTGAAATTCTGACTGGCGTAATTGAGGAGGCCATTAGCTGCATTCACACAATTGTCCATTGCATCTAAATTGCACGTCAGAACATAATATTCCCCTGATGAATTTTTACTTAGAATTTTAGATAGTAGCTGGGGCTCCCCACCTATTTGAAAAGCTTGCACTGAAACTGATCCTTTTAGTTTCAGGGAAGTCACTGTTTTCTGAACGGAAGAAGAGGCAGAAAAAATATCACCAAAACTTGCTCCAGTAGATGATGTGAATTTCTCTTTTTCGTATTCACTTTCAAAATTAAGGTTTAGTCCCATAAGTAGCATTGCACCTAATTGGTAAGATGTAACCACGTAATCACCACATATAATCCCAAAATAAGGATCAGCCTGATAATATGATTTGCCAGCACTATTTAACATTTCTTCACCTGCGCCAGCGAATTGCACATCAATATTTGACGAAGAAATTCCATAGTAATTCAACGAAAGAGAATAATCCTTATCTTGCATATTCCTCAAGTAGCTTGCTGAAGCTGAAGCAGAAAACATACCGAATCCTCCAGAAGCGCTCACAGAAAAATTAATATCCTCTTCCAATTGGGAAAAAGTAGTTGTGTAATCAAAGTTTAATGAGGATTGAGGAGCAGCAAGAGTTGTATTTCCAGCTGCATAACAAGCTTCAGATACTAACTGTTGAGTGTCGCTTGAGAACCCAATCCCTTTAATTATTGAATTGCCTAATTTTGTCATAGTAAACTCCTAAGTGTATGATCAAAAGATTCTAAATTTTTTAGAACCGAAATTCAGTAGAACAAAATGACAAAGTGGAATCAAGTTAAATTATAGTTAAGATGTTTACTTTGCCGATATGAAGCTTTCAAATAATTAAATGTAACCTCAAGAATAGAAATGGTGTGACACCACAAAGTTTATTTTTGCAGACCATAAGCTCTGATCCAAGCTTGGTTCACGTTTTGATATTTTATGATATAATATATTCTGAAGTAAAAAGGGAAAGATCTAGGTGGTTTTTAAAATTGATTGGGAGAAAACTCATAAAAGGCATGTAATTCCAGATGATATAATCAAGTCAATGCTTGAGGATTACTATCCTAGTCGCGATATTGAAAGCTATAAATTGCTCGATGGGGGATGTGCCAACTCAAATGTTATTGTGTATTTGTGCAGTCAAGCATTGCCGGTTATTTTAAGAGTTTATATAAGAGACCCGGGAAGCGCCGAAAAAGAGAAAAAAATTTCTGGGTTGCTCTGTGGAAATGTTCCAGTGCCAGAATTTTATTATGATGCTAGTCTGTCAGGATATAAATTTGCGATAGTAAAATTTCTGCCAGGAAGGTCATTGCAGGATTTTTTATTGAATAACGGAGGAGAAGATATCGAGCCTGTAATGTTTAAGGTTGGACATGTCTTAGGTCAGATAACAAATATAAAGTTCCCGCATAGCGGATTTTTCAACGATAATTTAGAAATAAAAGAAGAGTTAAATCAACAAGCGCTAATAAATTATTGCATGGAGTTGCTTAAAAATTGGAACGTACAATCTGCTTTATCGCAGGACAAAATCAACCAAATAAAGAAAAATTTTGATGCGTATGCATCATTTCTACCCGATGGCAACGAGAAAAATTTGGTGCATGCTGATTTTGATCCAGCAAATATATTGGTGGATAAACGGAACGGAGAGTGGCAGGTTTCGGGTGTTTTGGATTGGGAGTTCGCTTTCTCAGGATCAACTTTGCATGATGTTTCAAATATGCTGAGATATGCCCACTTAATGCCTCAAAATTATACCACGTCGTTCTTAAATGGACTAACCTCACAAGGCTATCAGCCTGCTGATTCCTGGAATATCACAATGTATCTGCTAAATATTATTTCTCTTTTAGATTGCTTAAGTAGAACTGCGTATAACACGCGTCCAAATCAAAATAGTGATATACAGAAGTTAATTGCGTATTTTTTATTTCAATTGGATGGCCAATAATTAAGTTCTGGTTTCGTTAGAGTTTACACATTCGTGGATTTATATATAGAAAAATATGGAAAAGAAATGTTAAACTTATAAAAAAAGAGGTTGAAATGACATTGCCAATTTATAAAAGAGTTTTGCACGAGGCATCTAGCGAAGAATTATCTCATTGGAAGAGTTTGAAAACTTCAAATGGGGTTACCTTGGATGATATCATTAGCCCAGGTGAAAATGAAAAGCATGCTAGGGTAGGAACCTTTGCTGGTGATGCTGAATCATATCGAGTTTTCAGGACATATTTTGACAAAGTAATAAAATATTATCATGGAATTAACCCTCAATCTATGCACATTAAAGATTGGGATTTAAGTAAGATTCATGTTGATGAGCACCTATTCAAGGACAAAAGGATTATCTCTACTCGTGTTAGGGTGGCAAGGAATATAGTTGGTTTTCCATTTGAGATGAAAATGTCCCTTGCTCAGAGAAAAGAGGTAGAGAAGAAAATTATTTCGGCATCAAAAAACCTAAAAGGTGATCTTGAGTGTGAATATTTTCCTCTTTATGAAATGACCGAAAAGGAAAAAGAACATTTTAGGGAAGAGCATTTATTATATGCCGAGCCACGCCAATATATGTATGCATGTGGCCTGGCGAATGATTGGCCGCAAGCACGAGGTATTTTCTTATCTAAAAATCGTGAATTTAGCATGTGGGTGAATGAAGAAGACCATTTGCGCATTATATCGATGCAAAAAGGCGGTAATATCAAGGAAGTCTTTTCTCGTTTGAATCGTGCGGCTGAAGCAATGCAGGAAGAATTAACATTTACTTTTGACGAACGCTTAGGTTATGTCAATACTTGTCCTACGAATATTGGAACTGCAATGCGTGCCAGTGTATTGGTGCATCTGCCAAATTTAAGTGAAAATCCTGACTTAAGAGCTTTCTGCTTTCATTTTGGTGTTGATGTAAGAGGTCAGCATGGTGAAGCATCAAACGAAGAAAGAACTGAAATTTTTGATATTTCTAATTCCAAAAGGCTTGGTGTCTCTGGTGTGCAGGTAATTAATTTCTTAAGTTCTGGTGTAGAAAAAATCCTTAAAATGGAAGATATGTTTTAGTTTGTATAGATTTGCATCTAAAATCATATTCCCATAATTTGGTTAAGAATCGCTTTTATAGGGAATTAAGGTGATTGTTTTCTATATCCTATTTGCTTAGCTTTTTAGCAAACTTTATTTGCTCTACGGATGAGAATCAGTAATATATATACTTACATGATATGATCAATCTCAGGGGGCTATTCTTAAGGTATTCCCCATTCTGCGGGTTCGCTAACTTTAGAAGACTATCCGTGAAGCGGGCTTTCTTTATCTTCATAATTAGCTGGAGGTGGTAGATAGTTGTAGCAATAGATGCAAATATCTGAATTGAAGCTATTGTACAATAAGTGTAAAACTAACTTTGTCAATTTGATTGTAAAAAACTTTATTAATATTTTAGAGTGCTAAGAGAAACTTCCCAAATCCAGAAATGTCCGTAGGTACGACCTATTTAGAGTTTGAGCCAATTTATTTGCTTGTGTATCCTAAAAATTTTAGTATCAGAAAGTTATGATTTTCATTTCTTGATTATGTCTGTATTTGTGCTTATGATGAAACGATCAATAAATATTTATCGCGAGCTCATATGGTAAGATCTTTATTATTATTATCAATTGTTTTCTACTCTGCCGCTTCTCAGGCTAAAAGTTTGTGTATTTCAGACTATTGTCTTTACTATAATTTTAAATCTACCTATAGATATATGGGTAATCTAACAGGGCTTGTTACACTGAGTAATGGTGTAAATTTGTATGTTGACACTAGAGATGGAGTTATTGCACCATATTTAATTGTATTCGGAGAATGGGAAACAAGAAAGTTAAAGTTAGTAGAAAGCTTTTTAACTAAAGATTCAAAAGTAATAGAGGTTGGAGCTAATGTAGGTTATTACACTTTTAATATAGCCAGACAACTGCATAGAAAAAAAGGAAATGGTGAAGTTTGGTCATTTGAAGCAAATCCCCGACTTGCCAGTCTTTTAAAGAAATCATCTATAATAAATAAAGGTAAAGTAAATATATTTAATGAACTTGTTTATGATAATGTAGGTGATGAAATGAGTTTTTCTTATTTTGAATCAAATGTAGGGATGGGGAGAGTTCATTCTGGATTTGAAAATTCTAATATGGATCCAGTTCACACACTTACAATGAAAACAAATACTTTAGATAATGTGTTGGGAAAGGATTTCAAAGCCGATTTAGTAAGGATGGACGCAGAAGGATCTGAATTCAAAATATTAAGGGGAGCAAGTTATATACTCAACAATTCTAACGATGTAGTTGTTTTTATGGAATGGAATTTACCAGCTTTATCAAAAAATTCTGATGTTAGTAAAGAGTTGGATTATTATTTGAGTAAAGGGTACAACTTTTATGATATCACAAAAAAAGGATTAACTAAGATTCATTCTAAGCAAGATTTAATGAATATTGAGTTCTCTGACATAGTTATGACACGTAAAAAATTATAATTTTTTCTAGCGCTCTCTTGAAAAGAATGTATTAATACTTATATCAACACTTGTAAATAATCATAACTAATAAATGGAGCGCGTTATGGCACTAAAACCTTTACATGATCGTGTCGCGATAGAAGCACTAGGTCAAGAAGAAAAAACTGCTGGAGGCATTATTATCCCTGATACAGCTAAGGAAAAACCAATGCAAGGAAAAGTAGTTGCAGTGGGTGATGGAGCGAAAGACGAAAATGGTAAGCGTTTACCAATGGACGTTCAAGTTGGGGATAAAGTTCTGTACGGCAAATGGGCTGGTACAGAAGTTAAGATTGATGGTAAGGACCTACTTATCATGAAAGAATCTGACATTATGGCAATTATTAAATAAATCGAGGTAGGATTATGAGTGCAAAACAAATAGAACATGGTGCAAAGGCACGTGAATTGATGATGCAAGGTGTTGATATACTTGCCAATACTGTAAAAGTAACTTTGGGACCTAAAGGTAGAAATGTCGCTTTGGATAAAAGCTTTGGCTCTCCAAGGCTTACAAAAGACGGTGTTAGTGTAGCTAAAGAAATTGAGCTTGCTGATAAATATCAAAATTTAGGTGCGCAACTTATCAAATCAGTTGCTAGCAAAACTAATGACGAAGCTGGTGATGGCACAACTACAGCAACGGTCCTTGCTCAAGCTATTGCAAAAGAAGGTAACAAATCAGTTGCTGCGGGTATGAATCCAATGGATCTTAAGCGTGGTATTGATTTGGCTGTAAGTAAAGTTCTAGAAGATATCAAAGCAAAAAGTAAAAAGATCAGTTCGCAAAATGAAATTGCCCAAGTAGGAACAATTTCTGCTAATGGTGATAAAGAAATTGGTGAAAAAATTGCTGAAGCTATGCAGGAAGTCGGCCATGAGGGTGTAATAACAGTTGAGGAAGCGAAAGGCTTTAACTTTGAAATAGATGTTGTAAAAGGCATGCAATTTGATCGTGGATATTTGTCTCCATATTTTGTGACAAATAGCGAAAAAATGGTATGTGAGTTTGAAAATCCTTACATCCTGATTTTTGAAAAGAAAATCTCTAATCTACAACCAATGGTCCCTTTGCTTGAATCTGTGGTTCAGTCAGGCAGACCATTATTAATTATAGCCGAAGATGTTGAAGGTGAAGCCCTTGCAACATTAGTTGTAAATAGACTTCGTGGTGGCCTAAAAGTATGTGCTGTAAAAGCTCCAGGATTTGGTGATAGAAGAAAAGCAATGCTTGAAGATATCGCTATCCTAACAAATGGTCAGGTAGTTAGTGAAGATCTAGGTATGAAGCTAGAAAATGTTACTCTAGATATGCTAGGTAAAGCTAAAAAAGTAACTGTGAGTAAAGAAGACTCAACGATTGTTGACGGCGATGGTGATAAAGCGGCTGTTGAAGCACGTTGCGGTCAAATTCGTCAGCAAATTGGTGAATCTACTTCAGATTACGATAAAGAAAAATTACAAGAAAGACTTGCTAAATTATCAAGTGGTGTTGCGGTTCTAAAAGTCGGTGGTGCTACGGAAGTTGAGGTTAAAGAAAGAAAAGACCGTGTTGAAGATGCTTTAAATGCAACAAGAGCTGCAGTTGAAGAAGGTATCGTATCAGGTGGTGGTACAGCTTTATTCTACTCATCAAAATGTTTAGAAGGTTTGGCCGGTGAAAATCATGATCAAAAAGCAGGTGTAGAAATCGTAAAAAGAGCCCTACAAGCTCCGATTAGACAAATTGCTGAAAATGCTGGTATTGATGGAGCGATCGTTCTAGCTAAATTGCTAGACAGCAAAGACCATAATTTTGGCTTTGATGCTCAAAACATGCAATATGTGGATATGATTAAATCAGGAATTATTGATCCAACTAAAGTTGTAAGAACTGCTCTACAAGATGCTTCTTCGGTTGCTGGTTTGTTAATTACAACAGAAGCTATTGTTGTTGATAAGCCTGAAGAGAAATCTTCTGCTGGCGGTGGCATGGATGCCATGGGCGGCATGGGTGGAATGGGCGGTATGGGTATGGGAATGTAGTTTCCGAAAACCTTCGTTCATACAAAACTTATATAGAGGGCCCCCATTGTGGGGCTCTTTTTTTGTTTTCCAGATAACAACCAAAGTTGCTATATTATATATAGAATTTCACTTTTAAGTTGACGATTTAATTAAATTATGTTAACATTCGGTATGGAAAGCTTAGGAGGCGTATGACATATAAATATAATTCAGAAATAAATAGCTATACAAAGATGAATGACGGAGCTACCAAAGGTTTGGTTGTTGTAGCTGGTCATCTAAAGAAGCATGATGGAAGCTATTTAAAATCACAAGTTGATAGGATTCCTGATTTACTAAAAAATTATTCAGCTGATCAGAATATTCTATTTGTTCAGCTTAACGAAAAAGATATATCCTTAGAACAATTGGGAGAAGAGATTAAAAAATTTGCAGATGTAAATGATGAAATTTCTATTATTTCAGGAATTCATGGTTTGCATCCATTCTCATTAGAAGGTGAGCATATATTACAATTTGGAGAGTCATCTAGTTTTTTTGAAGATTCATTACCAGGAATATTTTCCTCTCCCGCAATGGCCTTAGATTATGTCAGAGATTATTTAGTACGGGATATATATGTCAGCAGTGCTGAATATTTTGAAACTGTAGTTGAAGCAACTCATGGTAAATTAGCCTCTGTTTGGCAAACCTCGTGTCAGGGGAGTCTGCTTATACCTAAATTAGAAAAAATACTGCCAGATGGTGTTAAGCTATACACTGAAACTGATAGATTCCATATGTATCCTGAGGGTACCTTAGATGCTCTAATCAAAAATATTGTTAGAAGTGAAGAAATTGATTTCGATAATATGATTGCCGATGTCTCCGATAAAATAGCGTATATCAATAGTATTAGTGATAAAGAGTACCAGGATTACTCTATGTTTTTTAGCCCTATAAAAACTATTATTGGTAAAGAGCAATTCAAGTACGCATCTCTGGTAAATGATTTAATATATAGTGGCAAAACTCACTTTGATCAGCAGAAATATGCAGATGAATTGACTGTACAAAAATCAGCAAAATTTAAATATTCGTTTGAAAAGCAATGTAGTGCAGAAAAAATAGGGTCAGCTATAGAAATACTAAGAAATGTTGAAGATTTTGATTTTAACAAATGTGCGTATGGTCATGGAAACGCGCCGTGGATCCATGAGCAGGTTCATTCAATATTTGGTTTAGGTCCTGATGCACATGACTGCCCTGTAGATAGTGCAATGTACCTTGATTTATTGGCGTGTGTTACTGTTTTGGGAGAGGACCATCCGTTCGTTTCAGGGGAAGATTTATCTTAACTACTATTCAAGATTACAATGTCAGATCTAGCCAATCTTTATGCGAAAGTTTTAAGCAAAATTGCAATTGATCCAAATAATGAAATCGGTGAACATCAATCCATTTTTTTGAGTAATATGGAAATGGGTTTGTAGTATAAAGATAAATATCTTTATACTCAAAATTCGCAAATGCTTCTTTGATAAGTCGGTTATATAAGGCGCGTCCTATACCTTGGTTGCGGTACCTTGGAGAGACGAAGAAATTAGCTAGCCATGGCGTAAGATTAGGATAAAGAGGCAAATCATTTTCTAATAAACTTATGCATCCGCAAACTTTTTGTTCCTCTTCTAAAAAAGCATAAAGCATTAAAGGAAGGTTGTTTGGTTTCAAGCACTGTTCTAACTCATTTTCTAAAACGGTTAGTGACTCGTAATGATGTCCCCACTCTAGCCAGATAAGTTGAGCTATCTCATCAAAATAAGTTTTTGGAGTTTTAGAGGTAAGAACGGAAATTCTAGCAGACATCACAATCCCATATTGCGTTTTAAAACAACCCAATAGCTATTTTTACTATCGAATTCTTTGCCTTGAATATATTTGTATTTTATTTCACTATAAAATTCACTAAGAAAATCTTTCCAATTTATCCACCATAGATTTGCACTAATTGAGTTTTCAGTAGATCTAATATCATGCCACCAGCCTTTTGGAATATAAAGCATATCACCGGCTTCAAGCTCAGATTGTAACAAAAGAACATTACCGAATTCTGGATATAGATCCAAATTTGGCTGCATGACATCTATAGGACTATAACCGTCATACCATGTAATGTTAGTTGGATAGCAGTTTTCTGAATATTTTGGAGATATTAATGTAACAATTTTCTTTCCATATATCTGTACAAACAAATTATGATCCGAATCATAATGTAATTTAGACTTAGTTCCCTTGGGACCAATCCATAAATTTGTTCTATGTAAATATTTTGTGGAATAAAATTCAGGAAACTTTAATGAATCCTTAAGTTTGGGGTGTATATTTAAAATATCAAATTGACTCAGGTAGCCAGCCTTTATACCATAATTTTGTATATTTTTAATGTACGACTCAAGTTTCATGTTTTGCTTGAGCGATTCAACTGCGCCGTATTGATCATTCGTCAAATTCTCTTTTAATTGGACAGTGACATCAGTTTCGGGAAAGTGAGATATAAAGAAGTCAAAGTTCCAGCTACTTGATGGCCAAGATGAAGCCGCCCCTCTGAACAACACTGGTTGGGAAGCGCTCAAATACTTACTTTTAAACGTTTTTTCCGATATAGGCCATTTTTCTTCTCTGATGGGGGCTATATTGTTTGCAAAAACAAAATTTGAACTGAGTATCAAAAAAAGTTCTGTAAGAATTATTGCAATCATCCGTCTACGCATTCTAAAAACCACCATGACTAATTTATAAAAGAATCGCCATTTTTTACATTTTTCAATAAATGTCAAGTGGATTGAGCAACTATTTTATGGTATTAAAACCCAAGATAGCGTATTAGACTAAGAAAATTAGGATCATTGAAAAATCGGCATGTCACATTCATCATAACAGAGTTTGATGTTGTGATTAAAGCCGTATCCACCATCCCATGAAGGGATTTTTAAACAACGTATATGAGTAGGATAGATTAATTGATCAGCGTATTTATCAAAGTTGTAAGCAAGAGACGGAGTAAACGAAAATTTGATCAGCTGTTGGGATAAGCAAGCATTAACGGTTTGTTAATATAGCTATAATAAAATACATGCAATAATAAGAAATTTTCTATGTCAAGCGAATCAAAAAAACCAGATTCAGAAGATGAAGCATCACCACCTTCGACACCTAGAAGGAGGAGTGAGGTTTTAGAAGACAAGCTAGCTAAAACTGCTGCTGTGTTAGGAGGTCCTCCTAGTCCACAAACAGCTAGAAAGCATAGAAGAGAAAGAAGGGCAAAAAAGAAAGATCAAATTTCAAGAGATGCTCGCGCAAGGGCAGAACGACTAGCAAGAGAATTGCAAGAAGCAAGAAGACGGGAAGAAGAAGCTCTAAGGAGGAAATATGGAACTCCAAGTGGGGCATTTCACTCGTGCATTTAGATTGTTAAGTGATGGCAGACGTCGAGACATAAAGCTACGTAAAATTTCATATGGTTTTAGAGATATAGTACAAGATTTTATAGACTCAAGGTCTACAGGTGCCATGATAAGGCCTATGTATTTTTATTACCAAATAAAGAAGTCGGATCTAAATTATATTAGGTACTATATATTAGAGTCCGGAAGAGGTGATGTAATGTTGAGTGAAATGTCAGGTAGCATTCATGATAAAGATATTACATTTCGTAAAGTGGGAGCACATGGTCCTAGATATAGAGTGTTAATCCCTCAATTAGATAATATTGTAACTTCTATGGTAAGAGGAGGAGAATCTTTAGAGGACGCTAGATATAGAGTTGGAAGGGATCTTGCTAGGGTTGCAGGTGGAAGAGAAGTAAAAGGGGAATATGCCGAAGAAGATTTAGATTTATTAGTGACCACTGGTGTTATATTAGCTGTAGATATGGCCCGTGAAAGAAGGGCAAAAAGATATATAGCAAGCCATTTTGCTAGGAAAGATATAGGTTTTAGAGAAAAATTGAGGCTATATGCTGGCTCTAGTGGTAGTGGAAGAACTATAAGATATCGCGGTGAAGAAATAGCCTTAAGTAGCCTTGGTGTTAGAGGTCTAAGAGAAATTGGGGGATTTGAGGGTGATGCTGGTGATATGTCAGATTATTCCGATGAAGAATTGGCACCGCGCGCATTATTTCCTGAAGGAGGGGAAGCGCATAGTGATGAGTTTAAAGGTGGTGGTAGCTCTACGCCCGATATAGATTCTGGTTCTGCAACAGATTTTGATTCGTTAGAAGATGACGGAGCGAGGTCTGTAGAGGAGGATAATATTTTTAGTCAATCAAGTAATGATAGTGTAGGAGTTGATGTTCCAGCCCCTGAGGAAGCATTAACTGTGGGGGCAGCTGACGAAAGAAGAGTGCCACCCAGCCCTTATACAAGGCAAAAAAGGAGAGCAACGTCAAGAGATCTTCGGAAGGAGGTTTTACAGGAATTGGATACAAATACATTGTTAGAGCTGAAGAGGGGAAGAAAGAATATGGAAGGAGAGTATTTACGCAAAGAATCTGCTCTAGGGGTGTCTGCACGAACACGCTCGAAGAAAAAAAACACAAAAAGGTCAAGATAGTTAACAGTTTATTAACCATTGTGCAATATGCTTTATTTAAGGATTAATTGTGAGGGTAATATGGTTAAACAAACTACTCCAAAAAGATGTTATGACAGAACTGTATCTGGTTATGGCATCATACCAAGCAATGAGGAGCATAATTGCCATTTATGGGAGAGTGATCATCAAGATAATTCTTACATAAGCAATGTATTGATGCGTAAGATATTTAATATTGCTTCAACAGCTTTAACCACTGTCATAGCATATAAATATATACAGTCTGATGTGTTTGCTGGGCATAATAAGGATATATTTTTATATTTTAGTTTGGTCTCGATTCCTGTAGTGATGGCGCAAAGCGATATTGCGGTCAAAACTGTAGATAGTATTTACTGTGCTAGTGGTAATGATATTGTCGCTTCATTCACAAAGGAAATTAATTCTGTGATTGATACAGTAGTTAATTTGCCAAGTAATATATATAATTTATTTTCATCAACAAGAGCCAATGATAATACACCTGATAAAGAGGTGACAACAGTACCAACCATCATTTCTCAAGGAAAGAAAGTTGGTGTAATTTCTGATTTTGATGCTATTAGCTGTAAATCAGCCAATGATAATGTTACTGGTGAAATAAATGAATGTGATGAAAATGTTGCATAAAAAAGGGCTGCTTGATGGCAGCCCTTCGTATTCGATATAACTAAATGAACTATATTAACTTCTTCTGTCACCGAATAATCTAAGAAGTGATAAAAATAAATTGATAAAGTCTAGATACAAGGTAAGTGCTCCGATGACAGCAAATCTTGACCTTGCTTCTGCATTTGGAGCTCTGTAGTAAAAATTAGCAATTTTCTGAACATCATAAGCTGTAAGTCCAGTGAATATAAGGACACCAAGCGCTGAAGTAACAAAATATATAG
Source organism: Alphaproteobacteria bacterium (assembly GCA_030431375.1). GTDB lineage: Bacteria > Pseudomonadota > Alphaproteobacteria > Rickettsiales > JABSSG01 > JAUIIY01. The sequence goes on from JAUIIY010000003.1 coordinate 65,259, forward strand.
CAGGGCTTTGCATAAAAATATTGACCAAGGAAGCTATGACAATCCCTATTAAACCCATGAATAAGAATGAGCCCATTCCTGTTAAATCTTTTTTTGTAGTATATCCGTATAAGCTCATTGCTCCAAAAACTGAAGCAGTGATGAAGAATACACGTGCTATGCTTGCGCTAGTATATGCTAGAAAAATCGGAGCAAGTGACATTCCCATGAGACCTGAATATACCCATAGCATCATCCTGGCCTTTGAGGGTTCCATAGTTTGCATTTTGGCGCCCATAAACATCACAAAAATAAATGGTGCGAATATCATCAAATATCCCAGTCCTGACATGCCATTAGGACCAAAGAAAAGATGCATAAGCCCTGTTTCAATTGTTAGGTAAGATGACAAGCCTGTTATTAGTAATGCCACCAACATATTGTTATAAACTCCAATCATATACTCACGTAGGCCAAGATCGTAAGACTTAGCGCGCGACATCGTTTGTCTATTTGTAAAATCAATCATAAAAAATCCTAAATATTACTTTGATAATAATATAATATATGAATATATTGATTTCAAGTTTTAGCGAATAAAAGAAATGAAAGTCAACGTAATTTGTATGAAATGGGGCAACAAATACAGCCCTGAATATGTAAACAAGCTTTACCATATGGTAAAAAGGAATTTAAGTAAAAAATTTAGATTCGTTTGTTTTACTGATGATAAAGATGGTATTATTCCTGAAGTAGAGATTCAAGATATACCAAAGATATATCTGCCCGAAATCCATAAGGATTCTCCTTGGAGAAAGCTTTTGGTTTTTAGTAAAAATTTTGGTGGATTATCAGGAAAAACCATGTTTCTTGATTTGGATGTAGTGATTGTAGATAAAATTGATTGTTTTTTTGATTTTTCTGGTGATGATTTTACAATAATTGAAAATTGGACCCAAAAGGGAAGGGGGATCGGCAACTCATCTGTTTATGTTCTAGAGATGAATAAATATAATGATGTTTTTGATAATTTTGTTGGTAACGAAGATAAAATAGTTAACCAATATGATAATGAGCAAATATATCTCTCTAAATTTATTGGCAATATCAAATATTGGCCGGAAGAATGGTGCAAAAGTTTCAAATGCCATTGCTTACCAGGTGGACCCTTTGGCTTGTTGAATTGGTTCAAGGCACCAATTTTACCAAAAGGTTCGAAAATCATTGTTTTCCATGGCAATCCAAAGCCAGAAGATGCAATTATTGGCAGATGGCCTGGAAGTTGGCGTAAACATGTGCGGCCAACAGAATGGGTCAAAAAATATTGGGTCTAAAAAAACTAGAAAAAATGTGCGTCTCATAAAGAGGCAGGTTTTTAGTTAGCTGTGGGTGTGTATTATCATATGTTGTGTGATTGCTTTCTTTTCAACAAAAAAGTAACATCTGTGTAAATTTTTTATATTTCATCACCTTTTTCATTTGTTCTATCTAAGAATATTAAATAGGATTTTATTTGTGAGGACTTTTTTTTATGGGTCCAGATGTCATTTAGTGGTGGTGTTACTATGGGGTTTTGCAAATGAAACATAAAAGTCTTATTCTGTTTATTTCTTTATTATTACCTTTGGCGATAGTTAATAGGACGTTTGCTGCTGATGAAACTGTTTCTACTGCCCAAACAAGCACCGTCGCGGTTACTGGAACAGATGATTTAGCGATAACAGATAGTGGTTCTATAACTATTACAACTACTGGTTCTACAAGCACTAATTCTGTCGCTGCATCTCTTGCTAGCGGAGATTTTTCAAATGATGGGACAATAACTATAAATTCAGATACTTCAAGCTCTTCCTCAAACAGTTATGCCGTTAACGCAACTTCTTCCGCTGCTGATGCTACCTATACAAATAATGGTTCGATAATACTAAACAGATCAGGACCTACTACTGATGGTGTGACTACTGCAATGAATATTGAAAATGGAGATAATCCAGTAACCATCACTAATAATGGATCAATAGAAGCTACAGTTTCGAATGATTACTACAATGCTATTGATGCCAATTCAAAAACAACTATTTACAATAATGGAAGGATGATCTTGAACAGTCAGGATACAAATATCGTTTACATGATAATTGCTGACTATGACGGTGGCTATGGAGATAGCAACTTGATTGTCAATAATGGTACTATTTCTGTTTCTGGAACCATTAATAACGGCGCTATAGGTATATATGGCGATGGTTCAAGTGACCAGATGATTAACAACGGAACTATCATTATTGATTCCGATGTATCAAACATAATTGGTATTGCATCTAATGGGCAAAGCACAATAACCAACAGGGGGAGCATAATAGTCAATAGATATAATAGTAATGCGATCGCAGTAGGATTTACAGGGCAATCAACAACTGAGATACCTACATCTATAAATTCAACCTTTAATTATTATACTAACGGTTTGTTAGGAGGAAGAATTTACTTTGGCTCCGGGGCAGGGAGTTCTATTAATGTCCTGAATGGTATGTTAGATCATGAGCATGTTATAACATATGAAGGTACTGCAACAGGTAATATAGGAAGCGGTTTACTTGGTTTATATAATAGTAGTGCAAAAAAAATAGCAATATTTAACAAAACTGAGCATGCAAGAGCAAACGAAACTAGTACTGAGTTAACTAATAATATTCAGAATATCGTCTATAGCAGACTAGTTTCCGATGAGAATAAGGACTGCCAAAAAAGATCAAAGAGAAGATGTAGAATATGTGCGTGTAACCCAAGTGGATCTTCTAAGTTACAAAGTTGGGTAAAATTCTTCGGTAACCACAGTAAGCAACCAGCTTATAGTAGGGATAATCTAATTAGTAGCAAATTATCATTAGGTGGTGTTCTTGCCGGATATGATACATATAGTGACGAATTTGAAATGAATGTAGGTTTTTATGGAGGGGCTGGTTACAGTAAGCAGACTTTTGATGATTCCAAAATTAATGTAAAAAATACCAACTTGCTGTTTGGTGTTTACTCTAGCAGTGAAGTTGACAAGGACTTATTCTTGAGCTTTATTTTGGGAGGTGGTTATCAATATAAAGATAGGGAAAGGAAGGTATATAACAACTTAGTTACTGGTGGTTCTGAAGTAATGAGTAGTAACGCGCATAGTTTCTTCTTTTCTCCTAGTGTTAATCTTTCATATATTCACAGACTGGATGATCAGTGGAATATTATCCCATCCTTATCAGTAAATTATATAAATGAGAATACGGGTGAATATGAAGAAAAAGGTGGCAATGCTAGTTCTAGACAGATTGTAGAGAGTAGATTTATGGGTAGCATTAACACTAGATTGCAGCTAGATGTTAGGAAAAAACTCTCACATTCAAATGATTTTATGAGCATATATGGGGGTTTTGAGCATAGAAGTTTACTGCACGGTAAAGATGTAACAATTAAAGCTATAGGACAGACTGGAGAATTTGATGTTTCAGGGATTTCCCAACTATCAAAGGCTTTTATCGGTGCGCAATATAATCGTCGCCTCAAAGGTTCTATAAACAGCTTTGTTTCAGTAGAAGTGAGCAAAGGCCTTAAAAAATCTACATTCAAGAATAATTTTAGCGGCTCAATTAACGCTGGTGTAAGCTTTAATTTCTAGAGTCGGCAGATATTTGAGGTGTCAAATTGGTTATTCAAAGCTGCTAATAATTTCAGAGATGTTTTGTCTTTTAGTTTTTTGCCTTTCAGCAGCAACTATATGTTTTATTTGTGCTAGGCTAGATTCTATATCTTCATTAATAATAATATATTCATAGAGGCCGCATTTATTGATTTCATTCTTTGCTTCACTAAATCTAATATTGAAGCTGTCAGCGCTTTCAGAATTTCGTGAAAGTAGTCTATCTCTTAAAATTGACATGGAGGGTGGTAGAATAAATATAGTTACTACATGATTTTGTGCAGATTGAGTTAGTTGTGAAGCACCTTGCCAGTCAATATCATATACGATATCTTTTCCATCTTCTAATAGCTGGAATGTTTGAGATTTAGGGGTTCCGTATAAATTATTAAAGACCTCGGCATATTCTAAAAAATCGCCATGCTTAATTTTTTCGCGAAATTCTTCTTTGCTAATAAAATAATAATCTATGCCGTTTGTTTCATCTTTACGCTTTTGGCGCGTAGTTGCTGAGATCGATAAAACAAAATTATTATCAGAAGAAACTAATTTACGTGCTAACGTTGTCTTGCCAGCTCCTGAAGGAGAAGACAAGATAACCATTAAGCCATTTTTATTTAGAGAAAGAGTCATTAATTATTTGTTAAATACTAATGAAATATAGCATATTTTTATTTAAACTCAATTTTCTGTGTGATAACGTTAAGAAAAAGTTTTAGAAAAAATGAAAATTTTAATTACAGGGGCCTCTTCCGGTCTTGGCAAGGCTTTGGCTGAAACCTATGCGGATGGTGATAACCATCTTTTTTTACTTGGGCGAGATAAGAAAAATTTATCTGAAGTGAAGAAAAATTGTGAAGATAAAGGGGCGAAGGTTGAGGTTAAGATAATAGATGTTTGTGAAAGAGGGGAGATGCAAAAATATATTACATCTATTTGCCAGAAAACAGGACTAGATTTGGTTATTGCAAATGCAGGAATTTCTGGAGGAACCGCAGGAGGTCCTGAGAATGACGAGCAGATATATAAAATATTTGATACAAATTTAATGGGGATGCTGAACACAATACAGCCAGTTTTACCCTACTTAAAGGAGAAGAGAAAGGGTCAAATTCTGATTATCAGCTCGCTAGGAGGATATGTGGCTTTACCAAGCTGTCCTGCATATTCGGCGTCCAAAGCTGCGGTAAGATTTTATGGTAACGCGCTAGCTGACTCTGTTGCTGAATATAATATTGATATAAGAGTAGTTTCACCGGGATATATAAAGACGCCTCTAACTGATAAAAATAATTTCTGGATGCCATTTTTAATGGAGGCAGATGAAGCAGCGAGGATTATTCAAATTAAAGCAGAAAATTCTGCGAATCCTAACATAGCTTTTCCTGGACCTTTTTATTTTTGTACATGGTTTATTGGAATTTTATGGCGTAGGCTGAGTCGCTATCTGCTTAGGCAGCTTCCTAAGAAGTAAGCTAATCTACATGTTCTTTTGTAGTTGTATCTCCTATCACCTCAATATCTCCATAAATATTTGCCACAAGGATTAAGCTGGTGGATGAATCATTATGTGTCGATGCAGGGGGAGAAGCTGTTTCACCTTGCTGATCTTGTTTCCTGTTTCTGTGCCTAACACCACAACCAAAAGTGTCTATAATCCTTGAGGGATAAAAGCTGCATCCTGACATATCTATTTAATCGTTAAATTTATCGTATATGTCGTAAAAGAGACTTCTTACTTTTTTGAAGTTCCGCCTAAAGAAAGTTTCTTTAATTTTAATCCCTGAAAGATTTTGAATGATTCTAGTGCCGTCATGCCTCTCCGCTGCCAGTGTTTCGCGGTGAATAATATGGAAATAGCTATTTCTCTTATTAATATTAATTGCCTCTAAATATGGATCAATTAATTGGTTTCTAACCACAATATTTAAATATGTGGGAGGTAGAATGATTGCTCTGCCAGCAAATGTTATTTTATCTTCCAAAATCTTATTGAAGGGTTTACGGATACGAATTTCTTCTAATATTGATATTGATTCCATCTTATTTGTTTGATGCTTTTTAATAAATTCCTTTTCCGATGAATCCCATACTTTTCTGATTTCAGACAGAGTATTATTAATTAACATATTATTTGGAGACGAGCCCATAATGGAGGTGGAAACAATAACATCATTGGTGTCCTTTAGTGGAGGAAGGATGCCTGCGTAGAAATCGTATGTGTAATGTAGATAGTCAAACATCCTAATGGGTTTATAATCAACATCTACATATAAGCCACCATGTTGCTTTAGAATGTTATATTTTAGAATTTCTGCCTTTTCTTGATATGTTGAAGCTTTCTCGAATAAATCACGATCAGGAAATTGCATTTTCGCTACATCTTCATCTGTCCATAATTTATATCCCCATCCACTATGAAGTTCTTGCCATTTTTTACTATATTCAGCCAAATCTTTAGGCATTTTATACGGGCCTAACCAGATTTGGTGAATAATTTTTGGTATGATAGGATTTTCAACAGGGATTAATTTTTCAGGGTTATTTGTATCATAGATATCCCTGTATAATTTATACCTTTTAGATATGGGAGCAGACTCGATAAGCTGCATAGATTCATCAAAGGGGACATATATATAACGAGAGAAAGACATTTTGCTTGAGAGTAATATCAGCAAAAAAACAATGATTTTATTAAATCTCATATCCACAGCTCTCGATCCCTAAAAAGATATGTTTTCATAGTATCGTAGCTTTAATATATATGCAACTATCTATTTAGCGCTTTCTTTGTGGGTCATTGGGTTGTCGGGGAGTTTGAGATGTGCGCTGCTTATCTTGTTCTTTTACTCTAGCTCCTCGTAGTCTTTTTCCTAAGCCTTTCAATGCGCCCATAGCTCGCTTAGAAAGGCTAGGCTGAGCTGCTCTTCTTGCAGCTTCTTCAGCTTCTATTCTCTCTCTTTCTTCTATTTTTGCAATATGCTTAGTCATTTTTTCGACGGCAGAAACAAAATCCACGGTTGCTTTTTCCTCAGCATTTGCATTAATTCCTGCTTCTCCCAAACGGTCAACTTTCTGCTTGTTTTCATCTAATTTCTTCCTCAAGTTAGATTCAACGGCCACTGCCCAATCTTTTTCATCTTCTACTTTATCTGCAATTTCATAAATATGATTTGCAATTTTACTGCTCCTAAATTTCTCCGCAACGCTGTAAAAAACAAATTTGCAAATAGCTGCAATGGTAGAGCAAAATAATTTTAAATCAGTAGGTTTTCTAATTCCCTCCCATGCATTCTCTTTTAACATTTTATTTTGGATATGTTTGGTCTGATTTTCTAATATATGAACCAACTCAGGTGTAAAAGCATCTTCAATTGCTTTTCTTATTTTTTCTGGAGCAATTCCCATATCACCACCAGTAAATAAATGACGATATATAATTGAAGACATTGCTTTTGTATCGAATTTTTTATTACTAACCACATAGCGGCTCATATCTTGTATGAACCCATCTCTATCAAAATGGAAATCCTGATTTTCAACCACTTTATGTCTTTTACGAGCATTCTTTTTGGTTGTATATTCTCCGACCGCCGCTACTAACTTTGCGGTTGCTTCTTCTCTTTGTGCTTCTGGTGATATTGCTGCTGTTGACATTTTTCCCTACATAGCTAATTAAATTATCTAGGAAATATCTTATCTGTATTTATTTAATAAAAGGTTAATTCGGCAAGCTAGCAGAACAGAAAGAGGAGGCGGGAAGGGGTGGAGTGATTGGAAAGAAAAAGGCGACTGTTAGTCGCCTGCCCTGTAATTTCTTTTTTAAATGTAATTACATTGATTCAATCGCATCTACGGCGCCAGTAAGATAATATTTGATGTTATCAAATGATTCGCATGTAGATTTAATTTGTAAATCAAAAAAGTCATTTTCATTTGTAGGGATGGTAGAATCGCTGGTCATTTCCCTAACTGCGGTAAAAAGGCTCTCAGAAAGTGCAGTGGCTTTTTTTATGCACAATTCGTTAGTTTTACCATAAAAATCTTCTAATTCACCCTTATTAAAGGTAAAATTCGTTAAATTACTATCGGAATGTTTTTTTAGGAATGTCTCTATTGACTGTGAAAGAAAGTCACAGCTAGAGTTAATTTCGTCCAGTGTTTTTGCATTTGTTACTTCTAAGCCGTTAGGATCTAGGCTTATATATAAATGTGCCTGAATATATGAATCTTGTGCAAGGCTATATGCGCTTGATTTGCAGGCTGCTATCGACTTGCTTAAATTCTCTGTCAGTGTGTTTGGGTTAATTTTAAAAGATACCATTTTTCCCTCTTTATTAATGGATTAGTAATTACGGGATACATGGTTAATTTTTGCAAGTCAATTAAAATGTTAATAATCATATAGAGTAAGGCATAAAAAAAGCAGCGTTATTGCTAACGCTGCTTAAATGATGTGTGATAACTGTAATTAAGCCAATTCAGGTAAATCAACTGTTGTCAACCCAGATAAATGAGTTTCTAGTAAATCAAGAGTTGCGTTGTGCGAGCCACAGGCAGCCTCGATAGCAGGTGTGTGCTCTGCTACATCAAAATCTAAACCACCAAGTAAACCAGCTACAGGTGTTATTGCTGTTTCTAGTAATGTAGTCATTTCTGTAACACATTTTGAATACATTGCATCTTTAGAAGAGCTGTGATCTCCAAAGGCGTTATTAGAAGCTTTGTTGATATTAGCAACTTGTATATTATGACCAGCAAGTGTATCAGATTTGAAGCTTGAGATAGCCCTACTGTTGTGAGCAGCTATTTCTTCAGCGTGTGTCAAGGCACCCGTTTTAATTGTAAGTTCGGCTGCTGTTTTAGATAAATCTGCTCCGCAAGCAATAGAAGCAGCATTTAACTCTCTAATTGTTTCTGCTTGTACAGCGTTTGCAGCGAGAGTTTCTGTCAGATCAGAAGTTTTAGCGTCTAAGTCAGTTGCGCACTGGATAGCGGTAGCGCTTATATTAGCTAATTCTGCTGTAACCGGTGCTAATGCATCTGCAACATTTTTTGCGCCTTCAGCTCGTAAAGATGACTCAAGACTAGCTTTTTCTTGTGAGCATTGCGATGTTTTATAAGCGATTAAGTTTGAACAATGTGTCATAAAGACCTCCTCTGTTTTTAAGTTTGTTTGCAATAATTAATCATTATTGAGAGCATTTTAATCAATGGCAGCTAATATGTCAAGAAAAAATTAAAAAAAATTAATATAAGCGCAATAAAGGTTGACAAATGTTAATATATTATATATAACATTTATAAATAATAGTTATTTAATAAATTGCCTGGAGGAGGCCGTATGAAAAAAAATATTAGTAACCTGATAACCTTTGTAGCTGTTGCATCAGTTATTTCTTCAGCAAGTGCAGATGGGTTAGCTTTTAGTAAGCAAAATAATGTGGATCAAATTTATTTTGGATTTACTACTTCACATGCATTCCAGACATCTGCAAAGAGCGATGCAGTAGAAAAAAAATCCGGCTATAAATCTAAATTACCAAACTTTGATGCATCGATAGCAAAGTACATAACAGATTCCTACCGTATTGAGTTTGCAGCAGGATTTAGAAAATTTAGTTATAATAACAGTTTGCCTCAAGAAATAAGCCAATCGCAAGACATTTCAATATATAGATTTATGTTGAATAATTATTATGACCTTACAACTATAAATGAAAAATTCACTCCGTATGTAATGGCGGGCATTGGTATATCACATATCAAACCAGGGAAGTTTAAAGAGGTATATGGTTCAGAAGGTAGTACCGAAGTACAAATAAAATACAATTCTGCCACTAATTTGAGCTATCAGTTTGGTCTTGGTATGGATGTAAAATTATCTGAGAATAGTTCGCTGGATTTTGGTGTTAGGCATGTGAATTATGGATCGATCAAAGCAAATGATAGTCACCATCGAATTAAATTAAAATCTAATGAGATACTGGCTGGTATAAAGTTTAATTTTTAATAAATAGAGAGGAGACATGAAAAAAATAACTTATACAAAAAAATTAATTTTGGCTCTTGTAGCAGCTACATCATTGATGTCCTGCTCACATCAGAAAGTGATAGTTAATAGAGTTCATGATGAAGAGCTTTCTTGCCATGAGATTAAGGAAGAATCAAAGCGTTTAGAAAAACTTTTAAACAATATTGATGAAAAAACAGGGCTTTCAGGTAGAAATGTTGGTATGGCATTACTTTTCTGGCCAGGAGTTTTTGTCAATGAAATGAATGCTTCAGATGCAGAAAAATTGGCTAATCAGAGGTTAGCGGTTTTATCTAATCTATATTCCAAAAAAAGATGTGATTCTCGTACAAAATCAGCGAAGAAAAAGTAAAAACTATCCTTCCCTCATGAAAAAGGTCTCAATTTTGAGGCCTTTTTTTATTTTTAGCTTTTAATTGCATCTAAGAAAAGTCGTTTTTTATTTAAAATTGCATTTACCTGCAAACTCATTTAATAATTAAACCTTAATTTTAGGAAAATTATTCATGAATTTGTTAATTAGTTTTTTGCCAATTTTATCCTTTGTTATTTTATATGTGGGTAGTGGGATATATTTTTCAATTATTGGAGTTGAAAATGCTTTTTATCAAATTTCACCGATGGTGGCTATTATTCCTGCGATTATAGTAGGGTGGATGCTGCATAGAGGAAATAGTAAGGAGAAGATTAATCAATTTTTAGATGGAGTCAGACACCCAGATATTATAACAATGTGTATTGTGTTTGTTTTGGCAGGAGCGTTTAGCTCTGTAACCAAAGAAATTGGCAGTGTGACTTCCTCAGTGAATTTGGCATTATCACTAATTCCAGCTGAATTTTTATTGGTGGGCATATTTATTACCTCAGCTTTTATTTCAACTGCAGTAGGGACTTCGATGGGAACGATTGCAACTGTTGCTCCAATTGCAGCTGCTCTTGCTGCTCAGGGCGCTTTTCTTCCGGAAATTGCCATGGCTACAGTTGTTGGAGGCGCAATGTTTGGCGACAATTTATCAGTGATTTCTGACACAACAATTGCATCAGTTTCATCGCAGGAGGCTGACCTTGGGGAAAAAATCAAATTTAATGCCAAAATTGCCCTAATCTCAGCTGCTATTACAATTGCAGTTTTGTTACTTAGCCATAAAGTTGAGATTGAAATAATAGATCAAGAATATTCCTTCTGGCTTATCAGCCCTTATATCTTGTTGGTTGTGCTTGCCATATCGGGTTTGCATGTATTTAAGGTTTTAATAATAGCTATAATTTATTCGGGTTTGGTTGGTTATTTTGTTAATGGTTACGATATTTTGCAGCTCAGCCAAGATATCACAAAGGGTTTTGCAAGCATGCATGAAATTATGCTTCTGTCATTACTAGTTGGTGGGTTATCGGGTCTTTCCAGTAGAAGTTCAAAATTATTAGCCGAAAAATTAGGTGATTGGATCTCTAAACACGGTTCTGCAAAAATGGCTCAGATTGTAATGGCAAAGATCGCTTCGATATTCGATATATTGCTTGCTAATAATACAATTGCGATAATTTTTAGCGGTGAGATAGTCAGAAATATTGCTAAAAAACATAATATAGCTAAGCATCATGCTGCAACTTGGATTGATAATTTTTCTTGTGTTTTTCAGGGGTTGATTCCGTATGGAGCACAAATCTTGCTTGCTAGTAGCATCGGGGGAATTTCTCCTTTATTGATCACACCGTATGTCTTCTATTGTTTTGCGCTTGCTGCTACTTCATTATTTTTTATCTGTTTTAGGAAGGTTGATAACCGCTAAGAGCATCCAGTATTACGTGGAGTAGAGATGTTCAGGCCGATTGACGGAACGAACAGAATTTGCTAATTTTCATAGAAATTTGAGAGATATAGTAATGAGTAAATATAATTCCCTATTAAAAGAATCGATTCTAAAAAATGATATAGAAAAGGCCAAGCTTGCTATTAATGAAGGGGCTGATGTTAATGATGGAGCGCTTATTATAGATGCAGTTCGTTCGTCTACCCCAGAGATGGTCAAGTTGATAGCACAATCTGGAGCTAACCTTGAAGTGGTAGGTGGCTTTCAGGATTCTACTGCTTTATGGTATGCAGTTGATGAGCAAAAAATAGATGCTGTTAGAATTTTGATAGAGGCGGGTGCAAATGTTGATGTAGCCGGTTTCTTAGGAGAAACCCCTCTGATATCAGCCTCGGTCGGGGGGAATATTGAGTTAACAAAATTATTGCTTGAAGCAGGCGCCAATATTCATATGACAGATTGTTATAATGGAGCTGCTTTAACATATGCGCGTGAGAATAGTATCATATATAAATTTATTGAGTCACATGAACCTAAAGAGGAGGCGAAAGAAATTATAGATGCTGCTTGCAAATTTATGTTTGGAAATAAGTATGAAAACTCGGAAGCATTAGTAAATATTGTAGAAAAAATAGGAACAGTGGAACCCTTGGAATATATCTATGGAGTAAAAAAAGACATAGATTTTTTCCCTATAGGTGCCAGAGTTTCTAAAGAAATTTGTGAAGGTGAAAAAACTCTCTCTGAATATATTGAGCAAAATGATAATTTAATTAGCATTTTACGTGAGGCCGAGGAAGCTGCGGAATCAGCTGGCGGGTTCTATACAAAAAGTCAGATAAATTGCACCATAGTAAACCCTGAATTTGTGTATAATCCTGATGCTCCTGTAGAAGAAAATCATAAGGTGGGCTTGGTTGGCGAAATGTATAATTAGGTGATTGTACCATTTTTTATTTGGTAATATTCATCGATTTTTATCATTTCCAGAAATGATTTGTCATGAGAAATTGTTAAAATGCTGGAAGGATAATCTCTCAATATTTCTATGACATGACTTTTTGTTTCTAAATCTAAATTATTAGTGATTTCGTCGAGGATTAGTAAAGAAGGTATTTTGCATGCGATAATTGCAAGGCTCAATCGGGCTTTTTCACCCCCGGATAGATGAGTGGACTTTTTATGAATTTCATGATTTTTGCGGAATAAGAAACTGTTTAAGAAATTCCTGCATTCTGCATGTGACCATTCTGGACGTTGGAGTTCTATATGCTCTATTACTGACAGTTCTTTATCGAGATTGTTGTAATGTTGGTCTAGATACCCAATATTTTGAGTTTTTGGCACTATCCATTCACCAGTTTTATGTATTTCTTTCTTATCTAGAATGGCCTTTATGAAAGTTGATTTACCACTGCCATTAGCGCCAATTAAGGCAATTTTTGTGCCAGATACTTGTGCAAAATCAATATTATGCAAAATTTTAGCTCCGTTATCATAAGAGATTGAAGCATTCTTGATATGGATAATCTCACCTGTTCTTACAATGCCTTCTAAGTGGAAGGAGGGAGTGATTTCTTCAGAGATGTTGATTGCATTCATGCGATCTAAAATCTGCCCCTTCTTCTGGGAGAGCTCTTTTTTCAGTTTACCGGAAGTTTCTTGTGCGCGTGATGCTTTTGCGTGACTAACCACTGTTGGCCATTTACGGTTGTCAATGTTCTTGCTACCTTTCTTTTTGCTATTGGCAGCTCTTTTTTGTTCATTCATTAATTTTTCGTGCATTTCTTTTTTTGATCTATTTAATAATTTCAATTCCTTATTGATCTGTGAATGTTCTAGAGCCTGATTAGAGATGTAGTCTTTGTAGTTTCCAGCAAAAATCTGGATTTGTTGATTATGTATATGCCATATTATATCTACATAATTCTCTAAGAATTCATGGTCATGGGATATAGCTATGATAGTCCCTTGAAAATGTTTGATCATTTTAAAGAGTGAAGATCTATTTTTCTCATCTAAATGATTGGTCGGTTCGTCGAGCAATAAGATGTCCGGGTTGTTTCTTAGGGCTTCTGACAATGATTTATTGAATCTTTCTCCGCCACTTAATATAGGGTTGTCATTAATTATTTGGCCCACATATCCTGTTGTGATGTCCTTCAATTCACCACGTAGTTTATTTAGCAGGCATGTTTTACCTACACCATTTCGTCCAATAATGGCTATACGACTTCCTGGATATATAATTGTAGAAAAATCATCAAACAAAATTTGGTTTTCAACAATGCAAGAAAAATTGGCAATTTCGATAGGTTTATGCGACATAGAATTTCTTAATTAGTTTAGGGGAAATTAGAACACCCAACAGGGGTAAATTAAGAAATTTGATCCATTTTATGCACAGGCTAATTTATGTACCTGATTTTAATATTTTTAGAAAAAAAATCAAATATTTTTCAAAAAAAGTTCGAAAGGTTAAGAAAAAGTAAAATTTTGTAACATTTTAGATTTTCATATTGCGGCCTCAATTTTTATCTTTCAAATAGATTGATATTTCTATTTTTTAAAAAAGTTCTCGTGCATATATTAACATATGCCATGTATGGGTGTTAAGAGCTTGAAAAAAATTATTTTAGAAATAGTGGATTCCCGCTTTCGCGAGAATGACCAAAAAGGTTAAAGCGAATGACGAAAAAAAAGAGCGGAATGATGAAATAGGGAAAGGGATTGACGAAGAATGGTACTGAAAGACCACGCCGCAACGTCATCTTCGAACTTCCAAACAACGTTATCCCCAACTCCCCCAACAACGTCATCCCCGACTCGATCGGGGATCCAGAAAGAGGCTGCGTGTCCTCTGTGATTTGTGCTAAATAAAACCTACTTACGAAAGAAAAGCCGGAAAGAGTTTTTCCGATTCTGCTATTCTAAAATGAGGATGAAGGTATATACGCCTGAACCAGATAAAGCTTTGTGCTTGACAATTTTTGATTAACATTATAGACTGACGGTCAGTCTGTTAAAAAATGCAAAGGTTTGAACGTGAGTAGAATTGTAAAGGACCCTGAAATCCGACGCAAAGAAATCATTGACGCAGCGTATAATTTATTTGAAGAAATAGGCTATGAGAATACCTCGGTAGAAAACATAATTAACCAAGCTAATATCGCTAAAGGTACATTTTATTACTACTTTAAAACTAAAAAAGACTTGTTAAACGAAATTGTAAAACAAATTTCTGAAACAATATATTCGTTAATCGAAGAGGTATCAAAATCAGAATCACTGTCTGTTATGGAAAAGCTAAGTTATATTTTTGCTGATTCTAAGAAAGATACAATTACAAAATCCAAAGTTATGTCAACCATCCACAACGCAGAAAATAGAGAGTTGCAAGAGAAATTAAATATTTACTATATTGAGGAAATAATACCTCTTATTACTTCTGTATTCAATCAAGGTTATGATGAAAATTTATGGAGTAAAAAAATGTCTTTGCCAAATATGCAAATAATATTAGGCGGGACACAATTTGTGTTAGATTCAGGTCTTTTTACATGGGATAACCAGCAAAGAAAAGAATTTTTCTTTGAAATTGAAAAATTGCTTGAATGTATGGTTGGAGCTAAATCTGGCACCTTTAAAACAATATTCGAATTTTTATACTAAAAAATATTATGAATAAAATACTTCAATTGCTAAAGCTAAGCTGGAACCTTAAATTAAGTATATGGAGGTGCTATTCGTTTAAGAAGAGCACAGATGAGTATCGCATTGCCAAATATTACCAAAATAGTTTGAATAATTTAAAAGATGATACTGAAGAAATTAAAGCTTTAATTCTGAAAACTGAACAATTAAATGATAAAATTCATGATAAAAAGGAAATAATAAATTTATTACAAAATGTAATTTCTTTTTTAAGTCACTTAGAAGGAATTAAAAGTTAGTTATGGACTCTTTCTATCCCAAAGTAACAGCTCATTGATTCACCTAAATTTGTTCCATTAATGTTAGCAAAATCAGCTAATTATGTATAAGTTTATAGAATTAAAGTTATAGCAAGTTGATTCATTCACGAATCAAATGTTCAAAGGGAATCATGCCGCCATGTTTGTAACTAGAGAGCTTCTAATACAAAATATTACAACAGAAATGAATCCCCCATAGTAAATTAGACCATTGAGATGACATCACGACTCAAGGAAAAATATAAATTAAGAATTTAGACTTCTTCGGCGGCAGAGCACAACGTTCCGGCCAGCTCACACTCTTGTATCGGAATGCTTGAATCTAGCTCATCAGCAAATATCTCTATAGCGTTTGCACCTTCTTCGAATAACTTTAATGAGTCAATGTCCCATTTATAATGAATTGCATCCTCAGGTAAAACACCGAAATCTAAAGCCATCAATTCAACCGCAGTCCAATTATGCTTAATAGCCAAGTCAACACCTACCCCATGCTCTAAAGCGTTTACCTCACTCTTACTCCAATTATGGTTAATTGCTTCTATGTATGTAGCCCCATATTCCAACGCACGAAGTTTATATAATGTCCAGTCTTCATGAAGCAAAGCTATATCTAGTGGAACACCATATGTTAGGGCTTGGACTTGAAGATCACTCCAAACATAAAACTTTAAATTCGCTGCATCTAATAAACCTGCTCCGTTCTCATATGCAACTAATCCAGCTTCGGTTAATCCAGCTTCCTTTAGGAACCCCCTTAATCCCGTCAGGGAGAGTATATCTCCAACTGCTGAATAAAAGATATCAACAATTTGCATTTGCAAAGGCTCAACTACCTTTGCTTTCTCAAAGGGTGAACCTTTTGAAAGGGATAAAAGTTCTGATTTGCTCCATATACGTGTAACAGCTTGCTCATATGTCAAATCGATCATAACAGCATAAACCTCTTTTGTTGTCCATTTATGCCACATTGCCTGCTCAAATGTTGCCCCAAATTTGAAAGCTTCAATTTTTAGAGGATCGGACACTTCCTCTATCGGCTTCAAATATTTTGACCAAAAGCTCTCATGGTTGTTAACATTACCCCCTGTTATCACTTCCCAAAAATGTTTTAAGTGGTCAAATAGATGAATTTTCGGTGACTTATCCATTAATGCTTCTTCTATTGAAGCTCCATTTTTCAAACACTGTATTCTGTGATAATTCCACTCATTGGACTTTGCATCTTCTATCGACATTCCATATTCTAGAGCAAAAATTTCTTTGGGAGTCCAAGTATACGATTTTGCTTGATCAGAAGTTAGCCCACCTAAATCCATAGCAAGAACTTGCTCTACCGTCCATTTATATGATTTCACCTCTTCCATGGTTAAACCATATTTATAGGCCACTAATTGACCTACCGTCCAATCATATGATTTTGCATCCTTTACAGAAAGACCATAATTTAAAGCATAAATTTGCCCTAACTTCCACTTATGCGACTTGGCATCATCTACTGAAACTCCTGCTTTTAGAGCTAATAGCTGCCACATTTCCCAATCATGTGATGTAGCATCTTCCACGGTAGCTCCCCATTGAATAGCTCTTAATTGTTTGTTGGAGAGAGAATTTAGTACCTCAAAAGTGTCAGGATAAAAAAATTGAAAAATACGATCTAAAATTTGCATATAACTAATTTCCATTATTTAAAACTAAGGGCATCCTTTTTCAGGACCTCGTTTCTATTAATACATCTTAAAATCAGTGAATTTTGAAAGCATCTCCTACTTTAAAAAGTGATCACTCAACCTGTTGTTGTTACAATCTATACAGATATAAAGTCTTATACTCACATTGTCTCACTAATGTAGTGCACCCGAATATCATATATATTAACAGACTTCAACCCATTCTTAATTTTATTTGAGTGATAAAGTAAGATTATAAAGCACTAAAAAATCATAAAAAGAAATCTTAACTTAAGAAATCAAACCAGCAAACTCTAATTAAGATTAAATATTTTTTAGGGTTGTCATTAATTATTTGGCCTACATATCCTGTTGTGATGTCCTTTAATTCACCACGTAGTTTATTTAGCAGGCATGTTTTGCCCGCACCATTTCGTCCAATAATGGCTATACGACTTCCTGGATATATAATTGTAGAAAAATCATCAAATAATATTTGGCATTTAATAATGCAAGAAAAATTGGCAATTTCGATAGGTTTATGCGACATAGAATTTCTTAATTAGTTTAGGGGAAACTAGAACACCCAATAGGGGTAAATTAAGAAATTTGATCCATTTTATGCACAGGCTAATTTATGTACCTGATTTTAATATTTTTAGAAAAAAAATCAAATATTTTTCAAAAAAAGTTCGAATAGTTAAATAAAAGTAAGATTTTGTAACATTTTAGATTTTCATATTGCGGCCTCTATTTTTATCTTTCGAATAGGTTAATATTTCTATTTTTTAAAAAAGCTCTCGTGCATATATTAACATATGCCATGTATGGGTGTTAAGAGCTTGAAAAGTATTATTTTAGAAATAGTGGATTCCCGCTTTCGCGAGAAGACCAAAAAGGGTAAAGCGAATGACGAAAAAAAAGAGCGGAATGATGAAATAGGGAAAGGGATTGACGAAAAAAGGTTATTGAAATGACAAAATAGAAGCATAATATTTTGCAAAGAATCAGAAATCCCTTCGGCAGAATTAGCTAATTGTATTATTATGGCTTTGACTTATAAATTACTTAAATAGATTAATAAAAACAGAAAATGACCAACTTATATTTTATTGGTGGAGCCAGCGGTAGCGGAAAAACAGCTATCATGTCAGAACTGCAAGATATATTGGGCCATAAAATCGAAGTGCATGATTTTGATGATATTGGAGTGCCTGAAGCTGCTGATAAAAAATGGCGCCAAGAATCAACTGAGAAATGGCTGCAAAAATTGTTAGAACGCGGCCAGGATGCATGCTTGTTAGGTCAGATCGTTTTAGGTGAGATCTTCGCATGTCCTTCTGCTGCTAAATTATCAGATATTAATTTCTGCCTATTGGATGTTAGCGACTATGATCGTATTCAAAGATTGAAGAAGCGGAACACATATGGGGCTGATCAAAATATGTTAAACTGGTCTGCTTGGCTACGTATGCACACCCACGATCCCCAATGGACTCAACATGTTATCAAAGATGACGCTTGGAATGGTTTGCATTTCTCCTCATGGGATCGGGAGCATACTTGGCCAGAAAATGTTACAACCAAATTTATTGATACAACCCATCTTAGCATCAAGGAGGTTGCAAAGCATGTTTCTGCATGGATTAATGGCAAGAAAATTGATACGTATCGTCTAAAAATAAGAGAAATCGGAGCAAATGATTTGAATGCGTTATATGAACTTCTAAGCAATAACGATGTAATGTGTTATTCTGTACATGGACCATATTCGAAAAAACAGACAGAGGATTGGATTAGATTTATCACAGAGCATTATAAAAAGTATCCTCTTGGTATGTGGGCAGTTACAGAAAAAAATAATGACCTGCTAATTGGAATTTGTGGATTGATGCCATTAAGTGAGGATGATTCAAAATATGAAATTGAATACAGAATATTACCTAATTTTCAAGGTAAAGGTTTAGCAACTGAGGCTGCTATTGCTGTAAGAGATTATGCAGTAAGAGTTGGGATTACTAACTTTATTGCTTATATTGAAGAAGAAAACAAACCTTCAGTAAAAATTTCCGAGAAAATTGGTATGCGTTTTCTAAAGAAGGGAACCTATAAAAACATACCGGTTCTCATATATGAGTACAATGTGGAATAAATGGAAGTGAGAATTACAAATGAAATCCTACGTAAATGTTGTTGAAGTTGCTATAGAGCATAAAGAAAAATTTCTGATTATAAAGAGGCCAGAAGGTACACATGCTGGCGGTCTTCTCTCTTTTCCTGGTGGTAAAGTTGAGGAATCTGATGCGAAAAAAGGTGGCGATATACTAATAGAAGCCGCAAAACGTGAAATTCTTGAAGAAGTAGGCCTAGATTTAGAGGATGAACTACATTATGTCACAAGTAATCACTTTGTTGATAGTAAAAAAGTAAATGTAATTGATAGTATCTTTCACTGTAAAATTGAAAAAACTATTATACAAATTGTGGCATCTGAGCGTGAGGTTCCTGAATATTATTGGATGACTATAGAAGAAATAAATTCCGCAGATAATGCGCCGCAGTGGCTAAAAAAATATCTAAAATATATTATTTATAAAGGAAAACAGTGATTTATGAAACTATCCTTCTTTAGATAGATATGATATGACAATTTTCAGTAACTAGAAAAAAGACAACTAAATATGGATAAAATTGCAAAAACCATCTTTGAAATAAAAAAGACAAAACCTCTAATCCTCAATTTAACAAATTTTGTAACCATGGATTTTGTTGCTAATTGTTTGTTAGCAATAGGCGCTGCTCCTATTATGTGCGTATATGAAGAAGAATTAGAAGAATTGATTAAATTATCTGCAGTTATTTATATTAATATTGGCACTTTAAATGACGAATTTATTCACCTCGCTACAAAAGCCCAAATCATATCATCTAAATATAACAAACCGATTATTCTGGATCCTGTTGGTGCAGGTGCTACGAAAATCAGAACAGAGATATCTAAAAAAATTGCTGCAACAGCCAAAATCATTAGAGGAAATGCAAGTGAGATAATGGCATTAAATAATGAGTCTTTCGCCTCCAAAGGGGTTGAAGCTGTCCATTCAACTGATGCTGTAACCGACATTGCAGATAATCTAGCAAAGCACTTAAAAAACACTATAGTGGTTAGCGGTGCAATCGATTATATTACAAATGGCACTAAAAAGGCACAGCTTGCATTTGGCTCTCCTATAATGCAAAATGTCACAGGAATGGGATGCGCCTTAACTGCTACATTAGCAGCTTTTTTGGCTGTTGCAGAAGATCCATATGATGCTGGAATTATTGGCTCAAAATATTTCTCACTTTGCGGCCAAATAACTTCTCAAAATCATAAAAATCCTGGATCCTTTAAAGCTTCTTTCATCGATGAATTATATAATCCAAACATAGAGCTCATGAGAAAAATCTCCGAAAATTAGCTTCTATATTTGGACCCACAAATTTATAGCACCAATATATAGGAATTTATTTACCTCACTGATTCACATCATTACTTTCACATGTTCTGTTATGCTCTTTCCTTTTTTTATCATTCTCGTGAAAGCGGGAATCAACTCCTGGAAACAGATCACAGAGGACACGCAGCCTCTTTCTGGATGTCCGATTGAGTACGGGGATAATTGGTGAGGGAGTCTGGGGTGGAGTAGTTGCGGGGACGTTGTGGGAGGAGCCAAGGATGGTGCTGTTATATTGAGCTGAGGATGACTATTGTGTCGAGTATCATTAATGACATGGTCACCTAGCACCGTCATTATCATATACTTCGCTCTTAATCGCTGATTTCAGGGTACTTACTAGGGTCTTTTTGCAAATATATCGCCATTGGATGTTGGTTATCGAGCTTTACTGAATGCACATAGAAGGCTTCTTGGAAAGCTCCCCTTTCTTCATTTTTCTTTAGGCGGGCATTTTCAATTTCTGTTTTATCAATATTCATTAATTTGCCATAGCCATAGATAACTTCGATCACGTCTGCTAGTTCAACTGCAAGTTCTTCTTTAGTCTTTGCTTCAAAAACTTCTTGTATTTCCTCAAGAAATTTTTCGTGGAATAATTCTTTTCCATATTCTTTAGAGATGATTTTTTTATATTTTATATCTGATGAATATTCTTGCATTATTGCTACGGCACGATCACGCACCAATTTTTCAAACTTGTATCTTTTTTCCATAATTTACTTTTTTATGTTTTGAGATATAAACTTTACCTGAGTAGCTAAGAAAATAAGGTTAATTACTATAATACCAACTGTCTTAAACCATACCCATGTATCATCAGAAAAATTGCGCCAAATAATTTCATTTAGAAAAGCTAATGCTAAAAAGAATATAGCAAAACGTAATGCTAGAGAATGCCAAACCTTATCATCTCTAAACTGAATTTTCTGTCCAAGTAATTTCTTTAAAAATGGTTTTTTTGAAACTACGCCAGCAAGTAATACTAAAGCAAAAATTGCATTGACGATGGTAGGTTTTATTTTGATATATCTCGGATCATCGGTAAGGATTGTAAGTGTTCCAAAGAATGACAATAATAATACAGAAATAACTGTAAGAGGAGGGACGTTTTTATTAACAAAATAATTGAGGATTAACATAAATAATGACGATATAACAACCACTTTTGTGGCATCTACCATTCCGTATAATTTAAAGAAAATAAAAAACAGAATTAAAGGTAAAAATTCTGTACTTGATTGAATTAATTTCTTCATATTTTTAAACCCCAATAATAAAAAATTTATGTTTATTTGCTAATTTAACTAGCTCATTTTTATTTATAACAATAGTTTTTCCTGCAGAAATTGCTATACCTTTTAAACCGCTCTCAATAGAGTTCTGAATTGTTCTTATCCCGATTGTAGGAAGATCAACTTTTAAATTTTGGTTAGTTTTTGGTTTTTTCACTAACACCCCGTATTTTTTTTCTTTTTTTAGATCCTTTATTCTTTTTATAAGGTTATCAGTACCTTCTGCGGCCTCAATACCAACTACATACTGATTCTCTATAATGATAGCTTGTCCGATATCATATTGGCTTAGGCTATTTAATATTTTTTCACCTAATTCAATATCATTACAATCTTCCTGTGAGGGTTTTGTACTCGTTATACAACCATTATCTGCTAATATTTCTGGTGCAATCTCTTCAGGTCCTATAAGAGTTACATTATTTTCTGCAAGAAACTCCACTAGAAGGTTGAGCAATTTATCATCACCACCTGAAAGTTTTTTGATGCCAGATTTTGCCAAGAATTTAACTGCAGCCATATCCAGTTTTAGATCTGAGATCGATGGTCTTTTAACACTTCCAGCAAAACATATTTTTGATATATTATGCTTTTTTAAGAAGTCGAGCATTTTGCCCACTTGTCCTAATTTTACGGTTATATGTACTATATCACTTAAATCACAGCTGACATGTCCATCAATAGCGATAACACATAAAGAAATATTATTTTGCTTTGCAGATTTTATTATTTCTTCTGGCAGATGATCTGAGCCTGCAAGTAAACAAATTTTATCTAGTTTATGTGTCGCTTGGTTGACAGATTGGCTTTCCTTCTGCGGTTTCAATAAATTTGATAACATTTGCAACAGTTTCATAATTAGATAACTCACTTTTTACTTTTTCCACTGCTTCAGAAAATTTAACATTTTTATTTTCAAACAGCATTTCGTATGCTTTACGAAGGTTGGTAATTTCTTCGCGTGGGAAATTTCGTCTTTTCAAACCCACGAGATTTAGTCCTTTTAATCCCGATTTTTCTCTATAAATAATTGCATATGGAATAACATCCTCTACTACAAAGGTGTCTCCACCTATCATGGCGTGTTTGCCAATTCTGACGAATTGTTTTACAGCTGATAATCCACCTATTATTGCAAAATCTTCAATTGTTACATGGCCAGCTAAGGTAGCATGGTTGGCCATTATAACATTATTGCCGATAACACAATCATGGGCGATATGGGTGGAGATCATGAAGAGGCAATTATCCCCCACTATAGTTTTAGTTCCTTCGGCGGTACCAGGATTCATCGTAACATATTCGCGAATAATGTTATTTTTGCCTATGATCAATTCAGTATCAGCATTTCTATATTTTAGATCCTGGGTTAGCTCACCTATTGATGCAAATTGAAATATTTTTGTTCCTTCGCCTATAGTCGTTCTGTTGCTAATAACGACATGGGATTTAATCTCAACATTATCGTGTAGAACAACTTTGGGTCCAATAATTGAGTAGGGGCCAATTTTGACATTATTGCCAATTTGGGCACCATCTTCGATAATTGCTGTTTTATGAATCAGATTTGTCATTCTTATCACCAATCATTGCAGTGAAGATAGCCTCAGACACTAATTTACCATTTACTTTAGCTTCACCTTTAAATTTTCCTACATTAGCCCTGCTTTTTATGCATTCGACATGGAGATGTAGTTGGTCTCCAGGAGTCACAATTTGCCTGAATTTAGCTTCTTCAATTGACATGAAATATACTAATTTATTTTGAGCTTCTTCCTCTACGCTATGGCAAATTAGGGCGCATGCAGTTTGAGCCAAAGCCTCGACAATTAACACACCAGGCATTATTGGTTTTTCCGGGAAGTGACCCATGAAATGTGGTTCGTTAAAAGTAACATTTTTAATGCCTGTTGCTGCTTTATTAGGAACTATATCTATAATCCTATCAACTAATAAAAATGGATACCTATGTGGTATCAATTTCATAATTTTTTCAATATTTATAGAATCTGTCATTTCTTAACCTTTATTTGCGATTTTCTTTAATGCTGTAAAATTTCTAAAAAATTGTTTTATCGGTAATGCTGGGGTTCCCATGCAAACAGTCTCTGGTTCAATATCTTTTAATATGCCTGACTGGGCTCCAATTTGGGCTTTGTCACCGATTTTGAGATGCCCAGCAAGACCAGCTTGTCCACCAATTTGAACATAGTTGCCTATTTCAGTACTACCAGAAATGCCTACCTGGGAAACAATAATGCAACCGACGCCTAATTTAACATTATGTCCTATTTGGACTAAATTATCAATTTTACACATATCTCCGATTTCGGTATTTTCAATTGTACCGCGATCGATAGTTGTATTTGCACCAATCTCAACATTTTTGCCTATTGTAACACCGCCGATTTGTGGTACTTTGATATATGAGCCTTTATCGAACGCATAACCGAATCCATCTTGCCCTATTCTTACACCAGCGTGAATTATGGTATTTTCTCCAATAATACAATTTTGCAGTGTCGCTGAATGATGTATGATGCAATTATCACCAATCTCAACCTTATCACCCACATATACATTCGGGAAGATTTTTACATTTTTTCCCAGCTTAGCACTAGGAGAAATATAAGCTGAATTCGCAATTGCGTCTTCTAGTTGAGGTTTGGTATCATAAAATTTATGAGATATTTTTGCGAAAGATACGTATGGATTCTCTGATATTATGAGAATGGTACTTTTGGGTGCGTAACTAATATATTTTTCTGAGGTAATACAAACGCGAGCTTTAGTATTTTGAAATTGATCAAGATATTTTTTGTTAGAAAAAAAACTAATAGAATCGGCATTTGCTTTTTCAAGAGTTGCAATGTCTCCGAGAGCTATCTCGGGAATATTTTGCAATCTTTGCCCGTCTAAAACAACTTCCAGATGTAATTCTTTTGCTATATCTTGCAGAAAAAATGGCCCAGAGTTTTTAAAAAATCTACTCATTTTTTATAGCTCTCGTTAAATTTTGAAAGAATCAAATCGCTTATATCCAAGCTTTCATCACTGTAGATTATATTTGTCTTAGATAATATGACCTGAAAATTTTGTTTCTCAGCTTCACTCTTGATCAAGTTGTAAAGTTCTTTTTTAATTTCATCTAGTTGGACGCTGTGATTCTCATCGAGAGAGATACGTCTTTTTTGAATAAGTCTTTGGATGCTAATTTCCCGTGCATTCAGGGTTGATTTTAGAATAGTCAATTCTTGTTCGGTTAGACTATCTTTTTCTTTGTTTATTTTCTTATCTAGATTGATAATTTCATTTTCATATTCAGCTATCTCTTTTTTGTATTGAGCATAGTTGTCATCCATTTGTTTTTTTAGAGCTTTGTAGCTATCTGATTGGCTAATAACGTAATCAATATCTAGTACGGCAATATTCTTCTCACTTGCAAAAGAGAATGAGCTGATAACCAGTATAAATACAAAGGCTACAGAATTACAAACGAGTCTCAAAAGAGAAGTGAAGCATTTGTGTTTTATCATATTTTTCTTTCTTAATTGCTTTAGCAATATCTAGTCTTAGCGGACCCATTCTAGTGATCCATAATATGCCAAAACCAGCAGATGCTCGAATAGGATTACCATGATAATATTGTTCTTTTGTGTAAGCAATCTTTTTTGGAATATCAACTTTCCATAAACTGCCCGCCTCAGCAAAAACGGCACCAGTTATTTCTAAACTTTTTGGTAAACCGAGAGGGAATGTCATCTCTGTTGTACCTGTATAGTAATATTGACCTCCTAGAGCATCACCAGATGCCTTATCGCGAGGGCCAATACCAGCAGCTTGGAATCCTCTGAAATTTTGGTCACCTAGGAAGAATCTGTCATTCATTCTTACATCTTTTCCTCCAAATCCGTTAATCGCAGCTGCAGAGCCCGATATCTTGAAGGTCATTTCTTCTGCAATAGGGAAATATTGTGAAGCGGTCAATATATTACGAATATATCTAGTGTTTCCTCCAAGGCCTGCTAGACTTTGGTTTAAGCTTATAACATGGCCTTTCGTCGGAAAGTTATGCGAGTCTGTTTTATCATATAAAAATCTTTGTCCGATAGCTGAAGTTGTATATGAACCCGCTTGTTGTTTGATATAAACAGGGGCATCCTTATTTATTTTAGAGATATTATCTCTCTGGATTAAGTATGATACACCATGAAATAAATCTTCAAAAATATCATAACCCATATTTAGTCCTAGACCATAACTATTTGTTGTATATGGAATCGTATTTGATCTAGCTCCCATAGATGAAGATGTGTTGTCGTAACTAGATTTAAAAACATTAAATCCTGCGCTCATATCATTTCCCATAAATTGGGGTTCTGTAAAGCCAAAATTCATCGAGAAAGAAGCGGAAGATTTTTGAATTCCAGCATTAAGATATTGCCCTTTACCTAGGAAGTTATTTTCAGTGAAATTTATCATTCCAAGTATACCATCCGCGGTGGAGTATCCGGCTGAGAATTTTATTTGAGCAGTAGATTTTTCAGTTACATTTACATCCAGATCTACGACATCATTCTTATTTGTTTTCTTAGTATCAATTGTAACATTCTCAAAATAATCAAGCCCATCTAATTTTCTTTTTGAACGTTCTATTAAGAAAGAATTATATGGATCACCCTCAGAAACTTTAACTTGTCTTCTTATAACGTAATCGTATGTCTTTAGGTTTCCTTTAATATCTATTTTGCCAATATATGTCCTTCTGGATTTTTCGATGATATATGTGACATCAATAATTTTACTAGCAGAATTTTCTTTATAGTCAGGCTTGATTTGCACGAAAGGGTATCCTTGATTAGCAAGGTCACGAGTAATTAGTTCAATTGAATTGTCAACTTGCATAATATTGAACAAATTACCTTGTTTGGTCTCGATCAGACTTTTAAGTTTTTTTAGGTTAACACCCTTTATTTTGCTGATAAGATCAATTTTTCCAAAATTGAACTTATGGCCTTCATCTAATGTAAATGTGAGATAAAAAGAATTCTTAGATGGCTCGATGTCTGCTACTGCCGAAACCACTTTGAAGTTTGCATATCCTTTTGAGTTGTAAAAGCGCGATAGTAAGATTCTATCATTCATTACTAGGTCGGAATCATAATGATCGGTGTTGGCAAAGAAATTCCAGAATTTTGCCTCCTTAGACATTATTACTTCTTTTAATTCACGATCAGAAAAATGGGTGTTTCCTATAAAAAAGATTTTAGCTATTTTAGCTTTCTTTCCTTCGGTAATGTCAAAGACAAGATCAACTCTATTATGTTTCTTTTTTACTATTTTAGGGCTAACAGATGCATTATATCTTCCGGTTTTACTATATATTTCTAATATTTTATTAGTATCATCCCTGACCCTAGATTTAGAATAGACCATTCTTGGACGGAGAATTAATTCATTTTCAAGATTTTCACTTTTTATTGCATTGTTGCCCTCGAAAATAATGCGATCAATAACAGGATTTTCTACGACTTTGATAGTTACAGAATTTTTTTTATATGAAATCTGGACGTCGGAAAATAGCCCAGTGCCATATAATGTTTTAACTGCCTCATCTTCTTTTTTTCGGGAATAAGGCGTGCCGACCTTAATTGGTAGATAAGATATAATAGTTTCTTTTTCAACTCTCTTATTACCTTCTACGACGATTTTCTCTATATTTATATTATTTTCGGCAAGAGAAGATTGTTGTTTATTTTGCGCGAATGAAGCATAGCTTGTTGTAAATAATGTAAGAATTAAAAATATTTTTATAAGCTTATACATTTTAGAACTGCCTTATATCGTTTATAATTACGTAAATTGTTAGGGTGATTAACAAAGCAAAACCTATTTTTGTCCCCACTTCTTGAGCTTTACTTGCAACCTTCTTCCCAAACAATGCTTCTACTATATAAAATAATAAATGTCCACCATCAAGCAATGGGATTGGTAGAAGATTAATAAGACCCAGATTTATCGATAACATTGCCATAAACCACAATATTGGATAAATGCCCATTTTTGCAGTTTCTCCAGCCATTTTGGCAATTTTTATTGGTCCGCCAACACCTTCTGAACCTCTGTCACCTGTTATCATTTGCCCAATAGCTTTTAAAGTTATATAGCAAATTTGATAGGTTTCATCTATTGCCTTTATAATAGAGCTCCCTAAATTAAGACGGACATATTCTCCCTTATTTGATGCAACACCCAGTCGGCCAATTTTGTCTGAATTGCTATTATCTTGTGTTAAAGAAACCCCTTCAGGTTTTATTGTTTTAACAATAATTTTATCATTTCTATTTATTGTGAATTTTAAAGGTATTTCTGGATGAGAGAGAATAAATTTTTGCGCTTCATTAAGGCTAGAAATGTTATAGTCGTCGATTGCAATAATTTTATCTCCTATTAGAATGCCGCCCTTTTCCGCTCTACTATTTTTTGCTACATGAGTTATTTCATTTGATGATTGAATAGAGCCAAAAGAGAAGAAGAAGCCTGACAGAATAATAATTGCAAATAAGAAGTTAAAGAATGGACCGGCAAAAACTATAGCTGATTTTATTGGTAAAGATTTGGCATAAAATGTTAGATGCTTTTCTGAATCTTTGATTTTTTGATCTACTACATTACTTGATGGATCAATGTCGCCAAACATTTTCACGTAACCACCAAGAGGCAGCATGCTAATTTTCCATTCGGTACCATGTTTATCTTTCTTGCCAAAAAGTTTTTTACCAAAACCGATTGAAAAGTCCGTGATACGAACTCCCGAAATTCTTGCTATAATGTAATGTCCATATTCGTGAACAAAAACAATTATGGTTAGAATTATAATAAATGAGAATATTTGAAAAAAGATATCATAAAGCATTTTTTGAAATATATTCCTCTGTTTTAATTTTGGTTTCCTGATCTATGGCGATTACTTCTTCTATACTTGTTACGGCATTATTAGACGAATTTTGAAGCATTTTCTCAATAATATTGATGATATTTGTATATTTGATTTTGTCTAATAAGAAAGCTTCTACAGCAACCTCATTGGCTGCATTTAATATGATTTTTGCATTTCCATTATTTGCGATTGTTTCTTTACACAGTCGAACAGCTGGGAATCTATTGTGATCGCATTCGAAAAAAGTTAGCTTCTGAATTTTAGCTAGATCAAGTGTCTCAACTATTTTTTTATCTGGTCGCTTAGGCCAATCCAAAACATATGAAATTGGTGTACGCATATCAGGGTTACCTAACTGTGCTAATGAAGATCCATCTTTATAACAAACCATGCTATGAATTGTCGATTGCGGGTGGATTAGAACGTCAATTTTTTCTGCTGGCATATCAAAAAGATAATGAGCCTCTATAATCTCTAATCCTTTATTGATCATATTCGAGCAATCAACAGTGATTTTCTTTCCCATATTCCAGTTTGGATGTTTTGTGGCCTCAGCCGGGGAGATGTTTTGTAGATGATTGAGAGGTGTATTCAAAAAAGGTCCACCGGATGCAGTAAGGATTATTTTTTCTATCTGCTCTCTATTGCTTTCCTCGAAAACCTGGAAAATAGCATTATGCTCTGAATCGGTAGGAAGAATTAAGACATTATTTTTCTTAGCTGCCTCAATCATTAGATTACCAGCGCAAACCAAGCTTTCCTTATTTGCAAGTGCAATATTAATGCCATTTTTTATCGCTTCATAACATGGGGCAAGACCGGCTGAACCAACAATTGAGGCAACAGCAAGATCGCTTTTTATTTTGGCGATTTCGATTAAACCCTCACTACCTGAGAATATTTTTATCTTGGTGTGAGATAATAGAATCTTTAGATCATTAAAATATCTAACATCCGTTATGCAAACATATTTTACATTTAGCTGTATTGCTTGTTCTGCTAAGAGTTTAAAATTCTTATTTGCAGTGAGTGCAACCACCTCATATTTTTCTGGTGATCTAAGAATGATATCAATAGTGCTTTTTCCGATGGAGCCAGTTGAACCAAAAATTGTTATTTTCTTTGTCATATCAGAATATGTTACCATATAGATAGATGATCAGAGCAACTAAAGGCGCTACCAGAATAAAACCATCGACTCTATCTAAAATTCCACCGTGGCCAGGAATAATTTTTCCACTATCCTTAATGCCAAAATATCTCTTTATACCAGATTCCAGCAAGTCTCCTGCTTGAGCCAGGACGGCAAGGAGGCAACTAAATACCGCCATAAAAATAATATTTTGCGCAATATATATATTCATTATCGTTCCAACAATAGTTGCAATGAGCATTCCACCAGCTAGGCCAATCCATGTTTTATTTGGGCTGATTCTTGGAGCTAACTTTGCTCCTCCAATGGTTTTTCCGAAGAAATAACCTCCTATATCTGTTCCAGCAATAACCAAAATGATCCATAATATTATTAACTGACCATTTTTTTGCTCTATAAGCCAGCTAAATGAAACGCAAGGTGCTGCTATATATAATATTCCTAGAATCATCCATAAAAATTTCTTTTTATTATTATTTTTGATTGTAAGTTCGTACCATTCAATACACATAGCTATCGCGACAAACGAAATAAATATATGAAAAATTATATTATCTATAAAGATAGCTAGAAGTACTAGCAATCCGATTGCCAAAGATGAAACAACTCTTTTAAAAATATTACTATTCACCATATCTACGTTCTCTTTTAAGGAAATCCTGGATGGATTTCTCTAGTTCATTTTTATCAAAATCCGGCCATAATTTGTCTGTGAAATATAACTCACTATACGCAATTTGCCACAATAAAAAATTGCTGATGCGATATTCGCCGCTTGGACGAATAAAAATATCCGGGTCAGGTATATCCTTAGTGTCTAGAAAATTCGTAAAGTCTTTTTCTTTCAAAGTTGAGGGTTCGATCTTATTTTCTATACAGTAGTTAGCCAGTTTTTTAGCCGCGTTGAAAATTTCACCTCTGCCGCCATAACTTATCGCTATTGTAAGGACTAGTTCACTATTACTAAGAGAGTTTTCTTCGAGTGCTAGAATTTTATCCCGCAGCTTTTTTGGAAGCCTATCAATATCACCAATGATATTTAGGCGAATTTTATTTTTTTCTAATTCGGCCTGATAATTCTCTATATAAAGTGTTAGAAGACCTAGTAAATATGAGACTTCTTCTTTTGATCTATTCCAATTTTCTGTCGAAAAGGCATATAGGGTAAGATATTTAATCCCAAGCTCGTTTGCAGCTTGTGCAATTTTCTTGGCATTCTCTGCCCCAGCTTTGTGGCCAAACGCAAGGGCCTTGCCTTTCTGCTTAGCCCATCTGCGATTGCCATCCATTACAATCGCGATATGTTTCGGATAATTTACAATTTTTTCTGCACTCATAGCGGAATTATTAATATTAAAAACGTAAAATATAAAGTTTTTTGTGGTAAAAAACTTAAAAATTACAGACCACAAATAATAACATATTATATTTTAGTATGAATTAATTTGTCTGTTTTTAGCTTATGAGGCAATTTCGTTGAATAATGTCCGAGATATATATGACTCAATAATTATTTTTTCTATCAAACAGCAGCTTTGGGAAATGGTTAGTTTTTTTTGCCTAGTTGCACTATATATTATCAAAATTTTTTTACTTAATGAAGCTGGTTCTACCCCTATAAGACTGCAAATTAAGTCAAAAGAATAATATCTTTGAAATAAAAATTGCTTAGCTGAAAGTTTGTCGTTTAAAGATTTTTTTTGAATTAAAAAAAGATCTCTGAAGTGCTGGGTAAAACACTCGCTCCATAGTTTCACTTCTCCTGGGACTGAGGTTTTGTATTTATCTAAAGATGATGTTGTCATAATGTCTCCTAAAAAATGTTAGAGGAAACTAAACTACAAAAGTTAAAAAAAGGTTAATTTTCATATGAGAATTTGAAATTTTATTTTTAGCGAGAAGGAAGAGCAGAATTTCTAGTTCCAGGTCTTCTTTTGTTTGGAGTGTATAGTTGCTTGCTTTCTCTGTCCTTTGCCGCCTGAATGACTACATCCATCGCTTTATCAAAAATATTAAATCTTTCTATTTGCTCTCTGGATAATGGGAGAGAGGGATCTGGTCGTTGCATTTTATCTTTTAAATTTACATTTTTAGTCATTCCTTTTAAGTAGCTTAAACAGGAAAAATTACCAGTTTTGTAGCATCTCACAAAAGCCCTGGAAGCTAGTTGATCTTTTTCTAAACGACCTAAATTAGCTTTTTCTAATATTCCTGCTAACTTAACAGTTTTTCCATTTTCAGCCGCCCGGCAAAAGCCCTCATATATTACATCTTTATTTGCTGCATATTTTTCAATATCCTTACTTTTTACTGTGCCATCCGCACAAGCTTTATAAAAATTTTCTATCGCTAATGCTTCATCAGCGGCTTCAAACATGTGTGCAGCCCCCTCTAAGGCTGAATCACGACCTTCTTCCCGTGCTTTTCTGTCTTCAGCGCGTTGTGCCCTTTTCTCAGCAGCTTCAAACATGCGTGCGGCTCCTTCTAAAGCTGTATCGTGGGCAGCTTCATTTTTTTGCCTTGCTTCAGCTCTGTCCTTAGCAATTTCTTCTCTTCTAGCATGTTCTTTCTCAAATTTTTGCGATTCTATATCAGCAGCACCCATGCCTGTTCTTGCTGCAGATAAAACTCTTTCAGCTCGTTCTCTCTCCCTCTGACGTTGTTGAGCTTCCATCACACGGCGAGTTTCTTCTTCAGCAGCATGCATACCTTCACCTTCGGCTCGTTCTCTCTCCATCTGGCGTTGTTGAGCTTCCATCACACGGCGAGTTTCTTCTTTAGCAGCATGCATACCTTCACCTTCGGCTCGTTCTCTCTCCATCTGGCGTTGTTGAGCTTCCATCACACGGCGAGTTTCTTCTTTAGCAGCATGCATACCTTCACCTTCGGCTCTTTCTTCAGCAGTTGCTTCCCTAGTAAATCCATCAGGCAAAACTTTGGGAGGTTGAGTTCCTTCGAGCAGATGTTCATCAAATTCATCTAGTATATTTTGTAATTTTGAAGCGCCAACTCCAGTTAGTCCTGTGAAAAATCCTCCTAAATTGCTGCCATGGATAGCTCTATTTTGTATTGCAGCTTTATCTTGCCCTTCGTAGCTTGTTAGAGCATCCCTAAGAAGAGCAACTTTTTCAAATTCAGCTCTTTCAGCTTTAGAAAAACTTTGTCTTCTAGCGGTCGCTCCCATACTCCCTGCAAACTTGCTTAACAGAGGCATGACGTCATTTATTAAGGCATTCATAACTTGAGAGTTTTCTACTTTTATTTTTGGCATAATTACTTTTTATTTTCGGTATGATGTAGTAATTCTGCCTTTATATGGTTAAAATAATGTTAATGGAGAGAGTTATACATAAATAAATTTTTCTGAATATTCATCCAAATTACTATTGATGATAAAATTATTAGCGATTCGCTTGACTTTTCCTTCTAATTCTAGCTCTAAGACGCTTGCCTGGATAATGGATATGGGAGTATTTAACTGCAGAGCTATTTCATCAATATCTACGGGTGATGAGGTGAGTTTATCCAAGATATGATCGCTTATTTTGGATAATTCTTCTTGAGTTTGTGGTTCCTCTATTTTTATTTTTTCCTCAAGAATTTCCAGGTTATTTGATTTTTGGAAAATATTTAATTCAGAAAAAATTTCAGAAGGCTCGTCCAACAGATGCGCCCCGTTTTTAATTAGGTAATTATTTCCTGAGAATTTTTGATCAAGAGGGAACCCTGGTACGGCGAAAACTTCTTTGCCATATTGCGAGGCAAATTTGGCGGTAATGAGGCTTCCAGATTTTATAGTTGCTTCAACCACTATGGTAGCCATTGCTAAGCCAGCAATAATCCTATTCCGTTGAGGAAAGTGATAATTTGTAGGTTGCATGCCAATTTTATTTTCAGCTATTAAGCAGCCAGATTCAGCTATAGATTTGTATAGATTTTCATTTTCGGGTGGGTAGATGACGTCAATACCACCTGATAAAACTGCGATGGTCTTTCCAAGACTATTTGCATGGACTTCTGTATCTATGCCGCGAGCCATCCCAGAAACAGTAATGAAGTTATTTATAAGCGTTTCTTTTACTATTTTGCGACAAAACTTAATGCTATTGAAGGATGCATTACGGGCCCCGACAATGGCGATTAGTTTATTTTCATTTAGCAAATTAATATTTCCCTTAGCAATAATAACAGGTGGGTGGTCGTCTATATGTTTTAGCCGCTCAGGATATTGTGGTTGGTCATAAAAAATAAACTTTGCCCCAAATTGATCTACTAAATCTAGCTCTTTTTCAATTTCTTCTTTTGCAGCAAGTTTGATTGATTTTTTGTGATCAGTTTTCTTCCTTTCAATATATTGGAAAATCTCCTCAGTTGTCTGGAAATATTCTCTAAGTTTGTGGAAGGTTCTCGGCCCGATATTATCCGATCTGATCAGTCTTAAAATATCAAAATGTTCTTTTTTCATTTTGTTGCCCCCTAAAATGAAAAAGGCCGCAATCGCGGCCCAGTATTTTATAATTTATCGGCGTTTGATGTGAGATAGTCGGCTACACCTTCTGAGGTTGCCTTCATACCTTCATCACCTTTATTCCATCCAGCCGGACAAACTTCGCCATATTGTTCGTGGAATAAAAGAGCATCAACCATTCTAAGAGCTTCGCTAACATTTCTTCCTAGAGGAAGGTCATTTACTACTTGATGGCGAACAACACCATGTCTATCAATCATGAAAGTACCGCGTAAAGCCACTTCTTCATTGACAAGAACATCGTAATCACGAGCAATTTGTTTAGATAAATCGGAAACTAAAGGGAATTTAATGTTGCCGATTCCACCTTTCTCAACAGCTGTATTTTTCCATGCTAAATGTGTAAAGTGAGAATCAACGCTAATCCCAATTAACTTTACACCTCGTGAGGCAAATTCCGCCAAGCGATTATTAAAGGCTATGATTTCTGAAGGACATACAAAAGTAAAATCGAGCGGGTAGAAGAATAAAACCCCCACGTCACCCTTTAAATATGATTTTAGGTTAAAACTTTCATTGATTTCATTATCAGGCATTACAGCCTTAGCAGTGAAATCTGGTGCAGGCATACCAACTAAAACAGCCATGAGAACCTCTTGTTAATTTTTAATTTTTTCAAAAAATACGCCTATTTTGTGAGTTCCGCAAGGGTTAATTTGAAAATGATAATTAGTCTTTTTCTCTATAAGAATTTCTTTGCAAATATTTTGTCATCGCCGGTAATTTTAATAGCTTATTATACCGCGCATTCATCAACTGCCCCAACAAAAGTTTACAAGCGATATATTAAGATCTATTGTTTGTAAGGAAGAATTTTAGTCGGAAAGTTATTTGTATGATAATAGATTATTTGGTTAACATAAAAGACCCCAGGAAGGACAAAATAATAAAATATCATAATAAACATATACATTTGATTGAAAAAGCTAAGGGGTCATCGCACAATCACCAAGCTTGGGAAGGAGGTTATAAAGATCACATCTTGCAGTGTTTTGAGTTGGTTGAAAAACTATATTTAATGTTAAATGAGACCTGTGTTCTGCCTTTTACAAAAGATTCAGCAATGATTGTTATGTATTTTCATGATATTGAAAAAATATTTAAGTATGTTCTTGGGCAAGATATTAATAAAGCAACTTATTACAATAATATTTTAGCAGAAGAGGGGATTATTTTTTCTGATCAAGAAATAAATGCCTTAAAATATATTCACGGCGAGGGAGAGGATTATTCCAGTAAGAAACGAACGATGAATGAGCTTGCAGCTTTTTGCCATGCTGTTGATACTATTTCTGCTAGGATATTATATGATCAAACTTTTGTTCCTTCTATATGATATGGAAATGTTATCAGATAAATTAATTTGACGACTTAACAGGGGCAAATGGAAGATTGTCTAACTGCATCATAGAATTTATCTTGACAATATTTAAGGTGAAGATTATACAATATTCTTGTCTTTGGCGGGGTAGCTCAGCTGGTTAGAGCGGCGGAATCATAATCCGCGTGTCGGGGGTTCGAGTCCCTCCCTCGCTACCATTTTTCTTAACTATTTTAAGTTGCAAAATCTCTGATATTCTGTCATTTAGCTTGTATCAAGAATTTTTACGAAATGACTCATAAATTTGAAAATGAAATATTATCTTTGCTTGAAGAGGGGAAAGATCTTCTAGGATTCCACGCCTTACGGGGTGAGTACGAGGCTGAAGGTTCTAGCGATGAAGATATGGGTGTTTTAGCTGAGCTTGCCAAAAAATCTGGATTATCTCTATGTATAAAAATAGGTGGTTGTGAAGCGATTAGAGATATAGAAAAAGCCAGAGAGTTTGGTGCTGATATTATACTTGCTCCTATGATTGAAAGTGCTTATGCCGTTCGTAAATATATTAATTCAATCGGTAATATCTTTACAGATGAAGAATTAACCGAAAAAAAATTCCTCATTAATATTGAAACCATAATGGGCTTTCAAAATCTAAGTGAAATCATTGATGAAGTTAAGAAAGTAAACCATATTCATTCAGTTGTATTTGGCAGAGTGGATTTTGTTCAGTCACTTGGTTTGACTAGGGCAGAAATTGAATCAGAGGAAATTTCTTCTTATTGTGAGCAAGTTGCCAGAAATTGTTTGAAGAATGATCTGGGGTTTTCCTTAGGCGGTGGCGTATCTAATCATTCAATAGAAAATTTGTGTAAAATCTCTCAAATTAACCTGACAAACTTTGAAACTAGAAAAATTATTTTTGATCCTAAAGTTCTATGTACCCAGAAAGTTCAAGACGCCATCAATATGGCTAATAAGTTTGAGCTTCTTTGGTTGAAATCAAAGGTTCTTACTTCAACTTGTGAAGAATCAAGAATCACACTTTTGCAATCAAGAGTATAGAAATCATTTGACTCCTTTGTTAATATGTGTTAATAATATACTTGTTATAAGTTATTGCATAAAGGAGGCATTTTATGACTAAGTTCGATTCTAAGCTGAAGACGCAGGAATTTGTGACGGACGATCACAAGAATATTTCATTTGCCGATATATTAACAAATTTACCAGATATTCTAAAAAGTGATGATGAAGGGCAAATTAAAGGATTTATTGATCAGCTAAATCAACATTGTGCTGGGAAAGACTATATTGCCCTTGATGACTCAAGTAAAATACATCAAGCTTTATATCAAATATTTAGAAAAGGTTATAGCGATTTTGTGAAGGAAGTGGATTTCTTAGACAAAATATATGAACTTTATACTACCGTTCCAGCATTACTCCAAGAAGCAATGCAAATGGGTTTGTGCGACCTAAAGCAACTAACGCATCTTTTTAACTTACATGATGAAACATTAAGTTTTGCAAGGGTTTTTCCTTATTTTTTAAAGGATCACCCAGATATGCTCAAGCTGTTTGTAGATCGCGGTATGGATTTGAATATAAGAGATGAGGATGGAGATTCCTTGTTAATTTCCCTGATCAATGAGTATAATTCACGCACTTATTTTCACAGCAGTCCAGATCTCATAAAAGAGAGTATGGCTAAGG
Organism: Alphaproteobacteria bacterium; assembly: GCA_030431375.1. GTDB lineage: Bacteria > Pseudomonadota > Alphaproteobacteria > Rickettsiales > JABSSG01 > JAUIIY01. Next base: position 102,862 of record JAUIIY010000003.1, read on the forward strand.
AGCAAGAGAAAAAACAAAGCCTATTAAAAAATATATATTTCTTAATAGATGAAGGAGCTGACTTGCATCATCCTATTAACTCCATAAGAGCCATCAATGTGCTTGATGCATCGCTTGAAAATTCTCAGCCTTTTGAAAAAGAACTTGTCGAGTTATATAAATATCTAGCTCAAAAAATAGGTGGTAACCATGTCTGTTCTGTCCATGGTCAAACATGGAAGACAAGCGATGTGGCTTTACGAAATGGTTTTTTTGAAGTGGCAGCCCAGTTGCTTGAAGGGGCAACAAGTCATGAATTGGCTCTAATAAATAAAAAATTAAGCGCAGGTTCTCCAATTAGAAAGGCCGAACTTTTATTAAGAGAAGTTATTGCAAATCAAAAAGATATAAAAAGCTTTTTAGAAGAAATTTCTTCAAGTGGTAATGATTATCAAGTTGGTATTGAAGATCAAAAGATTGCTAATTTAGCATGGCTTCATTCAGTAATGTTCCATGACAAAGAAGCTATTTCATTGCTAATTCAGCAAAAGGTTCCGTTTCAACAAGATAAAGCCTCTGAAGTTTCTATTGAAACAATAATGGTGAGTATATTTGATACAGAAACTTTAATAGAGCTCTCAACTGTATTTCCTGATATAGGAAAGGCTATTTCTTTATCAGGGGAAGGTTCGCTCATGCATGGAATTGCAAAGTCCGGAGATTTTGAAGAATTCATAAAATATGCAAAATTAGGCTTTGATTGTGATGTTCAAAATGATGATCATGTGACGCCGATTGATATAATAATTGAAAAAATTAAATGGATGCCTGATTTTGATGAAAAATTAGAAGAAATTAAAAGTTATTCTAAGGATCCATTTTATACAGATAACGATCAGAATTTTAGTCCCGATATAATATATCTAGGTATCCCTTCATATCAAAATTTTTGGAGTAGCGAACATATTGCTCTTGCGCGCGTTTTAGCTACTAAAGATACTTCATTAAGGCCGATTATTTTTTCAGAAGCTGATATCGAGAAAGGCATACTTTCCAAGCTGAATGGTGTGTTAATGCCTGGTGGTGGGGATTCGTATCCAAAAGATATAGACGGTGCTTTTTCTCTAAGTGATTTCCAGCCATCTGGTGAAATCGAACAAGCGTATCTTAAAATATATGAATATGCTTACAATAATTCTTTGCCATTTGTTGGAATGTGCCTAGGAAATCAATATCATGCTTTATCAAGAGGCCATCATCTGAGTAAGGTTATTGGATATGCAGACGGGCAAGCACATTACGGAATAGTTCAGCCGGGAACTATTGAATATTTTATGATGTTAGATGATTATGAGAAGAAAAAATATCTTAGTGACGAAGATTTTCATCCAGAAATAACAATTGAGATCAAGACTGCTCATAATTATGCAATTGAAACAGGTGTTCAATCTGGTGTTTACTCAGAAGAAGGAGTAGTACAATCTTTTGCTAGCGGAAATCATGCTAGTTTCCAGTTTCACCCGGAAGAATATGCAAATGATCCAACAAATAAAGAAGGAGCAAACTATGCTAGTTGGGTACGACAAGTAAATATATATGATAGCTTTCTTGGTATGATGAAGCATCATAAAGAGCAGGTTCAATTGGCGAAATTCCTGCATGAAGGTAAAACGTGGGATGATTTTTCAGTTAATAGCGAAGAATATAAGATGGCTATGGGTGAATTAGACAAATATTATTCAGATCTAGAAGAAATATTATCTAAAAAAGCTCCAGAATATTGTTTAACTACAGATCATGCTAATTCTTACTATTTTGAAGCTAAGATTGAAACTGATTTTGTCAGTGATAAGGCTGTTTGTTTGTTAGGTGAAAAATTTACATATGGTGATGTTATCAGTTAGTTGGTTCCAATTATAAAAAAATGAAAGGCGCATGAATTATATATGCGCCTTTTTTATTGGTTTGCTATAAATATTTTTAGAATGTAGAATTTTCAAAAAAATTCTGAACCGTAGATGCATAAACAACTTTCGATTATCGTTCCTACATACAATGAATCGGGTAACGTAAAATCTTTATATAATCAGATTAAAGATGCCTTGAAAGATATAAATTTTGAAGTTGTTTTTGTTGATGATAATTCAAAAGATGGCACGAAGAACGAAATTTTGGAGCTAACTGGAAAATATTCCAATATCAGATTAATAAATAGGTTGCATAAACGAGGCTTGGCATCTGCTTGTATTGATGGATTTGCCTCATCCTCTGCCAAATATTTTGCTGTTATTGATGCTGACCTCCAACATGATCCAAAATTATTAAAAAAAATGTATCAATGTCTGGAATCTCAAGATTCAAATATTGTACTTGCTAGTAGATTCTTAAAAGGATCAAAAATTGAAGGAATGAGTAATCAGAGAGAGGGCATTAGCAAGGTTGGGAATAAGATTTCTTCCTTGATAACAGGAGCAAATTTAACGGACCCTCTTAGTGGGTATTTTATGGTTGACAGTAAGATAATAGAACAGATTATACCACGACTTTCTGGGAAAGGTTTTAAAATATTATTGGATATTTTTAGTAGCTGCAAATTAAAAGGCATAAAGTTGAATTACCTAGAATTGCCAACTATTTTCCGTGAGCGAAATGCTGGGCAGAGCAAGCTGGACTCAGCTGTGATGATAGAGTTTTTAGTTTTAATTTTAGATAAATTTTTTGGAAGATTGATACCTGTAAGATTTATTTTATTTATGCTAGTTGGAGGAACGGGTGTGTTTGTGCATATGTTTGTACTATCATTCATGCTTAAAATTATTCATATCGATTTTTCTTTCTCACAATCTATTGCCACTTTTGTCGCTATGTGTAGTAACTTCTATATGAATAATTTAATTACTTATAGGGACCAGAGAATACATGGCATAAGGATTTTATATGGCCTTATAAGTTTTTGTGCTGCCTGTTTGTTTGGAGCAATAATAAATGTGATTGTTGCTTCTTACCTGTTTGAGAAAGGTGTAAATTGGTTCTTTGCTGGTGTAGTTGGTTGCTTTGTAGGAGCAGTATGGAATTATTCTACTACTTCCTTTCTTACTTGGAGAAACAAAAATTAACGTTAATTACCTGCTTTTAAAAAATTAATCTTTTGATATAATCTTCTCTTTAACAGGAAAAATAGTGATGTCACAAGAAAAGTTGCAAGAACATTATCACAAGATAATCGAGATAATAGGGGAAGATCCCAAGCGTGAAGGTTTACAGAAAACTCCAGAAAGAGTAGCGAAAGCAATGCAATTCTTAACATCTGGCTATGAGAAAAACATCGAGGATTTGGTTGGTGATGCAATTTTTGACTCTTCCGCTAATGACATTGTGTTGATAAAAAACATTGAGTTCTACTCATTATGTGAACATCATTTGTTGCCATTTCATGGGGTGGCTCATATTGCTTATATTCCGGATGGTAAGATTATTGGCTTGAGTAAGATTGCCAGGATTGTTGATATGTATACGCGAAGATTGCAAGTGCAAGAGCATCTAACCAACCAGGTGGCAGATGCAATATATCAAATATTAAAGCCACGTTGGGTTGGTGTTGGTTTTGAAGCGAAGCATTTTTGTATGATGATGCGTGGTGTTGAGAAGGAAAGTAGCAAAACTTTTAGCTGTACATTTAGGGGAGAAAAAGATGAATGCTCTAATAGAGATTTCATTAACTTAATAAAGTGATCAGATGGAGAAGGGTGGATTTGAAATTGCCACTTTTAATATTTGCGGTGTTCTGAAGCATCAGGAAGAAAGCAAGCTTAATGTTAGAATTGAGTGGTTGAAAAAATATTTGCTGAGTCAGCAGATAGACTTTTTTGCATTGCAGGAGGTTTCTTTTGAGGTTTGGAAAGAATTGAAGAATTCTGCTGAATTACTAGGCTATCAACTATATCCCGAAAAATATAATTGGTCTGATCACGTTGAAGATCATGTTATTGTTTGTTTCTTATCAAAATCGAAAACGGAAGATATTAAGTTAGAATTTTTTCCCCAACATAGTAAGAATTTAGATTATTGTTTTTTAAGTATGAAATTTGTTGATTTGCAAATCATCAATATTCACCTAAATTCGGGTGTTGAAAATACTTATTTGCGTGAGAGGCAGCTGCAATATATTAAATCTCGCGTTATACGAAAGATAGACGAGAATAATGTGATCATTCTTGGTGATTTTAACAGCGACCTAAATCATAGTAGTGATTCTTGTTTGAAAATGCTAGGAGAAGAATGGTTGGACGCATGGAATGAAATTGGTGTAGGAAATGGCTTCACTCAAGATCCAGAGAAAAATTACTTGCGAAAATTATTTGGCCACAGCAAAGGTAAAAGAAGGGTAGATGGTATTTTATATCGTCAAAACAACTATCTAAGGCCAAAAAAAATTGAGATTTTTGGCTGTGAACAAATTAAAGAAAAATTATACCCTTCCGACCATTATGGGGTCAAATGTACTTTTTCTGCGTAACATTCTATTTAAGGCCATTTTGCTTCTGGAGGAAGTGACATAAGAATAGCTTCAGTATTTCCATCTGTCATCAAACCAAACTTAGTTCCACGGTCATAAATCAGGTTAAATTCAGCATATCTGCCGCGTTTTATTAATTGTTTTTCTTTTTGTTCATCATTCCATGATTCGTTCATTCTACGACGAACTAATTCTGGATAGGTCTCTAAAAAAGCCTTTCCTATATCTCGAGTGAAAAGAAAATCCTCTTCCATGTTACCAGTGTTATGATAATCAAAGAAAGTTCCTCCTATACCGCGAGCTTCTTTTCTGTGGGGCAAATAAAAATAGCGATCGCAATATTCCTTAAATTCCGGATAAAATTTTGGGTTATGTTTATCACAAGCGACTTTATTACGTTGGTGCCAAAGCTCGTTGTCTTCAGCAAATTCAATTGTAGGGGTGAGGTCCATGCCGCCTCCAAACCACCATTTTGTCGTTTCCACGAAACGAGTATTCATATGGACGGAGGGAACAATTGGTGATCTCATGTGAGATACTAAAGAGATGCCGCAGGCATAAAATTTGGGATCTTTTTCAGCGCCAGGTATTTGCTTTCTGAATTCCTCGGAAAACTCACCGTAAACTTCTGATATATTTACGCCGACTTTCTCAAAAACTCTTCCTCTCATAACACTCATTGTGCCGCCACCACCGCCTGGGCGGTCCCACTTTTTTCTTTCAAATTCACCTGGTTCGATTTGATCTTTTAAATGTCCCGAGTATTCTTTCTCTATATTTTCGAAGGCTGTGCAAATATCGTCTCTTAATTTTGTAAACCATTGATAATGCTTGGTTCTATATTTGTTTTCCATTTCGGCACTTAGTAAATTACTTCTGAATCGAGTTCTAGCTCAATTTCACTACTTTGGGTAGTGTTTTTTTGCACATTTGGGTATTGATTATTTTTAAAAGCTTCAAAAATAGGATGGATTGTGTTGGGATTAGCCCTTGTGCCATCATAAGGATCAATTTTTATCATACGTATTGAATTGGGGGTATTAAACGGTCTATCTCTAAAAAACCATTTTGTTGATTCGATGAATTCGATAAAGATGGGGAGTGCTGTAGTTGCGCCAATTGCCTTTCTTCCCATAGATCTAGGTGTGTCGTAGCCAAGATATATAGCTACAGTGTAATCGGGTGTGAATCCGACGAACCAACAATCTTTATTATCATTGGTTGTCCCAGTTTTTCCACCTATATTCATTTTTAAGCTGGCCGCTTTCCTAGAAGTACCTCTTTTTGTTGCTCCTTTTAGAATATTTGTTAGTTGGAAGGCTGATTCCTTTGATACTACTCTCTTTTTTAAATCTAATATTTTTGGATATGATTTTATATTATGGCAGTTTATACATTTTAAGTTAGGGTTTTGATAAATTATCTTCCCATATCTGTCTTGAATATTTTCAATCAAAACTGGGGTGATTTTTTTCCCTCCGTTTACGATGGTGGCATAGCCCGCAGCTATGTCAATTAATTTAGTATCGGTTGCTCCTAAAACTGAGGATAAATTTGTAATTGGCCCTTTTATTACCCCAAGTTTTTCTGCAATATCTGATATTCTTTTTATTCCAATATTGCGAGCAAGTTTTACAGTTGCTACATTTCTGGATAATTCTAAGCTTCTTCTTAACGTGATGTTTCCGAGAAAATCATCTGCATAATTTTTTGGCATCCAATCATCGAGATTTTTACCTTGCGAAATTATTGTCGGCATATCTTCGATTATATAAGCAGGACTGTAGCCTTCTTCGAGGGCAGCAAGATAGACAAAAGGTTTGAATGTGGATCCTGATTGTCTTATGGATTGCGTTGCTCTATTAAATTGACTTTGATCAAAATCATATCCTCCTACTAAAGCGACAACTTTTCCTGAATTATTGTTAATTACAATCATTGCTCCATTAATTTTGTCATTGCTAGTGATTTCTCTGTCACCTGATGAAATTAATTTTGTTACCTTGTCAATTCCCTCTCGCAGTGCCTTAGAGGCGTGGGTTTGCAGAGGTGGTATGATTGTTGTATTGATAATCAAACCATCCTTAAAAATGCTTCTAGGGCCATATTTTTGTGAGACAAAATTATGTACCTCATTGCTGAAATATGGAGCCGAGTAAACAGGTCTATTATTTTTTGTGAGTTTTATTTCTTCTGTTATTGCTTGATCATATTGTTGTTGAGTTATGAAGTGTTTATCAAGCATTTGCTTTAGTACCCAATTTTTTCTTTGCGTGGCTCTTATAAGGTTTCGTTTTGGATTGTAATATGAAGGAGCTTTTGGCAGAGAGGCAAGTAGAGCTGCTTCTGAAATAGATATATCTTTTAAGTCTTTATTGAAATAATTTGCTGCTGCTGAAGCTATACCGTATGACCTGTTTCCAAGAAAAATATAATTTAGATATAACTCCAAGATTTTTTCTTTTGAAAAAGCAGCGTCTAGTCTAATTGATAAAATTGCTTCCTTGATCTTTCGTTCTATCGATTTTTCATTGGTTAATAGCAGATTTTTTACTACTTGCTGAGTAATTGTAGATCCACCAACTAGTGATTTGCCAGATTTTAAATTTTCCAAATTAGTTATCAGGGCTCTTCCGATTCCAAGCGGATCAATGCCGGCATGTTCAAAATAATCGGCATCCTCAGCTGCTAAAAATGCCGTCACTACATGTGGAGGAATTTTTTCCATAGGAGTAAATAAGCGATATTCTTCAGCATATTCTTCTAATAACTGATTATCTTCAGAATATATTTTAGAAACCAAATCTGGCTTGTGTTCATTAATCTTATATATGTCTGGTAGATTTTTAATGTAAATAAATAAAATAACGCAACCAAGAATTATGCCACTAATACATCCAAAAAAAGCTAGTTTGGTTATGTATTTAAGAAATTTTATCATTTAGTAAAATATTGCTTTATAATTCTAGGTATATTATAAGGAATTTTAGACATTATTCTATGCAATAAAAAGTAAACAAGAATATAGAATAAAAGTAAAACTGTAGATATACTAGTTTCAGTAAAAAAAATAATATCTTGGCAAATAAAGATAAGTAAGGAATGAAGAAGGTGAGTATGAGGAGAAATTTATTGGTTGTATCATCCCTGAGTAGTTCAATTTTTTATCTCATTTGCCAATAATTTTGGTTGTTTGTGAAATAAATAAATTATGAATAAAAAAATTTTAGTTGATGCATCTTACAAAGATGAGGTGCAAGTTGCGATTGTAAAAGATAATAAATTAGAAGACTTCGAATACTCTACCCGACACCGGCAAACCATTAAAGGTAATATTTACCTAGCGAAGGTAACTAGGGTTGAGCCATCTTTGCAGGCTGCTTTTATTGATTATGGTGGAAACCGTCATGGTTTTGTACCTTTCTCAGAAATCCACACTGACTATTATAATATACCAGTTGAAGATAGACAGAGGTTGAAGGAGCAAAATAAGCGTGAGATTCAAGAAGTAAAAGAGCACGGTCATAAAAAGCTGAAGGCATTACGAAAATCAGATCATGTGGAGGAAGCAGTAATTGATGATGAAGACGGTGATTTAGCGTTTGATTCTGCTATAAATGAAATACAAGAAGAGGAAGCTGCTGATATTCCTGCCTTGGACGAAAATTATTTTGAGCGTATAAAACAAAAAAATGTTTCACGCTACAAAGTCCAAGAAGTTATTAAAAAGGGGCAAGTGCTTCTTGTTCAGGCGATTAAAGAAGAAAGGGGGAATAAAGGGGCAGCTTTTACCACATATTTATCATTAGCTGGTAGATATTGCGTTTTAATGCCGAATAGTGACTCAATTGGTGGAATCTCAAGAAAGATTACTAAAGTAGAGAATCGTAAGAGATTAAAATCTATCGTTGACCAATTATCACCGGGTGAAGGCGCAAGTGTTATTGTTCGTACCATAGGTCAAAGTAAATCAGCCGAGGAAATCAAATCTGATTATGATTATTTGGTGAATTTGTGGAATACAATCAGGGAGAAAACTTTAGCTTCCATGGCTCCAGAATTTATATATGCCGAAGATGATATTTTAAAGCAAGTTATCCGTGACTTATACGACGATGAGACCAAAGAAATTATTGTTGACGGTAAAGAAGCTTTCTTAAAAATGAAGCAGATCGCTTCCTCTATCTCTTCTGTTGGTGGTATTAAAATTGAGGAGCATAAAAAAAACACTCCTGTGTTCAATGCTTTTTCAATCAACCAACAAATTCTCGATTTATATGGCACCAATGTTGAAATGGATTCGGGTGCTTATATTGTTATAAATCACACAGAGGCTCTAGTTGCGATTGATGTGAATTCTGGCAAACTAACTTCAGAAAGAAATGTTGAAGAAACAGCAATAAAGACGAATATAGAGGCAGCAAAAGAAATTGCGCGTCAAATAAGATTGCGCGATTTATCAGGTTTGATAGTTATCGATTTTATTGATATGATCGAGCCAAAAAATAGGCGGCATATTGAGCGTATCTTGCGTGAAGAGCTTTTGAAAGATAAAGCAAAGGTGCAAGTAGGGCATATTAGCAATTTTGGATTATTAGAAATGTCGAGGCAAAGAATGAAACCAAGCTTTTTAGAACATAATACGGTTATTTGTAATCATTGTCGTGGTAAGGGGACTACTCGCTCATATGAATCATGTGCAGTTACAATCTTAAAAACAATAGAAGGTGAAATATCAGGGCAAAAAGTCGGAGAGGTTGTTATTTACGCAGCACCAGACACTGTTCTGTATACTTTAAATAACAAAAGAAGTGATCTCATTGAGATCGAGAAAAAGCATGATGTTAAGGTTACATTGATGCAGGATTCTAGGATGAGCGCTGAAAGTTTTGCTATAGAAAAAAAGAAAAACGCTAAGGAAGTTTCAGCAGAGAAAGTTTCAGATGAGATAAACTCAGAAGTTGCTTCTTTGACCAGCCCAGAACCAGATGGGAAGAAAGTAAAAAAACCAAAGAATAAAAAGAGATCTAATACTCAATCTGCAAACTCAAAGCAAAAAAGTCAACAAGATGGTGACGAATAGCTTCGTAATAGCTATCGATGGTTTATCAGCCTCAGGTAAAGGTACTTTAGGCGCTAACTTAGCTAACTATTATGGCTGCAAGTATTTGCCTACAGGTAACTTATACAGGTTGCTAGCTTTAAGAATTATCAATCATAAAATGCCGCTCGATGAACTTGAGTCATCTAAGGAGCAGATTCAAGATTTGCTGAATACTGCAAATTATAACTTATTATATACTGATAAGTTGAATAGGCTTGAAATTGCTGACGTTGCGTCAAAAATTGCAAAGCTTGATTTTATTCGTGAAATGCTGAATGAAATTCAATATTCTTGGATTGAGAACAATAAAATTGCAATCTTAGAAGGGCGTGATATTGGGACGGTGATTTGCCCCAAAGCTGATGTCAAAATCTATATGACTGCCTCAGATGACGCGCGAGCAAAACGCAGATTTGCACAGCTGCAAGAGCAAGGTAAAGAAAACATATCCTTGGAAGAGATAGTTCACGAGTTGCGACAGAGAGATAAACGTGATTTGGAGCGTAAAAATTCTCCTCTAAAAAAAGCTGCAGATGCATATGTGATCAATTCCTCATATTTAACCTCAGATGAGGTGTTTCAGAAAGCTGTTCAGATTATCAACAAAAAGATTAAGAGTGTTAGTCTGTGAAGAGCAGAGTTAGCATAAAGATTCATCCCTGAAAATGAAAAAAAATTGACAATTAACATCTAAAAGATTAATTATGAACACTAAATTTTTATCAACCTTAAAACATTAATATAGGAAAAACACTTCCCATGTCACGATTATTAACCACTGGAATAGAAAATAGCGATTTTAACAGTAACGAAGATTTCGGAGTTTTATTTGAAGAAGCTGCAAAAATAAATAATAAAAGAGAAGGCGAAATCGTAAAAGGTAAAATCATAGCTATTGATAATGATGTAGTAATAGTTGATGTTGGTTTGAAGGCTGAAGGTAGAGTTCCTGTAAAAGAATTTATGGTTAATAACCAAACACCTAATTTGCAAATAGGCGATGAAGTTGATGTATTTATTCAAGCTTTCGAAAATAGAGGCGGCAGAATAGTTTTAAGTCATGAAAGAGCGATCCGTGAAAGGTCATGGGCAGCACTAGAAAAAGCTCATTTGGCTCAAGAGCCTGTTGAAGGTATAATTTTTGGTAGAGTAAAAGGTGGACTAACCGTTGACATGCAAGGAGTTATTGCATTCCTGCCTGGTAGTCAGGTTGATGTGAAGCCTATTAAAGATATCTCATATATGCTTGGTGTTAAGCAGCCTTTCATGATTCTAAAAATGGATCGTGAACAAGGTAACGTGGTAGTTTCAAGACGTGCTATCATAGAAGAGTCTAGAAAAGAAGCTCGTGATGAGATGCTGTCGGCTATTAAAGTTGGTGATACATTAGAAGGTATCGTGAAAAATGTTACAGATTATGGTGCATTTATTGATCTTGGAAGTCTAGACGGACTACTACATGTTACAGATATTTCTTGGTCTAAAATTAATCATCCTTCGGAAGTGCTTTCTTTAGGACAAACTGTCAAGGTGCAAGTAATTAAATATGATGATGCTAGTAAAAGAATCTCTCTTGGCATGAAACAACTTGAATCTAACCCATGGGAAGGGCTTGATGCTAAGTTCCCTGTTGGTTCTAAGCGTACAGGCAAGGTAACTAACGTTACAGATTACGGAATTTTTGTTGAAATAGAAGATGGTATTGAGGGTTTAGTGCATGTTTCTGAAATTAGTTGGAACAAGCAAACTGTTAATCCAAGAAAAATTGCTAATGTCGGTGATGAAATCGAATATATGGTTTTAGATATTGATGTGGATAAGCACCGTATTAGTCTTGGTATGAAACAATGTTCAGAAGATCCATGGCAAGAAATCATGTCGAAAAATCCAGTTGGAACAGAAGTTGAGTGTAAAGTTAAGAAAGTAATCGATAGTGGTCTCATTGTTGAATTTGGTGAAGAAGTTGATGGTTACATCCACGTATCTGACTTGTCTTGGAATGATAATAACAGAGATTTATTAGCAACTTATGTTGAAGGTCAAAGCCTAAAAGCAATGGTTTTATCAATCGATGCTGAAAAGCGCAGAGTTAATTTTGGTATTAAGCAGCTTGAAGAAGATCCATTTGAAAGAGCATGTCATGAGCTTAAGCGTGGATCTGCAGTTACTTGTACTGTTAAATCAGTTGAGCCAGAAGGTGTTGTTGTGACGATAGCTGATATTGTTGAAACATTTGTGAAGAAAATAGAATTATCTGGTGATAGAGCTGAACAAAGAGCTGACAGATTTGCGGTTGGTGATCGTTTCGATGCTAAAATTATCAATTTGGATAAAACAAACAGAAAAGTTAGCGTTTCCGTGAAAGCTCTCGAGCAAGATGAGAAGAAACGTAAGATCGCAGCTTATGGTTCTACATCAAGCGGTGCAAGTCTAGGTGATATCTTAGGTGCAGCGTTAAATGCAGCTGAAGAAGATAAGAAATAATAATCTTTTTGGGTGGGTTAGATGGCAGATAATAATAAAATTTTTTCTGATTATCTGCTGGACCGTAAAGGCCTAAAAACAAAATTAAATTTTTGGCGCAATTTATGCTTAATCATAATAGCATTTTTTGCGCTAAATTTTTTGTCGAAATACACAGCAAAAAATAATCCAACCGACGAATATATAGCATCAGTTAGCATTAAAGGTGCGATCGATGAAAATAAAAAAAGAGACGAGGTTCTCCGTAAATTAGCTAAAAATCAAAAAGCAAAAGCTGTTATTTTATTTATCGATAGTCCCGGGGGGACCTTATATCCTGCAGAGAATACATATAGTTTGATAAAGAAAATATCTGCTAAAAAGCCTGTGATTGCTATTGTTGAAGGTTATGCAGCATCGGCGGCCTATATGGTTGCTCTTGGAAGTGAAAGAATATTTGCTCGTGATTCTTCAGTTGTTGGATCGGTTGGTGCTTGGATAATGGTTCCCGATGTCACTGAATTAACAGAGAAGATTGGTATAAAGATGACTATGCTGAAATCAGGTCCTCTCAAGGCTCAACCTCAGCCTTTTGATCAGATGACTCCTGAGGTGAAAAAGAACACTCAGTCCTATATTGATGATGCATATAACTTGTTTGTGAATATTTTGAATAAGGAAAGAAAATTACCTTCTGGGGCAATGAAGGAAATTTCAACCGGTGCAACCTTTTTGGGGCAAAAGGCTTTGAAATTGGGCCTGATTGACGAAATTGGAGCTATAGATGAAGTACGAGATTATCTATATAATAAGCATAAAATTAATCAGAAAACCTCAATAAAAGAATTTACTACGAAGAAATATCGTTCTAAGTTAGATGAGATACTTGGTGTTCTTCGTGAAGCTAAAGGTTCTCTATATAAATTAAAAAATTACTTATCTCTATCGTTGGGTTTATAAATTAGTTATGACAAAAAGTGAAATAATCAACCAGCTTACTCAGGAATATGGTGATCTACCAAAGGATGTGATCTCGCAGATGGTACAAATCATTTTAGATGAAATATCTAATGAGCTTGCTAAGCAGGGACGAGTAGAAATTAGAGGGTTTGGTGCGTTCTCTCTAAGAAAAAGATCAGCAAGAATTACTAAAAACCCTAAGACAGAAAAGATTTCCATGGTTTCGGAGAGGATGTCTGTTTATTTTAGATGTGGCAAAGATTTCTTTGATATGTTGAACGGAGAAGGCGCAAACTAGCCATCACAGTAGAAAATACTTTCAAACCCTGAATATAAATTTTATACTTTTTTAAGTGGATTAAAAAAAGAGATGAGATGTCATATTCAGCAGATGATAAAAGTAAAAGAGAACGTGAGATTAAGCAAGCGCAGCTGGAAGCAGAGTTGCAAGAGATTAAATCAAGGATTTCTATGGCATCTTCGCCTGAAGAGGTTGCTAGGCTACAAGCGCGCTTATCAGGGATAGCAGCGGAAGCTCACGATTTTGGTATAACTGTTTCTGGATTAGATGCAGTTTCTCGAGATTTAGGTGATAAGGCAGTTGCTTTTAGCAATGTTGGGGATATTCCTCAGGCTACTCACGGCTCCACTACAACAGAAAATATGAATCCAGATTTATCTAGTATGTCTATGGATGAGTTAATGGAGCAGTTTTCTCTAGGGTTAGATGATTATGAGAAATACCGAGCCGCAAAGAGAGCGAAATTAGATTCTGCTTTAAAAAAGTTAAGCGATCCCAAAGTAGTTCTGAGTGAAGACGAGCTTGCTCCTGCATTAGTTGATCGAGAAGAAGTAGGAAGAAGGGAAAGAAATCAAGAGAATCAGAGGAGAATGGACGAAGGATTTCAAAGATTGCACAAAGATGAAATTGATTTTACTAAAAAGATTGATGCGGTCGAGCAAAATATTGCTGCTTTGCGTCATAAACAGAGGTCAACTGATGATCGGAAAGAGCAGCTAAGATTACACGCTAAAATAAAAGAGAAGCAGGCTGAGTTAGGAAGGTTGGAAGAGTTGAGGCAAGAGCTTGACAAAACTATTTCTTCCAAAAAAGGTATGGAGGAAAAAGAAAAGCCAAGAATTGATAGGATTAGGGCTGAAGATCAAGATAGGCAGGCTTTGTTACAACATCAAGCTCAGGCAGTTGAAGATGAGAGAAAAGCTGCAGAGTTAAGAGCTCATTCTGATGAGTTGGATAGAACAGCTCTTGCTGATGGTCCTTCCGATAGAAGAGCAGGGTTAGAGAGAGAGGCTCAGGAAGCAGCAGTTGCTCATAAACAGAAAAGGACTAAAGCAAAAGCAGTAACAAAAATAGCAGCACTAGTACGTGCTAGGCAGGCTAGAAAAATGTTAGAGGAAAAGAAGCAAGCCCAGCTGGCAGCTTCTGAGCAAAGATCCCATGCGGGAGAAGGGACGCATGAAAAAATATCAAAATGGTCAAAAGATTTACCCCACGAACCGTCAAAGAAATTGGGTGATCTTCACCCAGATCCTACTCCTTCTCATGCCAGAGGGGCATCTAAAGGAAAATCTGGTGGTAGGGAATCATAAAAGATTTTTCTATCTTATTTTAACAAAAAATTAGTTTTTATCTGATTTACTCTCTGAACAACAATATACTAAGGAGAGTTTATGCCAAGAAATTATGGTGGTAAGAGAGGAGCTGCAGCCAGAAGAAGGTTGCAGGAAAAACTAGCAAAACAAAGAAAGCAGCAAGATGATAGTGAGGCGCAAACTGATAATTATGCAGGAGATCATCAGCAGGTAGCGGCGCCAACATCAATTCCGGTAGCTGCTCCAGCTCCAGCGGGTCCAGCTGCAGCCATTCACATAAGTTCTGCGGGGAGTGGAGACGTGTCGTTAGCTACTCCTGTTAATGGTCCTGCAGTTGCTACAGTGAGTTTGCCAGGTAATGAGCATGCAACAGCCGGGGGGAGTGTAGTTGCAAATGCTCCCGACCCGACGGATAATCCAAGTTTAAGTATAACGCCGATGCCTGCAGCCGCCCCTGTCGCGGTGGTTGATGCTGCAACGGTTGTTCCTGAAGGTGCACCCCATACTGGTATTGTCACAATGGTTGCTCCAACTCTCCTCGGTGTGGGCTCTATTTCGGTTGGTCTTCAACCAAGTGAAGCGCCAGTTCGAGCAAACCCAAATGAAGCTCCGGAAGATTCTGACGGAGAATTAGCAGATAATGAAACTAGTGACACAGATCAAGGAGATGCAACCGGAGCTGATGATGTTGAAGGAGTGTTAGCAGCTGGAGAAAGTGAGGTTGTTGTCTTGCACAGTGCTGCTGGTGGAAGATATACGGCACCGTATTACGCGCCAGCTCAATTTGCAATACCCCAACTTCCAATGGATCCTTTTATACAAGCTTTGTTGGGTAGTAACGGTTTTTACGGTAAAGTAAGTTGCACGCCCGCTGAGTCTGGTGATAATGATGAGCAACAAGTATTGCTGGGTGATCCTGGAGCAGCGAATTGGGTGGGTCCGTACGTACAAAGTTTGATAACAAATCATGTTTATCCACTCTCGCGTCAGGCAAGAAGTGCAAGCAATGTTGGGGTTACGATGCCGGATTCAGGCGAAAATGATGCAGATGGTGCGGGTGCAGGGCCTGATATGGTGGGTGCTGGCGATGATTCAGTTGCTCAAGTTGAAGAAGAAGCGCATAACGCGGGAACTGTTGACCCGCTAGAACCAGGTTATTCCGTTGAAGAAGGGGGAATAGTTGAAGTTAACCCACGCGCTCCTGGTAATTTGGACTTAAGTCGTATAGTTCACGCTTCTGATTCATTGTTAGTTTCTCCTGAGGAGGGGCAGGATAGAGTGTATGTGACTGATGGTGGTGCTTCAAGCCCTGTCAGGGGGGATGCGGAAACCCCTGGTGCTCAAAGTCCATTTCTTGTTAATGGAGTTGTTGTTGGGCAGCAAAATCACTTTAATTCTCAGGGGGTGCCAGTTAATCATGCTTCAGATGTTACTTCCAATCCAATGGGTGATGCAGATGATGATGATGCGATGTCTGAGGACTCTATACCTGAAAGCCCAGTTTCTGGAGCAACAGCAAATGTAGACACATCCGCAGAACAGCAAGTTAGGGATGCTATGAGTAGAGTTAGAAATGAAGTTGATATGGCAAATCAGCGTTGTAATCCTTTTGATGATGAGTATGACCCTTGTAAGGCTGCAAAACAACAAGAACACGTTAGGAGGGCAGAGAAGGATTTGCAAAAAACGATGGAGCAAGCAAAGCTTGCCTGCTCAACGGGCAGTGTATCTTTGCCTGATATCAAAAGGGGTGGTCAAGCTGATGAAGAAGAATTTACTGTGATAGAAAATCCAATGTCTAGGGCGATAGCTCATGGTGGGGAAGTGGATGATTTATTTAACAATGACTCTGACGAAGAAAACGGTATGCAGGCTGGTGCTTCAGCTGACAGCGCAGCAAGAGCTGCCGCAGCCGAACATGATGGATCTGCTTCTGGCGACGATGGTGCTGCGCCCTCTGGACAAAATGTACCAACCAATGGAGAAGACGGATTTGTGCCTGTTAATCTGGGAGATGCTCCAGGGGCAGCAACAGGAGATGCTGCAGGGACTGGACCCGCTCAACAAACTTCTGGCGAATCGTCTGGATGGCTTAGTTGGCTTAACCCTTGGGGGTAGCAGAGTAATATTAAATATGTATGGCTAATTAGCTTTTCTAATATTTGGGAGTTTTTGGAACTTGCGATATAGATTTGCAATTAGCCTATCACTTGGTTCAAATATTTTAGAGAGCAAATATTGTAAGAAGCCGAAGCTAAAAATTGCATGTTTATTATTATTTTTCACCAACTTCCAATATGAAGAAACCATTTTCTGTTTAAGTTGCCTCCTGTAAATAGAGGCTTTCTCTGGGTTGTTTTTTAGGAAGTTATAGTAAACCATAAATTTATCATGATGTTGTTGTGGTAAGTTTTTTGATAAATTATTTTCGGTTAATGGAGGTACATATACAACGTTATTATCAAGTTTGATAATTTTTTTAGCATATATACTTGCTTTCAGAGGGATCGATTCATCCTGAATGAAGACTGACTCATCACATCCGCCTGATTTTAGCAATGTCGCTTTCTTTATCATCATGGCCATACGAATAAATCGGCCATTTAAAACATATTCAAGGGGCTTGTCTGAACTATTATAAGTGATTTTTTCTGCAGCCAGGTCATGCTTTAATATTTCATCGATATGTTGTTTGGTTTTGCAAAAATTGCCATAAATGACATCAGCTTTTTCTTGTTTTAGTATTTTATAAAGCGTTTTGCTGCAATTTAACGGCATAATATCGTCAGCATCAATAAAATGGATATATTCACCATCAGCATTTTGTATTGCCTGATTGGTTCTGATAGATGGGCCCTTATTTTCATTATTTTGAATAATTTTGACATTATTCATGTTTTTTGTGAGGTCTTTTAATATTTTGACCGATTTATCGGTGGAAGCATCATCAACAAAAACATACTCTATGCTCAAATCTTTTTGGGCCTGTCTAAATATAGACTTGCAGGTGGAAGCTATGAAATCTTCCTTATTATATATGGTTGAAACGATGGAAATGTCGTATTTATTCATTTTTTCTTCAATTTGCTTTGATGTTTCTTTTAGCAGTTAGTCTTTTGTTTGTCTATGAACTAAGTTGTTGAAATAATATTATAAATGATATATAAAGGCATAAGATTTGAAGCGGGCCGAGCCCCGCTTTTTTTAATATAGGTATATATGATTATCGATAGAGTTGAAAATATTATAAGCGAATCCGTGAAAGCGGAAGGTTATAATATTGTCAGAATCAAATATGATGGTTTAAAAAGAAAAACCCTTCAGATCATGATTGAAAGGCTAGATGGCGAAAATATCACTATAGATGATTGTGAGAAAGTAAACCGCATAGTATCTACATTATTTATTGTGGATGATCCGATTGATGGGCAATATAATTTGGAAATTAGTTCTCCTGGGATTGATAGGCCGCTTGTGAAAATTGAGGATTTTAAGAAATTCTCGGGTGAAAGAGTAAGGCTAAAAACAAAATATAAAGTAGGTGATACTTCTAAATTTAGAGGTGTTCTGAAAAAAGTTGATGGAGATAAAATTACTTTAGAGACTGAAGAAAAAGGAGATTTAATCGAGATTGATTTTGGCAATATATTGGATGCCAAGCTTGATGTAGAAAGATTTTTATTTAATAAGGCAAATTAACATGAGACTTAACCATGATGAAAACTAACGAGTTTAATAGTGAAATAATTCAAATTGCTGATGCGGTTGCGCGTGAAAAAGGCATAGCTAGGCATTCAGTTATCAATGCTATGGAGCACGCTATTGCAGTAGCAAGCCGTAAGAAATATGGTATTGAGAATGAAATTAAAGTTACTATTAACCAGCAAACTGGGGAAGTTAAGATATTTCGTCTAAGAGAAATTGTTGAAGATGTTGAAGATAATCATATTCAAATATCTTTGGAAGATGCTCAACAAAGAAATCCTGAATTAAAAGTCGGAGAATTTGTAGAGGATCCTCTGCCACCAATTGATATTGCTAGGGTTGCGGCTCAATCAGCAAAGCAAGTTATTATGCAAAAAGTGCGTGAAGCTGAAAGAGAGAAGCAATATGAAGAATTTAAAGATAAACAAGGTGAAATCATCAACGGTACGGTTAAGCGTGTAGAATTTGGTAATGTGATTGTTGATATTGGTCGTGGTGAAGCTCTTATGAAAAAAGACAAAGCCATTAAGGGTGAAACATTTAAGCCTAATGATCGTATTCGTGCCTATATTGAGGAAGTAAATAGAGATAATAAATCATATCAGGTGCAGCTTTCACGTGTTAGTAACGAATTTTTGGCTAAATTATTTGCTCAAGAAGTTCCTGAAATTTACGATAATATCATTCAAATTAAGGCTATCGCAAGAGATCCAGGTCTTAAATCAAAAGTGGCAGTCTATACTTCCGATAGTTCTATCGATCCAGTTGGTTCATGTGTGGGTGTTAGAGGTTCTAGGGTTCAGGGCGTTATTAGCGAGTTAAAGGGCGAGAAAATAGATATTATCCCTTGGACAGAAGATACGGCTAAATTTGTAATTAGTGCGTTATCTCCGGCTGAAGTTGCGAAAGTCGTTATCGATGAAGATAAAAATAGGATTGAAGTTGTAATCCCAACTGAGCAATTAAGCATTGCAATTGGTCGTAAGGGGCAAAATGTTAGATTAGCTTCTCATCTTACCGGCTGGAATATCGATGTTCTCACAGATGAAGAAGAATCCAAACGTAGAGCAGAAGAATTTAAAAATTCAACTGAGCTATTTGTTAGTAAGCTTGGTGTTGAAGAGGTTCTAGCTCAATTATTATCTGCTGAAGGATTTGCAAATATCGAAGATGTGGCTTTTGTTACGGTTGATGAATTATCTTCAATAGATGGATTCGATGAAGAGTTAGCTGAAGAGCTTATATCTCGTGCTCAAAAACTAGTAGAAAAAGATAATGAGAAAATTACTGAAGAAGTAGAAAAATTAGGAGTTGATGCGGAATTAATTAGCGTATTAGCTCTAATGCCAAAGCATATTTTGGACCTTGCCAATGAAGGTATTAAGAGTTTTGAAGATCTTGCTGAGTTGTCAGTGGATGAATTTAACGCTATTATACCTGAAAGTGGTCTAGATAATGAAAGAATTGAGGCTTTGATTCAACTGGCAAAGGAAAAAAGCGAATAATATAATTGAGAAAAAATGACTGATTCTGAAGAACCAAAAAAACTTACGCTTAAACCGTCAATGGGAAGAGATTCTTCCAGAGGAAGTTCTAAGTCTGTTACCGTAGAGGTAAAAAGAAAAAGAGCTCGTCCTATGATGGGATTTGGAGCAATGAAGCCTGCTAATGCTGTTCCTGATAAGGCAACAGAAGAGAAGTTGCGACTAATCCAAAAAGCTAAAGAAGAAGATAGGCAGCGTGAGCAAGAGAGATTGAGGAAGGAGTCAGAAGCTCTTGAGAAACAGAAAATTGCTGATGCGGATGCTGCTAGAGAAGTTGAATTGGCTAAATCTCAGCCTGCAAATGAAGATGGGCCAGAGGTTGCAGAGGTAGAAAAAACTGCTGAAAATGATTCAACAGCGCAGGTGCATGAGGCCGTGCCACAGAATGTTGAAACCAAAAAAATATTTTTGCACAAAACTCCTGTTGTTGATGAGGAGAAAGTTGATGATGTTGATGATGGTAAATTTTCTAAAAAACTTGGATTAAAGCAGCCAGTTAAGAAAAGTAAGTATGATTTTAGTGGTAGGAAAAATTCCACAAAAATTCTTGTGCAAAATATCGATTTGGATGAAGAAAAGGAGCGTGGACGAAGTCTAGCTTCAATCAAAAGAGCGCGTGAAAAAGCAAGAAAAGCAATTGAATTAAATGAGCCTTCAGAAAAACAGGTGAAAGAAGTAGTCCTGCCTGAATTTATCACGGTAGGCGAATTGGCAACAAGAATGGCAGAAAGAGGTACTGACGTCGTTAAAGAATTCATGAAAATGGGCATGGTCGTTAATTTGCAGCAGACAGTTGATGCTGATACAGCTGAGCTTGTGGTTTCAGAGTTAGGTCATAGAGTTAAGCGGGTAACAGATGCCGATGTTGAGAATGTATTAGAAGATAACATTCCTGAAAAAGAAGCAGATTTAAAAGCGCGTCCTCCGGTTGTTACCATTATGGGGCATGTTGACCATGGTAAAACAACGCTTCTTGACTCTTTGAGGTCAACAGATGTTGCGGCAGGTGAAGCAGGCGGTATTACACAGCATATTGGTGCTTACCAGGTTAAAGTAGCTAGTGGGGATCAGGTCACTTTCCTTGATACTCCAGGGCATGAGGCGTTTACACAGATGCGCTCAAGAGGTGCTAAAGTAACTGATATCGTGATTCTAGTTGTTGCTGGTGATGATGGCATTAAACCGCAGACGGTTGAAGCGATCAACCATGCTAAAGCAGCAAAGGTGCCAATTATTGTGGCTATCAACAAAATGGATAAGCCCGATGCTGATGCAAACAAGGTTGTGAATGAATTATTGCAACATGAACTTGTAGCTGAATCGATAGGTGGTGACATCATGATGATTGAAGTTTCAGCTAAATCGAAAATGAATCTCGATAAATTGGTTGATGCAATTTTACTTCAGGCCGAAATGCTTGAATTAAAGGCTAATCCAACCAAGCAAGCAAAAGGATCTGTTGTCGAATCTAAAGTTGAAAAAGGTAGAGGTGTAGTCACGACCGTTTTGGTTCAAAAAGGAACTTTGAGAAAAGGTGACATCATAGTTGCTGGACATACTTATGGTAAAGTTAGATCAATGACTAATGATCGAGGCCAGGAATTAAAAGAGGCTGGTCCGTCGATGCCTGTAGAGGTAGTTGGTCTGGAAGAAAGCCCAATGGCTGGTGACCAATTTGACGTTGTTGATTCAGAAAAGCAAGCTAGAGAGATTGGGGAATATCGCCAGCGTAAAATTAAAACTGAGAGAAACTCTAAGGTCAAGAAGACATCTCTTGAAGATTTATTTGCAAGAACAGCTGGTGCAGATGCTCAAAGAGATTTACCGCTTATCATTAAAGGTGACGTGCAGGGTTCCATTGAAGCCATTACTGGCAGTTTAGAAAAATTCAGTAATGATGAATTAAAAATAAAAGTTCTTCACAAAGCCGTTGGTGGAATCAATGAATCAGACGTTTCGCTAGCTCAAGCCTCGGGTGCTATGATAATTGGCTTTAATGTTAGAGCTAATAGCCAAGCTAAGATGCTAGCTGAAAAAGATGGTATTGATATTAGATATTACTCTATCATTTACGATCTGATTGACGATATGAAGCTTGTAATGTCAGGTATGTTAAAACCTATTATCAGGGAACAATATCTTGGTACAGTGGAAATCAGACAAATCTTCAATATTACGAAAGTTGGTAAAGTAGCCGGGTCATTCGTAACTGATGGGATTGTAAAAAGAGGTGCCAAAGTTAGATTGTTACGTGACAATGTGGTAATTCATGAAGGCGCTTTGAAAACTTTGAGAAGATTTAAAGATGATATGAAAGAAGTTAAATCTGGTTACGAGTGCGGTATTGCTTTTGAGCATTATGATGACATCAAGGAAGGCGATAAAGTAGAAGCTTACGAATTAGTGGAAGAGCAAAAAAAGATAGATTAATGTTAAAAGAACCTTCGCAAAGACAATTGAAAGTTGGTGAAACTATAAAAAGGGAGCTATCAGAAATTCTTAGTAAGGAGCTTGCTGATCCGGAGTTTGATGATTTATTTATCACTGTGAGTGAGGTGCGGATGAGCCCCGATTTGAAATATGCTGATGCTTTCGTTGTTCCAATGCTTGGTCGGGATATAAATATTGAGAGATTCGTCAGCTCACTTAATGCTATATCCTATAAGATCAGAGCTATGGTTAATAAAAAAGTAAAATTAAGATTTTCTCCAGAAATAAATTTTATTTATGATCATACTTTTGATAATGCTCAGAAACTGAATAAATTATTAAATGAGTAATTTATTAAGTGGCTGGCTTGGCATCGATAAGCCTGAAAATATATCATCTGCTCATTGTTTGAATAAACTTAAAAAGTTTATTCCCACCAAAAAGATTGGGCATACAGGGACTCTGGATCCTTTTGCATCAGGGGTTTTGTGTGTTGCGCTTGGTGAAGCAACCAAGACTATCCAATTTTTGAATCCAAATAAAAGCAAGATATATGAATGTGTGATTGAGTTTGGTAAAACCACAGATACTCTTGATTCTGACGGAGAAATTATTGAGGAGACTAATATTCTGCCTCTAAAAGATGATTTTTTGAAAGCTATAAGAAAATTTACAGGAAAAATAGAGCAAATACCTCCCAAATATTCAGCGCTGAAAATCGACGGGAAGAGAGCTTATGACCTTGCTAGAAAGGGAGAGGAATTTACTCTGGCTGCAAGAGAAGTTGAAGTAAAATCCATTGAGTTGCTTGAATGGTTGGGTAATAAGGCTAAAATCAAGGTGGAATGCAGTAAAGGCACTTATATTAGAAGTTTAGGTGCCGATATAGCCAAATCACTGGGGAGTTTGGGGTATTTATCCTATTTGCGCAGGACGGGAGACCTAATATTTTGTGAGGAAAATATTATTTCACTGGAATTTTTTAACAATTTAGTGCATAATGCCGAGGATAAAAAAGATAAGATTGCAAATGATAAGTCTTTTTTAAATTATCTTCAACCAATAGATTCGGTGCTAGACGACATCTTGGCAGTTGATCTTGGTGAAGATAAGCAGCTAGATCTAAGACATGGTAAGAAAATAAAAAATAATATTAATGTCTCAGATGAAATCATCAAAGTAAAAAATAACGATGATCTAGTTGCAATATGTCGGAACGAGAATGGTTTTTTTGTTCCGATTAGAATTTTTAACAATTAAAATAAGGAGTTATTGATGTCGATTACAGATCAAAGAAAGCAAGAGCTGATCAAAGAATATGCTATAAATGAAGGTGACACTGGATCACCAGAAGTTCAATGTGCTGTTTTAACAGAGCGTATTAATAATCTAACAGAGCACATGAAACAACATCACAAAGATTTCCACTCTCGTCGTGGCTTATTGATAATGGTTTCTAGAAGAAGACATTTGCTTTCTTATGTCAAAAAATGTGATGTAAAAAGATATAGCGACCTTATCGCTAAACTAAAATTAAGAAAATAGGTATTTAATGTTTAATATATTTAAAGAATCAATAGATTGGTGTGGTAAAACGCTAACTATTGAGACTGGTAAAGTTGCGCGTCAGGCAGATGGTGCTGTGATTGCAACTATTGGCGAAACATCGGTTTTATGTACTGTTGTTGGCGCTAAAGAAGCTAAGGAAGGGATAGATTTCTTTCCTCTAACTGTACATTATCGTGAGATGTATTTCGCCTCTGGTAAGATACCAGGAGGCTTTTTCAAGCGTGAAGGTAGACCAAGCGAGAAAGAAGTTCTTACATCAAGATTGATTGATCGTCCTATAAGACCATTATTCCCAGAAGGATTCTTCAATGAAGTGCAAGTAATTTGTACAGTAATTTCATATGATGGAGTTAATGATTCAGATATAGTTGCTATGGTTGGAGCTTCGGCCGCTTTAGCTGTTTCAGGTGTTCCTTTCCAAGGCCCAATAGCTGGTATCAGAGTTGGTATGAAAGACGGTGAGTTCGTTTTCAACCCAGATGTAACAGATGTAGCGGAATTAGATTTAGATCTAGTAGTTGCTGGTACGAAAGATTCAGTGATGATGGTTGAATCTGAAGCAAAAGAATTATCTGAAGAAAAAATGCTGGAAGCTGTGACTGAAGGTCATAAAAATATGCAGCCAGTTATCAAATTGATCAACAAATTAACAAAAGAAGCAGGAAAAGCTCGTTGGGATTATGTTCCTACTGCAGTAGATGCAAACTTGGTTAAAGACGTTGAAAAGCTAGTTAAAAAGGACGTTCAAGCTGCATACAAAATTACTGATAAGCAAGAAAGAACTGAAAAACTTTCTCAAGCTAAAGCAAAATTAGACGAGGCTTATGGTGAAAATGAGGAAATTAATCTTCACTTGATACATAAGCTTTTCAAAAATATTCAGCAAGAGATTGTGCGTGGTAATATTTTAAAAGGTGGTACTAGAATTGATGGACGTGATACAAAAACTGTTCGTCCAATTCAAACAGAAGTGCAATATACGCCAAGATCTCATGGTTCTGCATTATTTACACGTGGTGAAACACAGGCTTTGGTTGTAACAACATTAGGTAGTGTTTCTGATGAGCAAATAGTTGATACAATGGCTGGTGATTCGAGAGATCACTTTATGTTGCATTATAACTTCCCGCCATATTCAGTTGGTGAAACTTATCCAATGAGACCTCCTGGAAGAAGAGAAGTGGGTCACGGAAAATTGGCTTGGAGAGCTCTAAATCCAGTTCTTCCTTCAAAGATTGATTTTCCATATACAATAAGAACAGTATCTGAAATTACTGAATCAAACGGTTCGTCTTCAATGGCAACAGTTTGCGGTGGTTCTCTTTCAATGATGGATGCCGGTGTGCCTCTTAAAGCTCCTGTAGCTGGTATTGCCATGGGTCTTGTTAAAGAAGGCAAAGATTTTGTAGTTCTTTCAGATATTCTAGGTGATGAAGATCATCTTGGAGATATGGATTTCAAAGTTGCTGGTACAAGTAATGGTGTAACTGCTCTTCAAATGGATATCAAAATTGCAGGAATTACTCCTGAAATTATGAAAATTGCTCTTGATCAAGCAAAAGAAGGTAGAATGCATATTTTAGGGAAAATGTCAGAATCTCTGAAAGAGTCGCGTTCTGAGTTGAGCAAATATGCTCCAGTGATTGAGAAAATCCAACTTCCAAAAGAAAAAATCGGTGAGGTTATTGGACCTGCTGGAAAAAATATCAAAGCTATTTGTGAAAAAACAGGTGCTACAGTTGATATTGATGATGATGGTGTTGCATTTGTCAGTGCTCCTGATGGTGAAGCTGGACAGGCTGCAATTCAGATGATTAAAGCTATCATAGAAGATCCGGAAATTGGTCAAGTATATGAAGGTAAAGTCATCAAAATGCTGGATTTTGGTATAGTGGTCAAATATATGGGTGCTCGCGAAGGTCTAGTTCATATTAGTGAAATCAAAGAAGAAAAAATTGCCGAGGTCGCCGATCATGTTAGTGAAGGTGACGTAGTTAAAGTTCTTCTTGTTGAGTTGGATGATCGTGGAAAGGCAAGGTTAAGCATGAGATTGGTTGATCAAGCTAGTGGTGAAGTTCTTGAGGATACAAGACCAAAAAGAGATCCAAAGCCAGCAAATAGGCATGATAAAAAAAGACCAGGTGACAGAAATGATCGCCATGATAGAGGTGATAGGTCTGATCGTCATGAAAGAAGCGATAGAAGTGATAGAGGTGATAGAGGTGATCGTCACGGTAAAAAGCCTCATCATCACAAGCATCATGATGGTGAAAACGAGCATGGTAAACGCCATGAACACCACAAAAAATCATCATCTAAAAAATCTGAGCAAGAAGAAGGAAAGGGAGTTTTTCGTAAACTTTTTAGATTCTAATTAGATTGAATTGGTGAAAATATTAAAGGCCGGGTTATACCTGGCCTTTTTGGGAGTGTTCAGATAAATGTGTAAATTTCGTTTTAAGTTGTGATAACAATAAATAAAAAACGGAGTTTAAAATGACAAAAAATAAGAGAATATTCCCTACTGATGATGCGGTTTTTTTAAGTCCCTATACTTGACAATTCGCTACATTACTAGAAAATGGAGTATGCCCATTCAAAATTGGAATGAAACTATGGCTCATTTCTTGATTAAATTTGAAGGCAGGATTTAAGATGGTTAATTCAGAATTTACAAAAAACTGTTGAACAGACCCATTAAATCAGACTTGATGATTTCTACAACAAAGTTACTGTGATAAACAAAATTTACTCTTGGCTTTAGACAGTATCAGCATCCTCACAATTAATTTCAAGATAGCACTATTTATTCGATCTCTCAATAATATGAGTCAGAGAATATATCCTCTAGGCTTTTTATCTTCATGATATCTTTATAGTTATCAATTGTCAGGTTTTCATCACACATGTCGTGACTAATTTCGTACTCCTCCCATTGTTTTTTAGTGTTATTATAAATAAAAAGAATGACTATATCTACTATATCAATCAGACTTGGGGTCAGGGCATGATGTAAAAAAAAGTTATTATTATAACCTGGCTGAATTTCAAAACTTCTTTTCTGAATTATAAAACTGCCTTCTTTTACGTAGTCACATAAATGTTGTAAAAAATCGTTGAACGAATTAACAACAGTACTAGATATTTTATCTATCTGAGAATTTGAAAGAGTTGCAAGAGGTTCCTCAGGTTCTATTTTTGATACAAATAATTTTCCCATAGCAATGTCAAATAATATTGTTTCCTTATAACCAGACTGATAAAGCATTGCTCCATTAATTAAAACCATATATTTCATTTCATAACAGCGAAGGTTAAAAGAATTTATACTTAATGTTATCTCCTCGGAATTACGAATTATTCTCATCTTAATTTCTTCAGAATAATCAATAGTTTTATGTAGCAAAGAAAGATGGGGAGCAACTTTATGATCATTAACATCTAGTACAACATCCATTAATTGTACAGGGCTATTTGATAGCTGGGCTTGCTTCGTAATTCTAGTTACGCAGATAGCCAATGTAGTTGAATAATTTTCTTTATAGCTCAAAAGACTTGCTTCAGACAGTTTTATGTAGGGAGCAATGTTTTGTAAATCACAATATTCAAACACTATTCCTGTACTTCTTCTGTCAGGGAGTTCATTATGCAGCAATGCTGAAAGATATGTCCTTATATAATCAACCTTAAGAAAGGCGCTATACACTTTATTACTCGTAAATCCCAACCCAATAACTTCTCCTTTACTATTAAATAAAGGAGAACCGCTTTTGCCAAAATCGCTAGGAAAGTCTGTTACAATAACTTGAGAATTAAATATCCCTGCGCTGGCAAAAGCAGTCAATATGTAGCCATAACTGATAGAAGAACTAGAGAGAGAATATACGGAATCCCATTTGTTAGTGATATCACTATTAGATAGCCTAACTTCTGATACTCCAGAAGACATTAATGACTTGGTGGTTTTCAATACAGAAAAATCATGCTCTGGATCTTCGTAGATTAAATTTGCTGATATAATCTCTTGATTATACAGTTCGACATACAGTGTTTGGACGCGTGAATTGCTTGCGATGTGACTATTTGTAACTATAAAATTTTTTTTCAAGCTTACTACAAACCCAGTACCACTTATGAAAGAATCATCCCTGCCATTTGATGTAGAATAAGATACATTTGCAAATACCTTAACTATTGACTTTTGCTGCATCAAACAACATAGCGTGCTATAATTACCTAGAGGTAGAGTCACTTTTAATATATTGAGGTATCAGCCCCTCACCAAACATATCATATGAGAATGTTTTTAATATTCCCTCCTGCGTCAATATTTTGATTTTTATATCAGTTTTTAATTTTTTACCAAATTCTATTCTTTTTAATTTTTGACTATCCCTAAGCCCAGCTTGAAAAGCTTTGCTTTTAGGAGATACTCCGCTAATCACTCCCGTCAACATAGTTGATTCAAAATTAAATCCAAAGTTCTGAGTAATGCCTTTTTTATGTGTTAAAATTGCTTTATTATTTAGTATGTAACCAAATAATTCCAAAGGCATAAATTTTTCTATATGGGTAGTCAGATATGCGTCAAAACCATCAATCAAAAACTTTTTGTCCTCTAACTTTGCATATCCTTTAATAAAGTCTTCTTTTTCCAACTGACAATGTCTTTTATCTCTGCATTTCACAGCAGAATGTTTTAGTAAATCTATAATATCATATTTACCATCCGTACGAACCTGTATTATATTATCAACATTAAGGGAGAATAAATAACCTACTCTTCGTGATAAGCGATTTATAGCTGATTGATCAAAGATGCTCTCATGATCTCCTATATCTTCACTCCCTGCAGCTGAAGTTAAAAGAATGTGAATCAGTCTTAAATTAAAGTAATATTGGTCGATCTGATCATTCACAATGGCTAAATATTCATCAGTGTTGAAGATTCCTGACTTGAGATTCAACTTTGATGCAAAATAGTCATTCATACCTTCTGTGAACCAGAAAAAATAAGGAGCAAGGGTTTCATATTTATATGCTTTATATTTTTTGGGACCAAAATTAGTGTTTAAATTACCATTAAATAGTTGATGCATAAATTCGTGTGAAATTATCTGTTTTAATCTTATATTGTCTTTATCCTTTTTTTTGGTCTGGGTCAGGATGAAATAAGAATCATTAGTCATTGCTCTTCCTTGATTATCAAACCTGGAAGCATTAGAGTGCATTATTAGGAAAGACTGTACTTTGTTATTTTTAGACTGCAATATTTTGTCTATTACTGGTTGGTTGGCAGTAACAATTTTTTTAACCATCTCTGAAATATTTTTGTGTGTGTAAGTCTTGTTGTCACCAGAACTGTCAGGGAACCCAATAGTATTGATCTTTAACTTAGGATATTGAGTGGAATACTCTGTATGATAAATCTTTTTGTCACCTAAATAAAACCAACTATCAAGTAAATTTTTAATAGAATTACTAGCTCTGTTCTGAAATTTTGATACTTCACCAACTTGATCTATTATTTTAATACGCTTGGCATCAAAATGATTCCACTCTATCTTGATTAAGGGATTATTCGTATCTGATAATTCTGGAAATAAGAATAAAGATTCCCCTGAAAACAAATATTCAACTTTAGGATCTACAAAAACGCCATATGCTTGACAACGACAATCATCTAGCAACTTATATCGAACTTCTAGCAAGTCTTCGGGTGGATGTTGAATTTGATATTTTTTGCAGTAAAAACCTGATTCTTTTACGCATTCTGAAGCAAAACTACTAACTAATTTTGTGGAATGATCTTGTGCCCCAGAGAGCGACTTCACTTGAAAACTTCCACAAGCTAAAGCTGAAGAAAAAGCGGGAACATTCAGTATTGTGGTCCCGCTTTTGTTACCATGAAATCTCAGGGTTACTTCCGGTTTTGCATGCTCAAGATTAACATCGTAATATATACTATGTCGTTTAAACTTATCAGCGAAAGCAGACCCCGAGGCGATACCCACCAAAACCAGCGTCAATAAGCATCGCTTTAACATATGATAACCCACATTATAAATGATTAAAAATTAAAAGTAATAGAGCCGCCTGCACTATAACCACCTTTATTATCTACGGAGCCACCAACTCCAAACTTTACACCATCTCGAACAGGAGCAGTAATTGAACCACTACCACCTGCATTTACTCCTTTTCCATCCGAAGTAATTTTTACGTCATAGCATACTTCCACACCTTCACTATTTTTGGTGCACGACCTTGCGGTTTCTAACCAATCATTTGGTAGTGAACCTTCTACATGATTATGTAAATTATTATAGTCTTCAAACATAATTTCTCCTTTATAAATTATCGAATAAAAAAGCTTAACTTATTCAACTAAAATTACGCTGCACTAGTCAACATAATTG
Source organism: Alphaproteobacteria bacterium (assembly GCA_030431375.1). Lineage (GTDB taxonomy): Bacteria > Pseudomonadota > Alphaproteobacteria > Rickettsiales > JABSSG01 > JAUIIY01. Next base: position 133,165 of record JAUIIY010000003.1, read on the forward strand.
ATTTTCAGACATCCCTAACTAAAAAGCTCAGTAATTAATAAAACACTAATTTATACATAGAATACCTCATATATAAAATTTAAACCACAATTTCTCCCCTACACCCTAATAAATGAGATGTCAAGTCGCTAAATTAGTTCTGTATAGGGCATTGCCCAACAAGTATAGACAGATAAAAACAAAACTGATAAAATGACATAAACTAAGTAATAATGGAGTGTTTATATCAGTAAGATGTAAATATTGCAGTTCTAACGATAACGTTAAGAATGGTTTTGTGCATGAAGTTCAGCGCTATAAATGCAGGAAGTGTTCAAGAAGTTACGTTGACGGCGATAGGCGAGTGAAGTACTCATCAGCTGACCATCTCAAGGTCATAAAGCTTTATCTGGAGAATTGTGGAATACGGAGTATAGAGCGTCTTACGGGTGTGCGAAACAGTCAAATATCAAAATGGATTGAAGGCATGGCAGATTTTGTCAAAGCTGAATTCATCAAATCTCAGAATAATCTAAGATCTGTACAAGATATTGCTATTATGGAGATTGATGAGTTATGTACATATATAAAAAAAGGCCAAAAAACGGCAGAAAATTTACCTTCATATGGATTGCTCTTGATAGGGACAGAAATAAAGTTGTTGACTTTGAAGTAACTGATTCAAGAGAGTTTTCTGCTTATCTGCCAATGGCAATGCGCCTAT
>JAUIIY010000016.1 GCA_030431375.1 Alphaproteobacteria bacterium
TGGTACACCTACCTGGCGAGCAAGTAGAATATGCTCTCTTGTTTGAGGCATAGGACCATCTGCTGCTGATACAACCAATATACCACCATCCATCTGAGCAGCACCCGTAATCATGTTCTTCACATAGTCAGCATGTCCTGGACAATCCACGTGCGCATAGTGACGACCTTCTGTCTCATACTCAACATGCGCTGTTGATATTGTTATCCCTCTTTCTCTTTCTTCTGGAGCTCCATCAATTGCATCATACTTCATCTCTTTTGCACCACCTGTCTCCGCCAATACTTTGGTGATCGCCGCTGTCAATGTCGTCTTACCATGATCCACGTGACCGATTGTTCCTATGTTACAATGCGGCTTATTTCTCTCGAACTTCTCTTTTGCCATAATACTATCCTACAAATACAAGTTTTACTTCTTATCAATCATCAACACACTGTCGCCAAACAATGGAGCGGGTGATGGGAATCGAACCCACACAACCAGCTTGGAAGGCTGGGGCTCTACCATTGAGCTACACCCGCGCAAATTACCACCAAATGGTGGAGGGGGTAGGATTCGAACCTACGTACGCTTGCACGGGCAGATTTACAGTCTGCTGCCTTTAACCACTCGGCCACCCCTCCAGGGGTAAAGGCTACATTATAATTTTTTTTCAAAAAATCAACTAAAAAATATATATTCTTTAGGGCTTCACTTTTTAATATAATTGCTTCAAAATGTCAAATGGAGATATAAAGATTAACAGCAAGAAACAATAAATTCATGAATAAAGTCCTTTTATACGGGAAACACCCCGTCAAAGCTGCACTAAATAACCAAAAAAGAAAAATTAAAAAAATTTACGTCACCGGGAACTTATCCAAAGAGTATAAGCATTATGCTAGAGAAAAAAAGCTCAATTTAGAAATAGTTGAAAAAAAATATATAGATAAGATGACAAATTTTGCAAACCATCAAAATATTGTCTTAGAGTGTAGCACAATATTTCAAGAGGGATTTTCTCCAAAGAGCATACAAACAAATCGCATTTTGATATTAGACCAAATTACAGATCCTCATAATATAGGAGCAATCATAAGGTCAGCCTGCGCATTTAATTTTTTTGATATTATAATTCCAGAGAATTCATGCCCCGAAGAAAATGGAACTATTGCAAAATCCTCCGTAGGAGCGATCGAGCAAGTAAATATTTATGTAGTGAAAAATATCGCAAACACTATGAAACGCCTAAAAGAGGATGGCTTCTGGGCTATTGGCCTAGATTCACATGCAAAAAACACTGTATCAGATTTTGATTTCCCACAAAAGTGCGCTTTTATATTGGGATCCGAAGGCAAAGGAATGAGGGATCTCGTAAAAAAATCATGCGATATAAACTTGCGCATACCGATGAATCAGCAATCTGAGAGTTTAAATGTTTCATGCGCAGCATCAATAATATTGTACCATTTTGATAATTACGCTTTTAAGAATTGAGTGACTTGCCTTTCGACTTCACTGAATAATGCTTCCGAAAAACAGTCATACTGCAATTTTTTTGCCTCTCCCTGACCTCTAAACCACGTCAGTTGCCTCTTTGCATAATTTCTAGTTTTTTGTTTGGCCTTTATAATTGCTTCTTCTAAACTGATATCCCCCATCAAGAAAGAGAGTAGCTCCCCATACCCCAAGGCATTTTCTAACATGTAACCAGAACGCTTCCCTTTGGTTTTTTCTGAGAAGGCTTTTACTTCTTCTAGGGCACCATTTTTGACAAAATAATCAAATCTCTCCTCACATCTATTATATAAATATTTGCGTTCAGGATCCAAAGTAATATGCAAAAAGTCATATGGAGCCTGATTTTTAGTATGGTCAAAACTTCTTATAGATTTACCTGTGTGAAGAAATATCTCTGCAGCCCGTACCATACGCTGTCTATCGGTAGGCTTGATCCTATTTTCAATGCCAGGATCTATAGAACATAAATATTTATAAAAGCTATTTATGCCAATATCATCTAATTCTTGTTGCAATTTCTTGCGCAATTCTATGGGGACATCTGGCATTGATGATATACCTTGGATTAAGCCTTTAATATAAAGACCGGTTCCACCAACTACTATAAATGCCTCTTCTGCAGAACCATTTATAATTTTTGTCACCTCATCAAACCATACCCCCATTGAATAATGCTGATCATAATTTTTTACAGCATATAAAGAGTGGTAATCTTTTAACTCAGGAACAGCCGTCAGCAGAGGTAACTCCTTATATATTTGCATCGAGTCGGCATTTATTATCTGATTAAGAGAAGCAAATTTTGTCAGCAACCACTCAGCAACAGCAGATTTACCACTTGCGGTAGGACCACTAATTACGATGACTTTTTTTCTCATCACTCTATTTCTTTAGTAATGATGGAATCAATCTCAAATTTCGCATCTTTATCGGTAGGGCTTTTCACATTATCATTGATACGTAATTTATGCCATCTAGGGTCATCTGAGAGCTTACCGAAATTCTTTCTATCTTTAGCAATAGCTGCCCAAACAATATATGCATCTCTTGATAAGCTTTGCGGGTTTTTCTTAAAAGACTCATAAAGATCAGTGACAGAACTTACCCAAGCACTAGCTGAGCCAGTAGCCTTCTTCTCTAGAGTATACTCAAGACCAGTTACTGTTTCCGAATATTCTTGATCATCAGAAGATCTATAACAGATAATTCCCTCCAAACCCAGATCGCGGCAAATACTAGCAACAATCATTTCATTATTCTTATCTCCTGAAGTTAGGTGGATCGCTACAACCCCTTTTTCTGATAACTTACTAAAATAGCTCTCAAAAGCTTCTTTAGTCATAAATTCCGAAACTACTTTTCTGCCTTGATAAGTATCTACAATGATCAAATCATAAATATTTTCATCTTTGTTTAGTGTCTTTCTTGCATGACCCAGCCTAATATCAACCTGCGCGGGAGATTTCCTTATATAATTAAATAGCCCAGAATTAACTGCTATATATTTCATATTTGGGTCAATTTCATGAAATGTCAGTTTTTGATCTTTCTTTAATAATGAGGCTATCATTCCAACTCCCATCCCGAGCACTGCTATTTTATCCGTGGAGCTTCTAAAAAGATCTAATACTGACAGTAACGCACCTCTTCTAAAACTTCCAGTCAAAGTCTGTTGCTGACACTCTCCACCAGCATAATCGATGGGCTCAACACCATGCACTATATTATTATGATATAAGGTTTTCAAACGCGTTCTGTATCTATAAGAAACTACGAGTTCACCGTATTTAGAGGATTTCTTCAATAAAACAGGGCTTTTTAGATAAAATAAGCAAGTGATTAAAGAAACGACCAATGGATCAAAATATATTTCCGTAAAATTGCCTGGTAGCAAGGATAGAACAACCACCAACAAATTAACTAAAATAAAATATTCTTTTTTATGCCTATATAACAAAATCATTATCATAGTTATTGCAGTATAGGTAATTCCAAACAACGTACTAGTATTGGCAAATCCAAAAAAAAGTAAAATTTTGCATAGTATGAAAGTTCCGATGATGAATTTTGAAAAGAGGTATTTTTTCTCATGTATGTTTTTGCTAAAGGGTAATATTAACTCATGATTCCCAACTAAAAAGCAACTCACTATAGATAACAAATAATATAGTTGGAAAAATATAGTCGCATCAGAAGTAACATAATATGAAATGACAAATCTTTCTAATATGTAGGAAATCGTTACGGCTAAAATTATTGATATTACATAGAAAATACTGACACTTTTCAGGGAGGATTCCTTTTGCTTTATCATTGTATTAAAGGACACCAAGTTTAATATTATAAAATAGAAACCAGACATAATAAGAGAAAGGCCTCCAGCTGATTTTTCATAAGCTAAGTCAATTGTTAACAAGGCAATAATGAAAGGCTGAAATAATTTTATTAGGTTTATATCAATATATTTATGTAGTTTATATACGAAAAAAAAACACAATGAATATAGGACAAATACGAAGCTCGAACCTATTATCTCAAAAAATTTTTCACAATGAATTTTAAAGAAAGTTTGCGCTATGAGCAAAAATAAAAACGATAATATATGCTCTGAATATATTGGGAACTGTTTGTTTGTAGAAGTGTCTAGCATTTTACTTTTAAATATTTCAAAAACGGTTTTGCCTTCGCATAAATCTCCTCGAGCTCAAGTTCCGGGACAGAATCCGCCACAATTGCTCCGCCAACTTGAAACTCGAACTTATCATTTTGCAGAATTAATGTCCTTATGACAACTGAAAAATCCGATTCTATAGGGTGATAATATCCGATAGCTCCACTATATAGCCCACGCGCATACCCTTCAATGTTATTACAAGTCTTTATCACCTCTATTTTAGGGGCACCCGTCATTGAACCCGGTGGGAAAGCGCTTTCAATTAAATCCAGAGCCGTATTTTCCTCTTTGATTTTGCCGGTGACAATTGAATACATATGAATAACATTTCTATATATATCTGTTTCAAAAAGCTTTGGAACCCTTACTGAACCTGCTTCACATATTTTAGCAAAGTCATTCCTCATCAGATCCACTATCATGAGATTTTCGGCCTTGTTCTTGGCACAATTTTTTAGCAAATGAGCAATTTTCTGATTTTTATACTTATCAGAAGAAGCTGGCATTGTCCCTTTAATAGGCCTTGCATAAGCATGTCTTTTATTAATTCTCAAGAATCTTTCTGGGCTAAATGATACAATTTTTACATCAGCAAAACTCAAATATGCGCCATAAGCCACCTTGTTAACACCGACAATATCTTTATAACAACTAAATGCATTTTTTTCGTTCTGAACCTTCCCAAAAAACTTACGTGTTAGATTTGCCTCGCAAAATTCTCCCTCAGTAATTCTATCCTTTACCTGATCAACAGCATTTAAATATTCCTGATCTGTAAAATTTGACTGAATATCTGACAAAATAATATTTTGTTGTGCAGATATCGAAATATCTGAATTTAATAAATCAGAGACCTCATTTGCTTTCTGAAAAAAAGAAACCTGTTTTTTCAAATGATCAAATAAGATTATTGAATCAAAGCGAAGAAAGTAGAAATTTGGTAACTTTACATGGTATTTGCTCGGAACTACATCACATAAATCATAGGATAAGTAACCAAACCAGCTTTCGCTTAATTGCTTTATCTTACTGGCAAAAGCTCCGTAAGCATATTTTGAATAAGCTTTTTTTTTAACTCAGCAAAATTATCGCCAGAGATTTTTTCAATCGGGTTGAATGCAATAATCGAATATCTAGAAAAACCCTTTTGCATCAATGAACTGTGAAGGAAAATCCATTCATCCTTATATTTAATTTCAAGATTAGAGGCGATAATCAATGGATCTTTCCACTCAGCCAATCCAAACATATTATATTACCTTCTTATTCTTAAGGTCTACTCCAAACTTCATCAAGAGACCTTCAACTTGTTCCTCCAACATCGACAGCTCTTTCTGCGAATTGGATTCTAAGCGTAATACTAAAACGTCTTGTGTATTTGATGCTCTAATTAGCCACCAACCAGTTACAGTATTCATCCTGACACCGTCAATATCATTGAATTCATAATTTTCTTTTTTCAAATAATCTGAAATCTGCTTGATAACTAAGAACTTTTTATCCTCTGGACATTGGATCCTAATTTCAGGTGTATTGACTATATTTTTGTAATCCTCAAGAACCTTCTTGATACAATCTGGATTGCGGTGATGATAGCTAATAAGTTTTATAGCAGCAAATATAGCATCATCGTAACCAAAATAATCATCTTTGTAGAATATATGACCACTCATTTCCCCGGCGAGCGGAGCATTTATTTCAATCATTTTGGTTTTTATGTTTGAATGTCCAGTTTTCCACATTACTGGCACCCCTCCATATTCTTCAATTTTAGAGAATAATTTTTGGCTCGATTTAATATCCGCGATGATTGGTACCGGACCTAACCTTTCAATTACATCTTGCGCTAAAATTGTTAAAATCTGGTCACCCCATATGATGTTACCTTCATTGTCAACAATACCTATGCGATCACCATCTCCATCAAATGCTATCCCAAAATCTGCATCTCTTTTTTTAACTTCACTTATTATCTGCTGCAAATTTTCTTCCACAGTAGGATCAGGATGGTGAGATGGAAAGGTCCCATCAATTTTGTCATTCAGAACTATATGATTTCCTGCCAAGCTTGAGCATAACTCTTTTATTACCTCACCTGTTGCACCGTTACCCGCATCCCAAATAATTGTTGTCTTATCCCCAATAGCAGCTTTTGATAGCAAAAAATTTATGTAGTGTTTTTGCAAGTCGTGTGCCAATTCATTGCCGGACCCTGAAGGATTCTTGAGCTGACCCGAACGAATAATATCTGCAAGATCCTTTATGTCTTTCCCGTAAAAAGGTTTTTTATCAACAATAAATTTAAACCCATTATAATCGGCCGGATTATGCGAGCCAGTCACCATAACGCCCGCAGATATGTTATCCAGAACAAAATTAGAGTAATATAGTAACGGAGTGGGCCCAACACCTAGATCGATAACATTATATCCTTGAGACTTAATACCATCTTTCAACTGCTTCGCTAGACTAGGCGAACTTAACCTTCCATCCCTGCATATTGTTACATCCCCAACCAACCCTTTTTCTCTTAATATACAAGCAAGTGCACTGCCAATATTAAATGCATCCCGATCAGTCAGAGTGTTATTATATATTCCACGAATATCATATTCTCTGATAATTTCATTATTTATATCCATTTACATTTCCTCACTAGAAATAAATTTCTGACATGTAAACATAGCCGAAACAACCACTATCAGCAAAATATATAAAACTATAAAACGGTTATTCAGCATATTATTTAGTCCGATAGTTAAATTAGGCAACAAACTAGCTATAACAAATGCTCCATTATATATTACGGCAACTGAAGTATTCCTGACCTGCTTATCAAAATTCCCCATAGCCATTTTCAAGCCATAAGTAATCGTATAGCAATTGTAAACATAGCTAATTATCACAAAAAACCAAACTTGATATATATTGGCAAATTTACCAAACATAATAATATACAAAATACTTGATATAACCAAGAAACCTATGAGCAAGAAAATATTTTTGCCTGCATTTTTATTAAGATATTTCCCTGAAAAAAAAAGTATCGGTATGCATAAAACAAGCCCGAACGTAGTTATCGTTAATATATCTCCTTTAGTGTAACCAAAAAATTCTGATAAATAATTTGGCAGATAAATATTTGTTATTACAAATACAGCCGAAGAAAATGTTATAAATAAATAGATAAATAGCTCTTTATAGTTTGAAAAAAGCAAGTTCTTTAAAAAACAGGTATATTTAATTTTGTTTTCATCAACAGAAGTCTCAGTAATGCTGGAGTATCTGAATAATGATTTCCTAGCAAAATATACCATCATGGTTAGAACACCCCCCAAAATCAAGGGGATTCTCCAACCGTATTCATACATTGCATCTTCTGTAATATTTCGCGTCAACAAACCCAACACAAAAAATGCAAGTAATGCCCCTATAGTTGCGTTAATAATGACTAATGATAAATAATAATTTTTCTGTTGGGTAATTGACCTCTCGTAAATTAGAGTAGCCGCGTTTGGTATGTCAGCCCCATAACCTATTGACTGGCATATACGTAGAAATATTAACGCATAAATTGGCCATGATGATGACCCATAACTGATTGGTAAACAACCCATTATGAAAGTGGAGCAACCTGTCAGGAGGGCTATAAATGTGAAAATTTTCTCTCGATTTTTACAATCAGATATCATTCCCAATATTATGCCACCAAACGGCCTAAATAAATATCCCACAGCAAATAACATATAGCTTATAGACAGAGGAGAAGAAAATTGTGCAAAGAAATTTTTGGCAAGGTAAGGAGCAAGTAATCCAAAAATTATAAAATCATAATATTCTAGCATTGCACCACCACATATGATAAAAATATTTTTTTGCGATTTAAGGATATTCATATGAACTCTATTTGCATTGATACAAGTCTTGGTTTCTGCTCAGTTGCAATTAAAAAAGATAAAGAAATTTTCTACTCAATCAGTAAAGATAAATCAAACCAATCGGAAGAAATTTTTCCTATAATAGATAAATTATTGAAGGAAGCAAATTTAAAAATCTCTGATATTGATAACGCCTTTTGCAGCATAGGACCAGGAAGCTTCACTGGCATCAGAATAGGTATAGCTGCTGTTAGAGGCTTAGCGATTGCTCATAAATCTCTTAATCTATACGGTGTTTCGAACATGCAGCTTTTAGCTTCTCAATCACAACTCAAAAACAAATTAGTGATTCTAAATGCTTATAGAGAACAAGTATATATCCAAAAATTTATAGATATGGAGCCCGTAAGCAAAATAGAATTACTGGATATTCACGAGATAGATTTTGGAAAAGAAGAAATTATCGCTGATAAATCTTTGGAGGAGATAATCAGCAAAAAAATATCATATGGAAATATAAACGCCAAAATAATGGCTGATTACGTTGAGAATAAGGAAGATTACGACAATTTTGATGTATGTGCGCCGTTATATGTTAGGCCACCTGATGCAAAACCACCAAAAAGAATGTTTGACTTGTAGAATATATGTTATTATAAGTTTTGTTAGCAATTTTGCGGGCCTGTAGTTCAGTGGTTAGAACGCACCGCTCATAACGGTGTTGTCGTAGGTTCGAGTCCTACCGGGCCCACCAGGTTTTCTCATGTATTTTACAGTATTCATCTACTTATCGCGCATCTTTCTTAGCTCAATTGGGCTAACTTTGGTCGTGATGTCATCTGTATTTTTGGTAACGAATTTTATAGATCTTATAAAGCAATTTTCGTCAAGATCAGTTGATTTTATTAAAATAACACAGCTTGCATTATCCAAAATCCCTTATCTCATACATGAATCATTACCCTACATAATTTTTATTGCAGCAATTATTGCTTTTCAGAGATTAGCACGCAAAAATGAATATACTATTTTAAAGGCAAGTGGCTTGTCACTATGGCAATTTTTAATTCCTTTTATAACAATTGGTTTTATCATAGGCACAATTTTTATTACCATTGTAAACCCTATATCGTCATCTCTACGCCACTACCAAAAAAAAGAGCTCGCCAAGATTCTAGACCGAAACCTTATGAGTTTTTCTCTATTTCAGAAGGGAGTGTGGTTTGTGGATAAAAACATTGATAAAAACCATATACGCTTGGTAAATTCGCAGTTTTTGGATCTTGAGAAGATGCAACTCTCTAATGCCACTTTTCTTACTTTCAGCAAAGATTTCAACTTTATTAGCAGAATACATGCCCGAACAGCATTGCTCATCGAAGACCAATGGGAACTTCAGGATGTAACAATGTTCAAGGCCTCACAATTATCTGAAAAATATCCATCATACAAATTACTAACAAATCTGCAATATGATGATATTAAGGATAGTTTAGTAGAGCCAAACTCAGTATCAATGTGGGAACTCCCATATTTGATTCAGAATTTACAACAATCGGGATATTCTACCACCAAACATATTTCCTATTTATATAAAATTCTTACTAAACCAGTATTTATTTGCGCCCTTATAATTCTTGCAGCCTCTTTTGCACTCCAACACGGCAGAAATGTAAAAGCAACCAGAATTATTTTCTACGGTGCTTTGCTTGGTTTTGGAACATTCTTTTTAGGAGAGTTAACAAACTTTTTGGGAAGTAACGGTCAATTATCACCTTTAATAGCCAACTTACTGGCTTGTATGACGGTAATGATTATAAGCCTCTCTTCTATCTATCACAGCAATGAGATTTAGCAAAGTTGCTTTATAAAATCTCACTGATATAGTTTTTGATTTTCTCGATTGCTTTTGCCTCAATTTGGCGAACTCTTTCACGTGATATATTATATTTCTGACTCAAATCCTCAAGACGAAACGGCTCCTCAACCAGGTGCCTTGCTCTTATAATTTCTTGTTCCCTTTCATTTAGATGAGTAAAGGCTTCTCTAAAAAGCTGTTTTTTATATGCTGCTTCTTGGTTCAGCATATATTTTGCCTCTTGATTCAGGCCTTTCTCTGGCAATATATCAATCACCGCCCTGGAATCATAATCATCGTGATTATTATTTACCGACGTGGTATCAAGAGATAAGTCTGCTCCCGACATCCTTTGATTCATCTCCTTAACTTCTTCGGTTGTAACATTCAACTCTTGTGCAACTTTCTCAGCATCAAAATCATCTATGTCAGATTTATATTGATCAGATGAAAGTCGGAGAATTTTTTTCTTGGCTTTATTCAGGTTAAAGAACAGTTTTTTTTGCGCAACTGTTGTACCGATTTTTACCAATGACCAAGATTTTATAATAAATTCCTGCATGGAAGCCTTAATCCACCACATCGCATATGTGGACAAACGATGCCCTAAATCCGGATCAAATTTTTTAACCGCATGCATCAAGCCGATATTGCCCTCTGCCACAAGGTCCATCAAAGCTATGCCATAGCCACGCATTTTATACGCCATTTTGGCTACCAACTTTAAATGGCTTGTTACTAGTTTTTGAGCAGCCTCTAAATCATGATATTCTTGCACCCTTTTTGCCAGCATATACTCTTCTTCTTGGCTAAGAGTAGGGTATTTTTTTACAGTACTTACATAACTCGAAAATGTTAGATCAGAAGAGATAACCGGAACATTTTCATTTTCATCGTTCTTCATAATTGCAATCATAACATTTTCATCAAAAATTTCTATTTCTTATTTTTATGAAATAATCACGAAAATAAAATTTTCAATATAAGAAGCTTTTTTTATTTAGCACATAAATAATGCAAATCAAAAAATTTTATTTCTAACTTCTATAAGTTCATTGCAATTAGCCACGAACAATCTAAACTAATTGGTGATTTAAGCTTATAAATTGACATGATAAAAAATTTCATCTTTCTACTGACGTTAACTTTTTTAATAAATCCTTGCTGGTCTATGCAAACTAAAGCTCAACAGGCTTATGTTGTTGATATGCTTTCAGGTCAAACCCTGTATTCTAAGAATAGCAAGGAAAAAATGGCTCCTTCTTCGATGAGCAAGCTAATGACATTATATCTGGTTTTTGAAAGATTAAAAAATGGAGACTTAAAATTAACTGAAGAATTTTTAGTTAGCCCCAAAGCATGGAAAAAACAAGGATCTAAAACTTTCTTAGAGCCAGGTCAATCAGTAAAAGTTGAAGACTTAATTAGAGGTGTTGTTATTCAATCAGGAAACGATGCTGCAATAGCACTAGCTGAAGGGTTAGCTGGAAGTGAAGATGCTTTTGTAACTAGAATGAATGACAAGGCCAGAGAATTAGGTCTTAAACATAGCCACTTTAAAAATTCCACCGGCTGGCCAGATCCTGGACATGTTATGTCACCCGAAGATCTAGCAAAATTAAGTAAAAAAATTATTTTGGAATTTCCGGAATATTACAAATATTTCGCTGAAAAAAGTTTTAAATTTAATGGCATAAAACAAAATAATAGAAATACTTTGCTAAGTAAAAATTTGGGTGTGGACGGCTTGAAAACCGGGCATTCCTCTTTAGGTGGTTACGGAGTTGTTGTAACTGGAGAAAAGAACGGACGTCGGTTAATTGTAATAGTAAATGGCCTGAACTCAGAAAAAGACAGACAAGCCGAAGCCTACAAACTGTTACAATATGGTTTTCTCAATTTTAAAAATGTTGAATTTGCAAGGGCAAACACTCCTGTAATTCAAAATTTACCAACATGGTTAGGAAATCCTGGCCAAATAAATCTTGTTACTCACGAAGATATTATCTTTACCTACCCAATTGACATGAAAAATAAGCTCGAAGCAGTAATCTCATATCCGAGTTTTATTAAGGCAGATACTAAGACAACTGATCCTGTAGGCAAAATTACCATAACCGATGGGAAAAAAACAAAGGAATATCCTATTTTTGTGCAAGAAGAAGTGACAGAACAAGGTTTCTTGTCTAGGATCATATCATGGATAAAACAGTTTTTTAAAACTTTTTCTCTCGACTCACCGAAACCGTCAACAGAGAAGAAAGAGATGTTCCTTTAACGTCTTGTTAATTTTTTTGTTGTAATTTTATATTAAAACAAGGATAAACATTGATATGTTTAGCAAAGAGTTGAGAGTATATTTGTGTCTTTTCGTTATTGCTCTGTCGATAACGGCCCCAAATTCTGCATTCGCCAAAAAGAGGTACGTTCCTACGTACGCAGCATTAGTTGTAGATGCAAATTCACATAAAGTATTATATCACCGCAATGCAAATACCCGGATAAATCCAGCTTCTCTTACCAAAATGATGACTATTTACCTAGCTTTTGAGGCCGTTAAGAAGAAGCAAATATCTATGTCATCCAGACTTACAATTTCTAAAAAAGCAGCCCTGATGCCAAAAAGCAATATCGGCCTTATCCGCGGACAGAAAATAACCTTACGCGAAGCTATACTTAGCCTCATTGTCAAATCAGCAAACGACTCTGCTGTGGCTATAGCCGAAAATATTAGTGGTTCAGAATATAAATTTGCTTTACTTATGAATGCTAGGGCTAAACAATTAGGAATGCGCAATACTAACTTCGTGAATGCATCTGGTTGGCACCACGCTAAACAAAAAACTACTGCTCTTGATATGGCTAAGCTTGCTATTGCTCTAAAAAGGGATCACCCCGAATATTATCACCTATTTTCTCGTACGAGCTTTTATTACAAAAACAAACTTTTCAAAAGCCATAATCATGTGTTGATTAACCTAAAAGGTGCTGAAGGAATGAAAACAGGCTACACCTCTAAGGCTGGATGGAACCTGGTTACCACTGCAAGCCGAAATAAAGCAAGATTAGTAGGAGTCATAATTGGCGGAAAAAGCAGTATGTCACGAGATCGCAAAATGGTAGCAATGCTAAACACCCATTTCGGCAAAATAAGTGGTTCCAATAAGAACAAAACTATGTATGCTAACTCCAAGAGAAAAATTCTAGCTGCTGCTCAGAGTAAGAAGAGAGCCTAACGTAATATGCTTCACCAAAAGCAAGTTTTTACTGCATATCAAAATATAAAAGATTTTGTTAAACATACTCCTATAGTTTCTTCCAGATATCTAAATGAATCTTTGGGACATGAGATATATTTTAAACTAGAAAATATACAAAAAACTGGCTCCTTCAAATTGAGAGGAGTGATAAATAGTTTGCTTGATCTTAAAAATAACAATAAGCTACCCAAAAAATTTACAGCATATAGTACAGGCAACCATGGCATTGGACTTGCATATGCTTGTCAAAAATTTGGGGTTGAATTAGATCTTTTCTTGCCTTGCTTCACATCGGAAATAAAGCAAATTATTGCTCAAAAATATGGAGCCAATGTTATTTCTACTAAAACACGCGAGGAAGCGGAGAAATTCTCCAAAGATAGAGCAAACGAACGCCCAGATTATTTCTTTCTACCTCCATCAGATCATGATGGAATAATTGCAGGGGCTGCGACAATTGCATATGAGACATTCGCTGAATCGAATTACGACGCTACTTTTGTTCCGATAGGCGGAGGAGGGCTTGCTGCAGGAACTTTGCTCGCCCAGAAACTGACCCAACATAAAGGTAAACTTATTCTGGCAGAACCAAGTGAAGCAAATGATGTTTCAAAATCCATATCTTCAGGAAAAATTTTCCGATTCTCACAATCGCCCCAAACCATTGCAGACGGCGCGAAAACTCTAGGAATTAGCCAAAAGATATTTGAATATGTAAAGCAATATGATGAATTATTCGAAATATCCGAAAGGGAAATTTCTTATTGGAACGCATGGTTTATGCACTTGACAAAATTTATATGTGAGCCTACAAGTGCACTTGGAATAGCGGCGGCATATCGCTGGCTAAAAAAACAAAAAACAAAACGAAAAATTTTGGTTATTATCACTGGAGGAAATCTTGACAGCACAACATATCATAAAATATGGGCTTCGAACCATCTTTTACAAGATCCAAGCAATTTTATCTTTGATGAAGAGTAATTTGGCTCTTTTTATATTCACTCTCCTCATTTTTAATGGACCTGCCTTTTCTCACGATATTGTTGTAACTTCAAGACCTATATATAGCATTATTAAAAATATTTCTTGTGATCTAAAAGTAAAACTGATTGGTAACAGCAAAATATCTCCTCATGATATGCAATTAAGGCCTTCAGAATTGAAAATGATGCAGCAGGCAAAACTTATTGTTATTACGAGTCCAAATTTAGAAGGCTCATTATATAAATTAGTCAATAATCACGATTTACTTAAAAATAAAATTCTCCTCGTTCAAGAAACACCAGATCTAAATTTAAAACCATACCAACACCATGAAGAAGTTGATGGCGAACATCATCATCACTCACACCATGAAGAAATGGATTCCGGGCATCACCACCACTCCCACCATCATCATGGCGTAGACCCACATTTCTGGCTTGAGATTGAAAATGCAAAAAAGATAACAAATTTCCTAGCTGAAAAAATTACAGTGAAATTTCCTAAAAAAGAGGACTGTATTAAGGGAGAAGCCGCAAGATTCATAGAAACTCTTGACCAACTCCAAGCTAAGTTAGACTCAATCATGGCAAAGAGCAAAAATAGTAATATCATTATATCACATGATGCCCTCAGCTATTTTTTTGATAGATATAATATAAAAACGGCTGGTGTGGTTATATCGAATTTCCATACCCCACCCACGCTGAAGCATATATCAAAGATAAAGAAGTTAGCTGAGTCGAAAAAGGTCCAATGCGTTTTAATTGAAGAAAGATTCAACTCGACACCAATAAAAAATGCTTTTTCTCAAGCGAATATCAATCAGGCATTTTTTGATGCAGAATGGGGGCTTGATAATGTTGATAGCAAAAATATTTATTCCGAGATAATGCTAAATAATGCAAGAGCTATTGCTGACTGTGCAGTAACTCAGCCAGCCGAATAAATTTATCTCTTGGTATTTCTTCTGCTCTAGCAGTTTCACTAATCTCTAACTCTGATAGAATGATTTGCCAATTATTATGCATTTTTGACAGAATTTTTCGCACCATTTTTCGTCGATTAGCAAAAAGCTGGGTGGTTACTTCCTTTAACAATAAATATTTAGGTTTGAGACTATGGTAATTATCCTTAATTTTTAACCTTATGACGGCTGAATCAACTTTCGGCTCAGGGTAAAAACTGTTTGGCATCACCTCAAACAAAATCTGACTTTCGCATAAGTAATTTACCAAAACAGATACGGCTCCATAATTCTTATGTCCAGAGTCAGCCGTAATCCTTAAAGCAACTTCTTTCTGAACCAAAAGATAAAATTCATCAAATATTTCTCCATTGCTAATCCATTTCATTATTAATGGCACAGAAACATTATATGGCAGATTCGAGACAACTTTAAATTTATCGCTGACGAGACTGCTTTCATCTATTTTCATTGCATCATCGCAAATAATTTTGATTGAATCGTGAAATTTTTCTTTGAGGTAACTCTCTAATCTTCTATCGATTTCAATAACTTGGAGCAATTTAGGCGAATATGCCAGAATCTTTCTTGTTAAAAAACCAAGCCCTGGTCCTACTTCCAACACCTCATCTGACTCTCTAATAGATGCGTAGCTAGCTATCTTATCTAGCATTACTTCATCGATCAAAAAATTCTGTCCAAATTTCTTTTGTGGAAAAAGGTGACTCTGTCTGATTTCTTGTAAATATCTATTAGTCAACTTCTTTTATTTCAATAAATTTCGTTTTAGCTAGATTTTGCAGGTAATATTCTGCTTGCTTATCAATTTTTGCCTGTCTGATTTGCAGCATAATATTGGTAAAATAATTACTGTCCTTACTACTCTTTTTCTCGCATATAAACGCAAAGGCATACCCCCCATTATAATCAAACATATATGAAGGATGCCCTTGCTCAGAAGAAATTACTGCTTTCCTCAGATTCGGATCTAGTATTTTATCTAGGGTTGCATCTATTTTTTGTAAATTAGCTATTCTCTCATTTGACTTATCATTGCAATTTTTTATTTTTCCTACCTGTTTAGCAAGAGCTAATTTATCGTTCCCACTAACCAACAAATATTCCACCTGTAAACTCTCAGGAGAACTATACGCCATAGACTCATAAACCTCTTTATTGCTCACCTCTACTGTAGGAGCTATATACTCGCTGAGAAACTTCTCCCATAATATACTCCTTTTTATCTGAGATATGGCATATTCCTTACTCAAACCTTTTTTCTTAATGTGCTGAAAGAATTTACCCTTAGGGATTTTTTGAGTTTCCTCAAGATACGCCACTCCTTGGTTAACTTCCTCCTGAGAAACTTTTATGTTCTTTTTCTCTAATTCTTGAAGTAGTATTTTTTCGTCTATGATAGCTTTTAGAAGACTCTTTAAAATAAAATCCTTTTCTTGCTTGCTAGTTATTTTGAGATGAGGATTCTCAACTAAGAAGAATTTATACCTATCTTGCAGATTATTTTTCGTGATTACTTCTTCACCAATCAAAGCGACTATTTGCGACGAAGCAAAAGCTTTGAAGGAAAAAATTACAATTAAATAAAAACATAAAAAAATTTTTTTCATTATTGTAGTCCCTTTAAAATAAAATCAAAACTTACCGTAAATGACGGTTTCACATTTTTAAGATTGTCTCTAGTATAATCTTTTTTAGCACTGATCTTAGACCATAAGCAATCTCCATCATATACTAAACCAGCCCCTGAAGAAACTATAAAGCTTTTTTCCTTAGTAGCATTTCTCTCCATATTAGCTTCTATAAACCATTCTCTGTTTATCCTATATGTAGGCCCAAGAGCAATAGATTCAACAATTGCTGAAGGATCATTTGGGTTGTTGTTCTTATATTTGATATGACGAGCCCCCAGAGACAATTTATTAAACGTAGTCTGCAACTCTAATTCGCTTCTATCAATTACTCTCATGTTTGGCGTTAAACGATATTTATAAAACAAAGATATATTATTATCTAAGCTTGTCCCTATATGACCAACAATGTTTGAACTTTTATTTTCCCAACCACTATTATTTGAAAGCAAGTCTCTTTTTTTAGGTCTGTATGCCTGGCCAATCATATAATAAAATTGCTTACTTTGTCCTCTAGTTATACCAACAACACCATAATTTAGCCTTGCACCATTCTCAAATCTATCATATCCGGAATAACGGTTACTAGAAAATAAATTGCTATCCGTAATCTCAATATTAAGACTATCCTCGTTTATGATATGTGTTTCTTGCGAAAAATTGGGCGATACAATAAATTGTACAATTGGCTGCAAAATTGTGATATAGCTTCCATGGACAGAAACTAGAGGGTAAGAAAAGTTTGTTTGGTAAACTGGAACATTTCTCGAAGATCTTTTTTTAAGATCTATATCCCCATATTCCGCCGCAGAATATCTGTTGGTGTGATTATAATTATAGAGATCACCTCTCAAAGAAACAATATTCTGCCATTCCAAATTCTCCAAGATATAATCCGTTCTCTCTGCAGAACCGTTTATAATAAGTCTTGTAACGCCAACACCAGATGGTCTGTTCAGCCTAATAAAGTTACCGTCAAAGCTAACAATATTGCCATGATAATATGATTGATGTTGAACATCTAAAGCCGGAAATAACCCTGGGGTTTGACCTGACTCATCTTCATTTCTTAACCCTTGAAAATGGAGAGCCTTCAAAACGCCATATGTACTGGCATCTTGATATTTTGTCTCAACATTAGACGTCAGATAATTCTCGTTTTTATTGTAATAATTTCTTAAAAAACTCTTGTCGGAAACTCGGTTAAGACGGCTATTTATGGATATATTATCATTAACTGAATGCGAGAATTTTATGTCATATAAATACCGTTTTGAAGGAATCTTCACAAAATCGCTTATTTGAGATTTTGGTTGATTTTGTGGCTCATTGTAAGACAAGTCTACGTTTAGTGAACTCTTGCTAAAAAGCTGACGATAATTTGCTTGATACAAAACCCCCTGCTTTTTTGTAATGATCGGACTAAAGGTTAAGTCTGTGCTATTATTAGCGCGGTAATAATAACTCAGATTAACAGCGTTACCGTAATAATTGTTGTATTTATAACCTGGATATAGGAATCCGCTTTTGGGCTTCGCTTTGGGTGACAAATGCGATAAGAAAGGAGAATAAAACACCGGAACACCATAAATTTCAAAAAAACTATTTCGATGGTAAATCATGTCAGTGTTTTCGTCATATTTAACGGATGATGAGTTAAACTGCCATTGCGGTTTTTTCCCTGGGCACAACTTACAAGTAGTCACTGAAGCTTTACTCATATTAAGCTCTTTATCCTTTACAGAATATTTAGCCTTAGCCGCCCCAATGCTAATTTTCTTATCAATTTTTGTCAGCAATTCATGGATAATAAATATCTTGAGGTTATTTATTATTTCGGCTTCACTTCCGTAAAATTCTTCCCCATTCGGTTCAGTTATTTTAACGTTGCCTAGAGCACGGAGCGAATCATTAATTTTATCTAACTCAAGGCTATTTGCTTTTATGATAAAGCCATCTTTGTAAACTTCTACGTTACCTTGAGCTATGAGTTTCTTGAGCTTCTTGTCATAAAAAACTTTGTCGGCATCGACTATTGCATCGCTATTCTTTTTCTCCGCGAAACTGATTTTGCAGAAAGCAAATGCCACAAATAAAATAAGAAATAATTTCTTTAACACCTTATTGACTTAACATATAAAAATCATTATTGTACTGACGTATCTTGCGCGTCCTTAGCTCAGCTGGATAGAGCAACAGATTTCTAATCTGTGGGTCAGGAGTTCGAATCTCTTAGGACGCGCCACTCCGCTTCTCGCTCCCGCACTTTTCGTCAGTAATTTTCTACAACATTGAGACTTAAAAGTAAATGAAATACTATAAAACTCTCAGGCATTCTTAACCAAATATAGAGGCTAGTGAATTTCTATTAAAAAGTAAGGTGAGTGAATGCACGACCATATCAATGGCCTTGCTGTATCGTTTTGTTTTTCTATTGAATCTAGCTAGATAGTGCCTTATCAGCGAATTAAAAGACTCCACCAAAGACGTCTCCGTTTTAGTCATGTAGTGTCTGGTGGCAATCTTGTATTTTCCGTATGCATCATAATAATCACTACATGATATATCTATGTCATAATTTTCTGATAGGCGCATTGCCATTGGCAGATAAGCAGAAAACTCTCTTGAATCAGTTACTTCAAAGTCAACAACTTTATTTCTGTCCCTATCAAGAGCAATCCATACGTAGATTTTGTTAGTTTTTTTTGGCAGTAAGAAAAGAGCTCATCTAACTCTATTATCTGAATCTTCTTGACATCATCTGGTATTGTTGCCTCATTCAGTCTTGTTCTGAGGATCTTAGAAAACTTTCTTATCCATTTAATTATTAGCGGATTCGGCACACCTTCCATTCGTTCAATAGCCATGATACCGGCACCTTCTAGATACCACTTTATAGCTCTTAGTCGTTGCTCATTGCTGTATCTTTCTCGCAGATCCCCTTCTCTGTAGGTCTTGCCGCAGACTTTGCATTTATAACGCTGCTTGCCTCTTACATAACCATTCTTAACTTTATCTTCGCTTCCGCAGTTCTTGCATATTTGAACCATGACTCACCTTTTTTACCATAATATA
>JAUIIY010000004.1 GCA_030431375.1 Alphaproteobacteria bacterium
GTAGGTCTTGCCGCAGACTTTGCATTTATAACGCTGCTTGCCTCTTACATAACCATTCTTAACTTTATCTTCGCTTCCGCAGTTCTTGCATATTTGAACCATGACTCACCTTTTTTACCATAATATACCATGATTCAACCCCCCCCCTGTCTATATTTAGTTAGGAATGCCCTTGTCCGTTAAATCAAAATCACAAAACCACTTCCCTGCTGTATTCTCTTGTAAAAAACGCATTAGCTCTCGGTCACTTAAATCTTCCATAAATTGAAGTAGCAAACACTTAAATAAACGAACTATACCATACCCTTTATATTTATCCTCTCGCTCCAACTTCTGCAATTTCTTAGATACTGACTTAAAATCAAATAACTCAGCAAATTTACGATATTGATGCTTGGAGGGAACTAGCTCTTCTAATGATACCATGCTTACTTGCCTTGATGACATCTGACTCTTTATTCTTAATTACTTGAATAACATTTTTAACATCAACTCTTCACTTTTTATACAACTCTTTTGATCTATTCTCGCAACACTCCCATTATAAGTAATTGACCGCGAGCAACATCAAATTTCAGTAAATTAACTCTATATCTGTAATAGTGTCTAGCAATTGACTTTTTTGAAAAGATAATTAGAATATCAGCAATCTATTCACCCAAATTTTATCAAGGGAAATAAATGTCATCAGTAAAAGAAATTCTTAGCGCAAAGAAAAACGCTGCCATAATGGGCGGAGGCCCAAAGAGAATTGAACAGCAACATAGTAAAGGAAAGCTTACAGCGAGAGAGAGGATTGAGGTTCTTATAGATCCCGACTCCTTCGAAGAAATTGGCATGTTAGTTGAACATAGATGCGCCCATTTTGGCATGGAAGATAGCAAAACACCCGGTGATGGTGTTGTAACTGGATTTGGAACAATAAATGGCAGACAAGTTTTCGTGTATAGCCAAGATTTTACAGTTCTTGGCGGATCGCTAAGTGAAACTCAAGCGAAAAAAATCTGCCAAATTATGGATCTGGCTGCGAAAGTTGGCGCTCCAATAATTGGGATTAATGATTCTGGTGGCGCTAGAATTCAGGAAGGCGTAGATTCACTTGGTGGCTACGGCGAAATTTTCCAAAGAAATGTTGATTATTCAGGTGTAGTACCACAAATTTCTCTTATTATGGGACCGTGTGCTGGTGGGGCAGTATATTCTCCTGCACTAACTGATTTTGTCTTCATGGTTGAGGACTCTTCATATATGTTCGTGACAGGCCCTGATGTAATCAAAACAGTAACCCATGAATCTGTAACTCAAGAAAAATTAGGTGGGGCAAAAACTCACAGCATTAAATCAGGTGTTGCACATGCTTCATTTGAAAATGATATCCAAGCATTACTTCAAACTCGCAGACTCATAAATTTATTACCTCTATCTAATCGCGATGAACCAGCAAAAAGACCTACCAGTGATCCTGCTGATCGAGTCAATATGTCGCTAGCAACCTTAGTGCCAAATGATTCTAATAAGCCATATGATATGCAAGAGCTTATCAACGGTATAGTAGATGAAGGTGAGTTTTTTGAGATACAACCAGATTATGCTAAAAATATAATTATTGGTTTTGGTTGCATGGAAGGAACCACCGTTGGCTTTGTTGCAAATCAACCTATGCATCTGGCAGGATGTTTAGATATTGAAGCTTCGGTAAAAGCAGCTCGTTTTATAAGATTTTGTGATGCGTTCAACATCCCAATCGTAACCCTTGTAGACGTGCCAGGTTTCTTACCAGGAGTTTCACAGGAACATAATGGGATCATTAAACATGGCGCAAAATTGCTTTATGCCTACGCCGAAGCGACAGTCCCAAAAATCACTGTTATTACCAGAAAAGCTTATGGTGGAGCATATATTGTTATGAATTCAAAACATTTGCGTGGCGATTTAAATTTTGCCTGGGCAAATGCAGAAATAGCAGTAATGGGAGCTTCTGGTGCTGTTGAAATTCTATATAGAAAAGATAATCTGACTGAAGAGCAGAAACAGGAAAAAATAATAGAATACCAAGAAAAATTTGCTTCTCCTTTTATATCTGCCGCCAGAGGTTATTTAGATGATATTATCAAACCCCAAAACACCAGATGGAGAGTATGTAGTGGTCTAAAAATGCTGCGTGAGAAGAAAATAAAAAAACTTTGGCGCAAGCACGATAATCTTCCTTTGTAATAATTTAATTTGTAGAAAAAATTATGTCTAATAAGCTATTTAATAAGGTTTTGATTGCTAACAGAGGTGAGATTGCAGTTAGGATAATCAAGACGCTCCGTAAACTAGGTATTAAATCAGTTGCGGTTTACTCAGAGACGGATATTAACGCAATGCATGTTGATATGGCTGATGAGGCTTATTTCATTGGAAATTCTCCGGCTAATGACAGCTACTTAAATATAAAACATATATTATCGGCTATACGTGATAGCGGCGCCCAAGCCGTGCATCCAGGATATGGATTCCTTGCTGAAAATCCAGAATTTGCAGCTATATTAAAAAAAGAAGGTGTTGAATTGATCGGACCAAGTGCCGAACACATCAAAATAATGGGCGATAAAATTGAAGCTAAAAAAATAGCTGAAAAGGCTGGTGTTAGCACTGTTCCTGGCTATTTAGGAGAAATTGAAGACCCTAAAAAGGCTGTAAAAATCGCCAAAAAAATTGGCTACCCAGTAATTGTTAAAGCTGCAGCAGGTGGCGGTGGACGTGGAATGCGTGTAGTAAAAACTGAAGAAGAAATGTATGATGCCTTCCAATCAGCCACATTGGAAGCAAAAAATAGCTTTAGTGACCCACGTGTTTTCATTGAAAAATTTATCGAAGACCCAAGACATATCGAGATACAGCTTCTAGCTGACAAGCATGGTAACGCTATTTGTCTAGGTGAGAGAGAATGCTCCATACAAAGGCACCATCAGAAAATAATCGAAGAAGCACCTAGCCCAGTATTGTCAGACAAAACTCGTAAAGCAATGTATAAGCAAGTATATAAGCTTGCTAAGCAGATAGATTATTTCTCTGCCGGTACTGTTGAATTCATTATGGATGAAAAGCAAAATTTCTATTTCATGGAGATGAATACCCGTTTGCAGGTCGAACATTGTGTTACTGAATTAATTTACAATCTTGACCTTGTTGAGCAAATGGTTAGGGTTGCTGCAGGTGAGAAACTACAATTAACTGAAAAGGACCTAAAATTAAATGGCTGGGCTATTGAGGCAAGAATTTGTGCTGAAGACCCATCCAGAGGGTTCTTGCCATCAAGTGGTAGAATCACCAATTATGAAGAGCCACCACGTAATAATAATGTACGTGTTGATACCGGAGTGGCTGAAGGTGGCAGAGTAAGCATGTTCTATGATCAGATGATTGCAAAATTATGTACCCATGCTCCAACCAGAAATGAGGCTATCGCTCTCATGAAAAAATCACTTGGAGAATATGTTATTCGAGGTATCTCACATAATATCCGCTTCTTAGAAGCGATCATGGATAATCCACGATTTATAGACGGAAATATATCTACTAACTTCATCGCTCAAGAATATCCAGATGGGTTTTTAGGGGCTGAACTTACCTCTGAGATAACAACGGTTTTCCTCGGAGCTGCCGTATATATTCATATGGAAGAAGCTATAAGAAGTGCAGGCATTACAGATAGTGACCCAGATCAAATTCGAAAAGTTGGTACCAGATGGGTAGTAAATATTGACGGTGAATTATATCCTGTCATCATCAAACCAGTGCTAGAAGGCTTCAAAAAAGGTTACAATATCCGGTTTGAAAGCAACCGTATCAATGTGAGAAGTAACTGGTCGATTGGCAATAGCGTATTTAGAGGACGGGTTAACGGTAATGATATAAGTGTTAGAATCCGTAGCATTGTTGAAGGCCGTAAACTAACTTATGCTGGAAGAAAAGTTTCTGTTTATGTGAGAACACCAAGAATTGCCGAGTTAGAGCAGTTCATGCCAGAAAAAACACATGACGATAAGCAAACGAATCTAACTGCAAGCCTTTCTGGGGTTGTTACTAGAGTTTTTGTCGAAGCTGGTGAACAGGTGAAGGCTGGTCAAAAGCTTATCGCTATTGAAGCTATGAAAATGGAAAATGTTATTACTGCCGCTGCTGATGCAAAGGTTGAGAAAGTTCATGTATCTGAAACTGACCACGTAAACACCGGAGAAGCATTAATAGATTTTGAATTCTAGTTTTTTAATAAAATTTGTTTTTTTGACATATATTTCTTGATATGAAACAATTTTATCAACCGCTCAGTTGATAATGGTAAATATATGAATATAAAAAATAACATCTTGTTTGTAGCAATTTTTCAGCTTTTTTTATTGTGTTGCTCTATTGATACTTTTGCAGCAGATATATCGAATATTGCAGAAGATGCCGAAGAAGGTGAAATGGCTTCTGTGGTTTCTGAACAATTAATTGACCCTGAGAATCTGCCAGATAGCATAAAAAACAGCTTGCATAGTTCATTACCGTATTCACCTCAATCTGGAGATAAGTTTTTTTTCACGTCTACATCTGATGGCAACTATAACCTTTATAAGGATGATACCAAAAACAACCAATCAATTAAAATTGGAACATTCACCAAAAATAGAAATTCTTCACCTTATTATTCACAACAGCTAAGTAATGGTTATTTCGTAACTACATACAACCAACTAGATCTTCCATCTTTGAATAAATATCGCAAAGAACTGCCTGTGGTAGACCATTCAAAATCCTCTCCGAACGGTAACAATAGAGGCACAAGTCAAGCACTCGCTATTATCCCTGGAGAGGATGTAAGAGACCATAATGTTGATGAAAAAAATTCCCTACACAGAAACCCGAAAGAACGTAATAGAGAAGAGGCTCCTTACTATATGGACTTGAATATGAGAACCCAAACACCTGATTATCCTTTCAAATTGGATACAGAAATGAAATTTAAAGACTTACCAGAAAGAATTCAAAAATATATTAAATCCAAAAAACCTTCTTTTAAAGATGATAATGCAACATATTCAGTTCGGTCATATCAACCAGGTGAAATATATTTGAATTACAAAAGTTCTCAGAGCAACGGCATAATTAAAATAACTGAATTATACTATCCTAGAAGTGATGCAAGAGCCTATCCACCAAAGGTTAATCAAAATGCTAAAGCGCTAGCTATTATACCCGGAGAAGGTGTCAAAGATGTAAAAGAAAGTCACAACAAGCCAAAATCAAGTGATTACCTTGATTTAGATGAAAAAGCTCAACAAAGAAGCAAATTCCTAAAAGAAGTTCACGATAAAACTTACCCTCCAAATTATTCTGCTGGCAAAGAACTTGTTACAAATTCAGATGCTCAAAAAATAAGAAAGGCCGATCCTAGATACGGACGTGGTGTTGCTCTTGTTTCAAATAAAGATAATGCTTTAGTGACTGGGGCAGATGCTCAAAAAATAAGAGAGGCTGATCCTAGATATGGACGTGGTGTTGCCCTTGTTTCAAATAAAGATAATGCTTTGGTGACTGGGGCAGATGCTCAAAAAATAAAAAACGAACGATCTCAGATGCAAAGAGAAGTTGATCCAGCCTATGGCAGGTCGGTACAATTATGGCATCCAGCTAACCAAACCCCTAACTACTTTTATAGTTCAGGTAAATCGGATATCAAAACCAAGGTTATAACGAAACCTAAGAAACACGATTTTAAGGTTATTACATCAGCCTGGGTTCGAAAAGAGATACGGCAAAGAACTGACTCTTCCAGCTTTAGAATGTCTAAGCAGAATGTCTTGAATGGATTAAATAACATCCTCTCAAACGAAGTTTATTAAGTAAGGTTGAGTATAGTTAAAACTAAAAGAATCTTTCAACACTATTTCTGACTTCTTTAGACTAACACTTGTATTTTTCTAAAAAAATTGCAAAAAAACATGTTTTTTTTTGACATATAATTTTTGATGTGAAACAATTTCAATAATTACATAGTTAATGATGGGAAATATATGAAAATAAAAAACAAAAACTTCTTTATAACAATTTTTCAACTTTTTTTTGCACTCTACTCTGCTGATGCTTTTGCGGTCATGGTAGGAAATATGACAGATACAGAAGAGAATGCAGAGGAAGGAGAACTCGCTGCATCTGGTTATGAACAGAGCTTGACTGATATGAGTCCTCTTCCAAACCATATGTTATCATATAATCCAACGACAAGCCCTTCAAATGGCAGTCTAATCCCTCTCAATGAGACTGATCCATCTCTTAAGGCTTATGCCAACTCAACATGGTCTGGTAGTCAAACATTTTTCGTGCGTGGGGATGGTGGAATAACTAATATCCATGTTAATGGTACAGATACAAATTCTTCTCAAATCGTTGCAACCGCGTCTGCTAGTGGCCTAGTTGTAAGTCAATCAAAAGTAAAAAGCCAAACGGGCCAAGAGTATTATGCTATGAACTATAGCGAAATGGGCCCAGCTAACAATGGCACATCAGTACCATTTATTGGTCCGGAATTAAAGCCTTATGGCTATGATTCTTCAAAAGCACAGCCAGTAAAAACATCGACAATCCCTACTTCAGGTATAACAGTTGAGCATCTTGAGCCTAAAAAACAGCAAGGATTATCTTTCGATGCCTACCTTAAGCAAAGCGCATTATTAAATAATATTGATGCTAAAACATACCCGCGTGGTAAAGAGTTGGCCATCGTTCCTGGAGAAACAGTAAGAGAGGGACAAATTAAAAATTCAAGAAACCCTCAAGAACTTGCTAGAGAAAAAAGTAGTTATTACACGGATCTTAATAAAAAAGGGAAGGAGCTTGTAACAGGAGCAGATGCCAAAAAAATGAGAGAGTCAGATCCTAGATATGGTCGGGGTGTTGCTCTAGTTGCTAATAAAAACAATGCTTTAGTGACTGGTGCAGATGCTCAAAAGATGAGAGAGGCTGATCCTAGATATGGACGTGGTGTTGCTCTAGTTGCTAATAAAAACAATGCAGTTGTTGTATATCAACCTAACCAATATTTTTATGATCAAGCTTCTACACCTACAACCAAAGTAAGTATGAAGAATCGTGCTGAGAAGAGAGCGCATAAGCATAATATGCATTTAAAACCTCAGAAGCTTGCTCTCAAAGTAGTAGCATCTTCTAGCCTAAAAAGACATATAAGACAAAGAAACGATTCTTCTAGCTTTAGAATGTCAAAACAAAATGTTATTAGAGGGCTCAACAACCTCCTTTCAAACGATATGCAATAAATAAATAGTAATAAATTCACTCGGAGTAAAAATGAAATACACAAATATAGCAGTTTTATTAGCAGTTTTGCAATCATCAGTTGCTTTAGCTGATACCAATCCAACTTTTTATGGAGATGCAAAAGCGCGCAGTAAACAACAAAATTATAATTTTGTTAAAAAATCTGATAAGGCAAAGAAAATAAATATAAAACAAAAACATAAAAAGGAAAATATCCAACATATAACTCCTTTTGTTGTTAAAAAGATAAATTTAGCTAATAATCAAACAGATATTGATTTTGATGATTTATTAGGTTCATACAAAGGCAAAAAGCTTGATAGTAAGAAATTACAACTTCTAATAAAAAGCATAAATCAGAGACTTCAAGATAATGGATGGATTTTAAGTTTTGCTTTTGCACCAAAACAAGATTTTGCAAATAACAATCTTGATCTCGCCATAATGAACGGAAGAATCAGAGATGTTAAGGTAGTTTCTAATATTGATGTTGCCAAAAACAAGCTATTTAATGAATATGTTGATAATATCATTAATTATTATCCGGTTAAAAACCATCAATTACAAAAAGATATCCAGCTAATCAATAAAATTCCTGGCTATGAAGTGCAATTCAACTTAGAACCTATCAATGATCAAAATTCTGAGATAGATGAAATTGCTGATCTAGTTGTAATTGTTGACTATAAAAAAGCTGATCTAAATCTTATGGTCAATAACCAAGGATCTAGAGTAATTGGTAAAACCCAGTTTTTTGCAATGGGTAATTTCAACAATCTCTTTAATGCCAATGAATCTATCGGCTTGTCTGGTGTTACAACCAATAAAACAAGTGCTATGAAAAATGTGAATTTGGATGTTGAGAAATTCATCAATTCTCATGGTACATCAGTAAATTTACTTGGTTCATACATGGAAGATGATCCTTATGCGGTACTTCCTGGAACAGCTAGCAGTAACAAAAGCTATATGTTCAGAGCTACTTTGAACCATTATTTGCTACTTACAAATAAGCATACTGTTCAGCTATTTGGAGGATATGAGCAAAGATTATCACATAATAACACTGTGGGTAGCAAAATTAGTACATTGCGTTACGGTGATGCCCTATTAGGTGCTAACCTCGAATTTTCTGATCCAACAAATGCTAAATATTATGCGATAGCTCAATATGCTAAAGCATTAAAAGATCAAACTAAAATAACAGTTTTTGATGCAGATCTAGCTCAAAATCTAAATAGAAACTATCAATTTGTAACTGTTGATATTTACAGAGATCAAGATTTTGGAAGTAACTTTAGTATGTATAACCAATTTATGTCTATGAGTAGTAGCGATAACGTTCCTATTGAACAATCCTACATTGTTGGTGGTCCTTCAGCTGGACGTGCTTATAAAGTTGGTTTGCTCTCTTCAAACAGGGGTATGGATCTAAATTCAGAGCTCAGATATACGATGAAGATCAAGAAATCTTTTGTTGAAGAAGTTCAACCATATCTTTTCTATGACGTTGTTAGCTTCAATAAGACATATGCTAATTCTAATAAATCAAATCTACAATCAGCTGGTCTTGGTTTAAGAGTTAGAACCAAATATGACTTCCTTGCAGGCGTAGAATACGGTGTTCCATTCACTAAAAACGTAACTGTTGATGGAATCGTAGAGAAAAACAAGAATGTAGCTTACTTTACACTAAATAAAAGCTTTGATTTCTAAGAGCATAAAATATAAATCTTATATTAATAAGAAAGCCCCTTTGAATAAAAGGGGCTTTTTTTATGTTCTACCTAATAATCTGACTTTTTCTTCTTATGATATTAAGTGCATCTGGAGGAGCAATATCAAAATCTGACCTCTTTGCACCAGAATTTCTAACAGGACATCTTGCAGCCAAGAATGAAGTCCTATTCGAGGATATGACAGACATATGATCAACTCCATTAATTGTAGTTTTTTCATATGCTTTGCCATCTTTATCTAATGCCCTCATTAAGCTTTCAGAGCTTCGACGCATATGGTCCCTTGCAGCGACCTGAATAGTTATATCAGTATCTTTAGATAGCTTGCTTACTTTTTCTAAATTATCGAATCTATCTCCAAACCAATTATCTGCAATCCAATTAAACATCGGCCTAGTGATAGAGGGGAAAGAGCTATTTATAATTCTTTTTGCTGGTTCTATAATTGTATCTATTGGCGAAATTAGATTCAATTTCCTTATTTTAGGATGTTTCGTGGCTAAATCTAGCGCCACCGCAGAACCCAAAGAATACCCCGACAATATCATATCTTTTTCTGGTATGGATCGTGACTTAAGATATGCCATAGCAGCTTCCCCAGCTTCTATACATCCTTTTTCAGAAGGACTGCCTTTGCTACCAGCAAATCCTGGATAACTTACTATCATAATCCCTACTTTAGGATTGTTTTGTTGGATTGAAGCAAAATGCCTTTGGTAATTCTCTGCATATGGGTCAAACTCACTACCACCAAAAAAAACATAAGTTACTTCTTCTTCTTTAGGAGGTTTAAACCACATTTTATTATCTTGTGAACTTTCGGTTTTTAAAGATAAGGACTCAAAGTCTTTTATCACATCACCATTTGATTTTGGTTGCACACGACTATCATCATTAGTGTAACAAGCAGAACTTATGTTGATAGTCTTTGTAACCACGTCCAAAAACCCGCCATAAAAACTCCCTAATTAAGCTTCAGATACTTCACCATCCTCAGCAGGCGGTTCTGCAGCAGCCTGATTTGCTTTATTAGGATCATATGGTTCCTGAGTAGGTACAAAGCTAGGAGGAAGCAATCTTTTAGTGAAGAATTTATCTTCGAAATATTTAATTTTCTTGGATCTAATTGGTGGGAATGACTCAATAAGAACGATTTGATCATCCCTAGGCAGTAAAATGACTTCCTGTGGGAGTAATAATGCCCTCTGCACCTCCGAAACGTTCACTGATCTACTAGCAGGGTTAAAATCTAGGAATTTTGGTTTGTTATGCGACTCAGCCTCAACGGTTTTATTACCACAAAGCTGAGAGATCAAATTTGCTGTATCAACATTGTTAGCCGCAAAAGTAATACGATATGTAGCATTTGATAAGAAGGAGTTCATTCCCGCTTCTTCATAAATACCTTTAAGCTGTTGAGTATCTTGCACGATTAGGAATAAGCGGACCTTATACCCCCTAAAATAAGCAATACCTGACTTAAACATCTCCATCTTACCTAAAGTTGGAAACTCATCCATAATAAATAACACACCATAAGGCTCTTCTTTTGGATCAGGAAGCTTTCTACTCAAAAATTCCGTGGCCTGCTGGTAGAAAATCTGCATCAATGTTGTTAGCCTGGTTAAGTTATCTGGCGTCAAACCCACATAAACTGTTGTTTTCTCTTTTTTGAAATTTAATACACTAAAATCACTACTGGCAGTAGCCGTGTCAATCAAAGGGTTAGCCCATAATTCCAAAGCCGAGTTCATTGTCGAAATAACACCTGACCTCTCCTTATCCGCCTTTTGAAGAAAAGCAGCTATATTCATATATCCTACCGGATGAATATGCTTACCTATAGTATCAAGAACTACTGCTAAATTATAAGCAACATCATCGCTTCTCATTGTTCTAACAACTTCACCAAAGCTTTTCACTTTTTCTGGAACAGCAAGAAGATATAAAACTACGGCTACGAATAAGCTTCGTGCTTCATTTGCCCAGAATTCTTTTTCTGGTAGTATCAAGTTACCGATTTTCTGCACGTCATCCACCATCTGCCCGGGCTTATTACTAACCCAGTCAATTGGATTGTAACAATGAGTGTGACCATCTGGATCTGCTGGAGACCAGGTATAACATTTCTGTCCAGCCTTTGTTCGCCAACCACTTGTTAGCTCGTAGTTCTCTAACTTAATATCATGTACAACGCACGAATCTTCCCAAAACAATAAATTTGGAATTACAAAACCAACACCCTTACCAGAACCAGTAGGCGCAAATAGCAAGGCATGCTGAAACCCTGAAGCAACATAATATCCATGATCATCTTTACCAAGCAACATCCCGCTTTTTTCACGTAACTTGGCTCGCTTAATATCCTCTTGAGTCGCCCATCTAGCATCACCATGAACTTTTTCTTTTTTCTTGAAGAATTTATAATCTGAAATCTCGTCATATTTATAAATAAACACAATAATTATTGCTATATATAAAAGCAGTGGTATTCCAAAGAGTTTACTTGCATAAAAATTATTAGCCGTGAGAGACACAAACGTCTTGTTGGCTATCATGTATGAAACATAAGAGGAAAACTGATCTTTATAATATATTATCCATTCCCAATGAGAATGTATAGGATGCTGGTAATCCATTATTGGTGCTGCACTGAGTCCAGAAATACTTATAGCAAATAAGTTCACTATTACTAAAATTGATCCCGCAATAATAGCAATAGCTATACAGACTTTAGCCAAAAAATTTTTAATATCTAATATCATTTTAAATATTAATCTTGCATCTGAAATTCTTTTCTATTTGGGTCGTGTCTGAAATAAATTTCAGATATGTATCTCACCCCTTTTGCTCCCCTTTTTAACTGTACTACAATATCTATTACATGCATAATATAATTTTTAATTTCTTGCGGTGGCATACCCAAACCTGCTTGCATTACCATAAGCTTTAGCTGCTCAAGAGCCATTTCAGGCGTATCAGCATGTAAAGTGGATATTGAGCCTGGGTGACCTGTGTTAATCGCTCTCAAAAAACTAAATGCTTCTTGCCCTCTCAACTCACCCACAATTATTCTATCTGGCCTCAAGCGCAAACATGCCTCAATCAAATCTTGGATCGTTACCTTTGCAAGGCCCTGTCCACCTTTGGATGCCAATAAATGCACACTATTCTTGTGGTTAGGTAAATTAATTTCTCTTGCATCCTCACAAGTAATTAATCTCTCTTCGTGAGGTATTTCTAACAAACAAGCATTGGTAAAAGTAGTTTTACCAGTCGATGTACCTCCACTTATGATGATGTTTTTTTTGCATCTAACTGCAGTCTTTAAAAAATCCTTAATATTATTTTGCTGCAAATAATCATTCAGAATTTTATTATTTGGATCATCTACTTCCCCTGTGCTTGTTTCTGAAAATGCTCCCATCTCTTGATATTTATCAAGAGTAAGATTCATCATCGAACCTTTACGGATCGACATGGATACAGTTCCAGGCTCACTTGCAGGCGGGAAAACAATCTGGATCCTGTAGCCATTAGGCAATGTTGCAGACAGCAGCGGGTGTGCTTCACTTATCATCTGATCTGTAGATTGCGCTACCAATCTACCAAGACCAATTAAATGGTCGTAATCAAGCTCCGGAATTCTTTCCACATTCATGTCGCCCCTTTTCTCAACCCAAGCCTCACCAGGTGAGTTTACAGAAATCTCTGAAACATCATCATCTGCAAAAATTGCATGAAACGGAAGTAAATATGTCTCGAGAGCAGCGTAGTTTGTCATTGTACGATATTAACACCATTTATCCTATTACCTGGAAATAGGATATCCTTATTCACAAAGACCCTAACTCTAGTACCATGTTCGATAGAAATAAATGGTTGAGCAACAAAATTTTGATT
Organism: Alphaproteobacteria bacterium; assembly: GCA_030431375.1. Lineage (GTDB taxonomy): Bacteria > Pseudomonadota > Alphaproteobacteria > Rickettsiales > JABSSG01 > JAUIIY01. Next base: position 12,948 of record JAUIIY010000004.1, read on the forward strand.
CACATAATTTTGCAACGTATTTCCCAGGTTGGAAACCGAAGAATTTATTGCGTTAGTTGTTGGGTCATTTACAGAAGTGGTAGTTGTATTACCTGTTGTATTATCAGATGTGGTGGTAGTTTGAGTAGGTTTTGTGTTTGTAATACTTTGCGCAGCCTTAGCAAAGCTGATATTAATAGCACTAACTAATGCAGCATTTGTCAAAGTTTTTAAGAATTCAGTATGAAGCTCGCCCTCTACTCCAGTTATACCCTCTGGTCCAACCGAAGGAGAAGCAACTGCTATATCGTACCCATCAGGCATTATCAATCTATTCCAAATTATGCTGATCCTGCTTTTTCCAGCTTGAAAACCTGTGCTGAAAGAGCCTATTAATCTTGAACCTTTAGGTATTAACACGTTCTCACCCTTCTCAGAATAAACATCCCTAGTTACTAAAGCTCTTACAGGACCAGGGTAAGTTGACACAATCGATGACTCTAACACTGCGTCAATCACTTTACCTTGCGCAATTAAGCTAGACATATTACCAACTTTTGTGATTTGCTGTTGCGTTGCAGATGTTTGCTGTGGAATAAATTTACCATTTGAAGCAAGCATAGAGGCCGCACTATTATTTGCGTCCTTGCCGCCACCTGATGCATCACTAGTTCCAGACTTAACCATAATATTAGAAGTAACTCTTTCTTTCTCTCTTTTGGCCAGAGCTTGTTTTTTTTGTAACGCTTCCATCTGTTGTTGCTGTTCTAAAGCTTGCTGTTGAAATGTTGGGGCTGCCGGTTGCGGAGGCGCAACCGTACTTTCCTGCTTATCAGAAGGCGGAGGAGCAGGCGGAGTGCTAGTAGAATTTGATGTATCGTTATTTGATGGTGCAGACGGAGCAGGCGGTGGAGGAGCAACCTGACTATTTGGTATAGTAGGCACCGGCACATCAGATGTAGTGACATTGCTCGTAGCAGAGGCTGGTATCGTGATATTATTAACACCACTTTTGTCTTTATTTTTACTGCCCCCGCTGAATAAGAAATAATAAGCTAGTGCTCCAATAACTACCACCATGATACCCATAGTGATCATGCTTTTTTTGGGATTCTGTGCTACGGCGGACAAACCATAATCAATTTCAGCTTTCTCAGGATCAACCGAGTCATCTAGATTGTTATTTTTACCAGACATATTTGACAAATGCTGATCCATGGCACTACCACCCCTAACATCATCCATCATTTGTTCTTTATTATTTTCTTCTTTCATTTACTTATTCATCATTGGATAAAAGAATCTCACAACATAGGCAACATCTAAGTTAGAATCATCAGGATTTTTTGAAACCAGATCAAACTGATAGGTTCTAAAATTTGTTATGACTGTCATATTTGTTCTTATTGTATCTTCTAACGGCTTAATGAATAGACGGTTACCAACTGGAGAAATTGACCACGAATAAGAATTACCTAAAGATAATGTTTTAATCTTCTCATCTTTAGCAAATTCTATACTTGTTTGAAAGCCACTCTGCATCATGACAAGATATATATCATTCTGATTATAAACGTATGTCTTAATGCGATTATCAGTTGCTATAGGAATATCAGCATATGAAATTACGCTGTAAAAAACACAGAATAAAATTAAAACAACTCTTTTATAAATTAACATCAACATCATCAGCTACCGCATAAGATTTCACCTGAAAACCCAAAGGATTAACCATTCTTTCATCCATAGTAAGTTGCATCTGCACGAAATTATACAAAATACTTACTATTTTATTATAATATTTACCACCTTGCCTCTCTACGATAGTAAACCTAACTTGTACGTTTTTATCACCATTAGAGCTACTAGGCAAATATTGTATAGATCTTATTTGTAGAGACGTGCTGTTTGATGCACCATACCTAGCTGCTGGGTTTGAAGACCCGCTGATTGAACTTTTGAACTGGTTATATACTTGTGATGTGGACATCACTCTAACAACTGTATCATAGTTATAGAGATATGACGCAATATTATACGTTTCTCTTGCTTCCATATATTTCATTAAGAAATATTCATTAAGAGCTTTATCGGACGTCCAAATTTGGCTGTCTTCCGGGTTAACAATATTTGTAAAACCAGTCTTGTCCTCAACTTCTACCAACATCGGAATTATCTCCTTGTTCATAGTAACTCTTAAAACTACAAAGGAGGCAAAAATTGTAGCTATAACAGCAATAAGCGAAATCAAGAACAATACATTACGCTGAACGATTAATGTCTCATACCTATCCGAATACCAATTTCTAGCATCGCTTACAGTTCCACCTTGGGAATTAACTTCTACCGCCTTGTCACTGTCTTTTTTCGTTATATTTGATAATAGTGGCATTATTTACGAATCTTTCCTTTACCCAATTTGAAGATTATCATACGAATATTATTTATCGCAACTCGAACTTAAAAAAATTTCAAAAATCCTGTTTATTTACCTATATATATCAATAAAAAAACTGATATCTGGCTCACAATGTGTACAAAATAACACAATTTAAGTGACGCTTTGTTTTGACTTAATAACTTTTATGGCGCTATCTTTTATGATCAACATTTTGTCTGCCTTTTTCTGCGAACTTGGATTATGGCTAATTGATATTACTGTTTTATTCTTCATGAATTTTTTTATTCTATCAGTAATTATTTCATCATTCTTAGAATCTAAATTGCTGGCATATTCGTCTAATATCAAGACATCCGGAAACTTAACTAAAGCCATTGCTATAGCCAAACGCTGCTTCTGCCCAGAAGATAGCTTCTTCCCTTTAGATCCGACATTATAGTTGATTCCACCTGGAAATTTTATTACCTCATCATATAAATTCACCAATTTCAGAACCATGAACAAATCCTCTTCTGATGCATCTAGATTTATAAAAAGTAAATTTTCTTTTACAGTGCCAGAGAATAATTTTGGCTCCTGTTGAATATAGCTGATAGATCTTCTGATAGCGAACAGATTGTTATCCGTAACTTTCTTATTGCAGCAGGTAATCTCGCCTGCATCGGGTTTGATCAGTCCCAAAAGTAGGTTTATGAGCGTTGTTTTTCCTTGACCAGATGTACCTACAATAGAAATGTGCTCACCTCTTTTTATTTCGAAAGATACATTATCTAAAATTTTATTTTCACCTTTAGACAAAGAGACATTTTCAAAAGCTATGAATTTTTTCTTTTTTATTGAATCAGCTTCAAACTGAAAATTATTCTTATAACCAATAACCTCAGAGATTTCCTTAGCCGCATTATTTGCTTTCGACAAATCTGCAAATACCTCAGACATACCCGCAAAGGCAGCTCCCACAATCACAGCAAAATATATAAAACTAACAAAGTCACTGACAGCTAAATTATTCTGCTTTAGCTGATATGCCCCAAACCATATCATCGCAATGATAGAAAGAGCGACAATAAAAATTAATATCGCAACGTAAAGTGAACGATGGAAATTCTTTTTGGCGATATTGATTTTCAACTCTTCTTTTGCTTCTGCACTTTTTTTGGCTGCATCTTCTTGCTTGTTAAATACTTGAACCAAAGCAAATGCATCAAGCATCTCCTCGCGCATTGAATCAAGCATATTTTCTTTTTTGACAAACATCTCTGACGATTTTTTTAATTTTTTTACCAAAAAAACTGATGGCACTATAACACACGGCAATATAATGAATAGGAAGCAGCTTAGTTGCCAACTGCTAACAAATAACATTATGACCCCACCAATTACTAAAATCATATTCCGCAAGAAAAAAGAATAGAACACCTCAACTGCTTTATGAATAAATGACGCTTCCTTTTTATATCTGTTGATTACAGAGCTCGCTGAGTTGTTAGAATAGAAATCATAGCTAAAGTAAACTAGCTCTTCGAAAATTTTTTGTTCAATATCATTCTGAATTTTGTCGGCAATATCTGCGATTGCTTTTGACCTCAAAAATATGAATACACACAGCAACCCGCATAGGATAATTAATTCAACAAATTTTCGCGTGATATTCTTATCTGCAGACAAAACAGAACTATCCGCAATGATGTTTTTCACCTCCACCCCAAGCAGCAGAACAAAGAACGCCGAACCACATAACGCTATGATCAAAATAGCCATTTCTTTGGGGTAATTTTTTACAAGTGAAAAATACTTTCTTAACTGACTTGATATAAACATTATTAATCTAAAACCGCGCTATTAATTACGTCATACAAATCTTCTCCCTTAGTAGAAACCCAACTTGCATTTTTCTGATCATAATTGAAATGATAAGCGCCTTTTTCACTTGAAGCGAACCATATTTGATCAGCAAAATTATGATAATTCAGAACACAATTCGCTCTTTTTGTATTAATTTCAACTGAATCATCCAGCTCTTCGATGTCGATATCGCTATTTCTTTTCTCGATATAATCAATAAGCTCTCTAATTGTTTGATCTGCTATTCGTTTCAATTGCTTTTTTTCCACGATGAATTACCATAGATGTAAGTTAGAATCATTGTATTTTTTATTATGAAAACCAAAATAAAACAATATTTAAAGATATTGTCGAGAAAATTTAAGTACTTCACTCCCAATTTAGAAATTAAACATAGACAAAAAGATAATGATAGTTTTTTGCCTTTCACATTCTTCAGATGGTTTGTGGCTTGTTGTTTGTGGGTTTTTACAATTTCGGCTATATATGTTTTATACGTCTTTCATGATTTACCATCAATCGACAATTTAGAGGAATTACATAAAAATCGCAAGGTAACCATACTTGATAGTTCAGGAAATATCTTAGCAAACTTTGGAGATCTATATGGACACTATGTAAATTATTATGAAATACCACGTAATTTGCGAAATGCTGTCATTGCAACGGAAGATAGAAAATTTTTTAATCATTATGGAGTAGATCCCATTGGGATATTGCGAGCAGCAATTGCTAATTTACGTGCAGGACATACCGTACAAGGTGGCAGCACAATTACTCAACAACTTGCAAAAATTGTTTTTCTTAGCCCTAAAAGAACACTAAAAAGAAAATTACAAGAAGCACTTCTGGCTGTTCAGCTCGAGTATAGGTACTCAAAACAGCGACTTTTTTCAATTTATTTAAACAGAGTATATTTAGGAGCAGGATTATACGGCATTGATTCAGCTGCAAAATATTATTTTGGAAAAAATGTCGATCAGCTGAATCTATATGAATCTGCAATCATTGCCGGACTCCTCAAAGCCCCATCAAAATTTTCTCCTACAAATAATCCCATGCTTGCTGGACAGAGAGCTTACCAAGTACTGCTTAACATGTATGATGAGGGCTATATTAGCAAAAAACAGCTCATGAGCGCTAGTAAAAATCCTGTAAAAATTGAAACTAGAATGCTCGGATCAATCAAAAAACATTATTTCACCCGATGGGTTTATGATCAAATTCCAGAGCTCATAGATGATCAAGATAGCAATTTAATCGTAAAAACGACATTAAATCTCAAATTTCAGAAAATTGCTCAAAGTGCTCTAACCTCTCAACTAGATAAAATAGCAGAGAAACGTAAAGTTGAGCAAGGAGCCGTAGTTTTAATAGGAGAAGATGGCAAAATACTTGCTATGGTAGGGGGAAGAGATTTTGGGACTAGCCCTTATAATAGAGCTACACAATCTAAAAGGCAGGCAGGATCGGCTTTTAAAATATTTGTATATGCAGCAGCAATGGAGGCTGGGTATAACCCAGCAGACAAGATGATTGATGAGCCGATAAATTTTGGTGATTGGTCCCCGCAGAATTTCCATAAAAACTTCTTAGGAGAGATCACTCTAAATGAAGCATTTAAGAAATCTATCAACACAGTTGCCGTAAAATTAGCTAGTAATGTTGGGGTTGGGAAAGTCAGAAAGATTGCAAAAATGATGGGCATCAACGAGAAAATTCAGCACGATTTAAGCATAGCTCTAGGCAGCCCTTCAGTTACTTTACTTGAGATGACGGCTGCGTATTCAACAATAGCTAATAATGGTTTCTACAATAAACCTTTTAGTATTGAATATATTGCCAAAGCTGATAATGGGAAGCTTTTATATCAACATCACATTAGTCAATCTAAGCGAGTTTTAAAAGAAGATTCTGTTTATAACTTAGACAGAATGTTAACAGATGCTGTGCGTTCAGGAACATCCAAAAAAGCTTATTCTGATTTTAAAATATCTGCAAAAACTGGCACTTCACAAGACTTTAGAGATGCATGGTTCCTTGGATATTCCGGCAAAACCACTATCGGTGTATGGCTTGGAAATGATGATTATTCACCGACAAAGTGGGTAAGCGGCGGAACCTTCCCAGCTTTAATAGCCAGAGACATCTTAAGGAAAATCCACCCGAACACTCTCTAGAAAGAATTAACCTTATTTTAATAAAGAAATTTTAAAATTGAGGTTAGTTTAATTCTAAATAACACCGCAATGACTCAATTAGATGACTTTTTTTACCGTCCAGGCGTTTTAAATTGTATCGGAAATTTTGACGGAGAAATCATAAAAACAAATAATGAGTGGGAAAAAATACTTGGCATAAAGACCAAAAAAATTATTGGAATGGGGTATCTTAAATATATCCACCCGGATGACCAAAGCAACACTATGCTTACAGCTTTACACCTATCTCAGGGCAACACTCTATCAAATTTCAAAAATAGATTCATTAATAAACAAGGCAACTATATTTGTATAAATTGGCATTCTTCTATTAATCCAGCAAAGAAGCTCATTTTTTCAACAGGCATCCCTGTATACGAAAAAGATATAGATAAGGAATTACCATTATCAGATCGCTCCCACCTAAATCAAACATTTCTGGACGCTATTCCCTCTATGGTTTGGGCTACAGATGAAAAAGGTAACTTTTATTACTTTAATAAATCTTGGGTAAAATTTACAGGCACGAGCGTTGAGGAATCGGTCAATTCCTGGAGAGAATATTTCTATGAGAAGGATCTCAAAATTTTTCAAGAAAAATTATTATTATCAACGCAAAAACACAAAAATCTTTCTCTTGAATGTCGATTATTTAATCGTGATAGAAACTTGATATGGGTTAATATACAAGCACAGCCTCAGTTTTCAGATCATGGCGATTTTATAGGTATGGTTGGCGCGGCTAATATTATTGAAAGTATAAAAATAGCTTCTAACAGATTAATGCAAGCCTCTCAATCTGCATCTCTTGGAGTATGGGAGTTAGATTTAAAAACCCATGATGTCACTTGGGATAAAACAATGTATGATCTCTATGAGTTTCGTAAAAACAAAAAAATCACATATTTGGAATGGAAAAATTGTATTTTTCCTGAGGACATAAAAGACGTTGATAAGAAATTATCATTATGCACCAAAACACGAACTAATCAGCATTTATCTTTCAGGATTAAAACTCCTAAAAATAATATCAAATATATTGATGCTGTTTTTACGGTAGTTGCGGACGAGAATAACCAACCCTCAAAATTAATCGGTATCAATTCTGACAGTTCTGAAAAAAGACATGAGGATCTATTTTTACACGCACTACACAAAATCTATATTGATAAAGACACCAGCATAACTGCCAAACTAAGAACTATATTAAAAATATCTTGCGAGTATTTTGGGCTAGATGTTGGTATAATAAGCAACATTAAAAAGGATATTTACAAAGTCCATCTCTCTTACCATGTGAAGGGAGATAAATTGGACAATCTAACCTTTGACTTAGGAGAGACATATTGCAATGAAACCATAAAAAAGAAAAGATTAGTAAAATACGCTAATGCCAGCAAATCAAAAATCTCAACTCTTCCATGTTATAAAAAATTCCAGCTAAAATGTTATATTGGAGCTCCTCTTCATATTGATAATAAATTTCATGGGACTCTATGTTTTGCCAGTTCTGATGCCAAAAAAGAAAAATTTAGCGGCAGGCAAGTTTCGTTTTTTAATTTGGTCGTAAAAACCATAGAAAAAGAATTAGAAAACGAACATAACCTCAGAGCACTTACTAAAAAAAACGAGCAGCTCGATTCATTTGCTCATATCGCATCCCACGACCTTAAAGAGCCTTTACGCTCATTAAATAATTACACACAATTTTTATATGCAGATTATGAGAATTTATTAGATGATCAAGGAAAAAAATATATTTCTATCATTCAATGGCAAGCAAAATATATAAAAGAACTAATAGATGATATGCTGACCTATACACAAAGTTCTTATCATACAAATAACAATAAAGAAATTGAGTTACATAGACTAATCTTGGATTTAATTAAGTCGATAACATTTTCTTTTCCCGATAAAGACGTGTCTATAAAATTGGATAATGAGTTAAGAAAAATCAAATTCGATGAAAGAGCCATCACTGCTATTTATAGGAACCTCATCACAAATGCTATCAAATATAATGATAAGAAGAAGATTTTGATAAATATCGGATCATTTTTTGATAAAACAAAGCAAAAAAATATCTTTTATGTGAAAGATAATGGAATTGGGATTGCAAAGAAATTCCACCAAAAAATCTTTGAACTATTTAAAAGGCTACATGGCAAAAAAGAATATGGTGGGGGTACAGGTCTTGGTCTCGCAATAGTAAAGAAAAACATCACAGAGAATGGAGGAGAAATTTGGCTAGAATCATCTAAAAAGAAAGGTACTGCTTTTTTCTTCTATTTATGAATTAAAAGCTATTTCTTTTCGGATTGTTCTATAATTTCTTTAGCTTTTTCTAAGTCAATATCCTGATGATCTACCCCTTTTGGAATTCTAACATTTTGTTTGCCGTATTTTATATAGAAACCATATCTGCCCTTACAAATTTCAACATTTTGCTTGTTATGCTTCCCAAGGGATTTGTTGCCGGAATCAGCAATTACTTTTACGGCTTCCTCTAGGCTAATAGTAAATACTTCAAGTTGATTTTTGATAGAGGTGAATTTTTTATTATGCAAAATATAAGGACCAAACTTACCTATATTTACACTCACCTCCTCACCAGTTTCTGGGTGATTTCCTAACACTCTCGGCAAACTCATTAACTTCCTAGCCGTCGCCTCATCCAGCTCTTCAAAATTAATAAATTTAGGAATTGGGCTTCTTTTGATATCTTTTTCACCATCCTCACCCATCTGCAGATAATGGCCATAAGGACCATGCTTTACATAAACATTTTTATTAGTAACATCGTCGTGATAAATCGCTTTTTCATTTGCTTCCATATTTTCTTTTGCTGTTTCAGCATCCTCCTCTAATTCTCTGGTAAAATGACATTCAGGATAATTTGAACATGCCACAAACGGACCAAATCTTCCCATTTTAAGACCTAATCTGCCTTTTTCACAGGCTGGGCATTTTCTTGAATTTTCCGATTCACCATTTTGTTCAAATATATGATATTCCAACATTGGCTCAATTTGCTCCAACACATCAGGAATGGATTTATCCTTCATTGCATCAATTGCGGTCTTAAAATCTTTCCAGAAATGCTTTAATAGATCCTTCCACGTGAATTTTCCATCTGAAACTTTATCTAACTGATCCTCTAGATCGGCTGTAAAATCATACTCAACATATTTTGCAAAAAAACTTTTGAGGAAGGCAGTTACAACAATGCCTCTTTCTTCAGGAAAGAACCTTTTTTGATCGATTTTGACATAATTTCTATCCTGCAATACAGAAATGATTGATGCATAAGTAGATGGACGCCCTATTCCTAATTCTTCCAATTTTTTCACCAAACTTGCTTCACTATATCTAGGCGGAGGTTGGGTAAAATGCTGTTCTGGTAAAACATTTACTATTGATAAATCATCAGATTTTGTCAAAGGAGGTAGCATATTTTCTTTTTCTTCCTCTTTGTCATCCAAACCTTCTCTATATAACTTAAGAAAACCATCAAATTTTAATGTCGAACCACTCGCTCTTAACTCGTATTTGCCTGAATTATGATTTATTTTTGCCAGCACCTGATCAAAGATTGCATTGCCCATCTGACATGCAACCATTCTTTTCCAAATTAATTCATATAATCTGAATTGATCATGATCTAAATATTGTTTGACGTATGATGGATCATATTCGACATTTGTTGGACGGATAGCCTCATGCGCTTCTTGAGCATTTTTAGCTTTAGTTTTGTACACTCTTTCTTTTTCAGGAAGATATGCATCGCCAAATTTCTCCTTGATATATTTTCTAGAAGCAGCGAGTGATTCTGTAGAGAGCTGAGTACCGTCAGTTCTCATATAAGTTATAAGACCAACTGTCTCACCACCTAAATTTATACCCTCATATAATTTCTGAGCTACCATCATTGTTTTTTTGGCTGTAAAGCCAAGCTTTCTAGAAGCCTCCTGCTGCAGAGTAGAAGTAATAAAAGGAGGAGCAGGATAACGATTCTGAGTCTTCTTTTCTACATCAAGAACTTGATAACTCCCCTTCTCAAGATCTTTTACAATGTCCTGTGTTTGGTCTTCATTTTTTAAATCAAGCTTATCTAATTTCTGTCCATTAACATGGCTTAATCTTGCAATAAATTTCTGATTCTTTTGTGTTGCAAGCTCACAATCAATTGACCAATATTCCTGGCTCTTAAATCTCTCAATTTCATCTTCCCTTTCACAGATCAACCTTAATGCAACTGACTGCACTCTACCTGCTGATTTACTACCGGGCAGCTTATGCCACAATACTGGAGACAATGTAAAACCTACCAGATAATCAAGGGCTCTTCTGGCTTGTTGTGCGTTGACCAAATTCATATCGATTTCTCTGGCACTTTGTATCGCCGCTGAAACAGAATTTTTTGTTATCTCATGAAAAACAATTCTTTTGACTTTGGTATCTTTTTTTATCGCCTTTTTTTGATGTAATATTTCCGCAATATGCCAAGCAATAGACTCACCTTCCCTATCCGGATCGCTTGCTAAAAGAATTTCGTCAGTTTTTTTTGCTTCATCTACTATTTCTTTTACGTGCTTGCTGGATTTTGGACTAACTTGATACAGCATTTTAAAATCTTCATCAGGTAGAACCGAACCATCTTTTGATGGCAGGTCACGTATATGTCCAAACGAAGAAATTACCTTATACCCTTGACCTAGATATTTATTGATTGTTTTTGCTTTTGTTGGTGACTCAACAATTACCAGACTCATGAAACTCACTGAATTAATCGATTTTATACGAAAATAACCTGCTAATATTGCAAGTCAATAGCAATTATTACTTATATATTCTAGTTTTGTCATTTATATTTTTTTATATTCGGCAGCTAACTTCACATAATTATCAGCAGAAATTTTGATATGCTCTTTTTCTTGGTCAGTTAATTTCCTGAAAAATTTAGCGGGATAACCAGCCCAAATTTCTCCAGCTTTTACGATTTTTCCTTCCGTAACCAATGCACCTGCTGCTACCCAACCACCCGTCTCGACCACAGCATTATCCATTATTATCGAATTCATGCCAACAAATGACTCATCTTGAATTGTACAGGCATGAATCATTGCTTTATGCCCAATAGTGACATTATTACCTATCTCGGTCCTGCCATCCTCACCTCTACTAACATGAATTATCGTGCCATCTTGGATGTTGGTGTTTGCTCCTATTTTTATAGGTGCAACATCCCCCCGAATCACACAATTAAACCAAATATTTGATTCAGCCCCGATTTCAACATCTCCTATAATCGGAGAATTATAAGCTATAAAGCAAGAGTCGTGTATCTTTGGCAAAATATTACGATATGGCAAAATATTATTTTTCATTCTCATTATCTACTTCTAATTCCTGTATTTTATTTTCTCCAACTTCAATCATTTCTACTTTATTAGAAGAAACAATAGTAAATCTCTCCAAGTGCGAAGGAATTTTTTTATTTGATTGCAAATTCACTCCAAGATTATTCAAATTTTTTGCTTTAGGAATAATATTAGCATTAAATGAAGCTGCAAATTTATCAAAATTATTTGTAGCACTATATAAACTACTGCCTACTTTTCTTGCATGCTCATAAATTGTTGAAAAAGAATGTAATAGCTTTCTAACTTCATCAACTATTTTCTGATGATTTTCAGCCTGTTTATTCGCTGATATTTGGAATTTAGCATGTGTCAGTATATTTATGAGACCAGAAGGACCAACAGGGAAAATATCCTTTTCCCAGGCCTTATGAACAAACTCCTGGTCTATCTTCGAAATCTTTTCAACTGCAATCTCACTTGGCAAAAACATGATACTAGAGACATGATTGATTTTATGCCCTTGAAGATGCTCACGTAAAGAATCTTGATAATCTTTTGACGAAAGGCTCTTTAGATGATTCCTCATTGAGTTCTTCAGTCTAACATTTATTTCTTTCTCTGTGTTGTCATCATTGTCTCCACCTAATTCGGTGAAAAATTTGGATGCCTTGCTATCAATAATCATCATATTATCACCTGGAAGAAAAACTACAGCATCGGGACGGTATGATTTATTCATATCTGATTTTGTATGCATTGAATATTGCATAATATAATCTCTCTGATGCTCTAAACCTGATGCTTTCAAAATATTTTCTAAAGTGATTTCAGCTAAACTTCCAGCGCCAGACGGTGTAAGGAGAGCTCTTTTTACATGGTCTACAGTTTCTTTCGATGACTTAATTTCATTATTAAGAACAGCAACGTTGTTAATTATACTTTCAAATTGCCCTTGTAATTCCTTTTGAGTTTTAGTTAATTTTTCAGCAGACTCTTTAGTCTCTGACTTATGCTTCTCAATTAATTGATTGGATAATTTACTTCCTGCTTCAAAAATTGCTGCCTTCGCATGATTAATCGCTTCTGACCTTGATTTTTCCCAGTCATCCATCCTTTTTTGCATTTCATTTATCGCCTGAATTTTTAATTCGAGATGAGTTTGAGTTTCGTGTAGCTTTTGTGTCAGAGAGCTAATTTTTTTTTCAAACTCTCTATTTTCAAGATCCATTTTACTATTATTCTCTTCTAAACTTTCTATTTTTGACTCAAATTTACCATTATCTAAAATCAAACGTTCACATCTTTCTTGCAATAGAGATTTTTCTTGGAAAACTTCATCAAGCTCTTTTTCCAGATTTTCCCTTAATTCCGATAGAGAAGTCATCTCTTGTCGCAAAATAACATTTTCATATTTTCTCTTCGAAAGCAACAGGAGACAAGTTATCAACGAGATCACCAAAAAAACTATAAGCCCATATATAACTAACATAAATATCCAAAAAATTGATTAATCTTTGTTTTTTATATGTTATAACAAAAATAATATCTTTTTTAAATTCTAAGTTAGTCTAAGTTAGATTATGAACCTCTCAGCAGTAATTTTAGCCGCCGGAAAAGGCACAAGAATGAAGTCGAACTTACCAAAAGTTATGCATAAACTTGCAGCAAAACCTATGGTATGGCTCATATTGGAGATGTTAAAGCGCCACCAAATTGATGATACTGCAATAGTTGTAGGACCAGATGCGAAAATCCTTAAAGACTATCTAATACGAGAATTTGGAGAAATTAAACAAGTTACTCAGGCAGAAAGACTAGGCACAGCTCACGCTACACGTGAAGGAATTCAACAAATTGATAATAAAAATAATAACGTAGCTATTTTATTTGGAGATACGCCATTCATTGATGGTAAAACTCTTTATAAAATGAATGAGTTAATAGATGAAAAAACAGCCCTCGTTGTACTAAGTTTTATTACAACCGATCCATCTCGCTATGGAAGAATAATTACAGATAACAATAATGAATTAGCTGAGATAGTTGAATATAATGAAGCAAGCGACTTGCAGAGAAAGATAAATCTGTGCAATTCTGGTGTTATGTTATTGAATCAAAAAGCTATCTCGTTACTCGATAAAATTAATAATAAAAATTCAAAAAATGAATTTTACCTCACTGATATAGTAAAAATTGCCAAGGAAAATGGTTGGATAGTTAAACAACATACTGTCGATGAGGACGAGGTGTTAGGTATAAACTGCAAAAAAGATTTAGCATATGCTGAATCTGTAATACAAAGCAAACTAAGAGCAAAAATGCTCGAAAATGGGGTAACTCTAGTTGATCCTGAGAAGGTATTTTTTGCTGCTGACACAGTCATTGAAAGTGATGCGATAATACAACCAAATGTGTATTTTGGACCTGGAGTAATCATACACCATAATGTTGAAATTAAATCTTTTTCACATATCGAAGGAGCCGAAATATTTCCAGATTCTGTTATTGGTCCTTTTGCGAGAATCAGACCAGGAACAAATATTTCTTCTGGCGCAAAAATAGGAAATTTTGTTGAAACAAAAAATGCTAATATCGGAAAAAACAGTAAAATCTCGCACCTATCTTACATAGGTGATTCTGAAATTGGTGAAGAGGTGAATATTGGAGCAGGAACTATTACCTGCAACTATGATGGCTATAATAAATTTACCACTATTATCGAAGATGAAGCCTTCATAGGGTCAAATACTTCATTAGTTGCTCCAGTTACAATTGGAAAAGGCTCAATAATTGGCGCAGGTAGCGTTGTAACAAAAAACACACAAGAAAATTCTTTAGTAATAGCTAGAGGAGAAGAAAAATCTTTTCCCGGAAAAGCCAATTCCATTAGAGCTAGGGCAAAAGCTACTGGTGAAAAAATCACAGACAAAGGAAAGAAATTGTAATGGCTGAAAAGCAAGAGCAAATTGTTATTGTAGATGGTTACAGCTTTTTATTTAGAGCATATCATTCAATGCCACCATTATCTAATCCAAATGGCATACCTGTAGGGGCTGTTTACGGATTCACCTCAATGATAATGAGACTTCTAAAAGATGTTAAACCTTCACATATTGTAGTGGTATTTGATTCTGGTAGTAAAAATTTTCGTCATGACATCTATCCGGAATATAAAGCCAATCGTCCACCTGCACCTGAAGATCTAATACCTCAATTTCCGCTTGTAAGAGATGCAGCAAAAGCGCTGAATATTTCTATACTTGAAATGGAAGGTTACGAGGCTGATGATGTGATCGCTACTCTTGCAAATAAGGCGTTAGAAAAACAAGAAGAAGTGCTGATAGTCTCATCAGACAAAGATTTGATGCAGCTTGTTAACTCTCATACTCACATGTATGACGCAATCAAGAATAAAACAATAGGCGAAAAAGAGGTTGAAGAAAAATGGGGTGTTAAACCAAGTCAAATGCTAGATATGTTAGCAATGGTTGGAGATTCTGCCGATAATATCCCTGGACTACCTGGAATTGGCCCTAAAACAGCGGCACAGCTTCTTAATCAGTTTGAAAGTTGGGAAAGAATTTACGAATCGAGCCCTCTTATCAAACAAAATAAACGACGTGAGGTAATACAGGCTGGCAAAGAAATAGTTGCACTTTCAAAATCCTTAGTGAAATTGAAAGATGACCTGTCTCTCTCACTTAGTTTCAATGATTTAAAATCCCGAAATATTGATGCTGAAGAATTACAAAAATTCTTGGATACACATAATTTTAAAAGTTTACTTGCACGAGCGAAAAAGGATTTTCAATTAAGTGAGACAACAAAAGAAAACCCTAGCAAAACTCCAACAGAAATTGGGAAGCCAGATGATAGAGTTTTAAAAATATTCACCAAGCATGAAGAACTAATTTCATTCGTAAATTTCATCCGAAATCATTCATTAGAAATATCAATTTATCTTCAAACAAATTTTCAAAATAGGACAGAAGTTAGAAATAAAAATGATGTCGGAGCAATATTAATTGGTTGCGACCAACAGGTTGTTGCGATACCCATGAACAGGAATAGTTTGGAACAACAAACCCTTTTATCGGAATCAGTTTCAATTGGGATCCAAGATGTTCTAGAAATCCTTAAACCTATATTGGATGACCCATCAATTCGAAAAGTCATATATGACCTAAAAAGCTTCCTGCACATAGCAAATGAAAATAAGATAGCTATTACAACTCAATCCTTTGATGATATTATGTTGATGGCATATGCTTCTGGGTCTGGACGCATGGAGTATAGTTTCGAAGGTATATGCGAGTATTATTTTGGATGGAAAGATTCTCTCCAAGATGTTGGGGGTATCACTAAGTCAAATAAAAAATTTTACAGCCTATCACCGTCTGAGACAGCACAATATTACAAAGAAAAAATAGGCAATCTTAGCAAATTGCATCATTTGCTATTTGAAGAATTATTTAGACATAGGTCGCTAGAAATATACCAAAATTTGGAACTCCCTTTAGCAAGTGTTTTGTTTGAAATGGAAAAAGTTGGAGTTTATGTAAATAGTAAATCTTTACTTGAGCTATCTCAGTCATTAGAAAGCGAATTAGAAGTATTAGAATCTGAGATATATTCTTTGGCCGGCAAAAAATTTAATATCGCATCGCCAAAACAATTATCTGACATTTTATTTAATGATATGTCGATTGAACCGCCAAAAAAATCGAAAACTGGGACATATAGCACCAATGTAGAGGTGTTAGAAACGCTGAAGTTAAATGGTCATAGCATTGCGGATAAATTATTGAATTGGAGATTACTCTATAAACTAAAAACAACATATGCAGATGCATTGCCAAAACAAATAAATCCTGCAACTGGCAGAATACACACATATTTCGCTCAAGCCCTGACTTCAACAGGAAGGCTAAGCTCAAGTGAGCCAAATTTACAAAACATCCCAATTAGAAGTTCTATCGGACAAAAAATACGTGCATCAATTGTCGCAAAAGAAGGTTTTAAATTGCTGTCTGTTGATTACTCTCAAATTGAGTTAAGAATATTGGCCCATATTGCAAATATTGAATCTTTAAAAAACGCATTTAACCACAATATCGATATACATAGCCTAACAGCAAGTGAAGTCTTTGACATCAAACTTGAAGATGTTACACCAGATATACGTCGAAAAGCAAAAGCTATAAATTTTGGAATCATATATGGATTAAGCGCTTTCGGGCTTGCAAAAAATATAAATATTTCAAGAACAGAAGCTGCTGCCTATATTGACAAATATTTCACCGAATATCCTGGAATTAAGGGTTATATGGATGATACAATCAAAAATGCTAGTAAACATGGTTATGTGAAGACCATAATGGGTAGAAGGTGTTATATTAAAAATATTAATGATAAAAATTATTCATTAAGGTCATTCGCCGAGAGGGCAGCCATAAATGCGCCAATTCAAGGATCAAATGCTGATATCATAAAAAAAGCAATGATTGAAATACAAAGAAAATTTTCGAAACCTGACGAAATAAGTATGCTACTCCAAGTTCATGATGAGCTAATTTTTACTGTTAGAGAGGATCTAATTGAACAATATCAGAAAGATATTTGCAAAATCATGAAGAATGTCACCAGGCTTGATGTACCAATTGAAGTAGAGTCATATACCAGCAAAAGCTGGCAAAAACTTTAAAAAAAACTAGCTTCAGCATCAAATAACGTATATATTCTCTTTTTTAAAAAATAAAATTTTTATGGCGATAAATCTAAATTCTCTAAAAATATCTGGCAAAGAAGTTTTACCTATCATTGAAGGAGGAAAAGGAATTGCAGTTAGCTCAGGCAAATCTTCGGGTGCATTTGCAGCAGCAGGAGCGGTTGGTACTTTTTCTGGAGTTAATGCGACTAGATATGATAGCGCCGGAAATATTATTCCTGTCGAATATAAAGGAAAAACCAGGAGAGAAAAGCACGAAGAGCTTGTTGCAATGGGAATTGATGGGGGAATCCAGCAAGCAAAAATAGCCCATGAAATGTCCAAAGGTAATGGACCAATCCACATGAATATTTTGTGGGAAATGGGTGGAGCTCAAAGAATATTAGAAGGTATCTTAGATGGTGCGAAAGGCTTAATACACGGAGTTACTTGCGGAGCCGGAATGCCGTATCGTTTAGCAGAAATAGCTGCAAAATATAAGGTTTATTACTACCCGATTGTATCTTCAATGAGGGCTTTCAGAGCATTATGGAAGAGATCATATAGTAAAGCCGCCGAATTACTTGGTGGAGTAGTCTACGAAGATCCTTGGAAGGCAGGTGGACATAATGGACTATCAAATAGTGAAGATCCCAATGAATTTCAAGATCCATACCCTAGAGTAGCTGAATTACGCAAGTTCATGAATGAGATTAATTTACATAATGTTCCAATCATAATGGCAGGCGGTGTTTGGCACATAAATGAATGGAGTAATTGGCTAGATAATAAAGAAATTGGCCCTATAGCATTTCAATTCGGCACCAGGCCAATTGTAACAAAAGAGAGCGAAGTACCAGAAAGCTGGAAAAAGAGATTACTACATTTAAAGGAAGGTGATGTATTCCTCAACAGATTCAGCCCAACAGGATTTTATTCTTCGGCGGTAAACAACAACTTCATAAAAGAGCTTCGTCAAAGGAATGAAAGGCAGATAAAGTTCTCATCTATAAAGAATGAAGAAGAAGGCCTCACATGTGAAATAAAATTGGGCCCTAGAGGAAGAGCAACATATATTCGTCCTGATGATAAAAATAAAGTAGATATGTGGTATGAACAGGGCTTCACGTCAACGATGAAAACTCCTGATGACACATTAATTTTTGTTACTGAAAACAAAGCATTAGAAATTAAAAAAGATCAAATAGATTGCATGGGTTGTTTAAGCGCATGCAAATTTAGTAATTGGATGGATCACGACGAATATACAACCGGAAAAAAAGCTGATCCTAGGAGCTTCTGTATTCAAAAAACCTTACAAGATATTGTCCATCATGGTGATGTTGAGAATAATTTGATGTTCTCAGCACATAATGCTTACCGTTTCTCAACAGACGAGTTCTACAAAAATGGCTTTATTCCGACTGTGAAACAATTAGTCGAGCGAATTGCACAAGGATATTAGATGTCTTTAGAACTTGATTTTCATGGAAGTGGTATGAAAAAAAACAGTTCCGCAAAATATATAGAGAGCTGTTTCTCAGACTTATTTTCTGATGCTGCAAGTGAAGATCTCCTCATTTCTTCTGAGAATCCGGATGAAATCTCGCTACTAAAAAATGTCTCTAAAAAAATTCAGGAAAATTTCGATAATATAATTTTAGTAGGAACTGGGGCGTCTTATACAATTCCCAAAATGATGATCGATTTTGGTAATCGATATCAAAAAAACTTTATCTTTTTAAGAAATTATGACGCTGAGTCTTTAAATCATATAAAAAATCATCTAAATCCACGAAAGACAGCCATAATCTCAATCAGCAAGTCTGGAGAAAGTCTTGAAATTATATGCAACACCCTTAATTTGTACGATTGGTTATCGAGCAAGGTAAAGGATGCTGCGGAACATTTTTATGTTATAACTGAAGAAAAACCATCAAAATTATTTATCTTTGCAGAATCAGTACAATGTACGAATCTAGTGCACGCCAATGTTGGTGGAAGATTCTCGGTTTTTACAAAAGTTGGTTTATTACCAGCAATGTTAGCTGGATTTAATGTAGATTTGTTGTTAGACGAAGCGAAAACTGCGTTACAAAGTTTAATTAAGACAAAAAAAGAAGATCTCATTAAAGCTGTTACATATCAGTATGATAATCTAAAGCGACAAAATAACATAGTGTTATTATCATATGGCGAAAAATTTTGTGGCTTTAATCAATGGGTAAAGCAACTTAATTCAGAAAGTCTTGGTAAAGATAATAAAGGATTTCTTACTATCGATTCTATAGGATCCTATGATCAACATATACAATTGCAGCTTTTTTTAGATGGTAATGAAAAATTATTTTATAAGTTGGTAAGCGCTTCCCCTACTAAAAATGACATACAAATATCTGGAAATATGCAAATACCGGACATTGATGCTATCAATAAAATGACGTTCTCAGAACATCTGAACAAAAACAAAGAACTGATTTTAACTTTACTGAATGAAAATAAAAAAGAAATACTCGAATATAAGCTTACCGAGTTTAATGAGAAAAATATATCTGAGTTAATAACTCAACATATAATGGAAATAATGTTACTTGGAAGAGCGTTAGAAATAAATCCTTTCGGTCAGCCTGCGGTAGAAAATATTAAGCAAAAATTAGAAGAAAGTGTAAAAAATGATCCGTTTTAAAAAAATATATTTTATAGGTATTTCACTATATTTCATCCATCTGGTGATCAGCAGCACAAACGATATAATCACAAAATATCTAGCGAGCACTGTTGATATCCATCATGTAGTATTTTTTAGATTTCTATTCGCCACATTATCCCTTCTCCCATTCATGATTAGAGATAGAAAAAGTTTTGTAACGAATCGTATAGGCGTACATGCCCTCAGAGGGCTTTTATTATATGGTGGAATAGCTTTATGGGTCCTTGGGTTACAACATATACAAGTCTCAACGGCAGTAGTTATAAATTTCACCATACCAATCTTTGTCTTACTATTAGCCTTCATGTTCTTAAATGAAAAAGTAGGGATGCATAGGTGGTTAGCTACTTTCATAGCTTTTGTTGGAATTATTGTTGTAAATCATCCATCCTCAGAATCATTTAACAGCTATGGACTAATATTAATTTTAGCATCCTTACTCTTTGCGTGCTTAGATGTTATTAACAAATATTTTGTTGTAAAAGAAACACTTTTAGGCATGTTATTTTACTCGAATATATTCACTGTTCTATTCAGCTCCATAGCAACTTTAAGCAATTTCACCATTCCCTCAACTCATGACATTATGTTACTTATGGCGCTGGGCATAGGTGCCAATCTGTTACTGTATTTTCTCTTGAAATCTTTTGAAAAAATTGAAGTTTCTTCAGTTGCACCAATCAGATATTTAGAATTGATAATTTCATCTTTATTTGGTTATGTAATTTTCAACGAAATACCTCAAAGTTCAACCCTTGTAGGAGCACTCATAATAATTCCTTCTACATTATTTGTGGTCTTATATGATGCAAAAAAAACTAGATAGCAAATTAGATAATAAGGCATCTTTTGTTCATAAAGTATTCTCTACTGTAAGCAGTAAATATGATATTATGAATGATATTATGAGCTGTGGAGTTCATAGGTTATGGAAAAAATCATTCATTGATAAAATACCAGACTATTCTGCCAAGATTCTTGACGTAGCTGGAGGAACCGGTGATATATCGCTAAGATATTACAAAAAAGCTATTTCCCACGGTGGCAATCCTGATATCACTATTCTCGACATTAATGAAAATATGCTAAGAAAGTGTCGAAACAACATGATTGATCGTAATTTGATTGATAAATTTAATTTTGTCTGTGCCGATGCACAAGCACTTCCCTTTGCCGACGAGACTTTTGATTATTACACAATATCTTTTGGCATAAGAAATGTTACCTCCATTAAGAAAGCTCTTGAGGAAGCCTACCGAGTATTAAAAGTGGGAGGGAAGCTTCTCTGCCTGGAATTTTCAAAAGTAGATAATGTATTATTAAATGAGATATATAAATTTTACTCATTTAATATCATTCCTGTGATAGGAGAGAAGATTGCTGGATCTAGAGAGTCTTATGACTATTTAGTCGAAAGTATAGAGAACTTCCCTTCCCAGAAAAAATTTCTAGAGATGATAAATCAGGCCAATTTCAAGTCAACAGATTATGAGAATTTGTCTCAAGGTATTGCAGCCATCCACTGGGGATATAAATAAAGCGATGATAAGCAATATCTTTAGAGCCATACAAATAATCAGAACACTAAACAAAAAAGGTGTCCTTTTTCTCATCAAAAGCAAACTCCCCTTTATCCTATCACCATTCATCATAAAGGATAAAAACACTAATAAAGGTGATATCTTGCGGGAGGCATTTTATGCACTTGGGCCATGTTTTGTAAAATTAGGGCAGATGCTCTCTACCCGAGAAGATCTGGTCGGGAAAGAGATTTGTTATTCATTAGAATCTTTACAAGATAGTATGCCACGTATAGAAGTTTCATATGCAAAAGAAACTATAAAAAGAAATTTTGATCAAGATCTCGAAGAGCTGTTTAGCCATTTTGACCATAAATCTGTTGCATCAGCATCAATCGCAGAGGTCTTTAAAGCAAAAACTATCGATGGTCGGAATGTAGCAGTAAAAATTATTAAACCAAATGTAAAAACACAAATTGATAGAGATATGTCATTATTGAGATCTTGTGCTAATCTATTTACGTTTTTTTCCTCCGAAGCAAGAAGATTACGCTTGGACAAAGTAGTTGAAAGGTTCCAAGAATTTATAAATTCGGAATTAGACTTATGTATAGAGGCAGCGACTATTTCAAAAATCAAAGAAATTCACAAAGATGATGAAAATATTTATACACCAAAAGTTTTTTGGGAATATACATCAAGTGAAATCTTGACCATGGAATGGATTGATGGCTTTAAAGTTAACAAAGTAGATCTGCTAGAAGCACAAAATATAGATCGTCACAAAATTGCCTCATCATTAATCTTAATGTTTTTTAAGCAGTCACTAGAATATGGATATTTTCATGCAGACCTTCATCCTGGAAATATTTTAATCCAAGATAATGGACAGATAACCCTTCTAGATTATGGAATTATAGGTCATTTAACAGCAAAGGATCGGCATTATATTGCTGAGATATTATATGGCTTTATAAAAAGAGATTATGAATATGTCGCCAAAATCCATTTTGATGCTGGCTATGTACCAAAAACACAATCTCTATTTCAATTTACTCAAGCTTGTAGGGCCATAGGCGAACCGATCATCGATCTACCCGCTAATAAAATTTCCATAGCTAAACTTTTAACAAGGCTTTTAGAAACTACAAAAAAATTCCAAATGGAAACCCAACCCCAGCTCTTATTACTGCAGAAAACTATGGTAATGGTGGAAGGATTAGCTAAGAAAATTGCTCCTGATATTAATTTATGGAACATAACGAAACCATTCTTAGAAGAGTGGGCTAAACAAAATTTATCTTTTGATAGCAAAGTAGCCTACGCATTAAAAGAGATAAGATCTGATTATGCAAACCTTTCAGAGTTTATTAAGCTTGGTTTAAGTACGCAAAAGATGCATAACCAAAAGAAGATCTCATACCTGCTAATATCAAATATTATTTCACTCTCCTTGCTAATATATATCTTATTGGGAAAATGAAAATAACAACTTGGAATATTAACTCTATTCGCATTAGAGCAGAAAGTATCAAAAAATATATAGCTCTTGCTAATCCTGATATTATCTGTTTTCAGGAAACAAAAGTCACTGATGAAAAATTTCCTGTGGATTTCTTTACCCAACAAAATTATCAACACTTATATTTCAGTGGTGAGAAATCTTATAATGGTGTGGCAATAGTTTCTAAAATTCCCTTTTCGATAAAGGAATCTCTTTCTTTAACTTCAATTGATCAAAAACGTCATATAGCTGTCATGCTACCTGGAGATATTGAATTACATAATTTTTATTTTCCGGCAGGTGGTGATATAGCAGATGCAAAAGAAAATCCAAAATTTGCTCATAAGCTAGACTATATTAGAGAGACTACTGAGTGGTTCCAAGCAAATCGAGAGAAACAAGATAAAATAATTCTTGTAGGAGATCTAAATATTGCTCCACTGGAAAATGATGTATGGTCACATAAACAGCTACTTAATGTTGTTAGCCATACTCCAATTGAAGTAGACCATCTCAATAATTTATATAGGTCAATAGATTTTAAGGATGCTGTAAGAAAATTTGTTCCAGAAAACCAAAAACTATATTCTTGGTGGAGTTATAGAAATAGAGATTGGAAAAAATCAAATAGAGGGAGAAGATTAGACCACATTTGGGTTACAGATCCACTAATTAATATGGTGAGCTCATACGATATTCACTCTGAGACTAGAGATCATAGTAAGCCATCAGATCATGTGCCAATAAACATCAAAATAATAGTTAATTAACAGCTTTACATATTAATAATTGTGTGATACTTTTAAGTTTAAGGGTAAAAATGTGGGTACGACCATGTCAATAATAGATAATTTAAAAAGTGCAGTGCGCTTCCTTCAAATAGCAGCGGCTGCAGCTGTTACGATAAAACTTACATTAAAAGAGTTATATCAGCTTTTCTATCCATCTGAAGAGAGGAATAAGCCTAATGGAGAGGATTTAGTGAGCCATAGTTTTTCTTCAACAGAGATATCTGAAGAAATCATGATTTTCAAAGATGAAAACGGAGACATGAAAACTGTCATTTCTCGGAAAGTCAGAAGTAAAAGCTCTCTTCCAGATCATTTAAAGATTGCAAATGATAATGATGATTCTCTTCAGTTGAAGGATCCAGCTTCTCACGTTAGACAAATTGCAGAATCGATATGCGCTAATGACAATAATAGTGAGAACTGCAGACAAATGCTTGGAGAGATTCAATCAGCTCCCCCAGATTCAGAAGCAGCCGCATAATTCTTAGATTTTGCGGCTTGCTGCCTTACTTTTTAACCTAGAAAGAATCTCTTTTTCTTCAAAGCTACCACTTTCTTTCATACGGTTATTTTGCCTATTGGTAAAACGGTTTAGTTGCCTTTTTAGAGTTGATAATTTAGGCGCAGCCATCTTCTCATATAATCTATTACTTAATAGATGCATTTGGTGGAGTGTTACTCTTGTAAAAAGTTCTTTTATCTGCTTCGCCTCCTCCTCTCTGATCGCCTCTTTTTCTTTGATTAATTTTTTATTCTTAGCAAATTTCTCCGTTAATCTTCGACTTAATATCGCAATTATTTCTTTTTTGTCGTCTACCTTTTTTACGTCTCTCAAAATATTGATAATCGCCATTATTTCATGATATATCTCCCTTTGATCTTTCTCTGGCATGTCTTTCAGACTAATAAATTCTTCTTCTCTACCTGAAAAATATTTTATTATATCCTCAAAAAGGGCAACAATATCATTTTGGATGTCTTCTGTGTTGTGAGTCTCGCTTATGCAGCGAACTAAATCATCGATTTCATCATGAAATGCATCAGCTAAATCGACCCTTTTTTCATTTTGCATTTTATTTTTAATGCTACATTTGAAACGTTAATAAAGAATTAATTATCTTTGTCTATAATGCGTAAATAATAAATATATTGATTAGCATAATGAAGCAAAATTTTAATGGGATCAGGTACGCCAAAGCAATACACAGGATAAGCAGTTTTTTTCTTGATCAGATAATCATAGGTGTTTTAATCGGAATATTAGCGGGACTATATGGTTTTTTATCGTCTGATCACAGCGTTTTTGAAGAAAATTATCTCGCATATTTTATAATATCAATATTATATTATGGATTATGCTTATCGAGCAAATGGCAAGCAACTCCTGGAATGAGAGCTATTGGGATTTATATTGCCACCGAAGATTTTCAAAAGCTACATATAACTCAAACTATGATTAGATATATATTATTTTGTCTTAATATCATAATTGTAGGGTTTATCTCTATATTTTTTGGAAAGGTCTTAATAGAAATCTTTAACTGCAATAATTACTACGAACTGGACCTGGACGCATTTCTCAATAATAATGAAATGATAGATATAAGAGAGAAAATCGCCTTATTGAGTCAGAAATCTATGACATATCTATTGGGTAGCATATTTATATTTAAGTTACTTTTGTTATATGCACCAATATTTTTTACTACAAAAAAACAGGCTTTATATGATTATATAGGATCATACGTGGTCATTAAAAAAGATGTAATAATAAAAAAATAACTAAATATTATATGTTTTTTTGTACATTGTGACGATCTCCTCAGCCAATGTAGGGTGAATTGCCATAGTATCATCAAGTTGGGTTTTAGTTATATTTGCTTGGATCGCTGCGGCAAACCCTTGAATAATTTCGCCTGCATCTTGGCTAACTATATGTAAACCCTCAACTATATCATTCTTTTTACTCACTATAATTTTGATAAAGGCTCTCTCGTCAATACCGCCAAATCCATTTTTCATAGGTCGGAAGCTAGCAGTAAAAATATCAACCTCCAAAGATTTCTCTAGAGCTTCTTCTTCCGTTATACCAACAGAAGCAAAGTTAGGCTGTGTAAAAATGGTCGTAGCTATTTTGTCGTAAGAGATAGGGTAATGCCTATCGTTAAAATTTTTATCTGCAAAAGCTCTAGCATCCCTGACAGCAACTGGCGTTAATGATGACTTCCCAGTTACATCACCAACGGCATATATATTATCAACTGATGTTTTTAAATCAGAGTCGACTATAATCTCGTTTTCATTGCCTAACTTAACACCAACTTTCTCTAAGCCTAAATCATTTGAATTGGGTACTCGACCTATCGCAGAGAGAACCAAGTCCGCCTCAAGCTTTTTACCGTCAACTAACTCAACAATTTTTTTATCAGACTTTAATTCTACGGCTTTTACTTTATTCTCAAATAAAAACTTTATACCCTTTTGCTGCATTTGCATCTGTAAAAAATCAACTGTCTTATGATCAAATTCTTTTAATATTCTTCTTCCTCTCAATAATAAGGTCGTGTCAACTCCTAATGCATTAAAGATTGAGGCAAACTCTACGGCAATATAACCCCCCCCTATGATGACTATCTTCTTTGGAAGGTTATTGAGATAAAATACATCATCCGAATATATAACATGCTCACTGCCAGGAATATCCATCTTTCGATATTTACTACCCGTAGCAATTAATATTTTCTTTCCTTTATACTCCCTACCATCAACAACAATACTATTATTATTTTGGAATTCTGCTTTGCCTGATACAAGCTGCACAGAAGAGTCACTCAACAAATTTTTATATATATTATTAAGGCGCTTAATTTCAGCGTTCTTATTTTCAATTAGCCTATGCCAATCAAAATTATTTATTTCTATATCCCAACCATAATTTTTACTTGATTCAAATTCTTTCCTTAAAGAAGATGCATAAACGAATAATTTTTTAGGCACGCATCCTAAATTTACGCATGTCCCTCCCAAAGCAGATTTTTCTACTAACAGAACTTTTGCGTTATATGATGCGGCCCTCCTTGCAGCAGCAACCCCTCCTGATCCCCCGCCAATAACAATTAAATCAAACATCTACACCTAATTATTTTATATTCGCTGATTCCAAAGCGTCGTAGGTTGATAAAGCTAGCTTGGAAGGAAAATAACCATAAGCATTTTCATAATAGCTAGTGAATTCTTTATAATCCGATAGATTATATTCAACAACATTTATTACAGGAATTAATTTTTCTGCAAATTTTGTATATTTTGCTATGTCTGAAAAAAAGAAAAACTCATAATATTCTGGATCAAAATTATATTTAATAAGAAAATCATTAAGATATCTGCTGATCTGCTTATTTACACCTAAAAAAATCAAAGCCGTTTTCCTGCCAGAATTCACATCAGGATCCCTTTTAGATTGAATCAATTTCAGCACCCTGCTGAAACTTCTAACGTCATCAAACGGATAAGTGACCGGTTTCATATTTACTTTCTGATAAGCAATCTCAACAAAGTCTTTTTGAAAAGACTTATGAAATTTCTTTTTATTATAAATCAATATGATTTCTTCGAAGTTTTTTTCTTGAAAAAATTCTTCACTAAATAGCATCGATATTTTATCCATTATATTGAAACCAAAGATCTGAACATTTTTTTTCTTCAACAAATTTGTATCATTTGATAAAGAATAAATTGGTATTTCAGCGTTTATTTCATTTAGAAAATCGGCTAATTTTTCTGTATCTTGGTTGAAAACTGGACCTATGATCAGGTCTATATGCCCATAATATAAAATAGTAGATCTAAGTAATGGTATAAAATCTTGATTCTCATCAACAAAAATAATTTCTTTTTTATTCTGCTGAACTTCATTTAAATATATATTTATCGCTTGTTTTACTTTATTACCAAGAGTAGTAAACTTGCCTGTCTCAGGTATAATACAAATTATAACACCATTCTTGTGATTAATAGATGCTTGGGCATAAGCAATATGCGCTATAAAAAACAAAACCGAGATTAGTCTTATAAATTTGAAGTAGCTTTTATGGATATTATACATATGAAAAATTATAATCTTCAGCCTGGATTATACATCGTTGCAACGCCAATTGGCAACCTTGAAGACATCACAATCCGAGCCCTCAATATTCTTAATTCAGTAGACATTATTGCCTGCGAAGATACCAGAGTTACCTCAAAATTATTAGATAAATATAATATAAAAAAGCGTTTAATTAAATATAACGATTTTAGTAATGAGGAAAGCCGAAATAACATTAAACAACAAATCCTAAACAATAAATCAATTGCTCTAGTATCTGATGCCGGGACACCATTAATTTCAGATCCTGGATATAAATTAATCAAATTACTTATAGAGCAGAATATCTTTATAACCTCAATCCCAGGACCCTGCGCTGCTATTAACGCCCTAATATTGTCAGGTGAGGCAAGCCATCAATTTTGCTTTTATGGCTTTTTACCTATCAAAGGAACAGAAAGACAAACTACCATAGATAGCATGCTCACTTCTCAGAATACTACCTCAATTTTCTACGAAACAAGTAAAAAAATACATAAATTCTTAGAAGAGGTAAAAATGCTAAATCCTTCACAAAAAATTATTATCCTAAGAGAAATGACCAAATTGTTTGAAGAGAGAATATGTGGTACAGCCAGTGAATTATTGGAAAAAAATTATAAAGGTGAGATGGTGGTTATAATACCTGGTGCTAACCATTTACCTCAACAAGAAATTGACGAAGAAATACTTACAATATGCAAAAAATTGTCTACTAAAGATGGGCAGAAGATTTTATGTTTACTAAATCCCAACGCAAGCAAAAAAGATATTTACAATCTCCTGAAAGACTAAATTTGTTCAACTGATTGGATACCAGATGGTAAGTTTGAATGATCAAATTCTGTTATCTCAAATCTATATTTTCCAATATAAATCAAAATATTTTTATCTAGAATCTCTACCTCAAGCTGTATTTCTACACCATCCTTACTTTCCTTGTCGGCTAAGATATTTTTTAGAGGGGCAATGGCTTTAGCATCATTTAATTTTATTAACACAGATGCTTGATTATTTATAAAATATTTCTCAAGCTCTTCAATCTTTTTGGCAGAAACTCTTGCTCCACCATCATCTTTTCTAATATCAACATCTAATAGCAATGGGGCTTTATTATATAAGAAATCTCTGTTTTCTTCGAGTATTGAATCGTCAAAAATAGCAACATCTATCATACCAGTAGGAGTAGACATTAGGCATGAAACATACCTTCCTTTCGGCGAGGTCCTGGTTTTTACGCTGATAGGTATTGCGGCAATTTTTGCATTTGAGTAACCTTCAATCAAATCTTCTTTGATGTATAAAGCATCAATGATATTACGCTTTTTAAATAAAGACTTATACACCCCTAGAGGATGAGCATTTAAGTAGAACCCAAATGATAGACATTCATTATCTAGTCTCTCTCTACCAGGCCAATCTTCAACCTCAATAAGGCTTGGTCTAATTTGAACCATTTCCGCAGCAGAAAATAAATTAATCTGATTAGAGTTAGTTTGCTCTTGATGCGCAGAATTATAATTAACCAATATTGGCATCGATTCTAAAAGCTGATTGCGATTTTTAATAAAACAATCAAGACTACCAGATTTAATCAATGACTCTAGCTGTCTCTTATTAATCACCTTACTCCCTAAACGTTTAAAGAAATCGAATATATCTTTAAACTTACCGTTCTCTTCACGTTCACGCACCAATTCACCCATGGCTGCACTACCTACATTCTTCAATGCCGCTAAACCATATATAATTTTTCCTTTTCCTTTATCATCATAATCAACTGTAAAAAATGCCTCAGAAATATTTACATTTGGCCTAATAATCCCAACTCCTAACCTTTTTGCCTCATCGATAAATAGATTTATTTTGTCAGTATCATCGATATCATTATTTAATAATGCCACTAGCATTTCGACTGGATAATTTGCTTTCAAATAAGCTGTTTGATAAGAGATTAATCCATACGCAGTCGCATGTGACTTATTAAAACCATAGCCAGCGAACTTTGCTACTAAATCAAATATATATTTTGCCTCTTTCTCACTAACCTGATTTTCTATAGCTCCCTGCACAAACATCTCACATTGAGCATCCATCTCCTCTTTGATCTTTTTACCCATTGCCCTGCGTAACAAATCAGCAGCTCCTAGAGTATAACCTGACAAGACTCTAGCTATTTCCATCACTTGTTCTTGATATATAATAACACCAAAGGTTTCTTCTAAAATATGCTTTAATTTTGGGTGCAAATAATTTGGCTCCTGCGTTCCATGTTTGCATGCTATATAGGTTGGAATATTATCCATCGGTCCCGGCCGATATAATGCGCCTAACGCGTTAATATCATATATTGTGTCCGGCTTCATTTTGCGTAACGAGTCACGCATTCCTGGACTCTCAAATTGGAATACACCAACAGATTCTCCCTCACCCAACATCGCAAATGTTGGCTTGTCATCATAAGGTATTTTTCTAATATCAAATTCTGGGTTATATTTTCTTATTAACTTTACTGCTTTAGAAATAACAGTAAGAGTTTTTAAACCCAAAAAATCAAACTTTATCAAGCCCGCTGCTTCTGCAAACTTCATTGAATATTGTATGACTTGCATCTCGGATTTTTGATCCTTGTATAAAGGCACAGTCTCCACTAAATCCTTATTGGAAATAACAATTCCTGCAGCATGCGTAGAGGCATGCCTATTCAACCCCTCTAGCTGCAACGAAATATCCAATAATTTCTCAATCTCCGGATCTTGATTCCTAGACAATTTTAATTCTGGTTCCAATTCAATTGCCTTGCTTAACGTAACAGGGTTAACTGGATTAAAGGGAATCATCTTTGAGATACGATCCACCTGGCCGTAAGGCATCTGCATTACCCTACCAACGTCTCTTACTACTGCTCTTGCCTGCAATTTTCCAAAGGTTATAATTTGTGCTACCTTAGATTCACCATATCTGGACCTAACATATTTTATAACCTCGTCCCTTCTTTCCTGACAAAAATCAATATCAAAATCTGGCATTGAAACTCTTTCGGGATTCAAAAATCTTTCAAAAAGCAGTCCAAACTTTATGGGATCAACATCAGTAATATCAAGACTCCAAGCTACAACGGAACCAGCTCCAGACCCCCTTCCCGGACCAACTGGTATGTCATTTCTTTTGCTCCATTTTATAAAGTCTGAAACTATTAAGAAATAGCCTGGAAATTTCATTCCAATGATCACATCTAATTCGTATTTTAACCTTTCAAAATAGGTTTTTTCTAGCTCTTTTAATTCTTCATCTGTCCAGCCTTCTCTCTCCTGCGACTCGAGAAGTCTTTCATTTAAGCCTTGTTCAGATAAAATCCTCAACTCATCTGACTGGTCCTTTCCAAGGGTAACTTTATAATCAGGAAAAATAATTTCATTCTCCTCTGGCATAAAACTGCATCTTTTCGCAATCTTGACCGTGTTCTCAATTGCTTCTGGTATGTCTGAAAATAACTCTGCCATCTCATGATAGCTTTTGAAATAATTTTCGGGGGAAGATTTTCTTCTATCCTCTTGTGTTATATATTTTCCGTCAGCAATGCATAATAAAACCTCGTGTGCCTCATGCATGTTTTTCTCGAGAAAATAAACGTCATTTGTTGCTATTAAAGGAATATTTTTTTTAAACGCAATATCTATGAGGTTTTGCTCTATTTTTTTATCATTCTCGTACCCGGTTCTTATTAATTCAATATATAATCTGTCTCCAAATATCTTATATAATGAATCGATAAACTCGTTTGCACCTCTGTCATCACCATCCTTGAGTAATCTGTTGAATGTACTTCTCCGCCCTCCAGTTAACATGATAAGGCCGTCAGAATGATTTGAAATATCATTAAAATCTACACAGCAAGTCTTTTCACTTTTTGAATCTAAATAGGATATACTGACCAGTTTTAATAAATTCTGGAACCCTGCCTTATCTTTCGCAATCAAAAGCATCTGGTCGATCTTCTCAACAAAAGCTGAATTGCTATGGCTATCGAGAAAACTGATATTTACGCCTATAATTGGTTGAACACCACTTTTAGCTGCCTTCAAAGAAAATTCAAGAGAAGCAAACAGATTGTTGCTATCAGTAATAGCCACTGCCGGCATTTTATTATCTATAGTTTTAGATACTAAATCTTCTATCTTTATCGCACCTTCAGCAAGTGAATATGAACTATGTAGCCGAAGATGAATAAAGTTTTTAGTCATGAATATTCTTATATCCTAGTCGATTTAATGTAACCCCTTCCTTCTTGATTTGCTCTAAATTTAAGATATTACGCAAATCAAAAAAGACTTTTTGAGTGACATTTTTTATATCTTTAAATTTCACCTCTTTAAACTCACTCCACTCTGTAGCCACAACAATAAGTTCTGCCTCTGATGCTACTTCATACTTATCTCCGGAATATCTAATCTTATCACCAAATATCAATTCTAGTTTTTTCAGCCCCTCAGGATCATAACAAGATATTTGATAATTATGCTCCAAGAGCTGATTAATAATATCTATGGCTGCACTGGATCTAACATCATCCGTGCTAGCCTTATATGTAACTCCCCAAAAAGCAACTTTCTTATAGTGCCCCTCTTTCATCATGCATACCACTCTTTTTGCTACTGCTTTTTTCCAATTATTATTGCTGGTTTCAATTGCTGAAATAAGAGCATTACTAACATTCAATTCGCTTGTTAATGATGTAAGCGCCTGAACATCTTTGGGGAAACAAGAACCACCAAACCCCGGACCTGGATTTAAAAATTTCGACCCGATCCTTGAATCTAATCCCATTGCTTCAGACACAGTTTTAATGTCAGCTCCGATATTTTCACATATGGCTGCCATTTCATTTATAAATGCAACTTTTGCAGCCAAAAATGCGTTAGAAGCATATTTTGTTAGCTCAGATGTTGAGCAATCAGTATAAATAATTCTTGTCTTATGCTGCAACTGAGAATAAAGCTTTTCAAGTAACTGCTTTGATTCCCCATGCCTATAGCCTAAAACAATTCTCTCCGGATTTAGAAAGTCTTTTACAGCACTTCCCTCTCGCAAGAATTCTGGGTTTGATATAACATCTATTTTTCTTTGCGAATCTTCCCTATTAAGCCTGTTGTAAATAGCCTCGCAAGTACCGAGAGGAACAGTTGATTTAACCATTACCGTCATATTTTGGTTAGAGTGGTTTCTCAGATAATCAACTACCGAATTCACGTAAGACAAATTAGTTCTTCCCTGCGGATCATTTGGTGTTCCAACAGCAATAACAGCTAGATCGCAGACAGAAAGATCTAGGTTATCTAAAGTTGTAAAATGCAATCTATTTAAAGATTGATTATTTCGTACTATTTCCTCAAGCCCATCTTCAAATATTGGCATGATTGAGTTCTGCAATTGACTTATTTTCTGATAATCAGTATCGCAACACGTAACATTATGACCTATCTCAGCAAAACAAGCTCCCGAAACCAGACCAACATATCCCGTTCCAAAAATAGTAATATTTAGTTTATGATTATTCTGCATACTAATTGTATTTTTTTAACATTCTTTTTACTTCATCCAATAAGTTTGCGTTTGCCAAACTATAAGCAATATTTGCTTCCAGAAAACCAACCAAACTTCCACAATCGAAGCGCTCACATTCCGAAACTTTACCATAAAACTTTTCTCCACCTAAAAGCATATTTTTCATAGCATCAGTTAGTTGAATTTCCCCGCCCTTACCAGGTTTACAATTTTCTATAAAATCAAAAATTTTTGGTTGTAATATGTAACGTCCTGTAATTGACAGATTAGATGGAGCACTTTCCTTAGAGGGTTTTTCAATCATATCAAATATTTTACCTTCTCCTCTTTCCATTTTAGCATCAACTATACCATAATTTGAAACAAGAGACTCATCCACTTCCGCTAAAGCTAGAACATTTGATTCAAATTTATTATATGTTTTCATCATTTCTTTCAAGAAACCACCGTTTATCTTAAGCATTTCATCAGCTAAAATAACGGCAAATGGCTCGTCGCCAACTACATCTTTTGCACAATAAACAGCATGTCCTAATCCCATAGGGTTTTGCTGCCTTATGAAGACAATGCTACCAGCCGGAGGCAACCATCCTCTCGTCATTTCCAGTTCTAATTGTTTTTCTTTCTCAGATAAAACATTCTGAAGTTCATAAGAGTTATCAAAGTGATTGCTGATTGCGTTTTTATTTCGCCCCATCACAAAGATAAATTGTTCAATTCCAGCCTCCCTAGCCTCTTCGAAGGCATATTGGATTAATGGCTTACTTGCAACAGGCAGCATCTCTTTTGGAATTGATTTTGTTGCAGGAAGGAATCTTGTACCCAACCCACCAACTGGAAAAACCGCTTTTCTGACTTTTTTCATAGTTTTAATAATGAATATTAGTTTTTTCGAGTTATAATAAGTTATAAACGTATAAAATTGAACGGTTTTTTATGAGAAAAAAGTTATTATTTTTTCTTATCACTATTATTTCATATATTGCACATGCTCAAGAAGACATGATCAGGATAGTGGGATCGTCTGCAGCTTACCCATATATAACATCTGTTGCAGAAAATTTCTTTAGGGATCATAAAGATATTAATATCGTAGTAGAGAGTACCGGAACTGGCATAGGTTTTAAACTTTTCTGTATGCCTGACCAGAAGAAATCACCCGAATTAATCGTATCATCTAGGAAGATTAAAACTAGTGAAAAGCAGATCTGTCTTAAAAACAAGGTTGAGACAATTCTTGAATTAGAATTCGGTTTAGATGGAATCATATTACTATCTAGCAAGAGTAATGAATTAAATAATGTCAGTAGAAAAAACTTGTTCAAGGCACTTTATAAATATCAACTACAAAATAATAATCTAGAGACCAACCATTTACAAAACTGGCAGCAAATTGACACCGAATACACTAACATCCCAATCAAAATATATGGCCCTGCAGCCTCATCAGCAACGCGTGAAGAATTCAACCACCAAGTTATGCAGCCAGGATGCGTTTGTAATAAAGAAATATTCGATTTGGTAAAGCAAGATAAATTTTCCTGTTCTGAAATCAGAATGGATGGCATATATGCAGAAATTGGAAAGAACGAAAATCTTGTGATAAACAAAATAAAGCAAAATGTAAATGCACTAGGAATAGCAGGGTATAATTTTTATATCCAAAACACTGACTCTGTCAAAGCATTGAAAATTGATGGGGTTGAACCAAATGTTAGAACAATCTCAAACTCACAATACCCTCTATCTAGGAAGCTATATATTTATACAAAAAACTACTCCTCCACAAAGCAAAAGCAAAATGTAAAAAAATTTTTGTTGAGGCTAGTAAGTAAGTTTATGATAGGATACAATGGTTATCTACAAAGTAAGGGTCTTATACCCTTAAGTGATGAGAATATAAATCTCTCTAAGAAGAAGATACATGAAAAATTCCCAAGTTAAGAACATACTGAATAAAGCCCTGAGAATTTTTCTGAGATCGCTTCTAGCTATGATTGTAATTATCCTGGTTACGGCTACACCCATAATTTTTCTTGATTATAGCTTCACTCTACCAAAATTCGTTACAGAATATTTTTCAAACAAAATCAATAATGCCTTATCAGGCGAAAAGGTAGAAATATCAGATATAATAATCAAAAAAGAAAAAAACAAAATTCTAATTAGCAGCGCGCAAATTGAATCATTTAATGACAAACAAGAAAAAATCTTCCAGACAGCTCCTATTTACTTCTCTATAGACATCGAAAATATTACAAAACATATTGATATATCTCTAAATGTAGAAAAAATTGACATCAATACAGACTTATTGGAAATCAAGACCCATGAGGATGGTAAACAAACTGATGATCTACACCTCTATATACAAAACAAGCTCAAGCTAGGTTATCTTAGAATTACAAATGTAGATTTTGACAATATCTCGCTAAAACGTGATACGGCAATTCATAATTTTTCCCTATTCTATAAGAAAGCTGGTTTAGTTCATGATCTTAGCATCTCACATCATGACCAGAAGCTCGCAAAATTTGAGATCGAAGCAAGCGCACAAGATGATGTTACATATATTAACGGAAAAATAGAGAAATTCCCAATCTGGTCACTTATTACTTTTCTCCCAAAAAATTTCCATACAAATTTGAGTGAGAATCTAAGTGAGAAATTTCTAGTTGATGGCCACCTTAAATACCAAATGAAAGATAAGAAACCAAATCTTAAATTCACCCTTAATCAAATTAAAAATCAGGATTTATCTATAAATGGCTTTGATATAATTCTCTCTAACCATGGTAAATATAACTCTATATTTTTTGATAAAATTCAGATCGATACTAATGATGGCGGGAGTATATCATCCAAGGGACATATCACTACAAATACTAAACTTATCTCAAAAAACACAAGTCTATTTTTTGATATTTCGGTAAGTAATCTTGACACAAAATATATTAGTTATTTCTGGCCTCAAGGAGCTGTCCCAGAAACAAGAAATTGGGTTGTTAAAAGCTTTAAAAATGGAAATATTCACCAAGCAAAAGTAAAAATAGATTTTAAAGATGTGAATAAGATAAAAAAGGATAATTTTTATGCTTATATTGATTTCAACTCACTAGAATTAGATTATTTCGAGGAACATAAATCCCTCACTGATTTGTCTGGGACCGCAAATTTTGATTTAGACAAAGTGACAATCTCAGTTGACAACGGAAAACTAAATTCTGCCGATATAGAGAAATCACTTGTGGAGATTGAGTATGGGATCAAAGGTTCACCGATGACTATAAAAACAAATGCCCAAGGCAATGTCAGCGATTTTATTGATCTAATGGGTAAAACTAATAAAAACCAATTAATAGATTATGGTGTAAATCTCAACCAAAGTAGCGGAAATCTTCGTTGTTCGGTATTTCTTAATTTCCCTCTCACTGAAAAATTCTCTTTAGACAAAGCTAAAATTAACGTTAAAGCAGACATTGATGCATTTCAAACCTCTCTGTTTGAAAAAGTTAATATTACTGACGGAGATCTCAGATTAGTGCTTACTAACGAAAATATGTACATCAAAGGCCCTTTAAATATTAACAATCAAAAATCTAACTTTGAATTCATATCTAATTTAGACAAGAAGAAAGCTTCTTTCAGAAACAAATTAAATATCGACTCACAAATCGAAAGTAATTCAAATTTCGAAGAAATCTTAAATAATAAATTCAGAATTTTAGACGGCAATGCCCTTTTAAATATCCATTTTTTAGAAAAGGAGAATATAAAAACCCTTTCGGTTCATGCTGACTTAGATAATGCAGAATTTTATGTTCCTGCACTAGGAATTACAAAAAATAAAGATATCAATTCAAATTTGAGTTTCGAAATCGAAAATGTCAAAAATTCCAATTGGATATCAAAACAATTTTCATTTATTTCAGGAGACGGAATAAATTTAAATGGACAATTTTCTGCTGATCATAATTTTGATGAAGTACATTATTTATCTCTAAAATTACAATATCCAGAAACAGATTTAGACATTGACTATACAAATGAGAATAACCTTAAGAAAATCTCTATTACTGGCCCAGAACTTAATCTAGAGAATGCGCATATTAGTGAAATTTTCTCAAATAATAGTTTCAGTTACGCACCAAGCGCGCCCAAAAAAGAGCCCGCAACTAAAAATTTAGAGATTGTTACTGATATAAAAACAGCAAAAATGAATAATGGTGTATATTTCAAAAATATTGTCGGAAAATTTGAGTGTAAAGGATTAGAATGCTCTCAAAGTGAACTAACCATTGACATAGATGAAAAAGCAAAATTAACTGTAACACGTACCTTGGATGAGAAAAAGAAACCTAATTGGACCCTAAAAACTACAAATGCTTCAAAACTTCTAACAGGCCTAGGCTTATATCACGATATATTAGGGGGAGAACTATCCATAAGGATGTGGAATGCCAATAATAAGAGCGTGCTAATGGATAATAACTCAGTTTTTGTCGGCGAGATGAAAATGGCAAACTTTAAGGTAATAAAAAATCCTATAATTACTAAACTTGTATCATTTACATCGATAATGGGAATTTTAAATATATTTACCGACATGAACCAAATCCCTTTCAGCTCTGCCGATGGTCACTTTGTGTTTGCTAATAATGTATTGAGATTAAATAGATTTGCCTTTGCGGGATCATATTTAACAGCATCACTGCATGGAACCGTTGACTGGAATTATAATGATATAGATTTATATGGAAAGGTGATACCACCCGTCTATGGCTTTAATGCTATCTTAGCTTATATTCCATTTATTGGTCACAAAACAGCCGATGGAAAAAGTAAAGGTCTCATTGCCGCTGATTATTCAATTACTGGAAAAATTGGAGATACTAGTGTATTTATTAACCCATTGGCGATATTATTCCCTGAATTTATATATTTATTTGCATGATAAAAATTAACGGATATAGCTGGAAGATTATAAATCTCCTAACTTTTTCTATAATTTCACTCTTAACTAAATCCTTTGTGAAAGATATCAGTGTTTTTCAGATATTTTTTTGTTTTAAGGCGATAGCGATGGTTATTACATTTTTTGTTTACATAAAAAAATACCGACAATATCCAAAAATCATCACAAATTACTTATCTATCGCACGTGCCTTGGTAAATATCACCGCATTAGTTCTCTGGTTCCTAGCAATACGTTATCTGGATATTAGCGATGCAACAATAATCAGCTATACCACACCAATTTTTGGCGTCATACTAGGTTATTTTTTATTTAAGGAACAAATTCACTGCAATATTGTTTTTGCGATAATATTCGGTGCCATAGGATGTTTCATCGTAGTACGCCCAACATTCTCCAATTACACAATTGGCACCTTAGCGGCATTCGCTTCGGCTTTTTTATGGTCTATACATGACAGCATTATAAAAATGCAAACAATCAAAAACCAAACAGTGCTTGAAGCAATGTTTCAATCAACTTTTCTTACTTCTCTTATATCATTACCGTTTGCATTGATGAATTGGACATCTCCGGACTCCATCACCTCTTCTGCTTTAGTAATTTGTGGTTTGCTATCTTTTGTGAATCTATATGCTCTGGGCACAGCACTTCAAAGGGAAAAAATTTCATTCTTAATGCCCATAAGCTTTTTAAGAGTAGTTTTTGTTTCTATTGGGGGTTACATATTTTATAACGAAAAAATTGGACTTGAGCAACTAATAGGTCTCAGCTTTATTTTACTTTCACATTATTTTATTTTAGAGGGGAAATTTAGAAAATCTAAATACAAATAAGGAAGCTTGTCTAAATGGTGGGCTTGGGAGGACTTGAACCTCCGACCTCACGCTTATCAGGCGTGCGCTCTAACCAGCTGAGCTACAAACCCATTTAGGAATCAGGTTTTGAAAATTAAATCTATAAGACAAAAAAGTCAAGAACTAGATTAGCATTATTATGAAAATAGAACAAAATAATATTTTAAACGATAGCCAACAAATTATCTTTGACGAAATTCTTAGAAAGCTGAAAGAAAAAAGAATTTTAAATATATTCACAAAGACTCCAAAAGGTTTTTATATTTATGGAAGCGTGGGATCTGGAAAAACCTTTCTTATGAGAAAACTTTATGAACACCTAAGCGGTAAAAAAAGCTTCTTTCATTACCATAACTTTATGACATATGTACATAATCTGCTAAAGGAAGAAAAGCTGAAAGAAAATAAAATTCGGCTTGTCGCTAAAAAAATTAGTAGAGAAAGCCAATATATATTTATTGACGAATTAGAGATTTTGGATATTACAGATGCTATGCTAATGAAAGATTTAGTTGCTCAGATCAATAATAACGGCACCAAAATCTTTTTTACTACAAATATTCCGCCAAATAATTTATATCAAGATGGAATCCAAAGGGAATCATTTTTGCCATTTATAGAATATCTAGAAGATAATTTCGGCATTTTCAATTTATCATCAGATACAGATTTGAGAACAACACAAAAAGATAAGAAGAATCAGCATTTTTTCCATCCTAATAATGAATCAAATAACAAAATTTTAGAAAAAAAATTATTTAAATTATCCCAAAATCAGGTTCAAAAAGATAGCCTAATAGAAATCAATAAGCATAAATTTAACTGCAAATATCTGTCTTCGAATATTATATCTTTTGATTTTGCAGATATATTTGAAGGTAACAGCTCGACAAGAGATTTTGAATTTTTAACGTCTACATTTCCATTTATAGCAATATTTAATGCACGCAAAATCAATCGAACAGAAAACAATATCATAAAACGCTTTATCAATTTTATAGATTTGGTATATATCAACAAAACAAATCTTTTTATATCTAGCGAAGTCGAGGTTTTTGATTTATACAATGAAGGAAGATACGAAAAAGAGTTCAGAAGATGCTCATCAAGACTAAAAGAGATGGAGTCCTTTTATTATGAATGAATTAAACGTCATATTAGCTCAACCCAGAGGCTTCTGTGCTGGCGTTGAAAGAGCAATTGAGATTGTTGAAAGAGCAATCGAAAAATTCGGCCCACCTATTTATGTAAGGCACGAAATTGTTCATAACAAATATGTAGTAAATAATCTAAGAAAAAAAGGTGCTATTTTTGTAGAAGAAATAGATGCAATTCCAGAAGGTTCAAGAACAATATTCAGTGCACATGGAGTATCTGACCAAGTAGAAGAAAATGCCGCCAAAAGAAACTTGCCTGTTATTGATGCAACTTGCCCTTTGGTAACTAAAGTCCATCTACAGGCAAAAAAACAAGAAGAACATGATCACCAAATTATTATTATTGGACATAAAGGCCACCCTGAAGTTGAGGGAACCTCTGGTAAGATAAAACAAGAAGCGATAATAATTTCTGAGCCTGATGAGGTTATGCACCTGAACGTTAAGAATCCAGATAAATTGTCCTATGTGACGCAAACAACTTTGAGCGTCGATGAAACAAAGAAAGTTATCGACGCACTTAAAAATAAATTTCCTAATATTAACGGTCCGGACGTCAAAGATATTTGTTATGCTACGCAAAATAGGCAAAATGCTGTAAAACAGCTAGCAAAACAAGTTGACTTGATAATAGTTATTGGTGCAAAAAATAGTTCAAACTCAAATCGACTTAGAGATCTTGGTGAGGAATTAGGCGTGGAATCATATTTGGTAGATGATTATCAATCAATAAACCTAGATTGGTTTAAAAACAAGGTAAATGTAGGGGTTACTGCAGGAGCATCAGCGCCAGAAATTTTGATTGATCAAGTTATTGAATTTCTAGAGAAGAATTTCATAATACATTTGAAATCTAGCAATGGTATTATTGAAAACATTAAATTCAAACTACCAAAAGAACTCAGAGATTAGCCTTAGAAATTTCCTTTAATTTATTTTCGGCCTCAAGTAAAGATTCTGGGTCTCCAACATGAAACCAAGATGAATTATTGATAAGTCCATAAAATTTCTCAAAATTCATTTTCCTATATATATCCATTACAGATCTCCTTTGCTTTTCTAAACCAAGAAAATGTTGGGGCTTCGTTATATGCACTCCCGCAAAAACATATTTTTTACATTTATCTTCACTTAATATTATCTGTCCAGAAGGAGACAAGTCGAAATCCCCATTTCCGCGGTAACCATCGGCTTTATTAGTTTCATGAAGCAGAAATAGAGAATTCATCTTCTCAGGATCCCAGGTGCTAATCATCTTAGAATATATATTAGGCTTCGT
Organism: Alphaproteobacteria bacterium; assembly: GCA_030431375.1. Lineage (GTDB taxonomy): Bacteria > Pseudomonadota > Alphaproteobacteria > Rickettsiales > JABSSG01 > JAUIIY01. The sequence continues at coordinate 54,931 of JAUIIY010000004.1, forward strand.
ATTATGGTAAAATAAATTATCCCCATTCACCACAATGAAATCTTTTCCTTCAAAAAAATCTAGCGCATTGATTATTCCACCTCCAGTTTCTAAAATTTCAGGTTCAAAAGCAAAGATAATTTCAATATTCGTCTTACTGGAATATTCTTCGATGAAATCTTTCACCTTATCAGCTAAATAATGTCCATTTACAACAATTCTAGCAATCCCTGCAATGATCAAATCATCAAAGATTCTTTCAAGCATAGATTTCCCATTGATTTTTAACAGTGGTTTAGGACAATCATTGGTCAATGGTTGCATCCTTTTGCCAAATCCCGCGGCAAATATCATTGCGTGCTTAACCATCAATCAACCCTTATAAATGGAATTTTCTCCTCTATCATCCATTTTTTCATTTCATATAAAACAGGATGATTGATTGAATCATTTATGTATGACCACACTCTGGGCAGATATTGTAAGTAATGACTATTTTTGTCTCTTATCGATTTCCTAGTAAATATTCCTATAATTTTGCAATTTCTTTGCAATCCAAGAATAGCATAATCAGATAGAAACTCTTTGTATGAAATATTTTCAGAATTACTTATGTAATAAGTAATCATTTTTTCTCTAAAAGGCCTACGAACTTCTATTCTAGCATCTTCTAGCAATGAAACCAGGTCATATGCATATGAACCCAGAACAGCATCTTGGTAATCTAACAAACCTATTTCTTGCGATGGTTTCCGCCCCGGCAATAACATAAGATTCTCTACGTGATAATCTCTAAGTACTAAAGTATCCTTTTTATAATATATTTTCTTGAATAAACTCTTCCAAATTCTTATAAAATTTTCTTTACCTTTATCAGACAAGCCAAAGCCAAATAAGGCCGGATAGTACCACTCCACAAATAACAACACTTCACTCATAAGTTTCTCTTCGTCATACTCTTCGAGATACATGTTAGAATTGTTATGAGATCTTTTTTGAATGGAAATAAGAGTATTGATAATTTTCTCATATATTTCCGTGGATAAATTAGGATGCGCAATAAGAATATTTTTTATTAAATTATCCCCAAAATCTTCTATTATGGCTAAACCATTTTTTTTATCCAGAGCATAAATCTGAGGAGCAGAAAAACCAAAATCCAATAGGATTTTCGTTACTGTCACAAATGGACTAATATCTTCACATTCTGGAGGTGAATCCATCAAAATGTAACTTTTCTCTCCATGCAAAATTTTGTGATAACTTCTAAACGAACAATCGACAGGCAGACTCTTAATTTGATAATCGGATGCAGATAAGTGCAAGATTTTCTCTATAAATAATTTGTATTCTCCTTCTCTATTATTTTTCATATTGCTCTATCTCAACAATCCTTTGATTATGATTTATCTGCTTTAATTTTACTACTGTAAATTTTTTAGGCAAAAAACTATATATGATTTCTGGCCACTCTACCAAAGTAATTCCCCTCTCCATATTTTCAGTAAAATTAATTTCTTCTAATTCCTCTAAATTCTTTACTCTATATAGGTCATAATGGAATATTTTATATCCTTCTGGCTCATAAATATTTAAAATTGGATATGTAGGGCTCACTACCTCTATATCAGAAGAAAACTGGCGCACAAAATATTTTACAAAACTTGTCTTACCCGCTCCTAAATCACCGATAAGCAATATAACATCACCAACCTTGACATTTTTTGCTAAGCTTGCCGCTAACTCACCGAGTGAATCTTCCGAATCAATTGTCTTATTAATTTTCTTCATAGAGAATTTTTTTTGGGCAAGAGAATTTTTATTGATATAACATTTTTATCTGAGTGGAAATGTATTCTTCCGCTATGTAAATCAATAATAGTTTGCAGAACAGATAGCCCACTATTAATAGAAGGTTTTAAAGTCATAGCTGATATGTTCTCCATAAATTTATCTTTCACTATTTTTACTATCTCATAATCTTTCAAATATATATTTTCTAACGAAATTTCAACATATGACTTGCTCTCAGTGTATTCGATATCTACACCTTTCTCAAGGTCAGAAAATTCTGTTACAAACTGAATGAATTTTTTTATAGCATGAACTAATCTATCTTTGTCACAAAAAACTTCTACTTTTGCAAAATTATCAACCAATTTATAGCGCCCTTTAAAATCAACTAACGATTCATGCAACATAGTTTTACAGTCATTTTGCTTCTTATTTAAAGATATGTGTCCGGCTTCAATAGAAGCTAAATCGATAATGTCGTTAATTATATCAAGTAAAGTATCTGACGATTCTGTTATAGCTCTCATATAGTTTTTTTGTTTCTCATTCAACTCACCTGCATATTGGTAAGATAAAATCTCGGCATATCCTTTAATAGAAGTTAGCGGCGATCGCAACTCATATGAAACATTATTAAGGAAATCAGTTTTTAGCTTATCGACCTTCTCAAGAGCAATATTTTTTTCTGTCATACTTCTTTCAAACAAGGTCGCCTCGGTGATATCTTTTGTATTAAGTAATGTCGCTCCATCGGGTAATGACATCATCTTCATACTAAAAATTTTTCTATCTTTTGTTTCCAAATTCAATTCACTACTTTTTTGATGATTAAAGCATTTGAAAAAATTATCTTCAAATTTTTGATATATATTATCTTCAATTTTTGACTTAACGTACTCAAAAAAATCCTTGAAATGAAAGTTTTTAGCAAGCTTTCTTAGTCCCCACATTTTCTTTATTTGAGGATTTAAAATTGCCACTTTTCCGTTCTCAGAAAAAACTATTACTCCATCACTTAAACTATTTATTGTTTTTTGCTGAACTGCGCTTTGTGTCTGATAAGAGCTTTTGAAATGATATTTATCCGTCATATCTTCATAACAAAAAATCAGCCCACCAAATGCGTGTTGCACAATTACTACCCTGATTACCCTTCCATCCGGAAGAAACAAGAAGTCACTATGCGGCATTAACAACTCCTGAAAGAACGATATTCTCTCTGCTTTGAAAGACTTATAATTAATATCTTCTGGAAATATTCTTCTTGACTTTAATTCATCTAAAATTTCTTCGTATGTCATGCCTTTGGAAATGCTATCAGCATCTAAGTCCCACATTTTTAAAAATGATGGGTTATAAAATTTTAAATTCCTATCCGCATCATATATAGCAAAGGCATTTGACGAAACTTCAAGCAGCTTGGATAATGATGCCAAATATCTTTTAGACTCATCTTCATATTCTTTTATTTTGCGTTGATCTAGAGCTATATAACATGTTGAATTGTCCTCATTATTATATTTCTTGATCGAATAATTACTCGTATTTTCCTCATTATCATCTTCATCGATATATTTACCTGATTGCAAAAAATTATCACATGCAGAATTTTTATAGGTAATATCATCGTTTTGATTTTTCACCCATATCGGCACATCAATTTTATCTAATGACGATTTTATTAATTGTAGGTCTGATTGTAATTTTTTGTTATTTTCCTTAAGCCGATCAACTTTTACTCTGTCCCGTGTTATATCAGCAAAAAAGATAAAAAATGATTTTGCATATCCTTTTTTATCTTTGAGAACCATATATTGGCAACTCATATATTTCACACCCTGATCATTCGAATCATCTTTTAAATTGATCTTCAGCGCCCAATCAATTTCATACAGCTTTTCACTTTCATTTTTCTGAGCTTCATCTAGTTTAGAGTAGAAATTCTCTAAATTCTCTTTATTGTCTTCCCTTAGTGCAACCAATAAATTATCAAAACTATTATCTTTATTCTGAATATTAAGTAATTTTTTTAACTCTGAAGAGATATATTCTTTTTTATTTTGGAGATCTTTAAAATAGAAAAATTTATAATCAATGTCAGCGAAATCAAAAACTACATCGACGTTATACTGGCAGTTTTTTTTATAGAAGAAATATATAAAAAATACGAAAACAAATAGAAATAGTATAGAAATATAGACCACCCCTAAAACCTCACGAAATTAATATGGACAATATATCGCTATCTTGTATTATTTTCAAACTATTAAATATTGGAGTTGAAACTAATGAATTCATACCAAAGTATAATTGAAGAAATATGGGATAGTCGAAATAACCCAGATTATGTTTCATCACACAAATCAAATATTAAAGAAAATATCCTAAAAGTCATTAATCTTCTAGATAATGGACAACTAAGAATCTGTGAAAAAGAAGGAGAATGGCACGTAAATCAATGGGCCAAAAAGGCAATCTTACTTTTTTTTAGTTTTTTTCAAAACAAAGCATATTCCTCCTACGATGAAACCACATGGTATGACAAAATTGATTCCAAATTTGACCGCTGGAGCGACAAAAATTTCATAGAAAATTCTATCAGAGCTGTTCCTGGAAGCTTTGTTAGAAAAGGCAGTTACATAGGTAAGAATTGCGTCCTAATGCCTTCATTTGTAAATATAGGAGCCTATGTAGGAGAAGGCACAATGGTTGATACTTGGGCCACAATCGGAAGTTGTGCTCAAGTTGGGAAAAATTGTCACATTTCAGGAGGCACAGGAATTGGCGGAGTTTTAGAACCATTGCAAGCAAACCCGGTTATTATAGAAGATAATTGCTTTATAGGAGCTCGTTCAGAAATTGCTGAAGGTGTTATAATAGGAGAAGGTTCAGTAATATCAATGGGTGTATTTATCGGTCAATCAACAAAAATTTATGACCGAGAAACAAAAAAAATCACCTATGGTGTAGTGCCTCCATATTCGGTAGTAGTACCCGGCACTTTACCGTCAGAGAAAGATGGCACCCAGTTATATGCGGCAATTATTGTAAAAAAGGTTAATGAACAAACCAGATCTAAAACCTCCATTAATAATATCTTGCGTGAGAATGTTTAACCAAGAACAAATAGCATTTTTGGATAAGCTCATAAGATGTAAATCAGTTACTCCAGAGAATGATAACGCCATTGAAACAATCATTGAATATCTAGGAAATGACTTTAGCTATCAAAAACTCGTTTTTTCTGATCATGAAGAGGCAGTGCATAATTTATATGTAGAAATTGGCAGCGGAGCAAAAAATTTATGCTTCGCTGGACATTCTGATGTAGTCACTGAAGGAAAAATCTCTGACTGGACCCATCACCCATTTCAACTAACCATAGAAGCAGACAAAGCTTATGGAAGAGGGTTAGTTGACATGAAAGGAGCGATTTTTAGTTTTATAGTTGCGTTAAAGGAATTTTTATCTGAGAACCGCTCTCCAAAAACCTATAAAATTTCTCTGCTAATTAGTGGAAATGAAGAGGGTAACCCCAAAAATGGCATGGTAAAACTGATACCATGGCTAAAACAAAATAAAATAAAAATTGATGATTGTATAATAGGGGAACCAACATCAGAACGTGAGGTCGGTGACACCGTAAAAATAGGACGAAGAGGAAGCATTACTTTTGATCTGCATATAGTTGGAAAACAAGGGCACGTAGCCTACCCCCACAAGGCGTTAAATCCAATTACCATATTGGTAAATATCTTGAAGGCTTTAAAATCAATTGAGATTGATCAAGGAAACGAATATTTCCCTCCCTCAAATCTTGAAATCACAAATATTCATGTGAATAATTCAACCTCCAACGTCATTCCTCAAGATGCAAAAGCTACTTTCAATATTAGATTTAACGATGAGCAAAACGAAAGTAAGCTAGTAGATTTAGTCGTAAAAACAATAAAAAAATATACTGATTCATATAATTTGACCCATATTTGTAGCGCCGAGTCATTTATTCAGAAGAAAAATGATATATCAGAATTGGCACTAAAAGCTATTAAACAGAATTTCCCTACATTGCAGGCAAATCTGTCAACTAGCGGAGGAACATCTGATGCGCGCTTCCTAAAGGATATAACTAACATTGTAGAACTAGGGTTACTAAATAAAACAGCACATCAAGTAAATGAATTCTCTCACTTAACTGATTTATATAAATTGAGTAAAATATACAAAACTATTATTGATCAATATTTTGCTCATGGAATGGAAAGATAAGGCGATTTTAATTGGGACAAATAATTTCAGAGATAGTAGCTCTATAGCTACTTTATTCACAGAAAATCATGGTGTTAAAAATTCTGTAGTAAGGCGCACTAAATCAAACAACCATATTCTCAATAATTGTAACATTCTAGAAATTGAGTGGAAAGGGAGACTCGAAGAGCATATGGGCAATATCACAATATTAAATAGCCAAAATCTTTATTCCCTAATTTATAACGACAAAGCTAAGCTATATTTGGCTCTAAGCATGTGTGACTTGCTACGGACATCTTTGCAGGAGAATGAGAAACACCAACTTTTATTTAGCTCATGCTTACATTTTCTAGGCAACATTAACCACCCAAATTATCTATATTTCTATATTTGCTTTGAAAAAGATTTCCTTCACACTATGGGCTACGGCCTAGATTTAGAAGAGTGTGGGGCAACTCATACCAAAGAGTCTTTGAAATATATCTCTCCCAAAACTGGACGTGCTATCTGTGAGAAAGCTGGTGAAGAATACAAAAATAAATTGTTTCGATTACCACAGTCGCTGAAAGTTTATTGTGAGAATTTTGAAGATCAAGTTTATAGTATTAATATTTTAGGATATTTTATTACTAAACACCTGTATAATGGCGACAATAACTTGCTGCCATTTTATAGAAAACAGTTAAAATTAATGCTAGATTCAAAGTAAAGATATGTTTGTTAAATGTACTAAATGTAATACTCATTATCAGTTAAATGAAGATTTATTAAAACCTGAAGGGAAAAAAGTTAAATGCACTAAGTGCAAAAATGTTTGGTTCCAAAAATATATTAAAAATGACCATGTTTTAAAACCTATCCCAGCACATTCTTCACTACCCACCATTGTAGAACATTACACACCAATATGGTTGAAATTAATACCAACATTATTCTTATGTTTGATTGTCATAACGGGCACGTTTTTCTTTCAGAACCAAATAACCAGAATATACCCAGAAGCAAAAACCTTTTATAATTTGTTAGGATTTTCCAATACAAATAATTTACGTTTGGAAGAAGTTTCCATGAAATATCACGACCAGGACGTAGATATTGACGGCTTTGTAAAAAACGAATCTGTATATAAATCATACTCACCTCAAATTATCATTTCTTTTTCTGATCAAAATGGAAAGACAATATTATCTGAAATTTTAGGAGAGCAAAAAACAGTCATTAATGCTGGGGAACGCAAGGCATTTCACAAAAAACTGTCTCACATACCAGAAAACTCACATTTTTTATCTGTAAAAATTGCCGATAAATTAGACATTTTTTCAGTGAAATCGAAGCTTTGATATTATTTAAATTCAATATCAAGAGATTTTGACGTATTCGTAAATATTTTTAGACTGTCTTGCTTGTTAACTTGAAACTCAAATATCTCATTTTGTTCAAGTTTTTTTCTAGCAATTAACTCATCCGCTTTATCAAAAACTGATAATTCTGTTGGCTTTGTCGCTTTGAAAATAATGATTTTAACATCTTCCAGATTGTTAAGCTGTGTCTGGTAAGAATTAGCGACGGTAATATTTGGCTGTTTTTTTACAACTTCCTCTTCCTCAACAACTATCTCGCTAATAACATCCTTGGTAGAGTAATTCTCTACTTTTTTTAGAGGTGAAGACGTATAATTGTAGCTTTTAAAGAAAAATAACATTCCAATCGTTATCACAATAAAAGCAATAGATATAGTAACCACTGTAAGAGACGGGGAAGTGTTATTCTGCAAATTAATATTTTTACTATCCTCCAATAAATCAATCTCTAGATTGATATTATTTTTTTTGACCGTATCAAGATATTGTCTGCAATCGACACCTAAAAAAGCGCTATAATTCTTCACATAGCCAATCATATAAATATCAGATCTCTGAAAATTACCCGACTCAATTAATTCGAGGTAATTTTGACGCACCCTGATTTTTTCAGCCACATAGTCGATAGTTAGTTTTTTCTCTAACCTCCGCTTTTTAAGTACTTCACCTAGCTCTTTCATATATTATTTAACTAACTAAAACTTCACCTTTCTTTATAGATACGACTAGCTGAGAATAATCAATTTCTTCTAATGATCTAATCGAATCTATGAATTTATTATAAACATTTATTTTACTTTTATTCAAGTCACACCATTTATCTAACATATTATTTGTTGGTACTTTTTTCATTGTGTTGATAATAATGGTCGTTAATGTTCTTTTTTGATCATATATATCATCTTTAATTGTTTTAGTAAGCATCCTCTTCCAGTAACCATCAGTTTGCAAGGCTGAGGCCTTATTGATAAGCCAATCATAGTAAAATTTCTGACCAACTGAGAAATAAACTTCAACTGCATCGCTAACAGAAACATTTGCTTGAATTGAAACATTCGCAATATCCATAGCAGAATATAGATCCTCTAATATTGCTAATTTCCTTGCGAAATCTTCGGATAAACCCTTTTCTTTATATGCTTCTGTAGCCTTATTGAATTTTTTTGCTTTAAATTTTTCGATAAAAATATGAATATTATCGATCAGATAACCGACCTTTTCAGAATAAATACTTATAGTTTCCTCTACATCAAGAGGTTGCTCGATATTTCTGAGGAACCAATAGATAGAGGTCTGCATAAATAATCTTATTTTATAATATATTTCTAATCTTAAACTATATTTGGAGATTAGTTTGGTTTCTCTCCACAACTCTTCTAATTTAAAGATTTCCCAAACTATATGATATGATCTTACAATATCGCACCCTTGCAGCCCTGAATAGCCTTGCGCATCATGGAAAAAATATGATCCTATATGGTTCACTATATGATTTGAAACACCAGTAATGATGATTTCTTTACGCAATTTATGATTTAGAATTTCATCCATGAAATCATCTTGCATTTTAGATGGAAAGTAATTAACCAGATATTTTTTAAAATATTCATCTTCGGCAAGCTTGGAATTTATCAAATTTTTATATATTGATAATTTACTATATGCTAAAAGGACCGATATTTCGGGCCTTGTAAAACCTAGCTTCTCATGTCCTCTCCTTGCAATTTCGAGTGAGTTTGGTAAAAACTCTAATTCAGGATTCAAGTTAATGCTTTCTTTCAGCTGATCAATCAATTTTGTTTTAATTTCAAAAAGATTTATACTAGCCGAATGCGATATAGAGATAGCAGTATTTTGGAGCAAATTATCTTTCAGCACTAAGTCGGCAACTTCAGACTGCATCTGATCAAGAATCTTATTTCTTTCTACAATATCTATTTTGCCTTTTTCAATAGCATCACCAAATGCAATTTTTATATTCACTTCGTGGTCTGAACAATCCACCCCAGCAGAATTATCAATAAAATCAGTATTAATAATCCCACCATTAAGAGCATATTCAACCCTTCCTAGCTGTGTAAAGCCTAGATTTCCTCCTTCTCCTACTACTTTACACTTTAGATCATGACCATTCACCCTCAAATTGTCATTTGGTTTATCTCCAACATTTTCATGCGACTCTTTCGAAGATTTGACATATGTCCCAATACCACCATTCCATAATAAATCAACAGATGCGCATAGAATTTTCTTAATTAAGTGATCAGGTTCAATTTTTGCTTCAGAAATGCTGAATAAGTCCGCCATCTCCGGCGTAACATCAATATATTTGGCCTTACGGCTAAATACCCCTCCTCCTGGACTAATTAGGTCCTTATTATAATCCTCCCAACTCGATCTAGGCAGATCAAACAGACGTTTTCTCTCTTTATAAGAGCTAGCTGCACAAGGATTGGGATCAACAAAAATATGCATATGGTTGAAAGCTGCATGTAACCTTATATGCTTTGAACAGAGCATACCATTACCAAAGACATCTCCGGACATATCTCCTATTCCTACTACCGTAAAATCATCTTGATCTACATCTAGATTTAGACTTTTAAGATTCTCAGAAACTGAGACCCAAGCACCTTTTGCCGTAATACCCATTTTTTTGTGATCGTAGCCTGCTGACCCACCTGAAGCAAACGCATCGCCTAACCAAAAATTGTAGTTCTGTGATATCTCGTTCGCTGTATCTGAAAATGTAGCCGTTCCTTTATCTGCAGCTACTACCAGATATGGATCATCTTCATCATAGCAAATAACATCTTGTGGTTTAACAATCTCGTTATTAACGATATTGTCTGTTATATCCAGTAAACCCGATAAGAAGACTTTATATGCTTTTATGCCAGCTGCAAAAATTTCATCTCTAGAATGATATTCATCCATATTCTTAAGCACAAATCCGCCTTTTGAGCCATCGGGAACAATTACAGCGTTCTTTGTCATTTGCGCTTTCATTAGTCCTAGAACCTCATTCCTATAATCTTCTGGATGATCTGACCATCTCAATCCACCGCGTGAAACTTTTCCTCCACGCAAATGTATCCCTTCCATTACAGAAGAAAATACAAAAATTTCTTTGAAAGGTATAGGTAGTGGTATATCTATGATTTTTTGTGAATCAAACTTAAAAGATATATAATTTTTAAACTCACCATGAGTATCTTTTTGGAAAAAATTCGTTCTTACAGTATGATCAATAACATCAATAAGTTTTTTAAACACTTTGTCTTCAATGTTATCTAGTACTTTCTCTAACTCTGCTTGAACTTCATGTCTAACCAATTCAATTTTCTTCTGGCCGTTCTTTTTCTCAAATTTACTGTAGAAATATGCAACTATTTTTCTAGTCAGAATAGGATGCTTGACTAAGGTGTTTTTTATAAATTCCTGACTATGTGGTGTTTTGATTTGCAACAAATATTTACAATATGCATTTAGTAAATATACCTGACGCCAGTTTAGGTTAGCATTAAGTATCAAATTATTGATCAGGTCATTCTTCAAAACTCCCTGATACACTCTAGCAATTGCGTCCTCAACATTTTCTTTTATAGACTCCAGTTCTTGGCCTTTTTTACAAACGTCCAAGACAAATTCTTGTATAAAGACGCCTCTATTTTCCACTTTCTTATCCAACTGGAAAACCCTCTCCTCTATAGCATTGAAACCTAGATTTTCTAGTATTGGCATTATTTTGTAGAGATCTATTTTTACATTCAGAGCATAGGTTTTTAAATTAAGACAACCTCTAAGATCATCCTGCCTTTTATAAAGCCTAAAAATTGTTTTATTTACCGCCGATAATTGTTCGATAAAATAAATATCTTCTATTGCTTCATTTATTGTGAAATTATTTTGGTAAGCTGCGGGAAAGACTTTTTTATACTCATTTACAATTTCAGTTGCCTTTTCATGTCTGAGTGTTTCTTCCACAAAATGGTTAAATTTCTCTATCCATAAGCTGGTGGTTTTATCAAGCTGATATTCTATCTTCGGAATATCAATATCCAATTCTCTGTTGTTTTTTACTTTCATAGAAATCTGAACATATGCCAAGTTCATACTAGTAATATTCAGCTTGCTTCCAATCAATTTACCAGGGATGTATTTTTTAATGATCGAGGTTATCTTATCTGTTATGTCTGAAGTCAATCGAGACTTAGGGAAAAATACTAGTAAATTAACAAAAACCTTACATCTACTCTCCCGAACAAAAACTATTAACCTAGGATTATTCAGACATGACATGATCATCATTGAGGTCAAAAATAATTCATCACCTGATAGCTGAAACAGCTCATCTCTTGGCAGTGTCTCAACTATGCTAAACAGCTCTTTTCCGTTAAAACTGCTTTTCTCAAAACCGCCCCTATCAACGATGGAGTCTACTTTTTTGCGAATGATTGGTATATTGGTAACACTTTGATATTCAAGTCGTGAAACAAACAAACCCAAGAATATTTTTGCTGAAACAATGGATTCACCCTCTCGTTTGATTACACAAACATAATCATAGCTAGAATATCTATGGACCTTTGAAACTTCTCTGATCTTTCCGATAGATATGCCACAATTCCTCCAAATATTGATATCTGAAGCGAATATATCTTCAACTAAATTTTGGTTAAATTCGCTATCTTCAACCCTGGTTACACCAAAAGATTTTTTGATAGAAAGCTCAAAATTATTCTGAGACTCAGCCTTTGAGAAATCATATTCTCTAAAGCCAATAAATGTAAAATTATCGTCAATTAGCCAATTTAAGAAGTTTTTATTCTCGATTGGGTCATCTAAAAAGTTACTATTATCTAACCAGCTTTTAGCGTCTTCAGCCTCAACCACCATGTTTTTCCAATCTGAAACTGCGTATTTCACATTTTCAAGCACATTCTTGATTTCTGCAGCTAGCCTTTTTAGTGCCTCATTACTTTTTACAGGAATTATCCTTATGAAAATTACAGATTCATTTGGCTTTTTCTCTTTAACCGTAGCAATGCTAATAGCTTTACCATTTTTGTCCCTTTCAACATGCATGAGAGCATTGACCATTTTGCTAACACGATACTTTCTCTTGAATAATATCTCACTTACTGAATCTACAATAAATGGCATATCATCATTCACTATGTGGACTATATTGTGCGCTGTTTTGTCTTCTACATTTTTTCTGCAAGCACTGATTGAAACTTTACTCTCACCAGCCTGTCGACTCAGAAAATTTTTATAGGTAGAAACTGCTATTTCACAGAACTCATCTATTTGTATATCAGACTGATTATCAACAGGTATATATGAATAAAACGCATCTATGAATTTCTTAAATAGCTCGTTGTTTTTGTATTCTGTAGCTTTTTTTATGATTTGTTGTTTTATTGAGCTGTTCTCAAACATATTAATAAGGAATTATTTGAAAAATTTATGTTATTATTATACCTATAAGTCCTTATTTTCAATCAATATATATATTGATTTATAAAGAATTATTAATAAATTTTAGATGAAAAAAATATTTTCTTCAAATAATGATACAATTTTTGCTGCTGCAACACCAATAATCAAATCTGGGGTTGCTGTAATTCGCATTTCGGGTCCTAAAGCATCGTTGGCAAACCAGCTTCTCAGCAAAAAAATTACTACACCACGAAAAACAATATATTGTGATCTTATAAACTCAAAAGGGGAGAGTTTTGATAAAATATTAGCATTGTTTTTCCAAGCACCACATAGCTTTACGGGTGAAGACATAGTTGAAATACATACCCATGGTAGTATTGCTGTTATAAAAACACTTCTAAAAGAATTAGCAAATATTGATGGGTTCAGAATGGCAGAGCCTGGAGAATTTTCGATAAGAGCATTTCGGAATGGCAAAATGGATCTTACACAGGCCGAAGCCCTGGCAGATTTGATTGATTCAGAAACAGATGCACAATTGCATCAATCCATTAGAATGTATAAGGGCGAATCTAAAAAAATCATAACATTCTGGCGCGAAGAGCTGATAAGAATCATGAGCATAATTGAAGCATATATAGACTTCCCAGATGAGGACTTACCTGATGACCTAATCGCTGATATAACCAAGGATATCTCAGATCTTTGTGATAATATCGAAAATTCCACAAAAGATAATCAGGTTGGTGAGAAAATTAAAGATGGCATGAATATCACAATAATAGGCGAGCCAAATTCTGGTAAATCCTCTTTATTAAACCTGTTAGCTAAACGAGAAATAGCAATCGTATCGGATATAGCTGGCACAACAAGAGATTCACTAGAAGTCCATCTTGATGTTGATGGGTTCCCGGTTATCATACATGATACTGCTGGACTACGTGATACCGACGATAAGATTGAATCACTGGGGATTGAAATCGCAAAAAATAAAGCGATCAACTCTGATCTGAAGTTAGTCATAATAGATTCTTCAAAAAATGATATTCCAACTGAAGTGGCAAAGTTTATAGATAAAAACACAATTCTCATTGCTAATAAAACGGATTTGACTAAATCCCCAAGGAATTTTTCTAATAATACACAAGTAAATATCTCCGCTAAATTTGGTAACAACATTGATGAATTAATCAAAACTATTTCCGAAGAGGCAAAAAAATTCTTTTCCAATCATGAATCATGCCTGATCTTTAGGGCAAGACACCGTGAAGCTCTCGTAAATTGTGTTAGAGAATTAAAAAGGTTTAATCTAGAGAAAGATATCGAACTCGCAGCCGAAGACCTACGACTTGCTGCAAATTATCTTGGTAGCATCACGGGAGAAATTGATGTAGAATCCATCTTAGATAAAATTTTTAGTAGCTTTTGTATTGGAAAATAAATGCTCAAATTCCCAGATATAGATCCAGTAATATTTCACATATATGGCCCCATCTCTTTAAGGTGGTATTCCCTCGCATATATCACAGGGTTAGTTGTTGGTTATTTTTATTTCAAACATATAGATAAAAAATATAAAATTTTTGGTCTAGCAAGTGAAAAAGTGGATTCCTTACTCGCCTATATAGTGTTTGGCATTATTTTAGGCGGCAGACTAGGCTATGTTATATTATACAATCCAAAAATGTTTCTTTACGACCCTATAAATATTTTAAATACATTGCAGGGGGGAATGTCATTCCATGGAGGATTAGTTGGTTTCTGCATTTCAACTTACATATTCGCCAGAAAAAATAACATTATTTTTCTAAAACTTTTAGATATTTTATCATGTCTGGCCAGCATAGTCATATTTTTTGGACGCATTGCCAACTTTATTAATGCTGAGCTTTTTGGTCGGGTCACCAACATGCCTTGGGGAATAATTTTTCCTGGTGGAGGTCCTATTCCAAGACATCCAAGTCAACTATATGAAGCATTGACCGAGGGACTAATTTTATTCCTTATTCAAAATTACCTACTACATAAAAAACAATATAAAAAAACTGGGCTATTATCAGCAAGTTTTGGCTTCTTTTATGGGGCAATGAGATTTATAATTGAGTTTTTTAGGGAGCCTGACGGCCATATAGGATATTTCTTTGACATTTTCAACATAGGCCAATTTTACTGCCTAATAATGATCATAATATCGTTTTTTATATATAGACATTCTCAAAAACTATCAGTCAAAAGATAGAACAAGGGATCCCTGCCTTAAGACAACGGGCTTATTTCCTGTTAAATCAACTACTGTCGATGGTTCAGAGAATTTTGATTCGCCACCCTTTAGAACATAATCAACCATATTAAATATATTTTTATCAATAGTCTCAACACTGGATGCAGGTTTCTCACCGGAAAAATTTACGCTTGTTGCAACAATAGGCTCACCTAGCTTCTGCAAAATTTCTTGTGACATCTCATGGTCCGGGATCCTAACCCCCAAACTGTTATTTTTTAGCTTCAAATAATCCAGCATTTTATTTGGCTTACATGGCAATATAAAAGTCACAGGTCCGGGAGTATATTTAGAAAAATAATACTCCCTTCCTTCCATATTAACATATTCTTTTATTTGTTCGGCATCTCTAAATAATACAGATAACGGCTTATCTTCATCACGTTTTTTTATCTGATAGATTCTATTAATTGCAGCAGCTGAAGAAATTTTACATGCCAACGCAAATACCGTTTCAGTGGGGAAAATGACAACACCACCCTTATCCAGAAAATAAAGTGCTTTTTCCAATTCTTTCGTCATTATTTTGATAGAATTTCTATTATCTTCCGATTAACAGAAATCTCAGCCATAATTTTTTTGTTTAAATTTATATCAGAAGAACTTTCAAGGTCTGCATTAAGCTCGTTGAGATTTTTCTCCGCTTCTTCTTTTTTTAATTTTGAGATATCAGAGACATTATCCACAAGAAGAGTCAAACTATTTTCGCTAAATTCAGCAAAACCACCGGAAACAAAGAAATCCTTTATTAATTTCTCCCCTTGGTATATGCGAACGATTCCTGCACCTAACAGTAAAATTATTGGAATATGATTTGGCATAATACCGATTTCACCATCAAAAGCTGGAAGCAACGCCATCGTAGAGCTGAAGTTCCCAAACTCCTTTTCTGGTGTCAATACTGATATACCAAATTGTGAATCCATTTCTAACCCTTTAATTTTGCAGCTTTTGCAACTGCATCATCTATGGTACCTACCATATAAAATGCCGCCTCAGGTAGATGGTCATAGTCACCATTTACTATACCTTTAAACCCTCTAATTGTTTCTTCAAGAGGCACTAAAACACCAGGTGAGCCAGTGAAAACCTCCGCAACATGGAATGGTTGAGATAAGAATCTTTGAATTTTCCTTGCCCTCGCAACAATTAATTTGTCTTCTTCAGACAATTCATCCATACCTAAAATCGCAATTATATCCAATAAGGATTTATATGTCTGCAGAACCCTTTGCACTTCACGTGCAGTATTATAATGCTCTTCACCTATAATAGTAGGACTCAACATATTTGAAGTACTATCCAACGGATCTACAGCCGGGTATATGCCCAATTCAGCGATCTGCCTACTTAGAACAGTTGTTGCATCCAAATGAGCAAACGACGTCGCTGGTGCAGGATCTGTCAAATCATCAGCTGGCACGTAAATAGCTTGCACTGAAGTAATGGAACCCCTTCTGGTTGAGGTAATTCTCTCTTGCAAAGCTCCCATATCAGTTGCCAAGGTAGGCTGATAACCCACAGCGGATGGAATTCTTCCTAATAAAGCGGAAACTTCTGAACCAGCTTGGGTAAATCTGAATAAATTATCTACGAAGAATAAGACATCCTGCCCTTCTTGATCACGAAAATATTCCGCCTGTGTAAGACCAGACAAAGCAACCCTTGCTCTTGCCCCTGGTGGTTCATTCATTTGACCATAAACTAAAGCGGCTTTTGACTTTGTATGGTCTTTTGGATCAATTACACCTGATTCCATCATTTCATGGTATAAATCATTACCCTCTCTTGTCCTTTCACCAACACCAGCAAAAACTGAGTAGCCACCATGGGCCTTAGCTATGTTATTGATTAGCTCCATAATCAAAACTGTCTTTCCAACACCAGCTCCACCAAACAAACCAACTTTACCTCCTTTTGCATATGGCGCCAGAAGGTCAATGACTTTAATACCAGTATTTAATATTTCATTTTTTGTTGATTGATCGATAAATTTTGGTGCTTCTCTGTGAATCGGTGATTTCTCTTTAGCTCGGATTTTGCCCATTTCATCTACGGGTTCACCTAATACATTCATTATTCTCCCCAGTGTTTCAGGCCCAACTGGAACTTGAATCATATGTCCAGTATCAATAACCTTAGCCCCTCTCACAAGACCATCTGTTGAAGACATAGAAATTGTTCTTACTTCATTATCACCTAGATGTTGCGCTACTTCGAGAACAATCTTTTTTCCTTCTATTTCACACTCTAAAGCATTCAATATAGGTGGTAGTTTATCTTCAAATTTAACATCCACAACTGCGGAAATAATTTGTGAAACGTGTCCTTGTAATTTTGACATTTTTTCCTCAACCGTCATTTATAGCCTCAGCCCCTGCAATTATTTCAACGAGTTCCGTAGTAATTGCAGATTGCCTTGTTCTGTTATATTTCACTGTAAGTTTTTTTATCATCTCACTAGCATTTTTAGATGCATTCTCCATTGCCGTCATTCTTGCACCATGCTCACTTGCACTACTTTCAAGGACTGCCCGGAGTAAATTTACCTTTAAAACCTCCGATATCAACTCTTCTGCCATATCTTCTGCATTTGGTTCACATATCTTCCTTTCTTCAACGGAATCTGTATTTTCAGCATCTTGCTCTTCTATATTTAAAGGAATTAACTTCAAATCAGCTACTTGCTGCGACACAGCACTTATAAATTTATTATACACAATATAACATTCATCAATTTCCTGATTGTAAAATCTTGTTTGCAAATCCTTAGAAATATGAATCATGTCCTCTATAAGGTCATTATGTTCTGACTGGAACAAAATAGTCCGGAAATTTTTGTGCTTCGAATTTAGTAATTCCAAAGCTTTTTTACCTATGGAAAGAATTTCGATTTCTTTATTTTCTGATTTTAGCTGGTTGTACAGCCCCAAAGTTGCTTTATAAATATTATTATTAAAAGCACCACACAAGCCTCTATTTGAGCTCACCGATAATATCAAAACTTTCTTAGGATTTTCTCTTCCAAAGACAATAGGAAATTTTTGATATGATTCGATTTTTTTTCCTACATCTCTTAAAAGCTGAGTAAGCTTATCCATGTATTTACGGCTATTTTCGATGGCATCCTTCGCCCTCCTCAGTTTCGAAGCAGCAACCATCTTCATCGCCTTCGTGATTTTTTGAGACGATTTGACTGTTTGAATCCTATTTTTTAAGTCTTTTAAACTTGCCATAAATTAAGCGAAACGTTTTAAAAAGTTATCTAGTAAGGTTTTGAGCTTCTCTTCAACTTCCTCAGAAAGCTTCTTCTCTTTAGCAATCTGCTTCATCAAAGAAACATTGTCTTTTTTATAAGCAAATAATAACAACTCTTTCTGGAATCTATCTATATCCTTAACATCTACCTTCGCTAAATAACCATGCACGCCGGCATATAGTAATATAACTTGCTCTTCTAAAGAGCATGGTGAATATTGATCTTGTTTTAAGAGGAATGTCAGTCTTTTTCCGCGAGCAAGCAACTTTTGCGTAGAGTCATCCAAATCTGAACCAAATTGAGAAAACGCCTCCATCTCACGATATTGCGCAAGTTCCAGCTTTATAGACCCAGCAACCTGTTTCATTGCCTTTGTCTGCGCTGCTGATCCTACCCTACTAACCGACAAACCAACATTTACAGCAGGTCTTATACCTTTATAAAATAGTTCAGTCTCTAAGAAGATCTGTCCATCAGTAATAGAGATAACGTTGGTTGGAATATAAGCCGAAACATCTCCAGCTTGAGTTTCAATAATTGGCAAAGCCGTTAAAGATCCAGCTCCGAATTCATCAGACATTTTTGCGGCTCTCTCCAGTAACCTAGAATGCAAATAAAACACATCCCCGGGATATGCTTCCCTTCCAGGAGGTCTTCTCAGTAGCAATGACATTTGACGATATGCTACAGCATGTTTGGATAGATCATCATATGCAATAAGCGCATGCATTTTATTATCTCTGAAATACTCACCCATCGCACATCCAGCATATGGCGCCAGAAATTGTAAAGAGGCTGCATCAGAAGCAGATGCGACCACAATAATCGTATGATCCATTGCATCTTCTTCTTCTAATTTCTGCACAATCCTTGCAACAGTGGATTGTTTTTGCCCGATCGCTACATAAATACAGTATAATTGATTCTCTGTATCGCCTTCCTCAAAGGCTTTTCGCTGATTCAAGAAGGTATCAATAACTATAGCGGTTTTACCTGTTTGTCTATCACCAATAATAAGCTCTCTCTGCCCTCTACCAATTGGTATCAGAGCATCTATCGCTTTTATCCCTGTTTGCACAGGCTCATGAACAGATTTACGTTGAATTATTCCAGGTGCCAAAACTTCTACACGGCTTGTTTTTTTTGCCTTAATAGGACCCTTACCATCTAAGGGGTTCCCGAGAGGATCTACTACCCTACCAAGAAGTTCAGGACCAACAGGCACCTCTATGATTTTTCCTGTTCTTTTTACAGTCTCACCTTCTTCAATGTGAGTGTCCTCACCCAGAACCACCACACCAACGCTGTCACGTTCAAGGTTTAAAGCTAACCCTACAGCTCCTGATTCAAATTCAACCAACTCACTAGCTTGTATGTTATCTAGTCCATAAATTTTGGCGATACCATCACCAACTTTAATTACCTCACCAACTTCAGAAAAGCTCTCCCTCCCTTGAAACCCTGCTATTTCTTTTTTTAAAATTGAGGTAATCTCTGACGCTTTAATGTCCATAATCTATTCCTGAAAAGCATTTTTTTTAAAATTTAACATTTTATATATAGTTTACAACCAACTTTAACTCATCTCTGTGAGCTTATATAACTCAAGCTCTTGGAGTGACAATTTTTTAATTTGATTCAGTTGACTTGCAAAAGAATTATCAATTAATATTGAATCACAACGCAATGTAAATCCGCTTATTACACTATCATCTATATTTTGTTTGAGAAGGATTTTTCCTTCAATTATCTGTTCTAGGTCTTTCTGAATTTTCTTTAACTGCTCATTATCAAGCTTTTTAGCAGTAGTAATAACAAATTCCAATTTTTTTTGGCTCTTATTATATAAAGCCTCATATTTTTCCACGATAGAAGAAAAACAAGAAAATCTGTTATTTTTGGCCAAAGCAAATAAAAAATTCTTCGTAATATCTGAAATAGAAAGTTTTTTTAGCAAATTTTCTAACAGGTTTGAGATTTGTTTTTCGCTCCTAACTGGAGCAGTTATAAACTCAAGCAAATCAGGGTTTGCTTTTAACATAGTTGCAAATTCAAGTAACTCGTCTTTTACCAACTCAAGTTTTTTTTGTTTCAGCGCAACCTGAAACAAAGCATTACTATATTTCTCACTCAAAAGATTTTTATTCATTGGAATCGTCAGACAAAAATATTTTTACTAGTTTATCTTATAAAAAGTTATATGGATCAACATCAATTTTCAATTTAATGTTATTTGGAACGACTACTTTACTTAGCCATTCCTTTATCAGCTGTTGTAGATTTACATTAGACGATGATTTTAACAAAAATCGATATCTAAAATTTTGTCTCAATATATAAATTGCTGATTCTACCGGACCCAAAATCTCAACCGCTCTTTGATGTGGTATACATTTTTTTAAATCATCTAAAAATAACTGCAATTGATGCAGGTTTTTACCGGAAATAATTATTGCAGCAATTTTACCAAAGGGTGGCATATTCGTTGCCTGCCTATGATAAAGCTCATTCTTGTAAAAAGACTCGATGTCATTATTTTTTATAGATTGAAGAATTGCACTATCCGGATAGTAGGTTTGTATTATCGCCTTCCCCTGTGATTCTCTCCCAGATCGACCAACCACTTGGTTTATAATCTGAAACATCTTCTCCCCAGAGCGCAAATCCGCTCCCAAAACACCAATATCTGCGTCTATAACACCAACTAACGATACATTCGCAAAATGATAGCCTTTACTGATTAGCTGAGTACCAATAATAATATCCGCCTCAGCATCATGAATATCTTGAATTTTTTGGCCAATTTCATCCTGACTTTCATCACTGGAAAGTGAAATAACTTTTTTATCAGGGAAATATTGCTTAATTTCTTCATATATTTTATCAATACCAGCACCACAAAACCTCAAGGAATCTTTTTCACCGCAATTACTGCAATCATTAGTAAAATTAATAGAATAATCACAGTGATGGCATAAATATCTATTTCTTCTCTTGTGATAAACTAAATTTGTAGAGCAATTCTGGCATTTAATATTATGACTACAACTATTGCATATGGTTATTGGGGCAAATCCTTTACGATTTAGAAATAAAACCACCTGCTTTTGGTTACTGACTTCCTTGGCAATGGCATGCATCAACTCATCAGTGATAAATCGACCTTTTTCCAGTCTTTTTTCTTTTAAATCTAGAATTTCGATAGTTGGTTTACTAATTCTCCTATGCCTCTCCAACAGACTAAGATATTTATACTTTCCCGTTCGAGCATTGTAATAGCTCTCAACTGAAGGAGTCGCAGAGGACAATATGATAGGAACATCTAAAATATGAGCCAACCAAACTGAGAAATCTCTAGCATTATAACACAACCCCTCATCCTGCTTATATGAATTATCATGTTCCTCATCAACAATAATTGTCGATAAGTTTTTATACGGTAAAAATAAGGCACTTCTTGCCCCTACTATGATCGCTTTTTTACCATGGGATATCTTTTGGAATATCTGCCTCTTTTCTTTTTTGGAGATTTTCGAGTGCCAAACCAAAGGCATTCTACCTATCCGCTGGCTGATTCTATTCACTAACTCGTTTGTTAACATAATTTCTGGCAATAAAATCAATATCTGCCCACCAAATCTCTCAATAACATCTTTTATAAAATGCAGATAAATTTCAGTTTTACCTGATCCCGTGATACCATGTAGCAACATAGCATGGCTCTCTAACTTATTTACCTTCATTTCATGATAGGTTTTTTCCTGATCTGAATTCAAATCAACTAAACTAAATTCGTAATTCTCATCCGATGGAGTGGCTTCTATTTCCGCCGATGCAATAATTTTTTTATCAAGAAGATTTCGCATAGAATGTTTCGAGAATTTACTAGAAATATCCTTTAATGGAGCCTTCCCTGCCTGACATAGATAATCATATATTTCTTGAGATTTCTTACTCAGAGAATCTCGGCTCTCGCCGTTTATTATAGAGATAAACTTTTCACTATCAGCTTTATAAAACTCTGTACTTTGTAAATGTAATTTTAAGAAACTACCGAAAGGTTGCATTGTATATTTTGCTATCTTGTCGATAAAAAGCATTATTTTGGGGCTCAAAATGAACCCTTGTAAAAGTGACTTTACTGCCTTTATTTTTTGAGGATCTAACGTGCTTGGGTTCTTGGAAACAACTACACCAAGATATTCTTTATTTTTCAATTCAACACATACAATTTGCCCGATTTGAATGTCACCATCATAGAAATAGTCGAAAATATTCGCAGAATGGTTTATTGCAATGGCTACCTGATATGTTTGATATCGATTATTTTTCATTTATGTAAAATTACGTAACTTTTTTTGAAAAAAAAATTATAAAATTTTAATTTTTCGAATATATGATACATTCTTTTGCAAAACTATAAATGATTTTATGTGTGGAATTATTGGCATCAACGGAACAAAGCAAACCGCCTCTAGATTAATACTTGCCCTAGAAAGGCTAGAATATAGGGGATATGACTCCTCCGGGGTAGCATGCCTAGACGAAAATAAAGTAGAAATTATTAAAGCAGTCGGCAAAGTATCAAAGCTTAAGGAAAAATTAATTGAAGCTGAACCTAAGGGAACAATTGGTATTGCGCATACTAGATGGGCCACACACGGACACGTAACTGAGGTAAATGCCCACCCTCATTATTCAAAGAATTTTGCATTAGCCCACAATGGCGTAATTGAAAATCATATGGAGTTAAGAGATTTTCTAACAAAAGAAGGCTTTACTTTTAAAACAGAAACTGATTCAGAAGTGATCGTTCAATTAATTGAATATTTTTATCAGAAAGAGAAAGATATTGTAACTGCTATCAACAAAACAAGAAAAATGCTGATTGGTTCTTTTGCGGTTATAGCCATTTGCAAAGAAGATAAAGAAAACATATATGCAATGAGATTCGGGACTCCTCTGGGAATTGGAGTTAAAGACAATGAATCATTCGTAGGGTCTGATGCATATTCCATATCACCTTTCTGCGACAACATCACCTTCATGGAAGATGGTGATTATGCAAAAATATCGAAAGGATCTTTCATCCTATATGATAAAAATAGCAAAATAGTGCATAGGCAAAAACATAATATTGATTTGCATGAAAATAACCACTCAAAGGGTGATTTTGAACATTTCATGTTAAAAGAAATCCATGAAGAGCCAAGCGTAAGCCATAGGGTATTTGAGAACTATGTCCGCGATAATAAAATTGCAATAAATCTTGATAAAATAATCTCGTCTAGTGATATTGAACATATTAATTTGATTGCCTGCGGAACGTCATATTATGCAGCAATGACGGCAAAATTCTGGTTTGAAGAGATTGCTAATATTAGAACCTCAGTTGAGTTAGCCTCTGAATTCAGAACCCGAGAAAATTTCTTTGTAGATGAAAAGACACTCAATATCTTTATTTCACAATCGGGAGAAACAGCAGATACTTTAGAATCACTAAAAATTCTTCTAAAACATCAAACTCCAACCATGGCGATAACTAATGCCGAACAGAGTGCTATAGCTCGTCTTGCGGACATAAACTTACCAATCCTGGCTGGAGCCGAAATTGGCGTAGCTTCAACCAAAGCATATATTAATCAACTTGCCGTCTTGGCGTTGTTATCATTAAAGATAGCAAAAGATAATAATAGATTAACTAAGGAAATTTTTGATCGCTATCTTTTAGATCTGACATCAGTTCCTAAAAAAATTGCAAAAATTATTGAGAATAAAAAGACATATATCAATTTGGCTACTGAAATCAAAGATTCAAAGAGCATATTATTCATTGGCAGAGCAAATTGCTACCCTACCGCCCTCGAAGGAGCACTAAAACTTAAGGAGTTATCCTACATTCACGCAGAAGGCATAGCTGGAGGGGAATTAAAACACGGTCCAATTGCTCTTATAGATAAGGATATGATTATTATCTCAATAGCTCCTCATGACCAAAATTTCCCTAAAATCGCCTCTAATTTGCAAACAGTTTACGCCAGAAAGGGTAAAATAATCTTACTATCCGACCAAAAAGGTATAAACGAATTAGGTGATATTTCAGAATTCTCTATTGAAGTAGATAAAACAGATACTTATTCAGCTCCATTTTGTTATGCGATTCCCCTGCAATTAATTGCTTACTATACTTCTTTAGCAAAAGGGTTGAATGTAGACCAACCTAGAAATTTGGCAAAATCAGTAACGGTTGAATAATTTTACGGCTTTTCTAATACTGCATTGGCTCTTTCTTCGAAAGATTGAATCATTTTGACTACAAGCTTTTCGAACATCATACCAATTGTAAAATTTAGAATCCGTGATTGCATCTCAAACTCGATAAAAAATTTCACGCAAGTTGATTTTTTTTCATTATCCCAATAAAATTCCCATTTATTACTTAAAAATTTAAATGGTCCTTCTTGCTGCGTAACATCAATTGACCAATAATTAGAATCCTTAGTTGGCTTAAAAAGAGAAATTTTTGATGTATATTTTGTATATACTCCCTTGTAGCGTACAACCAAATCCGCAATAATCGTATCACCATTAGAGGATATAATTCTTGTCGCCTCACACCATGGCAAAAATTCAGGATATTTTTCGACATCTGCAACTAATTCAAATAATTCTTCAGCCCTACAAGCAAAATTCTTTTCTTCAGAATATGAAAACATCAAACACCTTTTTTCAACTAATAATAAAAAATATCTCTAGTTTTTAAACAAAAAACTGTTGAATTTATAGTTAACATATGTTAACCTGTGGTTAATTTCAAGAATCGAGGAAAAAATGGCACGAAAAAATAGCGAAATTGATAATATTGATCGTAATATCGGCAATAAAATATACCAACTCAGACTCGCTAAAGGTATTTCGCGTCAAGAACTGGGCGACAAAATTGGGGTTACCCATCAGCAATGCCAAAAATATGAAAAAGGTCTAAACAGAGTTTCAGCTGGAAGACTTGCTCTAATTGCAAAAGTGCTAAACAAAGACATTACTTATTTCTACGAAAATGTAGAAAAACCAGCACAAGAGAAAAACACCCATCATCAAAGAATGTGCATCGAAGTATCAAGAAATTTCATGAAGATCAGAAACTCGATCCACCAAGATGCTGTAAATACTCTGGTGAAAAGTTTGGCTAACGAAAATTCCTAGAGAAAAGCAAGCAA
Organism: Alphaproteobacteria bacterium; assembly: GCA_030431375.1. Lineage (GTDB taxonomy): Bacteria > Pseudomonadota > Alphaproteobacteria > Rickettsiales > JABSSG01 > JAUIIY01. Next base: position 80,521 of record JAUIIY010000004.1, read on the forward strand.
GAGATAATATACAGCTCTGCCAAGTAAAGTATACGCGAAGAACCTTTTGTAACTGATTTTCATCAGCCCTGAGCACGTTGTAAGCAATATCCCAAATACTGGTACAAATGAAAAGAAACTCAGCCAATAAAGTTTCTTCTGTGAAAATTTCATCAACCGTTCGAACTTAACAGAATTACCGAATTTTGTTTTTTTGACAGTAATCAAAACCATGCCTAGTAAGTAATTTAGAGAAGCCCCAATCACACTACCAACTATCGAAATGCCAAACATTAGAGGTAAATTATAATTACCAAATATTAGCATTACCTTATATACCATAGTACTGTTAGGGACCAAAACCAGAGCATCTAAAATACTATCGAAAAACAAAAATAAATATGACTCCACTACACTCATTAGTTCAGAACCTTATTGGATCCCGGAACGTCTAATGAAAAAGCTGGTATGGTAACAGTAAAAATACTTCCATCTTCAATATCCCTAACTTGATAGCTCCCATACATCATCCCAGAAGGACATCTTAACTGGGCATAAGACGAATATTTAAATTGTTCACCCGAGTTAATAATAGGTTTTCTACCAACCACACCTTCACCCACAATTTCTTTTTTATTACCATCTGAGTCAACTATTCTCCACATACGTGAAATAATTTGTAAAGGCCTACTATCCCGATTTTTTACTTTAATGTTATAGGTCCAAACATATTCTTCACCAGTAGATAAATAATTATCTGACTCAAATGTTGGAATTACTGTAATTTCTAACCGATCTTTTGGCATAAATTTTTCAACCATTAACAAACCCTTGCGAACATAAAAAAGTCTTTCGACTGATTATGCAATATACCATAATTTTTCAATCTTCCTTCCATTTTGTACAGATTTTTTTCTAGAACCCTAACAGAACCTATATTATCTACCGCTACCGTTGCTTGAACACGTCTAACATCCATCTTCTCAAAGGCAAAATCTGTAATTATACCTATAGCCTCAGTCATGATACCTTTGCCCCAATAATCATATGCAAGGTCATAGCTGATCTCACATCTTGCATGAGTTTTACTCCAATTATTATAGCCACAACTACCAACTAATTTACCATCCATCTCAATACCCCAATATATACTCCTACGATGAAGAAATAGGTTCTTCCAGTAGGCAATTTCATTCTGAGCCGAAGCTTTATCATAAGGCAAATCCTCATCTGATAGAAATTCAGAAACTTTTTTGTGAGTCATATATTTCAAAAAATCTTCGACATCATTAAGCGATAATGACCGAAGCGTAAAATTACTACCTTGTAAAATTGGGAATTGTTTGAAAATTTCTGTACTCATATTTTTATACTACAAATATTTTATTGGATCTTGAACCCCATTTTCTTCAAAAGCTTTTTTTCTAATTATACATGCGTCGCAATGACCACAACTAACACCTTCTGACGGGTCATAACAACTCAAAGTTTTTGAATAATCAACATTCAATCCTAATCCTATTTTTACTATATCAGCTTTTGACATTTTTACGAATGGTGCATTAATAGATATTTTTTTTCCAGTAACTCCCATTTCAGTTCCGAGATTAGCCATTTTCTCAAAAGCCTCAATATATTCTGGACGACAATCTGGGTAATTACTGTAATCATAAATATGTGCTCCAAAAAATATGTCTTGTATTTTCAATGTTTCTGCAACAGCTACTGCATAGCTTAAGAAAATCGTATTTCTTGCAGGAACATATGTTACAGGAATTTCGTCTTCTGGCGAACTTGCATCAAAAGCATCTTTTGGCACCTCAATATTATCTGTCAAAGCTGATCCACCAATATCTCCAAAATTTGCTTTTAGGATTTTATGCATTTTAATATCATAATCTTTGACAAATTCCTTAACTTTTTCAATTTCGACCTTATTCCTCTGAGAATAATCAAAGGATAAAATATATGGTGTAAAACCTTTATCAATTATATAAGCCAGTAAGGTAGAGGAATCTATTCCTCCACTCATCAAAATAAGTGCGTTTCTTTTTGTCATCTAATAAATATTCCATATTTTATGCGTTTGAAGACACAGATTAAATCCATATTTATGTGCAAGCTTTATAGTTAAATCCATGTTTTTTCTATTTAAGTTTTTATCTAATTCATCCATTGGCTGCAAGTAAATTGGCATCTCTTTTTCCGAAATATACATTTCTGGAACATCACAGTATCCCTCCCTTTGGTCCGAGATCAAAAATTTCACCGCGGTCAACCTACTATATAATCTAGGATCGATCTTCATATATTTCTGATTTACTACTTTGGGTGAGCAAATGATTTTCACCTCTTCTGGTAAATCTCTATATATGGAGCCGTTTGTTTCAATCTGAACTGTGTAATTCTTTTTTATAAGCTCCGAACATAAAGTTTCTATTGGCTGTCTAAGGGGCTCACCTCCAGTAATAACCACTAGATTTTTTCGAGCACCCTTTAACATAGATTTTTCTTCTATATCTTTTACTAAATCTTCGGTTTTAATATCCTTGAATTCTTCAAAAAAAGTATCACAAAAATCGCAAGCTAAATTACACCCTCCTAAACGAACAAATATTGCAGGCTGACCAACAAACGGACCTTCTCCCTGAAATGTATCAACAACTTCCTTAACTTGAAGAACACCATTATATTCTTTTATTGGTTTTCTCTTTGGATTTCTACCTAACATATCAGGAGCCTACTCATTTACATCATTTCGATTTAGCGCAGCTTTAACGTAGCAAGACCCAACAAGCCAAAAATAATGGCAAGTATCCAAAAGCGCATTACTACAGTACTTTCCGACCAACCCTTTTTTTCAAAATGGTGGTGCAGAGGGGCCATAAGAAAAATCCTCTTCCCTTTTGTGAGTTTAAAATAATATACTTGCAATATTACAGAGACAGCCTCTAAGACAAAAACTCCACCAATTATTGCAAGAACAAATTCATGCTTTACTATAACGCTAATAACACCCAGTCCTCCTCCAATTGATAAACTCCCTGTATCTCCCATAAAGATTTTAGCAGGAGGTGCATTATACCATAAAAATCCAAGGCATGACCCTACCATAGCAGCGCATAAAACTGTTAGCTCTCCTGCACCTTGTATATAGGTTAACTGTAAATATGAAGAAAAAACAAAGTGACCCACAATATATGAGATAATAGCGAAACAGCTAAAAGAGATTATACTAGGACCTATCGCCAGACCGTCCAAGCCATCAGTTAGGTTGACGGCGTTTGATGAACCAACCACTACTAAAGTAACAAAAATAAAGTAGAGCCAACCAATATCAATAAGCATATTCTTGAAAAAGGGAACTGTAACAATATTGCTATGTTCTGGCAGTGAAAATTTTTGTATCGCATAGCAGGCTATGATGCTCACAAAGGCCTGGAAAAACAATTTCACCTTACCCGTAACACCCTTAGTATTTCTTTTTGTTACTTTAAGATAATCATCGATAAAACCTAGTAAACCAAAAGACAAAACCACAAAGACTACGACCCAGATATATTGATTGGTTATATCCGACCATAATAAAGTACTAATAAGAAAAGTTAGCAAGATTATGATCCCTCCCATAGTGGGAGTGCCTTTTTTGTCTTTTAAATGCGATTCAGGCCCATCTTTTCTAATTGGCTGACCCTTTGGATTGAGATTCCTGAGATAATTGATGAAATAAGGGGCTAACATCCAAGTTAAAATTAGTGAAGTGAAAACCGCACAAACTGACCTGAAACTAATATAGCGAAAAATATTTATGAATAATGTGCCATCAACATCAGTGAATAAACTATAAAACACTTCCTTTCCTTTTTAATAATTCAACGATCTCATATATTTTAGTCCCGAAAGAACCTTTTACCAAGACAATATCCTCGCCGGATATTAAGTTTTCTAACTCGAGTTTCATTTCAGCAAGAGAATCGAAATAATAACCTTTTTTGGAATCAGGTAACTCTAAAAATAAATTTTTCATAGCAGGACCAAAAGCAAACACTTTATCTATATTGCTTTTAGCGATAAACCGGCCTATCTCTTTGTGACTTTGCTCACTCTCAGCCCCTAATTCTAACATATCCGATAGGAATGCTATCCTCTTCCCACTTTGACTCTCCAAAGAAAATTCATTCAAAACCATCAGGGACGATCTTAACGAATCAGGAGCAGAATTATATGATTCATCAATTAAAGTAAACTCCTTATCATCCAATTTTATTTTTCCAATTTCACCTCTGCCTTTTAGCTCAGATAGTGAATGTAAAATCTTCAGCGCTTTATTTAATTCTAAACCTAATGCTTTAACTACTGCCAAAACTGGCAAGCTGTTTATGGCTCTGTGCTTACCCCTTGCTACTAAAGAATATTCTATCTCTTCATCGAAAAGCCTAACCTGAACATGATTTAACTTTTCCTGCTTAGACGAAATTAATCTGATATCATTATCATCTTCTTCACCAAATGAAATGATTTCTTTAATGCCGCTCTGCTCTGCCACCCCTTTCAGAATCCCTGAATATTCTCCATCACCATTATAAATAGCAACCGAATTAGGTTTTGAGAACTCAAATATTTCTGCTTTTGCCTTTGCTATATTTTCAAGAGATCCTAATAATTCAATGTGTACAGGAGAAATTTTACTTATTATTGAAATATCAGGCATTACAAACCTTGTTAAATGCCTAATCTGGCCGAAACCACGCATTCCCAGCTCGAAAACGCCATATTTTGTATCTAGAGGCATAGAGGCCAAACAAAGAGGCAATCCTATCTCATTATTATAATTAGCTTTAGTCGAATATGTTGGGCCAAAACCTTCTAAAACTTTTGCTACCGAATTAGTAACACTTGTTTTTCCTACACTTCCTGTAACAGCAATAAATTTTGCTTTTAACCTTTTACGATTGTGCGATGCTAAGATTTCCAACGCAGTTTGGACATCATCTACAATCCAACAATTTAGTTGATCCCTGTCAACATCACGAGGAATGAAGTTCCCAATGAATGCAGAAGCACCATTCTCCAAGGCTGACTTTATGTAGTCATGACCGTCGACATTTTGCCCTTCAAATGCAACAAACAACTGACATACCGTTACATCTCTTGAATCAAGAGATAGGCCTTTAGATTTCCAATGGCCATAAACCTTACCATAATTCAATTTTTTAATTTCTTCAGAGTTCCAAATATATGATGTCATACGCTCAGTAATTTTTTACTGACTATCATAGATTGTTTTATTGAAAATTAAATTATTTTATGTGAGGATATTTTTTATGGTAGATAAAAATCAAAAAACTAAACTAAATCACAGTTCAAAAACACTAAGTTTTCTTATAAGAATTCTTTCGAAAATCACATCTCCCATCACCAGGAAGGTCCAAGCCACACTGAAGCAGCATTATATAGAAGCCATAAATGAGGATCCAAAAGACAGCGATGCACTAAATAATCTTGGCGTTTTAAATTATGAATTTGGCAATTATAAGCAATCTCTAAAGGATTTAACCAAAGCTATAACATTAAACTCTCAATATCACCACCTCATACATTTTTTTTGCTCTGCTATATATTCCTACATCGGTCATATTTATTTTTTACAGGAAAAATATGTAGAGGCTATTTCTCAATATGAGCAAGCTTTCTTCCAAGATCATGAAAATGCCGAAGCTATCTTGGCCTTAAAAAAATTAGCCAGAAAGCTATCCAATTATCAGTTGTCCCCCGCTGTAAAAAAAAAGGATTCTTCCCCAGATTTTAAGCTGAATTTTTCTAATTTCTCAAACTCAAAATATTACAAAAACATCCCTCTTGATTTTGATTTTGGTCAGATATCTAATTTAAGATACAAAAATCTTTTTTCCGTTTTGTCTCGTGACGACCAAGAAATAGAAAATATTTTCTATAAGCTAGATTATTTGTACCAGAAAAAATATTTCACAGAAGTTATAAAATTATCGAACGAGGCTTTAGAAAATCATAATGAGGCTTCGATTTATTATTATATTGCGTGCAGCTTCTATCACCTAAATCAATATAAGCTAGCTGAGGAATATTTTGCAAAATATATACTTAAAAATAAGGGCGACAACCAGTCCTTATATGATTACTCAATCTGCCTTATTGCAAATCATGATTATAGGAAGGCAGCTCGAAATTTGAAAAAAATTCAACAAGATAATGAAAATTATGAATTTGTTATTTTCGCCCTTGGTTTGTGCGAATTTTTCCAAAAAAAATATAATGCTGCACTTGATCATTTCCTGCAAGCACGCTCAATAGCAATCAAAAAACATGATCTCTACCATGCGAATGCCTCAACACAATTTTATAACAGAGCATATGTGTTTTTTCTGCAAAGAAAATATGAACTTGCGGTATCAGACTTAACAAAATCCCTTGATTTACAAAAAGATAATCAAGATGCATTATTGCTAAGAGCAAAAATTTATATCCAGAAAAAAAATAAATCAGATGCCATAATTGATCTCGACAAAATATTAGAGATTAATCCCGAAAATGAAGAGGCTAGCTACTTATTGGAGCAAGTGCTTCATTAGCTTTATGCTCTAACTCGATTAATTTACTCTTAATTTCAACTCCTCCAGCGTAACCACCTAGGGACCCATCGCTTGCGATCACTCGATGACATGGTACGATTAAGGCTAACATATTTGCAGCATTAGCATTAGCGACGGCTCGATAGGATTTAGGCATGTCGCATAAAGTTGCTAATTCTCTGTAAGTGGTTTTCTGACCAAATTTGATCTTCAACAATTCCTTCCAAACTTTGTTCTGAAAAGCACTACCTCTTAATTCTATAGGAGTTGAAAACTCTCTCAGGTTACCATCAAAATATCTATTCAATTCATCTTGTAATTTCTCTATCACTTCTGTACTGGATTTCTGCATCTCAAAAGCAAAATACTTTGTTAGTTTTTGTTGCAGATTTTTACTATTTTTGAATTCTAGCAAACATATTTTGCTCTCATTTGCTATAGCCAACATTTGACCAAATTTAGTATCAATATCATATTGGTAGAAAGTCATAAATTATTGCACTATAAAATTAAACTTATAATATCTTTATAATATCAGAAACATTAGTTATGCAAGAAATAGATACAAAACCAAGATGCTTTGGCAATGGAGAAGGAAAAGAATTTTATGCGAAATATCATGATGATGAGTGGGGCATACCCGTTTATGATGATCGCAAATTATTTGAGATGCTAATTTTAGAAGGTGCCCAGGCAGGATTGAGCTGGGAAACAATCTTGAAAAAAAGAGAAGGTTACAGAGAAGCTTTCTACAATTTTGATGTAAAAAAGATTTCTATAATGAGCGATGAAGAGCTAGAAAAACAATTAGCAAATCCCAATATAATTCGAAATCGATTAAAAGTTTTTTCCGTCAGAAGAAATGCTTTAATATTCATAAAAATCCAAGAAGAGTATGGGAGCTTCTCAAACTACATATGGAAATTCGTAAATAACAAACCTATTAAAAACCACTGGAATGAATTCAAAGATCTACCCGCCAAAAGCGAAATTAGCGATCAAATCTCTAAAGACCTAAAAAAAAGAGGAATGAATTTCGTAGGTTCAACCATCATTTATGCTTATATGCAAGCAATCGGCATGGTAAACGACCATCTAAAGGGATGCTGGCTCTACTAGTTTTGTCCTTGCAAAAACGATTTCCATCTTATATCACTGTGTCAAATAATTAGACAATCCTGATGAATAGACCATTTGAAATACGTAATTGCGTGAGAATCTTGTTAATTAACGGAGAAAATGAGCTTTTATTGATGGGAATAGAAGATTCTAAGACGCATTTTTTAGACAACAAGAATTTAGGTAAATATTGGTTCCCTGTAGGCGGCAAAATAGAGGAAGGCGAGGATTTTCATGAAGCAGCGATTCGCGAGCTTTTTGAAGAGACTGGTTTAAAAAGCAACGAAGTTGAATTTGGGCCAATTGTGTGGGAAGAAGAATTCGAAATGGTTATTCATGGCGTTCATAATTTCTTTCAACAAAAATATATTGTTGTGCACACAAACAAAACAGAAGTTAGTGGCAACAATCTAACCGATCTAGAAAAATCTGTGTTTAAGGGACTAAAATGGTTTACCCATGACAAGATAAAGAACTTTAATGAAAAAATCTTTCCGTCTTCTCTTGCTACGGATCTTCTTGCTGATATTTTTATGAAGAAATATCCTGAAAAATTGATAAAACTTCCAAGACGCGATATCTAGGTGAAATGTTATATCTTGTCACTGAATCATCCGAAAATTTAGAAAAAATTCTTCGAATATCACTAGAAGCCATAAGGTTAGGTGTTGAATTCTTACAGATAAGAAATAAAGTCATATCGAAAAATGACTTTATTGAATTGAGCAAAGAAATAATTCAGAGAAAACGAGACACAAAAATAATCATAAATGATTATGTTGAACTAGCAAACCAACTAAATGCTGATGGTGTCCACATAGGTCAGCAAGATATGGATCCAATATCAGCAAGAAAACTCCTTGGAAATAAGATTCTTGGATTATCTGTAGAAAATATAGAACAAACAAAAAAGGCCAACAATTATAACCTTAGCTATGTTGCCGTAAGCCCTGTATTTGCAACCACCAGCAAACATGATACAGCAAAGCCTTGTGGGCTAGAACAACTAGCAAAAATAAAACAAATATCCCGGCATAAGGTTTTTGCTATTGGTGGCATCAATGAAAATAATGCTAAAAATGTCATCAAAGCTGGAGCTGACGGCATTTGCCTTGTTTCAGAAATCTACTCTTCCCCGTTCCCCTCACAAAAAATCGTCAATTTACAAAAAATAATTAATTCCAATATTTAATATCGTCTCAAAAGAGATTATTATTTTTTTGTATAAACGAGTAATGATATGGTAAGCAAAAAGAAATTTTCTAAAACTACAAAGTCAGCTAAAAAACTTTTTAAAAATTTTTCTGATGAAGCAAAAGACCTCTATAATGAGAAAGTAGATCATGAAAAAATCAAAGAGTCTTTTGATATCGATAAATTATCCCATAATATTAAATCAGAGTTAAAAGACTTCCATTCCGATATCAGTGAATTTTGTGGCATGATCAATAAAAAATACCTTAAGAATATAACTTTTGAAAAGACAGCAGAAGAAATTGATAAATTAGATGAAAAAATTAGTGATGAAGTTGAAAAATTTTATACAAAGCTAAAAAATATCAACAAGAAATAACTTGGAATCGTATTTTTTTATGCTATCAAATAGCAAACACAACTTCTTGTTATGAAAAAATATAAAACAGTTCTTACCATCGCAGGCTCAGACCCCGCCGGGGGAGCAGGTATCATAGCTGACCTTAAAACATTTTTTGCATATAAATGCTACGGGATGTCTGTTTTAACAGTTCTTACTGCTCAAAACACACTTGGAGTACAAGATATTCATCCTGCACCTGCAGACTTCGTTGCAAAACAATTAGACTCAGTATTATCTGACATTACCCCAGATGCTATTAAGATCGGTATGGTTCTTAATGCAGAAATCATCAAAGTAATTGCTGACAAATTAGCGCAATATAAATGCAACAATATCATTCTAGATCCAGTTATGGTGGCATCAAGTGGTGATCAATTGTTAGACAATCAGGCAATAACAACACTAAAAACAAATTTAGTACCTTTAGCGGATCTGATTACGCCAAATCTCTATGAAGCCTATATTTTAGCAGACCCAACCTATAGCAAAACAGAATTGGCCGATTTCATCCAGGATTTAGGTGCAAAACATGTTCTTATAAAAGGTGGACATGATGAAGGAAAGGAGTGCATCGACTTGCTAAAAATTGGTGATAAATACATAACTACCACCTTTCCTAAAATAGCCACCAAAAATAACCATGGTACTGGGTGTACATTATCCGCAGCTATTGCAGCAAATTTAGCTTTAGGTTTTGATCTGCAAAACTCATATAAAAATGCTCGTAACTTTTTACAAAAAGCAATTGAATCAGGTGCACAATATCAAATTGGCCACGGTAGAGGTCCAGTAAATCATTTTGCTTAATATTACTTTTCACTCCCTGATATTGCGGTAACATTACAAGAAGCAATTATCATCCGATTATTAATTGAGTGTAGTCCAACACACCCAGAAATACAGCGCAACCTCTATAAAAAACAAATGTTTATTCCTTAATAAAATTTTAATTATTTCGGGATTGAAGCGCATTACAAACCATGCTACTTGTTCTATTTAAAATTGTTATGAATAAAACTTAAGAAATGGAGATTAAAATGGGAAGTCACTACAAAATATTATCCATCAATGGCGGTGGAGTTCGGGGTATAGTGCCTGCTAAAATAATAGAACGTATTACCACTATCACGGATAAACCTATACACGAGTTGTTTGACTATGTCATTGGCACGTCAGCAGGAGGAATAATTGCTGTCTCACTGACTGTTAAAAATGAAGATGGAAGCCCAAAATTTTCAACAAGTGATGTAGTCCAGATTTTTAAAGAGGAAGTCCAGCAAATATTTTATCCTGGACACTTTGAGGGATGGCCTGTCTTATCCATAGCAGAACAGTTTTTTCGTGGGATAGGCCAATTTTTTGCACCAAAATATTCTAGGGATGGGATAGATAATTTATTAGAGTTAAAATTGGGAGACGCAACTTTTCTAAATACTACCATGCCTGTTACGACAGTATCATATTCTTTGGATTCCGATGGACCAAGACTTTGGTCAAAATACAGAGCTGAGAATGAGCCTGACTACCATAATTATTTATTGAGAGACGCTGCTGGTGCTACTAGCGCTGCCCCAACATATTTTCCACCTAAGATTACAAAAACAGCATCCGGAGAAGTGTTTCATGATATAGACGGAGGAATATTTGCTAATTCTCCAACTATGATAGGTGTAAGCGAGTTCTTAAAAGCTCAAACTATTCAAATGCACTCCGACAAGGTAACCGTCTTATCTATAGGAACTGGGAGGTTCAAAGATAATCCTGGAATGGCTAGTAAAGAAGATAGCTCCATATTCAGTGATTTACCAATTGGGCCAGGCTTAACAACTGGTATAGCAGCATGTGCCTTAAGTTTAGGTTATTCAGTAAAAACAGGGATGATAGGGGTAGGAATTGTCATACCTCTTTGTGTGTCCGGTATGGTTGTTGGAGGATTATGGGACGGGTATAGTAATTTCGGCGGTCTTGGTTGGATTGCTCATCATGGCCTAGTTGACAAAATGATGAAGGGAGCTGAAATATCAGATGCTTTCCAATCTAAGTTAGTAGATGTGATTAGAATCAACCCAGTATTTGACCAAGAGTATAGCTCTATGGATGATAGTAGCAAGACTCACTTGCAACGGTTCGAAAAAGAAATTGATAATTTTATTAAGAAACACAATAAAGTTTTAGGTGAAGTCGCACGCTGTCTTGAGTCTCAAGAAGGTGAAGATGAGTGTGTCAGTGCAAGAAGCCACACTGCACAATTTGGAGAGGATTTTTATGTGGAGCTCACTGGCTCAACTCATCATATTGACTTTTAGTGTTTTTTGTGTGAAAGTTGTATCAAACGATGATGTGTAAATTGTGAGGCACAAGATGGAAAATCTAGAAGATAAAAAAAGGGCGTTCTTTGATACAGTAAGAGATATGGACTTGGAAGCAATCAAAGAAAAAACCCGTCAACTCAACGAGGAAAAGGATTTCGTATCTAAAAAGGACGATATAAGCGGTTTCGAGAGAGATTTGGCTGATGCAAGCGAGTCTGTATCCCCAGAAAATAAAGCAGACCTGACAAAGATTGCTGGTGAACTCGGGATTGAACTCAACGAATCGGATACATAGCCACTAAGGTAATGAACATTCAGTATCGCGAATGTCCAAAGGCGTTTGATTCCAAGGCTGATGCTGACCTATCGGGAGTGAAGTATCATGCTTTGGTATGCGGTGTTAATTATTTGGATTTTTTATATGGCGGATTACCGCTCCCGAAGGCTTTAGAAGTTTCTGAGGGGTTTAGGGATCTCGCAGGCTGTAAGTTTGTGATATCGAAATTCAACAAAACTTTCCCTTCCGATGTATACCCTGATACAACCCCAGTGGAAGTCAACCTCAAAAGAGCGGTATCATATTTTGACATTGAAGGACTTAAATATATAGCAAAAGGAAGTGGTCTCAGCTCTCATTTACAGTTTTATGATGAAATTGATCTTGATACCAATGAGAATAAAATAATCTTTGCAATTGATATGGGAGATTATGAGGGAGTCAAATTAGTTACTTCAAATAACCACTTATCTGACAAAGAATATATAACGGCAGTTAAATATAGTTATTACAAAGAACAGCTAGATATTGCCGAATATCTTGTCTCCCATAGCATCAACAAACTCGATAGAAGCAGCCTATTTCAAGCAATCTTTTCTGGTATATTACGTTCTAACCCAACAGTTACCCACTACCAATATGATGAACATATTGATAGTCTAAAAAACATTGATGACGCGTTCCCCGACGTAGCATTAAAAAGCTTAATAGATGCCATATACACTATTCAGAACGATACAAGGAATACTCCCCCCATAAGGAAGTCTGTATATAGTGACGTTGACATGAGCGCCTCTCATTTAAAGGATATTGTGAGTTTCAATTTATTCAATGAGAGAGATCAACATTTTACTGTGAAGGATGTAGTCTCTTTTTTGGGAGCAAAAAACTCCTATAATAACAAAATAGACCTATTCTTACCATTGTCAGGTTTCTTTCCTGTAGGACCGTTCTATTCATATTTCAAGATAGATGATCTTTTTAAGAATCATAGAGTGTATATCCCAATAGTTTTGCCCAACTTTGCACCCTCATTTTTTCATGAAATCTCCCATGCCCTAATATATTGTTTAATTGGTAATAACGGCCTTCCATATTTTGAAACACCCATTGATATGGAAGAAGATTACCGAGAGGCAAGTGATAAAAGCTTAAGGAATGTTTTTGTAAATTTTACCTATGGTGACTATGGTAGTTATGAGGAAATTGGCTTGAGAAAACTATTGTGGTTAAATCATTGGTACCAATCTTCGAATAAATCTGTCCCCCTAACTGAAAAGCTTTTTAATGTCTATTTTTCGGCTAATGTGAGTCTGGATCTTCATAAAAAAACTCTGATTCTGGAAAGAAAGCACCAAGATATATCGCAAAAATATAACTGGACAAATAGTCATATATACGTATTAGAGCGGCTATTTGAGTATACGAGAAGGGATGAAACGGTTAAAGATCTAGAATTTATTGTCAGAATCCCAGAATTATTCGTAGCAGGGGTGGAAGATAATATAATGGACAATTTTCTACCGATCATAAATTATTGGTATAAATACATTTCTCCGAAAGTAAATGAGGTTAGAGACATACATTTTTCTAACTGTAAAAAACATATTTTGGACCAAAAAACAGCTGAAGGATGTATGCTTTTCGCATTATCATCCAAACAAGTGTACGAGCTATGGAAAGTGATCATCGATCATCATTGTGATGAATGTTTGGCGCAAATTTATTCAAATGATTTCCTAAAAGAAGCTCTCCCCATCGCTCAAAGAACCGAAATTCTTTCATATACTGCCAGCAAAGTAAATTACTGCGTGGAATATTGTTTTGATGATGGGAATTGCACAACCATTCCAACAAATAAAGGGTGGTTTGAACACGCATTTCAGGCCATAAAAGGCCTATTTGGTCTCAGCTACTGCACAAGAGTCTCACATGGTGATTCTGTAAATACAGAACATATCCTTATCCAAACCATTCTCTCTAATGAACCAGATTTACTAGATATGAGCGCCACAGACCCTTTTGTATGTGTATCGGGAGATAATTCAGCAAATACAGACCTCTAAAATCCGAGATGTTTTTTCTACTTAAAAAGCCTAATAGTAAAAATTTCAAAAACCAATTTTCGTATGGTGCAAATTATAAGCCGTTTCCTTGCTATCACCTTTATTTTGGTTATTAGCTAAATTTATCTTCACCCGCGAAATAATAAAAGCTGACAAAGCCGTATTAATTGGCTTCCTATTCAAGTTACGCAGCTGATCTAATAACTCCTTTGCTTTTGCATGAAGTGGATTATTATCATCAAAAGCTTTCATTGCTTTTTGAAATTCATCTTCTTCAATTATAGCAAGTGTCATCGATATCATATTGAGCCCAAGATTTTTCTCTTTCGACATCAGCATAATAAAAGTACTGATCAACGTCTCAATTACTTTCTGTTCAACCGGATTAGCATTAATTAATCTGTTGTTAGTAGTTGGCTCAGTCATTTAGTTTTTGATACCTTTCTCTTTTTTCTAGGTAAATTATTATCATCTAAATCGAGCGGTGTCTTCAAATGTTTTTGTAAAACTTGCAAAATTTCATGATCTACTGTTCCAATTTCTTTAACAACCTCCTTTACAGATTGATGTAAAACTTCAAATGGATTAAAAAAATTACTTACTTCATCTACTTCTGAAGCTGTTAACACCATACCGTCAGCATTTGTCATAGCCTCAGCTACGGATTCAGGTGGAATTATTCCGTCTAATAACTTTTCGGCACTCATATTATTCTTACGCATCCTTATTGTTGACGACATTATGGTAGAAAAACTTCCTTAAAATTTCATTAACAGACAACCAAATAAATTATATTTTGCGGATATCCTGTTTTTCCTATATTTTGTTACAAAAATAGAAACCATCTAGATATGAATATACGCCCAAGAAGATTAAGAACAACTCCACAAATTAGAGAAATGGTTAAAGAAACAACTCTAGCTCTCAGCAACTTAATCCATCCAATATTTATTATTGAGGGGAACAATATCAAAAACCCCATCTCCTCTATGCCCGGTCATTACCAACTAAGCATTGATCAGCTAGATAAAGAGCTAATTGAGATTTCTAAATTAGGAATTAAAGCTGTGATGTTATTTGGTATCCCTAAAGCAAAAGATGCTACAGGCAGTGGCTCCCTAAAAAATGATAATCTTGTAGCTCAAGCCGTTAAGTACATCAAAAGCAATTTTCCAGACATTGTTGTCTGTGCTGATGTTTGCTTTTGTGAATATACCGACCACGGACATTGCGGAAAATTAGACCATAATAATGACGTTGATAATGATGGGACTATTAAATTACTTGCAAAACAAGCTTTAACTTTTGCTAAGGCAGGAGCCGATATCGTCGCCCCTAGTGCTAATATGGATGGTATGGTTGGAGCCATCAGAGAATCCTTAGAACAAGAGGGATTTGCTAAAACAGCCATAATGAGTTATTCAATAAAATATGCATCATGCATGTATGGCCCCTTCAGGGACGCAGCCCAAGGAGCCCCACAATTTGGTGACAGAAAAACTTACCAAATGGATCCTGCAAATAGTCGTGAAGCGATCAAGGAAGCTGAATTAGATATTGCCGAAGGTGCTGACTTTTTGATGGTAAAACCAGCCCATACATTTTTAGATGTTATATACAAAACTAAAGAACATTTCCCTGAGATACCTCTGGCAGCCTATCATACTAGTGGAGAGTTTGCCATGATTAAGGCAGCCAGCGAAAAAGGATGGATAGACGAAGAAAAAGCGGTAATGGAAGTCACAACTTCTATAAAAAGAGCTGGGGCTGATTTAATTATTTCTTATTTCTGCAAGCAGATCGCACAATATCTTGCCAAATAAGCTTATTTATCTATACTGACATTAAATATAAAATTATTGGCAGCAACAATGAGTAATTATTCTAATTACAATTTCTCCGGAAGTGACTACACGTCATCCGTTGCTGCTGCCCAAAACTCACATCAATTTCATATACGACATCATCGACATTGCTAATTTTAGTTTCTAGTCGATTTTATTTTTCTAATTTTATTTTTTGGTGTCGTTATGAGAGTTTTATTCATCCTATATATATTATTATTTAATTTTTCTGCTTTTGCGGATAAGAAAATTTATATTACCCAAATAATACAGCACCCTGCGCTTGATCGTACCAGGCAAGGCATTATAGATGAGCTTAATGAAAATTATTGCAAGAGAGAAATATGTGATATTAAGTTTGATGATGCCCAAGGTAATATTGCTCTTGCGGCGCAAATTGCACAGAATTATAAAGCAAAAAATGTTGACGTTGCAGTGGCCCTAGGCACACCTGTAGCACAAGTTTTTAAAAGCAAATTTAGAAATAGCAACAGCAAGGTGGTCTTTAGCTCAATAACTGATCCAATTAGTGCAGGGCTTGTAAAAAACTTAAATATGCCTGAGTCAAATGTTACCGGTGTCTCAAATTTTATCGCTATTGAACCTCAGCTTGAATTTTATCTGAGTAAATTCCCTAATCTCAAAATAATAGGTATTATTTATAATCCGAGCGAAGCTAATTCCGTTAAACTAAACGAGCTGATTATCGAGAAAGCAGGTCAATATGGTCTTAAAATTGTTACATCTGCTGCTAATAAAACTTCAGATGTGGCCGGAGCAGCAAGGCATTTAGCTGAAAAAGCTGATGCTATTTTAGTAACAAATGATAACACAGCTTTAAGTGCATTCTCTTCAATTGTTAAAATTGCTCAGAAAAATAACAAATTGGTGTTTGTTAGCGATATTGACATGATGCCAAAAGGCGCAGATGCATCAATAGGACCAGATCAATATGAGCTTGGGAGGCAAACAGGTAGAATGATTATCAATATATTGCAACAAAATGGAGATAAAATGCCAGCTGTTGAGTTCCCCAAAAGAACAGAAACCAAAATTCAATAAATCTATTCATAGAACCGAACAACTGCTTAAGTGAACTTTAAAAAATAATCATATTAGACACAGTAATACACTTCTAAGTTTAAATATATTATGCTTTTAAAGTTCATTTTTAGCTTTGCAAGCATAACGCTAGAACTTAACGCCTGAAGCATATATAGCCCTTGCAAGCGAATCAAGGCAAACCGCAATTGATTGAGGAGTAATTGAAATAGCACTATCACCTGCATCATCTATCTCATATTTGTTCTTAGGCAAAGAATTCTCTGCAATAATTCTTTGATAAAAATTAAATGGCTGATTTGAAATTAAAAGCAATCTTGGCTTATGCTTTTTGTTAGAAAATCTTTTACCAAATTCTTTTTCAAATTGTATATATGTGTCCTGCGTATTTGGTCTTTTACCTTGTGCATTCTTAGGGGTATTGACATCAAACACATCAAT
This sequence comes from Alphaproteobacteria bacterium, assembly GCA_030431375.1. Lineage (GTDB taxonomy): Bacteria > Pseudomonadota > Alphaproteobacteria > Rickettsiales > JABSSG01 > JAUIIY01. The sequence goes on from JAUIIY010000004.1 coordinate 97,826, forward strand.
AATATGGTGTATTTTGTACATCTCCACAAGAGTACGACCAAGAGTCATCTCAGTAGGCCATTTAATGGGAGGGAAATTGTTCTGATCCAAATAATTATTAGGACTTTCAAATATATCAACTATTTTCTTTCTAATTTTATTAACTTCTTCGGAGGTGTTTTTCTCAAAAACTTCTTTAGGTAAGTGCTCGTTAATTATCTGACATGTTTTTTTATATATTTCTTTTACAGACAAAGGCTTAGATCGCGCTTTACTGGCAATAAATTCAGCTACCAAGATAGGAGTAATTGGCTCATGTTTTGGCCATAAATCCCTACTCCCACTTAAAATATACATTTCATCCACTTCATATCCATTATGTAAAATTTCAATGGCTGTTTTTACTCGCCTCTCAAAACTTTCTTGAGCAGCTCCTAGCAGTAACATTGCATCATATTTTTGATGTTTAGGCCTTATGGCATTAAAAAACTGTAAACAATCTAGATATTTAATTATTTCAGACAAATATTTTGTTACATATTGCGGAGGTACATATTGTAATCTTTCAACATTTTTGGGGCGCAGCATGTTTTCTTGACACATCTGATTGAGCCATTTATACGCCTCTTGCTCCGAAGAAAATTTCATTGACTCGCACCAAGCACTAGATCTACTTGTATCAAAATTAATATTATTCTTCTCGCAAAAAATAATATATAAAATATTTTTTATGGCATTGCCTTGTTCACCTCTAAAACCAATCTTTTTCAGAACTTTTTCTAACATCACTTTTATTCAATTTTTTGGTGCAAATCTGATTGTAACAAAGAAAATAGTTTTTTGTTATTTTTAATAATATTGAATTATATAGCTGACTAAGAGAGCCCCCCTCAACAAAATAATAATTTTGATGTATAATGTATGACAATTCAGAAAGTAATTATCCTTTAATTGAAAACAGAAAGGAAATCGAGTTGGTAATCGCATTCAAATATGACAAGCCAACCAAAGACAATCAACAAAGAAATAGTGCTGATAACTTCAGACATTATGAGAATAATTTCAACCAATATTTAGGTATATCTGCTGCATTGCAAGCATTATATGGTCAATGCGGAGAGAAAATATTTTCACCCGAAGATACAAGGCAGGAAGAGACTATCTGGAATAATATAGTAAAAGCAAATAAATGTAATGCAGAAAGCACTTTTGGATTCCCATTGCAGATTGGAAGAGAACTTGCAGGTGATGAAATATCATCTCTTGTAAAAGATTACATTCTTGACCCTTTAGGCATAGAAGCATAAGCTCTACAAAATTGTAAAACTTTCTTTGGTTCTTTATTTCTCGATTTTTAGAATGGTGAATTCAGAGGTTGATTTAGCAAAAGTTTCCTTGATAAAAAAGAAAGATATAGCGAATGCTAACGCTGCAAATACTACTATGACCATAAAAATGGTCTGATAAGTTTGAATTGTTACCACATCAGAAATATGCTCTATGAAGAACCCCAAAATCGGTGGCATAATCGCTGCAAAAGTTATAATCACTGCATTATTTAGCGCAAGCGAAATAGCCGTAAATTGCTTTTTAAAATTCTCTGAAATATTTACAAATCCTATGACCTGACCACTAGCTCCTACCCCTATCAAGAAGAAGCTGAAAAACAATAAATAACTATTTTCTGCATAAATTAGTAGAAGCATTGCAAAAAAAGTAATGCCACTTGTTAACACCAAAAATAATTTCCTTCTGTCCAGCCAGTCAGAAATTAGTCCAAATAAGGGGCAAAATATCGCAAATCCTATCCAGGATGTAGTTATCATGTAGGAAGCATCTTCGATATTAATTCCTTTTAAATTTAAGAAAATCCTACCCTCATTTTCTGATAAATATTCAATAGGGAAATATATAACCGCTGAAACTGTTGCTATATACCATGGCTGAATTTTTTTAAATAATCTCTTGAATGAGTTTAATACTGTTTCTGGTTTATGCAGAATTATGAACCCTGCTTTTATCTCTTTATTATTTTCGACAAAAAACAAAGAAACCACAGATAGAACAACTCCTATTACGGATAATGCAATAAAAATATTATTCCAGCTAACTCCATGTTCGATTGATAACGAACTTAGAGGCCCTGCAGCTAGCATAGGTCCAATAGTGCCAATAAATTGTGATAACCCAATAAAAATCGCCCGGTACTTACTAGGCATCCACTCATATACCGAGACCAACAAACAAATAAAACCAAATGAAGCACCAAAACCCATTAGCATACGAAATATTGAGGCTGTGATAAAATTTTCTGAATATGAAAATCCGAAAGTAGAAATTGCACATGCTACTGATGCCAGCATTAAGGATTTTTTGAGCCCCATATGATCAACAATCAAACCAACTGGTATCTGCATAAGGCCGTAAACTATCAAAAAGAAGGTGCTGCTAATCAACGCAAATTGAACCGCTGAAAGTTCCAAATCATGCATCAAAGAAACTTGGTAAGTTCCTATGACGGTTCTAAGAAAGAACTCATAAAGAAAAAACAGCGCGCAAATAAGCCATATAGCAGTTCCCTTGCTAAATATTTTGTCTAGCATAATTAACCTATGTAACTATCTGGCTGTTTTTTATCCCATTCCTCAATTGCTGTTTCTGCTTTATCGTAATCCAGGAAGGAAGCCAGCTTGAATGTAGGCGACCCTTCATGAACTAATGGAGAAGTGTTCACCCCCACAATAATCCCCTTTTGCGGTGAATAAATTTTTTCTGACACATCAGCACTAAACGGATCTGTAATTTTACCAATCAAATCATTTTTCTCGATAATCTGCCCTAAATTAACATCTGTATGTAATATTCCCCCTTTTGGCGCTGTCATCCATTCTTCATCCCTAGAAGAAATAGTCTTAACCTCTTTTGTTGCATCCTGAGGCAGAATATTTAGCTGCTTTAATACATTTCTGATGCCAGAAACACCTAAATCAATAACATTCTCATCGAACCTACGAGCCTCACCCGCCTGATATACCAATAAAGGTATCTGCAACTCTTCACACACCTCTCGCAGGGAACTTTTTGTAGATTCAACATCAGTAATCACCGGGGTTTTAAAGATTCTTGCAAGTGCCTTAGCCTTATTATCTTTAAAGTCACAATATACTTGTGGCAAAATATTATGATTTAAATCACCAGTTTGAAGTTCTATACAATAATCAGACTTCTTGAGAATTTCTTCGGTTATCAAATGCGCCATTCTTTGGCCATATGAACCGCTTTCGTCACCTGGAAAACAGTCCGCAAGATTTGCCCCAGATGGTAGATTCTGCGGGTAGTGCGTTAGCCCATATACATTAACCACCGGAATAGCAATTATCGTACCTGAAATTTGTTCAGGCTTTATTGATTTAACCAACCGATTTGCAATTTCCAGACCATTTAACTCAGTTCCCTTGAAAACGGATAATATCAATATGGTAGGCCCTTTCTGGTGGCCATGAATCACCTTAATTGGCATGTAAAGAGGTGAGCAAGAATATTGCTCGGGGAGAGGCATCGCCAAATGAGCAATCTCACCCGGATGCACATAAGTGTCACAGATTTTAAATTTTGTATTCTTCATGAAATTTTTTAGAAATATCGATTTTTTAAATAGTTACGCGACATTCTATGCCATTAACCCAACGAAAACAAGGGTTAATTTTTAAGCCTACTATAGAGCTTGCAGTTTCAAACAGATGAAAATAGTTAAAAAGAGAATATAATTAAGTTAACTATAAGCCAAAAAAGACTTTATATTTTTTCTTATCTAGCATATAAAGACTGCAACAATTAATGGAGTATTTATATGAGTGGTATAGAGATGCAAAGTGCCTGCAACCGATGTCCTGCCAGCACCGCAACTGGAGGCGCCTTTTGTATAACCAGAGGAATAGTCAATTACATACTCTTGCCTGCAGCTGGATTGGCACTTGCTTTTATAAAAAAATATATCCCACAATCGTTAGTTGATAATATATCAAACTTTTTTTCATCTACTTCAGACAATACGGATCTGTCTATTACAATGTCTCAGGATCACGCAAAAATTCATGAAGGCGCAACGGGATGCATCGAAGGAACAGAAAAAAGTGAGTATTTTATCCTTCAAGATGAGGAACCAAATTATGTATTTGGCAAGGGAGGCTTGGATCTTTTTGAACTATCCGAACAAGCCGATCATCTTTTCTTCAGCATGTGCAGCACCAAAATTATCGATGGTAAAGTTGCTACAGTAAATCATTTTGATGATGAAGAAGACATAATTTACTTGTCCTGCACAATGAAAAAAGTTGAAGAAAGTGACGTTTCAATCGAATATTCAAAGGCTCAAGATGTCACATATATTAGGATAGCAGGAAAATTTGAACCAACAGCCATAGCTTTAACTGGCAATTATCCAAATATTATGGATAATATTGTGCTTAACACTAAATATGCAGATGCCGCAGGTGATGTCTGCCCAGTAGAGCTACCAGAATAATTTTATGAATCACATTAAGAATATTGCTATTATTGCCCACGTAGATCACGGCAAAACAACCATGATCGACCAAATGCTACGCCAAAGCGGAACTTTCCGAGATAACCAGCAGGTCGATGAAAGAATCATGGATTCAAATGATCTTGAAAAAGAGCGTGGCATTACAATTCTTGCGAAATGTACATCAATCAAAATTGATGATATCAAACTAAATATCATCGATACACCAGGACATGCTGATTTTGGTGGAGAGGTTGAACGCGTACTTTCGATGGTTGATAGTTGCCTTCTACTTGTTGACTCAGCTGAAGGACCAATGCCTCAAACAAAATTTGTTTTATCAAAAGCATTAAAAATTGGCCTAAACCCAATTGTTGTGATCAATAAAATCGATAGAGGTGATGCACGTCCTGAAGAAGTGATCGATGAAGTATTTGATTTGTTCGTTTCACTTGATGCTAACGAGAAACAATTAGACTTTCCTATTCTTTATGCCTCAGGCCGCAATGGATGGTGCGTAAAGGAGTTGGAGGATGAAAGAACAGATTTAAGGCCTTTATTTGACTGCATTATCGAACATGTACCGGCCCCAAATGTTCATGAAACCAAGCCATTTGCAATGCTTGCAACTTTACTGCAATCCGACCCTTATCTAGGAAGGATCTTAACCGGAAAGGTATATAGCGGTATTGGTAAAATGAATACCCCAATTAAGGCAATGAATCTGAATGGGAAACAAGTTGAGATAGGTCGTCTTACCAAATTATTTGGCTTTGAAGGAATTGAGAGAGTTCCGGTAGAAGAAGCACAAGCTGGAGATATAGTTGCAATTGCAGGACTTGCAAAAGCATCCGTTTCCGACACTATCTGCTCCCCTGAGATTATTGAACCTATTAAATCAACACCTATTGATCCGCCAACTATGTCTATTTCAATCGGGGTAAATAATTCTCCTCTTGCAGGCACTGAGGGAGATAAAGTTACTTCAAGGATGATTCTAGATCGCTTACAAAAAGAAGCTGAAACCAATGTTGCAATCACTGTTTCTGAATCTGGTCAAAAAGATTTTTATGAAGTGAGTGGGCGTGGTGAGTTACAGCTTGGTGTTTTAATTGAAAATATGAGACGTGAAGGATTCGAGCTTTCTGTATCAAAACCTAAAGTCTTATTCAAAAGCGATGAAAATGGCAAAAGGCTAGAGCCAATTGAAGAAGCAGTAATTGATGTAGATGAAGAATTTTGTGGCTGCATTGTAGAAAAACTTTCCCAAAGAAAGGGAGAGATGATTGAAATGCGCCCATCAAGCGGTGGAAAAACCAGATTAGTATTCCACATACCAACCAGAGGCTTAATCGGTTATCAGCGCGAATTCATGACTGATACAAAAGGAACTGGCGTATTAAATAGGCTTTTCCATTCATATGCTCCGCATAAAGGAGATATTGGTGGCAGAATTAATGGCTCTCTAATATCCATGGCTACCGGTGAAGCTCTTGCCTATGCTTTATGGAATATTGAAGAAAGAGGTGTTTTATTCATCGCACCGCAAACTAAAGTTTATGATGGAATGATTATTGGTATCAATTCGCGTAATGAAGACCTAGAAGTTAACCCTTTAAAAGGTAAGCAACTAACAAATGTGCGTTCTGTGCTAAAAGATGAAGGAATAAAATTATCTCCACCAAAGAAAATGACTATTGAAGATGCGATCGCATATTTGGAGGAAGATGAGTTGCTCGAAGTAACGCCTGAGTCAATCAGATTAAGAAAAAGACATCTTAACGCGAATGACCGTAAAAAGGCCAGCCGCGATAAGAAAAATGCTCTTTAATTCATATCATTTAAGCTACGTCTAGCAGCTCACCGCCTAATTCTACAACTACAGATGAATTGCCGGCACAAGCTGTGTTATCATTTGTATGTTCTAGAGATTGAGCCTGAAAATTCTCTAAAATCTGCCTAACTGCGTCCATGTTCATATATGTATCAGCTTGCAGATCTGGGGTTTTAGTTTCCACAAACGTACAATTATAACAATTTTGGATATTGATATTAAAATTTGATCCCTGGCTATCCCTTGCTGCCTGAGCGGAAGGTTGTTGAGCAGAACTATCTTTACTTAAATCAGCAGGAACAGCATCTGAACCAGCCTCAGCAGCATTTCCAAAGAAATATGATTTCACATGATATATAGCAGCACCAACCGGAGCTGTATAACTCATCCAGTCTATTGCCTCTATTCCAATCCTCACTGCGAGGCCAGACACTGAATGCTCACTATCCAAGCCAATACCTAAAAAGTTAAGTGGGTGTCCTATCACATATTCCAGCCCTGTCTGAACAAGCCCCTGATGTCCTTTGAACATATAGGATACTGTTGGCAATTCAAATCCCATATTCGGTATGATATATAATCCAGCAGCTAGTGAAATTTCTCCTGCAGCAACTAATAAATTATACCCTCCATTAAGTGAAACAGAAAGTAACTGAGGTAAAAAATAACCTGTAACAACATGACCTACACCTGTTACAATTGCTGCCGCCTGCCCAAAAGATAAATTGGTCGGGCCAATTGTTGCCTTGAAGAGATTATCATCTCCGTATTTCTTTGCTGCAAATATAGTAGCTGAAACTGCCCCCACTGCTGAAATAGCAGCACCTGTAGATAAACCAAACATATTATACCTCTTACTTGGTTATATATCTGATTGAACCAGAAATATATTAAGCAATGGTTAACGGCTAATTTAAAATAATATCCTGAATATTTAACTCTGCAGATATATTACCGTTCCATTTATTTAGCGAGATTTGAACGATAAGATTTATATTTTTTGGGTTTCTTAAAAGAACCTCGCCAATCGGGCTGCTAATTGCCCTGAAAGATACTGCTCTTACAAATTTTCCGGTTCTTGCATTAGAATCAGTAACTGAACAGCTAATGTGATCCCCCCCAATGATCTTTGCATTGATAATATCAACGTTACGCAAATAAAATTTTGGTTGTGGATTATCACTTCCAAAAGGACCTATTTTCTGTATTTCTTGATATAGATCTACAGTAATTGAAGTCGCCGACAACTCAGAGTCAAAATTGTCTATTTCTTTATCCAAAAAATCTCCCCCAAATTTGGCTATCTCGCTTTCTATGAATTCTGATAATTCATCAATCTTATCACTTTCAACAGTAAAACCTGCCGCCATCGCATGACCACCTCCAGCGACCAGCAAATTATTCTCTTTAGCTTTATGGATAATATCACCAATATTTATGGATTTAACAGAGCGGCATGAGGCTTTCCCCAACCTATCGCTTACCGTTATCACTATAGAAGGTTTATTAAATGTCTCCTTGAGTCTGCCCGCTAAAATACCAATTACTCCCAGATGCCAATCAGATCCAACAACATAAGCAAAATTTTTATCTCTTTGCTCACGTGCAACTTGTTTTGTTGCCTCATCAATAAGTGAGGTCTCTATCGCCTTACGCTCATGATTATGCATATCAAGCTGTCTTGCAATATCAATTGCCTGATTAAAATCCGTTGAGCTCAACAAATTAGCCCCGAGATTAGCATCGCCAACTCGCCCACCTGCATTTATCCTTGGACCTAAAATAAACCCTAGATGATAAGCATCAATTTCATCTTTTAAGTTCGCGATTTGCTTTAAGGCTTTTATGCCAATATTAGTACCAGCCTCAATCACTTTGATACCTTGACTAACAAAAGCCCGATTCAGCCCTTTTAGTGGTACCACATCGCAAATTGTTGATAAAGCCACTAAATCTAACATTGAAAGCAGATCTTGCGTTTGCAAATGCTTCAATCCTCGAGCTTTCAAAACTTTGTTGATTGAAATAAGCAGAAGAAAAACCACTCCACCAGCACATAAATAGCCATATTCCGACTTTTCATCAACACGATTAGGATTTACTACAGCTACTGCCTCAGGTAAAACTTCACCACCAATATGGTGATCAACTACTACTACATCTAGCCCAATTTGCTTAGCTTCGTTAAGAGCCTCATACGCTACCGCCCCGCAATCAACTGTAATAACCACATCTATATTTTGCGCTTTTAACTTCCGCAATGCCTCAATATTTGGGCCATAACCCTCACGGATGCGGTCAGGAATATATATTTCTATTTCATGCCCAAGTAAGCTAAAGAAATTTTTAAGTAACGCAGAAGCGCATGCCCCGTCTACATCATAATCTCCAAATACAGCAAATTCCTTACTTGCGCATATAGAATCAACTATGAAATTAGCTGCCTTAGACATATCAAGCAAATGATCTGGATCGGGTAAATAATCTCTTAATTTTGGATCGATATATTTATTTAATTCATCAGCCTCAACCCCACGTGAAATTAGCATCTCTAATATGATAGGATGAAGATCACTTTGGTTTTGGAAATAAGATAACAAGGAATCATCAACGGGATATTTCTGCCATCTTCTATTTTTTACAGATTTATATATGTCGGCTCTGTCATTGGACATTTTATACAGCTTTCAAACGATGTTCTGTCCGAATTTGTCTGATTGTTTTAAAATGCGAACTCATAGCAATTGAATGGGTAATAATACTTTTATTCTTCTTATATTTGACCCCATCAAGCATAGAACCATCCGTAACACCAGTTGCAGCGAAAATAATTTCTTTGCCATTCGCCATATCACTAACAATATATTTTTTGTTAATATCATTTATGCCCATGGTCTTAGCTCTTTCTATCTGCTCTTCATCGTTGAAAACCAATTTTCCCATCATCTGACCACCCGTTGTTGCAAGCGCAGCAGCCGCAAGAACTCCTTCAGGTGCACCTCCAGTGCCAACATACATATCCACTCCACTTTCTGGCCTGGTCGTTGCAATCACCGCGGCGATATCACCATCACTAATAAGTTGTATTCTAGCACCAGCTTCTCTTATATTTGCTATTAATTCTTGATGCCTTGGGCGATCTAACACTACTACCATCAAATCCTCAACTTCGCATTTTTTGGCAAGTGCTAGATTTTTTAGGTTTTTACTTATTTTTTCGTCTAAATCAACAATTTGCTCTTTGTAAGGTAAGCCAACTGCTATTTTCTCCATATATACATCTGGAGCATTCAACAATCCGCCACTCTCTGTCATAGCGATTACAGACATTGAATTAGCACCGCCAGTTGCACAAATGGTAGTACCTTCCAAAGGATCTAGAGCAATATCGATCTTAGGACCAACGCCACTTCCAACTTTTTCGCCAATAAATAACATTGGCGCCTTATCTCTTTCTCCCTCTCCAATAACCACAGTGCCTTCAATGTTCATCTTCCTTAAAGCGTTACGCATAGCATTGACTGCCACTTGATCGGCTGCTTTTTCATCTCCTTTACCCATCAGCTCATATGAAGCGATTGCTGCTGCCTCTGTAACACCCACAGCCTCAATTGATAAATTAACGTCGAAAATAACATCACTATTTGTGTTTTTATTTGCCATGGCTACCTATGTTTTGCATCTATAATAAGTAAATACATTATATAAAAAAGAATTTCCAGGACAATAAACGCAATTTGATTACAAATTATTGAACAGAAAGAGACATATCTTTCTTAATTGTGATTTTTTTCTTTCCTGTTTGCGATTCAGTTGGAGAAGTTGGGAACATAACTTTACCTTCTCCGGATGAAGATGCAGAAGCAACACTACCAAATCCCGATGGAATGGCAGGAGCCGGTGGTATTCCGATATTTGGGTTATTAGCTGAGTCTTGCGATGAACTTTTACCATTATTTGCAGAATCATCGCTTGAAGAAGTAGTGCTCGTTTTAACGCTTGATGTATCAGATTCAACCGGAATAGTAGGTATCATTGGCTTGCTGTTTGTTTCAGTAGGGACAGTTGCTGCGGGAACGCTAGGGACAGCAGGCGCTGGTGCTTTGGTTGAAGCAGCAGCTGGTGAGACCGTAGCGGTAGATGTGTTTGTCTGAACAGAATTCGTCGCTGAATTGTTACTAGATAATTCAGTATTTTTCTTTGCATTATCTAAAGTCAACTGATGTCTCGCCTGTAAACTATCAAGCTTATCATTTACTTGCTCTTTTGATGAAACACCCTGAGATGCAGTGGACGCACTATCATCATTTTGTGCTTGGGACTGTGATGTTGGCATTTTTATATTTTTTGCATTATTTTGCATTTCAGAAATTTGCTGTTCTTTCTGTGCCACATCTTTCTTTTTATCATCCATTGTCTTAGTTTGTGCCGGCATTTTTGACAAATCTACATATGAATTTGCTTTTTTACTTGCACTAACTTTTTTTACCATTGTTTTTGAAGGAGACTTGGCGACCTTTTTCTTTGTCACCTTTTTTTTTGGTGATTTCTTCTTGTATGTTTTTTTCTTTTTATTTTTTTTGATAACTTTTTTTTCTTTACTTGCTGGCAATTTATAAAGATTTTCTCCTGCAACAGGCATTGTTGCCACCTCCAGTTTATCTGGTAAATCTTCAATATCTACATCAACTACCCCGCGAGTAAAATCTTCTTTATATCTAAAATCATTTATTCTCTCCAGAACCTCATTTTGCGCTTCTGCATTTTGCTGTTCTTCTTGTTCCAAGTAAGATGTATTTAATATTGGATATCTCTTGTCACTCAACTTGTTTGCACTGCAAGAAATTGTAAAAATTAATAAAATCGTTGCGTAAAAAAGTCTGCTCATGGCAATTTCTATAGATTAATTAATAACTTATGCACAAAATTCTCTAATCTTCGGCATAATAATTGATACTCCATCCTTATTAAGTCTAAAGATATTATTAGAATATTCTATTAAAAGATTCGTATTTGAAAATATTTTTGTTAGCATTTCTGACAAATCAGCAACGTTCAAATCTTTCTGCTCTAGCAACCAACTAGCATTATTGTCACATACATATTTTGCATTTAAAAGCTGATGATTACCGAAAGAATATGGAATTGGTATGAAAATCGCTGCTCTTCCAACTGCCATCAAATCAGTGATAGTTGATGCTCCCGACCGGGCGATTACAATATGCGACATCTTCATTTTTTCATAAACATCATCAAAAAATGGCTTCACCTCATTTTCTAAATTATTTTTGTTATAGATTCCCGTAACCGAGTCTATGTCCTCTTTTCTTGCCTGGTGAAAAATACAAAGCTTCTTTTTATTTTTTTTGGCAAAAGATACCAATGCCTCAGGCACAATTTCACCTAAAATTTTAGCACCTTGGCTACCACCTATAACTGTAATGTTAATGACTTTATCAAAATCTGGTAAATTTACTTTTTTTGACTCTTTGAACTCAGCCCGCAAAAAATTACCCACATATAGAGTTTTTTCTGGTGGTAGATTTTTTACCGAAGGAAATGTAGTAGCGACAAATTCAGCAAATGGACTAAGCATCTTATTTGCATTCCCCAACACGGAGTTTTGCTCATGTAGAATAATTTTTTTTCCTAAGATTTTGGCAGCAATAATTATTGGAAAGGTCATATACCCACCAAATCCTATTACCAATTTAGGTTTGTATCTCAACAAAAAAATAATTGATTGCAACAATCCAATAGCAAGTTTCAATGCACCTATTAATTTTCTGAATATACCACCCGACATTTTATCAGAAGAAATCACCTTATAATTAACCTGACTTTTGAAAAATTTTGTATAGTTAAGGAATCTATCATCCACCAACATATATGGCTTAAATCCCTCTTTTATGAGCGACTCATACAATGATATGGCCGGGAAAATATGCCCACCTGTTCCGCCAGTGGCTAGCACCACTCTCTTTTTCATTACCATCTCCCTCTTAAATTATGTATTGGCAGGGTCACGACGTTATATCTTTTCCGTGTAAATGCCAGCATAAGCCCCAAAGCCATTGACGTGGCAATAACGGAAGAACCTCCGTAGCTTATTAGCGGCAGGGTCATACCTTTAGTCGGAAATAAATGCAAACTCACACCCATATTGAAAATAGATTGTATCGCAATCTGAATTAGAATACCAGAAACCGCTAAAATATTAAACTGATCATGCTCTTGGGTTATTATATATAGCCCTCTAATAACAATAATCGCATAAAGTGATACTATGACCAGGCACGCTATAACTCCCATCTCTTCTCCAATGACAGCAAAAATGAAATCTGTATGTGAATCTGGCAATTGATATTTCACAGCCCCCTCTCCTGGTCCTGTTCCATAGAACCCTCCATTACGGAAAGCTTCAATCGATTTCTGCACCTGATAATTATCAAAATTTTGGGGATTTAAGAAACTATCTATCCTCTTTTGCACATGAGGCAAAAAGATATACGCCCCTATTACTCCAACAACGCTGAGAACAAATGATATAATAATCCATATTACAGATAAACCCGCAATGAATAACTGACCTAACCAGATGATTGTTACTGTAATGCTCATGCCAAAATCTGGCTGTAGGATCAACAAACCTATAAAAATTACATATGAAAATAAAGTGACTTTAAAAGCTGGAAACCTTGTTTCAGAATATTTAATTGATAAAATCCAAGCTGTTACAATAGAAAAAAATGGTTTTGCGAATTCCGAAGGCTGCAATGAGAAACCTGGTAAGGATATCCAGCGCTTGGCTCCTTTTATATCCGATCCAACGAATAAAACAGCTACTAATAAAATTAAACAGCAACAAAAACCAATTATCGCTATTCTCCGAGCGTTTTGAACAGATATAAAAGAAAGCGTGACCAGAAAAATAGCCCCTAAAACTAAAAAGACCGCTTGTCTTTTCATAAAATACAGAGGTTCAAGGCCAATCCTTGTGGCAACCGCTGGGCTAGCAGTTGTAACCATAACCAAGCTAGAGGCAATAATTAAAAAAATAATTGATATTGTGACCCTATCAATGGTATTCCACCAAGCCCTAAAAATATTTTTTCTTGTATTTATGATGTTATCTCCTCCAGAAATTTGACTCATTATTTTAAATTTTATATCATTATGTTTGGTGATTATAAATTATTAGCCTTTGATATCGAAATAAATTTATGAAAAAATTCAGTGTACCATGCAATTTTAACGGTCAGGTTGCTCCTTTTACAATATATATAGGCGCTCCCAAAGACGGTAATCACCCCCTACATTTCCAATCTGATTGGCTTTCCAAAGAGCGTGGTGGCTCGATTCCACCGGAAGTGATGGATAGTATAGCCAAGCTCAAAGATCTAGCTGATAAAAATAACGTGTCGTTTGAAGATCTATGTGTTTA
>JAUIIY010000017.1 GCA_030431375.1 Alphaproteobacteria bacterium
CTCAGGGAGATAATCATGACTGCTCATGATGAAAATACAGATAAAAGCGATATACGCATATTAGAATCTTCCAGCTTTATATTTTATAAGGCTTATTTCAGCTGGAAAAGAATGAGCGATAAAGTTTTAGAGCCAGCTGGGCTAACCCATACCCAGTATGTTTTTTTATGTGTATTGCAATCTCTTGAATCTAAGCGCCAAAAATCAACACAGAATGATCTGGTAAGATTAACTGACTCTGATGTAACAATGACGTCCCATGCACTACGTACCTTGCAAAAGCGCGGTTTGATTGAACGCAAGCATATTGATGGTGATGAACGAGCTAAATACCCAAAACTTCTTCCCGCCGGTAAACAATTAATCAAAAAAGCAGAAAAGATCATGGATAAATTTGAGCAAGAATATTTTTCGCCTATTAATAATAATTTTGATGATTTCATGCAGTGCCTAAAAGATTTAACAGCTGGCAGAGAGGCGTACCAATGAAGATAAGCTTTAAGCCTCTTGCTAATACAGATTTTGAAAATTTACTTAAATGGTTACAGCAGCCTCATGTTAAAAAATGGTGGGATACTGATGTCAATTACACGAAAGAAGCGATACAAGAAAAATTCGGGTCCTATGTTGATGGCTATAAAAAGACTGGCTCTGAGCGCAAACCAATACATGTATTTATAATTTATTTTGATGATACTCCAATAGGCTATATCCAATATTACAATGCGTATGATTTTCCAAGAGATGGGTATCAATTAGATAATTTACCCAATTCACTCGCTGCAATAGACATGTTTATTGGTGATGAAAATTATCTTGGCAAAAATATTGGATCCAAATCATTAGAATTATTTTTAGATAGTCATGTGTTTACAGAATTCGAGCATGCCTTGGTTGATCCGGCATTAACCAATTCCTTTGCTATAGACTCTTACTCTAAAGCTGGCTTCAAAATTGTTAGCTCTTCTTCAAAAGAACAAATATTTTTGATGCTAAGAGATAAACGTTTTAATAATAAATTAGAAAACATCACGTTTAACCAATTGGCTATACGCGAGCCATTATTTCACCACCAAGATAAATGTGGCTCAACTAAAGAAGCGCTACTTAATTTAACTTGTGAAGGGTTTTGGGAAGTAGGTGCATCGGGTAACATTTATTCTAGAGCGGGGATGTGATAACAACCTTATTAAAAAGGCATGATGATCCTAATTACATCGATATATGGGAAGCAAAAGATTTTGATGTGGTTAAAATTGCTCAGGATAATTATCTAATTACCTACGTATTGATTCAGGATGAAGATAGAGTTACTAGGCGGTCTACGATTTGGCGAAAACAAGGTGATAATTGGGTAATTATATACCACCAAGGCACAGTTGTTGGAGGAAAAAAATGAGCAGCCAATCAACCATTATTTATTTAACTGGAAAACCAGGTGTTGGCAAATATACTATAGCGCAAGCACTAGCAAAAAAATATGAGTTTATCATTTGTGATAATCAGCTTATTAATAACCCTATTTTTGAGTTGTTGCAATATGATGGCTATGCCAAAATCCCTGGTTTTGCATGGGACTCTATCGCTAAAATTAGAACAGAAGTTTTGAATTTTCTAACTAAAGTACCGAATAAAAATTATGTTCTTACTAATTGTCTGGCCGAAACAAATGAAGACAGGGAGATATATGCACAAGTTGAAAATATGGCGAAATCTAGAGGCTCAACATTTATACCTGTTAAATTTGAAATTACCAAAGATGAACATTTAATTCGACTGACAAAGCCTGAACGTAGAGATAGATGGAAGTCCATCGATCCACAAGATGCTGAAGATAATGGTCCATTGTTATCAATCCATCACCCTAACTTGCTCATCTTAGAAATTAGCGATCTAAACCCAGACATAGTCGCTGAGAAAATAATGGAGCATATAAATAAAGTGAATTCAGATATGAAAGCTGGGGGTAACGATGACTAGTAATATTTGAAAAAGCAACCACTGCTCATAAAGAAATAATTTTCTCATGGATAGATAAATAATGGCTCTTTAAGGTTAGAAAATTTTGTTTCCCAATCAAGAAGTGCGTTTTTGGAAATAGGAAAAACTCTTGTTGCTGCATTCAATCCCATACCCTCAGTTCTTGAGTTTAAAACTTGTTGAATAAGGCTTAATGGTTTTCTTAGGCCTTCTAAAAATGAATTTTTGGTTTCAGAAAAATGCTCACCACATTCATCACAGTCAAAAAGTTTTCTTGTGCCATTGTGTGCAGGGTTGTAATACTGAA
This sequence comes from Alphaproteobacteria bacterium, assembly GCA_030431375.1. GTDB lineage: Bacteria > Pseudomonadota > Alphaproteobacteria > Rickettsiales > JABSSG01 > JAUIIY01. The sequence continues at coordinate 2,288 of JAUIIY010000017.1, forward strand.
AATTTATTTGATTGACAGCGCGGGCATTGGGGTTGAAACAACATTTTAAATACTACCGTAAAAGCTGATTATCATATCTCTGGAAATACATGTAATCAACTGAACCAGTGCCCCCTATTTACTACGATAACTGTTTAGTAAAATTTACGACGGCATCTGCAATAAATAAAATTTTAGCCGTTTATTTCAGTTGCTCGATCTAAATACCACTTTACTGTGAAACGCAAATTATCGTCAAATGATTCTGAACTTATGAAACCTAGTTCTTTTTTAGCCTTGGAAGAATCAATAGCATAGCGCCTATCATGCCCCAATCGGTCTTCAACAAAAGTGATAAGCTCTGAATATGACCCTTTAGACCTAGGCCTTAACTCCCCTAAAATATTGCATATTTTTTTTGCTATTTCTATATTAGTCATTTCCATATCCTCACCCAGGCAATAACATTCTCCAATCCTGCCTTTGGTTAAAGCCAGATATATGCCGCGACAATGCGCATCCACAAAAATCCAATCACGGATGTTCTTTCCATCACCATAAATTGGAATTGGATTACCGTGAATTGCACTTGTAATTATCTTGGGTATAAGTTTTTCAGGATGCTGTCGAGGACCGTAATTATTAGAACAATTAGTGATAATTGTTGGCAGACCATATGTTTCATACCAAGCCCTAACAAGATGGTCAGCTCCCGCCTTACTAGCCGCATATGGCGAATTAGGTGAATATGAAGATTCCTCGTTGAAAAATCCATCCTCACCTAAAGATCCAAAAACCTCATCTGTTGACACATGCAAAAACCTAAATGATTTTTTTTCTTTTAACTCTTGGTAATACGGAAGAGAAGCATTCAACAAACTCAAGGTACCATTGATATTTGTTTTGATAAATATATTTGGCGAGGCAATTGAGTTATCTACGTGAGACTCGGCTGCAAAATTTACTACCCAATCCACATTATGGATGCTCAACAACTCAGCAACTAGAGCCGTATCATTAATATCTCCTTTGACAAAGGAATAATTCTTGTGATTTGATACATCAGCCAAGTTCTTAATATCACCTGCATATGTCAAAGAATCGAGAACAATAACCTCATGGCCTTGCTTTATCATACTTATGGTAAAACAGCTCCCTATAAAACCAGCACCACCAGTTACCAAGATTACTTTCTTATTCATTCTTAGTTAAAATATTTTGTATTCTTGTCAAAGCTCGGTAGATCGTTGTCTTTGTCAGAAATTATAAAATCGCTAACTTGTACATTTCCCCAATTTATGTTGAGGTTTGGATCATCCCATTTAATGCCCCTATCATTTGCTGGAGAATAATAGTTAGAAGTTTTATATAGAACCTCGGTATTATCTTCTAAAGTAAGCAAACCATGTGCAAATCCTATTGGAACTAAAATCTGATTCCATTCTTCAGGACTTATAATTGCAGAAACATATTTTCCAAAAGTTGGAGAGTTGAACCTTAAGTCAACAGCAATGTCTAGAATTTTGCCCTTAATAACCCTAACTAGTTTATCCTGAGCATAGCTACCGTCCTGAAAATGTAATCCTCTAAGTGTATGTTTTGATTTAGAAAAAGCATGATTATCTTGAACAAAATCAATATCAATCCCATACTCGGACAATAGTTTTTTATTATATGTCTCTGAGAAAAAACCCCTGTGATCTAAATGTTGTTTGGGTTTAATAATTTTAATTTCAGGTATCTCTAGATTTCTTATTTCTATCATCTTGAGCACTTAATTAATTTTTCTGCTATATATTCTCTATCATCATCAGAAACCCACCACCCAACTGGAATACATAAATGGGTATCATTGAATTTTAACGCATTAGGTAAGTTAGGATCATAAAATTCTTTAAACATACTATGTGTGTCATTACGAGCGTGCACTTTTGAAGTCATAATTCCGTACTCTTTGAGACTGTTCATTACATGATCTCTATTTTGCAAATGCAAAGTAAACAACCAATATGATGACTTACTGTTCGTTGTTTCTGGAACAACAGTAATCCCCTCAACATCTTTAAAAGCATTCTCATAAAACTTAGCATTACTTCTGTGTCTTTCAGTGATCCAATTCAAATGTTTAAAATTCTCTAGCCCAACGGTTGCACACACATCATTCATATGAAATTTGTATCCCGCCTCAGCTACATCAATTTCACATCTTAAGTCCTTTGCTTCTCTGACTTCTCTGCTAATACCGTACCACCTGAGTAACCTAGCCCGCTCATGATCCTCCTTGCTATTAGATACTAACACTCCACCATCTATAGAGGTAATATGCTTTATTGCTTGAAGAGAGTACATTGTAAAATCTGAATGATTACCTAAAGGTTTATTCTCGTATAAAGTTCCCATAGCATGGGCACCATCTTCAACAACTTTTATATTATTTGCTTTTGCAATCTCATTGATTCTAGATATATCACACGGGTTACCACCCCAATGAACCATAACTATTGCTTTTGTATTTTTAGTTATTTTTCGCTCAATATCATTTGGGTCAATGTTACCAGAAATTGGATCCACGTCAGCCCATACAATTTTCGCATTATTCGCCAATATAGGAGTGTTAGTTGCAGTGCAGGTTATGGGAGTAGTTATTATTTCCGCATTAGTCGCATGATTAATTGAAATGTGATATGCCAGGTGAAGTCCTGCAGTACCTGAATGTAAAGTATTCACCTTATCATTTCCAATATATTCTGCCAAAGCTTTCTCAAATTCAACAACTTTCGGCCCCTCTCCAATGAAACCAGAATGTAACACTTCCAAAACCTCTGAATCAACTGATTCAGACATAAACACTTTAAATAATGGTATGTTTTTGTTAGCCATATTTTATTGCCCCTTTTTATATTCATTTTTCAAAATAGACATCATAACATAGTTGTGATATTTACCTTCTCTATATATAGCATCTCTTTGAATCCCTTCAACAGTGAAGCCTAATTTCTCATATAAATTTTTTGCTCTCACATTCGTCTCCATAACTAGTAACCAGACTCGATTCATATTCCAGTAATCGAAGCATAATTTAAAAATTAATTTATAAATATATTTGCTAAATCCTTGCCCTCTATAGTCTCTGTGAATATCTGCACCCACACAAATTGATTTATTGATATAATCAATTCCTGTTAAGCGCACAATTCCTATTTTTTGCCAATCTTCACCTAATAACTTTTCAACTATGAGAAACTCATTCTTAGAGTCTTTTTGTATAGAATTGAACCATTGTTCTTGTGATGCAGAATTAACAAAGATAAATGTACCCAAATTATTATAGACCTCTGGATCACTCCTCAGATTAACTAAAAAATCTTGATCATAAATATCAATTTTTCTAAATCTCAATGTTTCACCTAAATATAACACAGCTACCCTAGTCCAGCACAAGTTTCTTAACAGTTTTTATAATTTTCTTTCCAAATTTACTCTTTCTTAAATAAGTCATCAAACTAAAAATTAATTTAGTATGTAATAACCTGTTTACTATCCTTCTTTTAGTGGATTCAAGACCCCTCACAAAACTGATTTTTGGTAAGGTTCCTTTATCTATAATATCATAAATATTATTGCAAATTTTTATTCTATTCTCAACAACCTGTTGGTTAATTTCAGCCTTTGGATCACAATGGTCTTTTGTGACTTCCCCTGTAAAACTTCCCCTAAAAAGGTGGATTGCAATTGGCTCACCACCATATCTATATAAATGCGTTATACACTCAAAAGAGTGTTTAAGGTCCTTGAAAAGGAAAAAATGCTCTTGTGAGAAAGTTAAGTATTTTTCCTTCGAGAGCACCTCTCTAATCTTCCAACCCACATCATAACAAAATCCTAATTGTGGGTATTTTTTCCTTCCTTCTGCAATTGATTCTTCATCAGTTCTTGCAGTAAAATCAAGATCAACAAGTTTTTTCGTTTTATAAGCGCAGCCAAAGGCTGAAGGAAAATCCGGAGCTCCAATTCCAACTGGATTCTCATAAGGCGCACCAACCGTTTCCATCCCACCTCGCAGTTTATCTTCTAAGAATTTTAGATGGTTCTGTTTTATCCAAAAAAAATCTGGATCTTGTGCTAAGAAAAATTCAGTTTTACATTTATCTTTAATGATCGTCAAACCTTCACCATGCTGTCCACTTGCTGTTTTCTCTTTTGGTGTATGATATATCACTTCGATATTACCATAATTTGAATATTGGCTAACCAACTCTTCCAGCTTATTTTTTTCTTCCTCACATACCGAATTGTCTAAAATAATGATACAAAATGATTCTGGATCGTTAAACCTAAAGAGAGATTTAAATTGGTACTTTAAATACAAAGAGGTTTTGTAATTAACAAAACCTATAGTCCATATTCTCTTATCTTTTTTATTCATAAAGTAAAATTTTTGACATGTGCGAAAAAATATACTACTGATTGCACGAGAATAATCAAGTAATATTTATGAAAGCTATAATACTAGCCGGCGGGAATGGAACGAGGCTAAATCCAATCACTTCCCCAGTAAACAAACATTTATTACCAGTATATGACAAACCAATGATCTATTATCCCTTATCTAATTTGATGCTGTTTGGTATTAGGGACATAATGATTATAAGCAAATCTTCGGATTTAGATGCATTTAAAAAACTTCTTGGCAATGGACGCAGCTTGGGCATAAATATTGAATATGCAACACAGGATGAACCAAGAGGAATTGCTGATGCATTTATTATCGCTGAAGATTTTATTGGTGATGATTCTGTGGCTTTAATATTGGGAGATAATATTTTCTACGGAGAGAATATTCGTAAAATGTCACTTGATTTTCAATCTGGAGCAAAGGTCTTTTTATATAGGGTTAGTGACCCAGAAAGATACGGAGTTGCTGAATTTAATGAAGAAGGAAAAGTGAGTAGCATTGTAGAGAAGCCCACAACTCCTCCATCACATTGGGCTGTTACAGGTCTTTACATATACGACAACCGAGTAGTAGATATTGCAAAAAAAGTTCAGCCTTCTGACAGAGGAGAGCTAGAGATAACCAGTATAAATAATGAGTATATTAAACTCGGAGAACTACATTACGAACAGATGAACAGAGGGGTTGCCTGGTTTGATGTAGGGACGGTTGACTCGCTATTGCAAGCATCAACTTTCGTGCACTCCATAGAAAGTAGGCAGGGCATAAAAATTTCGTGCATAGAGGAAGTTGCTCACCGCATGGGCTTTATTAACAATCTAGAACTAGAGGAATTAATTAAATTACAGCATAAATCTACTTATGGAATATACTTAAAGTCTTTGCTAGAAGAAAAGTACTAGTAAATACTAAGTAAATATACAAGACTTTGCTTCAGGAAAATGTATGAAAATAATACGACTTGAAATGGTTACAGATCAACCAACCACTAGGCATGAATACTAAAAAAGAATTTTGTTCCTGTACCAAATTGGGATGGTTTGAAATCAATACTACCCATATGTCTTTCTATAATTTTCTTTACTATAGATAGACCTATCCCTGTTCCTTTGGGGAGTCGCTTATCACTATGAGCTTTCTTAAAAATTTGGAAAATTCTTTTGCTAAATTCTGGTTTTATGCCCACTCCATTATCTTCAACGTAATAAACTTTTTCCTTGTTATCAAAACCTACTAATATCTTTTTGATATCACTCAAATTGTATCTAATCGCATTTCCTATTAAATTTTGGAATACTTCCCTTATTTTATCCTTGTTACAATATATCTCCTCGGGCATGTCACCTACACAAATCTGGACATTTTTATCAATGAGGCTTGATATCGAATCTAAGGCTTCTGCCAAAATTTCTTTTGGAGAACATGAAGAAAACTGCATTTCCGAATTACCCACCTTTGCGTAATATAACAGGTTGTTCAGCAAATTATACATTCTATCAACTAACTTCCTTTGAGAGATAAGCTTTTTGATAATCCCATCTTCCATTTTTTCAGGGTAATCCTCTTCAATAAATGAGGCAAAATTTGAAACTCCTCTGAGAGGCTCTTTTAAATCATGCGAAACAATATGTGCAAATTCTTCAAGCTGTTCATTACTAGCCTCCAGATCTTTCATATATTTATCAATCTTTTTTTCAGCTTCTTTCCTATCCGTAATATCTTGAATTTGAGAAATGAAATATTTTGGTTCTTCGTCTTCATCAAACACCAAAGAGACACTCAATAACCCCCAAATTTCCTTTCCATCCTTGTGGATATAGATTTTCTCCATCTCGTAATAATCTATCTCCTTACGAAGCATTTTATTCACATATTCCAAATCAGCTTCTAAATAATCCGGATGGGTAACCGCTTGAAAATCCATTTTGCACAGCTCTTCAGCACTGTAGCCAAACATTTGGCATAATGACCTATTTACCTCAACCCAAGCCCCTACTGGAGAAACAAGTGCCATTCCAATGGCCGCATACTCAAATGCAGATCTAAAACTATCATGATATTCTTTACGATCTCCCAGATAATTTGCCTGAGAATAAGATTTAATTAGCAGTTTACTCCTTTGAATATGGGACATCTTAATAAAATCTTCACATATATTACCTTATATATAGTAAACTTTATCAAGCATAGTTTCCACAAAACTATCCTAATCCGATTTTTTTTCCTTATATTTACCGAAGGGAATAAAGTTCCATAGCCTTTCGTGAATAAAATAAATAAAGAATTTCGAGAGAAATTCAACCGCACCAATTTTTTTTGCCAGCTCTAACTCACCAGTGATAAAATATGCTATAGCAATAGTTGTTGCTGTTGCGAAAAGTCTCCAAGATAAAGATTTACCTACTGATCTCCAATTGCTCTCTTCGTAGTTAGCCATTTAAAACCTAAAATTATTTTGAAAATTTGTTGCGATAAAATGCTCATTTTTGAGATCCTTCTTCCCATATATCAAAGTACCAGACTTACTAGAATATACGAAACCTCCAGCCGCCTCCAGCACAGCCTGGGCAGCCGCTATATCCCATTCCATTGTGGTTCCCAAGCGCGGATATATATCGGCATCTCCTTCAGCAATTTTACATATTTTTAATGATGAACCAGCACTAACCTCTTCTGCGATGTTAAGCTCATTAATTTTATAGAAATTTTCTAACCTTTCGCTATTTGCATGATTTTTACTAACAAATGAGACTAACTTACTCATATCAGCCTTACGACAAGTAATTTCTTTTCTGGTAAATGTGTTATCTATAGTAAAAGCGAATTTCTTTCCGTAATTTTGTCCAACCCAAAATTTTTGCATCGCAGGGGCATATACCACACCAAAAATAGGCTTATTATTGTGGATCAAAGCAATGTTAGTAGTAAACTCATTACTTTTGTTGATAAACTCTTTTGTGCCATCAAGAGGATCGACCAACCAATAAAATTCCTCATCTTTTTCGATAATATCATGTTCCTTAGATTCTTCAGAAATGATCGGGTAAGAAAACTTCTCTAACCCCTCCATTATCGTATTATGAGAAGCGATATCAGCTTTTGTAAGAGGGCTATTATCCTCTTTAACAGTAACACCCATATTGTCATAGTAAAGCATGATTTCTTGACCTGCTTCAAGGGATAAGGCTATCACATAATCTATCGTTGCATCGGTGATCACAATAGTCCCAAATGCTCTAATTTCAACATAATCTGATTAACTGCTTCTTCGGGTTCGCATGACGCAGTATCGATAACAATTTCAGCGTCTTTTGGGATTTCGTAGGGATCATCAATTCCTGTAAAATTCTTGAGTTTACCCTCTCTTGCCATTTTATACAGACCTTTTCTATCCCTTTTCTCACAAGTTTCTAACTTTGTTGATAAATAAACTTCTACAAAAATACCATGCTCGGCTATCATGCCTCTAACTTCTTTTCGCACATTGTCGTAAGGAGCAATTGGTGCACAAATTGCAATTCCTCTATTTTTGGTAATCTCGCTTGCTACATAACCAATTCGCTTAACATTTATATCTCTATGTTCTTTCGAGAAACCTAGCTCAGATGATAAATGCTTTCTTACAATATCACCATCAAGTAATGTAACAGGACGTGTACCCACCTCCATCAATTTTACTAATAATGCGTTTGCGAGTGTGGATTTACCTGATCCTGATAAACCAGTAAAGAATATTGTAAATCCTCTCTCTTTCATAGGTGGGAAAGACTTTCTCAGCTCTTTAATTACTGCTGACGGAGAAAACCACTCAGGTATCTCTAAACCTTCTCTTAACCTTCTTCTTAACTCTGTACCCGAAATATCTAACATATTTTCACCAGGGTTAATTTCATCAGCTGGAATATATTGCGCTCTGTCAGAGCTATATTGCATCATTTTGAATGGCACCATTTCAATACCAATCTCGTTTTGATACTCAGCAACTATCTCTTGAGCAGCGTATGGATCATAAAAATCGTTACCTTTACTATCCTTGCCAGGTCCTGCATGGTCCCTGCCGACAATAAAGTGTGTACATCCATAATTTTTTCTAATCAAAGCATGCCATAATGCCTCTCTGGGCCCACCCATTCTCATAGCAAGTGGCAACAAGCTCATCATTGTTGTTTGCTTCGGGTAAGAATCTATGATTGCTTGATAACATCTAACTCTCGTAAAATGATCAATATCACCAGGTTTGGTCATACCGACAACAGGGTGGATTAACAAATTTGCCTCAAGCTCCCTGGTTGCTCTCAAAGTCAATTCCTGATGTGCTCTATGAAGAGGGTTTCGCGTTTGAAACGCCACCACTCTTTGCCAACCTAGCTTTTCGAAAATTGCTTTTAATTCAGTCGGAGTATGTCTCAATTTGCTATAATCATAATGGGTTGGTAATTGTTTCTGCTGTACCCTACCCCCAATATAGACATTGCCGGTCTGATGCATAAGGTAAAAAACTGCTGGATGATTCTGATCGGTTGTTTTAAATACCAATTCTGCTTCCAAATTCTTATCTGGAACCCACTTGCTTTCCACCCTAATAGTAGCTAAAAGCACACCCTCTAAATCTCTTAATTCAACTTCTTCGCCTATCTCAATTGTCTGAGCTTTATCTTCCGAAACATCAAGCGTTACGGGCATTGGCCAAACGCTTCCATCTGCCAACCTCATATTTTGACAGACTGAATTATAATCTTCTTGCACAAGAAAGCCATCTAGGGGTGCAAATCCCCCATTCATAATCATCTCTAGATCACAAATTTGCCTTGGTTTTAAATCAATAACTTTTGTCATACGACCCCCATAAAAACTATCCTAAGGTCAGAAGTTATCTCATAGCTTTTTACTTTGCAACAAAATCTATTACATAATAAAGAAAGCCCTGTAAGACGATAGCACTAAAGAAATCAGTAAAGACTGATCCTAATAAAGGCACAATCAATAATGCTTTTGCGGAGGAGTGATATTTCCTGCCTAATGAGTCAACATTAGCAAGCCCTACAGGAGTTGCTCCCAATCCAGAACCAATAAATCCTGCGGTGATAGACGCTGCATCATAATCCCTTCCGGCAAACCTAAAGAACACTGATCTAGCAAAAATAATAATAACAACAACCTGAACTGCAATGATAATGAGGATTGAATATATTTGCTTATTGAACAAATATTCAATGTCAATCAGCATCATACTCATAGTAATAAATACTTGCAGACTCACATCTCGAAAAAGATTTAGCAAGCTCGGTGAAATATTTATCTTAAATAAACCACAACTATTGATAAAGATAATTCCTATAATTAGCACCGATAAATATGCTGGTGCAACAATTCCAATTGCTTCTAGCCCTATATTGACGAATTCACCAAGCATTATGCACACAGCCACAAAAAATATCGCTGTTAATACAATCATAAAGGTTGTCGCCAGACGCTCAATTTGGGGCTTGGACCTGGATTTACTTCCGTCAGTCTCTTTATTCTTTTTCTTATATTTCCCACGAACCAATTGATATTTTTGGATTAGCCCTTGAGCCACAGGACCGCCCAACACACCACCGCATATAAGGCCAATCGTCGCCGATATTAAGCCATACTCAGTTGCCCCTGCATAACCGTGAAGCTCAAAGAATTTCCCCCATGAAATAGCGGTACCATGCCCACCAGCCAGAGTGATTGATCCTGCAATTAATCCGTTAATTAGCGGGGCATCAATAATTTTGGCTACAATAACACCAGTTGCATTTTGAATGATAAGAAATACAATCATCACGGCAATTAATTTTAACAAAGTTTTACCGCCACTAACTAATAGGCCGAATTTTGCACTCATACCAACAGTACAAAAGAATATCATTAAAAATAAATCTCTAAGACCGTTGTCAAATTGGACCTTGATATCAAATTGGGACCTTAAAATATAAAATAACGTACTGAAGATTATTCCCCCTACCACACCTTCTGGTATGTTATATTTTTGGAGAAGCGTAACTTTATGAACGACGTAATATCCTGTAAAAAACACCAAGATACTAACCGCCACCATGTAAATACCTGAAACTTCAAAAATCATTGTTCACCTTTTTTAATCAAGTAGTAAATCATACAGTACAGAATGGAGCTAGCCAAGGAAATTTTCTTTTAATCGAAGATTACCCTTTGCAAAACTTTAAATTTATCAACCAAATGAGCGCCCTTTAAAAAACATTTCTTGTAATCGCCTTTTCTCGAGCTTCGCAACATGCGAATTCTTCTTCGATTTCTTGTCTACAACTTTTTTTTCTGATTTATCACACTCAGAGGTATATCGATCTTTAAATGTACCCATAAGAATTTTTGGTATTTCATACTTTTTGTCTAAGTTTTCTTCTTTCAAGTATTTTGACACAGCAAATGTACGAATTGCCTTTTTAGCTACAGCTAACTCTCCTGTTAGAACAATTTTTAATTGCTCAAATAAAACACGATCATTTGGTAAATCGACAAATTTTCCGTTCTGGAAAATTAAACTATAAGAGCCAGGGGCAAAAGATGTTTGGCCAACAGGAGTGCACATTTCTTGAAAAGTCTTACCATCACTGAACTTATGACCACCAGAATTACAAATTTGGATACGTATTTCACAGCCTGGCTTTAAGCGTAGTTTTTCCAAAAGATTAACTATTCTATTGCCTACATCTACAGCATCAATATCTTTTCCTAAAAATTCCTCTGTTGTGCCACCATGACCGATAACTAATACCTTTTGGTATTCGCTCTTCATTCCCTTTGGGTTTACGTATTTAAGTTTACCTTCCTTGCTCATTTTTTCAATACAACCTTTTTCTAAGGCTTTTAATTCTATTTGATAAATTGCTTTACCATCATCGAACACAAGATCATAACTATCTTTAGTGGCCAAGAAACCGTTCCAATTAAAATAATTTTTATAATCAGGGTCGATAATAATATATAAAGACCTTGGACCGCTTTCCTTCTCTTCTTTACCAGGTTTCATAACTCCTCCATCTTTCAACCAATATTAACAAAAATGCGCGCTTTTATACCACCGATAGACGTACATAGCAAGAATTCATTGCTAATTGATTCATTTTATTTGGCTCAAAATCCTTTTTGCCACATCACACATAGTTTTGTTTTTATTTTTATAATATGGAAGAATAATCAGCGCGATCGATAAAGCCCATCCTTTCGCTCGCAACCAGGTATTTTCATCAACCTTAGCTGCTTCTTTATAAATTGCCCTACTTTCTTCATCAAAAATTGACCAAGCGGGAATGAAATCAATTGCGGGATCTCCTGCCCCAGCCAAACTCCAATCAATGACAGCTGCTAATTTATTATTTTTTATTATTAAATTTGTGGGTAGTAAATCTGCATGTATGAAGACTGGTTCTTTCTCCCACGACGGTGTTTCAACTAAACTATTCCATAAATCAAATAATTTCTTACTTTCAATCTCTCCCTCAAGATTGTCTAAAGCTTCTTTCACAGCTTTGTCTTGTGAGCTAAGTGGCAACCCTCTTCTGACAATAGAAATATCTTGAACATTCATTGAATGTAGGTGATGAGTAAAATTTGCTAATTCTAGAGCAAGCGCTTTATAAGCAGAGAAGTCAACCAAATGATGCAAATCCTCACCTTCAATCCATTTATAAATTGGTAATTTTAGTTTTTTAGAGTCTTTGATATCTACGAAATCAACTATTTCAGTTATCCTAATATCAAAGTTTGTTTTGCTAAGACACTCAATAATCTTTATCTCTTTTTGCAATTGCAATAAGGAGGCTTCTGATCTTGGTACTCTAATGACTCTGTCTTTGCCTAAGCGATAAACTATATTATCTGTGCCAAAATCAGAAATTTTGATGATTTTATTATTTTTGTGATTTGGATATTTGGCAAGAATACTGCTTTTAATTAAAGTTAAATCAAACATAAATATTAACGTTTTTATTTACTTTAAATAAAAAAAACCTGCTTAACAAGCCTGGCAGTGACTTACTCTCCCACGCCTTAAGACGTAGTACCATCAGCGCTGTTCGGTTTCACTCATGAGTTCGGAATGGAATCGAGTGTTTCACGAACGCTATAACCACCAGGCCAATTAAACAGGCCTAATTTTAGCAAAGTGTATAAAATCTGACTTACAGTCTTAACGCTGCATACATGAGAATCTTATAAATTAAGTCAATCGAGCTATTAGTACTGGTTAGCTAAACACATTACTGCGCTTACACACCCAGCCTATCAACGTGGTAGTCTTCCACGGCTCTAATGGGGAAATCTAGTTTTGAGGTGGGTTTCCCGCTTAGATGCTTTCAGCGGTTATCCCGTCCGTACGTGGCTACCCAGCGATGCCACTGGCGTGACAACTGGTACACTATTGGTACGTCCACTCTGGTCCTCTCGTACTAAGAGCAGATCCTCTCAAATTTCCTTACACCCACGGCAGATAGGGACCGAACTGTCTCACGACGTTCTAAACCCAACTCACGTACCACTTTAATCGGCGAACAGCCGAACCCTTGGGACCTTCTCCAGCCCCAGGATGTGATGAGTCGACATCGAGGTGCCAAACGATTCCGTCGATATGGACTCTTGGGAATCATCAGCCTGTTATCCCCGGCGTACCTTTTATCCGTTGAGCGATGGCCCTTCCACGCAGAACCACCGGATCACTATGACCGACTTTCGTCTCTGCTCGAGCTGTCACTCTCGCAGTCAGGCAAGCTTATGCCATTGCACTCTAACAGCTGATTTCCGACCAGCCTGAGCTTACCTTCGCACGCCTCCGTTACTATTTAGGAGGCGACCGCCCCAGTCAAACTACCCACCATACAATGTCCCAAATCCAGATTCATGGATCTTGGTTAGACACCAAAAATTCAAAGGGTGGTATTTCAAGGGCGACTCCACAGTAACTGGCGTCACTGCTTCAAAGTCTCCCACCTATCCTACACATTAAATTTCTAATATCACTGTAAAGCTATAGTAAAGGTGCACGGGGTCTTTCCGTCTAACCGCGGGTACTCCGCATCTTCACGGAGAATTCAATTTCGCTGAGTCTACACTGGAGACAGTGGGGAAGTCGTTACGCCATTCGTGCGGGTCGGAACTTACCCGACAAGGAATTTCGCTACCTTAGGACCGTCATAGTTACGGCCGCCGTTCACCGGGGCTTCAATTCAGTGCTTGCACACCTCCTCTTAACCTTCCGGCACTGGGCAGGCGTCAGACCCTATACTTCATCTATTGATTTTGCAGAGCCCTGTGTTTTTAATAAACAGTCGCCACCCCCTCTTTTGTGCCACCTCCAAAAAGTTGCCTTAATGGAGGCTGCCCTTATCCCGAAGTTACGGGCACAATTTGCCGAGTTCCTTCAGTGTAGTTCTCTCAAGCGCCTTAGTATACTCTACTCGTCCACCTGTGTCGGTTTGGGGTACGGTCTATATGTGGGTGCTATTTCCTGGAAGATTTTCACTGCCAACACAATCCAATAAGTGTTGACAATTTACAATCTTCGTCACATCCCACAGGTTCAGGAATATTAACCTGATTCCCATCGGTTACGCCTTTCAGCCTCACCTTAGGGGCCGACTAACCCTGCGCAGATTAGCTTTACGCAGGAAACCTTGGACTTACGGCGAGGAAGTTTCTCACTTCCTTTATCGCTACTCATACCAGCATTCTCACTTCTGATACCTCCAGCGCCTCTCGCGAGACACCTTCAACGGCCTACAGAACGCTCCGCTACCACGCATATAAATATGCGTCCGTGTCTTCGGTACATGGCTTGAGCCCCGTTACATTATAGGCGCAAGAAGACTTATTTAGACTAGTGAGCTGTTACGCTTTCTTTAAAGGATGGCTGCTTCTAAGCCAACCTCCTAGCTGTTTTGGTCTTTTTACATCCTTTCACACTTAGCCATGATTTAGGGACCTTAGACGACGGTCTGGGCTGTTTCCCTCTCGACTACGGACCTTAGCACCCGTAGTCTGTCTGCCGCGCTGTACTCACCGGTATTCGGAGTTTGGTTAGGTTTGGTAAGGCTGCGGGCCCCCCT
>JAUIIY010000018.1 GCA_030431375.1 Alphaproteobacteria bacterium
TTGATGGTAGCGATTCCTATAATATGTACTATAGGTATAAATGAGTTGGGTGGGTTTGAGAGTTTTTATACGAATATCTCGGAAGAATCTCTAAAGATCAATTTCTTTGAACATAATCATATGAATGAATTTTTGATCTTTTTGGTTGTTGGGGCTTTTATTCCTTCTTTCTTGCAAAGAATATTGATCGCACAAAACACCGCTCAAGCAAGCAAAGCAACTACAATAAATGGTATAATATCATTTCCTTTTTACGTGATTATAGGTTTGATAGGTTTGATAGCTTTTCAGCTTTCACCAAATATGACTGAACAAAAATCAGTTTTATATTTAATCGAAAATATAATGCCCTATGGAATAAAAGGTTTAATAATTGCGGGTATGTTATCTGTATTGATGTCATCAGCTGATTCTGAGTTAAATGTTGCTGGCGTTTCAATAGTAAATGATATAGTAAAAAATATTTCCACTGTTAAACTGAGTGCGAAAGAAGAGGTTGTCCTTGCCAGATCCGTTACCTCACTTATTGGTATAGGGACTATCATAGTTGCTATGAATTTTAAAAATATAATCGATATAATGCTTTATGCATTTACTTTTTGGGCGCCGACGATATTAGTGCCTTTAACATTTGCTTTATATGGTTTTAGAGTTAATAGATTTGTTTTTTACCTAGGGTTAATTGTTAGTCTGTTTTCTGTTTTTGTGATAGATGAATATATAGATAATTTGTTGGGTTTTGATCCAATTATTTCCTCTATTTTAGTTACAATAATTTTTTATTTGATATATTTTGCCTTAACTAGTCATAAAGATTTAAAAAGTAATTTATATGAGTGCATGTTGGCTCAAGTAAAAAAATTCCATGACTTGCAATTTGAAGTAGAGAGGTTTGTAAATTTCCTCGGTAGGAAGTTTAACGAAAAGATTCTTCATGGAGAAGTGAATAAGAATAATTATGAGTTTTTTGGGATTTTTTGCTTTTTATTTTATCTAATTCCTTATTTCTTGTGGTCTCATTCAGATGAGAATTATTCAACAATTATTCTGTTTAGAATTATTGCGTGTGTGATGTCAATTCTGCTTATCATGCAGGCTTCATGGAAAAAAGATACAAGGAAATGGCTGCCCTTATACTGGAATATAACGCTTATTTTTACTCTGCCATTTTTATCGACCTACATGCTATTCCATAATCATATTGAATTGCCATGGATAATGAATTCGATAATAGCGATGTTTATTTTGGTTTTGCTTGTAGATTGGTTTTCATTTGTATTTATTTTGGTGACAGGTGTTTTTGCAGCGATAGTCGTTTTTGATATAACGAGTGATTTTAGGCTAGATTTAGTTTATGCCTATAACATAGTCTTTGGAACTACCATGTATTTATTCTCGTTAATTGTTGGAACCATTTCACTTTTTAAGAGAGAGCAAGCGGAAAATATAATAATTGATAAAAATATCAAACTGGAAAAATTGAATAAAAATTTGGAAAAGATAGTTGAAAAAAGAACCTCTAATTTAGTAACTGCTCTAAATACGAAGCAAGAATTCCTAAATAATATGAGCCACGAAATAAGGACCCCAATACATGGGATATACAATATTTCTACTGAACTGAATAATAGTTGGGATATACTAGATGAGACTAAGAAGCGTGAATGCATAAAAATTTTAGCCAGTAGTGGTGAACGTTTGGCTAATTTGGTTAATAATGTCCTGGATTTATCAAAGATAAGCTCTGGTACAATGCAATATAATTTTTCTCAGTATAGTTTGAATAAAGTGATAGATTCAGCAATTGATTACGCAAAAACTTATGCAGATTTAAACTATCTAAAATTTGATGCGGATTATCGTAAAGGCAAAGATATTGAAATGAAATGCGATCCTGCTCATGCAAAAATAGTGATTCAGAATATCTTAACTAATGCAATCAAATATGGAGGTGGAGAAGTTTCTATAAAAGTCGTTACAAGTCCGAATATAGAAATTAGTATTAGAGATGTGGGAATAGGTATTCCCAAGAAAGAATTAAGTAAAGTTTTTGATCCATTTGTTGAAAGTAGCTTAACAAAAAATAGAGGAGGAGGAAAGGGAATCGGCCTTGCATTATGTAAGGAAATAATGCACGCTCATGGGGGAGAAGTAATAGCCAGACTTCCTTCAAGTGGTAAAGGAGTGATTTTTGTTGTAACTTTTCCTTTAAATAAATAATTATCATTTATGAAAAATATCAAACTAAATAAATTAAGGAAAAAAAATTTAACCATGTTGTTGTTGCTTCTAGGGTTGATAACGCTTTTTTTTCTTGCATCTCTATCTAAATTTAATGTTATTTAGGTTTTTAACTCATTTTTAATCTTTATTATTTATTCTGGCTCTGTTTTTTAACAAAATAGAAGTAATGTAATGGCTAAAAGTAAATATATAATCGATTTTGAAAAGAAAATTCCAGCTAAAGATGACAACGGCCAATGTCAATTTTCAGTTGATGATATGATAACGACATTAGGCATCTTTGTTACAAGAGATGGAAGAAAAATCGTTGTTGAACATATGGTTCTAAACCCTGATATGCGGGCAATAGTAGATGCATCATTGGATAAAGAAGGGTTGTTTCCAAAAGAAGAATATGAAAAATTAAAAAAGAAAGGTTTGGTATCTTTCAATATTGACGGATTTAGAAAAAAGGTTGGAAATTTTGTAAGGTTGCTTGCAATCGAAAATTCAACGATTCTCAGGGCGCTTGTAGAGAAAGGTGAAAACAAACTAGCTATAAATCTTTTAAATTCTGGTGAAATCTTCAACATAAAACTACTAGTACCAGTTCTTCAATTAGCAATGAGAAAAGGATATTTAGGGATTTCTCAGCTTATCATAGCTATGTTTATCAGAAAAAATAAGGATGAATTTGCTATTTTGGGAAATAAGTTTGTGGTAGAAAGCGGTATTTCCAAGAGCCTAATGCTAGGGTTATTCAGAAAAGAGAATTTTGAGTCATTTGCTAATTTGTTAGGTTTAGAAAAATTTGATGTGGGTGCAAAAGTAGATCTAAATGACCATAGGCAAGAGGTTGAGGAGTTTATAGAATATCTGGTTGAAGAAAAAAAGGAAACTTCCCTCAAAAATTTATGCTCTCTAGTTCATTGTAAGTTGGACAAAAAATTTACTGATAAAATGAAAAGTGAAGGCTTTTCCAAAGATCTAATGGATATGCTGAATTCTAAACCAGAGTTGGAAGTTCCAGACGTGCCGAAGAAGAAAAAGAAAGAAGCTGCGAAAAAAATAGACGCAAAAAACTCTCCTAAGAAAAAAACGCCAAAAAAGAAAAATTAAAAATCTAATTTAATAGCTGAATTGGGCATGTCATGGGTAATAAAAAGACTTGATATGCCCTTTCTTTTGAATTATTTTTGGCTGAGGAATTTTGTTAGAGTATAAATAAGGTAGAATATGTCAATTTCCGAAAAAGATGTCTTGAGAACCGCGAAGCTTGCTAGGCTTAAAATTCCATTAGATAAAGTAGAAGGCTACGTTAAGGAGCTTTCTAGTATCATAAATGTAATTGATAGTTTAGCAAGGGTAGATACTAGCTCTGTTGAGCCCCTTGTTAATGTATCAGAGTTTCAGCAGCCAATGCGGCAAGATCAAGTCACACAGGGTAATTGTCCAGAGAAAATTCTTAAGAATGCTCCCAAAGAAGTTTATGAACATTTCGCAGTTCCAAAGGTAATTGAATAATGACAAATTTAGTGAAATTATCCATTAAAGATACAATTGATGGATTAAAAGATAGAAAGTTTTCGGCAGTTGAATTAGTTGATGAACATATCGCATATCAGCAAAAACACTCAAATTTAAATTACTTTATAACTGAGACACATGATGTTGCGCGTGAAGCGGCTGCAGAATCAGACAAAAGATATAGAAATGACCAGGAGAGGCCGCTCGAGGGTGTTCCTGTAGCCTTCAAAGATTTATTTTGTACCAATGGTATTAAGACTACTGCTGCTTCAAGGATTTTGCATAATTTTGTTCCTACATATGAATCTACAGTTTCCAAGAAAATGCTTGATGATGGCGTGGTGCTAACAGGTAAGTTGAACATGGACGAGTTTGCCATGGGATCTGCTAACATTCACAGTTTTTATGGTAACGTGATTAACCCATGGAAAGAAAAAAATAGTTCAGAGGAGCTAGTTCCAGGTGGATCGTCTGGCGGGTCTGCAGCAGCCGTTGCTGCAAATTTAGTAAAAGCCGCCCTTGGAAGTGATACTGGTGGGTCTGTGCGTCAGCCAGCAGCATTTTGTGGGGTTGTTGGTTTCAAGCCATCATATGGTAGATGCTCTAGATATGGGATGGTTGCTTTTTCTAGTTCTTTAGATCAGGCCGGAATGTTTGCAAGATCTGTTGAAGATACTGCTTTAGTAGCAAATAGTGTTATGGGTTATGATGCTAAAGATTCAACTTCATCGAAAATAGATCTGCCAGATTTACAATCAGCTTTGGCAATGAGCCTTAAAGGCTTAAAAATAGGGATCCCGAAGGAATATCGTTCAGACATGCTTGATCCAGAAATTGCAAAATTATGGGATGATGCAGCGGATATGCTAAGAAAAGAAGGAGCAGAAGTTAAAGAAATATCATTACCAAATACTATGCATGGTGTTGCTGCTTATTATGTGATTGCTCCAGCTGAAGCGTCCTCAAATTTAGCAAGATATGATGGAATAAGATACGGTCTACGAGAATATAAAGCGGGTATGAGCCTAGATGACATGTATCAAGAGACAAGGGCCATGGGTTTTGGTAATGAAGTGCAAAGAAGAATAATGATCGGTACTTACGTATTATCAGCTGGGTCATATGATGCTTATTACAGGAAGGCCCAAAGAGTTAGAAGGTTAATTGTGCATGATTTTGTGAATGCTTTTGAAGATGTTGATGTGATTTTGACTCCTGTAACTCCAACTCCAGCTTTTGGTTTCAATAGTGATATCGCCAAAGATGAGATAAAAATGTATTGGAATGACGTATTCACCATTCCTGCTAGTATGGCAGGCCTGCCAGCCATATCAATACCGGGAAGATTGACTTCTAAAGGGCTACCTATAAGTCTTCAACTTATAGCAAGTCGCTTTGATGAAGTTAGCTTATTTAGGGCAGCAAGAAATCTTGAGAGCATTCTAGGCTTCAAACATAAACCGGAGGGATTCTAAATGCCACAGGTCAAGATTGAATATAGTAAAGAAGCGGGCTTACAGAATGAGCAGATTGATGCTCTGTTTGGCTATATAAACAAAGTTGTTATGAAGTTTATGAAAGTTTCGGTTGATGCAACAAAATTTAGAGCATTTGAACTGCAACAATCACAGATTGGTGCGGGAGAGAATTATACATCTTTTATGCATATCGTTGTTTCTGTTCTAAGGAAAACAGAAAGAACTCAGGACGTGTTTGATGAGATGTGTAATGCAATTTTAAATTATTGTGCAAAAGAAATAGATATAAATAAAAAATGTATTTCAGTTGAATTACGCGAAATGGATAGCAACAAATATTACAATTTTAAGGAGTAAGTAAATGACCTTGGTACGTGGTAATAAAGGAGAGTGGGAAGTAGTAATTGGTTTAGAGATTCATGCTCAGGTTACTTCTCAGAGTAAATTATTCTCTGGCGCTGCTACAGAATTTGGTGCTGCTCCTAACACACAGGTGTCTTTAATTGATGCAGCAATGCCAGGTATGCTGCCAGTATTAAATGAATATTGTGTAGAGCAAGCGGTAAAAACTGGTTTGGGATTGAATTGTGAAATCAACAAAATTTCGCGCTTTGATAGAAAAAATTATTTTTACCCTGATCTACCTCAAGGATACCAAATATCACAAATGTATCATCCGATAGTTGGTGCTGGGCATATTGAAATTGAGATTGACCAAGATAACACAAAAAATGTGCGAATTCACCATATCCATCTTGAGCAAGATGCTGGTAAAAGCATGCATGATCAAAGTCCCGAGTATAGCCTGATTGATTTGAATAGGTCTGGCGTTGCTCTAATGGAGATTGTAACAGAGCCAGATATGAGATCTAGCAAGGAAGCCGGAGAATTTGTAAAAAAATTGCGTAATATCTTGAGATATCTTGGCACATGTGACGGCGATATGGAAAAAGGATCACTAAGATGTGATGCTAATATATCTATCCATAAGCCTGGTACGGAATTTGGTACTCGTTGTGAGATTAAGAACTTGAACTCAATTCGTAATATAGTAAGGGCAATTGATTTTGAAGTAGAGCGTCAAATCGCTCTGGTAGAATCAGGTGGCGTTGTAGATCAGGAAACTCGTTTATTTAATGCAAATACAGGTGAAACCAGAACACTTCGCAGTAAAGAAGATGCACAAGATTACAGATATTTCCCAGATCCGGACTTATTACAAGTGGTGCTAGAGGATGATTTCATTGAAAAAGTCAGAGCACAGCTTCCAGAGCTGCCTGATCACAAGAAAAAGAGATATATCGAGAAATTTGGTCTTACAACCTATGATGCTGGAGTATTGTCGTCCGATAAAGAGGCTGCTGAGTTTTTTGAAGAAGTTGTTTCAAACTGTGATCCAAAATTATCTGTGACATGGGTAACGGGTGAGTTTTTCGGTAGATTAAATAAAAATAATCAAACTATCTCCGAGTCAAAAATCACTGCTAGCTTATTATCTGGGTTAATTCAGTTGATTATGGATAATACTATCTCGGGCAAAATTGCCAAGGATGTGTTTGATATCATGTTTGAAACTGGCGATGATGCAGCTAAAATAGTTGAAGAAAAGGGCTTGAAGCAAATAACAGATGACTCGGCAATCGAAAAAATAATTGAAGAAGTTCTTACTGATAATCCTGATAAAGTTTCCGAATATAAGTCGGGTAAGGATAAGTTGTTTGGTTTCTTTGTAGGACAGGTCATGAAGAAAAGTCAAGGCAAGGCAAATCCTCAGGTTGTCAACGATTTGTTACAGTCAAAGCTTTCATAGCAACTGAAAAACGATCTGATTAATTTTTGTTAGTAAAAAATTAGGATAAAAAGCCTTGTTGTTTGCTATTTTTTGACATATACATTATTGTCATTGCTTTTTTTGAAAAAGTATGTAAAATAATTAATAAACTTGTAATTAGAAAAAATGAACACACAATTATACACATTATTGTTTTTCTATCTGCAAGCGAATCATATTCGCCGTGGGTGGCGAACATATTTTTCTCTCTAAAAATTTCTTTTTTATATTTTTTATACAATTTAACTTAATATTAAGGTGTTAAGATGACACAAGAATTATCAATACAAGAAGAACAACAAACAACATATAATAAATTTACTGATTACATGTCTAACAGGGGAGCTGAGATTTTATCAGAATGTGCTAAACAGGCGATAAATATTGAGCTTCCGATTAACATGCTATTTTTTCCAGCAGCTATATTTGCAGGGAATCCAGAGGTGCAAAATCACAATTTTGGAGAAAAAAGCTTTGCTGATATTTTAGCTTTTTTGCAATCAGAAACATTTCTAGATGCGGCCAAAGCAAGTTTAGGCACAGCAACTAAAATATCAGTTATGGGTGCTGTAGGACACTTGGCTGCATGCGCTTCAAGAGAATTCTCATATGATTACATAGATTCATTGGAATTAGGTGAAGATGCAACATATTATACTAAGCTTTCTGTTAGAACGTCAACTGGCTTTTTGAAATATGCAATCAAATATGGAAATGTGAAAGGTGGGCTGGATTTAGCGCTCAAAGTTATTGAAGGCGGAGCAAATCAGCTTGGATATTTTTTGCAAGAAAATTCATATGATTCTGTGCACATTGAGATTGCATCTGGTCTGGTTGCGCCAACTTTACGCACTGTGTATGATTTGACCCAAGGGAAAGTAACATTGCCAACACTGTCTGATATAGGGCTAAATGCGCTTGTTGGAGCATCACTTCCAACTTTGGTTAAAGCTCACGTAGCAGTTAGTCCTTTAGAGGATTACGCAGCCGGCGTGTTGTATAATACAACAACAAGTGCGGTAGGAATGGTTTATGACCTTGCAAGTGTCTATATTGCCGGAGATACAGAAGAAGTTAAAGCAGAGTTATAATAATCTCTGAAAGTTGATCTGCGAATTAAGGCCTCGCTAGCGGGGCCTTTTTATTACTCATAAGTATGTTCTTTTTGGGGATGTATATAAAATCATAACTTGCAGGGATGTTGACCTGTTTTTGCAAATCACTGTTTGTATTATATTTGTGACATTCATCTATATTGGTTTGCTTAGCATATGGTACTAACTCAAACTCAGTGTATGAACAATCATCATCAGAATAGCCAAAAAAGTAGAAATATATTGTTTTTCCGCTTTTTAGTTTGGATAAGATTTTTTGAGTTTCTTGGTGTGATTCAGCTCTGCTTTTTGGCAAAGATAAATATGGTTTTCTGTGTAACCGCGATGCCATTAGCAATAAAAAGATAATTAAATATGTATTACAATATTTTTTTATATTGCTATATTCCTTATCCGACATTTTTATGAACAATTTTTTATCCATATATAATAAAACAGCAGAGAACGAGATAACAATCGAAGTCATATATCTTTTTAAAGAGCTTGCAGCTAATGCCTCAACTGGGATAAAAACAGATAAATATAAAATAAGACGATGTATGCAAAAACCGGAAAAAATTATAAGTGAGAAGAAAAGAATATGTTTCGTATTCGGGTTTTTATCAGAAGGATATTTTTTTTGTAATAAAATTGTACTCACCAATATGAATAAAAATATAAGTGAGGCAGATTTTGTGAAAAAGAATAATGCTATCTGTAAAACAAAATTAGAGGAGACTTTGTATATAAAGCTTGGTTCATGGGAAAATATTAAGAAGATTTTGTCTAGGAAGCTATAATCTTTTAATAGAGTGTTATAAAGGGTGATGTTTTTTTCATGCCATACATAGTCAAGTAATTGAGGTATGACTAATAAAGAGATGGATAAGCATAATAATTTGGTGTCATATTTTCTTTGTTTAAGCATTATTAGTATGATAGAGATTGCCATCAAAGTACATAACACTAGCCCTATCTGTTTTAATGCTGCTACAGATACAATTAACGGTATGCTTACTAGAAGTAATTTAGTGTGATCTTTTTGGTGATATTTATAAAATGTAACTAAAATTACTCCGAAATTGATGGCTGCCATGTAATCTGCATAAATTCCCCCGAACCCTGGATTATAGAAAATAGCAAGGCACAAAATAGCGCTATATAATATTATGGAGGATAAAATACGGTTTTTATTATATATTAAGAAAGAAACAAAGAACGTAAAGAATGTACTAGCCCCAAATATTGCGATTCCCTCACTATAACCGAAAAATTTGGTAAAGTAATAGAGAGCTATGGCTGGCCCATTTGGATAAGCTAAAACTGGAGGTCTAACATGTTCACTTGGTGTTAGTTGATCAAAAAAAGTGAGTTCTTTGATGACTCTTCCCCAAAAGGTAAACTCATCGGGATATGAAAAATAAGAAGGTGCCATCCTGAGAAGCAACAAAGAACATATAGTAAATAAAAATACTATGTTTTTTGGTAATATTGAGGTAAGAGATTTTTTACGTATTGCTATTAGCATATCACACAAAAACTGGGCATATCCCACAAAAATGAAAAAATAAAAGCCATATATAAGAACATCAAAGAGATTACAAATAAATCCAAATGAGATCCATATTGCAGGAAATATACAGATTGAAATTGAGGTGTTTCCATAGATTTTTCGTAGAATAGAGAACCATCCAAGGAAATTGGCAAATAATAATATAAATTTAATTGCTAGCATAGAAAACAAACCCAAAACTTATACAAAGTTTATAAGTGCGAAATTATTGTTTGCCTATAGGTATTTGTTTGTAACTATTCTGTTATCTCTTCGGTTGGAGATCTTCCGATTACCTCAACCTGGATTTCTTTTGCTACTAAGCAAACTTGCTCTTCCTCTGTATCGTCTTCATCCTCATCTTCGTCCTCGCTATCGCTATCATCCAAAAGCGCTGCGAAAGGGTTGGATCTAGGACAATCATCATCATCTTCTTCGTCCTCTGAGTCTATCAGGGTAATATCACCTTGCCTAATTCTTAGCCGAGGGTCAGTACCATTCTGCTCTTCAATCAATAGTGCAAACTCTAGTTGGAATAAGTCTCCTGCTTCGAGTGCTGCTTGGCCAAGATCAATTCGAATATTGTTGCCCATTATAGGTGTGTAGGCGAATAGACCAGGTGGGTTTAGAACCAATACTTGCCTTTCTCCATCTCTAGAATCTTCTACATCAATGTGATATTCAATTTCAACTTCCCTTCCATCTTGGTTGTATAAATGTATTTCATAATTAATGCCGCCATCTGCATTTCTGTGTGGGGTGATAACCAATCTATGCTGGTAATATTCCGTAGGAGGAAGTATATCTTTGGGAGCAATACCAGCCATATGAAGTCCCATATCTAGATCTAAACTCCATACTTCGAGATCGAACTGTTCGATATCATCAAAGTCCTCGTCATCTGGGTGGGCAGTAGAAATGTATCTACTGTTTGTTGGGTCGTATGTTTCATCAATTTTTTCAATAATATGATTAGGTGATTTGTTTGAGCTAGAAAAAAATTTCTGTAAAACTTGGGCAAGATAAATTAAATGAAAAAATAAAGGTAGTGAATGTATAGTAGCTTTTGATTTCATGTTCTTTACTTTTAATGATAGAATCAACCTTAATTATTTCGGATAACTGTTAAAAATAAGTAAAGAAATACAAGATTCTTAAGAAGTTTTTTATATTTCAAAGTTAGCTGTATGGACCAAATTGAATTAGAAAAGAAAAAAGAACTCATAAAACTTCTGTTTGATGCCTCAAAGCATTTACTGGATCGTACAAATCAAAAGATATATCAGTTGTTCTTTAATGATGATTCCCCATATAAAATTTTTATGGAGGTTGATACTTCAGTAACTAGCTTAAAAAGTTTGGATATTGCATTGCAAGATGTTTTAAATGATTCTTCTATTAAAAAATCTCAAAGAGCCCTTCTAATCACTAATCTTTATAATTTTATCCAAAATATAGTTTTGGAGATTAAATTAGAGGCAACGCAAAAGCAGGAAAATAATTATAGTTTATATGAGGCTATATTAAAATGCGGGCATGATGCGTTTAAAAGTTATCAAGAGGTTGATAGGTTCCCTGATATGAAATATGGAATGAGATTTGGAGTTTTTCCACCATCAGGGGAATATCTTAAATGTTTACATGATGCTTATTTAGAGCTGCAAGTTGATTCTGAAGTAACAGGTGAGACTTCAGGGTAGTTTTTAATTGCACACTAATAATTTTCCTCATATTTTTACTGAGAAATATAAGAAACCAATTTTGTCAAAAAAAAATAATCAATTAGCAATAGCTATAGCATTTTTATTTCTGGGTATGTTGGCTCTCGCATTTGCGTTTGTGCCTTTATATAATATTTTCTGCAAAGTTACTGGTTACGGAGGTGCTACTCAAAGGGCCATAAAAATCTCAAATAATATAGGTGAAAAAAGAATAAAAGTTAGATTTGATGCGAATATCGAAAAAAACTTAGATTGGGAGTTTGTTCCACTGCAAAATGAGGTTGAGGTGGTAACAGGTGAAAATGCCTTGGTCTTTTATAAAGCGAAAAATCTGTCCGATCAGCCAATAATAGGAACTGCTGTATATAATGTGACTCCTTTTAAAGCGGGAATATATTTTAATAAAATACAATGTTTTTGCTTTCAGGAGCAGTTATTACAGCCTGGGCAGGAGGTAATGATGCCGGTTTCATTTTTTGTTGACCCTGAGTTCGATCAAGATAAAAATATGGAATATGTTGATACGATAACGCTTTCTTACCGTTTTTATAAGGTCAAGAACTCGCCAAAATGAGATTTTAACTTTAACAGGCTTTTTTAAGAAAAATAGGTTTGATTAATATCCTGAGGCCTTGGATGCGTGGCCAAAAGCTCATCTTTGCTCAAAATATCAGCAAAATATAATTCTATGAGCAATCTGTCGATTATACCGTCACGTAGATCACCATCTCCTTCAGCTATAGCCACATCTAAGTCATCAAATAAACGGTTGATATGTGCAGCTTCGTTCTCATCCTCTAAACGCATATTTGTTGCAATTTCATCATCCTCGGTTCCTTCCTCAATTAAGCTCACGATTGTTGAGTCTAGCTCTGCCGGTAATATAGCCATTAAGCCTTCAGGATATAAAAAATTGACAATTGTCATAAATTTATTCCTAAGCTTCTTCACTAAATTTTGAATCTTCACCTAAAGAATCTGCTTGAGGTGCAGATGCTGATTGTATTGGCGCAGAGGAAGGTTCAGTTTCTGCGGTCTTGTTGCTTTGAATTCTATACATATTTTTAGGTGCATATAATTTTGACAATGTTTCCTGAGCTTCTTGCAGATTAGCGCAAATGACTACTGTTCCGTCTAATAATGTGACTGCAAACTTACCTTCTCCTCTGGGGGAAACTCCTCCAGCCTTATACCGTCCACCACTTGACATATTTTACCTCTACTTAATTTCAATTATATGTTAATTTATAACAGTAAAAAAAACGTTAACAGTAAATCTTTGTGCAAATATATTTTGCTTCCAAAATGGTTTTTTAGCCTATAACATTAAGGCTTGATTCAAAATGGGGTAAAAATATGTTTGGATATGCAAGAAGAGTTGCCGGGTTCGGATTACCTACAAGAGTAACGGTTGAAAATCAGATTCCGAAGGTGGTTACTTTTGCAGTAAATATGGGTGCTTACTATTCTAGCACCTTAGTTGGGAAAGGAGTTGAAGCTATTTCTTCATATGATGGTTACGTAACAGCTTGGTACAATTGTGATGATGCTAATCTTTCTGGAGCATTTTTGGATTCGTTAGATTCTCTTACGCAATAAAATTATCTTTTTAGATGGAAAATAGTTGAATCCCGCTCGTAAAGGGTGTAGTGGTGTAATGGTAAATTGCATCTGAGGGGGTCAAGTGGCAAAAGATAAATATATTATATGCATTGATGACGAGGTGTCTGCTCTCCACACGATAACTCTCATCTGTGAAACCTTAGGTCATAAAACTATTGCCTTTGAAAATCCTCTCGAGGCTATTGACTATATTAAGGACAATACTGATAAAATTTCGCTGATTTTTTTAGATTTGATGATGCCTCAAATGTATGGCCTCAATGTATTAGAGTTATTACAGAAGAACGACGATACGAAATTATTGCCTGTCGTTATCAATAGCTGCCTGATGGACCCAAAAGAAATTGAAAGATCATATAAATTGGGTGCTAAGGAATTTGTGAATAAACCTTTCACCAAACAAGATATTTCTGAGATTGTAAAACAACACACTTTTGAAAAATAAGGCTAACATATGTTAATAAACTTATAGACATTGCTTTTTTGATATGTTATTAGCATTAAGAAATATTAACTAAACGAAGAGGATTAACTTGTTTAAAAAACTATTAATAACAAGTGCTATAGCATCTTTTGCGGTATCTGCGGCAGCTGACGGTAAGTCTGCTACACAGTCAACAGGGGCATCTATTAGCGCATTTGAAAATATTTATGTAACTGGTACAGCTGGTTATTCAAAATCAATGGATTTAAAAGGCGATTTTGGCAAGAATAACATGAAAAATTCTGCAATTCTTGGCTTAGGTGTAAAAACCGACGTTTGTGATAAAGCAAAAGTTGGTTTGGCATTTGAATATAGACCTGGCTATAAGGCTAATGCAACAACTTTGGATGAAGACGGTGAGTCAGATAATCACAATGGCAAATTTAAAGTTATGTCATTAATGCTTACAGGCAGTTATGACATTTATAATTATGAAGATTTTATCACTCCGTACGTCGAAGCTGGCTTAGGATTTGCTAGAGTAAAAACTGGTCCTATCAATTATTCATCTGCGTACACAGCTTTCAGTTTTAAAAGTAAAGCTATTTACAACCCTGCTTATAGTTTAGGTTTGGGAGCAAGGTTTAAATTAGATGAAAATGCTAGCTTGTCTGTTGGTTATAAATTCTCTGATTTTGGCAAAACAAAGCGTCAAACTACAATTTTTAATGACGAGCTAGAGCACTTGGGTAAAGCAAAGCTCAGATCAAATGATCTTTTACTAACGTTAGAATATAAACTATAGAGGTGGATAATGACTAGACTTTCAAAGCATAAAGAAAAAGCAAAAACAAATTATGAATTTGCAGTAAAATTATACGGTAAAGAAAAAGCTGATGAGATGCATGGTAAGGTTGAGAAACCAGCCGAAGCAGTTGTTGAAGTACCAGCTACAAATGGTACAGTTGTTGAAGCACCAGCTACAAACGGTACAGTTGTTGAAGCACCAGCTACAAACGGTACAGTTGTTGAAGCACCAGCTACAAATGGTACAGTTGTTGAAGC
>JAUIIY010000005.1 GCA_030431375.1 Alphaproteobacteria bacterium
ATCCGCAATCCCGTTATACCAAGATTTTTGCGAACTCGCATATTTCAGCATGGACAACTCAGCTAGGGTTGTAAGATCGCCTGCATCTAAACTCTCCCCAATTGGAGCATAATTATCAAAGCCTCTTAAGCGCAAGAATTCTTCACTAACTACATCTACTGCACGAGCTTCTCCTGGTTTGCTCCTTCTATCAACCTTGTCCCATAAAATGTTATTCTCGGTTTCTCTTATGCTACTGCAAAGATCATTATAATTTAGCTCTTTACCAGGATTTTGTTCATGGGCTTGCTCAGTTACTTGCTTGAATGCTTTTAGCCTTAATATATCGCCATCTAAATAAGATTTATTATTTTCATTCAATGAATTATATGCAGCGCCCAGCTCTCCAGTGATGTGCAACGCCCTAAACTCATTATTTTCTATATACCCAGCAACGACCTTATCTGCGACCTTTGTTACCATTGCCTCTTCGATTGTTACTGTTGAAGCAACCGCATCTCGCATACCGAAGAATGAGGTGGCACCGTTAGAGAAGCGATCAAAGAGGCCTGGATTTTGGATATCATGATAGACAAGATTTTAATAAAAAGTTTCTAAGGAGTTTTTTTTCCTTAGCAAAGAAAATTATTAGTTTCTAAAAAAAACAAAATTTATTGACACACTAAGCAAAAGCTTATACTAGCTAACTTTTAAAATTAATATCCTAATGTTTACAAAGAAATTTTTTATCACATTTACAATTTCAACTTTGTTTTTTGCCAATAGCTTTGCTAATCAGACAACAGATACCATAATAATGATAGCCCCTGAAAAATTTAGATATAATGAGCAAGCAGCTTCAACTAATAAGTTCCAGACGAAGCTAGACGTTGGAAATTTACCTATGAAAGAGTTTAGAAATATGGTTGCTAAACTGAAGAAGCACGGGATAAATGTTATAACATTAAACAACAAACAAGGTGCGGATACACCTGATGCAGTTTTTCCTAATAATTGGTTTTCTACTATAAAAAATCCAAGCGGAAAAAGATCTTTAGTAGTTTATCCAATGTATGATAAAAACAGACAACAAGAAAAGCAAACCTCTAATGTGATTGCTGCTCTTGAGAAACACGGAACAAAAATAAATGAAGTAATTGACTATAGTGATGCTGAACATAAAGGCATTGCTTTGGAAGGTACAGGCAGCATGATTCTTGATAGAGAAAATAAAATCGTATATGCCTCTATCTCAAAGAGAACAGACAAAAATCTGCTACTTAAATTTGCTAATGACTTTGGATTTGATCCAGTAATTTTTACAAGCTATGATCTTGGCAAACAGCCTGTCTACCATACAAATGTAATTATGAGCGTTGGGTCTAACTTTGCGGTATTGTGCACAGAATGCATCTTAGATCAAACAGAAAGAGAAAAAGTACTTTCTAAACTCAAAAGCACAGGTAAAGAAGTTATCCATATAAACCAGAAACAAGTAAAAAATATGGCTGGTAATATTATTGAATTAAAAAACTCCAAGCAAAAAAGCAAGATAGTTATGTCCCAAAGAGCTTTTGAAGCTTTTACAAATAAGCAATTAGCTACTATCAAACAATATGGAGATGTGATCAACGTTCAGATACCAACAATAGAAACCGTTGGCGGTGGTAGCGCCAGATGCATGATTGCTGAAATTTTCTAGAATTTCTTGATTTTCATTACTTTACATACCACCTGAGAATGTGTGATGAGGATTTGATGATGCAAAAGCCCAAATTGAAAGCGGTGTCGCTGCAATTAATTCCAGAAATTTTAAACCATGTTGGTGAAAATGACCAAGTGAAGAAGTTAATAAGCTATATGAAGCGATAACAGAAGATAAAATTTGAGGCACAATGTCAAACGGGAATGAAGCTACAATACTGCATGTATGTTTCTTCTACATGTGACTTTTGGAATACCCATTTGCCAAAAAGAAATTTTTTGTGGATAATTTATTGATGAGTAACAAATAAAAAGCCATATAGTGTCAGACGAATCGGAAAAAAATACTGGAATTGATAAAGGAGCTCCTGCCCCAGAAGCCCACGCTACCAAGCATGGAGATAAAAAATTTGGTGGTAGACCTACTAGAAAGGAGTTGAAAACCCGACATAAAAAGAGCGAAAAAGATAAAAAGCAAAAAGAAAAAATAGAAGAAATAGAAAGAATTTTAGCCGAAATCCGGAATAGCATGGCAACGGCAAGTAGTGAGTCGGATCTTAAAGAACTGAGAAAAAGGTTAATTGGGCTTCGTGGCCAGGCTAGTCTTTTGCCTTCTTTTCCAGCGGAGGAAATGGCTGACATAGACTCTCTCTTGGAAGATGTGTCGAAAAAAGAAGAAAAGGAACGCATCAAGCAGCTTAATCAGCAGGTAGAGATACATAACTCTCCATACCAAAAACAGGACGAGAAAAAATCACCGCAAGAAATTGATCTCGATGTAATAAATAAATCCAAAGAAGCCTGCATTAAATATGCCAATGCGGTTGATGACTATTACCTATCTCTATCCAGCAAATTTGATATTCTTGCAAAACATAGTAGACGCCTGAAAGAAAATCCTGAACTAGAAGTTAATGAAGAAGAAGCAGAAATCGCTAGATTTACTGATGAAGAAATCAAGCGCAGAATGGAATGGCAAAGAGAGAAGGAAAAAGCGGAACGTAGTAATGAAGAGTTATATGATCGTGCAATGGACGCGCATGATCTTTTGGGTAAGCTCAATAAGAAAGATCGATCGTTACATGCAAGAGAGCAAGTTTTGCGTGGTGAGCGTGCAATATATGCTCAAAGAGGTCAGATAGCTGAAAAGAAAATTGCTACTGCAAAGATAGATGTTGTAGTAAAAGAAAGGTCAAAAGTTAAAGAGCAGATTAGGATATCTGAAGAGCGATTTGATGCGCTAGCTGAAGAACATGCTGCTAATACAGAGATAATTGAGTCGAAAGCTTCTAAACTAGCAAAAATAGCGCAAGCAGATAAGCAACGGGAAGAAATTCTAGCGCGCCGTGTAAAAACACTTGAAAAGCAACAAGTGCATTTAGAAAAAAAATTACAAGCGTTACCTCGCGCTGCAGAAAGTACAGTAGTGGCTGAAGCCGAGAGGTTACAGGAGAAAACCGAAAGTGAAAAACAGAGCATTTTAGCTGAGATGCAAGCAGCAGAAGATACTGGCATAGATTTGCAAGCTGAGGCAGAAAAGAAAAAAGCTAGAGAAGCAAAAAAAGCTAAATTGGCGGAATTAAGAAGAAAAAGAGCGGCCAAGAAAGCTGCTGAGAGAATAGCCGGTCAAATGGTTGGCCCTCTGCAAAATACTACTAACATAAAGCCACCAGCAACCACACCAGCTGGACTGCATAAACCCCAAGGACCAAGCAAATAAAAAACTTTGCATATAATGAAGAGTTCTGTTAAGAATAAAGTATTAACGGATACTAATAATCGCGAGGTTTAAATGGCAAAAGAAAAATTCAATCCAGAAGAAGAAGCCCAGTCTTGGTTCGATGCGGCAGAAGAGTTTATGGTGGAGGAAATGCCACAAGATGCACTAAATTGTTTTATACGTTCAGCTAATTTGGGGCATATACAAGCAATGTTTGAAGTTGCAGCAACTTATGCAGCAGATGGTAAGCTTAAAGAATACTCATTGTGGACTAGAAGGGCTGCAGCATTCGGGCATGAGGAAGCAATTGAAGAGTTGAAACAAGATGGAACTTATGAGGAAGGATGGGAAGATGATTTTGTAGTAAGGGTTAGGGCCGGGGACTATCAGATAGAGGATGGCGTTACCTATACTACCGACGGTACAACAGCCGGACACGCTGAAGCGGCAGCACCTGCCCCAGCGGCAGCTCCAATAGTAGCAGCACCTGCTCCTGCTCCAGCGGTAGCAGCACCTGCTCCTGCTCCAGCGGTAGCACCAGCTCCGAATGATACTTATGCCGGATATGGAGCAATGTATGCAGATATTGATACAGCGATGTCAGCTCACTTAGCTGGCTTGTCAATGGAAGTTGGCTCTGGCGGCGGCGCCTCAATGTAAAAAATCCATTATTCATACACTAAATACAAAAAGAGGAAACTGCGATTTCCTCTTTTTTTTACTTATGCCCACAACATCCTCCCCGACCCCTACAACAATGTCATCCCCGACCCCGATCGGGGATCCATACCGTACTAGCCGCCTCCTCCTTTGTTGCTGTGGATTCCCGCTTTCGCGAGAATGACCAAAAAAGGGTAAAAGGAATGACGAAAAAGGGTAAAAGGAATGACGAAAAAGGGTGCTGTAATAACAAAAATAGGTAAAGGAAAAGACAAAAGAAAAAGTAAAGCGAATGACCTCCCAACAACGTCATCCCCGACCCCTACAACAATGTCATCCCCGACACCGATCGGGGATCCATCCATACCGTACTAGCCGCCTCCTCCTTTGTTGCTGTGGATTCCCGCTTTCGCGAGAATGACCAAAAAAGGGTAAAAGGAATGACGAAAAAGGGTGCCGTAATAACAAAAAAAAGGTAAAGGAAAAGACAAAAAGAATGAAATGAATGCCAACAGAAGAGAATACTGAATGCTCTACACATAATGTCATGCCTACACACCGCATCCGTTAAAAAAGTTGCCAGAAAAAAGATCGAAATAAAGAAAATATTAGGCTCATCCCTAAAAGACCTGTTCATTTTGCAAATATTATTTACAATCTGAGTGATTAGAGATTTTTACTGAGGTTTTTGATGCATATAAAGCCAATTATCGTTGGAGTTCGGCAAAAGACGTTATTACAAGAAGAAATTGACTTTCTGAAGATATATAACCCGTTGGGAGTTATTCTATTCTCTAGAAACATCGATAATCCTGAACAAATAACAGAATTAACCTCTAATATTAGAAAGATTCTAGGTAGGCCAGATGCCCCTATTTTTCTTGATCAGGAAGGTGGAAGAGTGGCTAGGCTGAAGGAACCACATTGGATAAAGCCCCCTGCTGCCTCGCTTTTTGGCCAAATAGCAGAAGTAAATCTGCATGATGCTAAACAAGCTGCGTATCTAAATGGCCAAATTATTGGAAGTGATCTGATAGCTGCTGGTTTCAACGTAGATTGCGCTCCTGTAATTGATATACCCATCAAAGGAGCCCATTCAGTTATTGGGAACAGAGCTTTTAGTACAAATAAAGAATTTGTTGCTATACTCGGCAATGAAATGGCCAGAGGCCTGATGTCTGCTGGAGTTGTACCAATTATTAAACATATACCAGGACATGGCAGAGGATTAGTTGACAGTCATTTAGAGTTACCTGTAGTTAAGGCCGATTACTCCGATCTGAAGAATAATGATTTCTACCCATTTAAAGAGCTAAATTATCTGCCGATGGCAATGACTGCGCACATCATTTACAATTCCATTGACCCAGAAAACCCAGCCACCACTTCAAAAAAAGTCATTGATGTGATCAGGGAAGAAATAAATTTCAACGGCTTATTAGTAAGTGATTGCATCACTATGAAGGCTCTCAATGGCACTATGGCCGAAAGGGCAGAAAAAAGCTTTGATGCAGGAGTTGATATTGTAATATTTTCTCATGGATCGATAGAGGAAATGCATGAAGTTGCTTCACACTCACCTAATATGAATCAATCTCAGCTTGATCTTCTCAAAAAGGCGTATCATCAAGCAAGCAGGCATTATCATTTCAAAGCTAGAAGTGAGTTACAAGGAGAGCTTATGATCCTGATTGATAAATATAACCTATCCGAGGTAACAGGTAATATCTTCGATCCAACCGAGCAATTTTAGTAAGTTTATAGCTAGCCGGCAACGAGAAGCATACTACTTGATTCGCACATAAACATAATAGCGGATAGGCATTTATGTCGTTTACTCAGCTAATATCTCTGTGCAAATCCTAATTTGCTCTTTAGCCTTTTCTTGGTATTTATTATCCATATTAGTTAACTCAAAAGCTGCCTTCCATAATGCCCAAGCTTTGGCACGCAGCCACGTCCCCTCATCCAGCTTCAGCTCTTGTTTGAAGATTTTTCTGCTTCTACCTTTAAAAAAACTATACGCAATTGTCAAATCACGCGCTGGGTCACCACAAGCACATCCACCAAAATCTATAACAGCAGACAACTTACCGTCTTTAATCAAAAAATTGCCAGCTGATAAATCACCATGAATCCAAACCAAAGGCTTTTCCCATTTTGTATTAACCGCTTTTTGCCAAAGTAAAATTGCTTTATCAGCGTCAATTATTCCTCTTAATTGTTCAAAATATTTTAGTGCACCACATTCATAGATTGATATATGCTCCCCTCCCCAATGATTGTGCAGTCCTGGCATAGGGGCATTTTTTGTATCAATTTGATGCAATTCTCTTAAAAATTTGGTCAAGTCTAGTGAAATATTCTCTAAAGTTTCGTCAGACAAGCTCAAACTATTAGCGCTATCACCTTCCAGATATCTATAAATAGACCAGTTCCATTTATACTCCTTGCCAGGCTTTCCCACAGCGATAGGAACCGGAATTGCAATAGATAGATGCTTTCCCAATTCTTTTAGCACGGCCTGTTCTTTAAAGACTTTAAGCGCATAAGCCTCACCTCTAGGCAAACGTATAATCATATCATCACCTAGTCGAAAAGTTGCATTGTCCCAACCGCTAAATTCTATCATTTCTATCGTAAGCTGTGCGTATTTCGGAAACTGAGCTTTAACTAAATTTTTGACAACTTCTATCGGAATATCAACTCTAAGTGAATCCGATCCCTCTATCACCGACAAGCAGGCTTTTACGGTATCGTGGATATCGCCTGATGAGTCAATTACTGTACCACCAAGTTTCACAGTTTTTTCTTTCAAATAGTTGGAAAAATTCTCCATATCTTGAGTTACAAGCTCAGATTGACATCTGCATTCTAGTAAACGTCTCTCCCTAATATCTTTTTTGGTGTCAAAGCAAATTAATTTGTTATAGTAAGATGCAAATTCGGGGTTAAAAGATCCTTCAAAAATTACTGTTTCTTCACCTTCCAAGTTTAATAATTTTTTGATCCATCTTTCGGTTGCCCATTTTTGCCATCCTTCTAGGCTACCAAATTCGGCTATCATTTCTTCGGATAAAGGAACTCCAATTTCATCAAAATGAAAGACTTTATATTTTTCTGCCAAATATTTTGATATTGTTGTTTTGCCACTACCAGATGCGCCAGTTATCAAGATTATCTTGGTCATATAACAGATTTTTGTTTTTTAACCTAAAAAGGATATAAAGATGATTCCATCTAGTCCACAATTTTCTCTTTAATTAAAAACTATCAGCTAATAATTCTATGAGCCTATATCTTCCACAAAAACATACTCGCTTATTCCCGCACAGGAAATATTGAAACTTTTAGGCTCAGGAGCATCTACACATCTTTCTAATATATACACATCCTTTGCTTCATATGATTTAAATTTCACGAGATCATCCAATACGTCCTCAATCAAGTCTTTAGCAGCTTTTCGAAGGTCAAAAACATTCATATCCTCCAGCATATCTTCTATTTCATCATCAGTGATATCAAAGGTAGCGATTTCAATCTTTGCCTCAGAAGCACATCTTGTAAAGATATTTCCATTTATAGCTTCTATTTCTTGAGGGGTTAACTGCCTTTCGTTCAAGGTCACCTTCTTCCTTGGATTAAAGTTCACATCCTCTAAAGCCAGAGTCCCATTACATGATATTGCTGTGTCACTATGGAGTATAGTACCATTGAGAAGTATATCACCTCCATTCATTACAGTTTCTTTTTCGGTCTCTATTTCAGTAGGTTTTAAACCCCCCAATTTAAAAGATACCGACATGTCTTTAATTAGACCAAGCTTTATTTCTTTTCCATTGGAACATTTAAAATCAAACTCATTCCTAAACAAAAGCGCATCAAGAAGCATTTTGGTATTTATTTGGGGAGAGTCAGCAATATTTCGAAATTCAGATAACATAATTTCAGAATATTGAACATACGCTTTGATAAAAGCTATAACATCTTTCGGTTTATTTATTATACAGCTCATTCTTGCTCCTAGTAAAATTTAACTAGCGCAAATTAGCTCACATTAACGTCAGGGTCAATGAAATTTTTATGACAATTCAAACTCAATAGGAGTAAAGCTTTCACGAGTTAATCAGCTTTTTTATTTACAGTATACTTGCCAAATAGGATTTAATTTGTAGTATCTGCATTAAATTATTTAAAGGTAAAAAGATGCTTGAAAGAAAGGATTTTTATTTTATCACCTGCTATGGAATAAAAACTATTTTTGCAGGATGGAACAAATTGAGAACTTCAGTAATTACTTCAATCTGGATGGGTAATATTTATAACCCTGAAGACTATGATTATGCAAAAGACCCTAATCCTTCAATTTTCCATCACGTTCAACATAATTACTATGTACAAACGCTGATGGCTGCAAACACAATTAGAAGCTCCTCTATAACAACAAAAGCAATTAATTTAGGTATCGGCTACTTTGTCACAGGTGATTTGATAACACCCGTCATAGATATTGCATCTTCAGCCATTTACCAAGGTAGCACTTATTCTTTTGAAGTAAAATATTTAAATCCTCTTAAATCAAATATTGATGCAGCATATCACACAGTACAAAACGGAGAATGCCCAACTGAAGATCAAATTGCTTCAATTGTAGAGTTTATTAATAATAAAGATAATATTACGTCTGAATGGTTAGATAAAGAGAATTGGTACTCATATTTTTTGCCTATTTCAATTATGGTTTACCAGGCATCAATTCTGAGTGCCCAGATGTATAAATCAATAAATGACCGTACAGTGCCATCAAGCGATGCTGTAAAATCAGCAGTAGCTCTAATTTCCTTCCTGGTAGACGACGTGACAAATACTGCTACAAGTGGTTGGAAATCGGTCATGATGTACGAACAGGTTGCACCAGCGCTTTTGAAAAGTCTCGAAGATCAAGCTAGATATGTTTTGGTTAAGGGAGGAGACTGCGATTCGGTTACCCCAGAAGCTAAAGCTCTTTTAGAAATTATTGGCAGAGATATTTCAGGCCAGCTACATGAAAAAATCATACATGATCACACGATAATTAGTGAAAAAGGCGACCCAGTGGATGCTGCTGTTAAGTTTATACAAAATCTAACTACTGAACAAAAAGAAGAAATCATGGGACAGCTAAAGGATGGTGATAACCACGATCATCAAGAACTTTAACACCAGATTTTTTATACAAAAAACAGATTATTTTTTGGCAGAATATATTTAAGGATATAAACTGCCAAAATTTTTTCTTTTAGAGATGCCAGCAAAGCTAGGTTGTTTTAAATTATAATTCATCTATAATTCGGAACATATTTACGTAGAAAAATAATGAATATTTTCAACCATATTAGGAATCAAATTGTTCAAGTCTGTCAGGAGATAGCTTCTTCTGAAAATTGGCCAGAAATAAAATTAGATGCGATTAATGCAGAACAACCCAAAAACCAAGATCACGGCGATATAGCTACAAATGCTGCAATGATTCTTGCCTCACAAATCAAGCAACCACCAAGAAAAATTGCTGAATTAATTGCCGAAAAACTTTCTACATCTGAATTAGTTACAGATGTAGAGGTAGCGGGACCTGGTTTTATAAATCTTAGATTAGAACAAAAAATATGGCAGCAGCAAATTAAATATATTTGTGAAGATGCACAGCAATATTCAAAAACTGATGTAGGGAAAGGTCACAAAGCCAATGTAGAGTTTGTTTCGGCAAACCCTACTGGTCCTCTTCACATTGGACATGCTAGAAACGCCGTTGTTGGAGATGCTCTTGCTAGATTGATGGATTTTTGTGGATATGATGTTACCAGAGAATATTATATCAATGATGCAGGAGCTCAAATTGACGTTCTAGCAGAATCTACTTATTTAAGATATTTGGAATTATTTGGAAAATTTGATGGCAAGTTCCCAGAAGGAACTTATCCAGGAGAATATTTGATTGCTCCCGCAAAAAAATTAAAAGAAAAATATGCTGATGACTTAATTATTATGGAAGTTGAGGCTAGGAACAAAATAGTCCGTCCGTTTATTATTGAGCAAATGATGGATCTAATCAGGGATGATTTAGCGCAACTAGATATCTCATATGATATATTCACCAGTGAAAAAAGCCTGCATGATAATAAGCTAGTTAATCAGATGGTTAAATTTTTAGAACATAAAAATTTGGTATATCGCGGTGTTTTAGAGCCTCCTAAAGGTCAAAAGCCAGATGATTGGGAAGAGCGCGAACAGTTGCTTTTCAAAACAACTAGTTATGGTGATGATATTGACCGCCCATTACAAAAATCTGACGGCAGCTGGACCTACTTTGCTTCGGATATAGCTTATATGAAAGATAAGTTGGACAGGAAATTTGATTATCTAGCAATCTTGTTGGGCGCTGACCATGGAGGTTATGTCAAAAGATTAAAAGCTGCTGCAAAAGCATTAAGTGATAATAAAGCAGATATTGATGTTAAGCTCTGTCAGCTTGTAAATTATATGAAACACGGCAAGCCTTTCAAAATGTCTAAGCGTAAAGGCAATTTTGCCACCGTCAGAGATATAATAGAAGCGGTTGGCAAAGATATTATCCGCTTTATTATGCTAACAAGGAAAAATGATGTGACACTTGATTTTGATGTTGATCAAGTGGTTGAAATGTCAAAAGATAATCCGGTATTTTACGTGCAATATGCCCATGCAAGAGCAAAATCCGTCATAAGACATGCTAAAGAGGTGTGTCATGAAGCCTATGATATCTTTGCGCAGAATAAAAGTGATGTAGCCTTATTGACAAAAAAACCAGAAATTTCAATGATCAAAACTCTTGCCTATTGGCCAAAGCAAATAGAACAAGCGGCTATAAGCCATGAACCACATAGAATTGCTTATGCTCTTGAAGCAATTGCAAGTGAATTTCATGCTATGTGGAATAAGGGAAAGGAGGAAAATATAAAATTTATTATAGCTGAAGAACCAGAATTAACAGCTGCACGTTTGACACTGGTTGAAGCAGTGAGTAAAATAATATCTACAGGGCTAAATATTATAGGGGTCACAGCCGTTGACTCAATGTAGAAAATGAAAAAACGTTCTTTACTTTTAAATCAAGAAAATCCAAGAGCTTCTTTATATTTTAAATTGAAGCTTTTTGCCTCTATATTAGTTGTGTGCGCTTTTGCTGCTCTTGCCTGGTATTCATATGACACCCAAATAAGCAATATAAAAGAATCAGAGTTACCTCTCATTAAGGCCCCTACTGAACCGATGAAAGTAAAACCAGATGATCCTGGAGGATTAAAGATAAACCACCAAGATAAAGAAATTTATGAACATATATCAGGTAATAAAAACTCTACAAAAACCAAAATTGTAGATAAAAATTATAAGCCTGCTACTCATGAAAAAATTAAAAAAACAGTAAAAAAACAAATAAAAACCAAAAAAATTGTACCAGAAAAAAAATCTCCTGAGATAAAGCCGGTAATCATAAATATTCCAAAAGCTAAAACCACTAAGACTGTTAAAAAAGTCGTTCCAGCTAAGAAATATTACATCAGAATCGCTTCCTTGAAGTCAGCAGCTGTTAAAGATAAAGCATGGGATATAATGAAGAAAAAATATCCTACCATAGCTAAGCTTTCACCAAAAATTACCCAAATTAGGAAAAATAATAAAGTCGCTTATTTTCTCGATGCGGGGCCTATTAATCAGGTTGCGGAAGCAAAAAATATTTGTGAATCAATAAAAAAATCTGGTGGAAAATGCAAGATATATTAAAATTGCAATATCTATAAAAAAATTTGTATAATTTTCAAATTTATTGCTTCTGCCCTATTGCAATTTCCTAATATATATAATAACTTTGAGCACAATAAGAAATGTCTCCTCGAGGGGAATATGTATCAATACATATTCCCCTTATTTTTTCTATGCTACAATCACCCTTTTTCTTTAGCCTTCACTTCACTATCACACCTAATCCTATTTAGATTTCTTACCAGACTAAATTATTTTTCAAAAGAATTGTCCAGTATGAAAAAGCTGTCAGTTCAAATAATAGAGATTACTATATTAACACTTGATTTTATCTTTTTCATAAATTATCCAATAAGTTATGAGCAAATTATTTAAAAACCACATAGCTTATCAATATACTTCTTCACTAGCTGATGAAATTGATAAGTTATGGGAGCCATTTTCACAAATTTCAGGAATGAATAAATTTTCTCATATAAGAATTTTCAAAGACTGGAAATATCTTATGCACACAAATGTAGAAAATAGCTTTTTACAAGATTATATAATAAATTCAAAGGGCATAGGAGAAGATTTTGCCGATCAAATGACAAAAATTCTTCTTAATACACCATATTTTTATTGCTGGCCCATCTTAAAGCAAAATGATTTTTATGATTTTCTCCGGTATCATAATCTTTGGAATGGTTTAAGCGTTTATGTTAAATCAAGTGATTATGTTGATATCTACGATTTCACTCCAACG
Organism: Alphaproteobacteria bacterium; assembly: GCA_030431375.1. Taxonomy (GTDB): domain Bacteria; phylum Pseudomonadota; class Alphaproteobacteria; order Rickettsiales; family JABSSG01; genus JAUIIY01. The sequence continues at coordinate 12,588 of JAUIIY010000005.1, forward strand.
CAAGAAAATTGTGATGCCAAACACTTTTTACTAAATAACCGTACTTTTGTACATGATTTCATCAAAATATACACCCATAGATATAAACATACCATTGATAATCATTCAGAGGAAATTAGAGGAACATTGGGCTGCAAAAAACCTATTGATCCAGAAGCAAATACATCCAACCAGAATCGGTATTTGCTACAGGAGCAAAAAGATAAGCTGTTAGTAGATAAAAAAGGGAAGACAATAATAGTCACACATAGGCAATATGAATGTGCATATTATTTATCAATTGGCAAAACAGCAAAAGAAATGGCTATTATACTTGGTTTATCGCACAGAACCGTAGAAAAACACATAGATCAACTGAAAGAAAAACTCGACCTATACTCAAAATCAGAATTAATGAGTTTAGCAATAGACAATTTTAGGTTTTAGCAAATCAAGAGGTTAACAATAATAATATAGGAAAATCAGATTTCACCACCTCCTAACTCCCCTAACACATAGAATTACCATACGTATATCTCCTTTGTAACATATTTTTGACTTACAATTCTCTTTACCCTCTTTCGTGATTTCCACGAAATTGGGAATCCACAGCAACAGCGGAGGAAGCAGCTAGTACGGCATGGATCGCCGATCGGACGACATGAGACGTTTAACACGCTTTTCTACACTTATAGAATGCTTATTTGCGGCTTACCACAAGAATTGTTAGTCAATATATAATTGAAATACTGGCTTGTAGAATCAACCTGATCATCATTTTTTGCAGATGGGAATAAAAGTAATTCTTGCTCATAATCTGCTCTCCAAATTGCATCCAGCGGAAAATAAACGGTTTTTTTCTCAAAAAAAACACTCGCGCGTGAAAGTCGCAATATCTTGTTGTTGTAAGGCCTAATCGGCACTATATTCATTTCATATTGGTAACGAAAATCCTGAACCAAAGCTTGTCCACTTGCCTTATCTTCAACCAAAATATAATTTGGATTCCATTTCCTGTTAAATTCTTCAAACTTTTTTCTGAGATCGGGATATTCCCATTTTCCTCGCAACAAATCCAACAGATAAAATTCATCATTGTAATTATCTCCCCAAACAGTTGCTACCGAATAGCTACTATCATCATGCACTTTAATGGCTGTATCCCAACTAACTGTGATACAACGAAAATTTGTATGATCGACCTTTTTATAATATTGAAACCAACTCTTTTTGATTGCACCAGATTCATTGACTAACGGCTTCTGTAAATATTGAGCTGAAAATGCAGCATCACCTAATTCTTTACGAACACGATCTATCTCCCTTTTACCTTCGCGCTCTGGATGCAAATATTTACCTCTCTTGAAAACATATTTTCCGTTCGCATGGTGATAGGTGATATTTTTTGGCGCTATTGTTGGAATTTCTACATGCTTCCATAAATCAGGTTGCTCGCGAAGCAAAAATCCAGTCAAGTCATCATGATGCAAACGCTGCATCACAACAATTATCTTGCCATTCTTTTTATCATCCAACCGAGAAACAAAACTTTGCCGAAACCAATCAATAGCCAACTGTCTTCTGTTTCGTGATGATACATGTAAAGCATTGTGGGGGTCATCTAAAATCAAAATATCACCCCCCTCTCCGGTAATTGAACCTCCTGTTGAAGTTGCAAATCTAAAACCATGCTGAGTTGTAACGAATTTTTCCTTTCTATTATCCTTTTCATTTAAGGTAAAATCTACAAATGTATTCCTGAATAAATCTGAATTAATGATATTCCTTGTATCCATCGAGTGCTTAATACTCAAAAATAAAGCATAGCTCGCCGAAATTATCCTTAAACTTGGGTCGTTCCCCAATAACCATGCCGGCCATGATACATTGACCGTAAATGACTTCAAAGCACGAGGCGGCATGTTAATTATTAGTCTATGGACATTCCCTTTTGATACTTCCGATAAATAATGGCAAATGACATCTAAATGCCAATTGTTGATAAACTCTTTACGTGGATTTAAAATATTAAATGATTTATGTAAAAAGTGATTAAAATTACCCGATAAATTAGGCTCTGATAAAAGCCCGTCGGACTGTTTGTCACACGACATATGCCTCCGATTATAAAATCAGTTAAAAAATTTGATTATGAATATGAATTTATTATTTTCTAAAAAAACTGAATAATTTTTTAGAAGACGTTTTTTTACTTCTAGATTGCTCTTCTAAAAGCATGATGGCATTCCAATTAATATAAAATAAATTTATTGCCGCAAAGAAAATATACCAAAATGACAATAAAAACATAAATAAACCTGAATATGCGACCACCTCTAGCAAAGATAAATTACCATTCGGCATAATATGAACCGCTGTAAAACAAAGCATCGCAAATAAAATCATTAGAAAAGAGCTAATTACATGCCTTCTGCTAACGGCCAGTAATTCTTTATATAAGAGGCTTTCCTTTGATTCATCAGTGATCATCATATATAAGAGATATAACATAGCCGCCATTGCACCTGCAAAAGTCATAATATCACTGTAAAATTGTGCCTTGTTTTGATAATCAGGACCAGAAACAACACCAACTTTTTCGTCTATTAATCGACTTACAACAAATTCTACATGAGGAAAAACTAGCTTCATGACAGATAATATCAAAGCTGTACCTAACATTATTTTAATAAAAAAATAAAATTTGGAGTGCTTTATTTTTGATATTAGCTTCATCTAAAACGCCTTTAGTTAAACAATATATGCTAGCAGGCACTCCTTAATAAATAGTTAAATACAAAAAAATATTTGCTTTCATAGCAAGAATATAGTTTATAATAAACTACTAGAAGAATGTTAAGGAAAGAGGAAGCACTTAATTATGAATCATGGCCTTTCTCATTTGGTATCAACTAGAAATGAATCTAGTAATAACCAAACCGTTCAATATTATTATACATTTATAGTGAATATGGATATTTATAAAGAAGGACAATATGCTAGCCAAAAAAAGTTTTATATACAAAGTCAATGTATAGGCAATGCAAATAGCCAAGTAACTCCAGCTCATAACGCTTTTATTGAAATGCTTAATGAGGAGCTAAAAAAACATAAAGAAGAGGAAAATGAGGTGCATGCATCTGAGTTTTCTAAGATAGCTAGTGCGACAGCGTTTTCAGCACTGGAAGCTTTTGCTCTCAAAGCATCATTTGGAATTTCACCATTCATCAGCTTCTTAATATTTCTTTGTGGGACACCTCTAAATCATCAATTTGTACTCCCTCTAATTGGAGAAGAGCCAATTGCCTGGTTTTCCGGCATAGTACATGCTGCTGCATCAACAGAAACTGTTGATGAAAGTGTGTATTGATTAGCATTAATATTACTTGCCTAAGTCAAACTACTGATCAAAAGATTTATAGCATTAACTCGATAGTAGCTTGACTCATACAAATATAAAAATTATCCTGAATTAAACTAAACAGGTGGGAGACGGCGTATAGTTTTGCAACCATGCCAGTGAGGGAAAATGAAAAATAATTACAGAAAATGGACTAATATTCTAACCATTTTGGGAACCGTCCCGTTTTTATTCTATCTTTACATGAAATTACGTTACGATCAGGTCTGCGAATGTTTCAAGCTCGAATATTTAAAGGTCTATTCAATGATGTTAATAGCCTTTATCTCTGGTTATATATGGGCTTATGCATATCAAACAAAGTCCGTCCGCTTGGCTCTTTTGGCCGTAATAGGCTCAATCATACCACTGATTAACTTTATATTTAATCATGGTGATAACTACTTTGTTGTTGATATGGTGTATTATGTTATTTTACTTTTCGTTGAAGGCGAAAAATATGACGAACATCAAACTTCAAAATGGTATTATAAGCTTAGAATATTAGCCACCTCAATTGTTGTACTCAGTTTGATTGGGATTACATATTTTTAGGTAAGTGGAGAGTAAAAATTTGATGATAAGAATATGCTAGGTAATCTGATACTAGATATTTCTTCAAATCAGTCAAATTTCACTTATAACTTCACTATAAAAACCTAAACACATTTTCCATACCACATCACCCCCAACACTCCTAACCATGGTCATCCTTAACTTGATTGGGGGATCCAGGAAGAGGCTTTCGTTGTCCTATGTAGTGAGCTGCAAGAGGGGATTCCCGCTTTCACGGGAAAGGTAAAAGAGGTAAAATGAATGACTAAAAGAGGACGGGAGTGAATGAAATAGGTAAATAGACTGACGAAAGAGAACGAAGAAGGGCCGAAAAAGGCAAAACAGATGGGCCTTGGTAGGCCCATCTCATATTTTTCATAACTCTCAAGCAAATATTATCTCGCTCTAAAGACCATGCTTGAGACCACAGATATTGAGGCTAGCATAGCATAGGTCGATATTACACCGAGTGGTGCAGCAGAAGATGGCTCCGTTGGAGGGCAATTAGCTACAACATCATATTCTTGTATAACACAATTAGGTATTTGGTTTGCCACATACGTCATATTTTCTTTACCCTTTGATAGAAATTGTTCGAACAATCCCGTGTCTGTCCAAACAGAAGAACTGTTTTTTTCATAGACCTGTTCTACCGATGCGTATGTATTATCCAACAACAACGTTGTATTAACCAAGGAAATGTATGTTTCAAATGCATTACTATATCCTGCATGGGCCGACACAAGAGCCTCTAAAGGAACCCATCTATTGGAATGCTCTGCTCGTGTAGCTGCTCGAATCGCTGCAACTATTGTGGGCACAGTCACCCCTACCATAACGATTTGATCATAACCCATATTTTGGGCAAAAGTAATCCTATTTCCCCAACTTTCAGGGTTACCCATTGTACCATCGTAGAGCACATTATACCGAGCACTAATAGACTCATTAAATAATTCATTTGCTTTCTGAGAAGCAATCTCATGATACCAGGAAGCTCTACAAGGAGAGCTAGATTTACTGTACTGAGGAAGCACTTCCATAATTTCATCAGGATTTATATATGTGAAATTTGCAAAGGGTATAGATGTTAGTTCAGATAAATAAGGGATGCCTGAAGTTTTTCCGCTACCTCCTCCACCTCCAAGCAGTGCTAATACTGGATTTGACAAACCTCCAGCTGTTTGCCCAAAGGCTGTTTTACGAACTATAATTTCAAAATTGTCATCGGGGATTACATTACGCGTTCTCTCTACTAACCAAGACATTTGTTGTTTTATTATCTCCTTCTCGCTATTTGAGTGCGTGCGGAGCAAATCGTTGTTGAGTACTTCCAAGAATGGATGAACAAAGTTACCCTCGTGGGTAACAGCATTCCCATTTTCGAGCATTCCTCGATTATGTTGCACATCTAGTTCGTTTTCAGGTTCCATGATCAGCCTCTCTAAGTTAGTTAAAAAAAGCTTGAACGATATGCATAAATTTCACCATTACACCCACAATTTTTTCTAGTCAACTTCTAATTTTCCTGTATAAGCAATGACCTCTTAGTTATTGACATGATGAAATTTTATTAGAATTACAGCTTAAAATGACTAACATTATCCTTAACTTCTATTAACTTTTGATTGACAAAATCACAATAATATTCTATTATGACGCTTGACTTTGGCAGGAGGATAAAAAGATGCAGTATAAAGATGTATATGAATTACTAAGCAACCCTGAAATCATTGGGCCTATCATAGCGACCACAGCTATTAATGGAATAAGAGTAGCAGCGACTACATATCCAATCACCTCGGCAACAATTACCACAGTGACAGCAGCCAAATTAGCATATGACGTTTATTACGATGAAAACCAAAATTTAAACAATGTGCTGTCATCCTATTACCAAAACGATGCTTTTAAAATAGTAAGTAATGCGGCTTTAGCTGTAGCTAGTATGGCCGGAGCCGCAAATATACTCATGAACGGATTTGCCGCAGCGGCATCATTTGTAGGTAACCACCCATACATCACAACTGGCATTGCATCGTTACCAATATCTAAAGTTGCTTATGATGCATATGTGGATGAAAATCACCCTCTTACAAAAACCTACTATGAATATCAAAATTATATAGATACAGCAATCGTAGTGGCCGAACTAGGATTAGCTGCTACAGGAGTTATTTACTCAGGGGCATATTGTATTGGGAAATTACTATCATTAAGTTACACATCACTAACTCTTATTACTGCTTCTGCTGCTTTAGCAACTAAATTTGGTGTCGATATTTATTATGAGGAAAATCAGGACCCAATAAATATAGCATCTAAATATGCCAACTACGCCATAGAGACAAGCAGCAATTTATTTGACTTCGCTTCTTCTTATGCTGAAGATATTACTATCTCACCTAGAGGAATGCTTTGGACTGGAATTGGATTAAGTTATGCTAGCATAGGGTCATATTGTGCATTTAATTTTGCTCATAGTAGAGGCTGTCAAAAAATATATAATTTTGGTCTTATTGCTGTTTCTCAAGCATATAATTATATGAGCAACCTAATATCGGAAATCTCGCCAAACGCCGTATCGCATTTACATAAACACATGCAGATGGTTGGAATTGCTTGGGGGGACCCTCATGGCGACACGGCATTTAATTTTCATAGTGCTGCAGTACGATATGGCTTAGATAGCGCTGCCTCGAGTGCTTTTGGAGATATTATGTCGAACTATTTCCCATATACTCTTTCAGCCGCCATTGATACTACAATGATTGGGCCGGGTATATTCATCTACAACTTACCAATAAATCATCCTATTATATTCGCAACAGTTACAACTGGATATTTATTATATAAAGCCTTTGGAGATGGTAGTTACGATATATGTACTGATACACCTATTTGCTTTGGATTTTTTGCTCCTCAAATGGCGATTCCGATGGGGTCAATTAATCTAATTATCCAAAGCGCACCATTTATGAAAGAAGTCTTGATGAGTAATCCGTGCTCAACGGCTGCACTAATTATTGTTACTACAGCTTCTGCCGCCCTCACATATTATCTTATATCAGATGAAGATGAGACCTATGTTATTGTTGATCCTGGATCAGAAGTTACAGGTGATAACCGAGCTGAAACAACGGGAAACCTCGTAGAAAATAGCGAAATAAATTAATGGCTACTCCAACACCGATAGGCCATTCTATGAATCTATCAATTCCAATAAAAGCATAAATCTAGCCCAGGAACGACTACTCAAAGCATAGCAACATTGTTCCAGAGCCCTTTAAGCTGAGAACTTCATCGGAAACGAATTTAAGACAGCAGAAGAAAGAAAATCAACTAAATCAAAAAGAGCCACCACCGAAAATGGCTTCACTTCCCTAACCAGCTGCTCCTCCAATTGGCAATGCGAGGTCATCTTCGTTTTCTTCTCCATTTTGGAGGCCTGCATATATAGCCGCTGGGGGATGCGCCCAAGGATTATCCACAGGCAATGGCTGTGGTACAACTGGATTAGCAGGGTCAAGATATGGGAATACATCTAGGTCATTTATATCAGAACTACTTGAGGATGAACCTCCTCTTCAACATCAAATTCATCCATATAATCATCATCACCATTTGGACCAACCCAGTCAGCCGGATCTCTATTAGAATTTTGCTGAATTCTGCGCTTCATATTTATACCCCATTATTTTTAATCTATAAGTCTACATGAATAAATAGATATACCACCAGCCTTTTATTATAAAAAAGAGCAATCTTCCGATATCATTTTAGCTTCTGGCTCAATATACAAACTGCCAGTAAGCTCTGCAGAAGGTGTATTCACATCAATTATTACTCTTAGGTAATCAATATTTGGTCCGAATCTTCCTAATGCAAGAAGTTGCATAAATTTTTCGTTTATTTCCCACGCTCTGGCAGCATCTTGTTCATAAAACAGCGTAATTTCCACCCTAGATCCGTTAATTATATTAACTAATGCGTCTGGTATATTTAAAGTTTTTTTTATGTCTTGATTTAAATTCATAATTGCACCTTTTTAAGGTTGGTTAAACTATAACAATTTTTAATCTGTGGCAATTCTTATATCCAGACAATTTGAATTTGCTAACAAAAAAAGGGCCGCAAACATGCAGCCCTAAATATAAGACAAGTAACGAATCCAATCTCCTCAATTACTTGCTTATCTACCATACCTGCTAGATTATAGCATGTGATAAAAACTTTAAAAAATAAAGTTTTATCCGGATATTGTTATCTTTGAGTTTCAATGCCTCCTCAAGATAACAGACACATAATATCAGAATAATTCTATTAACGCAATAGTTAAAATATATAAATAGTATTTCAATTTTTAAGTATATATAACTCAGCAATCTACCCAGAACATCTAAGAAAAATCTTGTAAAAATTTATAACATTATGCATAAAAATATGACCATATACCAGAATTACTATCAGACATTTCTCCAACACATGTCTTGACTAGCAAATCATCAATTGAGTGATAAATAAACTCCATTACATTGTTACAATCTTGACCTTTTAAACGCTCCATGAATCCGACACATAAATTAGTTTTTAATTTGATCACTTCTGCTTTACAAGAAAACCTTTTCTCTACTTGAGCTTTATCTTTAGCAGCAATGTTTAATGCTAAAACTTCTGAAAAAACATAATTTAATGCATATTCTGCTTTTGCTAATTTTAATTCGTCTTTAGAAACTACTTTATTTGATAACTCGTCACGACAATTCATGCCATTATCTAAGCGCTGCGCCATGGGCAACTCTTGAGCCATTAATGCATCTCTTAGGCAAATATAAAACTCTCTGAATAGTTGATTCGCATCATAATCTTTGCCATCAAACAAAGGGAAAGATGTTGCGGCAAATTCATCTTTAGGCGACATGTGTTTATATGTAGGATTCCTCATAAAATAACCTCACTATTTTTATGTATAATTAAAATTAAAAAAGAGTGAATTTTTTGTGAATTCCAAAACCTGATTTCACCACTGACACCTCACTCGCCACTAGTTATACACAAAAATTAAATTATGTCAATCTTTGAGGCGTTCATCTGAAGTTATGCACATATAAATTAATATGGTCTGAGACCTCATCAGATAACTTACGAATTCTGTATATTTCATAGAATAGCGCTTTTAGCGCTATATAAAACGCAATATAGCTATGATACCAAATACCAATCAGGCGTTATCTCCATACCGCTACAATTTATAGTCTCAAGCTTTCTGCGTCATCTTGATTATTCTTGCTTGCACCAGCCATAAAACTCTCTTCCTCTGATTGAGAAAACATATAAGTCTCATCCGTTATTTTTGAAGATATAGAACTCTCATCCGTTGTTTGTGGAGAATTCTCAAATAAGTTACTCACAACAAGCGCTGCACCAAGGAACAATACACTTCCCACTAAAAAGGCACCGTACTCTAAAATTATGAAAGACAGCGCTAAGGACAGTACTAATACCCCATCCGCGCCCTCTTCAATTTCTGACAATCGTGCTTTTCCGTAGAAATGTTCAGCTTTTTCATGATTTTTATCATTTCCTTGATTTGTATCATACAAACCATTTCCCTGCCCTGCGGCCTTTGGGTTTAGCCTCTCCGCCGCCTCTTCATACAAAAACTCTAAATTATATTGAGCTTGCGCATCTCCCTGTTCTGCTGCCTTTGGGTTTAACCCATCCACAACCTCTACAACTTCTGGCGATTGTACGTTTCCATAGAAATGTTCAGCTTTTTCATGATTTGTATCATACAAACCATTTCCCTGCTCTGCCGCCTTTGCAAACCACCCTGCTGCTGCTTCAAAATCTTGATCTACTCCATTCCAATTCTTATACAAAAGTCCCAAAGCACATTGAGCTTGTACATTTCCATGCTTTGCAGCCTTTGTAAACCATTCTGCTACTGCTTCAAAATCTTGATTCATCATTTTTTCACCTAGGTTATACATGTCATCTAACTTATACTGTGCTTGCGCATTTCCTTCCTCTGCCTTCTTTACAAGATCTCTCTTTTCATCCTTTATAAAATTTGCAATTATCAACAGTCTCATTCCCATCTTACTGTCTTGCTGCACCCCTACACCGTAAAGATACATGACACCTAAATCCTCCAAAGCTTTTACATTTCCCTGCTTTGCTGCTTTTTCATACAATTCCTTGGCCGTCTTACGGTCTTTTTCCACTCCTTTACCGCGAAAATACATAACACCCAATTCCTCCTGAGCTTGCGCATTTCCCTGCTCTGCCGCTTTTTTAAACCATCCAACTGCCGTCTTATAGTCTTGCTCCTCTCCTCCTAGGCCATATTTGTACATAACCCCTAAGTCTACCTGTGCTTGCGCATCTCCCTGCTTTGCTGCTGTATCAATTTGTTTCCAGATTTTCGTCATAGTTTGCTCTCCTAAATTTTCAGTTATCCTTAATTAAGCCAAAAAAGTTTTTCTTCATCCCACTACAATATTTATAGTCCCAAGCTTTCTGCGTCATCTTGATTATTCTTGATTGCACCAGCTATAGAACTCTCTTCCGTTGATTGAGAAGAACTCCTAAATCCCCCCTTAACAAATTCATCAACTGGCTCTTCAACCTCTAAAAACCGGAGTGAGGTTAATATCTGCTTTGCGTCCTCATCTCCTTGTTTTGCTGCCTTTAAAACCCATTCTGCTGCTTCTACAAAATCTTGCTTCACCCCTTCACCCATGCCATACAGGAAACCTAAACTATATTGAGCTCTTGCATTTCCTTGCTCTGCTGCTTTTTTAAACCATTCTGCTGCCACCTCATGGTCTTTTTGCACTCCCTCACCACTACTATACAGGAAACCTAAACTAAACTGAGCTTGCGCATCTCCTTGCTCTGCTGCCTTTGTAAACCATTCTGCTGCTGCTTCAAAATCTTGATCTACTCCATCCCCATTCTTATACGAAAGTCCCAAAGCACATTGGGCTTGCGCATCTCCTTTCTTTGCTTCCTTTATATAATTTGCAATTATCAACTGTTTCATTCCTATCTCACGGGCTTGCGCATCTTCTTCACCGTAAAGATACATGAAACCTAAATCCGCATGAGCTTTTACATTTCCCTGCTTTGCTGCTTTTTCAAACAATTCCTTGGCCGTCTTACGGTCTTTTTGCACTCCCTCACCACGAAAATACATGACACCCAATTCCTCCTGAGCTTGCGCATTTCCCTGCTCTACCGCTTTTTTAAACCACTCTAATGCCTTCTTATAGTCTGGATCCTCTTCTCCTAGGCCATATCTGTACATAACCCCTAAGTCTGCCTGTGCTTCCGCATCTCCCTGCTTTGCTGCTGTATCAATTTGTTTCCAGACACTCGACATAGTTTGCTCTCCTAAATTTTCAGTTGTCTTCAATTAAGCCAAAAAAGTTTTGCTTTAGCTGCACGGTTATATGGCAAAAGTTAGTAAAAATCAACTTGTGAAAAGCATGATATTTGAATTATTCACCTATAATCACAACGTCTCTTAAAATTATTTTTTTGAGGTTACGGCCAACTTGATCGGAATCTAAAAAAGCTCTGCTATACCTTCTCAAAAATAACCATAAAGGGTCATTCTATACAGAATTTTACATATAGAGCATTATGGTCTGAAGCTTCCTCAGGCAGTTTTTTAAACTCTTCAACTTTTGCCGCAGGTGAGGTCAAAATATAGTCAGCATATCTTGCAGTTTTTGGATAATAGGATGTTCTGGTTGAGGTAATATTATTCAATTTAATGTGATCCACCATATTTTCTGACAAAATCTGAAAACTTTTTGTATCTGGATTTAAATTAAAATCGCCACATAATATTTTTGGCATAGATAAGGAAGACATGAATTGTTTTATTTTCTGAGATTGAGCTATTCGCTCTGGAGTATCATCCTTACCTGAACTAGTCCTTAGTCCATGAAAATTAATAATAGCAAATTCTTTGCCATTTTTTTTACAAATAACATATTGAATGATGCGCGAATGATCAGCATCTTTTCCATCATATTTTGGATTGTCATAAACAAATAATTTACCCTGCCCCTCTACCTCAATCTCTTTGGATACAAATATGCACAAACCAAATATATTTTTAGCTGCCGGATCAAAATATCCACGATGATTTGGCAAAAGTTTTTGCAATTCACCAAATGAATCAAGATTAACATATTGGCTCCCCGGACCAATCTTTGCACTAGCCTGGGAGTAAATTTCCTGCAAACAAAAAAAATCGACATTTTTATATTGATGAAAAAACTTTATCAGCCTTTCCCTTAGATGCCCAGCCCATATATTTAGAGTGATAAGCTCCATTTCTATTTTTATAAATTTGTTGAATCCTAGCAAATCAACATATATAAGTCCATCTATGTTGATTGCAATATCATTAATTAGGAGAAAAAATTATGTTCGGAAACCAGATTGAAAATAATCATGATAACTCAGTAAATACTGAGGTTTATACATTCATACTTCTCCTCATGCAAAATTTTGACTGTTTTTCTCTAGATGGAGACAAATTTATTATCCCTTCACCGGCTAGCGAAGCAATAATTTATGCTCTCCCAACAGGATTTTCTTTAGAAGTGAGAGAAGGAGGAGAGATGGCTGAACGATATCAAGAATTTGTAAGAGCTTATCTAGCAGCTGCTCCAGCACCTCACATCGATAGTGTCAACAACGTTGTTATGAATCCAACCCAGACACCTACTAACCAAACAGCAACGGCAACAACAGAAGCAGGTGATGAAGTATATATCGCGGAAATGGAAAATCTACTTTCTCCCTCAAGAGATGGTCCTGCGGAAAATTTTGTACCATTTATAGGGTCAGGAGAAGGTTTTAGTAATCCTTTTATAGACTTAACTTAAGACTCATATTTTGCCGACAAATCTGTTTATTATCTAGAATCCAACCTAAGCTTAGCAAAGAAAATTAATGCAAACAATTTTCTTTGTTGATAGCATTTAGTATGAACTTGGAGAAAAAAGATGCTTGGATACTCAGATGATGAAGGATTAGATACTGCCCCAAGAATAGAAGCACTTGAGAATTTTCTAATTTTTCTCGCCGAGCATAATATGAATTTTTCATTAACGGGTAAAAACTTCACTATTTTTACTCCACCTACAACAGATTTAATTAGTCTTCTCCCTCCCGGATATATTTTAAATGTTCGGGTTGACCAAAGAGATCAATTTGAATCTCAATTTGCAGAGTTTGAATTGAGTACCCTGGGCACTCCACCTGCAACTCCAGACTCAGAGTCCTGGTACGCATCTGCACCAGAAGATAGCATTCCATTAGGTCCAGAACTTAATCCTGAAGAAATTTTTTCAGAAGCTCCTCCTGCAGCGGCTCCGGCTCCTCAGAACGTTAGTACTGGTTCAGGAGCAGCATATCCCCCTGCAACTGCAACTCCAGATGACGATACTGACATGATCCCAGACAATTTAGATGGATCACCGCCAACAGTAACTCCAGACTCGGCAGAAGCAGAATTACTAGCCTATTTTACACCCACTCGGGCTACTTCTTCTGGCACGCCTACCTCTGCACTTTCCGGGCCTGAGCCGTTGCCATCTATTATGGGTCATATACCTACAGATTGGTAGTTTATCTGGCCGTAATGTGCCATTAGAAGTAAATTATATCTCTATTGAAGAATTTTGGATAACGATACAAGCTCCCTACCCTACATTGTGCAAATCAAACTGGTTATGATAGTTACCTAACACTCGTGCACACACGTCATAGTCCCACCCATCAACCTGGAAAAGACAATTGCAATGACTTTTGGATGAAACATAGCCTGCTAAAAAACCTACAGGAGGAAATAAAAGATACAGAGACCCATCTAGCACAGCGCATTGTTTTGCAAAATAAGCTGAAGCTAAACCAGCGGTAACCCCAAGTAACTCACAAACTGCCACTTTAAAGATGTTATAATTTATTTCTGCAATTTCTGCGTTTGCTGTACTATTTTCTATTGGAAGAATTGTCGTTCCTTGATTCACCTGGCAAGATTCATTAATTGGCGCCAACACACTACTTATGTTAGTATAACTCCCACTCGGATCCAGGGCACAATAATTCTCATTAAATCCATCTAATTTATAGTCAACCATATAAAACCTCTTCTAGTTAAGTTATTAGATCCATAGAACCTACACCTTGCTCTTCCAACTTGCATATCTACCAGAAATTGGTTTTGCCATAACCTTCACTATAAATGTTATAGCAATAAATGAAAGAGGAACCGCCACAACAAACATCAGTGGAACATTTCCTGTAGAATGAAATGTACAGCGACTATCTTCTTGTTTTTCAGAAAAAATAAACATTGACTCCTTCAAATCTTCTGCATTTACAGCAGCTAAGTATAATGATTCAATATTAACAGAAAATTCTTTTGATGCATTTAAAATCTCAGGTAACTTTTGAGGATATAAGAGCACTCCCCCATTTACATTATGGATGTGCAAATTTCTTAAATGATTAATGCACACTCCCCAAGGAGTTAAATCAATTTTAGATTCAGAAGAAACGTCAAAATCAGCTATTATCACTCTTGCATTGGAGTTTACAACAAATATATCGCTGCCTCCATTACCAAATAGAAGGTCATCACCACCCCCTCCATCTATCTTTTCACTATTTTTGCTACCACCAATTATGTCAGAATATTTTGATCCTATTATATGGTTAGGACGAACATCAGGGATTATTTTAAAATCACCCGAAGAACATTCATTCATTGATACAGCATCACTATAAATTGTTATCTCACTGCCATCATGGCAACCTAAATTCAAAAAAACAGAATGAGTAGAATTATCAAAACTAATTAAGCCTTCTTGTGGTACATATGTTAAATCGTCATGTAAAAACATTTATTGCATCTCCTAAATTATATTGCAAAATAAACATCCCGACCCTCTAAAGACAGATTTTAGCTATCGCCATCTAAAATCTTTCGGCGCATTATATAGCATAAGTTTATGATGTCACGTTATAAATTTTAGAGACAGTTTCATAACATTAACCCGCTCATTAAAAATAACACTAATAAATCCCCCCGCAACGCCAGCACAAAAATTTATCTTTCGTAAAAAAAGCTACATTATTGCACAACCCGGAGCCATAATCACAGGTGATTCCGAACGATCACTCACCGGCGACGAGCTCCTACTCGCGGCTAATCTCTCAGCATGGCGAAGCGCTTCAGCCTCACCTACTGCAACAGCATCTCCACTTCCTAGTTCGGTTTCTGGAATAGGAGGTAATTCTGCTATCCATGCGCGTCTTTTTCTGCCAATAGCTAGGACAGTATTGATCAATTCTTTTTGTGCCATCAATAACGGCATAGGCACATCTTCAACTTGTGGAATTGCTGAACTATCAACTACTTCTCCTCCAGCCATTCTCGCTCTTATATCTCTCAGTTGCTTTCTTTTACGCAAACCATAACCTATCAGCGTAGCTTGTACAGCGGCTTCAAATGCTTCTTGAGAAATCTCTCCTCTTGTAAACATTTTAGTTAATTCAAAAGTTTCACCTTCTAATTTCTCACTCGCACGACTACCACTGCTTGATACAGAACTTGATCCATCTGGACTAGCTCTGCTAGATCTCTCCGAGGCTCCATCCAAAGTTTCATCATCCATATCTTCACCTTTACTCTCACTTACTCCTGCTCCACGTCCTACAAAATCTGGAATAGGGTGCGGAACGGCTGCTTCATCATCAGATTCTACTTCTTCAAGAGGTGGAGGAGAATCACGACCACTAGATCCATAAGTGGTATACATAGAATCAGCATCATCTGCAGCACATGCTCCACGTTCTACAAAAGCTAAAGGCGAAGAATCCCTTCTCAAGCCTTCGCTCGCACCGACACCTCTTGAGGCATCTTCTACCACTCCTCTCCCTGCTGGAAGAGCAAAAAGTCTCTCCCGATTTCTTTGATACTCATCAAACTCCTCAGAAAATTTCCTTCTTAGCTCTTCTACAGCAACCCCTCCTATTTCTTCTGCTTCAACGTCAAATTCTTCATCACTTCCCATATAAAGTTTATAAGACTCTCTAAGTCTTGTATTGATATATTCTTTTCTATCTCTTTCTAGAATTCTCACTCCACGCTTTTCACGGAAAGTTCTAAGGAATTGACCTCCTCCCCGTAAGGAGAATTCTTTCCCTGTATCCCGTGATATTACAGTTTCTCCCAGAACGCACAATTCATCCACATCTCTCTCCATAACTGGGGATTCTACTGCCAATCTAAATAATGGCTTTCTAACTCTGGAAGCTTCAGCTCCTCGAACACCTATCCTTACCCCATATCCAGATGCAGAAGCCCCTCCTGAATCCATCATGTGGGCAGCTGGCGAAGATCCTCTCACTCTTAACCTTCTTACCGCGGTAGCGCCCCGAGGAGCCTCTTGAGCAAAAACACCGACATCAGAGTCTGCACCACTATCTGATCCGTCTGAATCCTCTCTCTCTGAAGCAGCCCTATCTGAATCACTATCAGAAAAACTTCCCCTCTCTCTCATTGCAGCTTCTCTCGCAGATCTCCTTCGTCCACGACTCCCAGGCGCTTCTTCTACATCATCTAGTTTTCTATCCATAGCCTCTGGTGCTGTAGCAAATTCTGCTTCTCCAGCTACCGGAACGGCTTCTAACTCCTCTCCATCCTCATCTGGCAAAGCAGCTCCCGCTTCAACGGCCACAGCTGTTCTTGCAGCAGAACTTACAAGATCTGGTGCTACTGAACCAACTAGACGAACCCCCACACCAGCACCTACATCAATTCCAGATGGAGTTAGTGATCTCTCATCCTCTGCTTCTGCAGCAACTAGTCCTAAGCGCACTCTTTCTTGATTTAAAAATTCTCTTACATCTCCTAACTCTTGATGTTGAACTATCAATCGAGCTGCTTCTCTTCTTTTTCTAGTAGAATTCTCACGCCAAATATCCAAAAGATCCTGAACATTTTGCAAATATTCCCCTGCTCTTCTTAGCTCTATGTTACAAAACTCAGATATATCACCTCTATTTGCGTGCTCAAGAACTTCACTCCTTACCTGCTCTTCGAGCAACATTAAGTCCTCTTGATTTATAGAAGCTCCCATCAAATACATTTCTTGTCTTCTTTTCTGAAAAATTCTTTCTATAAACGGTGCGTGTTTAATTGCCAGTAAATCTTTATCGTATTTTTCCTTAAACTCTAAATAAGCCTGATATGCACCTACAAACCTGCGATTTGCTTCTTGATTAGCTTCTTCTCTGCTTGTGGGTCTGAAAGAAGACGCAGTTGTATCACTATCTCCCACAGTAACTGCAACCTCCTCATCCGCAACGGCCACACCTACACTAGAGGGATGAGCAGTTTCTGCACCTCCAACACCTGGAATAAAGCTTCCTAACCATCTCACTCCAGCATGCACTCTCGAAGCCACTCCTGACCAAGCAGCACTCGCTCTTGTTGATACACCATCACGCACTGACGCAGCCATCTCCTGACCTTTCATCTTGGTTGCTGTCGCAGCAGCCCTCGCAGCTGACACAGCAAAGTCGGCCATAGCACCGGGTAAACTTGGCACTTCATCCCTTTGACGAGCGTTGACAGTAAACGCTCTAACCATTTGTCTTCTCTGTTCAGTGTATCTTTCACGGGAACCTGCAACTACAATTCTATTTACTACTCTTCTAACCCTCTGAGCATAAGCAGCATCATCTCTAAGACCTGCATCTTTAAAAATTCTTCCATATTGTGAAAATCTAGTTAGAGCATAAGATGGTATCTCCAGATTATTCTCTGTTCTGTATTGTATATAATTAATTAAGCTTTCCATTTCATCTAGCAGAATCTTTTTTTGTTCTGCCATCAAATTATCCACAAGCTGTTCAGTATATTGCGAGCGAGATTGCTTACTACAACAAAAACTTAGTGTAACGTAAATATCTATTACACGTGCAAATAAAGGAGCCAACGCTCTGTTTATTGAATTGATTTTAAAAAAGGTAAATGCCGATGCAATAATTCCAAAAAATATTAACGTAGGAAAAACATGTATTGCGGACAAAGACCCCCACCACCACACAGGGAAAATAACCCCCATAGTGGGTAATACGGTCATTACCGTTGCGTATACACAACCAACTAACACTTTATTTCTTTCTAGAATATCTACCTGATTCTTTATCCGCTGCTCATTTTCTCTAGGACTTTGTCTTAATCTTCTCCCTAATAACCCCCCTCTAGTAGCTGCATTTGCTACATTAACAGCTGCCCCTGCCGTAAGAGCAGCCCTCGCAGTTCTTTCATCAACTAACTTATTGGCTATAAATAAGGTTACTATTGCCCAAGCAAATTTGAGAGATACAACCTCTCCCCATGTAATACCAATATGTCTAAAAAAATCACCTAAAGCGTTTCTTGTATCAAAAGTTCCTCTTGCTTGCCTCGAGGTATATCTAGCCCCCGAGCCGGCAGCTCTAGCAACTACATAGACAAATGCTCCGATGAATAAACTTTTTACTAATGTTGCGTTACCTGAAAGAAGAGCGCTTACAACTGCTACCGATGCCACCCCCCCTGCGACAATCTTTTCACCACGCACTTCATCTGCTCTGGATTGCACAACGGGAAGACGAGGATGGTAATTACCTCTTCCGACTTGATCGGAGACATAGTGATGCAACTCTTCTCTTGTCATCATAGAAGGAGGCCTTCTTCTAGAACCAGGAATATGATCATCAACGATTCTATATAGTTTTTTTATAAATTCTAGTTCAGCCTCACCTACTTTTCTGAGTTTTTCACTAAGCCAACCGTAATTACCGTCTAAGTCTTCTTGGTGTCGTGCTTCTGTAATCAATCTATCTAAAGTATAACTCACACCCATCCCTGCCAGTGTAGATGTTATAATGGAGAAGCTTAAAACAATACTGGTCAAACCGGATGTTACAATACCTGCAGTAGTAGTTATTGCAGCTTGCCCTCTTCTAACATCATCCGCCCTCTCTAACGCTGGGCTTACTAACTTGATGATGCTAAATTCGCCAGTTTCTGGATCAAATAAAATCAACTTAGTTTGAATATTAGTAAGCGATGCTCTACCGAAATCGGGACGACGCATTGCCACCTGATTATTATTCCAAACACCTTCTATTTCACGCTTCCTTTTGACATCTTCCGGAATAGGATTTTTGATTGTATTATCAGTTACAGTCATATCTGTTAGAGAAATTTTTTCAAATGTTACTCTTGTGAGATTTGCCCCATCTAAGTTTGTGTTCTTTAAGGTAACAAACTTGCCATTAAAAATAACGCCAGCAAAATTACAATACGAAAAATCTCCTCCAGTCAAATCTAGTTTTTCACCTGTATATGGTCGTAACATGCCAATTTCAGTAAAATTAACCATTGATTTTGGCTGCAGAATCGCTGCATATTCTCCATATTCAGGCTTATTCCTTATCAAATATTCGATAAACACTCTAAAAGGATGGTCTGTTGCCTCTAAATCCTCTTGTGAATATTGGCAACCTCTTTTTCCTACATCACTTCTTTCCTTTCTCTGTCTAATATTTTTTAATTTTATATATAATTCTATTAGTTTCGTAGTTCGAACCGAGATCACAGAAACGTTTTCATCTTCTATATGAGAAAAAACACGAACATCCTCTGGTAAAAATGTAAATAAACTTACTGTCGAAGCCCTAGATGCAGCACCTCCCAGTCTACGAGCTCCAACCATAATTCCTGCTGACGAATGCCCCCTAACTATCATTCCCGATCCACCAAGAGTATGATCTCCTGGTGATGATAATGCTGGGCTTAATCTTCTTGCGCTTGAATATCTCCTTCTTGGTGAATCATCTGCTCCAAATCCAAAATACTTAGCATGTTCCTCTTCTGTCAATCTGCGACGAGTTGCTCCATCTGGGCTAAGCTTCGAAGAAATCCTTCTGACTCTTCTTACTGGATTAGCTGGAGATTCTGAATCAGATTCATCATCACTTCCCATGGGTGCGGGTACCCCGACAGCCCCAATCTTTCTCCATTCTCCCGGATGGGCTTTGGCATCTCCATCTGATGACTCCAGTGATCCCCCAACATCTCCAGAGCTAACAACTCTTCGATGTGAAGCTTCAGCAAGACGTACTCCTTCCAATTCGGCTTTCGTGGCAGGAACAGCAGCAGGAATTCCTATACGCATCCTATATTCATCTTTACTCTCAGCCTCACTCCCTGAGTCACTGTCAGACGCAGCAGTGAACCTTCTTGATGTCCGAACGGAAACCCTTCCAGCCATAGTTCCTGTTCCCGCCGCATCCTCCTTAGCATCGCCTCTGCCCCGTACCAATTCATGAGAACTATCTACGCGATCTCCTGCTCTTCCATATGGCACTAAATGTCCTGCTGCACCCCGTTCCAGTTTACGTGAGCTAGTTATTATAGCCGCTAATTGCGCCTCCAAACCAGTAACGTCAACATTTAAACATGATTGAACAGACGCAGACCCATCTCCAGTTGGTAGAGTTACTTTTGCACCCAAGCCATCACACGTAGAGCCGGTGTCATCAAAAACAGATTCTTCGGTCTTTAGAACCCTAGCATCATGAGCATCAACATTCCCCAACCCAGAAATAATAACAAAACTATTACCCTCAAAATAAAATTGTGAACCACAATGCGAGATATAATGGAAAACTACAAATGATAAAATTGTCGTTCCTATAAATTTACAATTTGTTAGCTCTGTTCTATCTTCCTTACCAAAAACGCCAGCAATACCAATAACCGCGCCATTAAAATTCACATCAGTAAGCACCGCATCTTTAATTTGTAATCTGCCAATTTGTGCTTCTTGAAATTTCATGTTGTAAATAGCGCCGCCCGTTATGGTCAGGTTACCAACCATCATATTCGAAAGATAAAAAGGTAGATACTCTGTAACACTTCTACCACCAACTATACGAGTTCTTTCTGCAATCAGAGGACCAGAGATAACTATTCGCATATGTCTCATCAGTTCAGAAGTTACTAAACTTTCAGGAAATTTACTTTCTTCAGACCAGCCAGGCTTACCTCTAGCAACCAAAGCGTCCAAGATGCTACCATAGGGAGAAGTTTTATCGTGCTTAAAATATTCTTGATAGAGATATTCTTCTAACGTTAAAGCACCTGTTTGGCCAGTATCTACTCTCCTCCTCCTTCTACATGGGCCGCATCCAGATCTGAGTTCTGATGTTTCACTAGCTTCAATTCTTTCCCGGTTTAACCTTGCATAAGCTAGCAGTATGTGAATGTTACTAGCATCAAAAAAAACTACAATTTCTGATTGTGCCGCATCAATACCCACAATCAATCCATCTGCCAAAATATCAACTTTCCCAGCGTACATTTTAACTAAAGCTTCGTCTGAAGCTGCTTTAATAGCTTTCGAGCTACAAACATTTGCAACAGGCAAGTGAGCAGCGCTCACCGCACCCAACGGTTTACCATTTTCATCTACTATAGGAGATTCATCGCTAAACGTTCTAGCTCTATATTCACGCTCAACATACGTACCGATTCTTTCAATATCCGCATCTGTCATAGGTGCAACGCTTACATCAGATGATCCCGAAGATGTGTCCGAAGGACGCCTACGCCTTCTTAGTATTGACATTTCCCTCTCAAAATTGACATCTGGGTAACGAAAGGAAGAAGAGGGAGTAGCAGCAGTTTGAAGAGCTCCCAATCTGCCATCACCTCTAGCTCTTCTTACCCTTCTCCAAAAGCTTTTTGCCCTCCCGGAGGCTTTAACCGGGGCTGCTGCGGCTCCATCACTAGAAGGTCGACCTTCACTATGCTCATCTACAGTGGCAAGTCGAGTACGTTGAGTACGTTGAGCTTGCGCTCTCATAGCTCTTTGTAAAGTTGAACTTGTTATTGCTAAACCTCTAACTGCTGGACTGGAGGGAGGATAACCTGCTCCTGTGAAGCTAAAGCTGCTCCGTGGCGAATCGGGTTCTAACGGTTTCTCTTCATCCTCTTCAGCTTCTGGTATGGGAGGCGAATGCATTAGGCTTGCTGCAGAACGTCCTCGATAGGAGCTATGCGCACTTCTTCGTTTATCTCTCGCTCTACCTTCTTCAGCTCGACTTAACCCGTCATCAGAATCACTACTGACACCCACACCTGCACTCGCGCTAACTACAGTTCCATCAGCATAACCTCCAAACCGAATACCTCTTTCCGGTGATTGCCTAAGCCTCCGGCTCCCTGAGCGCCCGCTACTTCCTTTACCCCTTTTAGTAACGGGCGCCCTACTACCAACACCCATACCTGCTTCTAATTCATCAGAATCACTACCTATACCAGCACCACTCATATTATCCTCCATTTGATTGGGATAATTAGAATATTAGAAAGTTAAAATTTTATTAAAGAAAAAAACTTTTTTTTATAATTTTTATAAAAAATCCTTGATTAATAATCGTCACATATTCGTCAAAAATATAAAGGATAATAATCACTATATTACAGTCGATTATAACGTTAACTTAAATATTTAGCTTATTTTAAAATTGAGAAGATTAACTATCGTGATACAAAAAATTTTATGATTTATTTTTCAATCTATAGATAAAAAATTATTTCCCAGCAGATTTCTCAGCTACATCACTAGTCGACCCTGTAAATCTTCTTACATAAGAAAGGTCAACAGCTTCTTCCGCAGGGGCTGGAGCAGGTGCAGCGGCTACAGCAGCAGGCATCGGTGGCGCTTCGTCATCAGCCATTTTAGACTCTCCACCCCCGGCTGCACTTCTCGCACTTGAAACAGCACGTCTTCTGACACTAAAATTTTCAACTAAAAAACTTTGCAGCTTAGAATCACACTCATCTACCGAAGCTCTTACACACATCATCGCCGTATCGACATTACTCATTTGTTGAATAGTAGTGTAAAAAATGAATGCTGCGTCCAAAATCTTTTGAAACTCGTATTTACCGGGGTTTAGACTATGAAAATCCATAGCTTTTTTAGCCAAACTTGGATGAAAACCGTATATGGCACCTAATAAATTATTTTTTTGCACAGGAGAAAATTCCGAATTTTCTATAATTAAACGCACAGGCCTACCAAAAATCGATCCTACTTTAGCATTCGCTTCTTGCGCGATCAGTAACATCGCACAATCATAAAAACCCGTATATAATGAGTATGCGAGAGGAGTAATACCATCTGCATTAGTCTTTTCTTTATTTGCACCCAAATCCAATAATCTATTCAACAACTTCAAATCTTCATGCCTTATCGCTAAAAAGATTGGAGTTTCTTTTGTGATCTTGTCTTCAATCTCAATGTCACCAACTCCTTGAGCTAATAGATATAAGTCAACATCCGATTTCCCATGTTGACAGGCTCTTAAAAAAGGGGAATAACCAAGTTCACATACGGCATTTTTATCCGCCCCTCTCTCAACCAGAAATCGGACTGTTTTTAGATCCCCTTGGATTGCAGCTTGCTGCATAGGAGTGAAGTTCTTTGTCACCTTCATATTTACATTAGCCCCACACTCATCAACCAAGCATTTTACCAGCTCATAATTGCTTCTTATACAAGCTTGATATAAGGGAGTGACAGCAAATTCTTCTGTTGATAATTGATTTAAATTTCAAATGATAAGCTCCTCACCCTTGCGATATCATCAGCTAGTATTACTATCTTTTTACATATACCAAATAATATCTATAGCATTTTCTTCTCTAGCCCCTGCTCCCGCACCGGCACCAGCTCCTGAATGGCCTAACATATTGCATATCCTTATTAATAAGCCAAATATATAAAGTTAAAAAAAGAATTCAGTAAAATCGCGGCTCTTATTCCAAAAAGGACATCCTAAAAAATTTATGCATATGGAGTTTTTTATTTTATTGGAAGCGAAATAATAAAATCACTCCCTTCCCCCACTTTAGATTCTATTTGAATATCACCTTTATGCAAATCCACAATCTTTTTCACAAGCGTTAAACCAAAGCCAGTTCCACCACCATATTTCTCACGCGCGTGCAACCTTTTAAATAAACCGAAAACTACCTTGTAATATTTTAGATCGATTCCAATACCGTTGTCTTTAATGTGATAATATATCTTTGATCCGATGACTTCACTAGAAATGACAACTTTCTTTTTTTTGCTATCATTATATTTTATACCGTTGATAATCAGATTCCTAAACAACTCTCCTATGATTTCTTTATTACACATAATTTTGTGCAAATCACCTTCAACAGCGACTTCTCCATTATGCTCATCTATATATTGCTTTATCGATAAAATGATATCTTCAACAATTTTATTGATGTCAACCAATTGGAAATGGCTTTTCCTTGATGTTCTGGCATAGGTTAATAACCTGGTGATTAATTCATCCATATAAGCAGCCTGCTGCTGGAGCCTATCAAGCATCATTTTACTTTCTTCATTCAAAATACCAGCATTATCTTCTGCTAAAAATGCGGCGTATGAATGAATACCATGCAAGGGCTGTTTAAGATCATGAGAAGCTATATAAGCAAAGTCTTCCAAATCCTGATTCATCTGCTCTAATTTTTTGTTAGATTCAATGATTTGCTGTTCGCGCAACTTACGACTATTAATATCACGCAATGTACCCACCATCCTTACCGGCTTACCATCAACCCATTCACAATAAGCATAGCTTTTGAACCATTTATATTCATCAGACTTGGTTTTTAGACGTACCTCTACTTCGTACCTGTTTTTGTTCTTTAGATAATTCCAATATGCAGAATTGACTTTCGTAATATCATCCGGATGTACAGACTTTAAGAAATTCTCTCTAGTAGCTTCAATTTCTCCATCTTCATAACCAAGAATCTCATAATATCTCTCGGACCAATATTGCTTACCTCCTGCATCTCTTCTCTCCTCCCATATACCATCTCTGCTAGCTTTCGTCGCTAATCTGAACCTTTCCTCACTCTCTCTTAGCATATTCTGTGCAACTTTGGTTGCCGTATTATCAACTGCTGAAATACATATGCAATTTTGATCATCATACTCGATGTTATGAGCTATTAGGCTCATATATATTTCTTTATCATCAACCTGAAATACATCTTCAAATTTATAACTTCCTTTCTCAGAAAGAATAGATCTAATTTTAAGCCAACTAATATCTCTTAAACCTGAAAAGATAATATTAATATTTTTGCCAACCAATTTTGATTTTTGGACAAATTCATAATAGGCCGCGCTATTAGCAAAAATTATTTTATCTTTCTCATCTATTATCATTAATCCATAGGGAGCTGATTCAACGAAAAAACGGAAGATATCGAGCTTCTGACTAAGCTCCCTATTTGCTATTAACTGCTCTTTCAAATCAGTAATTTCAATGATGGATCCTCCCATTTTTTCTGGGACACCATTTTTATCTCGGCTAATAACCCCTGAACTACTGATCCATTTTACGTTACCTTGTAGATCTTTAATTCTATATTCAACTTTAAACTCCGCATTAGCTTTGACGCTATTAATAAATTTTTTGTATATACTTGATACATCTTCCTGATAAATATTTTTACGCCAATGTTTATAAATAGTGCTGTTTGGCGTTTTAGATGGAAAGCCAAGAATTTGTTTATATTTATTTGAATATATTGCTTTATCTTTTTTGATATCCCAATTCCACAATCCCGCCGCAGAACCAAGAGCGATCATTTCCATAGTTTTTTTATTATCACGTATGGTTGAGCGCATAATTTTTTTGTCTAAAATATCTTTATGTAATACGTAGAACCCACAAAAACAATTATTGTTGATATATTTTATACTTTTTTCAACTGGCAGAATTGCTCCACTTTTTGTAGTGAGAGTAGTCTCTCTGACAAAAGGGTCATTTTGAATTACCAATTCCTTAATTTGTGCAAAATTTTCTGGAGTCAACCCATCGTCAATATCTATAACAGACATTTTTTCTAGCTCTTTCTTGGTAAATCCAACCATTTTACAATATGCTTTATTAGCATAATAAAAAACACCTGTCTCAGCGTGTGTCATAGATACTGGGTCAAGCGCATCTTCAAAAAAATTCTCTGCTAGTTCTAAAAAGTCCCTCATAAAAGCTACGTTTTTAATAAAGTTATAATGCATATTTTTTTGCAATACAACGAAACTATTGAAAGAAATTTTTTGTTAGAGAATTCCATATTTGCCTTGGGCTTCTACCAAACGAATTAAATTTGCTTGGCATTGTGTGGCAGAGGTCCTTTCTGTCTCTATTTTTCATTACATTTAATTTCAACTTATGAAATTGCTCTTTTAGCTTTGCGATTTCTTTCTCTTGTTTTAGAAGTATTCTAGTAATTTTTTCGTTATTATATTGATTCATTTCTCCTCAGAAATATTATTTTTTGGATTAAAAACCGTCTAATCACCTAATATTCATTACGCGTGATCGGATGGAAATTTGATTATTATAAGAAGGTTAATTAAAAAATTAGAGTGCAATTTCTTTAAGTATTTTTTTGAAATCTACGGGCGCCTCTACGTCCCTGTGTAAATTCAATATTTTCCTGAGTTTACCTGCAACATGCACGCTCTCAGAAAAAGTCATTTTACGCTCACTTGAAATTAATGAAGAGATTTCTTGAATAATCTCTTCTGAAATTTGACTGGAAAATCTCTTTAAATCTAAGTTCACAGCCATTATAAAGATGCGTTGCGCCCAAACCAAAGAATCGACTTCAGAATTTTTTGCTATAATATCTGCCATTCAAAGTGCGCACTAATTCAAACAAGACATTTTATAGCAAAAAGGTTAACTATAGGTTAAAAAAAAGAGCAAACGTTCTAGCTTGCTCTTTTAATTCACTGTCAATAGCTTAATTAATCACGCGAATGATGGGTTGGAAGGAAATTTTCTTTTGCAAGTCTTTCTCTAAAACTTCCAGCTCTTGGCTTATCGGTAGCCGGGCACGGAACGCCAGTATTTAAAGACCGAGATGGACTTAATGGCATTTCAGCTGCTCTTGCTCTTTTATGTGAAGAAATTCCTGTATCAACGACCCTCTCCGGGCGATCACCAATTCCTCTAGCCCTGGCAGCTCCTGCCAATGCTGGAGTTCCAAACATATCTGCAGAAGCACTCTCTGCGTGGCTAGCACTTGCAGCAACCATACTATCTTCTGTTCCCGCTCTCATAGCACTAGTTGCTCTATAGGAGCTTCCCGCTGGGGGGGTTCCACTACTATCACTAAATCTTCTTTTCAGGGCCCTGCTTCTGCGTGAAGCAGCTCTTTGCTCTCTGGCTTTATGTGCTGAAATTATTTCCTCTACCATCTCCCCGATGATTTGCTCACTCACTCTTTCCTTTTCTTTAGCTTCGCGACGTGCGGCAGCCTTTGCCTCTATTTTTCTTTTCTGAACTAAAAGAAGTTCCACTTGACGCCTAGCCTCTCTCTCTGCTTCCAGAATTTGCTTTGCTCTCACTTCAGCAGCGTGCCTATCAATTTCGCTTTTTAAACATTGATTAGTTTGCTTTACTAGAAATCTGTTTGCTGATCGAAGATTTTCGGGTTTTAAATGACGTAAAAATCTTGCCTCAGTATTTCTAGCCCTTAAAGCACTAACTACATCATTAACCCTACGCTCCTCTCCTTTAGTTCTAAATGAATAAAATTTTTCTCTAACTATAGATTTTTCAGATCTTCTCGCTTCAGGCATATCGAGATATTGCTTATAGCTTCCAACCCACGCCTTTTTCATTTCCTCAGCTGTCCAAGGTCCAGTTGCACCTCCAGAAGGAGCATGAGTAGGAGAGGTCAAAGATTCAGCTCTAAAAATATCTGCCCTTGGCGCTTGAGTTCTTATTTCATTAAAATAATCATTCAACATCTGACCAACCTGAGGAATATGCGTAACATGTAACTTAATATCGACATAATTCATCACTACTCCTCTACCTTCATCAGGTATATATGTGAAGCAACCAAATCTTAAACCATCTTCTCTTGATATCGCTCCATCATATTTCCTTTGAAACACTTTCGGAGTAACTGGTAAACCCAATACCGAAAAACGGCTTTGCAAATCGACCTCTACCGCATCTGCTAATCTAGATGGAACCATGAATCTTATTTCGGTCGTTAATCTTTCATCTATAGAATCAACAGGTATTTCTGGTAATTTGATTTTAAATTTTTCAGCTCTCTTATATATTATGATATTGGTTCTCATATAATCCGGATAATCAGCACCATCCAATAAATCTCCAAATCTTATTCCACTAGTGTCACTCTTATATAACTCAGCCAAGAATGACATCGTCCGCTCATCTCTCTGAGCCCTTCTTGGGGCATCTGCAACAGGTCCGACACTCCAAGCAACAGAACCATCCTCAGCTGTAACCGATCCTGGAGAAGGATCAACAGTTGGTGGTGCCGCTAAATGTAGCCGAGAAGAGAGATAAGTTGAAGCAGCACCACCTGATGAGGAGATTGGTTCTCTACTTCGTTCACTCCGTGTAGATATACGACTGCTGGATGCAGCAGAGCTTGCCGCACTAAAATCTGTATCAAAGGAATCGCCTGAAGAAGAATGATCTCTTCCAGTACTTACCCATGATTCTTCTGAAATTGCTGAGCTATCAGCAACAGAATTTGCATTACTAGCAGCTGCAGCACTTGCAGATGCAGTTAAACCGACCCCGGATGCACCGGTGCCTTCGTGTGTTCTACCAAACATATTTTCCGCCTTTGTGTTAGTGAACTAATAAAAAACCTTTCAGAAATATTAACTAAATTTAATACTTCTGCAGTGGGTTCTAGCACAAGACTTTTTCTATGTCAAGCAAATATTAACATATTTACGAAATATTATTGGCAAAATAGCTCAAATGCATAGAAATTATAGAATTTTGCTTAGAAAGCATTTTAAATTATAGAAAAAGATATTTTTTCGAGAAAAAAAGGAATGTTGCTGCAGATATCTACTGGGTGGTGGATATAGCAAATGATGAGGATAGCTAATGTACCTACAGCAACATCTGTATAGCTACACCAAACATTAACTTATGTCAACTAATTTGTCGGTTATTTTTTAATAAAAAAAAGAAAACGTTACAGATTGTTAATATATTGGGCGAAGTTTAAATTTAAAATGGCTCGTTGCAACCAGGAGAATTTTATCTTTTTAATTTTAGAAGAATCCAAGAGGCTTGTAACCAAGTTTTACCTTTGCTATCCACATCATAGCTAGTGATTTGGCAGAAATTGATATGCAAGTTGCTATCGCTATACCTATTATATCAAAATATATTGTTAAAATTACCCCCAAAACGGTCAACATAACTAATTCAAGTGCAGCTATGCTAATAAGATATTTTTCATTGCCTGAATACGCAATTAAACTGGTGGACGCTCTTGACATAGCCGCCATCAAATAACCAGAACCCAGAGTAATAAACGCCAATTTAGTACTAGGATTATAATAGGATGCTCCAAAATTTTTTAGAAGCGGCTCGATAAAATATAGAATTACCAGAAAAACTAATAAATTTATAAAAAAATTGCTATAAGTGGAGCTAGTAACAGCTTTTTGTAATTTTGTCTTGTCCTTGTCATAATAAGCACCTACTAAAGGAACTAGAAAAGCGCCTATTGCCCCCTGAATTATAAATATCACTCCGGCAATGGTACAAATTGCAACATATTCCCCTACTATAAATTCACTATGTCCAAATAATTCAAGAATATATAAATCCAAACACACTACAACGTTAAACAAAATTTGATTCAGAATTAATCTATACGCGGTATTATTCCATTGAGTTTCGACATTTATCTTTTTACTTTTAGAAAAAAACATGCCAAAGATATACGGCATTTTTTTGTATATAAGAAAAACCTCTAACAAAGCAATGATAGAAAAAGCAGAAGCTATCATAAAAGTAAGCACGAAGTTATTCATGATGATTTGAGAATAAACTACCACAAATAAAGCAACTCCTACAAATACCGGAGGAAGTACTGTCATCAATAATTGTGCAAGATATGAGTTTTTATTAGACTGCAGGAAGCTTGCTAACAAACTCACTACCGCTCCAATTGGTGCAAAAAATAACACATATACTGCCATATGATATGTATCTATTTGCTTGATATTCATAATGTGAGCACCCAATATAAAAACAAATATCCCAAGTAAAAGGCTCAAAAAGAAACTACTTGTTTTTGAAATCAAACCGATATTCCACTTAATATAATCACGAATAGAGTCTTTAACGTTCATTTCAATATATTTTGCTAAGAATCTTTTTGCGGATGTCCCCGTCCCAACCAAAATAAGAGAAGAAAATAATATGAAGCTTTTTAAACTTACCGAAAAATCTCCATATACCTCTTTTGATAAATGCTTGGCTAGCTCTACGTTTAAATAATATTTACAACCAAATCCTAAAAATGCAATCAGGCTTAATATCAAAGCCTTTCCCAAATATGTTTTTTGCTCACCCATTCCCTTCACCCTTGATACATATCACTCTACCCAAACAGGTATTATAGGAGCAATAGGGATACTATCCAAGAAAAGAATGAGTCAACTTTCTAAATTCATAATATTAACATGCTAAAAAACCAATATGCTGAATGAAAGTGACGACGTTTATGATTTAATCAGGAAATCAAACAATGCCTTTATTACAGCTCTTTACTTTACAGCAAATCTGAATAGATCCAGTTTTATATATGATATAGGTATCACCCGTTTTTTCGTCACAACAAAGCTCGTGAGCAAAATTATCAAAAATAGCCTCTTCCTTTTGCATCTGCATTCTTTTTATTTATGGGCGCATCATAGCGAATTTGTTAAAAATTTCAAGCATAGATGTAATATACATAAACAACCTAACAGAAGGGCTGAAATTTAATTATCTAAGCCCTACCTTTTACAAATTCATTATTCCAGGTTCGAAGAGCTATGCTAGGCAAATTCCTCACTCTAAGATTTTTTAATATCTGACCAACCCTTAGGCATCTTCATAAAACATATAAGCAGCTATGCCAAATAATGCAACACAGCACGTAGCCAAAGAAGCAATTACACAAAGATATGGTAGATTGTATGAAGAATCATTTTCATGCACATGATCGGCCACCTCAGGAGCTGCAGCCGCTATAATTTCGGGAGTGAGAGCCTCTTCATGAACAACCTGGCGATAAGGTGACAAATCCACAGGCTCAATTATTTCAAGGGGGTTATTTATATGCCTTGTTATTAGATTTGTGCTCAAACTCATTAAATCAAAGTTATGAGGATGCAATCTTGCGTATAATCGCAAATTTCCAAGCCTTTGAACATTATCCACATATTCACCAAAATTCTCGTTGAAAGAATCCTCAGGCAAGGATCTATATCGATGAGCCACAACTCCCCACATATAGCCCAACTCGAATGTTGTGTACATCGCTTCAAGATGATTCAACAACACATCTCGATTAAGTTGAATCGGAAGTTCGCCTGGCGGCTCTTCATCGTCAAGAACTGGAAGAGCTAATCCATACCCATGCAATACTGGGAAACTAGCTGATGGATATGCCATTATACACTCCTTTTTATTTTCATTATTAGCGTTAAATCTTAATTTAACCTTAACGATACATTTAATTTTTTAAAAATAGTATATCTCAGTAGCAAGTAGCTCGGATTGTTTATGACAATCAGAAAATTATAGAGAGCTAATATATATAAATCTTGAAACTTGTCAAAAAAACAAAAGTGCTTTTTACCTAGCATTTAGTATTAAAACTCCATATTTTTACTACATCAATAGCTTTTGATACAGAACAACTATTTAATGAATTTTCCAAGATTGAATCTCTTGAGAATTGCTCTTTGGCCGAAATAAAAGCTAATAATTCCGGCAAAGATTGCCTGATCATCTACGGTCCATAATTTTTCAACCAACTCTCGAGCCTCCATACTGGATGATAAAAATTCATATTGTTTATATTTAACTAAGGAGTATAAACCAAAAAATGCATAAGCCAAGGCTGGCCTTACTGACGCATTAATCGCATCTACCCAATTAATTCCGCTTTTATAGGTTGAGTATAAATTGTTGGTTTCCTCTTGGTCTGACTTAATTTTGTAAGCCTCAAACTCGGTTGTAATACCTTGATTATGTGCACTAACCTGTTGATTAATAATATCAAGCTGGTGTTTTTTGTTAGATCTGTCTTGTGCTAATTTAAGAACATCTGGAATAATTGATGAAATAAAACCTACAATAGATGCAAGTAAAGTAATCATATTGCCTCATTTTTTATTTTTAACTGATTATTTTGAAAAGCAAACTGAGCAAAAAATAGCTTGGCCAGCTAAGTAAAACATTAATTTTTCTAAACTAATTTTTGCTGAAATTGTTGTGTATTAATAGTTTGAAAGATGGTAGAAGTGTGGAAACTATCTAATAAAATTGTTTTTTAGGGAAAGAGCAGTGTGTGTGATGACTTTTTATAAATAAAAAACCAAAATTTAAAAAGATGCCTATTTTGATCGCTCTTTCCCCGTTTCGTCAAGCTTTCATTAAACCCAATACAATGCTTATATAGAGCTGTCAACACTTAAAATACAAAAAAATTATTTTTTGTTATCATTGGTTGAACTTCCTTCGCTGAAAATAGTAACCCAACCTTTATCAGTATAAAGCATGAATTGGTTTTTATCTCCAACCCAGCAACTATAACCAGCTGTAACTTTGATATATCTCCACCCTGAGTAATATAGAGCCAATTTATTTTTATGCTCTGCCCACTCTGCTTTCGCATTTTGGGGAACATAAAATAATTTACCCTGCTCTGGTTGCTCAGGTGGGATATTTATGGTTATGGACTCTACCTGCTTATTCATCGCAGCATCAACCCATATAATAGCCTCGTTGATTGTGAGCTCTTTTTGCATCTGATACTCTTTTAACAAATATAGTTGAAGATTGGGTGTTTTGTTATCCATTTTGTCTCCGTAAAATTGGTAATTATAATAAAAAAAAACAGGATGGCTTGAGGCCATCCTGTTTGAGGGAAGGAAAAGGTTTTCTAAAGTACAAACTTTACACAAAGGCTTTGTACTTTCAAAATGAGGGAGGCTGGAGTCAACACAAATGGGGTAAAAAGGAATTTTCAGCCCCCTCATTTTGTAATTAAATGTATTTTAACAACTAGGTTAATATATGTCAACAAAAAAAATAAATTATTAAATGTTTAATGTCGCACTGAAACCCTTTTGTCCCCTAGAATTAACAGAAGCAATTGATATTTTTTTTATATTACTCAGTTTATTTTTTATATTAATACTATTTTCATTGCATAATATAGCCTCCATTTTTTGCTCGGAATTATATATTTCTACCAAGGATTTTATTTCGAAATTATTTTCAACCACATCGTCATCCCAAAAATCATATCCACTATTCTGGTTTACCCATGACATTTTTAGCCCCTCATTCTTTACTTGATATTCAAGATTCACAGGAGGCAAATTCATATTAGTATAAGCTTTATATCTGTAGCTAAATTCAGGTAAATCATCTAAATGCTCACCTTCCATTGCTATTTTATAATTATATAATTTTCCTTTTTTCAAAGATGCTATCTCTAACTCTTTAACCGCCCCATCTAGAAAAATGATTCGCTCGCCTGCCAAATGGTTTGAAACAAAATGCTGACTACCTTTTTGCCCTCGAATAATATTTGAAAGCTGATATAAACTTTTCCCCAAAAATTTAGCAAACTGAAACTGGATGATCTCTCCCCCTATATAAGCTAAGTTCTTTCCTTGTAATAACTCCTCATAAGAAATCGAATATAATTTCCCATGTGTCATCGAGACAACCAACTTAGCCGAATTATCAATGATGGCTATTTGCGTATCTTTCAATTCAGCAACCAGATATCCAACAGATGCCTCTTGCTGAACAACGTCAACAAACTCATATTCCTCTTCACCAGAGATATATAGTGATACGGGCTGAAAACCAGTATTTGAGCTCCATAATGCAATATAAAACCTATATATATTTGCTTCATGATCATACAACTCTATTATTTGGTGATTATAATCAGGTAAGATCTTGGTCTTTTTTGAATAATTGATATTCTCTGAGTACGTATATTCAAAATATACGTCTTTTAAGTAGCTAGATGCACAAATGGAAACACTATAATCAGTATTAATGTAGAGACTATCTATTTTTAGATCTATAAGTTTTTGTGGGTTATATTCTAATCTGATTTTGTCACCCGCTTGTAGGTAAAGATATTTGGCCGGTAATCTAAAGTGATATGAAATCGACTTGGCATTAGCCTCACTAAGCATATTATTTGCAATTTTTACAGCGGTTTCTTTATTTAGAACTAAATCGATTTTTATTGTATGGCTAGCTGCACGCTCTGACTCAGCAAATAATGAGCTTGTTGTTATACCCACCTGAAAATCAGCATCTTTATTGTAATAAAGAAGACTAACCTGAGAGCTCTTTTGAAATTGGAAATTTTTATCTACGGTAAAATCAGAAGATTTATCAATAATTAGATCTCTCTCATTAATAATTTGCGCCTCCTCTTTACCTATTCTGCCTAGAAACTTTATTTTGTCGCCATTTTCAATTACATCAAAAAAGAATGCTCTTTTTAATATGTTAACTGCCTCGACTGCAGACATCTCATCCTTTATTAGCAGACCGTCCACTATTTGATCTATGTTCTCAATCTCTATTTCAGATGCCTCTAATCCAGCTTCTGCACATAATTCAAGCAGTAGCGTCGATAATTCTGTTAGGCCAAATTTCCCATTAACCCAGTGCCCCCTACTCCATTTATATCCATCATTCCAAAGGTTACTAAAACCTGGCCAATAAGGATAAGGGCGGGCATCCCATGTCCAAAGAAAATTCCTCTCTAAAAAACTCATTTTGCTAAAGGCCTTTTGTGATGCCTTAATTGCTTTACGTTGAGCCATAAAATCAACTAAACCCTTAGATTTAATTGGCAATCCTCCTTCCCTAGCTTCACTATCATAAAAGACATTTGGCTGATTTGTGCAGCAATCAACCGAAGGAAATCCATATTCAGTAAACCAAATCTTTTTTGATGCTGGCTTCCATGAGGTTCTTTTCCCATCAGGATTATAGTGATAATTATTCCACCAATATTCGATATTTTTCCAGGCATATACCCCAGGTATATCTTGTTTTTTAGTTTTGGCATTATCACTATAAACATAAGAAAATCCCTCACCACTAAACCAACCCTGTGAGATCTCACCTAAACTTGGCTTTCCTGACGAGTTTGTTAGGGGGAAATAGGCATCTATCCCGATAAAATCTATATTTGGTGACGACCATAACTCGTCCATGTGATGCCAACCGCCATCTGCGTGATGATATTCAGTCCAATCTGCTGCATAAGTGATTTTCACATTATTACCCAAGATTTTTTTTACCTTATCTGCTAACTCAACAAATTCAGTAACGGCTGGAAAGCTATTGTCTTTATCCCTAATTTTTGTCAGTGAAACCATCTCAGATCCTATTATGAAGGCGTCAACTAAACCCTTTACCAATTCTGCATAATGTAGGATAAATTGGTTATAACCATTGGGAGCTGTAAAAAATCTTTTCACAAATTCAGGCCGTCCGGTTAGGTTACCTCTCCATGGTTTATCCAACATATCGATAAACAGCATTGGATAGAACATTATTTTTAGCTTTTTTTTCCTGAGAAGCTCTAAGTAATTTAAAACAGCTTGGTCACTTACTGTACCACCATATATAGGGGAATTATTTTTTTGCGTAATCAGCTTAGCATTATATCTATTAAATTTACCTACGCGCCATTCTTCTGGATATGTATTTCGCTTTCTATTCTCAACACCAGGCAAAATCTTATAATCTCTGATGTCTAGACTATCTCCAAACCACCCAACTACCGGAGCAACCCATTCTAAATTAGGACATGTTTGCAATAATTGCTGCAAACTGAGCTTAGCATCTGTTTGGTTCGAGTAATTATTTTGATTAATTATTTTATTTTTGCCAGACCGAATCATGCGGTCATTATATATCGATACGTTACTTAGATATTGTGGCTTGGTTTCATATACAAATTCTCCAGAACCAGGAATTATGCATATCGACTTAATCGTAGATTCAACATTTTGCGCCTCTTTGTGTGTAGCCTGCTTCTTTACATGAAATGAGAAATTAGGGATGCGATTACCAAAATTAGCCAGGGGGAAATTTTCAAAAACCATATATGCAATGCCCCTATATGCCGGCGTTCTATTATAACCCTTCATAGATTCTATTAGCGGATCAGGCATTTGTTCCTCAGTTCCCCTATATATTCGAATATTATAATCACCTGAAGTGAGAATTTGTGAATCAGCCCATATTTTAACTATATGGTCAATAACTCCCTCACAAATCGCAACAGCAAAGCTAGCTGTATAGCTGTAGGTTGTAGACGAAACGGTAGTTTTCTTGCTCATAAAGCCTTTTCCACTTTTGACCTGTCTGCTGTGATTATGAACATGCTCTTTAATTCCTGCAGTCCAAATTAAATTTCCAGCTATTCGGGCTTCTCCGTAAAGCTTGTTAATGGCGATTCCATATGATGAATTTTGAATGGGTATTGAATCAATTCTTTTAGCTGATTGGGAAATCTTGTTATTTTTAGTAAATAATGCACCATCAAAAGCGTTGCCCAGAACGCTCCCTAATGCTATTCCAGCAATTGCTGCCCCTGTGCCATAGGCAGCACCCATGGTTGCTCCTATGGAGCTTAAAATAAAAGTTGCCATGTCTCCTAATGTATAAATTAACGGTGAATCGAGAGTATGATCTTATAAACTCCACCAAAAGGCAGGGTTGTTGAAGAGTTGTAGGTTCTTGAGTTTTTTTACAAACATGCGACTACTCATAATTATGTGTGAGCGTGAAAATTAATAATTTCTCGTCACATATGTCAAACCATTTAACATAACTCATTGAAGTTAAATATTTTTGTTAATCTTGAGCACCAAATATTATCATAAGTATGCTTGCTTACATATCCAACCTCTTGGTATGAATGAATCAAATATGTAGATGTATTGACGTCAAAAAGACCTATATGTTGTGGAACTGAGCTAATTGCAAACAAACCTATATCTGCTGTTTTTAAATATGGTCTATTTACAACAGTTAAATGCAATTCCAGCTTTTCTTCTAATTTGTTTTTTTGTGGATATTTGGAATAATTAATCTCATCATGTTCAGCTAATAATCTTCTATCATAGCGTGATTTAAAGGAAAATTTTTTCGCTATCCCCATAATGAGTCCTAAACAATCACATCCACCATCATCGGCGATTGATTTTTTTATTCTACCTTGATGGTGAAAAGACGTTCCAATCCACTCTTGCGCATATTGGTTTATTTCCAAACGCAAGCGTTCTTGAAATTCTGTCATATATTAAAAAAGATTTTTTCTTATAAGAGGTGATCTTCATCCATACAAGATGAAACTTTTCCAGCAAAATCACACTGATATGTTTTATCTATAGTAATACACTCAGTTAAAACCTTTTCTAAGCAGAAGATTGTTTTTTCTGATTTTTCACAATTTTTTTCAAACAAAACCTCTGATATCAAGGCAAGCAAATGCATATCTGAGTTGGCAAGACTGTCAGGCATTGATGACATTTTTGTTATTGTATCAAACAAATTTTCCCAAAAACTCTTTGGCTGTATCAAAGCTATACCCTGCATAGAACGTCTTTCAGAACATTCGATATAGTTGTTTCGTAGCGAATCCAACAAATTCTCTAAACTTCTCTTTGACCTTAAATTACCCAACATCTATCTTCTCCTCTTAGATTTAAACCTTCTTCTTTTATTATGATTGTTATGATTACTATTGTTATGCTTAAATTTTTTGTTCAATATATTTTGCACAGATATTTCCTTTGGAGCATTTCTCTTAAAATGAAATAATAACAAAAACAACCCAGATAAAGATAATGTCGCAGCAGGAATTATTGCACCAATTATCCCAAGTATAACAATTGCAGTGATAATCAGGGTTATTATAAAAAACGCAATATTTTGTGACTGTTTAATCAATCGATAATGCTCTTTTAGGGCAGCCTTATCCCAATCATGACGTTGCTTTTGCTCTTCTTCAACTAGGGCTATAATGCGATCTGCAGCTCCCTCCTGCAGCTCTTCATACTCTGCAAGTTTTTCTGGAGAAGGATAATATATAGGCCTTGTTTCCTCTATTAAGTCAAAATCGTAATCATCTTCTACACCGAATTGCGCAGAAAATGGTTTAGGTTCTTTTTGTGGTTTTTCACCGAAATATTTTTTTACACCCATTATTGGCTCTCATACTTCATTATTGCATTGATAAAATCATCATTTATAGCTTGGTTATCGTCTTCCAACATCTTTTCTACAGTTGAATCCGGGTGGGTTGGAGCCTTAATTGCCCCTGAAACGAAAAAAATATTTTCGAGACCCTTTTTGAGAAGATTTAATAACAAGCTATTACCTTTTAAAAAGTTTTTTTATGAAATCAATATAACTGATAATTATAAAATTAATCAATCTTTATTTAATTGTACCCGCGGTTTTTAGCAATTCATCCACTCCAGGTAGATGCGGCTCCCCCCTAAAATTAATTGCATTATTGTAAATATTACAACATGTGGCAAATTCTTTGTTACAGCTTGGTAAAATGGTTATTTCCCCATCCTCGGTTAAATTATCTAACGATGGATTATCAAAGTATATCTCATTCTTAAATATCTTTTTGATCCTATATGTTTTTTGCGTGGTCTCATCTATCAAGGCACTACCTTCAAAATATGCCTTCTTCAATGAGCTAATGTCTATCTCTGCCGAATTCAAATCTAAAATTTTAGTTATAACACTTTTTACGCGAATATTTTTCTTGTCAATTTTACAATATTTATCACCAAAAGATGCTCTACAGGAAGCAGAGTAGCATTTTGTGATATTCCCTCTCGATAATCTAGACAAAAGCCCTTCAACTTCAAAACTAATCTCAGATCCTTGTATTTTGATTTCTTTTATATAGCCTTTCTGCAGCATTATGCATGACTCATCTGGTGCAGATGGATTTATCATAAAAACATTTACCTCTGCTTGCTCAAACTCGTCATCTGTTAACTCATCAAAGCTAATATCAGCATCGTCAAAATAAGTTTTAAACCCGTAATTATCTGCCTTATCTTCAGAGCTTTTTTCAAACGAATGATTTTCTGTTACTTTGCCATGCAGATAAACTTCCCCGTTTAAATTTACGTCGACACTATAATCGGTATAACGCAAGGTTTTCGTTTTACAAATAATTTTCCAACATAGGTTGGGTTTTATGTTTCTGTAATGTAATTCAATTTTTTTTTGCTTCATAAAAATTACTATTTGATTATTTAAATTTAGGAAATCCTTGAAATATTTTGCGCAAATCCAATATAATTAACATTTGGAGTTGAGTTTATGCCTAAAAAAGAATTTTCGAGGAAAATTAAAAAAGCCACTGAGCAAGAAGGCGAGGAGATTTTTCAAACAGGTCCTCAAACTGGAACCAGAAGCACTGACGCTTTTCATATATTTGAAGCAGCTGACCAAAGTCTTTCTAGTATGGTTTTGGGGGCAGGAGAAATAAATTGGTCAACAATAGATGTGCCAGCTAATCCCTATCTACCCCAAGCACATGTGGCAACGGCTAACCTTGCTGCCGATGGAATAGTTAGTATACTTTGCATGACCCATGCAATAAAAAGAGCTTATCTTAATTATATTTATATTAGGGATGCAAAGGATTATATTCTTCACAATGAAATTGAAGAATTATCTTACTTAGAAATTCAAAAAGCACAACAATATTACAAATTGCCAACTACAGAAGCAGCTATAAAAAAAGTAGTACGCAACAATATGGTTGGTGGCATTATACAAAACACTCTTGCTCCAGGAATAGCGGGCACTGCATTATTTACAGGTATTTGCGTGTCATTATCGGTTTTTTTCCCGCCATTGGCTCCCCTTATGTTTGTAATCGGGCTAGCTTTTATTGGAACAGGCTTATCCGCTACAATTGCAGCAACAATCACCAACAGACATTTCATGTTAAAAAAGCTTAAAAAACTTTTTAGCGAAGATAGACAAGTTGGCGTAAAAATAAGAGAAAAAGCTAAAGAAATCGAAGCACTTCCAGAGGAAAAAAAATTCGGCAAATTTAGAAGAAATAAATCTTTTGCATCAAAAATATCAGATAGAATGCTTGATTTCCTTGCTACTGTTAAAGCTTTTTCTGTTTTGAACTATCTTTCATTAGTAGTAAAAAATATTACCGCGACTGTACAACATATAGTAATGATTGTAATGGCTGCGGCCTTAGCTGCTAAAAACTACTATGAGAGAAAGGAAAAGTTCCACAGATTTTCTATCATTTTGGCAGAAAAATTTATTCCTAAAATCAATGTAAGAAAATATTTATTCTTCGGGAAAACCCCCTTTGAACAATTCATCACCGACAATGTTAAATTAGAAAAAAATCAGAGCTACAGCTCCTTCATAGACTATCTGAAATATGAAAAGCCAGATCTTTACCGAGATGCTCAAGAATTGTGTGTATGCGAAGAAATAAAAAAGCAATATCACAAATTTTGTGGAGTAAAGGCGCTAAATCCTAACGAGGAAGACAGCTACAAGGAATTTGTCAGCGAAAATGTTGCAAATAACATTAAACGCGACGTAAGGATATCAGGATATAGTGCAACTTTTTCTATCACAGTTGGTTTACTCTCTCTATCATTTGCCTTTCCTCCTATCCTTATAGCAGGCGGAATATTTGCTGCTGCAACGGCTATCGCAGGAGTTATTACAACAGAAACAGTAACTAAGAATGAGAAAAAACGCTTCAAAGAAAAACTAACATGGTTAGTTGAAGCTAGTGAAAAAGAAGAATTACCTATGCCCAAAAACCATACCGAAAAATATGATGCCCAGGCTATTTCATTCTTAAAACTTCTAAAAAACACGGTTGCTGAGGGAACATCTCTAACAAGCTCGCTAAAGGAAAAAGATTCAAAGTTTTCTTCAACCACTCCTCATCTGACGCGTGAACAAATCCATGCTCAGAATAAACAGAGACGCGCTTCTCATGGGTGGAGAGACAGACTAGCTTCTAGCTCAATTTCACCTTCAAGAAATAGACACTAATTTAATTTCTTCTACTCTATATAGGTCTTTTTGTTCACAAATTATTGGCAAATAATCAACAGCAAATCTTACCGCTATGTCATATGTACAACTTGCCGTAATTGGCTTACCTTCTCTCGGCGCTTTCTCAAATTCCACCACTCCTCTTTTAAGCTCATAATTATGAGAAATATTATGGTTAACTTGAATTTTCAAACTCGACTTAAAAGGACAAAAGATAATTTGTTTTTCATTTGATATTAATTGAAATTTCTTATTCTTACCATCACCTACACCAATTGGTTTATTAGTAATTTGATTATCAAAAATATCATGAAATCTAAAGCTATACAGCCTGCCCTGCATTAATTGAAAAAACTCTTTCAATTTTTTAATTTCAGCGAAATTATACAAACTATCATATAATATATATTCTTTTGATAGGTTAAGATTAGAATGCTGATTTCTATATTCCCTACCGCTTTTAGTACTTATAATCTCTGTTTTATATTGATATCCATATTTTATTCCATAAGGAATATAAGATGGAAATCTCATATCGTAATGATTCTCCATTATGTCTCCTAAAAATAATTATTATCTTGTTTTTCCCTTTTGAGTACCTGCAGGTGCTGGGGCGGGTGTTACGTCAGGTGTAACAGAAGTTACTCCAGCTGCTTGCATTCCGGTCCGAGAAAATACACCGGTAGGTGCTCTAAAAGAATCACCTGCAGCTCTCATACCAGAAGCAGATCCTCTAGATCCACGAGTTGCAGCTTGCATTTCACTTGCAGATGCGCCCCTTCCTGCCGCACCCCTCATCTCAGAAGTAGATCCTCTATATCCACGAGTTGCAGCTTGCATTTCACTTGCAGATGCGCCCCTTCCTGCCGCACCCCTCATCTCAGAAGTAGAGGTTATAGAGCTTTCCGCAGCGCTCATTTCAGACGTTGGTTTCTCTAATTGACCAAGCATATCTGCCATGTTTGCGATCCTACTTTCACCTCTTTCACCATTTACAATCATTGCTGGCTTTCCACCTCGAATAACCACCACATCGAAATTTCCATGAAGCAAATTACCTTTGGCATCACGCATTGGCAGCTTTCTACCATCTTTATCGACTCGTGGTATCTTAATTGTACAATTTAATGATTCTGGAGGAACGCAGATATTTCTTATCAGAATCTTGTTATTTTCAACAGAATTTTCTAATACCACACCCTTCCTGGCGGCTCCTCTAACCGTTGGATCAAATCCCCTCATAACAGCATCTTCAGTCGGGTTACGATGAAAAATACTTACATCTTTGGCATTAAGGCCGAAAAACTCACATTCAACTTGTCCAAATGATGGAATATAGGTTCCATCAACTTGCTTATGCCCATCTAACCTGGATTTTTTATCAATCCAATCAATTAAATCCATCCTTAAATTTTTATCTGTAGTTAATGCGTCAAACAAACCAGCTTTTTCTTCTTCAAACTCTTCATCTGTTAAATTTTTTCTGCCATCAGACCTGACCTTTTTAAATAAAACAGGATTTTGTCTAAAGAAAAAATCTTGTAAAAAATCTCTATCCAATTTCGACCAAAGCAAATCATGATCAACTCCAACTCTAACATCAGTTTTACTATTATCATAATGTTGTTCTGCTGCCTTTTTCTCGAGAAACCTTTGTCTTGCGTATTTTCTTGAATTAGTAACAGGCTCCAGAGCAGTCACAGCTAATCTAGTCGCTGGAGATAAAATATTTGCTGCTGTTGACAAAGCTTTTCTAGCATCCTTGAGCCCTCGTGATTCAGGCTTTAAGCCCATATCTTTGTCTATTTGATTCTCCAAAGCATATCTTGTTCTTCTCGGTAAACTACTAAGTCTAGACGAGCCAGCTCCATAAGTTTTTCCTTCAGGAGTAGTAAATATATATGGATGCCTTACTTCACTTTCCTCGCCATCGTTTAGCTTTGCAGCTTTTCCTTTGGGTGTAAATTTTTTAGATCCCATCTAATTACCCTTATTGATTTTGCTTCGTAATAATTTTTGCAACTTCCTCAACCAAATACTCAATCTGCTCTTTTCTCTCAGGTGTTGCCTGAGATAGCTTATCTGTTATATCATTAGCTGCATGACCAGACTGTAAAGAAGGCACTATTGCTTGTATTATCTCGGCTTGAACTCTAAATTCGGTTTTACAAGCAGATATCAATAAATCCATAGTTAATTCATCTACTTCTTCATCAATTTCAACTAATGCTTC
Source organism: Alphaproteobacteria bacterium (assembly GCA_030431375.1). Lineage (GTDB taxonomy): Bacteria > Pseudomonadota > Alphaproteobacteria > Rickettsiales > JABSSG01 > JAUIIY01. Next base: position 56,111 of record JAUIIY010000005.1, read on the forward strand.
TTTGATAGCTGTTTCAAAGTCATCATTACTAGGACCGGTCAATTTCTCAGGCGTATGAGCATTATTTAGTAAGATTTCTTCGAAATTATCCATTACATTGTCAACAACATCCTGATATTCCTCATCAACTGACTTAGCTTCAGTTTTTAAGTCATCTGCAGCATAATTGATTTCAGCCTGAATTTTTGCCCTTTCTAATTTACTCGCATATTGAAACTTTTCAGGAGTAATACTCTGTAGAGCACTCTCAATAGAATGAACAGCCTCACGATTTACAATCATTTTCTGTGTTTCATCATATACTTTGTCTAGCAAGTCATTTTCTTCATTCTCAGAGATAAATTTCTGTTGAGGAGAAGCTACACCAGCTTGGCTATCAGTAACAGGCACTTTCATAGCCTTTTTCATATTATCTATCTCAGATGAGACTGCATTTTTTACATCCTCTTTGACAGATTGCCCATTTATATTAGAAGCAGTTACTTGCTTGGAAGAATCATCTTGCTCCTCTACATCATTATATTCAGCTTCAGCATTACTGTCATCAACGTCCAACTCTGGCAAATCATCCTCAGCATCCGCTTCTTCAACCCCTTCTTCTATTTCTTCTTCGCTTTCTTGGTCTGTTTCCTGCTCGTTATTTTTGAACTGTTCTTGCCTTGGAGTTTTTTCTATTGACTGATCTGGAGACGAGTCAGTCTCATTTTGAGACATATTTTCAGGTGCAACATCAGGCATGTCTTTTTCTAAAACTGCTTGCTTTAAACCTTGTACATCGACTTTTTCCAAGCTCTCGACCTTTTCAGGTTTTGATACTTCAGGCTCCACTTTCGGAGCTTCCTGCTTAACCTCACCCTCTACCACAACGGCTTCAGCTGATTTATCAGAAGCTTGTGACACTTGGTCTTTTATAGGATCTTCATTTCTTGGTACAACAACCTTTTTTTCCTTTTCCACTGATTTTGGCTTAACTGGCTCAATAATTCCATCTTCTGCTAACTGTGCGTAAAATAACGGATATTCTTTGCATAATTGGATAATATGATCATGAATATGCTGAGCATGCTTTACTGTATTAGGAGCAAATTTATATATTTCGGATATAAGTTGGAATTGTGCATCATGATACTCTTTTATCTCTTTCTCTAACTTCTCTTTTAACGTAGAGAGTTTTTTTTCAACTTTATCAGCATCTTTTTTTAGTTCTACAGCTAATGCTTGCTCCTTTTCGGCAAGAACTTTGATTTCACTTTTGAGTTTTTTAATTGCCTCTTTAGATGATACAGTCATTGATTATTCTCCAAATTTGCAATTTTTTCTTCTAATAATTTTCTTTCTTCTATCATCGGTGTAAGCTTAACTTTATTGGCTATCTTAATTAGCTCCAATTCTCTTTCATGCTCAATTATATCACTTTGAGTTTTTTCTAAAGATTTTTTAATATGTTTGATTTTCTTTTTATGACTTTCTATCTTCTTGAAGAAGTCACCCAAATATTTATCAAATATTTTAACTAAATTAACCGTATCAAGAACAGATTTGGCCTTCTTATCATCAGCAAGATCAACAGGCTCACCCATCGCTATAGCAAGATCTGCAAGAGACTTGGCGGAAATTTTGCTTACATCAAATTTTTCGATCTGTTCATCAGTGATAATATCTTCATCGGATAGTTTGAATTCTTCACTACTAAGAGCAGGAAGTTTTTCACTAACTTTTTGCAATTTATCTTTATATTTTTCTATAAGCTTATCTTTTTCGGCATCTGAATCAGGACGTAAATTTTTTCTGGATGAAATATGCTCGGGATCATGATCTAGTCTCTCAATCTCCTCAATATCTGCATCTAAATAAATTCTGGCTCTTTCAATATCAAGAGTTAATTGAGCACCCGATTCTTCTAGCTCTTCCAGCCTATTTTGCAAACTAATTTTCTTATTTAGATCCGCAGCTGTTAAGTCTTTGCCATTCAAAGCTTCCAGCTGTTTTGATATTTTTTGCTCTTCATCGACTATTTGTTGCGACTTTTTATCGGAATCAGTAAGAATTTTATCCGCTTTGTTTTTGTAATCACCTGCAATATAAGCTAACTCAATGTAATCAGTCATATATGCATCAAAATAAGGCAACAACGCCACAAGCTTCACGTTAGTGGTAAGCTTGTTACGCATTCTTATTAAATCCTCGTAATGCATGTGCTGGAACATATCTTCGAGATATTTATTTGCTTCTTTTACGCCGATTTTATCATAATCAAATGCAAAATTTAGCGTTTTAGAAATAAGATCTTTTTTGTCCTGTGGATATGGCATTTTGTCCACTGCATCGGCGATAGATTTTTCATCAAATTCTATTTTAGGAACTTCTTCTCGAGCATCTTCAGCTGGCAAAGTTGGTTCAGAGGCTGAACCCGTAGTTTTCACATATTTCTTTTCTTCTAATTCTTGAATATCTTTCTTTAGACGCTCGATGGTTGAGGTTTGATTATTAATTTGTGCTTGTTGTAAAAGTTTCTGCAAATTATCAATTTTACCTTGAATCTCAGAATCAACCTGTATTTCTTCTTCCTCAGCTATATCATCTGATTCTACTGATTTCTGAGAATTCACTTCGTTATCGCCTGCGTCTGATTCTTCAGCATTATCTTCTTCTACATCGTCGCTATCTTCACTATGTGAGGTATCTTCTTCGATTTTTAGCTCTTCTTGTTTTATTTTTCTAACAACCTCGGACTCACTCATTTGTGATGGCTCTTTTAATTTTGCACTTGGTATAGTTGAAGTCAGATCCTCAAAAGTCTTTTGATATCCGTGAACCTGAGTGCGTATTCTCTGAAGTTGACCTGCATCAATAACATTTTCCCCTTTAGATGACTGAACTAAAGATATACATTGGTTACCTTTAAATTCCAGCATCGTATATGCGTCGGGATAAATCTTTCCACCTTTAAATCTACGGTGAAATTTAATTGTAAAATATACTGAAGGGTCAACATCAAAAACAAAAAATTGATGTTTTGGAATTGTTGAGTCCATTTGTCTTTGACGAATTATAACTAACCAACCTTTTCCTATTCTAAATACACTCCCATGATCAATTCCTTGACTATTCTCAAGCATTTTTCCATCAATCTTGGTATAATTATCGAACATATCTGATGATTCTTTTACAAATTCATCACTATCGGTTACATCAGGCATATCCGCTACAAACAGATTAATGAACTCTCTTATCTGACTAGACTTGATAGAATCTTGTTTTGACAGGATAATTCGACCCCGATTAATCTCTGAATCCATACGATTTTTAATTGCCCGAGTAACTGCCGTACCCTGACATACCTCATAGTCTAAAGTTTCAGAGATCTCACTATGAGAAGCGAAGTTAAACCACCCGCTAGAATTTTTTGGCTTATTATCTTGCGCATTTGCTGCATTTTCCTGATACAGCTTATCTCTTACACCCTGCAATGCTTTGATTTTTTTACTAATTTCTGGATCCAGAGGCTTGTTAGTTCTTATTAATAGGGCTTGATGAGATTTTAAATTATTGAGTGTATTATCAACTTCATCCAAAGTCATATTTTTTTCATCAAAGTCAGTGTTTGGATTTTGCTGTTTTTCACCTATATTAGCAGTTTCACTTGGATGCTGAACGTCCTTCAAAGCCATATATAGCGCATCTTCAAAAATATTAGGTTTTTGTTGTAAATTTTTTTCAACAATATTTGCAACCAGAAGTAATTTTTCAGAAATATATGCCTCACCTTTTTCTGCCATATTTTCTAGAAATTCTGCTAAAGCCTCATTATGGTCGTTATCACCACCTATTCCTGTAATCGTCTCAGCTGCTGACTCGAAATCCCCATTATTAATTTGTGATATAACTTGTTTTTTCTGATCTTCTGTTAATGCCATTTTCTGATATATAATTTCCTACCCAGATGATAGCTGACTATGGTTAATAAATTATTAAGCAAACAGCAAAATTCATCTATAGTTCTATATAATTTACTATAACCAAAATTGAATATATGTCATTACCAGATATATCACTTTTGAAATCACTTTCACGATGTCATTGAATTAAGCTGATAAGAAAGGAAGAATAGGAAGTGACAGCACAGAGGCGAAAATTTACTCAATCCAATTACTTTCCACTATCCCTCTCAATGCATCATACAAAATAGTATCAGCAGATCCTCCAGCGTGAGAAGTGCTATTTACACTATAACTACTCCCCGGACTATGCACCTCATCTTCATCTTCTGTATCTTCATCAACTCCAGTATCAGCGGCACCTTCACCCAATTCTTCCGCATCTAAATCAGCCTCTGGTCTATTGACAAATTCAAATTGCGAATCATCACCAAAACCTGCCTCTAAATGATTATGAATAAGACCTATAATTTGTTCACGTGCCTCTGCTGTTAAAGCTGAATTATTAAAATTTATTATAACTTTTCCATTATCACCAGGATAAACCGATGAACTTGGACATCCATTATCATTAAGTAACATCAACAACTCAACCGTTGCCACAGGGTCTAAACTAAATGGCATCTTAAAACTTTATAAATTGAACAGGAACTTTATATAAAATAATTTGCGTTATACAAGCTTTTTATTGACATTCACAATCAGGGCTTACTCCAATGGGCTCATTTTGCGCATTATCAGTGATGGTTAAAGAATTATCGAATGATTTCACATTATCAAAAAAACTTTTTTCTACTAAAATTATTTGATGATCTGGATATGCGGCCATCTTCTCTTTTACAACTTCATGTCCACATGTCCATAAAAAGATAATATTCGAACTACTATCATGAAAAAACTTATAGTTATCTTTAAAAAAATCTTTTACAAAATCATCTAAATCTTCTGGTAACATAAAATTATTTTCCTTTCATATATTAAATTATAACAACAACATCTTTTGCGTAGCGGCTGTGACGGAGTATATTAGCGAGAATCAATGATGTCATCACTTAAATCCCCTATGCTTAAGTTGTCATTACCCTCGTCATCCACATGTGGGATTGAACCTGATTCAGTTACAGTTGGTAATATAAATTCCACAGACACCTTTACGAAACAATCTAGCAATGCTTTAGCTCGACGTAAAGCAGCGCTGTTTGCAGCATAAATAACCAAACCATCACCTGAACTAAAAGCTCGAACAATTTTGCTATCATTCAATATTTCACATATAGGCTCAGTATCAACCCTTGGCGCATCCCGTGTAGGTGCAAAATTTGTCGCTACTTGCTGAAAATTATCCCTTGTTGCAGAAGGAGTATAAGACCATGCATCCCTTCCATAATCTTCGTCATCAGACCAAAGCTTAGAGCTCTCTGGATCAGGAGTCTCAGCTCTACCCCCAGAATTTACCGAGTCAGCATCGGCAACTGCATCATTAGTATTATGTCGAGGGATAGCTTTTACAGGAGCACCACTTGGTTTATATCTCATATTTTACTCGATATATAATCAAGCAATTATTCTACAACAAACTTCTGATAATTATGAAGATATTTATTTTTCACCAAAAAAATGTAATAAAAAAGGCTGCCTCACATTAGCAGCCTTTTCATCTAAATTTTCAACATAGCTCTTACATTACAAATCCTGAATCACTCCCCCAGTTGGTAGTAAATACTGCCACTTTTCCTGATAAAGTATCTGCACTGTCAAGTCCAATTGTAGGATCAAAATAACTTTCCGTTTTATTATGCTGGTTCAGTCCTTCTGAATCTAAAAATATTACAGCTTTTGGATCAAACTCAAATGAGGGAGTTGTTTTTTGTTGAGAACCATCTGTACTTTCTGCTAGTTCAATCATGGATTCAGTAGGTTTTCCACCTTCGTCTTTCGAGCCAGATCCACCTGTGCTGGCCTCACCACCATCACCTGATCCGGAGCCACCACCATCAGAACCGCCTTCACCGCCAGATCCAGAGCCACCACCCTGGTCACCTGATCCATCACCAGATCCAGATCCACCTTCACCTGCTCCTGAACCACCTTCACCACCTGAAGACCCGTCCTCGTCGTCACCATCTGACCCACCAGCACCATCAGCACCGCCGGCACTTGATCCGGAGCCATCACCAGCACCACCGCCAGCTTCATCATCGTCCTCGCCATCTTTACCATCTTGGTCGGGCCTTCCCTCCGCAACATCTTCTTCTTCGTCATCATCATCGTCATCATCTGAATCATCAGAACTTGATCTGGAGCCATCACCAGCACCACCGCCAGCTTCATCATCGTCCTCGTCATCTGTACCATCTTGGTCGGACTTTCCTCCCGCAACACCTTCTCCTTCTTCGTCATCATCTGAATCATCATCCGATCCTGAGCCATCTTCACCGCCTGAACCTGCACCCGCGCCAGCTCCATCAGAACTGCCTTCACCGCCAGATCCACCAGCTCCTGCATCATCGCCCGATTCATCTCTCCTGTCAGAATCACCAACACCCTGTCCATCTTCTTTACTATCAGAATCGCCACTACCGTCTGCATGATCATCATCTGCTGTTGTAACAACCCCAGTGCTAGCAGCAGCTCCTGCTGTTACCGGTAGAGCTACAGCAGCACCCTCATCACCAGATCCACCAGCCCCTGATCCTGCACCCGCGCCAGCCCCAGCGCCTACCGCTTGAGCATGCGGAAATAAAGCTTCCCTTAACGGTAGAATATTATAGTAAGCTAAACTAAAAACCACCAAATAAGGAATCAATAGAGCCATATCTAGGGCTGCAGAAACAAAAGCTCCTGTAGCTACTAATCCAGCAACTCCAACCCGAGCTGCTATTTGCCCAGCAGTAATAGTTCCTACTGGAGCCGGCGCTGGAGCTGATGCTGCCGGGGCCGGGGCCGGAGCTGGTGCTGGTGCTGCCGGGGCCGGAGCTGGTGCTGGTGCTGCTGCACTTTCAGTAGAGCCTGCACCCACAGTTACCGAAGAAGCTACATTCCCATCATCTCCTGCTGATGCCGGAACTGAAGCTCCTGCTGCCGGGGCCGGGGCCGGAGCTGGTGCTGGAGCCTGAGTTGCATTTGCATCAATCTCTTCACCACCAACTGTTCCAGGAGCAAAGCTTACACTTCTCGCTCTTCCGCTTGACACTTGAGATGCGGCTGGTGCTGCGGCTGGTGCTGCTGCACTTTCAGTAGAGCCTGCACCCACAGTTACCGAAGAAGCTACATTCCCATCATCTCCTGCTGATGCCGGAACTGAAGCTTCTGCTGCCGAGGCCATTGCGGTTGGAGCCGCGGCAACAAGTGGATCTGGGTCTCCTCCTGGATCAGCTGCTTGCGCTCCTCTTGCTGCGGCTTCTGTAGCTGGGGCTACTGGTTCTCCTACTACCGGTGCTGCAGCTGCTACTGCATCTTCATCAGAGTCACTATCTTCTTCATCAGAACCACCACCTTCATCAAATTCTTCAACTACTGAAGGCATACCGGAGGGCAGCGCTGCTTGATCACCATTTGCAAAAGCAACACTGCCACTTCTCACTCTTCCGCTTGACTCTGGAGCTGGCTCCGGGCCATCCTCTTCTTCCTCTGCTGGAGCCGGTGCTGGGGCTGGCGCTACTGCACCATCATCTTCATCACCACTTTCCCCTGTCGCGGCCGCTGCTTGCGCAGCTACATCAGATAAATCTGTAAAGGTTTCTGTTCTTGCATGCCTAGGAGAATGAGTTGTAACTGGTGGGGAAGCTGGCTCTGCCCCTGGAACAGCTGCTGCGGCAGCCTCTTGTTCTGCCACCTGTCCATCGTCACCTTCTTCTTGACCTTCTGTTGATGGAGCTGGAGCTGGTGCCGGGGCCATTGCGGCTGGAGGCGCGGCGACATCTGGAGTTGGTGCCGCGGCCGCTGCTGGCGCTGGTGCCGCGACCACTGCAGTATCTTCTTCTGCTACTGCAAACTCAATCTCTCCACCTCGCAGCGTTCCCTGAATTGTCAATAAAACTCCTCGCTCAAGGCCTGCTTTTATTACAACACTACCGTCACCTAATGTAATAGAGTCAGGTTTCATTTTCTGAATCGTGTTTATAATTTTTTGCTGTTCATCACTGAATCCTATAGTTTTTTTACCGGCACCTGACATTTTTCCTCACTTTTATAAATTTAAATATTCTTTAGATCAAAAACAACTAAGACAATAAATATCAAAAGGCAATTCAAAAAATATTTAAAGAATATTAACCCTAAAAGCTTACATAAAAAATTTTGTGAAAGTCGAGTGTTGAGTTTTCAGCTTTTAACAATAGATTAAATCAGCTTATATCCTTTATAAAACAGTAAACTTACTGCAAATAAGCTACTTAAAAAAAACGACTTTTTTTTAAACAAAGGTTACTACTTAACCAGCCAACGAACTATCGTGTAACTCACCAACCAATTCAGAATGAACCCCTCCTGCATTATTTAACACGGCATAAAAACCATCTCTGGAAGTTAGAACAACATGATCTATTTCAGAAAGATCGTAGAATTTTGAAAAAAACTCCAAGATATTTGTTATTCCTGTTACCGCTGGCCTTAATGTGAGGCTTAAAGGGCCGGTTATTCCCCTTCTATAATAGATATCAGCATAATAAATTGGCATCTTACCCCTGTAAATTCAATTGATTGCTTAACGACTAAGTGGTTGGTTGTAATACTGAACCGCTATGCTTTCTGGCTTGCGATTAGAAAACGTTGCTTTTTCAGTAATGATACCCATTTTTAGTTTTATTTTGTCCAAAACTTCATAATGGCTCTTTTGGCTTGGATAATAGGGGCTAAAATATGACGATGGAAAAATAATAGTTTCTCCCATCTCTTTGTGCTTTTTAATGTATAAATCACCTAAACTATCAGAAATCACTCTTATATGGTTAATATCTTTAGTTATCGGGGCTTTGTTAACTTTGAAATAATTTTTTACTTTGCGATATAATTTTCTAAAACTGTTATTGTAATTAGAATCATATTCCTGATACCTACTTTCTGCTAATGACAAAGCTTCTTCAAAAATAGGGTTATTCGGCTCAGAAGCAATCACCGCACCAGTTATAGTAGCATGAAATGTGCTTCGTGAAGGTGGTAAAAGGCCAGAATAGAAATTATATTTATGATTTAGCTCATCCATAGATTGCAAACACACAAAATCTAGATCAAGTGTTACACCGCCATAGTCACGCAAAATTTGATATTGTACAATTTCTTTTTGAGCAATTACATTACCCTCAAATAACTCATACAGCTTATGTTTATCATATTTATGCTCAGCTATTTTTTCATCATCCCACAAAATATATTGCCAGTTTGGGTGAAAATGCTTGCAGGAGGAAATGTTACCCTTATTAGCTTGAAACCTACCTGATGTTTTGTCGCCAATCCAAATATTATGAAATATCAATGGTATCTTTGAAGTTTTTGAACGCTTAATATTTGAAGGAAATTGTTTTTTAAAATTTTCACGATAAAAATCTAGAATTTCGTGGGCATTTTGATCTCTAAAAATTAGATTATACTGAGCTAAATTATCGTTCCCCATCGATTCGTCGAAATCAACCCGCAAGTATGAAGTTTCTGCTGCCAAGGCAGAAGAGAATAGGGCAAAAACCAAAAATACAAAAATAAACTCTTTCATAATGCCACCGCTTATTTAGCGATAATAGTAATAATAAATATCAATTTCAACTAATATAACTTTTATGTAAAAAAGAAAATAAAAACTAAATTTTATCAGATAGAAAATTTTATATGACAATTACGTATTTGTAGAGCGGGAAGTGAAAAAAATTATATATCCAACTCATAACCAAGAACTATGTAAGCATGACCACACAGCTCTCTCTGCTTGTAACTCTCTCCTGGAACCGAAAAAATTATATCTGTCATACCGTCACCATCAAAATCTAAACAACTAGCTACGTTCACCCCTGCAAACCCTTCATTGATATTACCTTTAAGGATTGCACCCTGACCTTTCTCCACTGAATCTCTTAGATCTATATTTGAATTTTGTTTGATCGAGTTTGAATACAAGATGAAAACGGCTCCATTATTAATTAACCCCCCCGAAGAAAGAAGATGCGTTGCTATAACTATATCTTTAGCATTTTTTGCAGAAAAATTCCCTGCTTTATCCATTGCAGTTCCCAAGAATGAGTGGGCTTCTGGTCCCTTTACAAAAATTGAATTTTGCATATTGAAATTATTATCTTTTTTCAACTCAGCTAGATTTATAAGAAACACTGCACCCGCATAATCCCTATCTTCAAATGAGTAACGAGGAGAACCCACTCCCATGTAAGAATCATTATTTATCAAATCTCCTAAAAAAGCGATTTTATAGCCAAAAAGGGCCCTTTCTTGATCTCCTTTTATTATTTTGTAACTGTCCGCCAAACTTAGAGACCGCTTTATCTCGCGAGCACCGGTAAATATTCGTACAACACCAGCATTATCAATACCGTCTGCATTCTCAAATGGTGAAGAAACTGCAAAATCACCTAACCCATCTTTATTTACATCACCCACATAACTTATTGAGAATCCAAAAAAGCCACCATCAATATTACTGGTTATTTTTACAACTTGAGAAGAGGAATCATCTATTTCGATAAGTGGATTACTTGCAAATTTTCTTCCCTTAATTATATAAACTTCCCCTTGTCTATTTTCATCAAAAATAGCGCTGACTGCAAGATCATCAAAACCATCGCCATCATAATCCCCTATGAAAGCAACCTCATGGCCAAAAAATTTTTTATTGCTGGGCCCAACTATTATGAAGCCACTCTTACTATCAACGAAATCTTTGAGATCAATTTTGGTAATTTTCTCTTTTTTTCCTAGAATAATATATACAGCACCTGGTCTTTTTCCAGTTCTGGGATCCAGATATTGTGGGGCTGAAAAAACTAAGTCATTAATGCCATCTTTGTTGAAGTCTCCTTCCGATGCCACTACTTGCCCTACCGCATCGTGGCTGGAAGCGCCTATTATTCTCAAAACCCTAGCTTTATTATCTCCTCCTAAGGAAAGATCTATAGTATTAACATTGAGATCGTTATAACCAAATAAAACATGGATTTCTCCCGATTCTCTTCCTTCAGCGTAAGCATTACTTATGCCTATTGCAAAATCTCCAAACCCATCTTTGTCGAAATCTCCAACATTGGATAGAGAGGAAGACATTTTATCATATGAATATGGTCCAATGACCATTTTTGCTGAAGGATCATCAGGATCTTGAATATTTTGCACCTCAATCTTTTTTGGGGCAGCACATTCTTTGAATTTTTCCAGATTATTCTCCTGATTACCAGTAACATAAGATTTAAAGCATCGCACCTCTTTGGGTGGGGCAATATCATACTTCTTTTCGATTTCTTCTACCTCAGGAACCAAAATAAAAAACATATCCATAGCTTTGGATGTTTCAATCTTCCCTTCTGCATGTTCATCTAAAAGAAATTGCAAAAAAAACTTGCTATCACCAGGCCAATCACTGTAACCACTCACCTCCTGCATATATTTTGATCTTTGATTTTGGGTCATCAGCTAAAAATTATATTCAAGGCCAATAGATAAGTTGTTATATTTTAAATGATGTTTGATATCTTCTCTGTAATAATCATGTGTTTCTATATATAGTTTCCTATTTGGAAATATCTTACCCAGATACGACCTATGCCACATAGAAAAAATATTAACCTTATTAGTATAAGGATATTTCATCCCAAATCCTAAAGAATATGCTTTAGAAAACGTCTTTTTATTAGGGTATTTCAATTCCCAACTATAAAATCTTGTTTCCTCATACCACTCATTCACTGACTTTCCGCAGGACAAATAAAAAAAGGACGATAAATTCTTCCACGAAAATATTTCATAATTCATAAAACCTGCAAAATACTTACTTTTATATTTTGCTGTTGTTACTGCATTGCTGCCTTTTATCGAATAGGCCTGCTGATTATGAATCGCACTATAATTGCTAAATATAGCACCAATAGATAAATTACCAAATTTTTTACCAACAGAAAGTGATAAAACATCTGAAGATTTTCCTGAATGAAAATCGAACAATTCCATTCTATTAATATTTTTTTGATACGCTTTCGATAGCAATATTGACATAAAAAAGGAATCTTTTTGAATTTTTATATCTGCCAAAAGATTTATGGGTTTTGTAAATAGAAATAGTATAAAAAAAATTATCCTAACCATAAGTTGGGATTTCAAGTAGCGTTAAAGCTTCATCTCCCATTTTTTGTCTCCTAGACGTGGAACGGTTGCCGCTCTTACCGAAGATACTTTATCTTTTGAAAAAGTACTTCTAACTTTATCCCCTACACCTCTAGCAGAAGCTAAAACTCTATCTTTTTTCACATACTTCACTAAAGATTGCATATAGTTACCTACATAATGGGCTTCAACCATTGACGCTAAACCCTGCACAAAAGCTTTTGTTGCAACTGATAAGTCTCCATCACTTCCAACCACATCAGAAGCTTCTTCGCCAAAAACTCTTTCAAGAGCTTCAGCTCTTCTTTTACTAATATCTGTATCTACTAGCACAGAGTCAACACCATCCGTACCTGAAAGGTGCGGAACAAAATCAGCCCTATCACGAATTTCTGTAACTTTTACTCCCTGCGCTACTAAAGCTTTATAATCCTCTTCCAAACCTCCCTCTGGTGTTCCCGCTCCCATAATATATATTTTCACCTGTTTTTTGGGCCCAGGCTTTTCCATATATCTTCGAACCGCCGCTAATGCTGTCTTGGTTCCCGCGCTGTGCGCAAAAACCTCAACTTCACCATTAGGATTATTTTCGATGAACTTAATCACTCCACTTTCAACTATTCTATTACGTTTTTTTGCAATCTCTAACCCAAACGCCTGACTTGGATAGTCCGTAATTGGCATATTAGAGTTTATAAAACACATTTCCTCACCCATTGTCTCTTTCCAGTTTTCAATAAATTCTGAACCAACCTCAACCGCATCACTAATTGACCCGGGAACAAAGCATGCAACAGCGTCAGATTTACCATTCAAACTACCAAGTGGTACTGTCTGTCCTGGACGCATTTCATCATCTTCTAAAGCAAAGGTAGCGGCTGCCACACCAGCCCCTCCTGTGACCATACCTAATGCCATTTTTGACTGAGCTGCCCGCGAAGCAACACCTAAAGCGGCGCTACCATATTCAACTATTGGAGCACTCATGCCATGAATTGAAGCAGAAACACTTGGTGTTACTTTTCCGGGTTTTGCTGCCATCCTTATCCCAGCCATTGCTGCTCTTCTACTTGCTGCCAACATTATGCTACCCTTGATGTAATTTCTCTTATTGTTTCTACTGGCGATGCCCCATACATGTTTTTATGATTTATATTTGCTCCATGCCTCGCAAATAGCAACGCTATTTCTGCTGAACCACAACTACAGGCAGTCGTAAGCGGTGTATTGTAAAATTTGTCCACCACATCAACAAAAATATGTTTTAGTAATAATTGTGCTAACTCGTAATTGTTGACCACAGCGCATTGATGTAATACCGAACAACCGTAAATATCTCTAAGTGATAAATCAGCTTTCTCATCAATCAGATATTTACCTACCTCATTCGTTCCCACAGCTGCACATACATGGATAGGAGAATTGCCAAAATCATCTTGATGATTAATATCAGCACCATTTTCTACTAAAATTTTTACTATTTCAAGATTTCCAGTGAAGCATGCTATGTGTAACGGGGTTTTCTTAAAATTATTTTCTGCGTCGACTGGGTGATTTTCTCTTAAGTATTTATGGATTTTCTCTATGTCATTAAATTGACAAGCAACGTGCATATAGCAATTACCTATTAAATCTTTACCACCATTACTCTCGATCTCCTCAATTGCCTTATCAATTAAAATCTCAGATGACATAAGATATCTATATATATTTCTAGGAAAATGTTAATAACAAATCATTAATTTTTAGTTAATCTATTCTACATTACTAATTTACAAAAAAAATCCTTCAAAAAAATAAAATTATTCTTGACATATTAAAAGTTTTTATATATTTTGATGGTCATATTTGGCGACACTTAGAGAGATAGACTATTTTGAAAAAACCTAAGTGTATGCGTAGTAATATAGATACCTCCACTTAGGGCTAGAATTCTTAACGAATTCTAGCCTTTCTTTTAGGCTTTTTTACCTTGACTTCACCTGACGATAAAATATAAACAAATTGACGAATTAGTTCATGAGACGCTCGTGATAGTAAAAAAAACTATAACTCTACTTATTTTATTGTTCTTAGCAAGCTGCGCTTCCACTCAGCTAACCAAGGAATATGACCACTTTTTAGGAGAAACTAGAATTACTAGCGCTCAAATCACCTTCTTAGGGATAGCTAATAGTCAGTCACTAAAACTTGTTCAAACCTCAAGACAAGGAAAAAGAGGCAGCTTATATGCTAACTTTATTTCAAATTCCTCTTTTGGAAGTCAAAACCAATCATCCTCTTCAAGAATTGCTTTTTTAGTGAATAACCAAACTAGAATAATCTCAAACTGTAGAGATTCTGAAAAATCATCTATTTACAATCCTAGCGGCTTATCAGTTAAGATATCAGAATGCAAATACCCTATTAACCTGACGAATCTTAAAACATTAGCTTTTGCAAAATCCGTTTCTCTAAGAATCTACAAGAAATCCGAAAAAAAATTAGAACTTTCTCTGACTGCGAACGATTTAAAAATCATAAGAGATTTCTATAACGAAATAATAAATATAGAAGAGAAATGAGTTACCCATATAATTATTTTGTAACACAACACGGTTATGTATATGAAGTAAAATTCCATGAGGAGACTCAGCAATATAAATTTTTTTACCCTGGAAAGGATATAGTCTGCCAATATATTGGAAACCAAAAAGGAAATTCGGTCGATTTATGTGTTTACAAGCATTCTTACTCGCAAGCAGTTTACTCAACCGAATTAATCTTGTGCGCTCTGGCTCTGCTTCACGGAAAGTCAGCTGCCACTCTTGTAGGAATACTGAGCCTTTTAATAAATGCAAGTACTCCTCTGGAAGATGAAAAATCCGTCGCCCTACCATCATTTATAGAGTTCCATAATGAACATCCAGAAGTAACCAAATTTGGTATACAAATACCTATAATAATTGGTGATTCCAGCCAAAAACCTGAAGTTGAAGCAGAATAAGTATAAGCATGAAAGAACCAAAACTTACACCCTACGCCATAGCAGGCTCACAAAAAACAAATTTTGTTGCACTAAGAGACGAAGAAGGAAATTTTTATCATCCCGACTGCAACCAAACAATATGCAAACAAATAACAAAATATGATGCATTTTGGGACCAAAAAGTCTACTGCATACATCAAGAAGAGCAAAGCTTAACTGAAAGAACTGCAATGTCTCTTACCCTAATGGCAGAATTAGTAACATGCTATCACTACAGATCGCTTAAATGTTTGGCTGCATATTTCGCCACTTTTATTGGCTTCTTTGCCCATACGGCAACAAAAACTGAATACCTATCTCTGCCGGAATTAAATGAATATTTATTTTCTGACACTAAACATAATCAAACCTGCTTAGCTAATATGATAGGCGATATTGACGGTGATTATTACACGCAAGTAGATGGTTAATATTATGAAAACTCCCCTCGTGCCAATTGCATTATTAAGAACTTGGGAAGAAGCTAGCCAAAAATCTAGCGCTAAAGTCAAATGCGTTATAACTAAGAATTTTTATGCATTTAAATCGCCTGTTGAAGATGCTTTTCTTAACTGGGTATGGTGCAAAAATCTTGATAAAACAATCGTAGAAAAAATTGATGAATTTTTTCTAGGCAAACCTCACATTTACTACTTGGACGAATCGAACCCTCAGCTAGTTATTGAAGCAAGTAAAAATTATTTACTGCCTGTTGATAATTTTCCTCAACTAATTTTTGACTTTACCGAAAAACAACCGAATCAGCTTAGTAAATATCGGCTTGATTTTGAAATAATCACATCTGTTAATCAATTAGATCTATGGTCACAAACTTTCTGCTTAGGGTATGATGCTTACGATTACCAATATATAACATCATTTTTTACACCTTTTTTTCTATGCAAATCTCCGCCTATTTTAGTTTTGGGCCTAGAAAATCAAAAACCAATATGTACAGCCATACTTTTCCAGAACGAAGATATTGCTTGCATCATGGGAATCTCAACCTTAGCTGAATATAGGAAAAAAGGTTACGGTTCGGAAATATCAAGTTTTTTACTTAATATTGCAAATCAAAGCGAATCTAAGAAGGTTGTTCTAAATGCAACCAATTTCGCCTTGAATATGTATAAAAACCTCGGTTTCCAGGAATATATCAATGAAAAGATCTTCCTACCAAAAAAATTTTGTATTTAGACTTAATTTATGCTATTGATTAGCGGCATGTTTTATGGTATAGTTAATTCTTGTTAACTATAGAGTTATATTGAGGTTGTCTTTTTTAAATGGTTGATAAACGTTCTTGGAAAATAGAAGTTGATAGGGATGGTCAAACTCTAAGATTAAACGACTATAGAGGAGCACCGAATGATGAGCTTCGATCTTTGATACATCAAAGGGGAGGAGAACTCGCTGAAGTTTATCTAGACAGAGAAGCATTCCTCAATCTTCTGGAATTACAACGCGAAGGAATTTGCTTCTCATTAAGAAAGGCCAATCTAAATGGAATAGACCTATCTTCAAGATTGGGGTCAAGAAAAATACAAGGTCATGAGGTAGTAGCCTTCACCGTTGTAAAAGAACTTGATCTATCAGGAGCCATACTTAAAGGCGCAGATTTAACAGGCGTCTTATTTGACCGCTGCAATTTAAGACGTGCATCGCTTCGAAACACCATTTTGACCAATGCAACCTTTGCTGGATGCCAAATTTCTGGCGCAATTTTTCTTGGAGCAAAAGACTTACAAGCTAAACAAATATATAGCTCAGCTGGTAGAACTGAAGCTGCTTACGATGATCCTTCACGGATTATTGATGGCTTAGTTAGAATCAGATCAAACAATGCTCAAAAAAGAAAGGCCGAGGCAAATACAAAACCTTTTGCTGAAAAGCTAAGAACCCTTTCTGAGCATGTTTTTGGACGCGACTCCAGAACTCAACCGAGAAGATATATCAACATTCTTGATATCAGATCTGAATTTGAATCTGTAAAAAGAATTAGAACTTCTATAAAATCATTATATGATAGAACTATTCCATCTGCGTCTGAGCTTCCATTAAGCCCCGCAGAAACACTAAGGCATGCAAAGACACTCTATACTCCCATCATGCCTGCTGCAAATACAAAGCAAGAGGCTCCTCCTCAAACAGAAACTTTTGTAAAAAAATTAGGCAAAGGCAGAAGCGCCTCAGAGAGCGCAAGACAAGCACAAGAACAATTCGCAAAGCGCGGATTGGAACTTCGTCACCAAAGAAGACTTCGAGAAATTAGAAGCCAGAGATCTAAAGAGCCCGAAATAGTATAATAAGGAAGATTTGCCTATTTAAACTTTAGAACTATAGAAATCGAGCTTGATTAATTCGCGATAAAATATAGTCAGTAAAAACTTAAGCAGTACAAAAACAAATATATTAACGCCTATCGAGAAAAACATGCCGATTTCTCCACTTGAAAATAACTGCTGAGCAATCGAATTCAAAATATTTGTTCCAACAAAAAATCCCACAAAAAACACGAAGAATAATCTTAAACTTACCATCCTCCAGCTTACTTTCATTGCATCAATTACCGTACAATTACGATAATATATAACCTGATCTACAAAAGCTAATTTCACCAATAGCGCCATAACAAACACACCAAATTGCATTGGAATCACACCTCTCAGGAGTGTAATGCCGATATAATAAAGCACTAATGGTTGAAAATATTTTTTACCTTGCTCGATTATGTCTTTCAAATTTGGATTTTTTTTACCTGCGTAATATAAATTAACTATATACATGACGAAAACCATAATCACAGGGTAAAATGATATATTGAAAATTAGATTTGCAAAAAATTTTATTTTTTGAGAATCCACAAACTTCAATATCACAAATGTATAAAAGAAATTTAGGAAGAATAACGCAAAAACAAAATATAAATTCCTCGCCAAAAAACTACAAAATTTTTTCACAATTGATTTTGTAGTACCCATGATTTCTGGTTCATTACTTCTCATCACACCCATCCTTTTAACTTACCTGTATATTTTTTATATAAATTATATGCAAATGCAACATATAACACATCAAATGGTATATTTAACATTGTTACAAAAAAAGATGCAACAATATCAAAGAACAAATTAGATTCTCCGGAAGTAAATAAATTTGTATATTTGAAATTTAGCTCATAACTCCCCGCACCAATTATGTAACCAAAAACAAATAGAATAATTGCATAAAACAAAAAGTAGCTACCTATTGTAATAACATATTGAACGATTTCGGAAAAATTAATTCTAAATGTTTTCTTGAGCGATTTATAACCAATCTTATCACCAGCTTTATATGCAAAATATATGACAAAACTTACCTTGAGCGCCAAATAACCAAAGATTACAAGAATAGCAAATGTTATCACTGAGAATAAGCTACTAGCCCTAAAAATGATAGAATTTATAGTTGAATGGCCATCAGAAACAAATAAAGAAATTTTTATAATTAACGCGCCTAGCATCTCAATTAAAAACCATGGCAAAGCCAAAAATATAACCAACCAAATAAAAGAAGATACTGTTGGATAAAGCTTTTTTAGAGATGTCTGCAAAAATTTATTAAAATAAAATTTCTTATGCTCATGCCAGTGAACATACAAGTAGGCCACCACCAGAAATGCAATGATCGAATTTACCAAATCCATAAGATGCGCCAATAAATAATTATAGCTTGAATTATATTGCTCATAATTGGTTTCAAAATAATAATCAATTAATGTTGCGGGCGTTAATATTATTGATAGTATGAGCAGATAGGAAAAGCGCTTTGTACAAAAATGATATAGCTCTTTATATGCTGACCTAATCATTTTCACTCCTTTTTGAATATTGCAAAAGAAATTCTACTAAAAAGTAAAGCTTTTCTCAAACTATTTAAATATGAACTCATGAATATATTTTGAGAAGAATTTATTGACAACTCTTAACTAAATTGTTGTAAATATACAGATCTAAGGAGGTGCACAAATGAACAAAAAAAATTACAAATTGGAATATTTCAGATCGCATAACAATTTTTATCATACAAATGCAATTGTCGATCTTAGGACCAATAAAAAGTATCATCCAAAAACTTTTCTAGAATGTATATATATTCACACTACAAGTCTAAACAATGATCCATTATGCGAGTACACAAATCTTCCTAGCACTGTAATCCCTCCGCTTTTATTGACTGCAACTGCAACTATATTACCCATAGCAATTAGCCTCTGCACCTCAAATGAAGAAAATTCACAAAATATATTTGGCCCTTTAATAATAGGATCAATTGCTGTTTCTGGAATCATTTATAGCCAATTTTCTGATACACTTCACTCTTATTCCAAAAACTACAACAGGAGTACGGATACCTTATTTGTAGAACAAATAAATAAAATCACTTTTGGACTTTTAGGAGTTTCAAAAATACCAGATGATTTTTTTGACGAAGATCAGCTTAGCTAGTCTTCTTTAGAATTAAATTTTTGATAATACATCCAACCATATGATGTTACGAATAAGCAGCTCAAAATACATATAGAGCTATTTACAAACATATATGTTAGACCAAAAAAATTAAACTGTCCCAATTTGAAAAAGTTAATTGATTGTTCACTCATTACCAATTCGAGGATTTCTGTAAAAAATCTCCCGACACTCATAACAACAAATAAATATGAAAATAAAGCTATAGACAACTTTATTACGTCTGTACAGGTAATAAGCTGGTATGCTTTAGCTAAAGATTTTATGATAAGATGGTCTTTAGCGATAAATGCAAAAACAAGCCCAAAATACAATTTGAAGGCTACATAGGCAGCAATATATATTGACGCCAACAGCAATAGTAAACCACTCTCAAAGGCAATATAGCTATATACTTCATAGATTCTAACTTCTGCTACAAAATCAATGGCAACCAAAAATACAAATAACATAGCGAGGAGCGCTATAAAGAGTAAAAAACTAATAGCATATATAAAGACAGAAGCCGATCCCATTTTGTAATGCTTAAAGAAATTAGCAAAGGTAATCTTTTTATTCACTTTGAAGATTTCAAACAATGCCAAAAGCCCTAACCATAAAAATGCCACCAATAACAGATATACACAGAACATCACTCCTTGAATATCCAAAAACTCACTGGCTGACATATTTTTGAATGAAACACCAAAATCCAAATTATTGAGTAAAATATGCAACAAAACTATGCTGGAAAATGCCAAATAATGTTTTTTTGCAAATCTAAAACTATCTTTTATAGCTAAGGCGAACATATTTTCTACTCAAATTTAGTTACGTTTTTATAAATGGATATTTGAACCAACATTATTATTACATGCATATAGGCCTGAATTAAATCCTCTATACCAACACCCATTATTTTGAATAGGCTCACAATATCAAATATATAATATAGCATTAGACCTAACCAATGAATCAATATTATGAATAATAAATAATATGCTATCAAACGCCAGCTAGATCTTTTTATTGCAAACCTAAACACTGAAACCAAAGACTTGTTTTCTTCATGATATAAGATAGGAAAAAATAAAATGACTGACTTTAGCATCACAATTATAGCAAAAATTAGTATAACAACTCTAATGACTGCTAAAAAATCATAATTGTGCCCTATATTCATTTGCCCAAAAAGAAAGCTTATATAAAAAATACAACCAATTACTACACTTAAAAACAAACCACCAAAAACGAATTTTGGCAGATGCTCCTTCATTTCGGAAAAGAAACTATCTGTTGTCACCTTTCTATGTCTTTCAAAATATAACACAACCAGAAACGTAGCAGATAAAATTACTGAATAAAATAGAATATTTGCTACAAAATTTTCATAAAAAAAGAATTTATATCCAAATAAGGGATCAGAATTATCAAAAGCTCCTTCAATTAGAATCCTAGCAAAAGCGTAATAGGCAACAGTAATGATTAGCGATGCCAAGAAATGTTTCTGTAAAAATTTACAAATATCCCTATAGACTGATAAAAACATATGTTAAACCCCATATATTGTTTATAAGGATATCATAGCACAAATTAATATTATAAAGCCATATCTTCTTGCGAAGAATGTGAATTCCCTCTTAAATGGCCTGAGGCTTCTTCTGATATTGCAGGAGATACACCATAATTGCCCTCCTCCGCAATCATTGGATATTCTTTTAATTGATAGCTAGAGAAAAATTGGTAAGTCGAATTATTTGGAGACATAAAGATATACCAAATAAATTCTTCTGATTGATATAAAAGATCTATATTTTCACAATCATCTGTGTTTCTACCAATTTCTTTCGAAGTAATGCAGGTTTTTTTTATATTATTACAATCAATTTTTTGCTTATTTTCAAAACAATTCATGCCTTTCTTGATTATTTTTTCCTCTGCAAGAAGCTTCGAATTAGAATCGTCTGAACTGTAATTTTTTAATTTCAGCAAATATTCTTCTTTGAACTCCTTTTTTGCTGCAAGCTCACATGCTCTCTCCAAAGAAGTTTTATTTGTGGTATGCAAATACTCTGGATATTTGATATCTACTGAAGCATTGAATTCATACACCAAGATATCGGCAATTTCTGGTTGATCCTTTATTAAAGCAAAAAAAACTGGCAATTCGCCAGTTTCTGAAAAATGTTTATTTAAATTTACATACGGGGCTATTTTTCTAACCCACGCAATATCACCACGCTCAATAGCTTGGGTTAGTTGCTTTTCGAGCGATTGTTGCGATGATAATAAAAAAGTCAATTTTTGATATGTATTACCAAGAAGATTTTGCATATTTTATGTACTCCTGAATTCCCTATTATACGAATATTATATCACTCTGAGTTGTTTAAATATAAGAAAAACAATTCATGAATTGAAATATGTGACATTTATCCGGGTTTTTGGCTTGTGGTTAACTTTTTTGCAACAGTTTTAGGGTTCGTAACACTAAAAAAATTTTCGCAAGCAATTTCGGAACAGCGTTTTAAAGTTTTTTTAATATTAATTGCCAAATATTTTATATAAAAAAAGAGCTTGTTTTACAGAGAATCTATAAAACAAGCTCATGAGGAGGCATCTTTGTAACTAAAATGATATCACAGGTTACATTCTTGTCAACATAGTAAACTAAAAATTTTTTATCTTTTTTATTAACTTTCTTGTAACCAGCTGAAATTTTTTGCGAAAATATTATTTTTCTATATGTTGAATATATATATTTCTTAAGTAAGGTAAGGATTTTATGCCTAATATTGCAGTTTTTTGTTCATCCAGAGATGGAAAGAAATCAATCTTCAAAAAGGAAATAGAAAATTTAGCTAATGCAATTTTTAATTCCGGCTCTGTTTTGACATATGGCGGCACCAAAACTGGCCTAATGGGACATCTGGCACATACATTTATAAAGTTAAATGGATTCGTCACCGGGGTTAATATAACCGAATTTTCTAATTTATCATTAGAAGAAAGTCCCTCTAACAAACTAATAATGGTAAAAAACTCACAGGAAAGAATAACTAAGATAATCGACTTAGCCGATGCTTTTATAGTTTTTCCCGGCGGCATAGGCTCAATTCAAGAATTTTCTGAGCTATTACTTTACATCAGCCTAAAACAGGTTACTAAACCTCTGGCTATATTGAATTTAAATAATTTTTATTCACCGATGATTGAGCAACTGGAGATATGTTGCACAGAAGGATTCTTAGATAAACAAATACTAGATTGTCTTATAATAGAAAATAATTGCCACCTAGCAGTAACAAAATTAGTAAAAAAACTGAAAATGAATAAATCCTGACAGTTTAATATTGAGTATTATAATATAATTTGATACTCCTTATTGTGGGTAAATTTAGTCATAATGATGAGAATAAGAGCTCTTCTACTAGCAATATATATTTTTCTTATTCCAATATCTTCGCAAGCGAGTTTTTGGAGTGGTCTCTGGAATAAAGTTAAAACGATTGGCGGTTCTATAATCGGTTGCGAACCTTGGACTCATTGGTACTCCACTCCGGTAAAGACTACTTCATTAGGGGGAAAAAGCACTGCAAATGCTCCCCTAATCAATATTAAAGTTACATATTATAGTGGCTGCAGCCACAGCGAAAAGTCAAATATAATTACATTAGGTCAAACCTGGAAAACAAGTACTGCATGGGAGGGATCAGCCTATTTAACCATGGGTAACCCTTCAGTAGCGTGTTGTTCGTCTGGTCAGAGTGTATATAATGGCACAACCTATTCTTCAAGCAACACTACTTGCACTATTCCGAATTACCAAGATACTTTTGCAAAAGATAATTGCAGCGATTGCAGCTGCTCTGAAGCACAAACTCTTGCAGGTGCATTTGGTTGCTCAGCGACAAAAACCTTTTCATATCTTTGTGAAAAAGGTCTTCCTGTTTCGAATGTTTGTGTAATGGCTAAAAATGATGACACAGTCTTTAGTGCTTTTGAAGATCTAACTACCTATGGGTGCTGGCCTATCCCTGCTAATCCTTCCCCCCCGGCATTTTGTTCATGTAATTTACCTGGCCCACCTGATCCAACGCCAGTAGCGTACCCTATTTGCACATTGAGCAATCCCCCTTCAATCTACTCAGCCTTATCATCGAGCTCACAATCTACTAGCTATCCGTCCAATAATTGTGCTCCAGTTTATCAAAGTGATGATACAACCTACATGGAACCAACCTATTTGCTCCCATATGCCAGAATACAATTTAATAATCCAAAAGCCGTCTCTAACTGGGCAAGCTCAGGTCAAAACCAGAACAGCTTATTCACCTATTGTTCTGACAGCACAACCGAAAATCCTAACGGAGGATTTGTAAAAAATTGTAACGGCCCATGTCAGGGCCAACAAGATTGTGTGTCTGGAAGTAGCGGAACTTCTGTCCCTTCAGGGTACGTAGCATCTAGTGGTACTTCTCCTAACGCAGAAGAATATCCTCTTATCTTCCTATTTCCTACTCCGAAAAACCCCTTACAGCCGCCATATTCGCCCCAAGATATAGCCCTTACAAACAAACCGGCAGGCAATACAGCAATTCAAACTTTTGGAGTAAATGCTAGTCAATTTGGTGATATCGGCTTTAACTTTGCTGCTCTTGGGAATAGCAACAATCAAAATTGTGGAATTAGTAATGCAGGAAATATATCTGAATGTGCCGGAATGGAACTACTTCAAATGCAAGATCCAGTAAATAATCCTAGAATATTTGCATCATATCTACCAGATAATTGTAGCGCTTCATCAGCCGCTAACTTAACTCCTTCTAATCAGTGTACTGAATTTTGTGTAGCAGAACTTATCACTGGTTCTCCTCCAAAAGCAATTGGATGTTTTGCAAGACCTGCACCTACACAAGGGATGAATTTAGGTATTTGCCAAGCAAATCAAACTGCAAATTGTTCATATAATTCTTTAAACGGCTCAAATTTAACCATGGGATCATCAAGCAACCCGTTCCCTGACTATAACTCTAATTCAAAATGGTGTTATGAGCTTGATGTTGAAAAATCAAAATATCCTCTTTGCGGTGAAAACAGCTTCAACAAGCAATCTGGTGCAGAGTTATTTGGAAGTCAGGATAATATGGTGTTTTCAATATTTACAAATTTGACTTTTCAGTATCCACCAATTAGTACTACAAGTTATTGTTTTCTGACATCCCAAGAATCTAGCACAAGCTGTGCCACTGGCACTCTGAAATATTGGGGATATGATACAAATAATCCAAATGCAACTACATTCACGTCTTCTCAACAAAATTCTAATACATATAATCTAATGTTTGCAAATGCCTCGGTGGCTTGCCCAATAGGCCTACCAGAGGATTATTCTTGTTCTAAAGCCTGCCAACTAGATTCTGCAACTAAGCAATGGTACGGAAAAACTCCTTCAGACCCTTGTAACTGTGTTTTAGCACCAAATAATTTTTGTTCT
>JAUIIY010000006.1:0-75000 GCA_030431375.1 Alphaproteobacteria bacterium
TGCTCAGCAAGAGGAAGAGGACAACAAAGATGACCCAGAAAACACTATTGATCCGGAAACCCTCGAAGCAGAAGGCGATTATGAGGATGATTACCAGGAGGATGGTGAAGTTGGAGAAGGAACAGAAGATGGTGGTGTGAGGGTCGCAACTGCAAAAATTCCTGCTGATCAAGCAAATCAAGGTTAATAGTTTCTTAACTTTTTGATTTTAGAATCATCATGTTATAATAACTAACATGGTTACGCATTGTGAGCTCATCACCAAAAGGAACAGAAGTCAAAAATCTATCTAGGGCAAGAGAAATCTTAGAGGCTCGTATCCAAAGTAAAATTGGCCCGGGATTAATGTCACGCGCCACTTCACTCTTTTCTTTCGGAGGACCATCTAGAGCAGACATAGAATCAGAGGTTTGTGCGGTAATAGCAAGAGGCCTGCTCGACAAAATTAGAGAAGATAAAAATTTTTCTCTGGAAAGAGATATGCCAAACATTCTGAAAATGCTTGATGAAGAACTAACCCGTAACGATGACGATCCCCTAGACAATCCTTACACGATAGATCTTCTAGATGATTTGTCAGAAGGTGTAAAGACTTTCAACCAATCTGAAGAAAGTGGTTTAATAAATTATTTTCAAGGAAAATATCAATCATTGCTGGCTCGCTCCAAAGAGAAATCTCCCCTCGGAAAGAAAATTGCACATTCTACTGCTGCATCAACTGATTCAACCGGAGAAGTTAGTAGATGGGGAGACCAATTTACTGAATCCGGATATTTATATAGATTGTTTAGAACAGGAACCAGAACATATTCTGCTGTGGCTTCAGTACTAGATCCTCTAAAAGGATCGGCACGCAAACGACCGGATTTGGATGTTGCTAGTGGAGGTGGCGTCGATACATCGGATACGGATGAGTCTGAACGGGAGCGCTTTTTTAACTTACAGCTACACCCCGGCCGCTTTATTTCAGCAACTATATTAGCTGGTGGAGCTGTTGCCAGTGCATATGGATTTCCCTTTGCAAGTAGCTTGCTACCAGCTTTGAGCCTTTCTGGAGCAGCAGCTATTGCCAATGAGGTTGGCTGTAGATTATTGACTACTAGGGACGGAGTAGTTGAAGGAAGCTGGGGGGAGAGATTAGCTAGAGTCGGCATGTATACCACACAGATAGAGAGAGAGGCTGCCCCAATGGCGTTAGCTTGCACAGCAGCCACAGCTCTAACTATGGGCGCTACACAAATACCCGGTATCGCTGCAACGCCAGTTGCTTCGCTGCTCACAACAGCAGTAATGGGAGCAAGCACCGTAGCCACAGGAGCCAAGGTAGCAGACGGACATAGTATAGCAAAACATGCGGACGCTAAAAATGCAGTGGAGGGACCTCTCAAAGTTACAGACTTCTTCAAAAACATCAACGAGGCAAGAAAAGAAAAAGCTGATATATCTTTCACTGGAAAATTATATAACGTTTTATTAATGACATTTGCTCTTGGTCTAGTTGTTGCAGGAGTTGGAGTAACTATTGCTACACTTGGCTTTGGGGCTCCAGTAGGCGCTAGTATGGCAGTGGCTGGAAGCTGGCCATTCTTTACCTTTATGCTAGCTAGCGGATATTTTGCCCATAAAAATTATGAAGGATTTACTCTACCTACCTTAAAATATTTCAGAGGGTTTGGTCGAGGCGCGCAACCAGAAATTCCTTCAAGAGTTAAAGGTACTGAGCATTCAAGGTCTGCTACTCAGGCCAGAAGAGAAGGAGGACCTAGCGAAGAAAAAACTAGACCGAGATCCCCTGCCTCTAAGCGAGGGAAACATACGCAGCATATTAGACGTAAACGTGCTGCTAGTGAACAAGGAAGAAAAGGACCACATGTAGGCGCTTAGAGATATTACACCTGCACCTCTATTTTTTACACTTAAACGCTTGACATAAAGAAGAGATAGTGTAATTTTGTCATTCTGTAATTTTGTATAAATTTTAAAGCTTATGGCCAAGAAAAATACTATTTTAGTAAAATTAGTTAGCACCGCTAAAACAGGTTTCTTTTTTGTTAAAAAGAAAAACCCAAAAAAATTAACAAAAAAATTAAACTTCAGGAAATATGATCCTGTAGCCAGAAAGCATGTTGAATTCAAAGAGGAAAAAATTAAGTAGAGTTTATGGCAGCAAAAATTAGACTTTCAAGACACGGATCCAAAAAAAGACCTTTCTACTGGTTAGTTGTAGCAGATAATAGATCTCCTAGAGACGGTGATTTCATTGAAAAAATTGGTACATTTAATCCACTTCTTCCGAAAGATCACGCAGAAAGAATTCTTTTTAAGAATGACCGTGTTGAACATTGGCTAAAAACTGGTGCTAAACCTACCGAAAGAGCAGAAAAACTAATGAATGTAGTTGGCATATCCGTTCCTGGCAGTAAATTAAAAGAAAGAATTGCTGCTAAGAAAGCAATTATCGATGCTAAAAAAGCTGAAGAAGAAGCTAAGAAGGCTGCCGAAGAGGCTGCTGCAAAAGCTGAAGAAGAAGCTGCTGCCGCCGCAAAAGCTGAAGCAGAAAAATCTGCTGCTGATGCTGCGGAAGCGGAAGCCCCTGCTGCTGAATAATTTTAGCTTTAATTCATATTATTTTAGATTCCCTTTAGCTTTCTAATGTGATATCTTCCAAGAAAAGTTTTTTACATGGGAATCTTTAATTTTCTTATAATCATATTAATGATCTTAGCCCTTTCTGTGGTAGTAATTGGCGTTACCAAATTAAGAAGTGGCACTAAAATTAGCAAAGAAAAACAAAATAAACTAATGTTTTTACGAGTATTCTTACAAGCTTTAGTTATATCCCTGATCGGGATAATTTATTATTTCTCAAAATCATAAAATGGAATAGCAGATGGTCAGAACAAGATTCGCTCCAAGCCCAACCGGATTATTACATGTAGGGAATGTTCGAACAGCCCTCATCAATTGGCTTTTCAGCAAAAGTCAAAATGGTGAGTTTTTTTTGAGAATTGACGACACTGATCCCGAACGCTCTAAGGAAGAATATACAGACCAACTTAAAAAAGACTTAGCTTGGCTTGGCATAAATTGGGATTTATATGCCCATCAGAAAGATCGTTCCAATCGTTATGAAGAAATTAGGCAAGACCTAATCGCACGTGGATTGCTCTATCCTTGTTATGAAACCAAAGAAGAGCTCGATATAAAAAGAAAAATCCAACTTGGTCAAGGAAAGCCACCAATTTACGACAGAGCCTCACTAAAATTGAGTGCCGATAAACTGAAACAATATGAGTTAGAAGGCAGAAAACCGCATTATCGGTTTAAGTTAGAGGAAAGGGCCGTTGAATGGGAGGATATGGTAAGAGGGCATGTCAAATATGAGTCTATGTCTATGTCTGACCCTATATTGATACGAGGTGATGGAAGCTGGACCTATATGCTATGCTCAGTGATTGATGATATTGACTTCAAAATTTCTCATATTATTCGAGGAGATGATCACGTTAACAATACAGCTATCCATATTCAGATTTTTGATGCACTTGGTGCAAAACCACCTATTTTTGCGCATCTTCCACGAATAACAACCAAAGATGCTGAGATATCAAAAAGAACAGGTGGCTTTGATATAAAAACCCTAAAAGAAGAAAAAGAGCTTGAAGCGATGACTATAGTGAATTTTCTAGCAAAAATAGGAACCTCTGAGGCAGCAACTTCTTATCTCTCAAATTTGGATTTAGTAAAGGAATTTGATATTAACAAGTTCCATAAAAGTCCTACTAATTATGATGAAGGTGATTTAATTCGCATTAATCACCGTATAATTGCTGAATACTCATTTGCAGATGTACAAAACAGGCTAAAAGAAATTGGAGCTCCACAAATAGATGAAAATTTCTGGAATTCGATTAAACATAATTTAGAAATTTTATCTGATATTAAAATATGGCATCAAATTTGCTGCCAAGGCATTGAGCCATCTATAAATATAGAAGATCAGGATTTTTTGAAGGAAGCTTCGGAACATCTCCCAGAGGGTGAATGGAATAACGAAACCTGGAATGAGTGGGTAGATATTTTAAAAGAAAAAACTGGCCGGAAAGGGAAAAACCTATTTATGCCAATAAGAAAAGCATTAACAGCGCTAGAATTTGGTCCTGAATTAAAGTTTCTTTTACCTCTGATCGGCAAAGAAAAAGTAAAAAGTAGATTAAACGGAATAAAAGCATAAAAAGTTCATGTCTATAATACGAGCATTATCTCCAATTACTATCAGCAGAATAGCAGCGGGTGAAGTCGTTGAGAGACCAGCATCAGCTATCAAAGAATTGATTGAAAATTCACTTGATGCAGGAGCAACAGAAATAAACATTTCCGTTGAAGCTGGAGGCAGAAACCTGATCCTAATTCAGGATAATGGCTGTGGAATGGACAAGGATGATCTAGATCTTTGTGTGGAACGTCATACAACTTCAAAGTTGATGGATGACGATTTATTAAATATTAGCAGCTTTGGATTTAGGGGTGAAGCCTTACCTTCAATTGCCTCCGTTAGCAGGCTGACCGTTAAATCACGCACCAAACACTCTGAGGGAGCCTGGTGTATTACTGTTGCTGCAGGAGAAAAAACGCCGATAATGCCAGCCATGATGAATCATGGCACAATTGTAGAAGTACGCGATTTATTTTATGCAACCCCGGCAAGGCTAAAATTTCTTCGTACTGAGCGCACAGAACTACAACAAATCCATGAGATTGTTAAGAGAATTGCTTTAGTAAACCCTCAAGTAAAATTCTCTTTGAATGCCGATGGCAAAAACATTGCTAGATATGAAGCCAGTGAAGATTTAGTGGATAATCGTCTAAATAGGATTTCTCAAATTCTAGGTAATGAGTTCGCTGAAAACTCCATCAATGTTGATATCCAAAGGGAGCAAATCAAATTATCTGGTTATATTAGCCTTCCAACGTACAACAGGGGTACATCTAATGACATATATCTGTATATTAACGGCAGAACTGTTAAAGATAAAATCCTGCAAACTGCCCTAAGAATTGCATATCAAGATTTTATTAGTTCCGATAGATTCCCTGTTGCGGTATTGTTTTTAGATATCCCAAATGAATATGTTGATGTAAATGTGCATCCTGCGAAAACTGAAGTACGCTTTCGTGATATTCCATTGGTACGAAATGCAGTGATATCTGGTCTAAAAAATGCAATTTTTGAAAAGGGTCAGAAAACCTCTTCGACCATAGCTGAAGATACTCTACGTTATATGAAACCTCACAGTAGTTTGTCGATGAATCAACAAGCCCCGTCATTCTCAAGCAACTCATATAAAAGCTATAATAACTCATCATTCTCTAGACCAAAAAGCGAGGAAATAAAACTAGCAAATCATTTTTTTGAGCCTTCAGCACAAAATTTTCACTCTCACACAGAAAATAATAATGCTCCAGATGAGCAGCCAGCCAATTCATACCCTCTTGGGGCCGCTGTCTGCCAACTGCATGAAACTTATATAATTTCACAGACAGAAAATAAAATTATTATCACAGACCAACATGCAGCCCATGAGCGTCTAATATATGAAAAATTAAAACAAGATATTCTCAATGAGGAAATTGAGAAACAACGTCTTCTAATTCCTGAAATCATCGAAATCGACGAATATAATATTGATAAGATTCTTGCTATCAAAGAAGATCTGGCAAAATTAGGTTTGAATATTACAAAATGCACTGATAAATCGATTATAGTGCACGAAATACCTCATATATTGGGTGACTGCAACGTACAAAAATTAGTCCGAAATATCATTGATGATTTACTAGAATTTGACAGTCAAATTAATTTCAGTGAATTGCTAAACCATATTTTGGCCACCTATGCTTGCCATCATAGCATTAGATCTGGCCGCAGAATGAATATTACTGAGATGAACTCCCTATTGCGTGAAATGGAGGGCACCCCTCATTCTGGCCAATGTAACCACGGTAGACCCACTTATATCGAGCTTAAACTCTCTGATATAGAAAAATTATTCGGAAGAAGCTAACCTCCACTCCCAACGTCTGTTGCTCTGATCATTCCAGGCATCATAGGTTGATCGAGCAGT
The DNA here is from genome assembly GCA_030431375.1 of Alphaproteobacteria bacterium. Taxonomy (GTDB): domain Bacteria; phylum Pseudomonadota; class Alphaproteobacteria; order Rickettsiales; family JABSSG01; genus JAUIIY01. The sequence continues at coordinate 6,126 of JAUIIY010000006.1, forward strand.
TTTTTTGAGTGTTTACCACGAGCGCGTGATGGATCGGAAACTATTTTGAGATTATCACCAGCTTTTCTTCTCAAGAGTTCAATCTGAGAACGAGTAACGCACCCTCTAGAGACTTTGATCGTACCAACAATTTCTATATTATCGAGATTCACCTCTGTGAGATCTACCCCAGTAAGGTCACAATCTTCTAAGGTTGCCCCTGTAAAGTTAACTCCCGTCATAGTAGCATTCCTAAAAGAAACGTTAGATAGTCTAGACTCCCAGAAACTGGCTTTTTCTAGTTTGGCATCATCAAATATTACATTCTTGATTTCTGATTTCTCAAATACCGATTCTACACAATCTGATGCTCTCATGTCAGTATCGTCTATAACCCCGTTTCTAAATATAACACTCGTAAATATGGCCCCTTTTAGATTAGTCTTCTTAATTGTGTGCTGATCAAACTCAGTATAGCCAAAATATGAATTAGCTATTTGAACTTGCTCAAAAGCACCGCCCTTAAATTTCGCGTGATCAAAATTTGCACCTAAAAATAAAAAAGCATCGCGATTTTCTTTCTTACAACCAGATAATTTACAATTTTGAAACTTAACATACTCAAAAACTGTTGAAGTTGCGTTAAAATGCTTGGCTTTGATGTTCGAAATTTCTACGTTATGAGCCTCTTCACCCGTAAACATACCATATGCAAAGTCTGTGATTTTTCCTCTATATACTCTCTTACCAATATCCACTACTTCTCCAGTTTTAGATGTGGCCATTAGAGCAAAAACCCGATCCATCCATTTCATTGTACCAGTATGGGGGAATTGATATCTTTTTGTTTTATCCTCCGCCTTCTGCGACGATGCATTATAAGCTGAAACTATCTTTTCTATTAAAGGCCTGGTTTTGTCCAAACCTTTTTGTAGTTTTCTAAAATCATCTATCGATACTTTATCAATAATTTTTAGCAATTCTGCTTTCTGCATTACGGGGTCACTTAGATATAATATTTTTTCATATATATCTATACATTCACATCTCTCTAAAATTTCCAATATATCGGAGCTATATTTAAGCAATTCTCTAATATCTTGTTTATCTGAAAAGATCTCCATTGTAGAATATAAAAGATCTACAATATTTTCATTGGGAATTAATTCACCATTGGCATCTCTAAGTGGTTTTCCTCTTCTATCAAATAATATACTCGTCTTACGAAGCATTTTATTGCTAACGATAGATTTCACTAAATTTATCTGCGCCTTCTTAGTTTCCTCTGGCGTTTTCCAAACTTTGCCTAGATTTATATCATCCAGAACAGGTAACAAACTTATAATGTTGCTCTTAATGCTACGATAATTTGTAATGATCTTAAACAGGATCTTTATGAACTCGATAGGAGTTCGGGACTTTAAAACCTTCCCTAATCTCGTTTGAGGATAGACCATTGGTTTCAGGAAAGGTGGCAATAAATACTCCACTAAATTACGCAATATAATACCAAACATGTTAGCTTTAAGCTCAGAGTCATAATGCAATAATTCTCTAACTGAATCGTGGGATATCAACATAATGATGTTTTGCACGGCCAACTTTCTTGCATCGTCTCTTATAACATCTTGTTTGCTAGCCCCATTTGTTCTTTCCCCACATTTTACTACAAACTGATATCTCGAATCATTTCTTATATCAGAGAGATATTTGACAAATTTTGTCTTAATGTTACTTTCTTGTTTTAACTTCACCTCAACACGTGACCGCATTAGCCAATCTCTGGAAACATGTTCAAATCTAACATCCCTTTCTAACCCATTAAGACAAGACGATATAAAAGCATTTCTTGCTTCAACATCATTATTTAAAATTTCTAACAATACCGACTTAGAAACTTCGTCTAAATCCTTAGCAGACTCATATAAAATTGATTCAAATTCATCGATCAAATGCGTGATATTTTGGTTTCTTGGATGTATGGCTTTTACCATCTCTGTAATTTTTGCATGATTAGCTTCAAGAAAGCTATGCACCCTCCGTCTTTCTGCAACTTCGTTCGCACTTGAGGCAATCATATGGTCATCACGCGACCTAGTAACATTAATGGATCCATCTAATATTCTGATACCAGATGCCTTTATTCCACGCAAATCTAGGGATTCTACATGACCGATTACATTAAACCTTAGATTCATATTTACGCCATTTGCTTGGGCCTGTCTTAATGAAGGCAGCATTGTTTTAAATGTTGCAGCATCTATCTCACAATCAATAATATTTATAGAATCTGTAAAAATGGCATATCTGAAATCACAATTGACAATTTTGCTATTAGAAAAGGTGGTATCTTTAAACTGAGAAAATCTAAACTTAAAACCTGCAAAGTTATATTGATCAAAACTCATATGTTTGAAATCAATACCTTCAAGCGATTTATTATGCATATATGTTTCAACATAATCATCTAGCAACGCACCTCTACTTTCAGGAAACCTGAATCGAGCAAAGTAACTACCTACATCAGCTTTTTTGTCATCTGGAATTGATCTGAGTACACTAAGAACTTTCTCCTGATACTTTGCCTTATGTAATTTATCAGCTGGAGAGAGGATATTTAGATATATAACTTCTGATATCATCGCAGGATTATGCTGGACCAAGTTAAATCCTGATTCTATTAATGATGATATATTTTGATATAAATCAGCTTCTTTATCCGAAACTAATTCAGCCAATTTTGCCTGAATATCTTCTTGCGATCTGAGATTATGTCTTACGATAATCTCTCTCACGTTTTTAGATAAATTACTTAGTTTTCTTACTAACTCGTCTACGTCCGCACGTATTTTTTTCTTCTCTTTTATGCTAGGATTTATCCTACTCAAAATTAAGTCCTCTATTAAATCAGCAAAGAAAGTTTGATTCCCTTCAATAAGGGCTGTCATCTCTTGATCAGCAAGCAAGTTGAGTATTTCTGGAACTGGGTTATCAGCAATTTTGTTCCATACGGGCGAAAATTTTCTATATAAACTGACTAATGAATGTCCATTATATAAGATAGAACGTATATTTCCTGTTGAAACCGCTATAAGTCTATCGCTAAGCGATCCTTCAGTTCTGTTTGAAGCTTCCCTGAGCAACCTCTTTAGCAAATCTCCACTCGAACCAAGAAAAGCGCCAGCTCCCCTTAAGAAAGATGAGTATATACGTGGCATATGATATTTTTATTTATCATCATAGACGATAATAATTAATAAAATACTAACTCGGGAAAAGAACTTAATATTGGTTAGCGAATTTTGTTACGATTTTTATTTAGATTTCTTCTCTTGAACAGTAATATTCTCAGAAATAAGCTTGGCATTTGGAATGAGGTATCTCTCGCCACTTCCTTCAATTGTAGTATGTCTGAGATCTATCTTTCTGACTTTACCTTGGATATTACCCACTTTAATATAGTCACTAACTAAGAAGGGACGATATAGGATAATAATAACACCTGATAAAATATTAGATAGGGCATCCTTAAATGCAAAACTAATAGCAAAACCAGCTAGCCCTAATTCTAAAACAAATATTCTTACATCTACTCCCATATGGTTTAGCGCCGCAATAATTGCTGACAAAATGATAAAGCTGTTGATAATCTTCCTAATTAGGAAAATGACAGATTGCTTTTCTTTACTTATTCGCTTTCTAATATTCGAACTTATGAATTTTACAATAAAAGTGATCAAATAGAAAAAAAGAAAAATTGCCAGCGCTTCCAATAAATTTTCTGAAAAATCTAATATTTTCTGGCGCTCAAACAAATTACTCACTGAGCTTTTCATGAAATTTACAAATTGCATCTGCTCTCTTAATGGATTTGGTTATTCTCTAAATCAATATTGACAGTATTAGAACTTACAAGATTATCATTTATTGGTAACCTAAACTCTAGTTCGTTCAACAAATCATTATCTAATACCAACAACTCATTCCTGTATAATACAGCTTCATACTCTGCACAAGTCATTTCGCCATTAAAAAGCTTAGCCTCTAGACTCTTTACACGCCGATATGGCCTATCCATGAAAACCAATAGCAAACCACTCACAAGTGCTGTACCACCTAGAATAACCGGCAATAAGGCTATACCCTGAACAAAAAAGCAAGCCATAATGAATGACAAATATATGGATAACACCATGAATAAACTGACTTTTCTTAATATATTTGCTGTGCGACAAGCTTCAATTAATGCACTAAACATACTCATGGTTTTTTTCCCACCAGACCTTTTTAGCAACTGAGCAGTTTTAGCATCCCCATATTTCTCTGCCATTTCCAGCGCTGTCTCGTGGTTTTCATTGACTAAATTAACTTTAACATTTTTTTTAATCAAAATTTCTAGCATTTCAAACTGCCCTTCTAAAACAGTTAAATGTATTGGAGTATTGCCATAATGATCTTTTGCATTCAAGTTAGGGTTCATAGATACTATCGCAAGAAATGCTTTTAAATTTCTTGTCTTAATAACTTTATGCAGAGGAGTTTCTCCCCTACCGTCCTTCACATCAGGATTTGCTCCATGAACCTTCAAAAGATTAATGATTGTTGTATCACCTCTCTCACAGGCAGCATGTAGGGGAGAGCTAGAGCTCTCTGAAACTTCCGATAATGATACTCCCTCTGCTAAAAGACTCTTCACCAACTGGAGATCCCCGTCTTTCACAGCTTTTAGCAAAGCCGACATATTTTTACGCATGTAACACTCCTAGAATACAGACAATTATATTAATCAATGGTTAATAAATGGTTAATCAGGAGTTTTTTGTTGCATTTATTCATTATTGGGAATAAATTAGTGACCTTTGGATTAACAATTATGAATTTAAGAATTCTTACCGTCGGCTTTGCAATATTCACCATGTTCTTTGGAGCCGGTAATATTACACTACCTTTAATACTAGCACAAAAATGGCCTGATGCCTGGATCAGCAGCTATATCGGGTTCAGTCTGACAGGAGTCCTAATCACATTACTTGGACTTATTTCCGCCGTTTATGCAGGCAGCACAAAAAAATTCTTTCTACCTTTAGGTGCTAAAATTGGCCTTCTAATTCAGATTATATTGATTTTAATAGAAGGACCCTTTGGGATCGTACCGAGATGCTTCATCGTTGCTTATGGTGGTGTAAAAACCGTTATTCCAGGAATAAATGCTTGGATGTTTTATTTAATAAGCTCAATCATAGTATTTTATTTCGCAATTAGTAAAACACGACTAGTTTCCTCGATCGGGAATTATATCACACCGGCCCTTCTCATAACACTAATTATAGTAATCAGTTACGCTTTTTTTGCAGGGGAGCAAGGTATCAATTTCAACTACTCAGTTGATTCTGACTCTTTTTATGATGGACTCGTCATGGGCTACCTAACCTATGATTTACCGGGAGCAGTTTACTTTACAGGTATAGCACTTGTCTATTTGAACAGCCTTAGCAACAACCAAAAAGATATTTTCAGGCTCGGAATTGCAGCAAGTATTGTCAGCGGCGTACTGCTTGCACTGGTATATATAGCTTTTTTCTATCTAGGAGTGAAAAATTACTCACTTATCCAAAATACTCAGCCGGAGCAAATACTCACCACTATCATATTACATTCATTCGGGAAAATATTCGCTATCATCTTTGCAGGATTTGTTTTTGTAGCTTGTATTACCACAGCAATTGCTGCTATTACCATCTGGACAGATTTTATTTTCGAGCATCTCCCAAATAAAACTTCAAAATACAAAATAACCTTAGCCATTAGTCTTCTTATTGCATCATTTGTTGCAAATTTTGAATTTAGTGGATTAATGAAATTTCTTTCGCCAGTATTAAATCTTATATATCCAATTCTAATCTGCTTAGCTATATATAATATTTATATAAGTAAAAGAAAAATGTTACCTCAATGACGGATTGCTGGGTTATAACCGATGGAAATACGGGCGCAAAATCACAAGCCTTAGGACTTGTGGAATATCTTGGCCTTGATTATGAAGAAAAAATTTTTCAATTAAAAACAGCTTTCAGATTATTCGCCCCTTATTTTGACTTTGATTATTTAAAATATAAAACCCAAAACAGCTCAGAATTCAACTTTTCATATCCACCAAAACTTGTGATAGTATGCGGCAGCAGAGCCAGGTCTATAGGGGTATTATTAAAAAGAAAATTTGCCGAAAAAATTTTTACGATTTATATACAAGATCCAAAATTTTCTCCAAATTATTATGATCTAATCATTTCGCCTGCTCATGACAGTTTAAGAGGAGAGAATGTTATCAATAATTTTTTTGCATTAAACAGAATTACCCCTGAAAAATTAGAAAATGAGAAAAATAAATTTCCTGAGTTATTTAGACAATATAAAGCTCCGTATAATACTATCCTGATCGGAGGAGATACCAAAAATTATCGTATGTCCGATTATGCATACAACAAATTGATTTCTGATCTTAAAACGCTTACCAATAAAATTTCTGGATCCTTCCTTATCAGTATCTCAAGAAGAACACCTAAAATGGTTATTGCTGCATTACAAGAACTTCAGAATGAAAATATCTTTGTTTATGACCTGAAGAAAGAGCCAAATCCGTTTTTTGCTATGCTGGCAGCAGCAGACAGAATTTTCGTTACAAATGACTCGGTTTCAATGGTCTCTGAAGCAGTAGCAACGGGCAAACCCGTATATACAATAATGCTGCATGGCCACAATAATACAAAAGTGGCGCGCATGTTCTATAATTTAATCTCAGAAGAAAAAATAGCAATTTTTGACGAAAAAATTCCGGAAAAAGAAATAACTATCCAAAAGAATGAAACACAAGAAATTTCTGAGAAAGTAAAAGAGATTCTTATCGATCAACATTTCTTTACTTTCAAGGACTTTGAAAAAAATGCCTGAATTACCCGAAGTAGAAACCATATTAAATGGTATAAAAGACACTATTCTGGGCAATATTATCAATAAAATCATACTGAATAGGCCTAACCTTAGAATTCCATTTCCGCAAAAACTTTCAGACATATGTAATGCAACCGTGACTAACGCATATAGGCGCAGCAAATATATGCTTTGGGAATTAGATACGGATGATACCATAATAATCCATCTTGGCATGACTGGTAAATTTGGGATATACGACCAAACTTTCACACCCCAAAAACATGATCACGTTGAATTTCATTTTGGGAATGACAAAATCTTAGTATTGAATGATACAAGAAGATTTGGTTTGGTTACGATTACTGATACATCTAGCCTAGCACATCACCCCTTGTTAGCCCAACTGGGACCAGAACCTCTTGAGAAAGAATTTAGCTATAATTATTTCTGCGATAAAATTAGGAAATCTGCTAAACCTATCAAAAATTTGATTATGGATAATCACATAATTGTTGGAGTTGGAAACATATATGCATGTGAGAGCTTGTTTAGATCTGGGATTAACCCAGCAAGAATAGCTAACTCCCTATCGGAGGAGGAGATATTTTCTCTGCATACAAATATCATAAAAGTTCTAAAAGAAGCTCTCGAGGCTGGTGGCTCTACAATTAGAGATTATCAAAATGCCCAGGGACAAAAAGGTTATTTTCAACATAATTTTTCTGTTTATAACCAAACTTCCTGTAAAATTTGTTTTAGTAAGATACTCAAGATAAACCAAGCTGGAAGAAGTAGTTTTTTCTGCCCTAATTGTCAGAAATAGAACATTTCCGAGCTAGATTATGCAAAATTTCGAATGTTTCAACATTTAGAAAACCTGAGATATCCTGCGGATAAAATCTTCTTTTAAATGCCTCCACAACGCACTCAAAATCTTTTTCAAATATATCTGATATATCAACTTTGTAACCAATTGCAGATAATAATTTTTTTGCTAAAAACACATGGTCATTTCTATCACCTAAACCACATTTTACAGTTTTATCTTTGATAATTTCGTCTGCATCATAAAAAACACCTATCCCCTCCTTGGCCATCACGTCCCAAGGAAAATCCACTCCAGGATCCTTTTTTCTAGCTGGAGCTATATCTGAATGTGCAACTATATTTGTTTGATCAATAGGATATTTTTTTACCAGAAAATGGCATAGCTCTATAAGAGATGAGATTTGTTTCGCTGCAAAACCGACATATTTTGCTTGTCCATCAGTGTCAACCAACTCGATACCAATTGAATATCGATTCAGTTTCTCTCTCCCTCTCCAGTAGCTCTCACCAGCATGCCATGCAATTTTTTCCGGAGAAACTAGCTCATAAATATCACCATTAAGATCAATAAGGTAATGGGCACTTACCTGCATGTGCGTTTTTCCAAGCAGAATATTCATCGAGTCTTCAAAAGGAACCTCAGTACTATGGATAACCAAACTGTTTATAACGTCCTGACGCTCGGAAAAATTGGCTGAACGAAAATCTGTGATTAATCTCATTGCTTAGTATCTTGAATGCTTACTTACACCATCCAAAACAATCTCAAAATCATATATTTTTAATTTCTTATCTTCAGTCAGATAGTAATTTTTTGCATATATGTCGTTTTTTCCTTTGGGAGATTGGTTCTTCTCTAATAAATATATTTTATTTTCAACATCCGGAAATTTATCGTGATTCAATTTGAAGTTTACATAGCTTGGAGCTTTATTTTTAGCAAATTGCGATGGCTTTATAGTAATAATAAATAGCTCTCCATTGTTGCTACTGGTAGCCCTACCGGTGCCTTCAAATTTACTATATTGTTTGTTATCCATTTCATAAATCTCGTCTGGAATTGCAAATTCTGGAATATATCTCTTATTTCCATATGCGTCAGCTTGCCAAACTTTAAACCTGGCATTCGAGATAGGAACGCAGTTTTTATCCCTGATGATCCCCCTTAATATGATTTTTTCGAAAACCGGGTTACCGAATGTCCCTTCTGATTTTGTAATATCGTTATCGGCCGCTATATGCTCGGGTACCGGATCTACTTTTGCAGATTTAGTAGCAACACATTTTCGATATGTTTTTAAATTTTCCTGCTTGGCCGAAGCATATACAAAGTTACTATATAAAAATGTTATTATGATAACGGAAGACAGTTTCTTAAGAACGCTCATCACTTTCTCTTATTTTTTAGGTTAGTCTATTATGATTTTTTTAATCCATCAATATAATCTAGTTTTGTACCTCTAAAATTTGCATTCTTAAAATTTGCACCAGTCAAATCTGCACCACGAATATCTGCAAACATAACTTCTGCATCCTCCAAATTGCTTAATCTCATGTCTGCATCAATGATCACAGAATTCTTTAAATTTGTTCCAGACAAGTCACTATTGTTAAAAACTGTATTATATGCATATATATTTTGCAGATTACAAGATTTCAAATTCGCATTTGTGAGATTGGCTCCAGAAAGATTAGCACCTTCTAAATTTGCCCCCTCCAAATTTGCATCGGTTAAGTCAGAGGCAGATAAATTAATATTCCTAAGATTAGCTCCTCTTAAATTAATACCACGCAGATCTGATTCTGCAATAGAGGCGCCACTTAGATCAACTAACTCCAAATTAGCATCTTTTATTATTGCCCTGTTAATCACTGACCTAATACCGTTTGCACCTTTTGCACAAGCCCCTGATAAATCCACACCTGTAAAATCCGCTTTTTCAAAGACCGACATTTCCATATTAACTTTACTTAAATTAGCCCCCCTCATATTCACATATTTTAAATATGCTCCTTGCAAATCTATATTAGAGAAGTTCATGCCATATTTTCTTGTAATGTCTATGGGCTTTCCTTCAGCTTTTAGCATAAGCACATAGCTCTCTATTTCCTCTTTACTGAACTTAGACCGACTATCATCTTGAAATATCCGCTTAATATCCCTACCAAAAGTGTTTTTATCGTCTCGAATAGTATTAGTTACAAAAAAATTATAAAAATAAATCGATATTGTAACTGCCGAAAGGATTATTAAGTTCCATCCTATCACTAAATTTATTCTATTTGCTTTTCTAGACATCATTCTCATTTAATAAAAAAAACATTTTAATACGCATAAGTTAATTGTTAGTTAACAGACCCTTTGCAAGAATATTTAAAGTCTCTATCTAGATATTGAATGTTACTTTCTCTCAATATATTATTTTTTTAGCAATTTACCCTCGAGATAATTTTAAGTATGAATTCTTCAAGTTTTAAAAGTTTAGTAAAGTTCGGAATAGTAATTTTTATTTTATATGCAGCAATCCAATATAATGGTGCTAGGATATCTAACTTCTTTTCTGAAGTAAAAGATTTTGGCAAATCATTCACTGCGCAAGAAGATAAAAGCGAAACAGCCCTGCCAAAGACAATTAAAACTGAGCAAAATAAAGCGGCACCCGAAAAATCAAACAGTAAAAAATTTGAGTATATTCCCGTTGATGAAAAAGAGGGGCTTTTTTCTCATACACTAAATAAGGTTTTTAGTAGCGCCATGAACAATCCAAAATTTTCATATATAGTTGAAAAAGCAATTGAGGATTCAATTAAGACACAAGCAAGAATTGTAGAAAATGACCCTGCATTTGGCAGAATCATGACACAAGATATACAACCAGGCAGTGGACCGATTGCAAATTGTGGCGACACAGTAAAAATAGCTTATAACATATACTCCGTAAAAGACTACGACTCTAACCCAAACATAGACTCTTCCCAAAAAGTAGAAAAAACAATCCATATTGGTAAGAATACTCTGCATCAAGGTCTAGAAAATACAATTATTGGCATGTCCAAATCAGGGATGAGAAAAGGGGTGTTTTTTACTGATTTACAAGAAAATACAGTCAGCAAGTTAAATACAGCTAATAAGGCTGAGATACTTGTTGCCAATATCGAACTAAAAGAAATAATAAAAAAAGATAAAAAATCTAATCTAATAATTCACGCCACAAGAAATGCCAAGCCGGGAGAGCCACTTCCATTATGCGGTCATAAAATTAGCTTCGTCTATAGTATCACAGATGTAAATGGCAATAAAATATCCGAAAAAGAGAATAATATTATAACCCTACAGACAGGGGTGAACCTACCGCCCGAGATAAACCAAGCCTTAATGCAAACTCCTCCTAAAAATATATCATTGACGATCATAGGCAAACCTAAAGATATTTTGGAGAATCTACCAAAGAGCAATCTTTATATCCCTGACAATATTATTGAAAAGAATCAGATAGTGGTTTTGAACTTAACAAGACCAAATGTTAGGTAGCTCGAGTAAACAAAGAAAAGAAATTCTTAGTCGTTGTTTCTGCCAATTCCTCAACAGAAACATTTCTTAAATTAGCCAAATATTCTAATGTGTATTTTGTAAATGCTGGTTCATTGGTTTTTCCGCGCATTGGCACGGGAGCTAGAAAAGGGGCATCTGTCTCTACCAATATTCGGTCCAAGGGTATATATTTTGCAATATTCTGTATTTCAGTAGCATTTTTGAATGTTACAATCCCTGATATAGAAATATACATACCCATTTCTAGAACAGCATCAGCTAATTTTCTGCTAGAAGTAAAGCAATGAATTAGAGCCGGAAAAGTGCCCTTCTTCATTTCAGATTGTAAAATCTTAATTGTATCATCATCGGCATCTCTAGTATGAATAATTATTGGCATTTGTAACTCTCTTGAGACCTCAATATGTTTCTCAAAAGATTTTCTTTGTTCTGCAACAGGTGAGTTATTGTAATAATAATCCAAACCTGTTTCACCAATGCCTATTACCTTTTCACGCTTTGCATAATTCAATAAAGTTTCAACCTCATATTTCTCAGAACTAGCTTCATGAGGATGAACGCCTACCGAACAAAAGACATTTTTATATTTACTAGCTATTTCAAAAATATCTTCAAACTCAGATAATTTCGTGCAAATTGTCTGCATTACTTTAACATGATGCAAATCAGCCCTAGCTATAATTTCTTCTATTTTCCCCTCAAATTGGGGGAAGTTCAAGTGACAGTGAGAATCAACGATAAACATTACAGTACCTTGTTAAAAATAATATCAGGTTTCACAATGTTTGAGGATGGCACTAAAGCATTATCTTTATTCATTTTATCGAAAGAAATATCATCTTTTCCTAGACCAAGACAGCCAATTATTTTTTCAGAAGATCCAGGTATATATGGCCACAAAATAATAGCCAGATATCTTATTGTTTCACATAGTACATATAAAACTTTTTTCATCTCGTTGATATCTGTCTTTTTAAGGGACCACGGAGCTTTATGATCAATATATTCGTTTGCCCTCTCGGCTATGCCAACTATAACATCCAAAGCGCGATTATACTCGTTCTCATTCATCTTTTTTTGATAATCACCGAACACTTCTTCTAGTGAACTGAGCAAACTATCATTTGCATATAATGCAATAATCTCGGAATCTGGAATATCCGGAATCGAATCGTTACAATTTTTAGAAACCATTGCTAATGTTCGCTGCACTAAATTACCAATCTTATTAGCAAGCTCTCCATTTACCCTAGCCTTTATGGTATTTCTGGCAAAATTTCCATCCTGACCAAACGATATCTCACGCATTAGATAATATCTAATCTCATCTAGTCCATATTCCTCTACTAAATCAACCGGATTAACTACATTCCCGAGCGATTTAGACATTTTCTGCCCTTCAATAAGCCACCAGCCATGGCTTACAATTTTCTTTGGAAGAGGCAACTCAGCCGCCATTAAAAAGGCCGGCCAAAAAATAGCATGAAATCTTGTTATATCTTTTCCAACCATGTGTATATTAGCTGGCCAAAATTTCTGGTAATCTTTGGCATTCTCGTCTGGGTATCCTAAAGCAGTAATATAGTTTGTTAGGGCATCCAACCAAACATACATCACGTGCCTCTCATCACCCGGAACCTCAATTCCCCAGTCAAAACTAGTACGAGAAATAGATAAATCTTCTAGACCTTGCTCAACAAAATTAATTACCTCATTAAATCGCGATCTGGGGCAAACAAAATCTGGATTTTGGTGATAAAATTCTAATAATTTATCTTGGAAAGCTGATAATTTAAAAAAGTAACTTTCCTCCGAAAGCCATTTAACTTCAGCTCCTGTCGGTGCCTTTCCATCTACCAGTTCTTTTTCCGAATAAAATGCCTCGTCCTTGACGGCATACCAACCTGAATATTCACCCTTATAAATATAGCCTTTATCCAAAAGTAGTTGCCAGAATTTTTTAGCACCTTTTTTGTGTCTTTCTTCAGTAGTTCTTATGAAATCATCATTACTGAAATTCATAACTTCACATAAATAGCGAAATTTTGACGATATATTATCAACAAACTCTTGGGTGTTTACACCTTTCTTTTGCGCCGTATCTTGCACTTTCTGACCATGCTCATCAGTACCTGTCAAAAACTTGACATCATATCCACTCATCCTTTTATAGCGAGCAACTACATCACATATTAATGTTGTATACGCACTCCCTATATGGGGTATATCATTTACATAGTAAATAGGAGTGGTTATATAAAAATTCTTTGACATAGTCTGTGCACCTTCAGGCAATATACTTGAAAACAATCAAATTTATTGAGAAATAAATTGGATATTTTATATTCCATATCTTCAATTTCTTCAATTAATTTAGCCACATATTCCATTTCTTTTAATTTTTTCCCTCTAATGGCCTGTTTCTCAGCTAAGATCAGATCTGTGTATGGGTTAATTAGAATATACAGAAACCTTTTAAGAAGTAGAAATTTCACTCTCCAATTGTCTTGGTTATTATCAACGAGGCTAGTGAATGCTATATAATCAAAATGCTTGACCATAAATTGATTTAATAAAAAATCATATAGCTCCAATAAGTTAAACTCGATGAGGTATATTGCATTCTGAATATTACCTGCAGACAAGATAATAGCATTATTAACTACTTCAATATCCGCACCTATATTCTCTGTCACGATTTTGGCTATTTGATCTCTATTTGGCTCTTTAACTCTGAGATTGATGCAACGAGATTTGATCGTAGGTAAAATATTACTTGGGTGGTGATTAATTAGAATGAAGAACAAATTTTTACCGGGCTCCTCCAAAGGCTTCAAGAGAGAATTCGCCGCAGCTAAATTGAGATCATCGGCCGCATCAATTACAACAAAACGCGCTTTTCCATCAAAATTTGTTTGATTTAAGAAATCTTGTATTTCACGAATTTGCTCAACTGAAATTTGCTTGGATTTATTCTCGCTTGCATCTATCCATTTCAGATTATATATGAGACTGGCCTTTTCTTGCTCAATAAATTTATTCACAGCTTCCCGCGCAAGGATTGACTTTCCAATACCCTTCTTACCCGAAAGTAAAACAGCATGATGTTTTTTCTCGCCTGCAAATAATTTTATTATATTATCTATCTGTGTATGATCACCAATATATTTCATTAAAAAAGAAAAATAAATTTTTTAAATACTATCATAAAATGAAAACAGAGAAAGAGATTAATCAAATTTTTGAAATATTAGCTGCAGATAATCCACTGCCAAAAACCGAGTTAGAATTTGTAAATCACTATACTCTGGCCGTTGCAGTAATATTATCAGCTCAAGCTACCGATATTGGAGTAAACAAAGCAACTAAAGCATTATTCCAGATAGTAAAAACTCCAGGTGATATGCTTCAACTAGGTGAGGAAAAATTAAAAGGTTACGTTAAATCAATTGGCTTATTTAACAGCAAAGCCAAAAATATTATTTTGATGAGTAAAATGTTGGTCGAAAAATACAACTCTGAAATACCAAGAAAATTTGAAGATCTTGTATCTCTGCCCGGCATTGGGAGAAAAACAGCTAATGTGATTCTGAATTGTGCCTTTGGTGAGCCAACTATTGCTGTCGACACACATGTATTCAGAACAGCAAATCGCATTGGACTAAGCGGAGGTAAAACGCCAGATAAGGTAGAAAAAGATCTGCTAAAAAAAATCCCAGATAAATGGAAGGAACATGCTCATCACTGGTTAATCCTTCTAGGGAGATATATTTGCAAAGCTAGAAAACCTGAATGCAACAAATGTCCTATCTCAGGCTTTTGCAACTATTACAAAAAATCTAACTCCTAGATCGCCCATCTTTACTACCAGGATACATTAGGCTAAAACCACCAGACCTGGCATCGATTTTTCTTCTTTCTATGTCTAACTTTTCAGCTTTGGTAATATTTTTCGCAGCATCATAAACCCTAAACACATGCTTAATTTTATTCCAAAACTCATACATAAAGCTAAATCTTTCAAATTTTGGACCATCATTTTTAAAAGGTAATTTTTTTTCTGGGGCAACCTGGTTTAACCTTGATCTCAGCTTAATTAGATCAATAGTTTCTTCTGTCACCTTCTCAAGATCCACACCTTCAAACTGATCTTGCTGTTCTTCTGCAAGTCGTAAAACAAGCTTTCTTATATGACCTTCTTTTATTTCAACGCCCTCTAAAGACTTGATTTTTGTCTGACCCGCTACTTTTCTTTCCTCGCAAATAATATCAACCAACCTTCCCTCAACCCCATATGAAAAAGCTGCCCCTCTTTGTAAACCAAATAACTCACTAAAAGTTTGCCTTACTTCTTGAATAGTAAAATCCTCTTTATCAAAAGGTGGTAGTATTTTGTCTAGATCTTCATAATTAAGATCCCTAACTAATGTTACTTTACTAACATCGGGTAGTTGGAAATGCCCAAGTGGCATGACCTGCATAGATGAATCCCTTGGCATTACCGCATAACCCATAGTATCCTGCATCAAAACATCCAATGTTTTATCACTAACGGCTTCTCGGTTGAATGGAATCTTATATTCTGTATTTGTAACAAAAGCAGGTCTCATGTCTTCCATATCTTCCATCTTCCTAAACAAAATATTTGCCTTTGATCTAATTTTTATTTCATGATTTTTTCTGTCAATGACAATTAATTCTGAATGATTTACTTCAGGGTGGTGACCTGGATTTGCTGCTGCGCATAAAATTCCTGTATATGCAGAGCCAGATAGTAAAGCCTTCTGATTAAGGTTTGTAACTATATTTGCAATTGCTTTATCATCTACACCCTGCTCTCTCATAGCTCTTAAAAAATTTGCGCTTCTACCCTCCTTGGTATCCTCTCTCATTTCCGTAATATTTGAATAACCCATAAACTCAAATAATTTACGTTTAGTTTTATCGTCAAATTCAATTTCTAGCTCCCCCATCCTTGGCAAATCAACGTCAAATGTCTCCATAGATGTTCTTCTAAAGGCATTACTTGCTCTTACCACCGCCTCAGGGTCCCTGTCCTTTACTGCATTATATAAATGGGCTATATAATCCTCAATCTTTGTACCTTCGCCTCTATCTCTGCAAACCCTAATCATCTCATCAAATTCAGGGCTCCCAACCTGGAGCATTTCAGGACTAAATGATGGGTCAAGTTGAATCTCAGTTGAACTCTGATCTAGTAAAACCATTCGTACAAAAAGCTTACCTAATTCCTCTAAATATACACCTCTCTTTTCCTCTGAAAGATCACCATCAAGTGCATCTTGATATATGTCTTCTAATATTGCCATTTTCTGTGATGCACAATATGCACCGCCTAACAGTAACGAAGAAGTTCCAATATTTTTCTCTTGATTAATCAGCCCCTCAACATCAATTGCTATACCTAACATAATCCTACAAATATAAATTCCTCTAAATTGTAGAATTTTCTATGATATAAAAAAAGACATTGCTGAAAAAATAATTCCATAATACCTCCATCTATTCTTCCAAAGACAAAACCAGAGAATTCCTGTAGAAAAAACAAACAACGAAAGATCAGAACATCCAACAGATTTAAAATTAAAAGAGTCTAGGTAACGTGAGATCTCTGCAATTTTTAACATCAAAAACAAACCATAATCAATGGGATACAGCATTATCCAACCCAAAAAATATGGACCAAGGAGAAAAAACAAAACAACCGATGGCATAATCACCAAACTAACAATTGGACTAGCAAAAATATTTGCGATAAGGGAATATATTGAAAGAAATTGAAAATGATATAACACAAACATCGAGGTAGATAATGTTGCAATGATGGTTGATATCATTGCGCCGCATAAATAATATAAAATCTTATTTTGTTTATCATCACCATCTCCTGCTAATCTCCTATCTCGATATAACTCGTAAACCGCAACTAGTGCTAAAGTAGCTATAAATGAAAGCTGAAAAGATGGATGGAAAATTTGCTCTGGTTTTACTAATAAAATCAGAAAAGCCGCAATAGCAATAGATCTTTTCAAATCAATCTGGAGATCAATTATTATTGCTATCATTACCAACAAAATCATTAAAAATGCGCGCACAGCAGAGATTTGGATTCCTGTAATTAATAAGTAAAACAAAACAATAAAAGAGGTTAAGAATGCTGCTATTTTTTTTGTATTATATCTCTGCGAAATATACACAGAAAAGCTCATGGAATAACGCATCATGAAGAAAATTGTTGCAGCAATCAATGTCAAATGTAATCCAGAAACCGCAAAAATATGGGACAGGCCAGATAATCTGATATTTTCAAGGTCATAGCCATCTATGCCTCCCTTAACACCTACTATCAGCGCAGAAGCTAAACTTCCCGTTCTTGTGCCAATTTTTTTGTCGATATATTGGCTGATTTGATCACGAAAATAATCAATTTTTTCTATTAAATATAATTTGGAAGAATGCTGAAAAATTTCAATTTTATTTCTGGAAAAAGCAGTACCGCTAATATTTTGATAATAATCATTTCTATAAAAATCAAATCCTGTTTTTTCACTTTTTTTGGCTGGTATTATGCTTGCCTTGAATTTAATAAGATCGCCGATTTTCAGTTCAGGCAAATCATCTTTACTAACTACTCTCAACTTATCTACATTAGTATTTCGTTTATATATTTTATTTTGCTCAGTGATTAAAACCATCTTACCATCAAATTTTCTTTTGATGTCTATCACGCGGGCTTTCACCCAAGCTAACTTAATAGGTTGAGATATCATGGTAGTTTTTGTAGTAGCAAATCGAAAATGGGCAACATTTAATCCCAAAGAAAATAAAACCAATATTAAAATAAGATGTCTTTTTGTGATTTTATATAATACACAAACTACAATCAGCAAGACTGGTAAGAAAAAAAATAAATCAGAATTTATAAACTTGAAGAAAAAGGTTATGCCAAATATGTAAGAAACTACATACCAGAGGGGCCATTGATGGTACTCATCATATAGATTATCTACAAATTTATTTTTTCTTAATCTGAAATAGTCTCCTAAAACTCTGCTATTATGACGTAGAAGAAGGAGAAATTTTTGCCTCGTAAAACTCTTCACCAATAGTTATCTTGTCCCTATTATTTTTTTCTCTCCACAGATTTGTATCTCTCAGAGAATAGATGCAGCCACAATATTCTTGTTTATAAAATTTCTCTCTTTTGGCGATTTCATACATACGTTGTGATCCGCCTTCTTTTCTCCAATTATAATCCCAATATTCTACGCTATCATATCTTGATGCTGCTTTTTCTCCTGAATTATTAATTTGATTCATATCTTTCCAGCGAGAAATACCTAAAGTGGTTGCATATAAACTAAATCCATTTTCATATGCATAAAGGGCCGAACGTTCAAACCTCATATCAAAACATTCGGAGCATCTTATTCCTCTCTCTGGCTCATACTCCATTCCCTTAACACGGTGAAACCAATTTTGAACGTCATAGTCAGCATCAATAAATTCAATACCCATTTTTTCAGCAAAACGAATATTTTCATTCTTTCTGATTTCATATTCTTTTTTTGGGTGAATATTTGGATTATAAAAGAAAATAGAGAATTTAATGTCATTTGCTAATAGCTGTTCCATTAATTCGCCAGCACATGGCGCGCAACAACTATGTAACAGAAGATTCTCATGCCCTGATGGCAGCTCGAGATTTACCTTTTTCTCTATTTTCATCAATTATAAAATTAAACTAGTTCAGTTTATTTCTATAAGTTTCTTTATAATATTTCAAGGTAATTAATGTCATGATACAGAAGAAGATAATATACATCGCTACTATATCGTATCTACCACTATTTTTAATAAGCCAGGTGGCTGCCAAAGGAGCGGTACCACCAAACGCAGCTGCACTAAAATTATATGATGCAGCAACTCCGGTAAATCTTACTCTGGTAGGGAATAATTCAACTAATGCAGCCGGAATTGGACCCATATATATACCAACAAAAATGGCAAATATTATTTGGGATATCATTACTAGATCAAGACCACCCTTAATCAATAACCAAAATATTGGATAAATAAAGATTATAAATCCATATGTAGAATATTTTAAAACTGGTTTTCTGCCGTAGATATCCGACAACCAAGCAGATATTGGCATGATCAACATTGCAAGAGTAAGTGTAATCAGATGGACATAAAGCGCCGTATCATAATCATAATTCAGATTTCTTATCATGAATGATTTGATAAACATCGTGAAAGTATAAAACGGCACCGTTACGGTTAGATATAGTCCAACTGCAATCAACAACTCAGGTAGATAGCCTGAAAGAATTTCTCTTACTGGCTTTGACGAAAGTTCATTACGCTTTTTTGCTTCTAGGTATACTGGGCTCTCATGCAAGCTAACCCTTACATAGATACCAATTAACCCGATTAGAATACCAATTAAGAATGGTACTCTCCAGCCCCAACTTTCAAATGCTACAGGATCCATAGACCTTGATACAATCGTAGCAACGATAGAGCCAAGTAGCATACCAGCGCATAAGCTCACCATACTAGCACTACCTATAAGGCCTCTTTTTTTCATAGGCGAATATTCCACTAAGAACGCAATACAACCACTAAACTCACCTCCTATTGAAGCGCCTTGTATAAGCCTGATAAGGCATAAGAGGATAGGAGCCCAAATACCAATTTGCTCGTATGTTGGCAATAAACCTATACAGGCTGTTGGCAAAGCCATCATCAGAATAGAAATTGATAAGGAGACTTTCCTTCCGAATTTATCACCTATATAACCAAAAATTACCGCACCAACCGGACGCATGACAAATCCAGCTGCAAAGATAGTATAGGTTGCAAGGGTACCTGCATATGGATCTGCTGTTGGGAAAAATAATTTCGTAATGATATGAACAAAATGCCCATATAAAGCAAAATCATACCACTCTAAGGCATTTCCAATCATTCCTGATATAACAACTCTATACATCTACTACTCCTTTTACCCTTTTTTTAAGAATCCCAAATGCTATTCTATATTAAAAAAAAATCAACAAATTATTTTAGCCCTTCAATATAGAAGTCTGGTTGGAATCCATATTCTAAAAATAATCTATCTAACGCATTTCTATCAGAAAAATCAACATCCCTATGATAACCTTTACCAACTAATAGGGACCTTATTCCTGTGTTTTTTGCCCCTCTAACGTCTGTGTGTAAAGAATCACCAATCATAAGAATCTTGTCCTTAGAAATATTATCCGGCAAGTTAATTTTTTTAAATAAATATTCATAAATTTCTTTATAGGGCTTCCCAAAATATAGAACCTCTCCGCCTGCTTCTTCGTATATTTTTGCAAAATATCCTGGTGTATAACGCATCTCCCCACCATGTGGCGCTCTGATATCGGGATTAGAGCAAATTAAAGGGAGTGAGGTGTCAGAGGCTAATTTTCTGGTCTCATCCACAACTTTTTCGGTCTCGTGTTTATCAGAACTAAAGAAAGAACATATGATATAATCTGCGTCAGAATGTGAATTAACTAGATTGAGATAATTCTCTATAAGGAAATTCTTATTTCTCTCCACTCCAAAAAAATAAAAATTTTTGTTAATGAGCTTAGGATCTGATTTACAACTGTGAATAAAGAAATCCCCTGAAGTAACAAAATTATCCAAATTAATATAATCAAGGCCCTGCTCAGCAAGATATTCATAACTTTTTTTTGATGAACTAGGTGAATTTGATAAAAAAACAGCTTTTTTGCCAGCTTTAATAACAGATTGAATGAAACCAAGTGAATCTTTATATAAAGATACACCATTATGCACTACGCCACACAGGTCAAAAACAAAAATTTCAAACTGATCTGTTAGATCAACTAACCTATTTAGTTTAATAGACAAGAAATCTACTTATTGGTGTAATCTTTCTTTTCTCTGATTCTTGCCGCTTTACCACGAAGAGCTCTCATATAATATAATTTAGCCCTGCGAACTATACCTTTTTTAACGACAGTAATTTTTACGATTTTAGGTGAATATAGGTAGAAAGTTCTTTCTACACCTTCATTGTTACTAATTTTTCTTACTGTGAACGTAGAATTAACACCTTTTGATCTTCTTCTGATGCAAAGACCTTCATATGCCTGAATTCTCTCATTACTTCCTTCAATAATTTTCACTTCAACTTTAACAGTATCACCTGCTTTAAACTCAGGTATTTCTTTGCCTTCTGCTAGTTTTGTTTGATGTTTTTGTTCAAATTCTTGTAATAAGTTCATTTTCACCTCGAAGATGTAGAAAAATTAGTAGACAGAGTATATGATATTTTTTTCAAAAAACAACTACTAATCATTTAATTTATTTAAATAACGCTCCCACAAATCTTTTCTCCTGGTTTTTGTAAGATTTTTGGCCTGTTCTAGCCTCCATAAATCCACCTTCTTGTGATCACCTGATAGCAATATCTCAGGTATCTCCATTCCCTTCCATTTATTTGGTTTTGTATAATGCGGATACTCAAGTAGATTCTCAAATTTCTCACCTAAAAAACTCTCCTCGTCATGCACCTCTTTTCCACCCAAAACTCCGGGAATTAATCGCAAGCAACAATCTATTATGACTTGCACTGCAATCTCTCCACCCGATAAAACATAATCTCCAATACTAATTTCCTCGATATCATAATAATCCAGAACCCTTTGATCCACACCTTCGTAACGCCCACAAATGAACATAGAACTACCATGAGCTAGTATTTCCGAAGCTTTTTTTTGATTAAAAACACATCCTCGCGGGGAAAGCATGTATTTCTTCATATGCAAACCGTTATCCTCTATGGCACGTGCAAGAACGTCCGGCTTTATAACCATGCCATTTCCACCACCAGCAGGTCTGTCATCCACAGTATGGTGCTTGTCTGTTGCGTAGTCACGAATATTGATAGCCTCAAGGTCCCACAGCTCCCCACGAGATCTTCCTGTTACAGAATAATCAAGACATCCAGGGAACATTTCCGGAAATAAAGTAAGTATTTTTACAGAAAATTTAGGAGTGGCAGTCACAGACTATTCTTTTTCTTAAAGTGTAGTCTTCTTTTTTTATTTTTTGGGGCATTTCTTTTTATCAACTTAAGAATCTCTTGGTCGTCATTAAATAATGCATAATCATATGCTGATTGACCATTTGCATCTTTATAATAAGGATTAGCACCATTCAATAAAAGTAAAGCTACAAGCTCAGAATTACCATTTCTCGCTGCAAATATTAGGGGCGTTACACCGTCATTATTTACTTGATCAAGATATATACCTCTATAAATTAGCATTCTAGCAATATTGTTATTATTACTATTAATTGCGCTAACTAAAAGGTTATTGCCTTGCTTGTCTTGCGAATTAAGTAAATTGAAATTATCAAGCAACCCTCTCACCGCTTCCTCATTCCCATTACTCACTGAATCAAATATCCACGCTTCAAGTTCACTTTTATAAAAAGGTTTTGGAATATGATTATTATACGATGTGTATACATTCCCAGGTAAGTACACTGTTTTAAAGTTCGTTGAGAGGAACTTATTTAGTCTTTCAATCGCCTGAATTTCTGAAGAAGATTTTTCCAAATCGCTTAACTGCATAATTCTCTTAAATACTGAAGCTGCAGAAACTTGAGGCATTTTTACCTCTGGATTCACATATTGATAGAAAAAAGCTACTTTTTCTTGCTCCGGAAAGGACGTAATGATTGTTTTAAAGTAATTATAATTAGCCTTATTTCTTTTTCTCTGGAATACCCTATTATCGCCATAGTTAGTTGGCTTGAAATTTTTCTGCACAGGTACATCAGCTCTGGCACTAGTTGAGGTAAAGAAAAGCAAAAATACCAATAATTTTAACACTAATGTGCCTTTTTTTCTAACCACCATGTTTACCCTACGTTAATCAGCTTCACGCATCATTTTAATTATTTCTTTGTGAACTAAATCATGGACTAAATATTTAAGGTTTTTTTCTGCCCAAACCTTAAATGTTTTTCTCAGCTCCCTTCTTATCAAGAATTCAATTTTTTCCTGATCAAGGCCACCATATATAGATTTTTCTGCGGCTTCCGTAATTGTCTGTTTTATACTACTCGCATCAAAATTTTTTAGTTCATTATTGATGCTAGCATTGTTTATGCCTTCGTACAACTCATAGTGATTATCAGGAGTAATAGACGAAGAAATATGTGACTCAGTTTCAATATTAACGACCTCGGTTAACTCAATCACTCGATCTTGTTCACCCACACTCTCTTCACGGTCTCTAAGCTTAGCCTTTATATTACGTAGAACATGATCTATATCAAAATCTTGATCATTCATATTTTAAAAAGATCCTATAAGCTGCTTTGTAATTTTGTTATAATTGTCCATTGGATCGTATAGATTAACGTCCAATTTCAACTCTTTAGCTGTCATTTCTCCAATCTGAGACTTTAAAGCATAGAAATTAGCAAGGTAATTTACTTGTTCTGACAACAAACTGATTTTACTATCAAAAAACTCGTTTTGCGCAAGGATAACATCAGTAATATCCCTGGTGCCCGCTTGCTCTTCTATCTTCATTCCTTCCCAGGCTTGCTTAGCATAATCGACAGCATCATTTCTAGCATTCATAGAAGCTTTCGCAATTTGGAAATTCTGCCAGGCTCTAACCGTTGACTCATAAACAGAATTATTAGCGGCTCTCACCGCAAAGCCCCTGCTTGCTGCTTCCCTTTTGGCAGCTCTTAAAGAAGACCAATTTCTTCCACCAGAGAAAATGGGCACTGTGATTCCCATTGTTGTAGTATTATTATAGGTGCTGCCCGAAACAAGAGCAGCATTAGCTTTTGACCTAGAAAATTGCAGAGACGCCGATGGTAAGAGGTTTGACCTAGTCGCCATCACTTTAGCATCAGTAGCCGCTTTGTTGTGTTTGCTAATATTAATTGTAGGATTCTTTTGGAAAGCTACGCTAACTGCATCATCAACGTTAGATGGTAGAACAACTTCGAGGTGAGGCATTTTTAAGTTTTCAGCTTCAACGCCAACCAATGAGTAAAAGGCAGCTTTAGCTGATCTTAAATTACCTTCTGCACTTATCCTATCTGATATGGACTTAGAATATTGCGCTTCCGATCTAGAAACATCCGTTTTAGTTAGCTCCCCTGCTTTGAATTTTTCCTTAGTCGAATACACCAAGGTTCTATAGCTTGCGACTTTATTTTCTTGAATCTCAAGAGTATCCTGAGCTTGCACCACACTTAAATAGGCTTTCACAACATTCAGCAAAACATCTTGCTCCGCCTTAGACATCTCATATCTAGCAGCTTGCACAATATTTTTTGCAGTCGCTACATTTGCAATGTCCCTACCACCATTAAAAACATCTTGTTTAATGCTTAGCGATGAAGAGGCACTTGAAGAATCATAATCAGTAGCATTTTGGTAACCTGACAAAGTTTGTCTAGGATAATTTTTAACATTATTTATTTGCTTTTGTCTTTGCGCAGTAATTGTTGGCAAGAATCCTGAGATTGCCTGCATAACCTGCTCGTCTGTTTTCTTTAGATCTTCTCTTTGAGCCTTGAGAGTAGGATTGTAATCATATGCTTGCTCTAGAGCTGTTTTCAAATCTAAAGCATTTGCACTTACGCCGCATAAAATCGTAATAAAAGTAATAAGTTTTTTCATATTTCAGAAACATTTCATTTGTTAAACCAAGGCCGATTTTAGCACCCGAAATATAAAAAGTAAATTGGGCATGCGATTTTACTTGATAAATTTTCATTTGAGTATTAAAAATATCAACCTAACTTGCTTGGCCGGATAGCAAAGTGGTAATGCCGGGGACTGCAAATCCTCTATTCGTCGGTTCGATTCCGACTCCGGCCTCCATCCTAAGTTACTCACCTTACGATTAGTTCGAATACCAGATTTTACTACACGGAATCATCAATAGATTAGTTATAACTCTTTAGCAAGCCTATCAAATTTCATGAGTCTTGATAGCAAAGACTCCATATCTCTAAGATATATCATATTAGGCCCATCACTTGGCGCATTATCGGGGTCCTGGTGGGTTTCTATAAAGAGCCCAGCCACTCCAACGGCAGTAGCTGCCCTTGCCAGAGTTTTTGCAAATCTGCGATCACCACCACTAGCTGCACCTAATCCACCCGGCTGCTGCACTGAGTGTGTTGCATCGAAGATAATTGGAACTCCTGTGGTTTCCGCCATAATTTCTAGTGAGCGCATATCAGAAACCAAGTTATTATAACCAAAACTTGCACCACGCTCGGTAAGCATGACTTTTTGGTTACCAAAATGATCCATTTTAGCAACTATGTTTTTTGCTTCCCATGGAGACAGGAACTGCCCTTTTTTGACATTAATGATTTTATCGGTTTTTGCTGCCGCCTCTAATAAATCAGTCTGCCTACACAAAAAAGCAGGAATCTGAATAATATCAACATATTCAGCAACAATAGCACATTGCTCTTCTGTATGCACATCAGTTACAATCGGGCAACCATATTCTGCTTTGACAGCTTTAAATATCTCTAAACCCTCTTTTAAACCAACCCCGCGCTTTCCACCAAAGCTAGATCTATTCGCCTTATCAAACGAAGATTTATAAACAAAATTAATTCCTAAATTATTACAAATTTTTTTCAACTCGCCTGCCATGAACATAGTATGCTCTAGGCTTTCAATTTGGCATGGACCAGCCATCAGGAAAAAAGGAGACTTATTACTTATATTAAATCCGGATAATTTCAAAATTCTTTGCTCTAACATTTTACTTCCTGAGTTGAATTGCTTTCTTAATTATTGAACTGAATAATGGATGAGGTCTAAACGGTCTGGATAGAAATTCTGGGTGAAATTGCACAGCCACAAACCATGGATGACCGGTCAGCTCAATTATCTCAGCTAATTTACCATCCGGGGAAGTGCCCGAGAAAATCATGCCTTTATCCTCTAAAAGCTTTTTATATGAATTGTTAAATTCGTATCTATGCCTGTGCCTTTCATTAATCAGATTCTGTTCATATATCTGATGCGCTAGGCTTCCTTCCTTTATGGCACAAGGATAGGAACCCAGACGCATTGTGCCACCAATATCACCACCTTCTTTTCTTGTTTCAATATTTCCTTCTCTATCCCATTTTGTCATTGCAAAAATAATCGGATCTTTCGCTTCTGAAAACTCCGTTGAACCAGCCTGGGATAATCCACATATATTCCTTGCAAACTCAACAACTGATAACTGCATGCCCAAACATATTCCAAGAGTAGGAACGTTATTTTCTCTTGCATATTTAATGGCGCAAATTTTTCCTTCTATTCCCTCATTACCAAAACCGCCCGGAATTATGATAGCATCGAGATTCTTCATTTTATCAGATATATTTTCTTCTCGAAGATTTCTTGCATTAATCCAACGAATATTAGGCTTAACAAGATTTGAAATAGAAGCATGGTTGATTGCTTCAACGATACTTAAATATGAATCATGAGCTATATTATATTTCCCTATAATTCCAATATTTATTTCTTCTTTAGGAGAATTGATTCTCTCTAGGATTTCGAGCCATTTTTCCATGTTTGGGCCTTGCGATTTTATACCGAACACGTCAAGAACCGCCGAATCCAAACCCGCATTGTGATAACTAATAGGCGCCTGATAAATTGTTTTGACATCCAAAGCAGGAATAACCCTATCCGCCCTGACATTACAAAATAAAGCTATCTTGTTAATGTCACTTTCTGGTATCTCTTTCGATGATCGACATAATAATATGTCAGGCTGGATACCTATTGCCCTAAGCTCTTTTACGGAATGCTGAGTTGGCTTCGTCTTCAACTCCTTTGCTGCAGCAACATACGGCAATAATGTCAAATGTATAAAAGCTGTTCTATCACGAGGTAACTCATTGCTAACCTGCCTGATTGCCTCAAAATATGGCAATCCTTCAATATCACCAACTGTTCCGCCTATCTCACATAAAACAAAATCATAATCTTCTGATTTTTTATAGATAAACTCTTTTATCAAATTCGTTACATGAGGTATAACCTGAACTGTAGCACCAAGATAGTCACCCCGCCTTTCTCTCTGCAATAAGGTGGAATATATCTGCCCTGAAGTCACACTATCATACTTTGTGGCAGAGACTCCTAAAAATCTCTCATAATGCCCTAAGTCTAAATCGGTTTCTGCACCATCATCTGTAACAAAAACCTCTCCATGCTGAGTCGGACTCATTGTACCGGGATCTACATTCAAATACGGATCTAATTTCCGCAAACAAACTTTATAACCTCTAGCCTGTAACAAAGCTCCAAGGCTGGCAGACGATAGTCCCTTGCCCAAAGAAGAAACAACACCACCAGTAATAAAGATAAATTTTGTTTGCATTATTCGGCTATAGGTACTGAAACAGTTTTTTCTTGGTGAGTTTCTATTTTAGATAAAATATTTTTTTTGCTATCTCTTAGAGATAGGTTAGCCAGTACAATACAATTTATGATAAATAAAGTAAAAGCTATTGCAGTGAATCTTGATAAAAAAGTTGCCGTAGATTTACCTGAAAAAATAGCATCATGGCCACTTCCGCCGCTTAAACCCTCTAAACCATCAGATGCAGATTTTTGTAATAATACTGAACCAATTATTAAAACTGCCAATATTATATGAACAACCATCAAAACTGTTTCCATATTTTCCTCTTAACTCAAATATATTTTTTTAATTATTTCGATAAAAATCTCATGTTGCAAACTAGCTCCTCCAATTAGCAAACCGGATATATTTGCAATTTCCATTATTTCTTGGCAATTATCCAAATTTACCGACCCACCATACAATATTTGAACCTTATTTTCAAATAAATTAAGTTTGCTTAACTGCTCAGAAATCAAATCTGTAACATAATTTATTTCCTGAATTTTAGGGATTCTTCCCGTTCCTATTGCCCAGACTGGTTCATAAGCTACGACACATTTTTTTATATCTTTTGGAATGGAGCCAGACAGCTGATCAATTATCACTTTTTCTATATTGCCATTTTCTCTATCTTCTAAGGTCTCTCCAATACATATAACAGGAGTAAGGCCTGCATCAAACACTTGCTTAGCTTTTGTGCGTACTATCTTGTTCGTTTCATTATAATAAGCCCTTCTTTCAGAATGTCCCACTAGCACATAAGAGCAGTTCATGTCTTTAAGTTGCTCCGCGCTCACATCTCCTGTATAAGCACCAGCCTTATATTGAGAACAATCTTGTCCAGCTAGTAGAAATTGACTTCCTTGTAGGGCATCTAGAAATACTGAACTAGGAGCTATTATAATTTTATTTTTATCAATGTTTTCTTCCAAAATAAAATGACTAAGCCTATCAGCAAAAATTCTTGCTGATTGCTTATCCATATTCATTTTCCAATTTCCTATAATCATTTACTTTCTCAAAATTTTATGTAGACTGATGTTTCATAAATTAAAAATGGCTTCGTGATGAAGGCTCATATATTGGCGATTATTGTAACTATTTTAATGGCAACAACAATCTTTTTATTTGGATATAAAATGGAAAATGAACTTATCTCTAGAAAAACACTATTTGGTAACCCTGATAAGGTTGGCGTTCAAATAAGCCATGACGGTAAATATATATCATATCTCCAGGATTATGATGGTTATCTTAATATTTATTTTGCACCCACAGATAACCCTGAAAAAAGCGAGCGCTTAACAAATGACAAAAGGGGAATCAGATCATATTTCTGGTCATATGATAATGAGCATGTTCTATATTTGCAGGATAAAGACGGTAACGAAAATTGGCATATATTCAAAAAAAATATTCATAATGGAGATGTAGTAAATCTTACCCCATTTGATGGAGTAAGGGCAAGCATCGATAAATTGAGTAAAAATTTTCCTGACCAAATCATTATTTCTCTAAATAAGAGAACGCCTGCAATTTTTGATCTTTATACGCTAAATATTAAAACAGGTGAATTGTCACTGATATATGAAAATAAAGAAGAATTTTCATCTTTTATGTTGAATGATGAGTTTAAGCTCAAATTAGCCGAAAAGAAAGACCAAGAGACCGGAGATGATCTTTATTACACATTCGATGAAGAGTTAAAGACCTCTCATTTCTGGACAATCCCAAGTGAAGACGTCTACACATCATCCTTTTTAACATTCAACAAAGATTTTGATAAAGTTTATCTCGTAAATTCTGCTCAAAAAGATATCGGTGATTTAGAACTTTTAGACTTAAAAACTAAAAAGTCAGAGTTAATTTTTTCTACTAAAGATAGAGAAATTTCTAATATCTTATTTAACAAAATCGATAAAACTCCCATAGCTATAGAATTAGAACAAGCTAAGGCTGAGTGGTTAGCCCTTGATCAATCATTTAGCCAAGACTTATCCTTAATAAAAGAAAAGGCGAAAGGAAAGCAAGTAATTTTCACCAGCTCTAACTATAACCAAACAAAATGGGTGATAGCATTTTTAGCATCTGACGGCCCAGTAGAATATTATTTATATGATAGAGAAAAGAAGCATCTTCAATTTCTATTCCATAACCAAAAGGCTCTATTAAACATAGCACTGCAGGAAATGCAGCCTGTTGAAATTGAAACGCGTGACGGAATCATACTCCACTCATATTTAACTCTACCGGAGGGTTTTAAGATTGGAAAATCTTCACCCGTCCCCTTAATTATGTATGTGCATGGAGGACCAACGGTAAGAGATAATTGGGGTTATAACCCTACATGCCAGTGGCTAGCTAATAGAGGCTACGCTGTGTTGCAGGTTAACTATCGTGGCTCCACTGGTTTTGGCAAAAAATTTGCTAATTTGGGTCGTGGAGAGTGGGGAGCAAAAATGCATGATGATTTGATAGATGCCGCAGAATGGTCAATCAAAGAAAAAATTACCTCAAAAGATAAAATAGCAATTTTTGGTGGCAGCTATGGTGGTTACGCAACCTTAGTTGGTTTAACTTTCACACCTGATTATTTTGCTTGCGGAGTCGATATTGTAGGCCCTTCAAACTTAGTAACCTTACTTGAGAGCATTCCACCATACTGGAAACCTGCCATGAAAGAACTAGAACTTAGAACTGGAGGCGACATCAAAACCGAAAGGGGTAGAGAGTTCCTTAAATCACGCTCACCACTAACATTTGCTGATAGAATAAAAAAACCTTTACTCATTTTACAAGGAGCAAATGACCCAAGAGTAAAACAAGCAGAAGCAGATCAAATTGTAGACGCGATGAAGCAAAATAATATTGATGTTACTTATGTTATTTACCCAGATGAAGGTCATGGTTTTGCTAAGCCAGAAAATAGAATTTCGTACATAGCTATTACCGAGCAATTCTTATCTAAATGTCTTGGAGGAAAATCAGAAGCAATTACTGATGAACTTGATAAATCATCAGCTAAGATATCCGAAGATTCATTCAATTTGATAAAATGATAGGATTTGCATAATTACCTTCATGGTGATATTTTGTCCCAAATTTTTGAGTTTAGAAAATGATTAGATGTACTAAAAAATTTATATTCGACGCTGCTCACCGCATTGTTGGTCATGAGGGAAAATGTAAATTTCTTCACGGTCATCGCTATGAATGTGAGGTAACATTTGCATCAAAAACTCTCAATGAAATGGGAATGGTGATCGACTTTGGCCACATCAAAGAGAAATTGGGCACCTGGATAGATGATAACTTAGATCATAATCTTATTCTTGCAAAAAATGATATTGCGTTAATCAAGCAGCTGAAAGAAGGTATAGATCAGAGCTTATATTTAATGGATAATATTCCAACTGCTGAAAATATCGCTCTTCATATATTGAACGATATATGCCCAAAATTATTTGCCGATGAAAAAGCTTTCTGTGAAAGGATAAGATTATACGAATCGCCAACCAGTTACGTAGAAGTATATAATAAAGTCTCCTAGAGTAGTGTGCTCATGGAGACTTAGTTACCAAATATTATTTGAAGTTTTTTCTGTATATTTCTAAGGCAAATTCAGGAACAAACGGTTTAACAAGCACTTTGATTTTGTTAACAAAAGGCTTCCAATAAAATTGGTCAAACTGGTTGACACCTGGCTCATCTTTCGGTCGATCTGAAATTTTTTTGATATGCAACTGATACCCGCTGTAAATAATCTTATACATGGAGTTATAGGATTTGAGGAAACCAGTAATAGCTGGATTGGGACCAACATGATCATGATTTCCGACATTCCAATAAAAATCATCAAATATCATGATCCCACCAACTTTTAATGCTTCCCACGCTAAAACCGTATCTACCATGACGTCTTTTGCCCAATGAGAGGCATCAATATAAGCAAAATCAAACTTCTTTTCATTCCCATCTTTTATTTTGCTTAGAAGCTTAAGTAATATTTCGTCAGATTTCCCTCTTAATTCTATAACTTTTCCTGAATCAAGATGGTTCTTTAGATTATGTTTGAAGTTATCATATAAAGTTAGCTTTTCTTCTTGCGTGTGCTCATCCGAACCTTCCCACGTGTCTACTGCGTAAACGACACTATCTTTACCATTACATATATTCTCTGCAGTAAAAATGGTTGATCTACCCTCAAAACTTCCAACCTCTAAGCAGCGAATGTTCTCCTTTCCTTTTAGTGCTTGGGTGGTTCTACTCCATTGTTTAATGTTACCACTAAAATAATCTGTAGAGAAAATATAATTATTTTCCTCTTCCGCAATTGCAACTCCACCTAAAAAAATTATAGACGACATTAATACTATACTTAACTTTTTCACTTTCTTACCTTTTAGTTATAGTTATTCGTTTTAATTGCAGCTTGGGCTGCAGCTAATCTTGCTATAGGCACCCTAAATGGTGAGCATGAGACATAACTCATCCCAAGCTCATTGCAAAATTCTATGGATTTAGGATCACCACCATGCTCTCCACAAATACCTAGCTTGAATTTGTTTTTTACCGACCTAGACCTCTCAGCTGAGATTCTAAGTAATTCTCCAACTCCATCTTGGTCTATTGTTACAAAAGGATCCACAGTAAATATTTTTTTATCTATATATGAACTAATAAATTCTGCTGAATCATCTCTAGACATACCAAAAGTAGTTTGAGTTAGATCATTAGTGCCATAACTAAAATAATCGATATGTTTTGCTATTTTATCAGATATCAGAGCAGACCTAGGCAACTCTATCATTGTACCAATTTGGCAATTAATTTTCTCCCCATGCTGCTCTTCCAATAAGCCCTTCACCTCTTCAATCTGTTCTTTAAGCAATATAATTTCTTTTTCGGTAGCTATCAAAGGAACCATAATTTCAATATTTGGTTCAAACCCCAGTTCCTTTTTAACTGTTAAATAAGCCTCAAAAATTGCACGAACCTGCATCGAATATATCTCGGGATATGAAATACCCAAACGGCAACCTCTGTGACCTAGCATTGGGTTGACTTCATGTAATTTATTACATCTATCTTTAATATATTCTTCGTCTTTACCTGTAGCATTAGATAATTGAACTATCTCCTTATCTGTATGGGGCAAGAATTCATGCAAAGGGGGATCTAAAAGTCTAATATTTACAGGAAGTTGTTTCATTAGAGAAAAGATATGAAAAAAATCCTCTCTTTGCATCGGAAGTATTTCTTCAATAGCTTCTTTTCTTTTTTCGTTATTATCTGCAATAATCATTTTCCTGACAGATAAAATTCTTTCGCTTTCAAAGAACATATGCTCAGTTCTACACAAACCAATGCCTTCTGCTCCAAAATCTAAAGCTGTTTGTACGTCTTTTGCGGTTTCGGCATTCGTACGAACTTGCATTACCCTAATTTTATCAGCCCAACTCATAAGTAGCTTAAACTCATCTGTTAATTTTGGAATGATTGTCTGTATACATCCTTTATAAACAGCTCCAGATGAGCCATCTATAGTAATCTGATCCCCCTCAGATAGATGCATATCCCCACAAAGCATTGTTTTTTTCGCATAGTTAATTCTTAGGTTGTTCGCTCCCGAAACACAAGCCTTCCCCATACCTCTAGCAACGACCGCTGCGTGCGATGTCATGCCGCCTTTCGCTGTCAGAATACCTTGCGATGCATGCATGCCGTGTATGTCCTCAGGGCTTGTTTCTACACGCACTAATATAACTTTTTCACCAATTGAATGTAATCTTTCAGCCTCATTTGCATCAAAAACAATTTTACCACTTGCAGCCCCAGGAGAAGCCGGGAGACCTTTAGAAATCGTATTTTTTGGCGCGTCCGGATCTAACATTGGATGAAGCAATTGATCTAACGATTCAGGTTCAATCCTAAGAATAGCTTCTTTTTCAGATATTAATTTTTCTTGTACTAGATCAACAGCAATTTTCACTGCAGCCTTGGCCGTTCTTTTACCAGATCTTGTTTGCAATAACCAAAGTTTGCCATCTTGTATGGTAAATTCAATATCTTGCATATCACGATAATGTGCCTCCAAAGAATTAGCTAATTGTACAAATTCCTTATAAATTTCTGGCATTGACTCTTCCATTGAAGGTAGATCTATACCAGACTCAATACTTCCTTCTTTTGTAATCGATTGAGGTGTTCTGATTCCAGCAACTACATCTTCACCCTGAGCATTAATTAAATATTCACCGTAAAGTTTTTTTTCACCAGTTGAAGGGTTTCTTGTAAAAGCCACCCCAGTAGCACTTGTCATACCTAAATTTCCAAAAACCATGGCCTGTACGTTGACAGCGGTGCCCCATTCTTCAGGTATCTTATTGATTTTTCTGTAAACTCTTGCTCTGTGGCACATCCATGAAGCAAAAACAGCTTCAATTGCTCCCCATAATTGCTTATTAACATCTTGAGGAAATTCATGGCCTGTAGCTTTGAGTACGATATTTTTATATATATCGATAAGACTTTTGAAATCTTCTGCCTCTAAATCTACATCTTCACTTACTGAATTATGCTCTTTTATCTCTTCAATCGCTTCTTCAAATAGGTTATGGTCCACTCCCAAAACAACATCCGAATACATTTGAATAAAACGCCTGTAGCTATCATAGGCAAATCTCTCTCCACCCAATTTCGCCAGTCCAGTCACAGTCTTATCATTTAGGCCAAGGTTTAAAACAGTATCCATCATTCCAGGCATTGATACTCTTGCTCCCGAACGAACAGAAACCAATAATGGTTTGCTCTCATCACCAAATTTAAAACCTAGCTCTTTCTCAATCAATTTAATGGATTCTTCAACCTGATCTGCCAATCCAGAAGGAAGTTTATTTTCGTTTTCGTAATAATAGACACAAGCCTCGGTTGGGATCGTAAAACCATATGGCACAGGCATTCCTATATTACACATCTCAGCAAGATTTGCACCTTTTCCCCCCAGCAAATTGCGCATAGAGGCATTTCCATCAGCCTTTTTGTTTCCAAACAAGTAAGTCCATTTTTGTGCCATACTAACTCTCTATTTAATCTGTGAAAAATTTGCTATTGCCGAAACCATATCGAATATTTTTTTCAATAATGATAATCTATTCATTTTGATTCGCTCATCTGGATCATTAATCATCACATTATCGAAAAATAACGATATTTTTGTAGCTAATGCTCCAAATTTTTCCAATGCTTCAAAATATTTACTTTGGTTCACGAGCGAGGCCACATCTTTTTCAATTTTTGACATCGCCAAATATAATTCATTTTCGTACTCTGAAACAAAGAGCTCTTTATTTATCTCCGAGACAGATGCAGAATAACCTTCAAGCATCTTATTGATTCTTTTTATGGAGGAGTAAATTGCACTACCATCACTTGATTTAAAGAATTTCTTTAGATCTTTGCACCTAATAATGAGATCATTAACATTAATCTTATCGTCTATAACCGCATTTATTATATCTTGTTCATGTCCCTCTTCTTTCAGATATTGTATAAGCCTTTGAGTTATAAACTCATAAACCTGCTTCACAACATCACTTGAAGCTCCAAATAATTCAGAAGAATTCTTTATCAACTCCAGTAAATTAATTGAAAGATTACTCTCTTGAGCTATTCTTATAACACCAATTGCAGCCCTTCTTAAAGCAAATGGATCTTTTGAGCTAGTCGGCACCTCATTTGCAGAAAACAAACCAACAATAGTATCGATTTTATCTGCTATTGAAACCAGCGAACCAGCAATAGTTGTTGGACAAGGACCATTCCTACTTATTGGCCAATAATGCTCTTCGATGGCCAATGCAACCTCTTCTTTTTCTCCGTCATTTAGAGCATAATATTTGCCCATTGTCCCTTGTAACTCAGTAAACTCGAAAACAGCCTCGGTAGTAAGATCAGCCTTACATAATAAAGCAGCTCTTCTAACATCAGATGGTACGATTGCTAACTTATTTGCAATGAAAGAAGAAATATTGACGATTCTTTGTACTTTATCATAAACACTGCCTAGCTTTGCATGAAAATGAACTTTCTTAAGTTCACCAACTCTACTTTCTAAATTTTTCTTGCAGTCATTATCAAAAAAGAATTTAGCATCATGTAAGCGTGCTTCCAGAACTTTTTTATTGCCAGCGCGAACTACCGATTCATCTGAAGATAATATATTTAAAACTACAGCAAAATAGGGAGCAAATTTGCCATCAGGATATTGAAAAGAAAAATATTTCTGATTCACTGCCATTGATGTAATCAAAATTTCAGGAGGAAGCTTCAAAAACTCATCTGATATTTTCTCAATAATCACTTCAGGATATTCTACCAGACCAGTTACTTCTTGAATCAAAGAATTATCTCGGCTTAACTCGACACCTAACTTATTTGCTAAATCTTCTGTCTGATCAAGAATTTTTTTCTTTCTCTCTTCTTGATCCAATACCACAAGATGCTTTTCTAATAACCGAAAATAACTTTGTATATTATCGACTCCAAAAATACCAGGATCCATAAAGCGATGACCATAAGTATTTCTTGTGGATAAGACATTTGCAAAAGTTAGATTAACAATTTTATCATCAAACAAGCACAAAATATTCCTGATAGGTCTTACCCATCTTTCTTTAAGGCTTCCCCAGCGCATTGTTTTTGGCCACTGGAAATTCTGCAAGATATATAATGCTATTTTTTCTAAAACATCTTTGCTTTCCACATCATCTGTTTTTTTATTAGCAAAATAATATTCTTTATTATTGATCTGTTTGGTTACTAAATCACTTTTTTGAATAGAATTTGAGTGGCAAAAGCCTTCAACTGCTTTTTCTGGAGCAGAAGTTGCTGGCCCCTTAATCTCTTCTTCCTTTCCCAAAATAACTTCTGCTATCTTTTCTACATGCAAAACAAGCCTTTGCGGAGTCACATAAGAAGAAACTTGACCAAACTCTACATTGTGAATTTTTGCTTCTTTTTCAAAAATTTGTTTTATTTGTTCGGCGGCAGATAGCTGCATACGTGCCGGAATCTCTTCTGAATATATTTCTAGTAAAAACTCACCCATTATTTTTTTCCAGCTCTAACCATTTCTCACAGCATAATTTTGTCATAGCTCTGACCCTAGAAATATATGATGCTCTGTCAGTGGCACTTAACACACCTCTTGCATCTAATAGGTTAAATAAATGGCTTCCTTTAACACAATATTCATAAGCAGGTATAACCAGATTTTTCTCGATCAAACGAAAGCACTCTTTTTCACTATCTTCAAAATGCCTGGTTATTATATCAACATTCGCCTCTTCCATAGCAAATTTCGATAATTCATATTCAGAACGCAAAAACAGATCAGCGTAACTCTTCTGATCTTTTGCATCTTTGGCTTCGTTAAAAAGCAAATCTTTAAAATCGTCCTTTTCTTGTATATATAAAGCGATTCTCTCTAAGCCATAAGTCAGCTCACCTGCTACTAAATCACACTCTATTCCGCCCATTTGCTGCATGTAGGTAAATTGCGAAACTTCCATACCATCGCACCAAACCTCCCAGCCTAAACCAGAAGCACCTAATGTCGGGCTTTCCCAATCATCTTCTACAAAGCGTATATCATGTTTTTTTGTATCCAAACCCAAATTTTCTAAACTTTCCAAATAAAGTTGTTGGATATTATCCGGGGAAGGTTTCAAAATAACCTGGAATTGGTGATATTTATGCAGGCGATTCGGATGCTCACCATATCTACTGTCAGCTGGTCTTCTTGAAGGCTGTACGTAAGCAACTTTATATGGAGTCTTGCCTAAGGCATAAAAAGTGGTCGCGGTATGAAATGTCCCAGCTCCCATTTCAAGGTCATAAGGTTGTAATATAGCACATCCTTGTTTATGCCAATATTCCTGTAACAAGAATATCAAACCCTGAAATGATTTAGCATTAAACATTAGGTATACCTAAACTTGCATTATCTCTTTTTCACGTTCAGACAAAGCTACATCAATCTTTTTAGTAAAATCATCAGTAATTTTTTGGATATCATCAGAAGCTTTACGCAACTCATCTTCAGAGATTTCTTTAGCTTTCTCCAGTTTTTTGACTTCTTCAATCCCATCCCTACGGATATTCCTGATTGCTACTTTTGTTTGTTCTGCATATTTCGAAGCTAGTTTCACTAAATCTCTTCTCCTTTCTTCACTGAGAGGAGGAATAGGAACTCTAACTATTTGACCATCTGATGAGGCATTTACCCCAAGATCAGAATTATTAATGGCTTTCTCGACTGATTTGACCGCAGATTTATCCCATACTTGGACAACTAATAATTTTGGATCTTGAGCGGAAACTGAACCTACTTGGTTTATTGGCATCATACTGCCGTAAACTTCTACAACTATTGTGTCAAGAAAACTTGGACTTGCTCTACCAGTTCTTATCCCTTTTAACTCGCTCACTAAATTATTAAACGAGTTATTCATTTTTTTATTTATGTCTGATTTAATTTGATCAATCATATACTCACCTATTTGATGATTGTAAATTTGCCTTTTTTATTTACAGCATTATGCATAGCACCTTCTTCGTGAATAGCAAAAATAACTACGGGAAGTTTATTCTCCCTCGCTAAAGCGATCGCTGAAGTATCCATAACAGAAAGATTCTCGGCCAGCACCTTCTGGTATGACAACTCCGAATATCTCTCAGCATCACCAACCTTTTTTGGGTCGGCACTATAAACACCATCCACTTGGGTTGCTTTTAATAAAACATCACAATTCAGTTCAACAGCTCTTAATGCAGCTGCGGTATCAGTAGAAAAGAATGGATTTCCAGTTCCTGCCGCACAAATAACAATACGGCCTTTTTCCATATGACGGATCGCCCTTCTTCTAACGTAAGGTTCACAAACAGTTGTCATAGGTATTGCTGAACAAACTCTGGTGTCCACACCAAGTTTTTCAATTACACTCTGAAACGCTATAGCGTTCATCACAGTGCCCAACATTCCCATAAAATCACAGCTCGCTCTGTCAATTAGATCTTTGTCACCGGCAAGCGCCGCACCACGAAATATATTACCACCACCAACAACAATACTGATTTCTATTCCAGCATCATGTAAGGCCTTAATATCTTTTGCTATCCTCTGGACTTCATTGAAATCATAACCAAATTCGTTAATTCCCTTCAATGCCTCACCAGAAATTTTTAGCAAAACACGCTTATAAGGCCTTGTACTCATAATAAATATTTACTTTGTTCCTGAAATTTTTGCCACTTCATTAGCGAAATCTTCTTCTTCAACTTCAATGCCTTCACCAAGTTCATATCTTACAAAACCAGATATTTTGACTTCGCATTTATGGTCTTTTGCAAAAGAAGCTACAACTTCACTTACTGGGGTTTTACCATCCATTACAAATGCTTGATCCAGCAAAACAATCTCTTTGTAGAATTTTTGTATTCTTCCATCAACCATTTTTTCTATGATATTATCTGGTTTGCCAGAAGCTTTAGCTTGCTCAGCAAAAATCTCTCTTTCTTTTGCGACTACTTTTGGATCCACTTCTTCACTTGTCAGAGCTATTGGTTTTGCAGCTGCAACATGCATAGCAATCTGCTTTCCTAATTGCTCTAATTCTGCTGCCGGACCATTTGATTCTAGTGCAACAAGAACAGCAATTTTACCAACATTTGGTATTACAGCATTGTGGATATAACTAGATACAACACCCTGGTTAACTCCAAGTTTTTGCATTCTTCTTAGATTCATATTTTCACCGATAACAGCAATATGATCTACAATCTCAGAAGCCACATCTTTAGAGCCACCTTCACACTGAATGGTTTTTAAGTTTTCTATATCACTAGCTTTTAATGCAGTTTTTACTACGTTAGCTACCAATTGTTGGAATTTTTCATTTCTCGCGACAAAGTCAGTTTCAGCATTGAGCTCTAATACTACGCCTTCCTTACCGGAAACGGCAACAGCCACTAAACCTTCTGCTGCTACTCTGCCAGATTTTTTGCCAGCAAGAGCATGGCCTTTCTTCCTAAGCCAATCTATCGCAGCCTCAAAATCACCACTGCATTCTAGCAATGCTTTTTTACAATCCATCATCCCTGCGCCTGTTTTTTCACGCAGATCTTTAACCAATGTTGCTGTAATCTGTGTCATACAATCTCTCTTTTTCTTTACTAGTTGTTTTCTTCTATAATTTTTTCGCTGACTTCTTCCACAGCTTCACTCATAGGCTGAGATTTTTTTTCATCAAGAACCACTCCTGAATCCGCCAAACTTTTTTCAATCGCCTTCAAAATTGTATCCGAAACCATATCACAGTAGAATTTTATAGAACGACTCGAATCATCATTACCAGGAATTAAGTAATCAACCCCTTCTGGCTTACCGTTAGTGTCAACGATCGCAATAACTGGAACACCAAGTTTGTTTGCTTCTTTAATAGCAATATTTTCCTTACCACTATCGATTACAAATAACAGATCTGGACGTCCGTTAATACTTCTAATTCCACCTAGAGAAGCATCAAGTTTTTCTCTTTTTCTATCAAAATCCAATAATTCTTTTTTACTATATTTTGCAGAATCTTCTTTCTCTGCAGTTTCGATAACTTTTTCAATGTCTTCCATCTTCCTGATAGATTTAGAAACTGTATTCCAGTTCGTCATCATACCACCAAGCCATCTCTTATTAACAAAATACTGGCCGCTTCTTTCAGCAGCTTCTTTAACTATATCAACAGCTTGTTTTTTTGTTCCAACAAATAATATTTTTCCGTTATTTTTTGCTACTTCATAGACTTTCTTTAGAGCATTGTGAAATAAAGGAGCCGATTTCTGCAAATCAATAATATGCACACCGTTTCTTTCGCCATAGATAAAAGGCGCCATTTGCGGATTCCACCTTGAAGTCTTGTGTCCGAAGTGAACACCAGCTTCTAGCATCTGTGAAATAGTAAATTTAGGGATAATATCATTCATAATAAACTCATATTTTAGTTAAAAACCTCTGCAAGGGGAAGACACCGTAGCGCACTAAAATATCCCTTGCATGCGTGATGATACGCATAATAGGTATTTTCTGTTAAGATTTCAACGTTTTTCTTCGATTTATGTACAGAATTTACTATTACAACGAACGAATCCTTAGCTAGACTTAGAGTCTTCTCGAGCCTTAGCCATAGCTTCATCCAAAGCAGTTTGCGTGCAAAGACCTAGGATCACAGGATCACGCGATCTAATATTTTGCATATTCCAATGCTCTCTATTTCTGATAGTTTCGATTGTACCTTTGGTAGTCCCAATTAATTTAGAAATTTTTGCATCAGACATTTCTGGACAATTTTTTATGATCCAATAAACACCATCCGGTTTATCTTGTCTGCGCGCTATTGGAGTATATTTAGCAACTTTCTTTTTCTTTGCAACTAAAGTAGCAGATTTTACAATTTGTAATTTTGCTGCACTATTTCCTTCACATCTTTTTATTTCTGCTGCGGTCAACTCACCATTTAAAACGGGATTCTCCGCTATAATATTAGCAGCCACTTCGCCATCAGCTATTGCTTGCACCTCAAGAGGGTGTAACCCGCAAAAACTACCGATTTGTTCAAATGTCAGGCTAGTATTATCCACTAACCAAACCGCAGTTGCTTTAGGCATCAAAGGGCCACTCATAAAAAACCTCTTAAATTAAAAATGTCTAATTTTGCACAAACATTAACCGCAATTCGCCTGATTGTCAATCTCAATAAATATTAGCGGGCCAGTACGGATAACTTATTATTTGTGCCCGGTCAACCAACTTAAATATCC
Organism: Alphaproteobacteria bacterium; assembly: GCA_030431375.1. Classification (GTDB taxonomy): domain Bacteria; phylum Pseudomonadota; class Alphaproteobacteria; order Rickettsiales; family JABSSG01; genus JAUIIY01. The sequence goes on from JAUIIY010000006.1 coordinate 47,793, forward strand.
TGCATTGCCAGATAATATTGGCAACTCTAAGATACAAGGGCAGCTATAAGAATGCATTTGCTCGATCTCAGTTGTAACATGCTTTACACTGTCTGAGCGTAATTTCAAAATCGCAACATTTTCACTATCCTCCTTAATATCCCCTCCCCAAATATAAAGCGAGCTAACTTTAGCGAAAATGTTGGCGCATACTATTAGATTTTTATTTAATAATTCTTTTGTTATTCTTTTTGCCTCATCAGAATCGGCGAACGTTACATACAATAGTGACACTTGTTTCATAGCAACCTCAAAAAAAATTTTCGATCTTTAACTTTTCATTAAGATATTTATTTCATAATGGCGACGCAAAAAGCAAGGATATTATGAAAGATAACGCAGAATTAATCGATACAAGTCTTAGTGAAGAGCACTTTTTTGATACAACAGCAATAATAAGTGCAATCAAAGAAGATGATTCAAATACTATCAAAAAATATCTGAACAAAAACCTCTTCAACGACTTTTTAGACGAGGATGAGAATACCCCTATACATATAGCTGTAATTAGAAAAAACAGGAAATCTCTGTTATTGTTTTTGGAGCATGGCATGAGCCCAAACCAAATTAATAGCAGCCATTTGACCCCCCTGCATATAGCTGTTAACCAAAAAGATATTAAATCTGCAAAGCTTCTTTTAAAATTTGGCGCAGATAAAGAAGCCATTGATAATAATGGAAAAAGCGCTACTGAACTTGCAGAAGAGAATCAATTTGATGAATTCCTGAACTTAGCTAGCAAAGTTACCAATATCCCAAAAAGAGATTCTATAGTCTCGGCTAATTATGATAATTGCGTGGAATCTTTGCTGGAGAATATAAAAAGCCTAACAACTCCCAAAAAGAGGGTAAGCATAACTTCTAAGGTAATATCCGAATGTTTGAATATAGATCAAGAACTTCTAAGGGAGCTGTTGGATAGTCATGAAAAAAAGATCACAAGCCAATTATCCAACATATTCGTAGGAATAAAAAATACAGATCAATTATCGAGAGAAGAAAATTTAAAACTTGTAAGAAAATATATATCTACCCTCAACTCTCTCTTATTACATCCTCTGAACGAAAAGGAAAAAATCTCTGAAATTCAGAAACTTAGCAAATTAGAAAAAATCTCTGAGGATAAAATCATCTATTTTGCCTCAGAAAATACGATTAAACCTCAGTTGCCATCCGTAGGAAAGGCGATATCAGTCGGAAATCAAATTATAGGCGAACCCGAAACTTTAAAGAAGATTCTTGAAGGTAAATGCGCAAAAGCTGAAAAATTATCTCCTTATAATTTTCTTGATTATGATAATCAACAAATTATATGTAGACAAATAAACAAGGAAATGTGTTTTATTGACAAAATAACGATCAAAACCCATTCTCCTATCAGCACATTAGAGAGCGAAGCGATAATCAATGCTTGCGAAGAAGACATAGCTAAAGAAAATGTAAAAAACGCAAAAAAAGCAATTAAAGGCAATGAAAAAATCCTTCTTCTTGCTAATAGTAGAAATTTTGATGAAGCTCTCAGACCAGGAAAAATACATAATGTACATTTAGTATATTTTTGCTCTCATAATGAATCTTATGAAGAAAATCTTGATAAACTCTCAAGAATCTCTCTTTGCACAGGATGTACAGTTCACTCTTTCAATTACCCGGGCATAAATAATAGTTCGGGTCATGTTGATGAAGCTAAAGACATGATTTACGCTGGCCTTGCTACTGTAAATCTATTACTAGAAAAGGGCATCTCTCTTGATAAGATCGTTTTGTTCAGTGATTCTGAATCATATACGATTATCAAAAATGTTGTGCGCCAATTTTTCTTGGAAGAACTGAAAGTAAATAGATTCGGCATTATTGATTTATCTTTAGAACATAATAAGAGAAAGTTCAAACCGACAAATCTTCGTAAATCTCTTTTATATTTCAACCCAAATCAAGTAGATTTAGCTCTTTATTCGGCAACGACTAAGGAAGAAAAACTGACACAATGTCTCAATGAATCAATTTTTTATGATAACAAACCAGAATTATTCAAAAAAAGTGATAATAATCCTTCTGTAATGAAAAAGTTGAAAGAATATATCCAATTAAACCAAGAATGTTTAAAGAAAAACTCAGAACTAAGAAATCCAGACTCATTAACTGTAAAAATTGATACAGTCAAAGGAGAAATTCAAGTTTAATCTTGATATTCTTTTAGTTATATTCATATTAGATATACATAAAATTAGGAATAAAAATGTCTGAGGAAAAAGCTCTCCTTAAGTTCAAAAGCCAAGAAGTTGAACTTCCAATCCTTACCCCATCAATGGGGCCTGAAACTATTGACGTAACAGGCTTATATAAACAAGGAGGAGTTTTCACCTTTGATCCAGGATACCTCTCAACAGCATCTTGTGAATCAAAAATTACTTTTATTAATGGAGAGAAAGGACAGCTTCTTCATCGAGGTTATAATATTGAAGATCTAGCAAATCACAGCGATTTCATGGAAGTATCATACTTGCTTCTCAACGGAGAATTACCAAATAAGTCACAAAAAGATGAATTTGTTAAAGAAATAACCTATCACTCAATGGTGCATGAGCAATTACATTATTTATTTCGTGGTTTTGAGCGAAAGTCTCATCCGATGGCGATCATGGTTGGTGCCGTTGGAACTTTATCTTCTTTTTACCATGACTCAATAGATACACATGACCCCAAGCAAAGAGAAATTTCTGCATATCGTCTGATAGCAAAAATTCCTACATTAGCCGCAATGACGTATAAATATACCATTGGCCAGCGCTTTATGTACCCTAAAAATGAATTAGATTACACATCAAATTTTTTACATATGATGTTTTCTACACCATGTGAAGATTTTCATGTAAATCCTGTTATCTCACGCGCATTAGATAAAATATTTATTCTCCATGCAGATCACGAACAAAATGCATCAACCTCAACTGTAAGACTTGCTGGCTCTTCCGGAGCAAATCCATTTGCTTGTATTGCCGCTGGCATCGCATGCCTATGGGGACCTGCTCACGGTGGAGCAAATGAAGCTGTTATAAAAATGCTTGAAGAAATAGGCAGCGTAAATAACATTCCAAAATTTATAGAAAAAGCTAAAGACAAAAATGATCCATTCAGACTTATGGGTTTTGGGCACAGAGTTTATAAAAATTATGACCCCCGAGCATCTGTGCTAAGAGAATCATGTCACGAAGTACTCAAAACTGTTAAATCTAACAAAGAAAGCCATCTTTTAGAAATTGCCCTAAAATTGGAGCAAATCGCATTACAGGATGAGTATTTTATATCAAGAAAGCTTTTCCCCAATGTTGATTTCTATTCAGGCATTATTTACAAAGCCATGAACATACCTTCCGAAATGTATACCGTCTTGTTTGCATTAGCTAGAACTGTTGGATGGGTTTCACAATGGAAAGAGATGATGGATGACCCTCAAATGCGGATCGGCAGACCAAGACAACTATATACCGGTCCTTCTCAAAGGGGATTTGTTCCTCTAAAAGACAGATAAATTATCTGTTAAGAAGATCCTTGATAAATAACATATCACTCCAGGCGGCCTTTTTTTGGAGTGGTTGCCTCAACAAATATGAGGGATGAAAGGTCACAACAGAATCTATCGGCTTATCCAAATATTCATTTTTATATTCAAATATTTTTTTCCTTTGCTTTGTAACCGGGCCAAGATCACCAAACAAAGCAAATGATGCTGTGCTGCCAACCATGATCAGAATCTTTGGCTTTATTAATGCGATATGTTTCTCCACAAATGGTCTACATATCCTTATCTCTTCATCTGTTGGCCTACGATTTCCTGGCGGTCTCCAAAAAACTGTATTACTGATATAAGCATTCTTTTCTCTGGTCAGACCAATCGAGTAAATCACTTTATCCAACAATTTTCCACTATCACCACAAAATGGTATGCCTTGTACATCCTCATTAGCACCCGGAGCCTCACCAATAAGCATCACGTGCGCTTTTTCATTCCCATCAGCAAACACCATATTGGTTGCAGTTTTATATAGCCCACACCCTTTGAAATTATGTAGCGCTTCTCTCAAATCAGATATATTATCTATGTCTTTTACAATCTCACAAGCTTCTTTGTAGGCATCATCACCAGATATCATATCGCTCTTTATATCCATTAAATTAACATCTGTATTTCGATCAATAACAGCTCTTTTCCTTTCAATTAAACTCTTCTCTTCAATTGATTCATCCACACCCGCATCTAAATGCATTTGTAAAATATCAATTATATTTGTATTAATTTTACTCACAAAAAAATATAAAATATTTAATAAAAATTAGATTATATGAATTTTCCCAATATTAAAGATAAATATAGCTTGGTAGTTCAAGATGACGATAATAACATCAGGATAGACAAGTTTTTAGCAAATTTTTTACCTTCACTTTCAAGAAGTAAAATTCAGAAATACATCAAAGATGGCTATGCTGTAGTTAATTCTAAAACTGTAACCGAAATTAAATATAAACTTGGAACTGACGACCAAGTGCAATTAAGCGTACCGGAATCCCCTGCTCTAGATATAGAACCTAAAGAACAAAACTTTTTAGTTGTTTATGAAGATGAGCATCTTGCAGTGATCGATAAGCCAGCGGGTCTTACAGTTCACCCAGGCAGCGGAACAGGAGAAGATACACTTGTTCACGGCATGCTCGCATGTTTTGACACTCTTTCTGATGTCGCAGGCCCAGAAAGACCCGGAATAGTTCATCGCATTGATAAAAACACTAGTGGCTTGATGATTATCGCAAAAGATAATGAAACTCATCTCAAATTAAGTGATATGCTAAAAGATAAAACTATCGAAAGAAAATATAAAGCCGTTATTTTAGGAATGCTCAAACCTCCTTCGGGACATATTGACAAAAACATTGCCCGCTCAAGAAAAGATAGAAAGAAAATGGGCGTAGTAACAACTGGAGGTAAAACAGCAATAACACATTATGATACCATTGAAATATTTCAAAATGGTCTGGCAAGTGAGGTTGAGTGCAAACTGGAAACTGGGAGAACGCATCAAATTAGAGTACATTTCAGCCATATTGGACACCCTATATTGGGCGACCCAGAATATGGGAATTTTAGATCTTATAAATTTCAATCGCTTTCCAAAGAGGTTATTGAATATCTAAAAGAATTTAATAGACAGGCCCTACATTCATATAGCCTTGAATTCGTTCACCCCATTACCAATGAAAATCTTAGCTTCAAAAGTGATCTGCCTGATGATATAGTCGTACTGCTAGATAAATTAAGGCAAAAAAATGCATAAGATAGACAGATATCTGACAAAAATAATCACCTTCTTGATTATTTTACTGCCGATATCAATAACAGCAGGAAAAGCTGTCGGAGATATTTTTGCAAGCCTAACAGGCATATTATTTCTGTTACAATGTTTTATCAAAAAGGATTATCCATTTATTTTTGAAAAATGGGTAACTTGTGCACTTATCTTATGGATATATAGCATAGTTCGTTCATTATTTAGCTTCGAGCCTTCTTTTGCACTTGCCAAAACTGTTCCTTGGGTCAGATTTATTTTCTTCGCAGCAGCAATTCAATATTATTTATCTAAAAATAATCACTTGATCAAAAAACTACTAATCAGCACTACTATCGCTGTAATATTTCTAGTTTCGGATTCGTTATTCCAATATATGATCGGCACAGATTTTTTTGGTAGACCACTCTCCCAGGAAGGTGGTTTTGTCAGACTTACAGGACCATTTAGCAAGATGATAGTGGGATATATAATAACCTCATTAGCACTTCCAGTTATCAGCTACATTATTTTTAAATTTAAGTCTTTCGATAATTTTGATGTAAGAAAGATAACTTTGTTGGCTGCAATATTTATTATTTATCTGACTGTGTTTTTAAGCGGGGAAAGGTCAGCTTTTATCCAAATAACTTTTGGAATTGCAATGATTATTTTAGCAGCAAAAATTACTCCAAAAACTATAATAACTATTTTCTTATTTATCATAGCAGTTACTATTATCAGTTACGCATTAATGCCTCAAGAATTCCAACGTCAGGTCCTTTCAGTATACCATACTGCCAGACACTTCAACGAATCAGCATACGGGATTTTATGGAATTCCGGTGTTCGGTTGGGAATTCACAATTTATTTCTAGGAATCGGCCCTAATAATTATGAGTTAGAATGTTTAAAAGTTGCAACTTTTTGCAGATCCCACCCTCATAATATATTCATAGAATGGTTTGCTGAATTTGGTATTATTGGTTTATCCTTATTTTTATGTTTTATCTGCACAATTATATTTGAGGTTCGCCGCTTTTATTTTGGCATCGAAAAGAAATACTATAAATATATTTTGTTTGGCTTACTCGCAACATTTACAGCAAAACTTTTACCTCTACCTTCTTCCGGTTTCTTTAAAAATTGGTATGCTGTTCCCTTTTGGTTCACTATAGGATGGATGATGTCGTTCAAAAATCCATATTATTGCGATGAAAAATTCAAACACTAGATTCTTATAATTTTTTAATCAGCAGTGAGGATATGAGCCCAATTAAATTATCTGACCACATAGGATTAAAATAATAAGCAAGACTCAGCTCATGCTTGAAAATATGCTTATTGGGCATATCGCTTGTTACTTGTGTATCACTAAAATATATTGAACGAATATTATATTTATCAAACAATTTTTTAGTTCTTTTTTTATTCATTTTCTTTATAAAAATTTTGCTCCAAAGAAAATTATAGAAGGTGGCCTTTTTACCGCAATTTTCAATAAGAGGATCAACAAATATAACCTTGTCAATATTGAGAAATTCATTGCCATTTAATATGTTTAAAGCTAAATATGCGCCATATGAGTGAGCTATAATGTGAATTTTTTTGTTTTTCACATTACAATATTTCTTCATTAGCTTAGGTAATAAAACCTTATAAATTTCTTCAATTTGACTTTTACTTCTTGAATAATCACAGTTAAAAACAATGAAATTTTTCTTTGCTAAACTATCTGCCAATTTACGCATTGAATTATTTGTTCTAACTAAATCATGCAGCAAAATTACATAATCACCATTTGGGCCAAAAGCAGAATGCGCAACTAAAGAAGTATGTAAATCTATCGAACCAGCGTCTAAAACCCACTCAAAAAAATTAAGAGACACGATACCCCTAAAAAATTTACAATAATACCACCATTATAATTATCACTATTGCAGCCATATAGAAATCATAATTGATATTTGCGAAATAATTTTGTTGCTTAAGATTTTTATAAGATTTTTGCGAATAAACAGAAACCTCTTCTCTTATTTCCAATACTTTACATGATACAAAATCCCAAGATTTTATTATGATCTTCAAACAATGACTATATATGGAATATAAAAAAACCCTGTATATCCAATCTATATCTGGAAACAATTGATCCTCTTTTTGTATAAGAAAATTTTTGAACCAACCACATATAAATAGAAATATCAGCAAATATATTGTTTTTTTTACCGAATATATTAGCAAGTCAGGAATAGAAAAATTCAGGGCAAGCCCACACACAAAAATCACAGCAAATATCAGTAAAAATATTTTATCCATCTGCCAATAAAAATTTTTATGCTTTCTATAAAATGCATAAAATTTTCCTAAGGTTGCAAGGCTCGTTAAATATAAGCTATATTCGACCAATTGACCGGAAAAATACTGAGTATTATGCGAGGCATAATATTTCACTGGAAAACTAATACTATACGGCAAACCTATAATAAACAAGCTCGCAATAGTTAGGGAAAAAATAGATTTTTTATAAATTGATTTATCATTTAATTGGATGAATGATCCCAAATTATTCTTTTCTTTTAAATAGCTAACAACAAACATAGCAAAAAAGCAATATAGGCTACTTAATCCAATCAAATAGTTAATATTATCAAAATTCTTACTACCAACAACTGATAATAATATCCCATTCTGCATAATTATATAATACGCTATCACCCTTCTCAATTGGGTAGAAACAAGCATATAGAAAATAGCATAAACAATTGTAACAACCCCTAGTAATATAAGATTCTCATTTCCATAATAAATTTTGGCTAAAAGATAGATAGAAATTTTTGTCGTAAAGACTGATAAAATTAATGTTCCACTACTGGTAGATCTCGGATAACTATCAGGAAGCCATGCTGAAAAAGGAAAAATAGCTGCATTAATTAACAAACCAATTCCCAACAAATAATTGCTATATGGATTGTTAGAATTTTCAGACAAATAATCTGACATCTTACTTAAATAAAAACTACCAGTATTTTCGTAATGATGAATTACCCCGAGTAAAATTAGGGTGCCTGCAATTATATGCATTTTCAGATATCTTAGGCCAGCAGCTTTTGAAGCCCGGTTTCTTCCCTGAAATATGATATATGCTGACGCAATCATCATTAGCTCAATACAACAAAAAATTTCTATTAAATGATGAGCGTCTATTATCCGTAATGCACTAAAACCATATATGAGTAAGGCTATGACTTCTCTGAGACGATTACACCAGAAAGCATACATCCCCGAAAACAAAATGATTATGGTAAAAACCAATTTGATAGAGGCAATATTTTGAAGATAATTGACTTTGAAATCGATAACATGCAGCATATAAGCCGTGACCGCAATTATAAAAATCGTCTTTGCTTTATTCTCGTATTTTTTTGCTAACAAAACCAATATAGCGCAAAATATTAAGATTATTTCAGGGTATAATGCCATATATAATAAACTCCCTTTTTTCCTATAACCTACTTTCTAGAAATGTAACAATATCCATGTAAAACACCCAAAATACCGAGGTTATTATTGTGGTTAATATCATTGCAATGATCATGGAAGATTTAATTGATTCTGCATATAAAGCTTTTTTTTCTGATTTGTAGCTCGAGATATATAACTTGTAAATTAACCTAACAAAGTAATTAGCAGTAAATAAGATACTAACCGCCATCACAAATAATATGAAATAATTTACTGGCTCAAGATAGGCTGCATGCAATATATAAGCCTTACTGATAAACCCAGCAAAAATAGGAATACCAATTATCGAAAATGCATTTATTACGATGATTCCTGAAGCTATAGGGAATTTTTTTGCTATACCCGACATATCATCAATTTCAGTTAAGCGCGAGGTTGAATAAATATATCCAGCTGAGAAAAACAAGCTGATCTTGGCGAATGCATGGCTAATCATATGTAAGATCGAGGCAAGAACACCTATTTTAGAAAATATTGATAAAGCTAAGATACACAACGATAATTGATTGATCGTTGAATAGGCTAACAATTTTTTTAAAGTAGTCTGGTATATCGCAAAAATAGAAGAAACAATTAACGAGAATGAAGCTAAAATCGTGATTATATTCACACCGTAATATTGTGGTAATTGATTGAGAAAATCAAAACCAAAAATATAATAATATGTTTTTATTAAAATAAAAATTCCTGACTTTACAACTGCTACAGCATGAAGAAGAGCACTAACAGGAATAGGTGCCACCATTGCTCTTGGAAGCCAAAAATGTACAGGTACAATAGCCGCTTTTGAAACACCATAAAGCAATAAAATTGGCAAAAACCAACCTTCATTTACATTGATTTCAGAAAAAGAATCATAATTTACCACTCCATATTTTGCATATAAATATACTACCGAAGGAAGGAAAAATAGCATTGACGTTACCAAAAGAAACATCAGATAAAATTTAGCTGATTTTTTTTCATGGTCAGTTAAATTATTAGCAACCAGAGGGTATGTGATTACCGTAAGTAATTCATAGAAAACAAATGTTTGTATAAGACTACTAGATATAGCAATAAGAATTGCTAATAAGACTGACAAAGCCACTAGAATAAAAATTCTATTTATATCAACTTCGAGATTAAGTCTTTTATAGGAGATAGTATAGAGATTGTTGCAAAACCATAAAGGGATCACCATAGAAATAAAAATAACTCCTATCGGTTCCAACAAAAACCTGCTGCCAAATATGCTTATTTCAAGAAATTTACTAGAATTTTCTAGATAACTTTTACAAATATAACCTACAACCAACATGCTGAAAAAACTTATAATTAGGATGATGGGTTTTTGTAGTATGGGTCTATTCTTAAGCAGGAGACCCACTACAAACACTGCTAATATTGTATATATCAAATATTGAACTGCCATTTTATATCCGTATAAATTCTTGCATATTACTTTCAAAAAGGGCCAAAACTATCAGTGAACAAATCATTATTAAAAAAACTATTTGCTGCTTTAGATTAATCACAATAGAGTGGCTTTCATTATCGTTCTGTTTTAAACCTTGATAAAAAAATTCAAAGAACCGGAAAAAATAGAATACAGACAAAATACCAGCAAATATCATCACAGCGAAAATCAAGTAATTATCTTGGATAAACAGCTTCTCAAGCAAATAAACTTTTGCAGAAAAACCATATGTGCCTGGAACACCTATCATGCTGGCTGCAGCTATTACGTACGTTAAAAGAGCCAGTATTGTTACATGTGAAACTCTCTCCTCAGAAAGCATATGATTGGGCGTTACTGAAACAAACATAAATAAAGTCATTTTTGCTAATGCATGCGATATAAACAATGCCATGAGCACGTAACTATCCAGCGGAAATAATATTATTGCTATAACCATATAGCCGATTTGCGAGATGGATGAATAGGATAACATTCTACGCAAATCTTTTTGTACCAATGCTAAAATACTTCCTAATATTATTGAAACCAACGACAATACTAAAAGAATTTTATCTACTCCAATATATGATAATAATCCACTCTGAAAAAATGCAACTTGCATTTTATACAAGGTGAAAATCATTATCTTTGTCGAGATCGCAGAATAGAAAAATGTTATATAATATGAGCTATATGCATAAATATTGAGCAGCCACCTATGAAAAGGAAACAAGGCAAATTTTATAGCAAGACCTGTAACGATAAAGAAAAAGCCAATACAAGAAATAAAATCTGTGGATTGCTTTTGCGATAATATTTCAGAGATATGTGAAATATTTAAAGTGCCCACATCAGCATAAATAAATCCTATTCCTAATAAAATAAGAGTTGCCGCAAATGTGCCTAAAATCAAATAATCTAAAGATGATTTGATTGCCAATTTTTTATTGGAAATACTTGCAAGTGAATATGTGGCAATAGCTGACATTTCAATAAAAACATATAAGTTAAAAATATCATTTGTAAGCAAAATACCGGTAAATCCTGCCAATAATATTAAATATATAGCGAAGAAAATGTTGTTAAAACTTTTACAAATAAAATGATCAAGCCTTTTATATGAAAAGAGAGCTATCAAAAATGAGACAAAATACATTAAACACAAAAATAAATAGTTGCTTTTATTTACAACAAATTCGATGCCATATGGTGGCATCCAACCCCCGAATGCATACGACACATGTGCGTTTGTAGCTATGTGCGGATAATAAACAAATAAAATAAATCCCATCAATAAATGGAACAAAACAATAAATAAATCAGCTTTATGTTTCTTAAAAAAAGCTAGGTATATCAAACTAAATAATATCGGCAAAACAACAACTAATGCAGGAAATTGATCTATCATTTATCCTCCACATTGATGCTTGTTTTATTCATGTCATCTTCATCTACAACCGAGAACTCTTCCTTCATTCTCATTAACAACGAGAGGCCCACTGATAATAATGCCAGCCCAACAACAATTGCCGTCAACATCAACACATGTGGCAAGGGATTCACAATTTCATTACTGCCAATAAATGGAGAAGACGCCCCTTTTATGTAAGAAAAAAATATGAATAAGATAATAACGGAAACCTGCATTAACCCCAAACTTATGAGGCGTTTAAAATAGCTTGAACTTGTCATGAGTCCATAAAAACTGATGGAGAATAATAGAAACACCAATATGTATGGTAAAATATTAGTAAACATCAATATTAGTCTCCCCTCTTGTTGCAACTCTAAAATATATTAAAGTAAGTGAAGAAAAAACAGTAAAACCAACTCCCCATTCCACAATCACAATACCATAATGCTGAGCGTCCGTTAATATAACATCTAAAGCATTATAATTTAGAAAACCCATATTTCTTACCAAACCAAATATTCCAGGAAACATATACATAGCTATACCTAAAACTGCTAGGTTAAAAAGAAACCTATAATTTACCAGCTTGAATGTAATATCGTTACCTTTGAGCAAATGTAAAATTACTATAGCGGCGCTCATTACTGCACCAGCCTGGAATCCTCCTCCTGGTTCATCACCTCCATTTATCTGCACATAAAAAGCAAATAATATTATTAATGGAGATAATAGCTTTGTCGCAAATTCAATGATGATATTATTTCTACTCATGATCCACTTTCCGCTTTTTAATTTTTAGAATCATCAATACAGATAACATAGCAGTAAAAATAACCAAGGTTTCACCAAATGTATCAAATCCCCTAAAGCTTGCCAATATAGCCGCAACAATAGATTTAATGCCTATCAATTGCTCAGTATTAGTTTCATAAAAATTTATAATTTCGCTCGAATTCGCGGCAGTTTTCGCTGAACCAAATTCGGGCAAATAAAAAGAAACATAAATCATACTAACAAAAAATATTAAGCTAATAATGATTCCAAAAAATGAAATTTTATATTTAGTCTTCTCCTCTTTTAACTTCGTCACACATGCTAATAATATAACAGTACTTATACACACACCAATCGCTGCTTCAGTTAATCCAACATCAGGAGCTTTCAACATTAAGTAAAGCAAAGCAGATATCAGACTAAATAAAGAGATATTCACCACAGTAGAAAAATAGCTTTTATTTGTAAGAATAAAAATTGCTATGACATTCAAGATTATTAAAAGGAATGTGATAACTAAATATTCATTCATCTTTATCCCCTATTATTGTTTTTAAACGCGCTAAAATGAAAGTCGAGGTAGGACTGACTATAATAGTAATGAGAATCAGTAAAATTATCTTCATAGAGAAATAATTAAGTCCGCTAAGAAAAATAATACCCACGAGTATTAACACACACCCAAATACATCGTTCAGCCCAGCAGCATGAGTCTTAGAATAGAAATCTCTAAAGCGCAACATACCCACTGCTGCAATAAAACATATTAACGCTCCCGATATAATGAGCGCATAACCTAAAATATCAATGATCTCCATTTCTTCTTTCTCTTAATTTCAAAAATGCTGCATTAGCTATAAAACCTATCAAGGCATATAAAATTGCTACATCAATAAAAAATCTTTGTTTTAAAAAAAATGCCAGCAAAGTTATAATCGTAATGCCTATAGCATTGATAGAATTTAAGACTAATAATTTTGTAGCAACTGACTTTTCCAAAAGGAAGATCCTTAGGTAAATTAAAAAAGTTACTAAAAGCACTATTAATATTAGATTAGCCATTTTTTAGAGCCTTAATTTTATTTATCATGGTTTTATCGTTAAGCGATTCTGCAAATTCGCTATTTAAACAATGCACCGATAATTCTTGATCAGAAAATGTGATAGACGTTGTACCAGGAGTAAGTGTGATTGAATCAGCATATAATATATTTACATCATCTGTTTCCTGAACTCTTACTTTTGTAAACATTGGGTCATATGGTTTTACATTTAAAATTACTTTCATTGTTTCAATAGAAGCCTTTGCAATTTCTATAAAGAGCCAAATCAGATATTTAAATAATCGTAAAATAGAAAAATTATTTTCCGAAATATATGCTTGAGTTATCCGGTAAGATATCAAAAGTGATATCACCACATATGCTAGTGCGTTGTAAAAATCTTCTAGCTGATGAGAAGAAATTAACGTGATAAAAAATATCGCTGCTACAAAAAAATTTTTTAATTTATTTAAAAACATGAATTTACTAAATAAACTTCTTTACTAATTATTGCAAATAATATAAAAAATAGATCATTACATCGGGGGGTGTAGCTCAGCTGGTTAGAGCGCCTGCCTGTCACGCAGGAGGTCGCGGGTTCGAGTCCCGTCACTCCCGCCACTCGTTGTATGATCCAATTTACTGTTATTCTAGCTTTTTCTTGAGATATTTCATTCTAAAAATGGTCCAACCAAGCTTTATAACATATTTTTTGCTGATTTATTTTGTTTTCTTGCTATCTTCTAATTTTAGAATTATTCATTTTTTCATATAGTCATGCACCCAAAAAAATCATTACCCCCAATTGCTGAGAAGAGACCGCATAAAATTACGATCCACGGCCAAGTGCTTGAAGATGATTACCATTGGTTGAGAGATAAAAACTGGCCAAAAACATCAGACAGAAAAATTCTGAATTATCTGAAGGAAGAGAATAATTATAGCTCAGAGTTTTTTTCTAAATATGAAAAGCTACAAGAGCAACTTTATAATGAAATGAAAGGAAGAATAAAACTTTCTGACATTTCTGCCGCAATTAAACGAAGAAATTATCACTATTTTCACAAAACTTTTGCAGAATCCGAGTATAAACAACACCTCAGAAAAAATTCAAACAATATAGAGGAAATTGTAATCGATGAAAATATTGAGGCTAAGGGAAAAGAATTTTTCTCACTTGGTACAATAGCAATTAGCCCAAACGACGAATATGCAGCATATAGCACAGACGTCTCTGGAAATGAATATTACACAATTAAAGTACGGGTTATTTCTGAACAAATTGATCTAGAAGATGAAATAAAAAACACACTAGGATCTATTGTCTGGGCAAATGACAATAGTGGTTTCTACTATAATTTATTAGATGAAAATTGGAGACCAAATAAAATATTTTTCCATAAATTAGGAACTAAACAATCCAATGACAAATTAATCTACCACGAAAATGATAACACGTTTAGAGTTGCGGTTTCCAAATCACGTGATGAGAAATATATATTTGTAAATTCCTCCAGCTCCGAACAAGATGAGGTTCGCATTATTAATCAGGATAACTCTACTACACCACTTATCGTCAGATCGAATAAACATTTATTTGCTATTGATCATTTCAAAAACAGATTTTTCCTACTGACAAACGACAAAGGTAAAAACTTTAGATTAGTTTCTGCTGAGAATGAGCATGATTTATCACAGCAAAATTATAAAGAAATTTTAGCCCATTCGAACAATATTTACCTGACTGATTTTTTCTTATTTAATGAATATTTAGTTATTAATAAAAGAGAACAAGGTCTCAACAACATATATATTTATGATTTTGACTATAGCTTAAAAGACAAAATTATATTCCCTGATGCTGCATATAAAAGCGATATAGTTAATTCATGGCATGATGATAATGGCGTATTAATCAGCTATTCGTCTCTTAGAACACCTCCTTCTGTTCTCAAATATAAATTCGATACAAAGAATTTAGAAATAATAAAGGAACAAGAAATTCCTTCAGGACATAATCAAGAAGATTATGCGATTGAAAGATTATATGTAGACTCGCGTGAAGAAGGAATCGAAATTCCTGTATCTCTTATATATAAAAAATCACTATTTAAAGATGATAATTCTAACCCTCTTCTATTATACGGCTATGGATCTTATGGTTATGCATACCCGCCATCATTTAACAGTAATGTTTTTTCTCTGATCGATAGAGGCTTCGTCTTTGCAATTGCTCATATTAGAGGAGGAGACGATCTTGGATATAATTGGTATGAGCAAGCAAAATTCTTGAATAAAAAACGTACTTTCAACGACTTTATAGATATATTAAAATTTTTTGCAGAAAGTAATTACTCTAATTCCCAAAATATATCGATATGGGGCGGAAGTGCAGGGGGCATGCTTGTAGGTGTTACTCTAAACGAAGCATCTAAGTATCTCCATTCTGCTATAGCCGATGTTCCATTCGTAGATGTACTAAACACCATGCTAGACGAAACTTTGCCTCTAACTCCAGGGGAATTCAAAGAATGGGGAAATCCAAAAGAAAAGGAATATTTCGATTATATAAAATCCTACTCTCCATATGATAATATTAAATCACAAAATTATCCTCATGTTTTTGTATGTGCAGGATTAAATGATCCTAGAGTTACTTATTGGGAACCAGCAAAATATGTAGCAAAACTAAGGGATAAAAAAACGGATCACAATCTTTTGATCATGGAAACAGAAATGCACGCAGGACACCAAGGTAAAACTGGCAGATTCAGTTACTTAAAAGAGTTAGCAAAAAAATATGTTTTCCTTTTAGCCACCCGAAAATAATAAATATATTTTATCTGATCGGTATCTCAAAATGGATTGCACTGCCTTCTTCGACATTCTCAGCCCATATTTTACCTTTATGAGCCTCAATAATTTCTTTACACAAGGCAAGTCCCAAACCCTTTCCTCCTGATTTCGTCTTAGTCTTACTGCTCTCAACGAAAGGCTTAAATATATCTTCTAATTCATCTTCAGGTATACCAATTCCATTATCAAGAACTGAAACTCTTAAATTATCTTGTTTATTTTGCACAAGAATTCTTACAGTACCACTTGAGCTATATTTATATGAATTATTGATCAAGTTATTTATGACTTGCTGCATACGAACCTTATCACATTTTACCTTAGTGTTTACGTTTTTAGCGAAATCAACTTCCAAATTTATCTTTTTCTTTGATTCAATCAATGCCGCCATTTGCTTTATGGAGGAATCAATCACCAGGCGAAAATCACATAGCCTAAAATTGAATGACATTTTGCTTTCTTCGAGTTTTGATAAATCTAAGACATTACTCATCAACTGCATCAAACGCTCACCACTATCAGATATAATCCTCACGTAATTTTTCTTATCTTTTTCGTCTATCTTTTCCCATCTTTTATATAATTCTGAGGATATCCCTAGTATTCCTTGAAGAGGCGTTCTAATTTCATGACTAATATTATTTAGGAATTCCTGCTTTACCTGCAAGGCTTGCTGCAAATGTAGAGTTCTGCTAGTAACTTCATCTTGTAACGCTTTATTAAAGTGCTGAATCCTGCCGATATTTTTGGCAAGTTGAGCAATTTCCTGATATTTGAAGCCTTTCATATGAGTATCACCATCAGAAGATTGTGACAATGCGTATAGACTTTCCAAAGGCACTATTATTTTATCTCTCAGCGAGGTAAGTAAATAAATACTTATTAGTGCTAAAGACAATATGGCAATAATTTTAGGAGTCACATCACCGAAAAAACTCTCTAGAACTTTTTCGTGATTATAGCCAACTAATATCCTAAAAGGATAAAATTTCGAGTTTACTATATATTCAATTTCGATGTCATCACTATACACAATCGGCTGCTTTAACTTGCCATGATATGATGATAAATCAAGCTTTTTAAAGAAGCTATTATTGATTGTAAGAAGTTGATTAGAACTAACAAGTATATCACCTCTCGTATTCACTACAAAAAACTCATAATGAAGATCTGAAGCTATGTCTTTCAGCTTATCTCGAATTTTTTTAATACTTAATTCAACTGCAACAGTTCCAGCGTATTTTCCATCTCTATCCTCTACGCCAAGTCCAGCTGGAATCACATACTCCCCACTCGGAATACCAAATGATGGTATGCCAAGTATTAGCTTCCATGGGGCGTGCTTTGTTTTTGCGATATACTCTCTAGAGCTTAAATCTATAGGTTCATATAGCACTCCCTGCTTAGAATTGACCAGTAAATTTTGGGAGAAGTCAACCCAGTCAAAATAGGTCCATGAAAATATATTAGTAATATTATCAGGAATATCCTCTTTAACTAAATGAGCGATTTTCTCCAGTTTATTTGGTCCCACATGCAAAATTTTTCTTCCAAGCAATACAGCATAATGTTCTGTATTTGAAAAATCATTTATGAGAACACTATCGAACTGTTCTGCGACTTCCGCATAACTTTGGTTCCTCTCTTTTTTTTCTAAAAAAAATACTATAAATGAAACCAATGCGGAAAGCACAACTCCAATCACAAATATCATTATAGAGATTTTTTTAAAATCTGATGAAAGTTTTGTTTTCATGAAACTTAAATTTTGCTACTTGTGAACGATATTAACATTTGTATTAATTAAGGCAATTTAATTATCAATTGTGATAAGATTTATGAAACTTTACTTACCCGACAAAATAGTGTACAAAAACTCGTATAAATTATTCTAACAAATTAGTGCCAAAAAAAACTTTTACGAAGAAATATATTAATTCTTGGCTAATAGTGTTAGCTTGTTCGGTGTTTTACTGTTATCAGTTCCTAATCCGTGTGTCACCTAATACACTAAACCAAGAATTCATGCAAGCGTTTGGTGTAGATGCTCTCGGATTCGGCATAATAGTTGCATTCTACAATTGGGCATATTCTGGCCTACAACTACCCCTTGGTATAACAATCGATAGAATTAATATCAAATTTTTGTTACCAATATCGCCAATATTATGCGCTATTTCTTGCCTGATAATCGCTTATGCAAATGACCCAATATACGCATCAATAGCACGATTTATGGCTGGAATGGGATCTGCGTGCGGATTCATTGGAACGGTAAAAGTTGCATCCTTAGTTTTACCGACAAGAAAGATAGGGATTGCAATTGGTATTACAATTTTGTTTGGCACATTCGGCGCAGGCATTGGTGGCCAACCGCTAGAGTGGCTTGCTTCACAGCATGGCTGGCGTAACATAATGCTTTACCTTGCCGTCATAGGAATTTGCTTGTCTATCGCAATATACTCCGCTCTTTCATCCATATTAGTATCAATGAGACATAAGAGCTTTAAAGCAGAGTCTTCTCACCCCTTAGCAGATTTAAAAGCCTTAATTACTACTCCTCAAACGCTGCTGCTTGCTTTATATGGTATGCTCATGTATACACCTATTTCACTTCTAGGCGAGGTATGGGGAAGTAAATTCGTAGAAAATTCTTATGATATCGACCACGAGAAAGCATTGATATCTATAACTCTTATGTTTTTTGGAGCAGGTCTAGGAGGCCCCATAGTTGCCTCTATTGCCGAAGTAATCCAAAGTAGGAAAAAAGTGATGATGGTTGCATCATTTATGGCGCTAATTTTATACTCAGTAATGCTTTATACCGACTTTTTAGTGAATACGTCCTCAATTATTCTCTATTCTGCATTATTCTTGGCTGGTCTTTTTTATGCTGCAAAAGCCCTGACTTTTGCCCTTGCATGCGAAATTATGCCAAAAAGAATATCAGGGTTAACCACAGCTTTTTTGAATATGACGGTTATGGGAGCGGGTGTTATTTTCAATCCATTAGTTGGGTTCCTATTAGATAAATTCTATACAGGACCAGAGAATGTTGAGTATGTCATATATAATAAGTTTGAATATTCAATTGCTCTATCCGTTTTACCTTGTGCAGCATTACTCTCATTTTTCATATCTTTTTTTGTTAAAGATTCGATTGAAAAAGATAAATTCGAATCCGAATCAGAATTTGTATCTTATAGTGACTAACAAAAAATTCTATTGACTTCATCTTGAAAAGCGTACATTATAATATATGTACATTTTTCAAAAGGTAATGTCATGAGCAATAAGCACGGGGGATCCAGAATAAATTCCGGGAGGAAAAAAGGTTCAAATATTTATCAAGAATCTACTAAACCTATCAGAATTCCAATCAGCATGGTCAATAAAGTAAAAAATTATGCTTTGCATAAAGGTTTCCAAATACCATTATACAGCAACAAAATACAGGCAGGATTTCCTTCTCCGGCTGATGATCATATAGAGGATCATATTGATTTCAATGAACTGCTAGTTCAACACCCCGCCTCGACCTTTGCAGTTAGAGTCACCGGAGAATCAATGATAGATGCTGGGATCTTTCCCGGAGATATATTAATAGTAGATAAAAGCATTGAACCCAAGCACGGCAGGGTTGTTGTTGCTGTAGTAGATGGAGAGCTTACAGTAAAAAGATTACATAAAAAAAATGGCAATATAATATTAATAGCCGAAAATAAGAGATTTGATCCCATAATAATAAAACGCGAAAATGAGCTGATCATTTGGGGAGTAGTAACCAACGTTATTCATCAGGTGTGAGGATATAAATGTTTGCATTAGTAGATTGTAATAATTTTTTTGTTTCATGTGAAAGAGTATTTAACCCAAAACTTGAGAATCAGCCCATTGTTATTTTATCGAATAACGATGGATGCGTAATAGCTCGAAGCAATGAAGCCAAAATGCTAGGGATCAAGATGGGAGCACCGTATTTTGAAGTTAAGAATATAATACAAAAATATAGCATCTTTGTATTTTCTTCTAATTACAAACTATACGGTAATATGTCGAGAAGAGTATTTAGCAATCTAAAAGAATTCACGCAAAATTTGGAAGAATACTCAATCGATGAGGCCTTTCTTGATCTTGGCGGAATGAATAATTTGGATCTGGCAAGCTATGGCATGAAGATACGCTCTATAGTTAAGAGAAACACAGGAATACCAGTATCTATTGGCATCGGGAAAACCAAAACCTTAGCAAAAATAGCAAATTTTCATGCAAAGCAATCAAGCGGCGTAGTCTTACTAAAAGAAAACGATGCAGAATTGCTGAAAAATACCTCTCTAAATCAAATCTGGGGAATCGGAAAGCAACATCTAATTAAACTACACTCACTTGGTATCCAAAATGCTTTTGGTCTACAACAAATTAATTCAAACCTAAGTAAATCTTTTGATTCTCATTTACTAAAAACAATCTATGAAATTAAAGGTTACTCATGCAAGCCCATAGAGCAGGCAATCCCACCAAAAAATATAATATCTTCAAGATCTTTTTGTAAAAGCACAAACTCACTTGATGATATCAAACTAAATTTAGCAACCTACACAGCAAAAGCCTGTGAAAAATTACGAAAATATAACTCAACTGCAAACAGCATTACTGTTTTCTTAAGGGGTAAAAATTATAGTTCTAAAAAAGAAATTAATTATGGATTTGAAGCAACTGACGACACAAGATCAATTACAAAACTTGCACTGAACTGCCTATCTCTTATATATAATGAAAAAGATTTATACCACAAGGCAGGAATAATTTTACATAATATCGAACATAAGAATTCAACCAAATCCACTCTAAAAATTCTATCCAACCACTCTCATAGGTTAAAAACAATGCAGGCAATAGACGGCATAAATAGAAAATATAAAGGAAAAAAAATATATATAGCTAGCGAAAAATCGCTATTCTCAAGATATCCAAGCAAATCAGAAATGAAAAGTTCAGCTCTATCTTCTCTGATAGAGGTTAGCTAACTTAAAAATCTATTTCTAATCTCATTAACGCGATTTTAGAATGCGAATTTGGTATAAGCGCATTTTTATCGGTTTTAGCATATAAAAAGTCATTTGATAACTTGACTACATCATTCAGATACCAATTTAAACCAAGACCAAACAAATCCATTTTACCAAATTTTTCTTTACTATTAAGATTAACAGTCGAATATTTTGCGGCTACTTCCCAGGCACCTAATCCATATCTCTTATTGCTTTTACCAAATTCAAAAACCGGATCTATCGGTTTTATAGATTCTATTTTTCCCTTTGAAGGAACATAAGTTTTAGATTCTCCTGTTAGGAAATATGCTACTTGCGCATAACCACCATGGAAGAACATGTTTTTGTAACCAGCATCTCTATTAAAGCTAGCACCTAGATACTCAAACTGAGTAGAGAATGACTTCTTGCTATATGCCAAAGATAAGTTAGCTACATTACCATAATTAATATGCGCTAATTGACTGGTTTTTAGCAAATTCAGATCTGCTCTAGCTTCAGGCTTAACTTTAAACTGCATGTAAGTATCTCTTGGCCTTATATGAGAGTTAGACAGGCCTATATGAGAAAATTCTGCTTTCTCTTTATCGTAAAAAGGACAATAGGTTCCTTGTATATAATACGCATCTCTTCTATTTTTGCTCTGAGTTTTACTGGTCTCTTCACTAGTACCATAGCTGGTTGTTACAGACCAATTATCACCTTTAAACTTGAATTGTATCCCATCTTTCAACTGGTTTACCAGAGCACCAGAAGCCGGCCACTCATTAAATGACTTATCATAATTAAGAAAGACATTTGGAGAGAATCTTCCTACTCGTATAGCAACAGGTTTAAAGCCTTTATAATCTATATAAGCTGTTGATATTCTATCTCTAACTTCATTTGAAAAATTTAGACCAACCTTATATCCAAAATATTTAAATATTTTTCCTTCACCACCAATAATTGCATCACGAAAGAAAAATCTATTTTTTACCTTTCTCTTATTATTATCAACACTCAGATAATCCAACCTTGCGGTTCCTGTGGGTTCAAAAGTGAAGGTCTCAGAAGAACTATCGGCAGCGACATCGCTGTTTACTACCAACAGATAAATAATAGTTACAAAACAAGATTTAGAAAGCCTACTCAACATCAGATCTACTTACCTGTTTCTTCTCTTTTTTGTTCAAACTCAGTAGACAATTTACCAACTGAAATCATCCACCATACCATTATCACCACAAAGAGAGCAAACATCACTGGAGCAAGCGAAATTAAGCTAGCACCAGGTATTGCAGCAAGTAAAATAAACTGGATAAATGCACCACCAGATTTACCAAATCTTCCACCAATCACGTCAGCTGCCGCTTTACCTTTACTTTTCAATTCTTCATCTAAAGGTATATAGGACATTTCTTTTGTAGCATCAAACAACGAATATTTTGTAGCTTTACTCAAAATATTCTGTAGAGCACCAAACATCACAGCAAATAAAGCTGCAGATGTAATAATCATAGCAAAGCTATTTTCAAAATATTTATCGAAAATAACAAATAGGAAGAATAGCAACCCTGTAACTAGAATCATTATAGGAGTAGCGAAAGCAGCAAATTTCCAGCTAAATTTTCTTAAAATATATGACCCAATAAACATCACAAGCGTTGTCGCTAAACCTGTATAAATCTGAACTTGACCTTGGAATTCCGCTAAATCTTGCTTATTTGAGAAGTATAGGCCGAGCTTTTTCTTCCACACACCTTCAACCAGGTTGATAGATATTCCATAGCAGATAATTAAGGTAGCGATTAAACCAATATATCTTGAGGCCATTATATATTTTATGCTCTCAACTAACCCTGGTTTTTTCTTCTTTTTCTTTACAGAGGCACCATTAATCACTTCCTTAGATGATAATTTATTACTTATATAATGCAAGTTCATCACCATCACTAGCGCAGCAACTATGACCGAAATCACAACATTATCTAACATGACGTTCCAACCAACATTCAACTTTGCAAATTGAACCATTATTAGTCCTGAACCAATTAGACCAATTTGTCCAAAAAAACCAAAGAATGGGTAAAATCTTTTTGCTTGATCAATAGATACAATTTGGTTTGCCAACTGCCAAAACATTAACGAAAGCATAACACTGCCCCATAATTCTGACATTATATAGAATGAAGAGAACACCCAATTTTCAATAGCGCTAAATACATATTTAAAGAATGGCATGGCAATTTTTGCTTCAGCAAAATTTCCTTGAAGCGCATCAAGATTTGGAACTAAGAAAAGAATAAATAATGCAAAATAACCAGCAAAAAAACCGATCAATATATAATATAGCTGTAATCTGGTAAAATAATCAGCAAGTTTGGTGTAAGCCATCATAATTAGCACAGCAGACGGTAGTACAAACCATAATTTTAGAGCACTAATTAGTTCAGCCTCAACTTTAATCACTAACACATCTTTTGTGTTTCTTAATATACTATATATGTATAAAGTGAGGATGAAGTTTAACGAAATTGCAAAAAATAACTTATACTCCTCTTTATTAACTGGAAATAAGTTATATAGTTTTTTACCGATACTCATTTTATTTTTCTCTTATTGATAAATTTTTTAGATGTTATTTAGTTAAAATTTTAAAAATTTGCAAGAAATATTTTTAAATTCCCCAGCTTTATAGCATGTTTTTTTGTTTCTATCACTATTATTTTTTATACGCATCACTTCAACCCCAAAAATATAGATCACACCCCATCTCATTAAGAAAATTTTAACTTTTCGCGAGTATAAGCTTTGCACCATATAAAATGTATGAGGAAAACATGAGAACAATTTGGTTACATATCGGTATTAGAAAAGCTGGCTCAACAACCATACAAAATTTCTTGTGCAAAAACCAAAGGCAACTTGATAATTTAGGGTATTATTATCCAACCGACTTCTCAGAAGCAGCTCGAGAATCATTTGAACTTGGAGTAAATGGGCAACCACAGAATGGTAATCTAAGGGATTTCATTACTTCACCAACAATAGAAACTGTTGATAGAACAATTGGCAAAATAAACTTCCCAGAAAATAAAGATGTGATTTTTTCCACTGAGGATTTCTATCTTCTATGTAAAAATAAGAAGTTATTAAGTTATTTCAAACACACTTTAGATTTAAAAGCTAAAAACCACAAAATCAAGATAGTGGTTTATTTACGACGTCAGGACGAGCTGTTAGAGTCCTTGTATCGACAATATATGAAGGGAAGAAACGAAGTCGATTATATATTCGACGAAAAATTTATTGAGGATGATGAAGTTGCAGATACTTTGAAGTTTAATAATTTTCTTGATGTGTTTGGCGAGATTTTTGGATCAGAAAATATCGTTGTTAGGCCATTTGAGAAAGAACAACTGATAGAACAAAATGTTATAACAGACTTCTTAAAGCAAATAGGAATAACTGATAAATCCACACTAAATATTAATGTAAGTCATAACTCTCAATTTTCCCATGAGATGACCGAGTTTTTACGATTAACTAAAAACTATATTCCTCCGTATCAACTCCACCTTTCCAATTACCTAGATTTAATTGCACCCAAAGTTGCAATGCCAAAAATTGAAATGGTAGATCCAAACGTAAAGCTAAAAATCTTGAAAGAGCAAGAAACCAATAACAACAACATAGCAAAAAAGTATCTTGGTCAAGAAAGATTATTCATCAAAGAAATGCCGAGCAGTAATCCCAACTGGGCACCATATAAAATGAATGTAGATGATATGGCTAAAGTAAGTGCACTTTTCTTTTCATCTATATTAATGCAAATAGCTAAAATTAATGATCGACTAGAGTTACTGACTTCGCAAAATAAAAAAGGGGCTTAATGAATTTTTAACCTTTCGAGGATATAAGCTTCATACTAGATAAGATGAATGAGGGAAAATGAGAACGATTTGGTTACATATAGGAATGAGAAAAGCCGGCTCAACTGCTATCCAAGATTTTTTATGTAAAAACCAAAAGCGCATGCTTGAGTTAGGTTATGACTATCCTACTGATTTTTCACCTCATGCACAAAGATCACTTGCTTTAGGAATAAAAGGCTTACCACAATGTGGAAACCTCAATCATATAATCACAAACGCCTTTAACCCTCAGCCAGAAACCTTAGCACAAATGGTTGGTCAATTAAAAACACCTAAAGATAAGGATATAATTTTATCTTCAGAGAATTTATATTTTCTAACCCATAACACTAAATTACTTCAAGCTCTGAAGGATTTGCTTCTAGCTAAGACCAAAAACCATAAAATTAAAGTTATCGGCTATCTTAGAAGACAAGATGAAATTCTTGAGTCAATGTACAGGCAAGATATACAGGATATTAACTATAAAGATTTTAAATTTAAAGAAGAATATCTTGATGATCCAGACACGCAAATATCTTTGAATTTGAGAAAATTTGTTGATGTTTTTGCTGATTTCTTTGGTAAAGAAAATATACATATCAAGCCATTTGAGAAAGAGCAATTAAAAGATAATGACGTTGTATCGGATTTCTTAGATGAAATTGGGGTAAAGGATTTAGAGGGCTTGAACCTCAAGCAAGAGTCAAATGTCACTTTTTCCCATGAGATTGTAGAATATCTAAGGCTATCAAAGGAGTTTATCCCACCTTTACATAAACGACTTACCAACTGCTTTACTTTGATAAATCAGAAGGTTAGATCAAAACCAATCTCAATGGTCCCACCCAATATAAAAAGAAAAATTGCTCTTGAATATAAAGAGATGAATGACAAAATCGCCAAAGATTACTTAAACAGAGATGAGTTGTTTTTGAAGCCTATCCCTGAAAAAGACGATAATTGGAAACCGTATCAAATGACTGCTGATGATGCAGTGAAGGTTTCATCACTTCTTTTTCAAGATCTATTTGTACAATTATCTGAAACTAAAGATGAAGTGGCTAAAATAAAATCATCTATGAAGCTCTTACTCCAGTTTCTTCAGGAACAAGAGCAAAAATCTCAAAATGAAGAACATGCATAAAAATAAATCGATATTTTTACATATTGGCACTAAGAAAACTGGTTCTACAACCATTCAAAATTTCTTATGCCACAATCAAAAGAAATTATATGATTTAGGGTTTGATTACCCAACTGAATTCTCAGAAAAAGTTAAAACTGCGAAATCATACGGGATGATGGGATTACCTCAGAGCGGTAACTTACATGAGATATTTATTAATTGGATGGAAGGAGATGAAAATTCTCCACCTATAGAAAATTTAGCAAGTCAAATTGATGCTGATATAAATAAAAATATTGTTTTATCTTCGGAAAATTTTTATTTTTTTGCCTTTAACAAGAAAGATCTCGTAACATTCAAAGAGACTTTATCAAAAAAATTCCCTAACCATAATTGGAAAATTATCGTTTATCTCAGAAGACAAGATGAATATGTAGAATCTCTATATAGCCAAGAGATGAAGGATGGTTGCATGACCACAAAAACATCTAGTGAAGATTATATATCGAATAAGGAATTTGAGCTAACACTCAATTACCAATCCTTTCTAAATGTTTATGCTGAACTTTTTGGCAAGGAAAATATTATTGTCCGCCCATATGAAAAAGCACAATTTAAAAACGAAAATATACTCTTTGATTTTTGCAATATATTAGGCGTAAAAGAGGATAATTTAATAGTTGATCTTAAATCTAACCCACCTTTAGATCACAAGGTTA
>JAUIIY010000007.1 GCA_030431375.1 Alphaproteobacteria bacterium
CGATTGTTACTGTTGAAGCAACCGCATCTCGCATACCGAAGAATGAGGTGGCACCGTTAGAGAAGCGATCAAAGAGGCCTGGATTTTGGATATCATGATAGACCTTGACCACATGCTCGAAGAGATCTCCGGCATCTATATTTATACCCTTCCCCGACAGCATCTCGTAGGACTTTTGGTAAGAAGCAAGCAGCAGTCCATCCGTCTGCAAATCAGCCATTTGTCCGGTAGATAACCCAACAAACATCTGACCATCTAGATGAACTGCCGCCTGACTTGAAATTGAAGTTGATGAAGCAGAAGCGTCCGCCGAACTATAATGATAATCCATACCCATCGACTCTTGACCCACAACAATCTCCGCTGTTGATGGCCGCTTCACCTGAATACTTGATCTTACCTCCAGATCTATCTTGCCTTGCAGCACACCTGTATCCATCTTTAATTGAGATGATCTTCCTGCATTATCAACTGCGGCCGCTTGCTGCGTTATACGCAGCGTTTCTATCATCTTTTTCTTTGTTGCCTCAAGTTCAGCTTGGCGTTTTATGTCCACTTTTCTTTCTTCATTCTGGAAATATTCCACCCCTGTCGACAACATAAAACTAGTTGATGTTGACAAAATCTCATTCTTCCAGATACCACCTATGCGTTTTGAAATTGCCCCGCCTATAAGCTCTATCAAACGATTTGATTGGGACTCATATTTTGAATCTGCTCGCTCTGCTAAATCTTTTATTTCCTTACATGATGTTGCTAATTTCTCTCTATATTCACCATACTTGCCTACTGCAAAAGATTTCTTTGTGATTTGGTTGCAATCTAAAGCCCGTGCTTTTTTATCCGCTGCAAAACCAGCATTATTTTCAACTACATATGATAAAACCTCGCCTGCTAATTCCTGGTTGCTGTTTAAATTTGTTGCTAGAGCCTGCCTCATCATGTCAATGGAACTTGGAGTAGCCGATGCTAAATTAGAAATCTCTCCATCCAGCTTTCTGGCTATGTTCTTTAGAGATCCCGTTGCTTCACCATAACCAGATGCCGCGTTAACCGCCGTCGCACCTACAAGATTTGCTGCCGCTGTTTGCCAGATATTTCCTGAGGCTCCTGCCCCAAAGAATTTTTTACCAGCAGCCCCTAATACTGAACCAGCAGCAGCTTTACCTAGATTCGCTATATTACTGTGATATTTGGAAGAAAATTCGTTTAGTTTATCCATAGAAAACTGATATAATTTTTGCAGCAACTCATCAC
Source organism: Alphaproteobacteria bacterium (assembly GCA_030431375.1). Classification (GTDB taxonomy): domain Bacteria; phylum Pseudomonadota; class Alphaproteobacteria; order Rickettsiales; family JABSSG01; genus JAUIIY01. Next base: position 1,258 of record JAUIIY010000007.1, read on the forward strand.
TATGTTTAAACTCATCTGCCAAGAAAAGATCTTTCAGCTCTTCTTCATGAGCTAGAATAATATCTCGGAAAACAGATTTTGCTTCTTCCTCAAACTCTCCTTGATTTTTCTTATAATATTCATCTGCTAAAGCCTGAGAAGCCATCTGTATACCAAATTGGGTTGCTCCCAATATTGCGGCAGCTGTGGGAGACTGTATAACGCTTGCTTGAGTCATAGTTACACCCAAATGTGAAGCAACAGCACTGATTCCAGCACCAATAAAACCGGCAGCAAAATTAAAGGCTACACCTTTCATAAAATTGTGCAAATCTATTGGTTGACCATTAAGAGCAGAATAGGAAATAGAGAGTAAATTCGCCATCCCACCTATTGCTATGCCATTTCCTAAGGTTGCAACAAATGATCCAGACGCTGATAATGCGGCCCCGGGAGCAGCCCCCGGTATGATGACACTACCCGCGATTCCTAAGCCAAATGCTATCATTCCTATAGAGAGCGCAAGCGCAAAAAAAGTGTCAAACCAATCTTCTTCTTCCTCCAATCTATATGTATCTAGCTCGTAAAATATCAAACCTTGGGCGTGCGCCTGGTCAATAATTGATCTATATTTATTTATGGATAATGGCTTATCATCTTCCGGTTGTGTTTCTCTTAAAATTGAAGCAATAAGAGATCCACCCGTCATGGTGCTATTGCTTAAAGAAGATTCTGTATTGTTAGCTATTGAAGTTGAATTAGTTGATAAGCTTGTTCTATTAGTTAACAGCTCTGTATATAACATCATTTCTTGATTGAGCATACCAGTTGTAATTTTCTGGAATTTATCTTCAATTGAATACATTGCTTTAACATGTAACGCTAACTGTGGGTCTTCCATTGCTTTTTGGATCACCTCCAAGTTAGAATAAATAGAGTCTCCAACGCCTTCTAAAAATGTTTTTTGAGCTGCGCAAGCCTCAAGCCTTTCCGATGATAAGTCTGGATTTCGTAACATATCAGATAAAATAGCTATGCATAATCCTGCCTGCCTTGACGCGTGATTATTATTAATCTGGTATGCTTCTCGTGAGTCTCTAAAGGCATCCCTCTTTACTTCAGCTGCCTTTTGAGCATTCTCTTTATTATATTCTTTCAGATCTGCATTTTCAATTATTGGCACTAGGGCTCTAGTTAAATGAGCAGGAACTGAATATTTATAATCCAATTTGATTGCTTCATTTAGGTCACGCTTTACCTGAGTTAATGGTTCTATATCATAATATACCCACGTTCCATCTAATGGTGTAGATGTGATTTCATAAACCTTGGCAAACGGACCTACATATGTGTTATGATATAGGCTTGCAGAAGCTGCACCCCTAGCCATAATAGTCGGTTGTGAAGCTGCATCATATGAAGTTGTAAAAATTGACCCTCTCTGATTATACCCAATATCATCTAGATAAATTTGAATTTCCCATAAATTACGCTGAGCTCTTTTTACCAAATGGGCCGGATTTTTTATAAAATTACCTTTTTCAATAGCTGCTCTAGCGTCATCTACAAATTTTTTCCAGCTACTTTCAACTTTTTCTTTATGGTCTATAGGGAAATACTTACTCCCATCTGGTTCAATTCTTTCCTCAAGATTTTGTTTGACCCAAATTGCAAATTGATCAATTTGTTCCTTACGAACATATGTGTCTACAAAATGTCTACGATCCTCTGTCCATAGAGCAAATAATATTTTGTGTCTATTAGCTGTCAGTTCTTGTGTTAATTGCCTTGCTCCTGCTTGTAGATTTATATTTTCTGAATTCGCAATCAAATAATTTATCTCTTTAGCCATGTAGAAATTAGCTCCTGGCACCTTATAAATTTGATTGGCAACTTCTTTATTTTCTTCTGATGGTATAAAGTCATGGATCTTGCGCTTATATGCTAGTTCTATACGGCTTACCAAGTGATGATCGAATACAAACCCATGCTCTACAGCTAGAATATACTGTATTAATTCGACCTCTCCACCTTCAAATAACAATCTTTTATTATTGTCAGAAAGAACTGCCGACATATGTTTAAATTTTTCTTTAGAAATAGATTTAATTATGTATGAAAGATCTATCGGCTTGCCATCGTTCAACTCCTGAAGTTGAAGCATTATGTTACCCTCATTAAGGAAAACATAGACGTCTTTTTCATTCACGCTTTCAGGCGCCTCATAAGATTCGATAATCCTGTAGCCAGAAATCGATGAAGAAAGCTCTCTTGCTAAGGTGACTCTGCGCTCATGGAAGCTATCTTTATAAAGCATTTTTGGAACGTCATTATCTATAGCTTTTTGCATTGCCTCTGTTTCTGCCTGATATCTTTCTGCATCTAGCTTGTCTATACTGGTCTCCCCCTTGTCAGGAATACAAGCTATCAATTGCGCAGAGCCAGGCTCACCCTTTCTAGCACTACGACCATCACCTTGATCCGTAGTTCTTTTACTATCCGCGTAATACGCAAAAATTACATGCAATCCACCATTGGAAAGTACTTCTTTAGATAAGCCAATATCTGTGCCTCTACCACCAAGATTTGTAGCAATAACAATAGTTCCTCGCTCCAACTCTTCTTCTACAATTTTCTGATGCTCTGAATTATGCTCATCATAATATAGCTTGATATTTGCCTTGCCGTTCAAACCTTTATTGGTTAAATAATCTGTAAGCTCATCCTTTATCTTGTGAACCTCATTAACACGTTGTGTTATTATTAAAACACCTCTTCCATTCTCGACCTCATCTCCAACTGATTGGTTTAATTCTTTGTAGAAGCTCTCTTCTTCACTAACAAATATTGGTGGGTAAATTTGCAAGTCTTTTGGTGCAAAGGTTGGGATATCAAGTGAATCAGCGCCAAAGACCGCCTTGTAAAACTCTCGATAAGGCTCATCTCCCAGAGTTCCAGTAAGACCATAAACATTGCCTTTATAGCCTAATACAAAATTTGGCAATGACATATATACGTTAGAAAGTGAATCATTCGGAATTTGTAAACCGTGCTTCATTGCTAAAAGTTGATGCAGTCCATTATGCCAGAGCATATTTTGTGAGATGGTCCCTGTATTATGCTGATGAATTTTTATTTGACTAAAGCCAGCGGATAGATGCTCTTGCACCAAATAATCTTCACCCTCTGAGTACTTCACAGAGTTTAAAATTGAATCCATCCATATATTTGCATAGTCTGGCATAACAAAATCATACAAATGATTTGGTATTAATAGAGTTTTATCTCTTTCTAGCTCACCTTCCATATATGCTCTATAAGAACTATTTGGAATTGTAGAAGCTTTTAATTCTCGAAGCGCTTGCTCCTTTAAAAACTCTGTATAAGCCGTTTGATTGCCAATTTCAGTAACCGTAATTTTTGGTAACTCTTCAGGATTTTCTGGGGCCTCAACCTGCTTGTAATAATATATATCATCCTTTACCTCTGTATCACTGAGAATTCTATTTGCAACTGTAGCTTGATGATAAAGTATATGCTTTAAATGCTCAAAACCGGCAATAGGATCAACTAACTTAACTATATGCTGTATTTGATCAATTAGAATATTATCTACTTCATCCAATATCAGAACATCTTGAGTCCTTCCATATCTATAATTGTCAATTGTAGCTGTTTTTAATATATCTCCAATAAAAACCAGCGGCGAACCATAAACTACATTAGCCTTATAACAACTTTTGGGCTTATCTCCGATACCACCCCTTACCGCATTAGCCATAGTAATTCCTAATGAGTTAAAAAAAGGTGCTTGTTTTTCAGCTTCATTAGCTAAGGCATCCGAGCTAGTTACCACATCAACATATAAATTTGTCATAGCTCGTATGGCCGCTGTCATAGCAACAATAGCGGTTTTTCCTTCACCTGTGCTAACTTGTATTAATCGGCCACTTTCAGATTTTAAAAGTGCTAATATGGAGATTAACTGCACGTCACGGAGGTAATATTCGCCCTCAAATACAGTTTTATGCATAGCTTCAGAAGCTACAGCTAAAATCTTAGGAAGGGTTTCATTATTCAGTTCGTGAACAGACTCTTTGAAATTTTTATACCACGCATCTTCATATAGTGATTTAAGTTCACTAGCATATGTATGATGCTCAGATGACGAGCGCTCTTTATCTGAGAGAAGTTCAAAAATTTTGTTAAATGCTATAGAATGCTCAAGTTCAGAAAGGTTTAAAAAATTTATATCCTCTGATTCACTAGGTATTATATCTTTTAAAGTTGTTTGAACATAACGACCTGACTCTTTGTCGATATATCTAATATATATCTCATCAAACATTGGGTATACATACACAGTATTTGCATTAGTATTCCTTCTATCTGACGAATCAGTGATTAAAAATTCGTAACCTGCATCATCTAATTCCTTAATCATAGGCACTTCATATAGTTGCCTCTGTAGCTGGTAACTAGGGTTCTTTACAAAAAAACTTGTCTGTTCTTCCCCATTTAATGAAGTAAATACTAAAGAATTTTGCTTTTTTGTAACCGTAATTTTGTCTGGAGTTAACCCTGGCTCATTACCACCAGAATGCAAATTGAAATCAAGCGCATCAAAAAATTGACTTAATTTCTCCTGCTCTTTATGAGTTTCAATTATAATATGTCGTGAATCCCTTACAAATTCTTCAGCAATCTCTGGAGGATTATTTTTAGAGATTTCGGCTAAAATTTCTTCTAAATCTCTAGAAAAATACAATCTATTATCATCTGAAACAGTTTTAATTTTTTTATCCCAAAATTCTGGCTCAAATTTTGAGAAGACATCTATAACACGCAGCCCATCTCTATCTATAGTGAATGGACCAATATTATAATTTACAACCCTTTTTAAAGCTTTATAAAAATGCTGTTCATTACCAGAATTTAAATAGGAAAAAAGTAAATTTTTTTGTGACAAAGTCCATGATTCAGAATTATAGAAATTTTTTACAGTTCTCTCAAAATCTGTAGGGGCTTTTTTTATCCAATCTGATGCATTTGCTGTTCCGTGAGCGGTATCACCCGAGCCTTCTAAACCCTTAGTTTTATAGGCTGGATCTTTTGACAAACAGTTACTACTATACCCAACCTTATTAAATAAAGAATCTAAAATTCTTTTTTGAGCATCATCATAGCTTGTACATTTATCTTCAAGCTTATCATATATTTGCGAAGGTAATCCAGCATTCTTATCTGATAGGCGGTTACCAATAAATAATATTTTATTGCTCAATGATGAGTCATTTTTATTTATAGCATCCACATATGAAGAAATATTCTCTACAAAAATTTGAAGATTTTTCCATATATCATCTGATAATGACTGTGTGGTAATTAGCCTTTCGAAAAAAACTAAAAATGACGATATATGATCATTTTTAGCATCAAAAGATTTGCTTTGCTTTGCCAATATTTCTGATAATGCAAAAATTATTGGATTTGGGACATCATAATACAAATCTAAGATTTTATGACATATATCCATGACAAAATCAGCGTCTGGAGTATCTTTTTCTAATTCTCGTTCCAAAAGCTCGAAAATAACTTTTGTAGTGTGATGTTTTGAAATAGGGTTCATCCCCTCTCGCAGATATTCTGTAAAAATAGCCGCTAGCTCAATTTTTGGCTTATATAGCTCAGCTCCGGCTCCAGCAAGCAATAAACTAACCAGAGCTGACTCGGCAGTTTTTTTTCCTGCAGTCACAGCTCCAAGATCTAGTAAATTCTCAAAAATAGTAAATAATTCTGAATTATACTCAATACCTTCCAAGACACCTTTGGTAAAAGATTTGTATATGTTTGAGACAAAATGATCTGATAAAAATCTGTGCGCTACATCTTTTTCAATAAAATCCGCTATATACTGAACATGAGATGTGTCTTCAGCATGCTCAAGTGCATGTCTAACAATTAGGTTTGTTGTGTGCTCATACGGTGCGTAGGTATTATATTTTGAGAAATACAGTTTTTTGTACCCCTGGAGAATTCTAGGAGAATAACTTACTGTTGTTTCTATTGCTTCCAACGATGCTGAAGAGACAATGTACTGATCATCATCTAAAACGGCTGATACGGTCAAAAAGATTGGGTGAGCTTTGGACTGCGCAAGCACCTTGTCTAACAACTCATATTTTTGCTCTTGAGCGAGCCTCCGCAATTGCTGTTTTATAACCGATGGATTATTTTGAAAATATTGATCCAATATTTTATATTGATAATTAATATCCTCAGCCTGTAAGACATAAGTATAGTTACCATCGCTATTTTGAAAAATATTTTCGTCCTTTTGAGCCGAATCCTTGAAAAATTTATTAGGGAATTTACACTCCAAAAGCTTTTGAAAATCACACTCTAAATCATTCTTTACAAAATTGTTCCACAACTCATTATAACCAGGAGAATTATCAAGCATGCCGTTTACTGCAATACTATTGAAATAATATTCTTCATCAAAAAATAGTGATATAAAATCTGTGTTCATTTCTAGAGATGCCTGTTTTTTTAATTAATCGTTACTATTTAATAGCTATATTCTGATACATAATGTTGGTGACCAGATACTTCTTGTGATTTAGCATGAATAAGAAATGACGATTGGACCTCTGTGGTTTTAGTGGCATATTCATCTGGTGAAGCCTCATACTCGGCCTCACTATTTAGCTCCGTATCCATATCGGCCCAGTTTTGTGCAATTTGGCTATCGTAATTGCCTATTAATGCCCGTAAAGCCTCAATCTGACCTTCTATCTCCTGGCTTTTTGCTTGCTCCTTCTCATTTAGAATTTGATCGCATTTCGCAGCATTACTTGCTGGAGAACCCCTATAGCAAGAAATAAATTCTCGCTCCTTAGCGCTGATCTCAGCTTTCTTTGCCTCCAAGAAATTCAGCTGCACCGTAAAATTCATCTTCTGCGAATATAGCTCATTGAAATTCTCCTGATAACCATCCAAGGCTAAAAATTTAATATGCTTCTGCTCAAGCTCATATTCATCGCGTATCCGACCAACAAATATATCATCAGCCTCCTTTACTGCTTTGCTCATTGCCTCTTCAACCAACGCATTCTTCTTGTCGAGAAGCTCCTGCTCATATTCCTTCCGAGGATAACGACCATGCATCTCATCTGCTTTTTCTTTACCGTATAATCTCACTGCAATTTTGTAATTTGTTTTTGCTCTTTCTATCCAACGTGAACGTGTAGTCATATTAAGGCTCCTTATAATTTATATTCTAATAGCTATATTCTGATACATAATGTTGATGGCCAGCTACTTTTTGTGATTTAGCATGAATGAGAAATGACGATTGGACCTCTGTGGTTTCAGTTGCATATTCATCTGGTGAGGCCTCATACTCGACTTCAATATTTAGCTCCGTATCCATATCGGCCCAGTTTTGTGCAATTTGACTGTCATAATTGCCTATTAATGCCCGTAAAGCCTCAATCTGACCTTCTATCTCCTGGCTTTTTGCTTGCTCCTTCTCATTTAGAATTTGATCGCATTTCGCAGCATTACTTGCTGGAGAACCCCTATAGCAAGAAATAAATTCTCGCTCCTTAGCGCTGATCTCAGCCTTCTTCGCCTCCAAGAAATTCAGCTGCACCGTAAAATTCATCTTCTGCGAATATAGCTCATTGAAATTCTCCTGAAAGCCTTCCAAGGCTAAAAATTTAATATGCTTCTGCTCAAGCTCATATTCATCGCGTATCCGACCAACAAATATATCATCAGCCTCCTTTACTGCACTAACCATTGCCTCTTCAACCAACGCATTTTTCTTGTCAGCAAGCTCCTGCTCATATTCCTTCCTAGGATAACGACCATGCATCTCATCTGCTTTTTCTTTACCGTATAATCTCACTGCAATTTTGTAATTTGTTTTTGCTTTTTCTATCCAACGTGGGTGTACATTCATGGCTAAACCTCTTATATTTTATATTCTAATGTTAGTAAAAAATCGTTTGATCTGAGTTTTGAGAAGTACGTCATATTTAATAGCTATATTCTGATACATAATGTTGATGGCCAGCTACTTCTTGTGATTTAGCATGAATAAGAAATGACGATTGAACCTCTGTAGTTTTAGTGGCATATTCATCTGGTGAAGCCTCATACTCGACTTCAATATTTAGCTCCGTATCCATATCGGCCCAGTTTTGTGCAATTTGACTGTCATAATTGCCTATTAATGCCCGTAAAGCCTCGATCTGGCCTTCTATCTCTTGGCTTTTTGCTTGCTCCTTCTCATTGAGAATTTGATCGCATTTCGCAGCATTACTTGCTGGAGAACCCCTATAGCAAGAAATAAATTCTCGCTCCTTAGCGCTGATCTCAGCTTTCTTCGCCTCCAAGAAATTCAGCTGCACCGTGAAATTCATCTTCTGCGAATATAGCTCATTGAAATTCTCCTGAAAGCCTTCCAATGCTAAAAACTTAATATGCTTCTGCTCAAGCTCATATTCATCTTGTATCCGACCAACAAATATATCATCAGCCTCCTTTACTGCTTTGCTCATTGCCTCTTCAACTAACGCATTCTTCTTGTCGAGAAGCTCCTGCTCATATTCCTTCCTCGGATAACGACCATGCATCTCATCTGCTTTTTCTTTGCCGTATAATTTTACTGCAAGTTTATAATTTGTCTTGGCTTTTTCTTTTAAGCGTGAATAAGCGCTCATAATAATAACTCCTTATTTATAAATTATTTTCTAATTAGCTGAATAAATCAGAAGCGTTTTTATTAAGCACAAATTTGCCACAAGCAACAAAAACACATGCTGTTACTGCCCTGTAACAAAAAAGCTTTCAAAGTTCTAGAAATCAAGTTGGAGAGCATTAATTTGCCCATTTTGACGCCTCATCATTAAAAATTACTAATTTAATTTTTCCACCTAAAGGACACCCAGCCCTCGTTCTTCAGATTACTAACATATAAAAACACTTTGTCAACGTATAAATTGACAATTAAATTATATTAGTTATTTTTTCTTGGAATTAATTAGCTATAAATTATGGAAAATTACTACTGGGAAAGCAATACAGGGCTAATTGAGCTTGAGGGGATTGATTTTGATATAGAGAAATGCAACCTCAAATATGAAGATTTGTTTATAAATATCGAAGAAGCAGCCAGCTCAATAACCGAGAAAAACTTAACTTTTATCACCTATGATCTCGCTATATCAGAAGCAGAAAATTTTCATATTGCCCAAACAATTTTAAAGAGCTCTGATAAAGGTACAGAAACATATTTTAATTCCGCTTTGCATAACCCGGCAGAAGAAATAGATATTTTTTTAAACCGCCTCATGCCGGATGGGATGCAATCTACTAAAATGGTGATGAAGAATCTACTGACAAATATAATTAGCGCCACCATATCTGCCTCTGGATATGAATATGCAGAAGTGGATATAAGGCTTCATTCCAAAACGACTGAAAATTTTATGGATCTCCATATTGATAAATCGCATGCAGAAATGATTTCTCAGTGTGGCAGGGATAGCGATGATAAAAATTTTGCAAAGCAAAAAGTTTTCATATTCCCTCTATATGGTGAAGCAACATACTTCTTTGATATGCCTGACGCGGTAAGAGGTGAATTTTTACAATACACTCATGAAACTAGCTCAACTTACGGACAAGCATATTCTGAGCATCAAAGTGAAATTTTAGAGCTGTTTGAAAAAATGAATTTTCACACAGCAGAAGCAGGACAAGCCTCTATTCATTACGCCGGAACGGATGGAACGATTCACTCAAAACCTTTTTTTCATGAAAAACGCTTAGTTGTACTCGTTTACCCTAACCAAAAAGATATATTATTAAATTTAGATGCTTGTTTTGTGGAAGCTTTAAATAAAGCTGCAAAGCGAACATAAACACATCTTTTGATCAACCACGACCTTGTCCTTGACCAGCTTTACGACCAGCTCCAGGGGATGAGGATGGTGCCGCAGGAGCGCCAGATTTTGCCGTTTCTGGGTTTGCTGTTAATCTTTCAACTATATGTGCAGGTGGACCCTCTGGGTAAATATCTTCGTATCTTGGCGGAGGCGCTGGAGGAACTAATTTTGTCAGATCCGCTCCCGAACGATCTGCTGATATAGCAGGCTGAGAAGTCACACTAGCTGGCACTGTAGGAGGATCAGCTTCTCTTCCATCATTTAACACTGCCGTCTCCCCTCTTCCCCTATCTCTTTCATGTTCTCTAACAGGTTGCCCTGGGGCAGGAGAAGGCGTAGGAGCAACTTTTGCAGCTTGTGGCTGTATAGCTTTGCCGCTTATCAATTCAATATTACGTTTTTCATTATATTGAAATAGACCTGCACCCGGAATTAACGAACCAGCAAGATCTCCAAAATGCCTACCCAAGGTTTTTTTCGGATGTGCGCCTATGGAGCATAATTTATCAGCAGCAACGACTGCAGGTCCAACCGCTACAAAACTTGCTGGAGGAGGCAGTGCACCAGCTGCAGCACCGGCTAAAGTCATTGAAATTATTCGGCCCGCTCCTCTAGCCCATCTTTTATACCACTTTTCGTTTTTGTTTGCATTTTTGTGAGATATATTTGCAGCTATTGCACTTGCACAACCAGTAATTGCACCCACAATAGCTCCACCAATAGGTCCACCGAGGCTGTAAGCACCCCACATTACACCCGAATAAACAACTCCTACTCCACCAGTAAGTATACTCCTCCCACCTAATTTCAAAGTTGATCCAGCAACATTTTTAGCTACTCCCGTCACTCCAATTTCACTTCTGTTACCTGTAACAAAAAGTCCTTTAGATTTAGTAATAAGCCCAATATCATCTGCTGTACTAGTAGCATTAGCTAGCTCATATTGTTCTCTTTCCCGCCTCTTTCTTTCTCGCTTTTCTTTTTGTTTTGCCTCATTAGCTTCACGTTTAACAGCCCTTTCTTTTTCTTTTCTTTTTGCTTTCTCCTCTCGGGCTCTCACTTTTGCCTCTTGTCTTTCTCGCCTTTTCTTTGCCCTAGCTTCTTTATCGGCTTCCTTTTTCTTATCCGCTTCTTCTTTTTTTCTTCTCGCTGCTTCTCTTTGCTCCTCAGTTCGTGGTTTGCCAAATAAATTCATCCCCCCAAAGAAGGATTTTTTTTCTCCTTTTTTAGCTTCAACTACAGGACCTTTCTTTTCAGCCCTTTGTTCTTGTGCTTTTTCAGCTGCAGCTCTAGCTGCCTCAGTTTCAGCTTGCGCTTTTCTTAATCGATCTGCAACACTAGACATATAATTGCTGATAATTGGTTACCGTTTTCAAGCCTAAACAAAAAAGATTAATAAAAGCTTAACATTCTGAAAATCTACAATTTCATCAGATTCTTCTATATACAAAATTTGAATAATAAAAACACATAACTGTTCATATCATCACGCCATTGCACAATCAAAAAATTCACATTAACTTTTTCTACAAAATGTTATTTTAAAATAGATTATAATTTCATAGAATTACTATAAATGGGGTAAAATTATGGATGAACAAACAAGCAAAAAACTAGGTAGGAATGCTGACCTTAAGGCTTCGGGTGGAGGATCAATGTCTGAGACACAGTCCGATATAACAGTAGAGCAAGCTAAATTTTTTGATGCAATACTTCACAAAACTCCAAAAGGACAAAATGTCTTAGAAGAATTATCAGGAAGCAAGGTTACTTATGCTGGACAGCAAACAATTAAAAGGGCAGCACCAGGCACAAAACAGAAACAATCATCGCAAAAAGCAAAATTATAAAAAGGGGTTAACAAAAATATTTAATGGCGGAGAAAATCGGAATCTTAAATGAAAAGCTTTTAGAAGCAACTAATAAGAACGATGTAGATTTAGTCTCTAAACTGCTCAATGCTGGGGCTTATCCAAATGTAACCGACAAAGAAGGAAAATCTCCTCTCCATCATGCTGCAAAAAATGGAAATGAGGAAATATTGGATCTGCTTATCGAAGCTGGGGCTGGTGTTGATCAGGGAATTATTGAATTAACGGAGCTTGGACCCGAAATGACAGAGCTTACACCTCTAGATTTAGCAGCTTGGCAACATCACTACCATATAATTGAAAAATTACTTTTTTATGGTGCGGATATTAATATCTGTGATTTACAAGGCAATACACTCATAATGAGGGCGATAATTTTTGGTGATGATGAACTCGCCGAGACATTGATGAATCTGGGATCAGACATTAACCTAATCAATTTTGAAGGAAAAACCGCACTTCACTATGCTGTTATCCAGGCTAACAGACCAATTACTATAAGACTCATTGAGTTGGGAGCGCAACTTGTAAAGGACAATTCTGAACAAACGCCTCTAGATTACGGTGCCCGCAGTGGTATTGATTTATTAATAAGAAAAACGCAAAAAGATATAATTATCAAAAAGACTCAAGAAATCTTGCAAAAGATTTTTCTTGTATCTGATGAAGAAGATTTAAAAATTGATGTTATAGACAAGAGAGAAAGAAAAAAAACACAAAAGCCCCCTTCATCATCAAAAAATGATATATCACCACATTAATATGTGCTACACAATACAAATAAAAGCCTTATTTGTTAAAAAAATACAATAATTAATCTAAATATTATGTCACTTATCTATCAATTCAAAATTTCAGAAGATAGAATAATACCCATAAAAATAACAAAAAAATTTAATGTTGGATCAATTTCTCTCAGACAGACGGCTGAAGGATTCAACCTAATAATGCCTTCCCTTTTGCCTCAAAAAATTGCTATTGATTTCATTAATAAAAATCATAGCTGGCTGATACGAAACTCCTTCTCATTACCGAAACAGCAAAAATATACAGATCAGGAACAAATAATGTTTTTAGGCGATCCATATATAATTACACACCATGATGCACATAGAGGGGTTACCGAAATACAAGAGAATAAAATTGTAGTTTACGGCCTGGAATCAAATATAAAAGCCAAAATACACAAATTTCTTAAGAAAGAGCTGATTAACAGGACTGAGGAAGTAATTTTATACCACTCACAAACAATGGGTATCAGCTACACTAGCCTAGATATTAGAAATACACGCTCACGTTGGGGTAGCTGTAGTTCATCTGGAAGAATTATGTTAAGTTTGCGCTTAGCTTTATGCCCGTTCGATATCATTGAATATGTTATCGTGCATGAAATGTGTCACTTATTTGAGATGAATCACAGTAAAAACTTCTGGAAACTAGTAAAACAAAATTATCCAACATACAAAGAAGCAGAAGATTGGCTCAAAAAGGAGGGTAAAAAATTACCCATCTTATGATTGTAACATATAGTAACATTATGTTAATTGCGGTTTTCACATCATATTTTATTATTGATGATGAGGGAAAAGTAATAATTAATATTTTATATGCAACAAAAAACTATTAAGCATACTGTTAGCTGTTTTGGAATAGGAGTTCACTCAGGCAAACCAGCTTCAATCACATTATACCCTGCCCCTGCGAACACGGGCATAAAATTTGTTAGAACTGACATAGCAAAAAACAATGAAGTAACAGCACGTTATGACTTCGTTTCGACAACAAATTTAGGAACAACAATCAAAAATGAACATAATGTTGAAGTTGCTACAATAGAACATTTAATGGCCGCATTATGGGGATGCAAGATTGACAATATCATAATCGAAACAGACGGTCCTGAGATTCCGATTATGGATGGAAGCTCTGAGCCATTTATTTTTATGATTGAATGTGCAGGCATTCAAGAACTTGATCATTTACGTAAATATCTTGAAATAACGAAAGAAATGACCATTCAAGATAAAGACTCAATTACAAAAATATCACCTTCAGAGGATTTTTCTGTCGACATGAATATTGAGTTTGCTGATAAACTGATTGGCAAACAAACATATCAATTCACTGACAGGCAAAGATGCTTTAAACATGAATTAGCTCGAGCTCGGACCTTTGGCTTCCAGCAAGATGCTATTTCGTTACAAAAAATGGGACTGGCGCAAGGAGCGTCACTCGAAAATGCAATTGTTCTACACGAAGATAAAGTTGTGAACTCTGAAGGATTACGCTATCAAGATGAATTTGTACGCCATAAAATGTTGGATTTAGTTGGCGATTTATATTTGGCTGGAATGCCTATTAAAGGTCACTTCGAAACATATAAGCCTGGCCACACAATCAACAATAAAGTTCTACGTTCAATTTTCAGCGATCCTGATAGTTTTAGGGTGATTGAAGACTACTAGTTTTGTGTTGCAAAACAAATCTCTTATATTTATCTTACAAAAGCAATTTATATAGGATTTCTTTGTGGCACTTATAGAACAAGGTTTAGCTAAAATTACCTCTTTAAGCAAAAATGGGCTGGGCGTTGCCTTATCAAAACAAGGTAAAAAAATTGAAATCCCTTATACATTGCCAGGAGAAGAAGCTGAATATGAGCTCCACAAATGCAAACATAAAGAAACTGCAAACTTCGTAAAGTTAGTAAAAAGATCCTCTGATAGTGAAGACGCGCCGTGCAAATTTTTTGGCCAGTGCGGTGGTTGCCTTATCCAGCATATGAACAAAGCTCAATATAACGCCTTTAAACTTGAGACGATAACCAAGCCACTTAGTCAGCTTAATATTACAACAGATATCTTGAATATTATTTCAATAGGCCCTGGAAAAAGGAGAAGAGCGAATTTCGAGTTTTTTCATCATCCAGAAGCACCTGTTATGGGCTTTCACAAATATCACTTCAATAAATTGGTAGATATTGATAATTGCCCTTCGGTTGAAGCGAAAATTTCCGAACTAATATCACCGTTAAAAGAAATTTTAGTTAAAATCACTCCTATCAAACAAAGAGCTCAAATCTACATTACATCAGCTGCTAATGGTATTGATCTATTAATTCGCTATAACAAAGAACAACCATTTGAGCCTGAGCATCAAACTTTATTAGATAATTTTGTTGATACTCATAAGATTATCAGAATGAAATTAACTTATAAAAAAAGAACATTATATAAAAAAGAATTTGAAGAACCATATGTGATTTTTGGTGGAAAAAATGTGACTATTGATTCTGATTGCTTTTTACAATCAACATGCGAATCAGATCAAGTGCTCTCTGAAAAAGTCCTAGAAATTATCAATCCTTCCGCAAAAGACCATATAGTTGATTTATTTTGCGGCAGAGGCACATATACTATTCCACTCGCTGAATATTCACAAATATCCGCTTTCGAGTGTGACTCCAAGGCTTTAAATGCTCTCGAAAAAGTAAGCATAAAACATAAATTACCAATAAACATCTCTCAACGCGATCTTTACAACACTCCTCTTTACAAAGATGAGCTTAAAAAATTTAATAAAGCAGTTATCAATCCTCCAAGAGCAGGAGCCAAAGGCCAATGCCAGGAACTCGCAGAAAGCGATTTCGAAAAAATCGCCTATGTTTCTTGCAGCCCCGAAAGCTTTGCGCAGGATGCCAAAATATTAATCAACGCAGGCTACAAACTAATAAATATACAGCCAGTCGATCAATTCCATTGGAACCCCCACATAGAGATTGTTGCAAATTTCAGTAAAGGATAATTTTACAAATATCTGGTTTCTATATGTTTTTTATAGGCAGCTATTTCTATATTTTTTCCAGTTACTTTTTTCACGAGTTGATCAGCACTATAGAATCTTCCCTGATTGTGAATATTCTTATGTAACCATGAGGTAATAGGTTTAAAATCACCCTTTCGAATATATTGAGTATGATCTTTGACCTCCCTTGCAAGAGCTTGATAGAATTGTGCCGCAGCTAATGCACCCAAAGTATATGTTGGGAAATAACCAAACGCGCCCATATACCAATGTATATCTTGCATACAGCCCATCGAATTTTTTTCAGGAACAACTCCAAGAAGACTTTTCATCCCATCATTCCAAACTGCTGGAAGATCACGAATTTGTAAATTACCAGTCAGCAATTCTTTTTCAATATTATATCGTAGAATAACATGCAGCGGATAAGTTGCCTCATCTGCATCTACACGAATAAGTGTTTTCTTCACTTTCGTTCTAGAAGTATAAATTCTATCAGCGGACCATTCACGAGGATCCAAAGCAAATAATTCAACAATCTTTGGAGTTATAAATTCGAAGAATTCTTTACTTCGGCTAATTTGCATTTCCATCAAAAGTGATTGACTCTCATGAATAGACATTCCTAAATTTTTACCAACTGGCTGGTCAATATAATCTGCTGGTAAATTCTGCTCATATAAGGCATGGCCAGTTTCATGTACAACACCCATTAAACCTGAAGAAAAATCGTTCTCGGCATAACGCGTAGTAATCCTAACATCGTGAGGGTTCCCTCCACAAAAAGGATGCGTACTTACGTCCAAACGCCCCCTATCAAAATTAAAACCTAAGGCTTTCATAATAAATCGGCCAAGCTCTTCTTGCTTTGCAATTGGGAATTTATGATTCGGCAATGGCTTACTATTATTTTTGGATTGCTTTTCTATTATCTTATTTACCAGATTAGGTAAAAATTTCGTAATTTCGGAAAAGATTTTATTTATATCTGCAGATTTTCTACCGGGATCATATTGATCCAGCAATGCGTCATATGTCGACATCCCTAAATAATCACCTCTTGAATCTCCAATGTCTTTTGTGATAGAGATAACCTTTCTAAATACAGGGATCAGCGACTTAAAATCATTGTCCTTTCTTGCTTGCCGCCACAACATTTCACATTCAGCAGCTGTTTTAGTGTGGACTTCTAGTAAGCGTGTCTCAACCGCCAAGGCATTTTTCCTTATGTTGTGCATTTCATTTAAGTTTGCCTTCTGCCAATCGTTAAGCCTCGCTTTCTTAACTGAAGATAGCAAATCACCAAACTGTTCGGATATAAGCAATTTATGCGTCATAGATTGAAGAGTTGCAAGCTCTTCACTTCTGTATTTCATGGAATCCTTGGGAATATTCGTCGACATATCCCAATGAATTATACTTGCGATATTATCAAAGTTATTAATTTTCCGATAAAAATTACATAACTTAGAGTATGTATGTATCATTTCATTACCTTTTTTTCTTATAGCTAAAAATAGCAAAAATTATTGCAACAACTGCCAGCGAGAACCATGTTACCGCATATTGCAAATGGTCGTTTCTTATAGAAACCTTGTTTTTTATGTCAACAGGCTCCCCTATCAGCATATTTGCTTGCTGGCTAATTATTATTACTGGTAATAAATTATCAATTTTATAATATTTACACAACTCTTTATCGCTTAAATAAAACCAGCAATTTTTTTGATAATCGTTTTTGACTGCTATGTTGCTCTTGTTAGATAGTTTTATAACATTACCCGCCAAAATTTGATCTGTAGCAACTTTTCTATTATCAATATTTTTATTATTAACCTTTCCCCTGTGCACAAGCATGACACGGCCAAAATTATCCTGGAACGGCTGATAAACTTCATAATATATTTTACTACCTTCTGGAGCATAGTAAAAAATAGGATGCTTTATAAAATGTCCTTTTATAGTAATCATTTTATACAAATCTAGCTCAGAAAAATTCTGAAGCTCTTCAGAGCTAATTATTTTATTAGGATTAATTTTATATAGGTGTAGCAGTTCTTTTTTATATTCTAATCTATGAATTTGCCAGAAACCTAACGCCAATAACATCAAAGAACAAATTACAAAGAAACCAGCTTTTTTGTATCTCATTCAATATTAGCTGCCCCAAACATAAACAAAAACATATAGGAATAGCCAGACAACATCAACAAAATGCCAGTACCAGGCGGCAAACTCAAATCCGAGATGGCCTTGACCTTTTGCAAAATGACCTTTTTTTGCTCTCAAAAAGCATATAAAAAGGAAGATCGTACCTACTAAAACATGGAACCCGTGGAATCCCGTTGCCATATAAAAATTTGATGAGTAAATGCCGTCTTTCCACTTAAATTCAGCATGAAAATACTCAAAAATCTGCAAAGACGTAAAACAAACACCCAAAATAACTGTTATTAATAGAGCCTTAGCAACTTCTTTTTGATTGTCATTAATTAGCTCATGATGCGCCCATGTAACAGTTGTACCGGAAAGCAACAAAATCAGGGTATTTAGGAAAGGTATATTCCAGGGATCAATGGTCTTAACCCCTTCTGGTGGCCAAGCAGCGTTGATTCTGGCAAAATCTCCATCTGCAAAACCAAGAGGATCAATACTAGAGTAGAAAAATGAGCCAAAGAAGGCTGCAAAAAACATTACCTCAGAAAGAATAAAGAGTAACATTCCCAAAGACAATCCCTGTCTTACTACAGAGCTATGCGCCCTATCAATTCTTCCTTCTTTGATAACATCACGCCACCACACATACATGGTGTAAAGAACCATTGCAAAGCCAACTGGCAAAACAAAATACCCAGTTACATAATTATGCATATACATAACGGCACCAAATGCCAAAATAAATAAGGATAAAGAGGCAAATGCTGGCCAAGGACTTGGATCAACTAAGTGAAACTTATGCGGGACAACTTTCCTTGTTATTTCTGTCATAAGAATTCTCTACTGAAGTTTTTAAAACAAATTTTAAATTCAAATATTCTTTCTGTAAATCTAAAATCAAAATTTGAATTTGGTGCCCCTGACCTGACTCGAACAGGTACGTCCTTGCGGACAGCAGATTTTGAGTCTGCCGCGTCTACCAATTCCACCACAGGGGCTAAATCTATTATGGAGTTTTTATCCTATGCCACATGATTTTTCAACAATTAGTTTTATTGTTTTATCAATTGCTAGATTTATTTATAGATTTTCTTTATATTGTATGGCAAATATTAAGCATTTTGACGATGAACAAAAAAATACTTATATCTATAATTATTTTGCTTCTTACTTCCTGTGTTTTCTTTATGAAGGACTATTTCCGGCCTTTAGAACAACCAGAATATGAAACTCTTGTGGATGATGGGGATTTTGAAATTAGGCAATATCAACATATTAGAATTGCAGACGTAACGGTTGGAGGAGATCAAGTCCAAGCTTTACGCGAAGGATTTAAAATTTTGGCGAAATACATATCTGGAGAAAATTCATTCTCAAAAAAAATTCCTATGATGTCTCCTGTATTCCAAACGTCATTTGGGGCAAAATGGCAAACATCCTTTATCTTACCGAAGGGCTTTGATAACGAAAATCTTCCCCTTCCCTTAGATAAAAAAATCAGGTTGGGAAGCTTTCCTAAAAGAAAAATGATTGCATATATTTTTAGTGGCAATGTCGATGAGATTAATTTAGATGATCATTACCAGATATTGAAAAAATATCTTAACGAGAAAAACATCATAACTTCTGGTAATCCATTATATGCTTTTTATAACCCACCTTGGATTCCTTCCTTTATGAAAAGGAATGAAATTTTACTAGAAGTAATTAGTTAAATGATAATAATTGAAGATTTCGTCCAACTGCCAGACAATGTCAAAAATTCTACATTGATTATAGGAAATTTTGATTCGGTCCATAAGGGACATCAATATTTGATAAAAGAAGCCAAAAATATAGCGACACAAACAAATACAAAGCTTGCATTGCTTAGCTTCTCCCCTCATCCTCATAAATTTTTTGTTCCTGATTCAGATAACATCAATATTTTAACAACTGATGTTAAGGCAGATCTTTTGCAAAAAAATGGAATTGAGATTTTTTTCATAAAGAAATTTGATGAATCTTTCTCTCAAACGACTCCAGAAAATTTTATAGAGCATTTTTTAGTAAAAACCCTATCAATCAAGAACTTAATCGTCGGCAAGAATTTTCGATTCGGTGCTAAAAAAGCTGGTGATATAGAATTACTAGCAAAAAATTCAGAAAAATATGGATTTGGATTTTTTCCGGCTGAGCTATTAAATAGCAGTGAGGGCAAAATATCCTCAAGTTTAATACGAGAATATCTTGCAAAAGGTGAAATAGCATTCGCTTCGAACCTGCTCGGATACGACTACTTCATCGAGGGAAAAGTGATTGAAGGCGATAAGCGGGGCGCTAAGATAGGGTTTCCAACCGCAAATCTTAATATTAACCATATTATGCCTCCAAAACTAGGTGTATATGCAGCAAAAGTTCAAATAGAAGGTGATGACGAGATATATAAGTCGGTTGTTAATATAGGCCCAAGACCAACAATTGATACTAAAAAACTAATTGAAGCACATATATTTGATTTTGATAAAGATATTTATGGTAAAAAAATAAAAATTTATCTAAAAAAATATATTAGATCTCAAGTAAAATTTAACAATTTAAGTGAGCTGAAAATTCAGATAAAATTAGATGTACAAAAAACAAAAGAACTTCTCAAAAGGTAAGTTAATTTATCTTATTTCCATGATAATCTTGATCATTTGCGATCAAATAGCTAAAGATTTTTTTATTAATGAATTTGAAAAATCGAATATCTCTAATCTCTATGTAACTTCCTTCTTGAATTTTGATTATGTGTGGAATAGTGGTATTTCATTCGGTTTTTTTGCAAATCTAGAGCAAAGTAATTATTTATTCGTGATAATATCGAGTTTAATAACTCTCTATTTTTTCAAATTATTCTGGCAAGAATCAAATAAATTCATAAAAACCTCATACAGCTTGATTATAGGTGGTGCAATTGGTAATATCATCGACAGAATAAGATATGAGGCCGTCTTTGACTTCATAGATTTTCATATAGGAAATTACCATTGGCCAAGCTTTAATTTGGCTGATTCTTATATTACAACAGGAGGATTCCTGCTAATTTTTTATTTATTTACAAGTAAACTCAAGGGTAAAAATGAACTCGAAAAATTATAATTATTTTTTAGCAATATTATCTCTAATTTTTGTTACTTCGTGCGGTGCTGCTCAAAGACTGGACGTTAACAAAAAGGCTCCAGACGAGTATCTTATTGTTAAACAACCACCCCTTGTTGTCCCAAAAAATTTTACCTTACCAGCTCCAATTGATTCTTCAGCAGATCATGTAAAATCTCTTACTGAGCAAGAGGTTGATGCAATAATTTATCAAGGTCAAGACCCAAAAAAAGCAACAAAAAATTCTTTATCAAAGTCAGATAAAAATTTCATAAAAAAATCTGAAAAACATAAAAAAGAAAAAAATATTAAACAATTAGTGCAACATAATAACCAAGAAAAGAAGAAAAAAGGGTTATTTTCATAAAATAAAAGGTACAACAGAACCATGCTAGACAATATCAAAAAAGCATCTGATCATATCATTTTCAAATTACTGCTTGGCATTTTAATTTTCACTTTTGCCTTCACCGGTATATACGGATATATTGCAGGAAGCAGTGATGACTATGTAGCCAAAATTGGGAGTGATCACTATATTTCTACAGATGCATTTATAAAAGCTAAAAGAATACAAGTTCAAAATATCAAATCTAACTACCCACAAATTACCGATGAGCAACTAAAATTGCTCAATATCAACAAAAATATCCTTCAATCACTTGTTCTGAGAAAGCTTGTTGAGATAGAATCAAAGAATTTAGGGATATTAATTAGTGATAAAATAGTTGTTTCGGAAATTTCAAAAAATAAGTTTTTCCAGAACAAAGATGGAAAATTTGACCCTATGCTTTTCAAAGCTTTACTAAGGAATTCTTCTATCCCAGAGAATGAATATGTAGAAAATTTAAAGAATGAAATTGCAGCCAATTTCTTACTAGATATTTTTTCAGGAAATGTAAAGCACTCCCCTGCTCTTAACAGCAACTTGGCTAGATACCAAAATGAAAAAAGAGAAGTTACAATTGTAACCGCAAACTCAAAGCATGACTATAATAAACAGAATGCTGAAGAAATTGAAACCTACTATAAGGGGCATCTTTCTGATTTCAGCACAGCTGAAATGAGGGATGTGGAGTATATTTATGTGCAACCAACCCATTTTAGCAATCAAGTTACCATAACTAAACAGGAAGAATCAGACGCAACTGCTCATCTCGAAAAAGATAAAAATTACGAAGAAAATAAAAAGAATATTGTTACTCAATTAAAATTTCAAAAGATTGACCAAAAAATCATTGAGACAATACAAGAGTTAGAGGACGAAATAGCCTCTGGTGAGAATTTCCAAAAACTCGCAGAAAAATTTAAAGTAGGCTTTGGTAAGCTTACAGCTATTGCCAACAAATCGCAAAACATCCCTTCTTTCAAAGGATTCAAAAAGGAAATATTTAAAGCTGAGCTTGACCAACCTTCCGAAACATTGCAAATTGATGAAGCTAAGCCTGGATACTATATTATCAACGTCACCAAAATCACCGAGCCAAAACCAATGCCTCTCGATGATAAAATAAAAGCAGAAATTATAAAAATCCTAACTCAAGAACACCAAGACAAACAAAATTTCAGCTATATAAAACAAGCCTTGTTTGATTATAATAAAAGTGAAGACCTCGGAAAGTTAAAGAATATCTCAACCAACATCAAGATTTTTGATAGACCTGATAACCAAACTATGGCGATGGAAGGTCAAAATGATGCTATAATAGAGATATTTAATTTGCGCCCAAAGAAAGCTACTAAAATCTTCCCTAGTAAAAATAACTCCTATAGTTTTATGGTCCTTAACAATATTATAAAACCTGCCAAGGCCAATGATGAAGAGTTAAAGAAAGCAAATGCTCTGCTCAATTCATATATAACTATGGCACAACAAAATCAATTTATTGAGTATTTACAAGAAAAATATCCTGTAACTATCAGAGAAGATCTACTCGCAAAATTATGATCCTCATAATAGATAATTACGACAGTTTTACTTATAACCTGAACGATTACCTATTGCAGCTTGGCCAAAACACTCTGATAAGGCTTAATGATAAGATTGATATTAAGAAAATCATAGAATATAGGCCTAAAGCTGTTTTAATTTCTCCTGGACCTTGCGGACCGGAGCAAGCAAAAATATCAAATGATGCATTTCATATTTGTTATGAGAAGGACATCCCCTTGCTAGGTATATGCCTAGGTATGCAGGTTATTGGATATCAGAGTGGTGCAAAAATTATCAAAGCAAAACAACCAATGCACGGAAAAATCTCAACTATTAAAAATAACGGTCAAAATTTATTCCAGCATTTACCGGAAGAATTTAAAGTTACTAGATATCATTCCTTAGTTATAGATGAGTCGACACTTTCTGATGAATATTCCATCGATGCAAGAAGTGAAGATAACCACACCATGGCTATATCACATAAGACTAAAAAAATATTTGGCTTACAATACCACCCTGAAAGCATTTGTAGCCAGTATGGCTTAGAGCAACTAAAGAATTTCGTGCAAATTATTTAGGCTAACTTACAGGTGCACTAGCAGGCATTGGAGCAGCAGCTGGTAGACTATTACTTGCTGCAGAGCTCATAGATGCTGAGTTGCTACTAGAAGAAGAGGCAGGACTCGATGAAGCCATCGAAGAAGTTGAAGGATGATCAACACTCATTTTTGTATCATTATTCTTGCTCTTAGTGTTACTATCTTGAGTAGCATTTGAGTCATTATTTTTATTTAAACCTTCTAACGCATCAACTGCTTGAGATGATAATTTGGCCTTCATGTCCCTTTCAATTTGCAGAGCTTTCTTAGCTTGCGGCGAAAGTTTATTATATCTCTCTTGCGCTTCTTTTCTGGCCGTCAAAATAAATTCTCTGTAATCTTCTAGCTCTTCAAAAAGATTTTTAGGCCAAGTCGAAACTTCTTGTTGAATTTCTAATACAATTTTTCTGTCTTGATCAGACAAACCATTAATAACCTGTTGCAAAGAATCTGGTTGCTTTGCCTGCATTTGCTGATTTGTTTGCTTTTGAATTGTGGGATGAGACGAAGCAGGCATATTTGAAGATACAGCCTGATTAGCTGCTGCTGCAGAACTTCCCGTAGCTGCTGTAGCAACACTAGAATTTGTTGCACTAGCCACAGGGCTTAACGATAATACAGAACTCACAGCAAGAGATAACCAAAACTTATTCATATAATTCACCTTAAATTTAACAAATGATACAATAAAGAAATCCATTTTAGCAAGGGTATAAAACTCATAAAATTTTAATTTTTTATATTTTAGTGCATTTTTGTCTTTTTTTGTGTATATACTTTCTCTTTGTTAACCGAGATTACAATTATTATGATTAGCAAGACTATTTCTAGGCTGGCAGCGATTCAAGTTTGTTACCAATTTGATATGGCCAAGTCTGAGGAGAATGCAGAGGACTTAAACCTTGAAAAATTTATTTTTGATATAGTTGAATATTATAAAATCAATGAAGATTCAGCTAATCAAGAGTCGATTAATTTCGAACATGCTAATATAAATTCAAAACCAAACAAAAATTTTATATATAAATTATCTTCAAGCGTTTTTGAGAATTTAGAAAAAATAGATATTATTATTACAAAAGAATTAGAAAAAGAAGATTCAATCAGTAAAATGAACCTCCTTCTAAAAACAATTCTGAGATGCGCAGTGTCAGAAATGTTTTTTGACAATACCCCAACTAAAGTGGTAATTGACGAATATGTTGGCCTAGCAAGGGACTTTTTCAATAATTCTGAAGTTAATTTCACCAATGCAATTTTAGACAAAATATCAAAAAATCAAGATGCAAGAATTTAAGATTATAGAGAAATATCTCAAACCTCTGACAAAGAACCATCCATCGGCTCTTTTACTGCAAGATGATGCCGCAGTGATTTCTCCCAAATCCAATACCCAGATTGTTTTATCCTGTGATAATTTAGTAGAAAATGTACATTTTTTGGAGAACACAACGCCGGAAAATATCGCAAAAAAACTTGCTGGCAGAAATTTATCTGATATAGCTGCAATGGGAGCTACTCCTTTATATACAATGATTTCTGCTACTCTGAATGAAAAATGTGACGAAACTTGGATAGCAGAATTTTGTCAAAGTTTGGAGAGAACAAATAATAGATATAATATTTGTGTTATCGGCGGAGATACATCCTATCATAAAGGACCCATTAACTTGTCAATGACTGTTATTGGCGAAATAGATAAGTATAAAGCTGTAACAAGGGCAAAAGCATCAATTGATGATGATGTTTATGTCACTGGAACAATAGGAGACGCTGCAATCGGCTTACTTGTAGCCAGAGATAATGAGTTTAACCTTACTCGTGAGAAGAAAGTTTTCTTTGAAAATAAATACCACTCCCCTGTTCCACAAATTGAAATTGGTCAAAAATTAATCAATTTCGCCAACTCAATGACTGATATATCAGATGGAATTTTGCTGGATTTAAATAATATTGCAAGCACCTCTAATGTGGAAATTCATATTGATATCACAAAAATTCCTCTTTCTAAACATATGAAGGAGCTACAAAAAAGCTACGATCTATATGAAAATATAATTACAGGCGGTGATGACTATGAGTTATTATTTACTGCCTCAAAAAGCTTCAAAAATGAGATAGCTGCTCTTGCAAAAGATTGTGATGTAAAAATAACAAAGATAGGAACAGTAAAGAAAGAAGGCAACTCAGCTAAGATCTTTAACAAAAACAAAGAAGAGCTGTTCTTCACAAAAGCTGGTTATATCCACCAAGAAGCTTAATACAAATCAAATTTATTATTTTTAGGGAAACCAACAGGTGGCATTCTACCAATATTTGCTCTTTTTCCTAGCCACGGAAGAAGTTCCATCTCAGATCTGATTCGCTCACCTAAGCGCCATGATAAGCCATCATTTTTATCAAATATTTTAAGATCAGAGATCTTGGCTTCTTTATATTTTTGCAAAATAACCCCTCTACCCCTTTTCATATCAGGTATTTCATCCATATTGAAAATAAGTAGCTTGCGATTATTTCCTATTATAGCAACATGATCACCTTTGGCTTCTCTTGCTATATACAGACCATCATCTTTTTCTGGACTCATAACCAGCTTGCCATTTTTTGTCTGCGCGACTAAATCTTCTGATGAAACTACAAAACCCCTACCTTTTCTTGAAGCAAGTAGATATTTTTTCCCTGCATGATGTGTAAATAAATCTACAATCTTATTTGATCCAATATCAAATAATACTCGTAAAGAATCGCCATGACCTTTTGCTCTAGGGATTTTGTCACATAATAGAGTGAAAAATTTTCCACTCTCACACGCAATAATTAGTTGGTCCGTAGTATAAGCCTTTAAAATAAAGCCAGCCTTATCACCATCTTTATATTTTACATTCGAAGAATCATAATTATGGCCTTTTACAGCTCTTATCCAACCTAAGTAGGAGCAAATTATTGTTATAGGTTCTTTCTCAACAAAAACTTCAAAAGATAAATCAATGTTAGAATCAATTTGATTATTATCTATAACTGTCCTTCTTTTTCCTAAAGCAGTTTTTTTCCCATATTTTTCTTTTAAATAATCGAATTCTTCAGAAATCAGCCTCCATCTCAATGATTCATCAGATAACAAAGCTTTTAATTTGGCTTTTTCTGCAGTTAAGCTCTCATGCTCTTTACGAATTTCCATCTCTTCTAATTTACGTAAGGAACGGAGACGCATATTTAAAACAGCATCCACCTGTAATTCGCTGAGACTAAAGGTCTCTTGTAATTTTAATTTTGGATTTTCTTCAAAGCGGATTATCCTAATAACTTCATCTAAATTAAGATATACGATTAAAAATCCGTTTAAAATTTCTAAGCGTTTCTCAACTTTTGCAAGTTGATATCTTGCTCTTTTATTTACGATTTCTTCTCTAAATTCCAAGAAATTCTCTAATATCTCCTTCAAATTCATCACGTTTGGAATAGAGTTTTTATCTAACATATTCATATTAGCATTAACCCTAGATTCCAAATCTGTTGTCTTAAATAAAGACTCCATTAAAATTTGTGGATCGATAGTACGAGACTTCGGCTCAAATATTATTCTAATTTGCTCAGCTGATTCATCACGTATATTATCTAAAAGCGGTAATTTCTTTGCCTTGAATAATTCAGCAATTTTCTCGATTAATTTACTTTTTTGAACCTGAAAAGGTATTTCAGTTACAACAATTTGATATTGCCCCCTCTCCAATTCTTCTTTATGCCATTTGGCACGAACCCTAAAAGCACCTTTTCCTTTACTATATGTCTCTAGAATAGATTCCTTTGACTCTACTATTATTCCACCAGTAGGAAAATCAGGGCCTTTTACAAATTTACATAAATCTTTGACTGAACATTCACGGTTATCTATTAAATATTTAAGCGCATCACAAAGCTCATCAAGGTTATGGGGAGGGATGGATGTGGCCATGCCAACCGCTATCCCTTCAGCTCCATTTGCAAGTATATTTGGAAATAACGCAGGAAGAACATTAGGTTCATTATCTTGGTCATCGTAATTAGGTTTGAAATCAACTGTTTCTTTATCTAAATCATTTAATAGCTCTCTGGCTATCTCAGTTAACCTTGATTCCGTATAACGCATAGCCGCAGCGCCGTCACCATCAATGGATCCAAAATTTCCTTGCCCATCTATTAATGGATATCTTACCGTAAAGGACTGAGCATATCTAACTAACGCATCATAAATGGCAACATCACCATGAGGATGGAATTTACCCATCACGTCACCAACTACACGCGCACATTTTTTATAACCAGATCTATGATCCAGCTTAAGTAAATACATGGAATATAAAATACGACGATGTACAGGCTTTAAGCCATCACGCAGATCAGGCAAAGACCTAGACATAATGGTGGATAAAGCGTAACTCAGGTAGCGCTCACCTAAGGCATCAGAAAAATCTATTTGTTCAATTTTTTCAGTCATTTAGCATTTTTAAGTATAAATTTCTTGCTGCAATAAGGGCAGATCACATGATCCTCCTCATGGTTTATTTCAAGATATATTTTAGGATGACCCTCAACACCTTCTTCTCCGGAGCAAGAAACCTTTCTGGTTTTTACGTAAGTAACTTCAGTCATTCTTATGGTTTTTATTCTATTACTCGTATTCTAGTATATCTCCGTGCCTAAAGGAATCTTTTGTTAATTTTTGCACAAAAAATTCTGCAACATTTTCAGCAGATGTGATTTTTGTCTTATCTTCATTAGGCATAGCTTGATACCTAATTTTAGTGTCCATCACCCCAGGATCAAACATCGCTATTTTTAAATTAGACGTTTGATTTTCAGCAGCATAGATCTGAATCAAGTTTTTCAATGCTACTTTTGATACAGAATAAGCTCCCCAATATGCTCTTGCCTCTTCAGACGCACTGCAAGTCGTGAAGATAACCTCAGGAGCAGATGACAACTTAAGAATTGGAGTAAAGGCTTTTATTATATGGGCATTAGCATTTAGATTTGTGTCTATGACTTTTCCCCAAATTTTTGTATCAAAATGATCTAGAGGAGCAATTTCGCCTAACATCGCAGCACATGATATGAGCAAATCTACTTTTGCGAATTTTTGATATATCACAGATGCAAGCTCAAAAATTTTAGGGAAATCAATCAGATCTAAATGCACAATGGTTGAAGATCCACCCTTTTCTCCTATCTGATCATCTAAGCTTTCAAGTTTTTTTAGATCCTTATCAACAATAATAAGGTGGTTATCCGAATTTGCAAGCTCAAGCGCTATATTGCGTCCCAATCCATTTGCAGCTCCAAAAATAAGAACTATCTTCTTATCTTGCACTAATTTTCTCCATTATTATTCTGCTTTTCTTCTTCGCTTCTAGCCTGCATACGATATTTCAGAATTTCATTTTCGACCATCATCATTAAATTATGATATTTACGATTATTTTTCTCTATTTCCACAGGATTATCTCCATCAACCATTTTTTGATGATTATATTGGTAATATTCATGCGCTATTTTTTCTAATATCTGCGCCTTTAACTCAGGCGGTGCCGTCATATCTTGCAAAGTAATCAGATCATTGTCACTTGTTCTTTCGATTATAGTATCAGGCAAGCTATTAAGCAGTTTATTGAGAGATCTGATTTTTTCAGCTCTAGTGCTTGGTAATTCAACCTCTCCCTTCTCGTTAGTAGACTCAACGATGGATTGATTAAGTTCATTCTCAAATGTTTGTGGTACGAATAAATTCAACAAGTCTGCCCCTCGCTTAAGCAAAATGATTGTTTCTGATTTTTTAATCCATTCTGGTACTTTAGCATCTTTATCTTTTAACTTGTCCTCATCACCAACATTTAAATTTGGCATCACCATTGTTAAAACATAAAACAAGATCGAAACTACTAAACAACCACGTAAAAAACCAAAAACTAAACCAAACGACCTATCTAAAAGCCCTCTGGCATGCACCAGGATCCACTTATTCAAAACATGGTTTAGTAGAGCCATTAATATAGCAACGAATAAGAAAACCGACCCTACTCCAAAAACGCTCGCCATCGCCTCGCTTGCAGCCGCATCTGAGAATAGCGGAGCAAAAATAGGCCCTAACTCTATTCCCAAATAGAGAGACAAAATCCAACCAATGAAAGAGATTGTTGAACTTAAGAAACCTCGATACACCCCAAACACAGATGAAACGAACACTATAAAAAATATTAGTACGTCAAATGACGTGAGTGATAAAATATCTATATTACCCATATAACTTGCCTTGAGTATTTATATTAACAGTATATAATTTGCTATCAAATCATAGAGTATTTGTAAACTATTCACAAAATAATTAATTTGATAATATGAAACTAATTTCCCACCTATTCATTCTAATCGTTTTTTTCCTTAATGTTAATAGCCAAGCTGACTTTTCTGCCCAAATAACTGAGCAAACAAAAAAAGCTGTAGTGAGTGTCAAAACTATATCTAATTATTCTGCCTATGAACGTACGGGAACTTCTCAAGGAACAGGCTTTATCATTGACAAACAAAAAGGCCTGATAGTAACTAACCGCCACGTTGTAAACCCTGTTTCTACCTCCAATTATGAAATAACTTTTTATGATGGAATGGTAACTGAAGCTAAACTCAAATATTACAGCCAATGGGTTGATGTGGCGTTCTTAGAAGTAGATCCATCAATGATTCCTGCGAATGCAGCTTCTCTGAAAATTAGTGAATCCCCTATCGAAAGCAATCAAGAAATACTTATAGTTGGCAATAATGCCGGTGAAGAATTTTCAATTCAAACTGGCACGATTTCTAGTTTATTAGATACAGACTCTTATTTAGATACTCAAAATTTTAGAATCAGCCTAAATATTAGAGGTGGGAGTAGCGGATCACCAGTTGTAAATCATCAAGGAGACTTAGTAGGTATAATACATGCTACTAGCCAAACTTCAGCATCAGCAGTATATGTAGATTATATAAAGGATTTTTATCAAGATATTATGGCTGGGAGACAAGTTCAATTTAATAATCCAGGATTCCTTTTACAATATAAATCTCTGAATAATATTAAGAAATATAACAGCTTTCCTGAGGATTTGATTAAAGAATATAATAAGAACTTTCCTAAAGCCATGTTCAAAGCTTTACAGATTAAATATGTTTTCTTTGATAGTAAAGCTAGCAAATATTTAAAGGCAGGTGACTTGCTTTGGAAAATCAACGGTGAGCTTGTAGGACCAAATTTGTACAAAGCTCAAAACAAGCTAAATAACTTAAATGCATATGATGTAGAGATATTTAGAAATGGAAAAAAATATATTTTTAAGAATATACCTACCTACCCTTCATATAAGAACAAAATAACTAAATTTATTTATTTTGGCGGCGCGAGTTTTTACGAAGCGGATGAATTCGCAAGATTCCACTTAGGGGTCAGAAATAAATCGCTTTTAGCCAGTAATATCAGCAATAGTGGAAGTTTCAGCAATGCATTTTTAATGACTCTTGCTAAATATTATGGAACTTTCCAAGGAGATTCCGGCGATTATGTGTCACCAGTTATGCTTAACTATAATAAAGTAAAAAATCTAGAGGAGCTTGCCAAAATCATTCCGGAATTAGTAAAAAAGAAATATTTTACAACCCACTATAGATTTCATGGAACCGCCTCTACTGGCCTAAGCAAGATTTTTACTAACACTCATACTTTAAGTACAGACATAAAATATAATGAGCTTGACGAAAAGCCACGCCTATTTTGGTTTGATGAAAAAGAGAATATTTGGAAATCTAAAAGCATACTATGAAATACTTAGTTCTTTTTTTAACACTGTTATTTCACATAAATTGTTTTGCAAAAGGCAATATTATAAATGTCTATAGCTGGTCATCATATATATCACCAGAAACAATCAAAGCATTTGAAAAAGACTTTGGCATTAAAATAAATTACGACGTATATGATAGCAATGAAATGCTTGATGCCAAACTAATAGCTGGAAAAACTGGCTATGATTTAGTATTCCCATCAGACAATCCCTTTCTCAAAAACCAAATAAGTTTAGGCATATATCAAAAACTAGATAAGGAGAAGTTACCCAACTTCAAAAATATGGATAAATTATTTTTGAATATTATGTCTCAAGAAGATCCAGGGAATCAGTATGCCATCCCTTGGTTATGGGGCCTTACTGGAATCGGAATGAACAAAAAAGCATTATTGGAAATAGATCCTAATGCAGATCTTAACAGCTTAGACATAATTTTTGATCCAAAATATGCAGAAAAATTCTCAAAATGTGGAATTAATTTCCTCGATTCAGCGATTGAAATCATCCCATTTGCGCTAATTTACAATGGTTTTGACCCTAATAGTAATAACCTAGAAGAACTAGAAATAGCAAAAAAAACGCTATTAAAAATCAGACCTTACATAAGAAGCTTTAACTCATCAACCTATGATGATTCTTTCGTCGATAATTCAACATGCTTAGCAATCTCTTGGTCAGGAGATTTAGTAAAAGCCGAAGAAAAACTTAAAGCCCAAGGAAAAAAAAGTGACTTGGACTTTGTTCTTCCAAAAGAAGGTTTCTTGATGTCTATTGACGCTATGGCAATACCATCGGATGCACCAAATAAAGAAAATGTATATAAACTAGTAAATTATCTAATGAACGCTAAAGTAGCAGCTAATAATAGCAACTTTACCAAATATTTTAATTCAAATATAGCATCTTACCCTTTCATCGACAAAACTATGATGCAAAATAAACCATCAGCCGATATTATATTAAAGGGACATAGAATAGACCCAAAATCAGCAAAAATTTTGCGAAAGATTAACCGCATTTGGACATCATTTATCACAGAAAATTAGATATGGCAGAGCAACTCTTAAAGACAAAAAGACAAAGAAAAGAAAGTACCAATGATGTATTAATTAAGTTCAAGAATATCTCAAAAAAATATCCCCATAGTGATGAGCTCGCGGTTCATAATATCAATCTCGATATCGAAGAAGGCGATTTATTTGTTCTTGTAGGACCTTCCGGTTGCGGAAAATCTACTTTGCTTAGGATGATAGCTGGCTTTGAGAAACCTACATCAGGAAGAATCTATCTTGGTGACCAAGATATTACGGATTTACCACCACATAAAAGACCCATTAACATGATGTTTCAATCATATGCACTTTTTCCACATATGAATGTTTGGAATAATGTGGCATTTGGTCTAAAGCAGGAAAAAATACCTCACGATGAAATCACTCAAAGAGTTCATGAGGCTCTAGAGATGGTAAATATGTCGAGCTTCGCAAAAAGAATGCCAGATCAATTGTCAGGCGGTCAAAAACAAAGGGTTGCACTAGCACGAAGCATCGTAAAAAGACCAAAAGTTCTTTTACTCGACGAACCACTCGGAGCATTAGACAGAAAAATACGTGAGCAAACACAAGTTGAATTAATCAAAATACAATGCCTACTAAACATCACCTTTATTATGGTAACTCACGATCAAGAAGAAGCGATGACATTAGCAGACTGTATGGCTGTTATGAATAAAGGAAAGGTTTTACAAGTAGGAACTGCTGAAGATATATACGAGACACCGAATTCGCGTTTTGTCGCTGAATTTGTTGATTCTATCAATTTGTTTAATGGACGGATAGTAGAGAAAAACGCAAAAAAACAATTAGTTGGCATATCTGTTGACGAAACAGATGATATTATTTACTTCAAAACTAAAGAAGATTACCCTATCGGAAAAAAAATATCTCTGGGTCTAAGACCAGAAGAGGTAGAAATCGATGTCAGCAAAACCCCCGATGATGAAAATGAAGTTGTAGGAACAATTATTGATTATGGATTTTTGGGGCAAAAAATTGTTTATCATGTTGAATTAAGAAATGGCAAGAATATCCATGTCACAATACCAACCTCCTCTAAGATGAAGAACCCAGACTTTAAAATGGGTAAGAAAGTATATGTTTCATGGTTCTATGATGATGGAGTTTTGCTGCAAAAATGATCTTGAAAAAACTACTTAATAACCAATCAATAAACAAAGCATTAATCATCATAACTCCAATGTTATGGATGTCTCTGCTGATTTTAGCACCAATGTTGATAGTTTTTTCGATTAGTTTTAGCGAGTATTCAACCACTATTCCACCTTATAAACTTTTTTTTGGTTTTAATCCTCAAAGTAATGACTTCTTTTTCTCCCCTCTCATCGAGAATTATCAGATATTTTTTGAAGATTCGATTTACATCAAATCTATCCTTAACTCCCTAAGATTTGCACTGATAACAACCTTATGTACACTCGCTATAGGTTATCCAATAGCACTTGGAATTTCTAACTCTTCGGAAAACTCAAAAAATTTGCTTCTCACCTTGATGATACTACCTTTCTGGACATCCCTAATAATTCGTGTTTATGCTTGGAAAACCATTTTGGGATATGACGGCATAATTAATAACGTGCTAATTAACTATGGATTGATAACTGAAAGATTCATTTTCCTCAACACCGAATCAGCCGTTATATTAGGTTTAGTTTATTGCTATCTTCCATTTATGATATTCCCCCTTTTCATTGCAATTGAAAGAATTGATAGGTCTTTAACTGAAGCAGCTCAAGATCTTGGCTATTCACCGATAAAATCGTTTTTTAAAATAACCCTACCTTTATCAAAGCCTGGTATAATTGCGGGTTGTATGCTTGTTTTTGTACCGGTTATTGGTGAATATGTAATACCAGATTTATTGGGTGGAGCCAAAATCATCAATATCGGTAAAATAATCTGGATAGAGTTTTTCCAAAATAAAGACTGGCCAATCGCCTCCGCAATAACGATAATTTTAGTTGTAACTTTCATAATTCCCCTGATAGTGATTCAAAAATTTATTAACGAAAATCAGGAAGAAGATAATTAGAGAAATTTGTGATGCAGCAGAAAAACCTTACAACAAAATTTTTTATGTTTTTAGGACTATGTTTCTTCTACATACCTATTCTGATTCTGATCATTTATTCATTTAATGAATCAAGATATGTAACATCATGGTCAGGTTTTTCATTTAAATGGTATTTTGAGATCTTCAATGACCAAGAGTTACTTGATGCTACTATCACAAGTGTAGAGATAGCTTCAATCTCTGCCTCTCTATCAGTAATATTCGGCACTCTTTCGGCAATATCTTTAGCAAGATTTGGTAAATTTAGGGCTAGAGGCCTTTTCACCGGCTTATTAACAGCACCTTTTGTGATACCCGAAGTAATAACAGGATTTTCATTATTACTTTTCTTTACTTTCATTGATCAAAAAATAGGTTTATTCGCTGAGAGAGGAACACTCACAGTAATCCTTGCTCATACTACTCTTGGAATAGCCTACACAACAGTAATGGTTCAAGCACGTCTTGCAAATTTTGATCATTCTTTAGAAGAAGCAGCTCTTGATTTAGGGGCAGCTCCGCATGCTGTGTTCTTCCAAATAACCCTACCTATCATCGCTAAAAGTATAATAGCTAGCTGGCTATTGTCTTTTACATTATCTCTAGATGATTTAATTATTGCTAGCTTTACTTCCGGACCAGGTTCTACAACTTTACCTATGCTGATTTACTCGCGAATAAAATTAGGAATTAGCCCTGAAATCAATGCATTAGCAACAATAATGATATTAATAGTCACGATTTCAATTTTGGCTGTATATTTCTCTAATATCAAAAAAGATAAAAATTCTTGATTATCATTTTTATTTAACTAATTGAAATCTGCAAAATTTTCTATATCTTCTTTTATGAGGCTGGGACGGGCAATAATGTCTGTAATCTGGTCAGGTCTGAAAAGAAGCAGCCACATCGTCCTCTTATTGGGTCGTTTCCAGTCCTCATAATTAGCAAAAACTAACTGTCAGACATATGATATATTTAGTACGCGCGGTTGTAGCTATATTTCTATCAACAGGATTTCTAACAACTTCTCATTCTTTAAATAATAAGCAATGTAATCTAGAAATTGGGGATTTAGTCTTTTTCTCTCAGCCCAATACTCTAAACAAAGATGATTTTGTATCTGCAGTTTCAACATCAAGCAAAAAATCCAACGCATATCATGTAGCTATAATTGTTGGTAAAAACAACAACTCTTATGATGTCATACATGCTACCCAAACAAAAGGAGTAATATTGGAGGATCTTGAAAAGATACTAAATAGTGAAAAAACTACTAATAACGCCATAGTTTTTTATAGGAGAGTAAATACAAGTAAAGAAACAAAGCAAAAGGCAAAAGAATTTGCATATAACGCGCTCGGTGGTGAATATAATGATTTATTTTTTGAAAATAATCTTAATTCCAAACGTAAATACTCCTATTATTGCTCACAACTCATTGAACAAGCTTATAACCAGAGTGCAAATGCAACATTATTCAAGAAGCAAAAATTAAATTTTTCTGACCAAAGCGGTAATTTAATAAAATACTGGAAAAATTATTACGCTGAAAAAGGGTATGATATACCCTTTAATCAATGTGGCACCCACCCATCAACGATGCTACAAGAAAAAAACCTATCTGAAATACCAAATTGCGATGTCCTCAATAGGTAATTAACACCCATTGTTAAATGAATTTGAGATCATATAATGTATGATAAGCACATAAGGGTAAAATTATGACTAAGTCGAAAACAACGAAGCAAAATAAAGTCGTCGAAAAAAAGAGACTTGTTACAAATGACAACATAGCGAATTTCGTGAGATTCAAGAAGCAGTCTCTAAAGAGAGAGATAGAATATTCTCAAAGGATGTTGAAGAAATTGATTGAAAATCTTTAATAAAAGTGATTTATTAGCTGGAATTGAGCAACTTTCGAGCTAATGAAATCACTGATATATCTGACACTATTTTTTTCTTCTCTTCAAATAAGTACAGCTTTGGCCTCCAAAGACGAAAAAGGCATCTATAGCTTCATGCTTGAAAATGATATATTTGCAAGCACAGACAAGCATTACACGAACGGCGTCAGATTCTCTTATTTATCACCAGAGACATCAGTTAACGAGTATGTCGAGGATATTGCAAATAAATTTCTCTTCTTTAAAACTTGCGCAAAAAAGAGATATAGCTATGCCTTTGGACAGTCGATGTTTACTCCTAAAAACATTAAAGTCTCCACTCCAAATCCAAAAGATCGACCATATGCGGGATGGACATATTTATCATGGGGAATTATTTCGGCAAACGATAAACGGTTGGATAATTTTGAAATTTCACTGGGGATAGTGGGTAAAGCCTCTCTTGCTGATAAGACCCAAAAATTTGTTCATAAACATGTTGGCTCCCCCAGGCCAATGGGATGGAACCATCAATTAAAAACTGAACCTGGACTAATTGTTTCGTATGATAGACAATGGAGAAACAAATTTGAACTAAATATTAAGGATTATTCTGTAGACATCACCCCTTCAGCCGGCACCAACCTAGGAAACATATATACCGACATATCAGCAGGACTAATGACAAGATTTGGAAAAAATATTCCATTTGACTATGGAGCGCCAAGAATTAGACCTAGCCAACCAGGCTCTGATTTCTTTATCCCATGTGATGATTTGGGCTGGTACTTATTTGCCGGCAGCGAAATGAAAATTGTAGCTCGTAATATTTTTCTAGATGGTAACAGCTTTAGAAAATCTCCCTCAGTCCATAAACGAAATATAGTTTTTGATATGCAAATGGGCGCTGTCTTTATATATAAAGAGATGCGCGTTGGATACACACACGTGGTCAGATCTAAAGAATTCAAGTTTCAAAAAGCATCTGATCAATTTGGAGCAATTTCACTATCATTTAGATTATAAAATATGCTAAAAGGAAAAACTCTCCACATTTTTACTGTTGCTTCTACTATTTTACTAACAAAGCTAACAACTGACCTATATATACCAGCGATAGTTTCTATCCAGGAAGCTTTTAATAGCTCAGCTTACAATGCAAAGCTTACTTTAAATGCTTACATGCTTGGTTTCGCACTTTCTATTATTATTTGTGCTCCATTATCAAAAAAATTTGGTATAAAAAATATAACTCTTGTAGCACTAGCAACATGCTTTGTAACAACAACCTTATGCGCTTTTGCAAATTCCATACATAGTTTGATATTTTTTAGATTTATAGAAGCTATCGGTGCTGGAGTCGGCACTATTCTTGGAAGGATAATAATCAACAATAAATATAACTATAGTGATCGTATAAAAATATTTTCTCTTTTTGCAGCATTGACAGCTGCCTCTACTCCTACCATGCCTATAGTTGGTGGCTTTATCGATGAATATTCAAGCTGGAGATATATCTTTGTAACTATTGCAGTTATCACATTAATAGTTTTTATTTTAGTAAAGAACAATCTAGAAGATGATAAAGAGCGAGTGAATAACGCTTTTTTAGATACAATTCACAATTATGTGTCATTACTTAGAAACCCACATTTTTTATATATAATCATTGTTAATAGTTCAGCCTGGTGCTTATATTTCATGTATCTTAATGCATCACCTTTTATTTTTCAGAATGATTTTGGCTTATCCTCCGTGGGTTATTCTATATCATTTGGCCTATCTAGCTTGGGGTTTGTTTCTGGTTCACTCTCAATCAGGCATTTCCTTAAGAAAATTGACCTAAATAAATTTATTTTACAAATCAGTTTATATAATTGCCTTATAGTATCTCTAGCAACCGGCTATCACCTATTCTTTGAAAAATCTCTTATATCAATCATTATATCATTTACATTGATATTAATAACGGTAGGAGCACTTTTACCTACATGCCTAACTCTTACCCTAAAAAGGTTTAAATATTGTTCAGTTGATGCATTAAGCTTACATTTCTTTATTCAGATACTTGCTTGTGCATTATTTGCTATCGCCTCTGGCTTGATTAAAGCTTCTACAGATCTGAAATTATTGATCCTAGAATGCTGCTTTACTATGATTCTTCTTGTATTTGCTTTTATCAATAGCAAAGTCATTGATGATGACTAGCTGTCAGTAAGCTCTTTTATAGAGTTACGGTTATAAACTCCTGAAAAAAATAGAGCTACTATGTATATGGCAAAGCTTGCAATTAAAATTGCACTAAACACTCCGAGGCTAATCATTGTAGATTGATCAAAGATATATTTACCAAACAGACCATATATTGCGTTTAGAAATACATACATAATAATGCAGGATAATAGAATTCTTATAAATCTAATTTTAAACGCAAAATCAAACCTAAATAAATCCTTCTTATAGGCATATATTAGTAGAAGAATTATATTGGTCCAAGCACTAAACGCAGTTGCCACAGCGATACCCAGATATGATATATATTGTACTAGCACGTAATTCCCTACAGCATTCAATATTACGCAAATAACAGAAACCCTAACTGGTGTCTTGGTATCTTGGTTGGCAAAGAAACTAGAAACCAATATCTTATTTAAGACATATGCAGGGATTCCAAGCCCTAAAATCAGCAAAGCTGGAGCGGTCTTATCAGTATCTGCAACACTAAATGCACCCCTCTGAAACAGTATATAGATAATTGGCTCTGATATTTCATATAAAATAATTGAACAAGGAATGCTAAGTACAAGGGCGATTTCTAATGAGCGATTCTGCAAGAAAACTGCTTTCTCCATATCTCCTGACTTAAATAATTTCGATAATTTTGGTAAAATTACAATCCCGATCGAGACTCCAATTAACGCAAGCGGAAGCTGAACTAACCTATCCGCATAATATATAATTGAAACGGCCCCAGGAATAGAGGTAGCAATAATTGTACCAATCCAAATATTTATTTGTGTCACTCCACTCCCCAGAATCGCAGGTGTTAAATTTTTAAAGAACTTACCAGAATCTTTATCCACTTTAATTTTTTCTAATTTTGGCAAATGCTCCTTACGCCATACCGCAATGAATATAGCTACAAGCTGGATCAATCCACCCCAAAAAACTGAATATGCTGCGTAAAAACTTTTCTGATAATCATCCCCTCCAAAAAATGTAAGGCCAATTATCATAACTATATTTAATATAATTGGCGAAGCAGCCATGGCGGCAAATCTATCTATCGAGTTTAAAATACAGGCGTAAAAAGTAACTATTGAAATAAATAATAAATAAGGGCTGGTAATGCGGGTTAATTGCAAGGTTAACTCAAATTTTTCTGGGTTACTCTCAAATCCTGGGGCTATAGCCATAACGATATCTTCAATGAAAACTTGGAATATTATCATCAGGCAAATTAGAGCTACTACTAAGAACGATAAAATTCTTCCTGCAAATAAAAGAGCTTGTTTTTTGCCAGCCTCATGTAACTTTCCACTAAATAAAGGAACAAAAGCTGCACTAAATGCTCCCTCTGCAAAGATAGATCTAAATAAATTAGGCAACCTAAACGCTACATTAAACGCATCAGCAAACATTCCTATACCAAAATAATTAGCTAATAACATATCTCTAATAAAACCAAAAACACGCGATACCATAGTTAAAGATGAAAAAATAAAACTAGATTTAATAAACATATGGCTTAAAATGATTGATTAATAAAAAAATTTATTTAGTTTTGTATCAGCATAAATTTTGTAACATTTTAGGTAAAAATTAATATAAATGGAAGATTTATTTACTTTAGAGCATCTTATTACATTTCTTACTTTGTCTGGCTTAGAGATTGTTCTTGGAATTGATAACATCATATTTCTGGCAATAATTGTCCATCCCGTCCCTGCTAAGAAAAGAAACCAAGTTCGTATATTCGGCCTTGGGCTCGCAATCGCAATGCGAATTGTTATGTTGCTTGGTGTATCATTTATAATGAGCCTAACAAAACCTCTATTCACATTTTTTGATATGGAGTTTACAGGAAGGTCGCTAATGCTCATGGCTGGAGGAATATTCTTGGTTGTAAAAGGGGTTTATGAACTTTACGACATGTTGAAAGCAGCGGATGAGCCAAGTCACACTCCCGATGATACTGATTTATATACCAAACGACCATATTGGCGCATAATTATGCAAATTATATTTGTAGATCTAATTTTATCTTTTGATTCAGTAATCGTAGCAGTTGGAATGGTAAATAATA
Organism: Alphaproteobacteria bacterium; assembly: GCA_030431375.1. Classification (GTDB taxonomy): domain Bacteria; phylum Pseudomonadota; class Alphaproteobacteria; order Rickettsiales; family JABSSG01; genus JAUIIY01. The sequence continues at coordinate 41,860 of JAUIIY010000007.1, forward strand.
TACCTATTATCATAGCGGCTATTTTAGTTGCTATGGTCATCATGTTAGTATCATCGAAAGCAATAGGTGATTTTATGTACAAAAACCCCTCTATTAAAATAATTGGAATTGCTTTTGTGCTAATGATTGGGGTGTTCTTGACCGCCGATGGGTTCTCATTACATTTCGAGAAAAATTATCTCTATTTTGCTATGTTCTTTTCTATGTTTGTTGAAATAATAAACTTGAAAGTCCGAAAAAAACTAAAACATGAAAAGGCTTAATTATGTTCTTTTTAAGAAATTATCTTCCTGATGATATCAACATCAATTTTCTGAGGTACAAGTATATTGGCCTTATAATATCTCTATTTTTTGCCGTAGTTTCTGTGTGGGGATTAGCGACCAAGGGACTAAATTTTGGTATTGATTTCCAAGGTGGTATATTGATTGAAGCAAAGTTTCAAGATAAACCCAGCTTATCAAATATAAGAACAGAGTTAAATAAATTGAATATTGGAGATATCTCTATTCAAACTGTGGGAAATGAAAATAATATTCTTATTAAATCTGGCGCAAGTAGTGATGCGAATATTATGAGTACGGCTAATAAAATCAAGGATGCCCTTGTAAACTCAATATCTCCACAAGTTGAATTTCGTAAAGTTGAATATGTAGGGGCTGAAGTCGGTGAAGAAATGATTTCAGATGGAATCATTGCCATTATACTTACCTTTATAGGAATCATGATATATGTCTGGTTTAGATTCAATTGGCAATATTCAATAGGTATAGTGTTTGGACTAATTCATGACCTGGTTTTAACAATAGGTTATCTCATATATAGCGGCTTTGAATTTAACATCACATCGATCGCTGCTATCTTGACAATTTTAGGATATTCCGTAAATGATACAGTAGTTATGTATGATAGGATCAGAGAGAATCTTTTTAAAATTCGTAAGAAAAGCTTTTTAGATATATTGAACTTAAGTATCAACGAAACGCTTTATAGAACTTTATTCACCCTTCTCACCACATTAATAGCCGCCGGCTCACTTGTGATGTTCGGAGGACCTGCATTGCAAACATTTAGCATTACTGTTTTTGTTGGAATCGTAATTGGCACATATTCATCAATCTTCATCTCAATCCCGATATTATCATTCTTTAGCAAAGGGCTATCAAAAAATTAGTCAAATCTTTTCTTAAGCCTTCCTATTGATAAAGCTACTTCCTTCAATGGATCAATTTCAACTTCTTGCTTTATGGCACCCATTATAGACAATATGGTTTTGTATACATCTCCATTAGGAAAATCCTGCTTCTGGTTTTTTATTATAAGGCAATGAAAATCTGACACTCTTTGCATATGCCTTGCTATTTCAGAATTTATTAAGTTAATATTATTATCAATCTCTTGAATAAATTCTTTAGCATCATTTTCGATTGCATTTTTGGACTCCAGAATTTCATTCAACTCCTTTAGCTTTCTGAACCAATTACTGTATAACTCTTCGAAGTTAGCAGTCAGAAAATAAATTGCTTCAAGCTTTTCTTTATCACTTTTTGATCTACTTAAGACCTCAACAGCTTTATCTTGAAACGAATTTTGGACATCATTTTTTTGTCTCTGCTCTAAAAAATTAAAAATTGTTCCTTTCTTGACTGAGCCAATACTAGTCAACAAATCACAAAAACGATTTTTGATTATCTCCGAACTCGCAAAATGTATTTCAAGAAACTTCTCTCCAGTAAAACTCTCAACTGAGTCCCAGCTCATCAATTTTGCTTTAAACAGAAACCTTGAAGTTTGCGGATGAAAAAAATCGTACATCACAGGTTTTGAAGATGCTAAAAAACCTTCTCTAACAAACTCATCTACAACTTTAAAAGCAGCGAGTCCTGATATTTTGATTATCCAACAATTACTCCCTGAACATAATTCTTCCGCAGAGTAATAAGTATTAAAATCCAATGCCTCTTTTAAACCCATAATGTAACTATGTTTAGTTCTCTAAGTTTCAAGATATCTCAAAATATTTTTATGACAATAGGTAAAAATTACTTACATGATATTTCTTTACTTAACGTGTCTCATTACATAAATATTTTCAGCTGAGACCCCGTCATCATCATAGCGCAAGAATTCAAAGCCAGCTTTTTCGTAACATCTAATTGCAGCTTTGTTGCTAGCAATGGGATCAATTAAGATTTGATCACAATCAAATTTATCGTAAATAACATCTATGAACTTCTTTACAGCTAAAGATCCTATACCTTTTCCCAGATGATCTTCTTCACCTATAAAAATATCAACACAAAAGCTCTTTGCTTTGTCATTTTTATATACACCCTCACCGTCTGGATTAAGTTTGTAATATGCATCTAAATCACAACACTGAATATAGCCAACCGGCTTATTATCACTATAAATAACGAATGGATATGTGTGGCCATTTTTTCCACCTATTTTTTCTAGGATTTTTTCAGGAGGTTCATAACCTTCCAGAAACCAGCTATTCTTCACATGGTCTTTTTCTTTCCACATGTTCCAGAGCTGCAAATGCTCTAAGTTAAAATCTTTGATAGTAATTTTCATATTTCTTTAAAAATTTGACTTTCCTTTAGATAAATATTAATTGATAATATCCTAATTAACATAGTAAATCATGACAGCATTTGAAATTTTTACATCTCCCTTTATCCAATTATTTATCTTAGGTCTAGTAGCTGGCATATTCAAATCGGATTTGAATATACCTGAAGACTTCACAAAAGCGATTACTTTATATTTGATGCTTGCGATTGGACTCAAAGGCGGTGTGACTTTAGCAAATAACGAAGTACAACCTATATTTCTCATTAAAATAGCTACCACAGGAGTCTTGGTCGGATTTTTATTACCATTTCTTGGATATATTTTTCTGAAAAAATTTACTTCTCTAGACCAAATAAACTCAGCTAATATAGCATCTCATTATGGCTCTATAAGTGCTGTTACATTCAGCTATACCCTAAGCTTCCTTGACAGAGCACATATACCATATAGTGCATATATGATTACTTTGATGGCATTAATGGAATCACCTGGTATTATAGCAGGACTTATGCTTGCAAGAAAAAACTCAAAAAAATCTATCTTCAGCAAATGTTTATTAAGTGAAGTATTATTAAACTCAAGTATTGTTTTATTACTGGGGGGTATGATAATTGGATATACTTCACCCCAAAATCAGATTTTACTTATCAAACCTTATTTGATTGATCCTTTTTATGGTATCTTATGCTTGTTCATGCTGGAAATGGGATTATTAGTAGCCAAGCACTCACATAGTCTAAAGAAAATAAGCCCGAAAGTCTTCGCCTTTGGTATTTATATGCCAATTATTAGTGCGATGATCGGCATTCTTCTAAGCGCCATATTAGGTTTTCAGGTAGGTAATGCTTTGTTATTTTCTACATTATGCGCTGGAGCCTCATATATTGCGGTACCAGCAACCATGAAACATGCCTTACCGAAAGCAAATCACTCATTAAGCATAACATTATCTTTATGCATAACCTTTACTTTTAATATTATTCTTGGTGTTCCATTATATTATTATATAATCCAATTTATTTTGTAGTTATGATCATTACTCTCGATTCAATTTCAAAACCAGAAAGCATAGTAAAAATTGCTCAGCAATTAATGTTCTTATTTAACAAATTGGAGATTGAATGCACTACAATAGCTGATAGGCACATTATTGACATATCTGATTTAGATAAACAGCTGCTTAATTACAAATCTCATAAAGTGTTTTTGCTTCTACCACTTGCCAATAAACAAAATATCAAAGCTGAAATGATGATTAATTCACATTTAGTTTGCACTTTCATCGATGATTTTATTGGTGATTTGCCTGAAATAGCATTATCCGCTAATGACCAATATGATGATGTAATTCCAGGAAAATATAGTGCTTATGTTTGGGAACAAAAAAAGAACAGGGCAAAATACACGAAAAGTAACTTTAACTGGAAGATATACAAAAATTACTCAGCTGTGTTCCAAGATGGAAAAAAAATAAATAGTGAAGCTATATTGAGGAAAATCGCGCGCAAGATTGGCACAAAAATTGAACAAGGTGTTTCAAATCTGGGATGTTTTGATAAAGAAAATCTCTTTACCTCACGTAATTTGAATATTAGCCAAGTTGTTGCTAAACAAGAAATTATTGGCATTATGCAAAGCTTTGATTCCAAATTCATCAATAGCAGATTAATTAAAAATCTCTGATATTTTTTCTTTTGAGATAGAGCTTCCAATCCTGCCAATTGCTGATAAGCCAACTTTCCCAGAAAAAATCTTATTGGCAATCTCAAATAATTTATCTTTTGTAATAGCTTCCAATTTTTCTATAACTTCTTGAGGCTCAATATATCGCCCGTATATAGCAATATCAGCAGCCATTTCAGACCCACGCTGACTTGTAACCTCCCTACTCATTAAGAGATTTGCCTTAAATTTGTTTGTAGCTCTTATGATCTCCTGATCATCAATATTTTTACAAATTTTTTGTAATTCTTTGGATATAGCCTCAAGCATTTTAGGCAAATTATTTACATCTGTACCAGCAAAAATCCCGAAGGTACCAGCATTATGATACGGGCTGATGAAAGATTGAATAGTATATACTAGCCCAAGATTCTCTCTGATTTCTTGGAATAAACGAGAAGACATCCCATCGCCAAGTATAGAAGAAAGCAAATGAGCTACATAATAATCTTCATCATGATAATCAACTCCTTTAAATGACATTGCCAAATGCACTTGATCAAGGTCTTTTTCAATCAAATCTATTCCACCAACAAACTTCGGCACATCAAATATGCTTTCATTATTATTTGAATTATGCGAAAAACTTTTTGCGACTGACTCTCTAACCATCTCATGGTCTATTCTTCCTGCCACAGACACAATTACATTATTGCAGCTATAATTTTTATTCACAAAGCTTATTATCGTATCACGATTGAATTTGAGAACATTTTCTTTATTTCCAATGACTGGCCTGCCTATTGAATAATCCGGATAACAAAGTTTTTGTAAAGATTCAAACACCACATCGTCAGGATTATCAAAACTATGGGCAATTTCCTGCAAAATAACATTCTTTTCCTTTTCCAATTCTGATTCATCATACACAGAATCAAAAACTATCTCAGACAATAGCTTGAGTAGTATCTCGTAATGCTCCCTAAGACCAACCACATAAAAAACTGTATTTTCTCTTGTTGTGTAAGCGTTAAAATACGCACCCAAATCTTCAAAAGCTTTTGCGATAGCCAGAGCGTCATGATTTTTTGTCCCCTTAAAGCACATATGTTCAATCACATGCGATATGCCATTCAATTCAGCATTCTCATGCCTGCTACCAACTTTTACCAAAACATTTATGGCAACAACAGCCGAATGAGGCATATTTTTTTTTGCAATAGTAAGTCCATTCTTTTCTTTTATGATTTTATAATCTTCTTTCATTATCTTATTTATGTTTACAATTTGGTTTTAGACGATTAGATTCCATGTAACAAGTCTAAAAAATTCTTTTTACATATATGAAAAAAATCTTAGTCATTAATGGACCTAATTTAAATCTGTTAAGTAACAGGGCGAGCAATCATTACTCAAATTTTTCATATAAAGAACTGGAAGATTTTATAAAAAAGAAAGCTGCAGATTTTGGTATAGAAGCAAACTGCAAGCAATCTAACAATGAGGGTGAAATTATTGACTGGATTCAATCATATAATGATTTTGACGCGATTATAATTAATCCTGGTGGGTATACCCATAGTTCCGTAGCGATACATGACGCCCTAGAAATTTGTACCAAACCAAAAATCGAAGTTCATCTATCGAATATACTTAACCGGGAAGAATTCAGAACTACATCAATTACTTCAAAAGCATGTAATGGCTCGATTCTAGGACTTGGGATTTTAGGCTATGAGCTTGCTCTTCAAGCTGCTATAAATTTAATAAACTGATTTTCTCATTGTAACTCTTCAGCCAATCCAGCTCATCTGGGCTTATCAAACTAAAATCAATTAACCTATCTTCAAACGGTAACAAAGTAAGTGGCTCAAAATAAAGAGTCTTGTCTATATTTGCTTTTATGCGATATAAATTTTCTATTCTTATACCATATTCTCCTGCTTTGTAATAACCTGGCTCAATGGATAAAATAAGATTTTCTTTCAGAGGTAGCTTTGAATATTTGCTGATCGAATATGGCCCTTCATGCACATTAAGAAACGAACCAACTCCATGGCCAGTCCCATGTTGATAATCCAAGCCCTCTTGAACCAAATATTGCCTTGCTAACTTATCAATATCAGCACCTGTAGTATTATGGTCAAAAATTTTAGAAGCAGCTGCAATATGCCCTTTTAATACAAGCGTGTAATTTCTTTTTTGCTCATCAGACACATTCCCCACAGCATAAGTCCTGGTAACATCTGTAGTACCACCAAAATACTGCCCACCTGAGTCTATAAGCAGCAAACCATCTCCTTTTACTAATTTAGAGCCACTCTCCAACGGGCGATAATGTATTACCGCACCATTATCCTGAAATCCTATAATAGCAGGGAAGCTATCGCTGAAATAATCTGGCTGTTTTTTCCTAAATGATTGCAAAACATGCGATAATTCATATTCACTATAAAATCTACCTTCGCTAAATTCTGTTCTAAACCATAAAATAAACTCATTCAAAGCTCTTGCATCCTGCTTGTGGGCATTAACAGCAGATAAGATCTCTTGGCTATTTTTTGATGATTTCCATTCAATTATAGGAGAAGCGATATTTTTCGTGGAGATGTTTTTGACTAAACAGGAACATGAATTCTCACTGATAATCCTAGCTCCAGATATATTATCGCAGGCAATATAAAATTCATCCATAGATTCAACTTCTATACCCAACTCATTCAAATAACGATTAATATTAGACTTTATTACGGCGTTTTCTATAAAAAGACAAATCCCCTGTTTTGAAAAGATAAGCTTAGCAGCAACAGTTGGATTGAACTCATAATAATCACCTCTAAGATTCAACAACCAGGCGACGGAATCGCAATCTTCAATTATAAAATATTCAGTATTTTGCTGTTCGAACCACAATTTAAGCTTATCTAATTTAACACTTGCCGCCTCACCCGCATATTGCTCATCTAAAATAAAAATATTCTGCTTCCTAGCATTCCCCTCACCTTCGCCCATTATCTCGCCTATAATAGCATCCCCACAAGTAATGAGGTTTTCTTGCTTTGCTTGCGCAAGAGTCAAATATCTGAATATATTCGGATTAAAAGCAAATTTCTTACCTTTCTCAGTCTGCTCCTTAATCCAGGCAGCTAAGTTACTTTCAGGTGAAATATGTATAACAGCTTCAGGAACCTGTTGCTTAGCCTGCAATTCATATCTGCCATCGGTAAAAATATGAGCAGCATTATCTATAACAACACCAATCCCGTTTGAACCAGAAAATCCCAATATTTTCTTTAGCTCATTATCTTCACCTGCTACATATTCACTGAAAAATCTATCGAAATTAGATATTAATAACCCATCGCAATTATATTTATGTATAATTTTTTGAATCTCTTCTAGCTTCATTATTTTACGATATCCAACCATTCTTTTTCAGTTAAAATTCTGACATTTAGCTCTTTTGCTTTCTTAAGCTTACTCCCAGCATCGCTTCCAGCCACCACAAAGTCTGTATTAGAAGAAACGGCAGAAGAAATTTTAGCACCTAATGATTCAGCAAGGCTTTTTGCCTCGCTACGTGTCATTTCAACTAGCGTACCAGTAAAAACTATTCGTTTCCCCGCTATTTCCGAATCTATACTAGTTTTTATATAATCTTGAATATCAAGGACATCACATAAATTTTGAAATATTTGGTGACTTTCTCTTTGCAAAAAGAAATTTTTTAATGCTGCAACCACCTTAGGGCCAATACCACCAATAGAGACTAACTGCTCTTCTATTTCCTGGCTTGCACTATTTAATTTTTGCATTGCCTCAGAAAATTTATTTATACTAACAAACTGTTCAGCAAGCATCCTGGCGGTAACCTCACCTATATATCTTATTCCCAAAGCAAAAATAAATTTATCGAGACCTACATGGCTAGCCTCTCTGATTGATGCAAAGAGATTATCGGCTGATTTACTCCCCCAACCAGGAAAATTTTTGATTTGCGTCAAAGAATTTTTGTCATTTTCCTCTAATTTAAAGATGTCTGCAGGCTCATTTAACAGGCCCTTTTCATATAAAAACAAAATTTGATTTTCCCCTAACCCATCGATATTCAGTGCATTACGGGAAACAAAATGTCTCATCTTTTCAATAAGTTGCGCTCTACACTTAAACTCACCCGTACATCTTGTAGCCGCCTCTCCTTCCACTCGCTCTACCGGAGAATTACAAACAGGGCAAGTATCAGGCATTTTAAAATTTAAAGGATTAGATTTCCGCGCATGTTTATCAACTTCAACAATTTTAGGAATAACATCACCCGCCCTTTCGATAACAACCCTGTCACCAATCCGGATATCTTTACGGGCAATTTCATCTGCATTATGCAATGTCGCCCGGCGCACTATAACTCCACCAACATTTACAGGCTCTAACTCGGCAACAGGAGTAAGAGCCCCTGTTCTACCCACCTGAATAATAATGTTATTTAGGATGGTTTTTGCTTGCTCAGCTGGGAATTTATGTGCTGTTGCCCATCTAGGAGAGCGCGCAACAAAGCCTAATCTCTTTTGCAAATGAAAATCATTTACCTTATAAACTATGCCATCAATATCATATGGTATGCTCGCTCTATCTTGGTAAATATGCTCGTAATATTTCTCTATACCCTCAAGACTATTAATTTTCTTATTTAAATGGTTTACTTGAAAACCCAAGGATTTACATTTATCTAATAAATCTTTTTGATTATCTGCAAGCTCCTCCGAACAATAACCAACAGCATAGATATAATATCTCAAGTTACGTTCAGCCGTTATAGAAGCATCAAGCTGCCTGATTGAACCTGCAGCAGCATTTCTAGGATTGGCAAATAAAGCCTCTGAGCACTCCCTCCTTCTCTCATTTAGAGAGTCAAAATCTTCACGCATCATAAAAATTTCACCACGAACCTCGAATTCTTCCATTGAAACATCTATTTTTTGCGGAAAAGATTTTATTGTTCGTATATTAGCAGTAATATCTTCACCAACGAAACCATCCCCGCGCGTTACAGCATGGAGCAAATTGCCATTTTTATATATCGCTGAAAAAGATAAACCGTCAATTTTAGGCTCACACATGAAATCGATTTGAGCATTATGCTGACCTAAAAATCTATTTATTCTTTCGATGAAATCCGCAACATCCGCCATGGAAAAGCAATTCCCCAATGACAACATGGCCAATTTATGCTTAATCTTAGAAAACCCCTTCTTAACTGAGCTACCAACTTTTTTTGATGGCGAGTCTTCTCGTATTAATAAAGGGAATTTTTCTTCTAGTTTTTGGTTTCTAATAAATAATTTGTCATATTCAGCATCTGATACTAAAGGCGCATCATGCTGATAATATGCTTCATTAAGCTCATGAATCTTTTTTGCTAAATATTCGAGCTCTTTCTCAGCTTCAACTGAATCGAGCTCATTTATATCAATATCAAAACTAGATGGCTGCTTCATAAAGTCCAATTACAAATTGGAGTCTATCTTAACCTGAGTGGCAAATAAAGTGAAGCTATATTATCTCTCTCTTCCTCTTCCTACTCCAGGCCTATCAAGCTTAACCCCTGCCCTTGAAGCGAGCTCTCGTGTCATCTTTGTATCAAGCCTATGCACTTGCCCTTTTATAGCAACTTCAGCTCCTAGAGCTGCTGATGCAGCTTTCTTACAAGCTTCAGCTGCGCTGATATCGCCCAAAGCTTCCCTTACATGGGAATCAACTTTACTCACTAAGGCTATCTCATCGCCTTGCCTTTCTCTTCCTTTTGTAAAGAAGTTAGCGATTGCGCTGAAAAACCTGGTCAAAGATTCCAAAACAATCTCGTGCATTTTCTTTCTATATTCCGGAACTTCAATTTCTCCTTTGTTGAAAAGCTCTTTTCTAATTGATAAATCTTCTCCTTCACCCATAAGACGAGTACAAACCTCTAAAAAAGGGTTGTTAAATAACCCTGCATCAGACCTGTAATCAGAATCACTTGCTCGAAAGGCTCTAGAATATTCAGCTGCACTTGCATTTAGATGAGTTCTAGCCAAATCTTCAACCGTTTTAATTTCCTCTAGACCTATTTTAGACCTAGCATCATTATGCGGCTTTAAGAGCGGTTCAACCTCTGGTGATTTAATCTTTTCTTCAAGTTCTTTATAAGCTTTTTCAAAAACCTCTTTAAAATTCCCTCTAATATCTCTTCTTTGCTCTTCTGGCAAATCAGCTATTCTAATCCCCAGATATTTTTTTAGCGTTTCATCAAGCTTCCTTTCCAAATCTGCTGCCATTCCGTCGACACGCTCACCGAAACCACCAACTTTTGCATCTTTCAGCTGTAAGAACATAATTGGATAAACTGATTTCATCACATTCGCATGCACAGCTTCCATTAATTTTTCACCAAATTCTTCTGTTGTTGTTACTTTAACCATCTTTTTCCCTCTATAGTTATTATTTTGCTCTAGCAGTAGTTTGTTTAATATTCTCTATACCACCAAGCCCGCCGACTATCCTATCAACATGCTTAGGATGCAGCACAGCATCTTTAATAGAATCTATGTCATATATTCCATCTCTCATTTGATCTTTAAGAGCAAACAGAGCCGCTGCTTGTAATGCCTCGGCCGCGCTAATACCTTTAAACCGACCTAGATCATCATAGCTTTTTCTTGGAATATTTCTCCTCAATAGCTCTAATTTTTCTACATTTAACATTTCATCTTTTGTTTTTTTAACAAAACAACTTTCCAGTTTCTTTACAAGCCCACCAAAAAATTTTCCTAATTTATGAATAAAATTTTTTCTAACAGCTGTTTCACCAAAAGAATCTTGCCTTGCTAATTTACCTCTATGCTCATTAACATCTAAAATATGCTTTAGTCGTTTCTCTTTATTTCCCTCCCTTTTTTGAGCAAATTTGGATACTGAACCCTCATGATGCATTGCTAACTGAAAATATTCTTTGACAATTGGATATTTAGAATTAAACGCTTCATGGAAATTCTCAAATTGTAAATCTTCATCAGGTATATCTGCTAACTCTTTACGAAATCTCTGATACTCTTGATCTATGGCTTGCTCATTACCAGGAGCCACCTCCTTTAAATAATCACGATGTTTATCTAAAAGTCTAATCATGTATCCACGGTCAAAGTGTTTTGCCAGCTGATTATTTTCATCAATTATTTTGTAAACGGCTTCTCGCATCATGTCCTTGACCTCAAGAGTCAACGCCTGACCCATTGCCTGGAGGTCAACTCCTAAAAGATCCATTGTTTCATCGCATAATAGCTCAAACGCTCTTTGCGTAGCTTGCTTAACTTCCCTTTCAACAGCTTCCTTACTATAGCTCTCCTGCATAGCAACAACTGCAATTAACTCGCCATTAATTGACTCAATCACAGAATGACTAATTGTATCCAATAACTCTCTACCAAGCAGATCTTTATAATCAACTTCTTCACCTAACCCTTCTTGACCAAATCTTTCATATGTCGTCATTCTTTGCTCCTTGAGATCTACAAAAAATCATTCAATTTAAAATGGTACAGAAAAAATTTATATCTGAATAGTAAGAAATAATATGAGTTATTTACTAAATTTAACCTGATCTTACAACCTGATCTAGGAGTCGGAACGGCTAATAAAAAATAAAAATGGTATTTCCTAGGAGAGGCAAATTAAATCCAGCAGATGCAAAGAAAAAGAGATCGGAGAAATTAGGATTTTCTCATTTAACCTATCCAACCTCTTGGGTCTCTCAAATTTTAGCCTTTGCAAAACTGCTATTCTGTTCAATAAACCGCAACCACCACAATATACTCTGGACAGCCCACAAAAAATCCTTGTCATGTGTACTTAACCTGCTACTTGTACAAGGTGTGATGCCTTTAGATTACGTTTAAGAGAGCATCGTGATGGGCAGGCAAGACACTAAAAATTATCTTTTTCTTTGTTATATAAATAATAAGACCTATTTTATTGTTAGAGATGTAAATCGAATGATAATACCAGGTGGTGTTGTACCATTGATAGATATAAATTCCAGGAAATATGCAGATCTTCATCTCATTTTTATAACAATATGTTTCCGACTATTTTTTTGCATATTATCTAATTCACACGTGATTGCATTTGAGATCACAGACATTGTGAACGTCAGAAATAATCAATCTAAATATAAAGGAGTGGTGATATGTTTGGAGCTGTAACCTCGTTCTTTGGAGGTCGTTCAGAAGTAGCTTTAACAAAGACTCCAGTAAGTAATCTGACTTATTATACGGAGTTACGAAATAATAGAACCGGCGGATGGTTTAGTATTTATCGTGAGCACACAAATGAAAAAGATATAACTGTAAATATCATTAACTATGTACTAGATGCAATTATTAAGGGGAAATATCAAGACTGTCATGCTCTGGATATTGGATGTGGAGATGGGTATCTAGCTGAGCAGATTGCTTCTGCTTTGCAAGTCCGCTGTGATAGCTCAGTTACATACAATGCAATAGATTTAAATCCTAAATTTATATCTGAGACAGAAAGGAAACTAAAATTTCTAGGTTTTAATTCTGGAGAAAAAGATGGGAAATATAGATCGCATATTATTCATGGAGATTGTTTCGGGAAGGCTTTAGATGATTATGATGGTAAGCCGCTGATTTTTATCATATCTCATCTTGCCTATTATACTCCTGATTTGGAGACATTTATGAAGACCATCATTGATAAAATGCCATATGATAGTGTAGCAGTTTTTATACACGAATCACCCACAACTGTGGTTAGTCAGTGGAGAGAAAAATATAGCTTTGATATTGAAACAAATGCTGCACTAAGAATATCGGATATATTAAGGAAACAAGATAATATTGATTTTTTGGAAACTATTTTCCCCTCCTCATTGCAATTTCCATATTTAGATGAGGTAGATAAATTTCGACGTAATGATCAACTTGTACCGAAAGATTACCACGATAATCATCAGAATTACTTGATAGTGAAAAGCTTAATGGAATTTTTGTTGCAATGCCCAATTGAAAAACTCAGGAATGAAGGAACTTTGAAATATTTTCTCAACGAATTAACTACAGAAGTCATAAAAAATAATAACCAAATAATTATTTGGGATGTTATGCAGATTGCTATGAAGGTAGAAAAGGGATATTTCAGTAACCTACTGTCTGTTGTACAAGAGAAGGAGCCAAATCCACGGTTAGAGGAAGCAAAACAGATGCTATCATACTCAAGTGCAAAAGGCTTTACTCCTATGCATTGGGCAGTGCATAATAAACGTGAAGATTACGTTGCCACTCTTATCCAAGATGATTATGAAATAGATCTCTTAGATGACAACGGGTTCTCACCTTTACTGATAGCTTTATCAAAAGGTTATGGGAACATTGCAAGCACATTGGTTGAAAATGGTGCTAAAATATCTTCAGTTCGCGAATCATTCTTATGTGCTTTTTTTCAAATAAACTTAAGGGATTTCCTAAAGGAAACCATCGGCATAGTTACCAAACAATTTCCAGGTTGCAACAAGATTGATTTTAAACATATGTTAAAAGAAGATCTACATTTGTTTTTGGAGGCTGCCAACTCAGGATATTTACATGTGCAAGTTGCTCTGGCACATTTTTATCAGCGAGGCCTTGGAGTAGAGGAAAATATGGACTAAGCTTTAAAGTGGTACCGTGAAGCTTCAAAACAAGATCATAATGGGGCTCGATATGCTACAGCCAAAATTATAGAGCAAAAGCTCGAAAAATATAGTATTATGGACTCTTTTTACAGTAATAGCTTACTATGTGAACTATATTATGGAAATTGCAAATACCTTGAGGAAGTGGAAGAAGAGATTGCTGAAATGTCCGTGTTATATAGGCATGTAGCTGGATCTAACAACGTATTCAGCGAAGAAAGCGTATCAAAGCTTGAAGAAATAGCAAAAAAAAGCTACGTCACTAATGATTCTAAAAATTTTATGTACCAAAAATTCCCTTATGCATTAAGAGAATTAGCTTTTTATAAAATGCTTTCTTCAAAAGCTTCAACGAATGCAGACGAACAGTACCACTTGTGGGAGGAGGGCATGGCACTATTAGTTCAAGTAATAAAACAAACTCATAGTGACAAAGAATCAATACGTTATTTAGTTTCGGAATATTGCAGAATGGACAACGATAATCTCTGGAAAGAAACTGTTGCAAAGCTGTTTTCTTTTAATAAAGATGATTTTACTTTAAATGAGCAAGCTATAGAAATAACTATTAATATTTATATAAATAAAATCGAGGATGCTGCTGATATAGCGATACAAGCATTGGACTTTTTACGTAAAGAATATTGTATATTAATTGACGAGGCACATAGTTTAAGTTGGAGTAGCGGATTGATTTATGGCAGCACCCAAGCATATATTACTGATACCATAGAAAAAATTAAATATGCTATAAGCAGAGAAATAGCAGGTTGCGCTGGACCTAGCGAACATTGTTTTTGCTCTAGTTTTGATAGCACTTCAAGTGGGAATAATCTTCTGGAATACACAGTAGAGCCAGCTGGAAATTTTTTAGTATTTGAGGATGAATGATACTAAAACTATAAGGCACTTGTGAACCTTAGCAGAAGAAGTCCTTGGCTTAATGAAACCAAAAAACGTCTATAGCATGGCTGTATTGAACAGGTGTTACCCAATGATTGTAGATAACAGTTAAGATTAAGCGCTCTATTGTGTATATTAGCCCTTATAATCCGGAATGTATGGGTAATTGTTAATGGACAGACCTGTTTATTTGTTATGACAAATAGTATTATGCACTTGAGAAATCTGTTTATCTATTGCAATCCTTTTATCAAAAACAAAGCAATCACCATACCAGGTTTTAGCATTTTCACCCAACTTCATAAGATAATTGATAATACCACCATCAAGGTGATAGACTTCATCAAACCCTTGACTTTTTACATAGGCAGTTGATTTTTCACAACGGACCCCTCCAGTACAGCACATCGCAACTTTCTTCCCTTTAAGATCCTCTTTATGCTCTTCAAACCATTCGGGAAAATCACGGAAATTTTCAGTTTCAGGATTTACTGCCCCCTCAAAGGATCCTAAAATCACCTCATAGGTGTTTCTTGTATCAATTAAAACCACGTCATCCCTTGATATAAAATCATCCCACTCTTCGGGTTTTACATGATATCCTGCGTCTAACCCACTGATTTCAGGCATGCCTAAGGTAACAATTTCCTGCTTGGCCTTAACTTTTATTTTGCCAAAAGGGTGATAATCTATTTTACTTTCTTTGATATTTTTAAACTCAAAGCCATATTCATTTTTTACATGCTCAAAAAACTTATCTATATTAATACGAGTACCAGAGATGGTTGAATTCACCCCTTCTTTCGCCATGATAATTATGCCTTTAATATCATGATCTTTACACCATTCTTTAAGAGGAAGGCGAATCTCTTCGAACTTAGAATTATCAAAGAACCTATAAAAAGTTGCGATTATAATCTCTTTTTTTTCTGCTGACATAATAATATAATTGTTAGTTTAAGCTTGTTTCGGCCTTACCAAGCTGCATCTTGTATCTAATACCGAATTTTGGATTCTAAATAAACATATTTATACAAATTTTTCAAGTCTAATCTGATCATTAGAAAGTCACTTTTAGCTATTTTCATCAATTACCCAAATGACCAAAATTTCATTCCAGATCTTTTTTTTCAGCACAATCCTCCACCCCACCAGTTATTGTGATTTCGTCAACTTCAGGATCTTCCCAAACCTTACCACATAGCCTCTCAATATACTCATCCAGCCCTTTAAGTGTAGTATCACGGTCATACGGACCAGGAAAAAGTTTGAATTTTTTAATTTTCTCTTTAACATGCTTTTCTTCCTTCACTATGACACCCTCTTTTTAATCATGTATCACTTTAAATTACAAAATAATATTTTCAAACATCAATTTGGCTAGGTATAGCTCCAGTTACAATAACAGTATTATTTTGGTTTAATATTATTTCAGCACCAAATTCTCCGGCGACAATCTCTGCCTCTCCTGAAAAACCAATGAATCTTATTATATCTCCCTTAGCTTTTGAATAGTCTCTTATAATTGTTACCGAAGGACTATATTGTAAATATATCTCAAATGAGTCCGCCCCTCCTCCTCCAATCATGGTGTTATTTACTGCTTTGGAGATTAATACATCATTTCCTTCACTACCACTGATTAATCCGTTATTTGTTTCTGAAGTTATTTTATAACTATCTTGAAATTTTTGGAAATTCACTCCTCGATTCATGCCCCCTCTACAACCAACTACAAAATTCCCCTCTCTCGTTACCGCTATTGCAGCATTATCATAATAATTCCCAAATATGCTACTTAAGAAAAAGTCATTTTTTAACTGATTATCTTTGTCAAACCGTCTAATAAAGATGCCCCATTCTCTCGGATTCCCACACATTGAATTATGCGCTGTTGCAAAACCATTATCTGGCATTGCAACCATTGGAACTGGCCAATTTGTATCTGCAATGCAATCATTTATCCTGAACTCCTCTCCATCCTTATTGTTACTTGAGTCATATCTCTGAGCCAACACCTGCCATTGTCCACTCTCTGGACTGAGACTATGCCAATTAATCATGTAGCTATCATCTACAAATGATATCACTGAAGGGTTAAGTTGATCATTTTCAGTGTAATCATTAATTTGAAATTTTGAACCAATTGCTTCACATTGTGGGTTATATCTTTGTGCAAATATTTCTTCATTACCACCATTCCAGATTTTACTGTGATATACCACAATAAAGCTTCCATCTGAAAAAGCAGCTACTGAAGGATATCTATCTATAGCTGAACTAGATGATTCTATTATAAATTGTCCACCTACTTTATTACCATTAGCGTCAAAACATTGACCACTTACTCCTGAACTAGTTCCTGCAAATTTGTTAA
The DNA here is from genome assembly GCA_030431375.1 of Alphaproteobacteria bacterium. GTDB lineage: Bacteria > Pseudomonadota > Alphaproteobacteria > Rickettsiales > JABSSG01 > JAUIIY01. The sequence goes on from JAUIIY010000007.1 coordinate 59,109, forward strand.
AAAACGAAGATGAAGCTCTAGAATATGATTCTTGCCATATAATCACGAAACCACCAGATGCAATAGGTGCTATTGAAGGATGATCTTGGCTGGATAAAATTTGGCCATTTGCTCTTAACTCATCGCTAATTCTATTGCCATGAATATCTAACAGCTGATAAAACACCCCCCATCCACTGCTATCCTGCCAATTACTCTCCCACACAGAAACCAAATCACCACTTGTAAGAACTACACCTTTTGGGTTTCTCTGAGCATATTCTAAATATGTATTCACTCTGAATTTGCTGTCTAATTGTATAAGTGAATTTCCTAATAATTGACCATACACATCCCAATTAACGCCTGAACTAACAGTATTTCCAATAACTTGCGCACTTACAAAAATATTACCATTATATATTGGAACAATATTGGCTCCTTGTTGATATGGTGATGAATCAACATTCAGCGAAGTCTTAACATTTTCCTTTGTAGATATATGCTCTATCTTGTCACCAACCAGAATCGATTTGGCCTGAAGAGAATCAGAATTGAATAAATTGGCTCTATTAACACCTTCAAATATCACCTGATTATTAGCATCAACATGTAATATTGTTGTGTTAAATTGGCTTTCTTCTATTGTTAATTTCAACGGAAGTGGGTATGCCAATAAATTGAGATAATCCTCACTCGAAGTAAAATCTGTTATAGTTGTTTTTACATTACCATCAAGACTCCTACCTACAACAAATATGTCAGCTCCCCCTTCTCCTGTTAACCTACTATTATTCTGGACTCCTTGCAAAATATCATCATAATCCGTACCGACTAAATTCTCTATGTTAACTAAGATATCACCTTCAGCATCTCCTTTTTTACCCGTCCCAGTTGCTAGATTTACTGACACTCCCTCCGTAGAATTGCTATACACCACAGTATCAATTCCTTCTCTTCCATCAATATAGTCAGCTCCTGATAATCCTGATAATAAATCATCGCCGTTACTACCAACTAAAATATTGTTTAAACCATCGCCTGTAATGTTGTAATTCCCGTGGTAAATTTGAGCTTTAACACTATATAAATCCCCACTGTTACTAGTACTTTGCCATGCAACCGCCAAACCTCCATTTGTTAAATTAGATATTGAAGGTAATTCTTGAGCAGCTGGTACATGTGTATTTACTTCAAATTCATTACCAAACCTGTTTCCATCTTCGTTATAGAGTTGAGCGTATATGTTATATCCACCAGGATTTCTCCAGCTTTGCCATGTAACAGCAAAGCCTCCATCTGGCAGGGCTGTCACCCAAGGGTTTTTTTGAGCAGAATCAGTATAAGAATTTACTTGAAATTCATTACCATACTCACTTCCATTTTGAAAGTATATTTGGGCGTATATATCGTTAGAATTATCTCTAGCTATAACATATTTTCCATTTAATAAGAAAGTCTGCGAAGTCTTATGTTGACCACTCCTGATACTGGAATCAACCCAGAAATCATTACCAATTTTTTCTCCAAATTGATTGAATTCTTGCGTATATGTGCCATCAGCTGTACTATTTAGCCATTCACTGTACCAACTAATGTCAAATCCGCCATTAGCAGATCGCTTTACAGATGGTTTAAACTGATTCTTTTCACTATTCTCATAAACTTGAAATTCTTCTCCATAAGGATTCATCGAAATTAGCTGAACAGATTGCCCCACTAAACTAAACTGAGATTGATAGAAATCACTGCCAACTAGTTGTTTAGGAGCAACACCCTCAAATATAATTCTATTATTGTTATCTAACTTGAGTTTTGTACTTCCTAGACCATATTCTTCATAATCTATTCCAAAAACTCCAAATGTCCAAAGATTTACCTTATCTTCCCCAATAGTAAAATTAGAGATTATATAAGTCGTGTTAGACAATTGTCTTGTCGTGTTAAAATAGTCGCCACCAGCTTTACCCACATAGTTAATTTCCACCATGCCACCTCTCTGATGATATTCATTACCGACACAAATATTTTTGCTTTTTTATAAGAAATTTTGAAATCGGCTATTATTACTTTATTCTTAACACCAATTTACGACTTTTCAAGTTATAAATTCTTTTTATTGGAAAAAATTACAATAAATGTGAATAAGCAAAACAGCTAAAAGTAAGTTGAAAGAAGAGATAGCAGAAAAACAGATGCAAGATTAATTTAGTAACTTGTAACTCAACTTAAAGAAAATATTTGAGATTCTGGTGGAGCCAGGCGGAATCGAACCGCCGACCTTTTGAATGCCATTCAAACGCTCTACCAACTGAGCTATGACCCCAACTAGACTGGATCACCAATATATTACAACTCGCTTCTGGTGTAAATAACTATCTAATGTATTCTTATTTAAGAAGCCTGGTACATATAGGTCCTTCTTCTATTTTTTACTCACAATGCCGACTGTAGATAAAGCGCAATATGTTTCTAACTTTTTTCAATAAAAATCAAATCTTAATGGTTTTCCATTTATTACTTTTGTAGCGATTAAAGACTAACAGCAAGTTACAAACAGCGTATATGCAATACATTCCCCATACGTAAGAAGGACTTATTAAATTAAATTTATAGACGAAAAAATAAAATGGTATAACTCCAATAATCCAGGCGCATGACGAGTTCGCTATCATAATAAACCTAGTATCACCAGCTGAAGTTAATATTCCTGCAAATAACCATACAAAACCGTCAAAAACGAAATATAACCACACAAAACGGAATGTATTGATAATATACTGTTGCGAAAGATCCGAAAGCTCACCTAAATCAAACATTTCAATCAGTGGCGATGGGTACATAATCAACGGGAAAGAGATTATTAGGAGAGAAATTCCGTATAGTTTAGTAGCAGATTTGACTAATTTTGGAATCAAGTCGAACTTCTTTCTACCAATGAGATTTGCTGATATTGAAATAATAGATTTTTCATACCCTTGCAGGAAAGTAATGAAAAGAATCATCATATTTTGTCCCATAGTACAAACCAATATATAGTCAGGGCCAGTTTGTGCGGATAAATAAAAAATTACCGACCACCCACCAATTTCAAAAGCATGGCTGACAGCATCAGGCAAGCCAATTTTGAAGCATTTCTTGAAATATGAAAAATCTAAACCATAGGATAAAGTTTTATATTTTTTACGATTTTCTTTATTAAAAAAGATAGCATATAAAATAGCCAAATTAATGATTTGTGAGATTACAGTAGCTATTGCTGCACCTTTTGTTCCCATTGGTTCAAAGCCCCAAAAACCAAATATTAGTAGGTAATCAAGAATCAAATTTAAAATATTTCCTGCAATCGTAGCAACCGTAATAATTTTTGTTTGACCAATTCCAGTAAAAAATCCAGAAACGGCTGCAATCATTGGCGTAACAAAACCAAATATCATGGTTATTCTAAAATATTCTAGACCTCCCATATCTTTTAAAACATCGGGAACAGTATATTTTGCACCCCATATGGCTACAGGCACAAAAATTATCATAGTAAAAAGACTTAGCCAAATCATTTGCCATACAGGCCTAGATACTTCCGCGTATTTTTTAGCGCCATTATTTTGCCCTGCAAAAACACCTGAAATACCTGTAATTCCTAACGCGGCGTATATTAGCGCCATAGATGCTATGGAGCTCGCTGCTGCTGCATTCATTGCATCTATCGAGTAATATGCAAGCATCAAACGATCGACTAAATTCATCAAATTAGCCGATAAACACGAAATAATAAGTGGCACAGCAATGGCTAATAATTCCCTTACGCTTGCACTTGGATATTTTGTTAATTGGTTGTTATTTTCCATAATTCGTAATTATATTTTATTGTTTAAGATGCTAAAGTGCTTAGCTTTTGCTCTATTGTTTGTTGGTTATGCGTTTGAAGTTTGCTAACGAAAATTACAACTTCTTACTGAAAAAAAATCTCTTCGCTCCATTAGCATAGCCGTCAATCACTCCATTTTGTTCAAAACCGAGTTTTTTATAAAATTCAGGTGCTTCCCAGCTCATAGTATTAAGAGTCATCAGCAGGCAATTTCTTTCTTTTGCCAATTCCTCACATAATTTTACTAATCTGCTTCCTACACCGTTGCCTCTATACTCCTTCATAACAGAAATTTGATCAAGATGCAATGCGTCGTAGAAAGAAGCACCATAACATCCCCCTATTATTTTTCCTCTCGTAGTATCTTTTGCAAGAAAGGCAAAATGTTTAGCTGGCTGGAAATCATAAAAAGTTTTACTATGTTTTGCAAGCTCCTGATCTATAACACTATATTCAGAGTTTAATAAATAACTATGCTTACTAAAAACTATTTTGCTCATGGTTGATATAATTTTTTAGGTCTGTAAATCCATAATATTACTTTTATCTGGCTTTTTAACAATGTTTTTATTAACACTTGACTCTAAAAAGTTTTTATATAAGATAAGCCATCGTTAAACTATTTTAACTTTATACAAATGAATAACTACAAACTAAATTATCAAATTTCTTCATGGCGATGGTAATCAGACCATAATCGCTTTAAATCCTTTATTGATAATAAATTTAGTATAGTTATGAACTTTAAGCTTATAAATTCTCTTTTTTATACCTATTGCAAATGGGACAGTTAGTCCCAAATAAAATCTTGCGCTTAAAAACACAAAAAAATCAATTTTAAAATAATAAATTATTAATAGGTATAATATGTATATATTAGAAGATTTTGAAGCAGCTGATAAATTGATAGCAAATGCTAAAGAAGATCTAAAACAAAACTCTCAGAAAGCTTCTTCCACCTCCAACATAAATGAACCAGGCCTCTATGAAGAGATCTTGAAATTATGTGAGAAAAATAATGGTGGCGATTTTCAACATTATTTCATTAGCGAAAACCATTATCACACTTATATAGAGAGTAAAGCTGGGATTTTAACTGGTAGAGCTTCGATAGGTGCTTGTGTTTACTACAACCTCGAAGAGTCCTCTTGTGATGCAGTGCTGGCTGGTAAGCAACCAGCTCTTATATTTGATTCCGTCAACTATGGTGGAAGCTGGTAAATAGAAATATCATTATAAATCATGATTTATGGTGATATTACACGAAGAAGGAGAGTGATCAACTCTCCTTCTTACATTCAAAGCTAGGTAAATTACGATTACCAAAAATCAAATATAAAAAATTCGGCATAATCACTATGCCCTTTTTTTGATTGTTAAATTTTTAAGAGCTAGGCTAAGTTGAACCTTTTATTTATAATCATCTGGCAGGAAGCCACCCGCTTGGGTTTGCCATAACTTCTTATATGGTCCGTCAATTCTAGAAAGTTTTTCGTGGGAACCATCTTGAATAATATGCCCATCCTCAAGTACAAGAATTCTATCCATTTTCTTTAGGGTAGATAAACGATGCGCAATCACTATAGTAGTTATATTATTAGTAAGTTCATCCATGCTTTCTTGGACTTTCTTCTCAGTTATTGAATCTAGAGCTGAGGTCGCTTCATCAAATATAATAATTTTGGCTTTTTTTAAGAATGCTCTAGCTATTGCAATTCTTTGCTTCTGACCTCCCGATAACTTCACCCCCCTATCGCCTACCATCGTTTCATAACCTTCTGGGAGCTGAGTAACAAATTCATGGCAATGCGCCTTTTTAGAAGCTTCTAGCACCTGCCTTTGAGAGCTTGAGGTGTCTCCATAGTTAATATTTTCAAAGATAGTACGGTGAAACAAGGTTGTATCTTGAGGTATTAGTGCAATTTGCTTCCTCAAAGAATCTTGTTTTACTTCTCTAATATTTTGCTTATCAATTATTACCTTTCCTGAATCTGGATCATAAAAGCGCAATATTAAATTAATGAAAGTGCTCTTTCCACTGCCCGTATGTCCTACTAAGCCAATTTTCTCACCAGCTTTGATAATAATATTCTTATTTTCGAATATAGATTTATTTTCATTAAAGCGGAATGTAACATCCTTAAATTCAATTTCACCTTTAGAAATTCTAATATTTTTGGCGTTTTTTTGATCTTTTATTTCTATAGGACGATTGATATTTTTAATTGCTTGAGAGCTGTTACCAATATCCTCCAGCAAACTAGTAAAATTATTTGCCAACCACCATATATTAGGAGAAATAGACATAACCAATGTCAGAACCATAATAAAGTCCCCAGAGCTAATAATAGAATTTCGATAATAATAAATAAGCAACAAAAAAATTAGAGCAGTCATTATAACGAAAGCTATATCTTGCAGGCTATGCATAAGGATAATTTTCCAACGTAATGCCTTGTCTTTAGCAATAGTGTTATCAATTTGTTGATTATAAATTTTGAGTTCTTTCTTTTTGTTAGAATAAGAAAAAACATTGATAATATTCGAGAGATTATCCATCAGCAATCCTGATAATCTAGCCTTACTTTCTGCAAATTCTTCTGATAAATAGATTAGCTTTTTTGTATATAGAAAGCTAAGAAAGATCACTATAAGCGCCCATACTACTATTATTAAAGCAAATATGGGCTTGGCCAGATAGAGAAAAAAAGCTGTAAGAAGAAGCTTTGTTAAAGTGTGAAAATATTCGTCTGCCTTATCAACGAGATTGATATAACGGCTTGTTAATTCCCACACATAACTTGCTATTTTTCCAGAAAAATTATCCTGATAAAATTTATATGACTGGTTATTCAGACGATTCATACAGTAATTATGGATATCTTTTCGTAATTTAGGATAGAGTTTTAGCCTCACTATTTCAGCCAGCCGGTAGTTAGAAACTTCAGCTATTTTACAAACAAGGAAAAGTAATATAGGCATCAGCATATATTCAAAAGCTTGATCCCTCACCTCAATTTCTGAGATTGCATCAACAATAAACTTTATTGCATAATTACTAGAAGTGGATAAAACACCATAAAGGACCCCTACTACTAAAAGCATCACAGCTAAGAAATAGTGAGGCCTTAGAAAATATATAAAAAAGCCAGTAATATTATTCGGGGCTTTCTTTTGCATTGGACTCCTTAGTTAGTTTTTTCTGCCAAAAACTCTTCCAAACCTATTGTTATATCATCTATTTTTTTATTATCTAGATAGATCAATCGAGTGGATATCGACTTAACAAAATTTCTATCATGACTAACAAAAATAACTGTCCCTTGATATTTTTTTAGCGCCTTCTTCAAGGCATTAATCGTCTCAAAGTCTAAATGGTTTGTTGGTTCATCTAAAATTATAATATTTGGCTTCTGAAGAATCAACTTTGTTAATAAAAGCCTTGCTGACTCTCCACCACTAAGGACCGAAAGATTTTTTAACGCTTCATCTTGTGTAAAAAGCATCAAACCCATAGCATTTCTTATTTCGCTGTATGGAATATTATCAAACTGACTTTCAAGCCATTCGATAGCCGTCATATCTCCTTGCAGCTGATCATGGTGATCCTGCGAGAAATAGCCAATCTTGGCCCCTTCTCCAAATTCTATAATTCCTGAATCAGGATTTTCTTCACCTAAAATTGTCCTAAGAAGAGTAGTTTTACCAGCCCCATTCTTCCCTAATATAGCAACTCTGTCACCTCTTAAGATCCTAAAGCTTATTTTATTAAATATGTTTTTTTCTGGGTATGATTTGCTCAGTAATTTTACTGTCAAAGCCACTTTACCAGTTTTTTTATCAAATGGAAAATTTATGGCAGGCGCCCTTCTGGAGGAAGAGATGATTTCAGGAAGCTTGATTTTCTCTACTTGCTTCTCACGCGATAATGCTTGCCTAGAACGAGTTGCACTAGCTCTAAATCTTTCAATAAATTTCTTAGCCTTTTCGATCTGTTTTGATTTATTCTCGTATTCAGCTAGCTTTTGCTCTTCAACTAGCTTTTTTTGCTCTTTAAATTTATCAAAATGGCAATTATATTCCCGAATTTCTCCGTAATCTATATCCAATATACGATTACAAATATTATTTATTAAATCATGATCATGACTGACTAAAATCAAAGTCCCTTTATATTTGTTGATTAGATAATCCTCTAACCACTTAATCGAAATAATGTCCAGATGGTTACTTGGCTCATCCAAAAGCATAATCTCAGGATTTGCAAATAAGCACTTAGCCATCAAAACCCTTAATTTTAAGCCCCCAGATAGGCTTTTTAATGGCATAAAATGATAATCAGGGTCAATTCCCAGCCCGGTCAATAAGCTTTGCGCATCCGGCTCTGCTGTATAACCATCATTCTCAGAGATCACAGATTCATATTCACCTAAATGATAACAATCGTCCTCAGTAATATTTTCACCTTTAGCCAAAATCTTTTCTTTCTGAGAGATAGCTTCCCACAGGCGAGCTTTACCCATAATAACAACATCAACGATACGAGCATCCTCATATTTATAATGGTCCTGCTCTAATGCCGTTATATCAACTCTACCAGTTTTAATGATTTCTCCAAAACTAGGATCTTCTTTATCAAGTAATATTCTAATAAAAGTTGATTTACCAGCCCCGTTTGGGCCAACTAAACCATATTTATTACCTTTTTTAAAATCTAAATCAACATCCATGAAGAGTAGCTTCTCTCCATAATGCATAGAAATATTATGTGCTTTAATCATTTTCAATTATCTTTATAAAATTTATCAAATATTTTTGTTTTGGTTGAATGTCTGGGTGTGTTTTAACACTAACCCTAGCTAGGTCGTAAGAAAAATTGCCTGCGATTGTGGCGTTTGATAAATTTTCAACATATTTTAAACCGTCAAGGCCTAGTAAAATGCCATGATTCTAAGTGAAAGTCAATCATTGACCACATCAATATATATGATTAATAAATCTGTTTTCTTGAAATTTTTCTTACTATCAAATTGCTTTCATATAAATTTAGTTGACAACACAAAAAAAAAGTTGTAGGTGGTGTTAACGTCAATTAACTAATAGGAGTAACTACTAATGACAGAACAATTTGAAATTGAAGAAACAGTTTTTACAGCTCAAGAAATAAAAGAAGCTGCAATTACAGCTGGGTGTACAATCGAAGAAGCTGAAAAATTCAAGCACATATATCAAACTGAATTACTATCACCAAACTCTATTGGTGCGGTGCATGAAACTGGATTTACTTGTAAGTCAGCATCATCTGCAAATGTAGATTCTGCTCAAGATGTAATGGACCTAACTGAATTATTTCAAGCTCTGAACGCATCACAGCGAAGCGTCTATTCTGCAGCCCTAGATGCAGGTTGTACAGTTGAAGCAGCTCAAAATTATTTTAATATTCAAGAACTTGCAGATTTGTATGGAACTCGAGTAATTTCTGTTGAACAATATTGTGCTGGTGAAGCCGCAGTAGAAGCAGACGCTCTATAAACCAAATTAATTAAAAATAACAAAGATGCTAATTTTTGATTAGCATCTTCTTTTACTTATTACGCAACTCCGATTTATTAACTCTTGTTAACAAACCAGTTGATGACATATGATTTTTGTGTTAGCATGCACTCATTAATTTTAGTAAACAGGTGTTTATATGACTTCCTTGGTTCATTATGAGACAATAAATAAAGAGTTACAAAATCAAGTCGAACAAGGTTATAACTGGGCTAATGAAGAATTAGGCGATATGTATCGTTGTGGTACAGGAGTAAAGAAAGACCCAGATCTAGCCTTCAAATATTACCAAAAAAGTTTGAGTGTTAGTAATAGCATTGGCGCAGAGATCGGTATAGCGGTACTTGCAAAAGAAGGGCATCAAGCCTCAATATCATGGTTATATGAACAGACTAAACAAGACGATCCTTGGGCCTGGGAAAAATTGATTGAGGTGTTCAACAAGAGGAGTGATGAAGAAAATGAAAAAGACCAAAATACTCCCTTTGAGAATGATACAACTTCCCATGACACAGAAATGCATATAATAGGCGATTTAGAAGATACAGACACCCCTGCTTAATCAAACCAAAATAAAAAAAAAGCCCGGCCGCTAAGGCCAGGCTTTTAAAATTTCAACTTAATTTTGTGTATCAACCATTATCTGAACAATATTCACCCATACAAGTTCCCTGTTCTCCACTCACATCATCGACTAAATCCCCTGATATTTCAGAATTCTTAACAGCCTTCTCTGATGGCGATAAAACAAAATTTTTCACCCATTCCACACGACCCCAGAAATTCTTATACAACTCTGACATCTCGGCATAACTTTCATATTCCTTTACCTCAAGCGCATCCTCCACTCTCCAACCATAATCCTTTACCAGGGCAACTTGAAAATGCCCGGTGAATTTCTGAGCTTGCGCTAGACCTACTCCAAGCTCTGTAATAACCTCATAAGCAAAATAGCTTATTACCTCGGTCGCACTCTCTACGCTCCAACCATAATCCTTTACCAGGGCAACTTGAAAATGCTCAGTGAATTTCTGAGCTTGCTCCAAGCCCACTCCAAGAACTTCAATAGCAAAATAATGAACAGGTTCTTTTACCATAACAGCATTATCTATATCCCACTTATGATTTTTAACCAGCTTAACTTGAAACAACTCGGTGAATTGTAAAGCCTTCTCTTTAGGCAAGTTTAATTCTGTAATTGCACTATATTGAGTTTCGTTTGTTATCTCTAAAGCATCTCCGATATCCCACCCCTTATCCTTAACCAGCTTAACTTGATATTTTTTGGTGAATTTCTGAGCTTGCGCTAGATCTACTCCAAGCTCTGTAATAACCTCATAAGCAAAATAGCTTATTACCTCGGTCGCACTCTCTACGCTCCAACCATAATCCTTAGCCAGATCAACTTGAAATGACCTGGTGAATTTCTGAGCTTGCTCTTTATCTAAATTTAGCTCTGTCATTGCTCTGTAGTGAATAACATTTTTTATTTCGACAGCATTCTCTAAGCTCCAACCATAATCCTTAATCAGATTTATTTGGAACCATTCTTTAATTTTCAATGCTTGCTCTTTATCTAAATTTAGCTCTGTCATTGCTCTGTAGTGAATAACATTTTTTATTTCGACAGCATTCTCTAAGCTCCAACCATAATCCTTAATCAGATTTATTTGGAACCACTCAGTAAATCTCAAGGCTTGCTCTTTATCTAAATTTAGCTCTCTTATTGCACTATATTGAGGATACTCTGTTACCTCAAGTGCATCCTCCACACTCCAACCATCATCCTTAACGAGCTTCACTTGAAAATACTTAGTAAATTTCAAGGCTTGCTCTTCGTCTAAATTTAATTCTTTCTTGACTCTAAATTGAACGAAACTTGTGTGCGCTTTTCTATCCATCCCTCTATCTGAAATAACATCTTCATTGGAATTAAGAAAAAATTTTCTATGGTAATTAAGAATATTATAAATATTATCTGAATAATGTTTGTCCGTATAAACATTATCTTCCTCTATATTAGAATCAATTGTAAGTGTTGCTTCCTCAATCATTTTTTTGGATTCATCGGTCATATTTTTCCTCTCACTTATAAATTTAAATTACTTTATTACCATAAATAAAGAAATATGCAAACCAAAATAAAAAAAGCCCGGCCCCTAAGGCCAGGCTTTTAAAATTTCAACTTAGTGTTTAATTAAGCCTCAACATCTTCCCAACAATGCTCACCTACACAAGCAGCCCGTTCTTCATCCACACCACCAACTTTGTCTTCAGATATTTCTGAACTTTTAACAGCCTCCTCTGATGGCGATAAAACAAAACTTTTCATCCATGCCACACGACCCCAGAAATTCTTATACAACTCTGACATCTCGGCGTAACTTTCATATTCCTTTACCTCAAGCGCATCCTCCACTCTCCAACCATAATCCTTTACCAGGGCAACTTGAAAACGCTCAGTGAATTTCTGAGCCTGCTCTAGATCTACTCCAAGCTCTGTAATAACGTTATAATGAAAATCACTTTTCACCTCGGTCGCACTCTCTACGCTCCAACCATAATCCTTAACCAGGGTAACTTGAAAATGCTCAGTGAATTTCTGAGCCTGCTCTAGATCTACTCCAAGATCAATAATAACGTTATAATGAAAATCACTTTTCACCTCGGTCGCATTCTCTACGCTCCAACCATAATCCTTAACCAGGGTAACTTGAAAATGCTCGGTGAATTTCTGAGCCTGCTCTAGATCTACTCCAAGATCAATAATAACGTTATAATGAAAATAACTT
>JAUIIY010000019.1 GCA_030431375.1 Alphaproteobacteria bacterium
TGCTCTTTATCTAAATTTAGCTCTGTCATTGCTCTGTAGTGAATAACATTTTTTATTTCGACAGCATTCTCTAAGCTCCAACCATAATCCTTAATCAGATTTATTTGGAACCATTTTTTAATTTTCAATGCTTGCTCTTTATCTAAATTTAGCTCTCTTATTGCACTATATTGAGGATACTCTGTTACCTCAAGTGCATCCTCCGCACTCCAACCACGATCTTTTACTAGATTTACCTGGAACCATTCTGTAAATTTTAATGCTTGCTCTTTATCTAAATTTAGCTCTGCAATTACACTATATTGATAACCCTTTGTTATCTCAAGCGCATCATCTATACTTAAACCATGATTCTTTACTAATGTTACCTGGAACCATTCTGTGAATTCTAATGCTTGCTCTTTTTCTAAATTTAGCTCTCTTATTGCGGTGTATTGAAAAATCTTTACCATAACAGCATCATCTACACTGAAATCATGATCTTTTACTAGTTTTACCTGAAACCATTCCGTAAATTTTAATACTTGCTCTTCATCTAAATCTAATATTTTCCTGGCTTCAGATTGAATAAAACTTATATGTTTTTTTCTAGCTGCCTCTCCATCTGAAATAGCATCTTCGATAGACCTAGGTGAAAATTCTTTATCGAAATGATGAAGATTAATAGTATCGTCTGAACAATGTTCGCTTGAACTACCAACTTCTATATCATGAATATCGCTTTGATGAGCTTGCTCTTCACCTACCAAATTTTCACCTTGCACTAAGCTCCTCTGCTCCTCCACATTAAGATCAGCTGTAGGTGTTGCTTCCTCAATCATTTTTTTGGATTCATCGGTCATATTTTTCCTCTCACTTATAAATTCAAATTACCATTTTGATTACCACAAATAAAGAAATATGCAATCTAAAATAAAAAAAGCCCGGCCCCTAAGGCCAGGCTTATACTTTCTTTATCCCCTGATGTCTCTTAATTATGAGAGAATATTTTTATGAAAAAAGATCTTTAATAAATTCAACAAATTTACAAATCAAACCTTTTTCACATTTTTTGTTATCATTACTAGCATGATGAACTTTAGGAGTTGGCTTTGCAACTGGTTTAACAACTTTTTGTGCAACTACTTTTTTAGCAACTGCTTTTTTCTTCGCAGCTGGTTTTTTTGCTGTTACTTTTTTTACTGCTTCAGTTTTTGTTGCTTGTTTAGCAACTGTTTTTTTGGCAGCCGACTTTTTTGCTGCTGCTTTCTTTTTCGATTCAGCCATATAAAATACTCATAATTAAGTTTACTGGGTAATTTTAACTTGTTTTCATCTTGCATATCAATAGTTATGAGAGTCCGATCAGCTATTCACTTTTTATTCCACAGATAATTGTGACTTTTGCAGCACAATCACACTTCTCAAACCAAGACAGATTCTTAGATAAAGTTAAATTTTGAGAATTTTTGCAGCTTTATCATTAATAATTCTACCACCAACTCTTTTCGTGGCATAAAATTTAACAAATGGCTTTTCAGTAAACGGATCACGTAAGATTCTTATATCTTGACGATCAACAATTTTGTAGGCAGAACTGAAATCAGCAAATATTACCACTTCAGCTTCCTTTGCTGGAATCGGCATGTCAGGGGATTCAACGATCTCAGCACCCAAAATACAATCAGAAGCGCCAGCAGAAAGCCCTGGAGACCATAAATATTGCCCACTAATCGGACATTTCAACTGCCTGATTTGTTGTATGACGTGACGATGCATCAAAAACTTGGCTTTTGCAGCATATTCGGAATCAAGTGAGTAATATAGCTCAATTAAACTTTCGGCTGTAACTTCTCCCTCTTTCTGAGAATTTATTCGCTCTATTGTGCCACCATTTAGCTGCTTCTTATCCTGCAATATACCAAAAGGCTTATTTTGGCCATCACCATATATAAAGCTGTTGCTTTCTACTTTAGTAAAAGCACTAGAAATTTTATCGACAATCCATTTACCAACATCCACACTAGCATCATCTATTAGCTTTTGTGTGGCTTTTGGTTGAGCAAAAATCTCATGTACAAAGATTTTACTGCGCTTAATTTTTGCATGATCTGTATTTTTGCGCTCCTCCTCTTCAGTGACCCAACCAGCCTCAAAATCACCTTGATCAGATAAAATATCTAATGAATCCGAAGAGATAGTCTCTACTGATGCTAATTTCCTCATCACAGAGTTAGCTTCAAGCGAAGCCACAATTTGCTTTGATATAGTTGGAGCAACTAAATATCCACCATCCTCAGCACTAGATGCTGATAGGCTTTTGGCCTCATATTTAGCGAGCTCCGATTCTGTACCTTTTCGCAGATATTTTATAAAAGCAGACTTATGCTCATCATTCGTTGGCATAATATCAAAACCTGTTTCAGGACGAGACATGGCTGTTTCGAGTCTAGAAATTTTATCTTTCTGCTCATTTATTGTATGATTAATCCTGGCTAATTGTTCACTTGTCAGCGGATCAGCAGCACCTTTTCTTTCAATCTCTTGTAATCTCCTATCATTGATAGATTTGAAATTCTCCCATGCATTTGCAATATTTTGTACTTTATTAGCAATTTCATTTAACTGCATATTTACCTATTAATTAGTGTTATTGGACAGGCTTTTTAGAAAAATAAAAAACCTAATATAAGTTTAGAAAAACCTATATATCTGAATTTAATACCGAAATAGCATAGTCAATTACCCCTCTGACTTTACTATAATCCTGTATTACCAGATTTTTGAAGTTAGTAACTAATGCCGCTTCATTAGCAGGGAAAGTTACTAAGCTAATTTCTAAAAGATCTATTTCCTCAATTTGACGATAATCTTTACCGTATGGATAAGAATATTTCTTGGGCTGGTAGCCAATGCTTAAGCCATTAATCACCCCAGAGCTTATAAGCGCACAAATATCTTTTCCCATAGAGGTAGAACTAACAATTTTTGCTTTAATATAAAGACCATATTCGTCCTCTTCTGCATATTCCACAACGCCTATTGGTTGATCAAATTTATGCTGCCATAATAACGGTATTTTTTTCCCTTGAGGGATTCTTGAAACACTTTCTGAAAAGGCTCCGTATTTTATTAGATCTTTATGTTGATCTATCACATCGAATACACTCGCATAACCGTAGATCTTATTATTTTCATGTGTTATCATTACATTCCTATATTATATTTTGATTAAATGAGAATCCTTCAGATTTTACTCGCACTCTTAGTTTTGTCTTCCTCGGTAATTTCAATTGCCGAAGAAAAGCAGGATGATGGTTACGTACATCATAAAATAAATTTTTTACCTGATGGCACACAGCTTAAATTCGAAAATGATAAAGTATTCTATGTATGTAATAAAAAACTCAAACCTATGCCCTCAGGCAGATATATGCTAGCTGATGGAACTGTTATCAAAGTTAAACTTAGCAAAGTAGTGTCCGACAGGCATAAATACCAAAGACCTAATAAAGAAAAAAGCCAAAAACGTGCTGACAAAGCCAAAAAGAAGAATAAGAAAGAAAAATTAATGCCTCATATTAAGGAAAAGAAAAATTAATCATTAACTTCAGATAGTTTTTCTATAAAAAGACGTGTTTCAAATCCACCTCTATCATCAAGCTTGGCTTTACGTACTTCTTCTAAATCTTCCCAAGAAAACCCTTTAATTTTTAGCATTGCTCTGAAAACTTCAATGACATCAGCCATTTCTTCAAGAAAATTCTCCTCATCTTCTGCTTCTAACAACTCCTCAACTTCTTCAACAATTTTAGCATATAATGCTTCTTGAAACTCATCATCTCGATCTAAAAATCTAGTATGATACTTGATATTTTTTCTATCAAAATATTCTCGCATTAAATCACGAGCAAGGCGGTTAACTTCATAAAATTCTTCAGGCATTTATACTCCAAATTATTGCTCTAAATCTAACAAAATCATATCAAAAAACAAGAAGAGTTATACCTCATCGTGCACAACCTGTGCATCCCCAGTTACTTTCTCGCCATCATCTGCGGAATGATGTTCGTCAGCTAAAATTATTGTCAAACTTGTTCCATCATCACCTAAATCAAATTTATCTATATTCTCTAGACGAGAAGCAACCTTATTCAAAATTAGCTCTACTCTTTTATTAACTTCTTCTTCTGTGGTCGCTCCAGCAAGCGCTTCTTTATCTTCTTCATCAAATGAAGATCTCAATATACTAAATATTCTATCAGATGCTCCATCACTCATGTCATCCAGGGAACTAGCAACGCCCTTAAAGACCTCATCTACTTTCTTATCCACCTCTTCACTAGTAAAAACTTTTACAATTTCTGCACTACTTTCTGTAAAAAATTCTATACACTTAGCTGATATTTTATCTATATAAGCTTCATGCTCTTTCGAAGCTTCAACAATATTTTCTTCTCCATAAAGATAGCCAGTCACTTTTTCATAAAACACAGCTAGCAACACAAGACCTCCCGGCACAACTAACTTCAATCCTATAGATTTTGCTTTTCCCTTACAATCCACCACTTTTTTTACCCCTATTAATTAAAACTAATCCCAAAAGAAACCAATATAAATCAAATGCTATGAACATCTTTTTAGAGATAAATATAATCATCTTGGGATAGTAAATGTTTAGCAAGAAAAAAATCTCAAAATAATTTTATCTACCTTATAAGCCCAAAATGGTTCTTTTTTCTTCATCAGTAAGAAAACTCGCTTTATTGAGCCTATCCCATAATTGGTCTTGCTTCATTGAAAGCGCACTAATCTTGTTTTTGTTATAACTGAGCTCAATAGTTCCGGCAAAATCTCTTACAATCCAGTTATTGAATGCATCTATCGTTTTATCAATCAACGGAATTATAGTTTCTTCCCAGAAAGCGAGGCGCGCCTCTTGCATATTATTATAGGTATTGTCTCCCTTTATACCTAAAAGCTGAGGCGGCACCCCAAATGCCAACGCAATGTCACGCGCTGCACTATTTTTTGCTTCAATAAAATCCATATCTTTTGGAGATAAGCTCATTTCTTGCCACTTTAAACCGCCACTTAATAATAATGGCCTGCCTACATTCTTCTGTCCAGTAAAACCAGCATCTAATTGCTCACGAACTGATTCTAGCTCATGTGGTGATAAAATATTACCACTAGCCCTATTTTCTATAATTAAAGCTCCGCTAGGACGTGCCCCATTCTGCAAAAATGATTGATTCCACTTCGATGACTCATTATGCAAATCAATACTATAAGAGGCAGCTTCAATTTGCGACAATCCGTACCAATCATCAAGCGGATTAAAATTACGCAAATGCAGGATATCACAACGCCCTGATAATTTATCGACAGGGTAATATCTCTTTTTATCACCTGACTCATATATATAACCTTTCGGAAGACTTCCAGATCCAGGTACTATCTCGACCCTATCTGGTCTTAGTAAATATAATTCTGCAGGCGATTCATCACCATTTCTCAGAACTAAAATATAAGCATTCCCTGAAATAAGCTTGTGACTAAACATTGATTCAAAAAACTCAGCTCCTCCAAATCGAGGATTTGGCTTATTTAATAATTTAAGCAAAGGATGAGTTTTTAGGATCTTGTTTTGTTCATAAGTTTCATATAACAACCAATCTACGCTTGCGGCTGACTTTGCAATCAGAGAAATGCAGCGATTAGCAACAACATTTTTCTTGTAACCTTCTTCTGAGAAACCAGAATAATTTCTTTCTCCCCAACTTGCTTCCGACATACCATATAATTTAACATGGCTTGCTGATTGTGATTTTTGAGAAAAAAATATTTCTTTTAGATAATTACGTATGCGCTTCATGTCTCCTCTCGTTTTTGTTGCAAAAATCTTTTTCTACAACAGATTGTTTTTTAGATATAACATACCCACCCCATATATGTTAATAACCTAGAAATATTTTTTTGTCTTTTTTCTAATAATGAACAGATTAACTTAAACCTTTTGATTTTATGAATTAATTTTGGTATATGTAAAAACGAGGTGTTTTTTATGAGTAGGGTAAAAAGGCATTTGCACGGGGACAACCGTAAAGCATTTATGTATTCGTTATCTGCTAACGAAAGGGTAAAAGTTTTGTGCGAACCTCTGCAAAAATTAAACATTGGTGGGTTTGGATATTTCAGAATTTTTCCAAATGGGAGATATTTGCATCTCACAAACGGATTAACAGAATTTCAGAAGGCATATTTCGAAGAAGTTACAAGCCTAGGGATTTACGAGGCTAGGTTTCAAAAAGTTCCTTTACATGAATCGAGAAATTTGGTTTGGTGCTTACCAAAAAACTTTAGCCAAGATAAAATTTTGTATCTAAGTCAACAAAATGGTTTTGTTCATGGAATCGATTTTTATACAAGAAATAGTGATTCCATTGAGAATTTCTACTTTATATTGTCGAATGCTAAGCATACTGATACATCATGTTTGTTGGATAAGAATTATGTCCAATGCTTAAAAGATTTTATGAATTATTTCAAATATAGTGCTTCAGATTTAATTGATTGCGCCGATAAAAATAGGCTCGCATCATATAGCCAGCCTTTTGACATAAGTTTTCAACCCAACATAAAAATGCCAGCAAAAATTTCGGAATTTAAAAATATTATATGGCAAAGCCCTTTAATATTGGTAAAGGGTGAGGTATTCGATCTTTCCAAGAGAGAACATGAAATACTAGAACTGATTCATAAAAACTCAAAAGAGATTGCCTTAAAATTAAATCTTTCTTATAAAACCGTGGAAGGTTACATAGAGAAACTAAAAAACAAACTCGGAGTGTACTTAAAATCTGATTTAGTAGACATATCAATAACAAACAAACTTATTAAGCCAAACCTAAAAAAGTAATACACACTATATGTCCCTTTCAGGCTAAGCTTCTACATCCTGAACATCCTCATGCGCTCTAGCATTTTCTATAGCTTCCTTGACCAGCGGATCCCTCAAGAGAGTAGCGCTTGCTGAAACGGGGCTTTTACCTAGTTTGTGAGTTGTGGTTTCTTCAGATGCGGAAAGTCCAAAGGCTCTCCTTATTAAGCTTCCCAGCCTACTGGGACTTGGTTCGTCTTTACTCATTAATATAAGAATTTATTACGATGTTAATTATATCAAGAATTGTCTTATATGCGAATAATTTTTTTTCATATAGCTAGAAATTATTTCAAGTGCATGTTTTAATTTTTGATATGATTTAGAATATTCAGGCCTTTCAGTAATATTTGTGACAAAATCAGGAAATTGATCAAAAACACATATATTAACCAAATTATTAAATAATCCATAATATTTCAACTCGCGGAGAATCTCGAAATATATAGAAGTTCTCATCTCTTGCCATTCATATGATTGAATACCACGATAACCTTTTTTTTCTTCCAGCAAGTTATAAGACTTAACGAATAACTCTCCGTAACGCATTTTGTATAAGCTTACAAAAAAATTTACCGCACGCACTTCAGAATCATTTAATAAATCTCTTTTTATACATATGTCAAAAGGAGTTATACTTCTCTTTCTTTGTTCGATTTTGTTCTTATAGATGGAATGATTACGCTTCCTATAGGCGTACGGGTATCGGTACTTACTCCCCCTCATAGCTGTCTCCTCGATTTTATTAGCGTTTACCCACCACAGATATCTGCTTTAATAATCCTGTTATACTACATAAAATGATATATGTTAATAGCTTTAAAAAATTTTATTTTGGAAATTATTTTGTCCATAGACATAGCGTATAAAATTTTCATATATATAATATCCAAAAGTAATAGGAAATAAGACAACTACATGCTAGTAAAATTACCAATCACAGGCAAAAATTTATATATCAATTCACTTTTCAACTTCAAAAACTTTTACAACCTTAATACACTATCTGATACCCAAGTGTTTTATAATTACATACATCACGTAGCACAAAAAGATATATCATAATGACGAAACTTTATGATAATAGATCTACCTATGATTCCAAAATAATCACAGGGATGAGAGGAGAAAAAATAGAAATTATTACTTCAGATGATTATTTTGTAGCAAAAGATTCATACCAAAATGAAAATTTTTATTCTCATATGCCTCTAGGGCAAAGAGTTTTTTCTACACCCCTGCACTTATTGAATATAAATGAACCAAATTTGTGCTTATATAATGAGATCGGTGAGATATTTAAAAACTATGAATCTACCTGCCTTGTTTATAGAGAAGAAACAGATCAGTTAGCCACATTAGATCCAGATAATAATTTAAAAATTATTGATGAGTTTACTTTAAATTCTGGTTGGATCACTGGAATGACTCACATAACAATCGAAGAATCGGCATAATCTGAATAATGTTAGTAATTATAACAAGCACAGATATTCAGATTGATTAAATTTGCGATCTGAACTACGAAAAAGAACATGCTGGTGAGATAAATCAATCTAGCCTTGCGAAGCCGCGTGCTTCAAAATTTGCAAACAATACAAACAATCTCAAATCAGCTAATTCTGAAGTTGCCATCTTCATCTAGTTGGGCATATGGATTATGTGCTACCTCCCAATAATGGCCTTCTGCATCCTGAAAATAACCACTAAAACCGCCCCAAAATGCTTTTTCTGGTCGTTTAATAATTTTGGCTCCCGACTTCTTAGCCAAATCTATTACATCTTGCACTTCTTGCTCAGAAGCAACATTATAGGCAAGTGTAATGCCGCCAAAATTAGCCTGTGTTTCGTTCTGTATCGATATATCCTTTGCCAATAAATCTCTTGGATACAAGCTTAATACCATTGAATTTAGCTGAAAAAAGCAAATATTTTCATTACTTGCCTTTGCCTCAGACCAACCTAAATTTTTGTAGAAATTCCTAGCCCTTTCTAGATCATTAACTCCTAAAGTAATAATGCTAACTCGCTGCTGCATAAAAAACTACCTCATATTATTCTCTCTAAGAATATAGCAGAACGAGGTTTAGATCAAATGAACTATCAGCGCCCCTACAACAGTAAGTAACACATTACCAAATGCGTATGGCACTGTGTAACCTAAAGCTGGCATCGAACTGCCCGCTTCTTCTTTTATTGAATTTAGCGCAGCTGTTATAGTTCCAGCACCAACCATAGCACCAAATAATAAAACCGGATTTAGTTTTAATATATATCTACCAAATAATAGCCCCAAAATTGCTGGAGTGAGTGAAACAATCATTCCTGCGAGCAAAACCTGCAAACCCGATTGCTGTATGGCTTTTAGCGCTTCTGGACCTGCTGTCAAACCAACACATGCAATAAACATATTCAACCCAAGATCCGTCATTAACCACTGAGCTCCAGAGGGTATTTGGCCAAAAGTTCCATGTACCGAACGTAACCAGCCACAGAATAATCCCGCAACTAACACTCCCCCTCCTGTACCTAAGCTAATTGGTATGGAAAAAATATTTACTGATAATAAGCCAATCAAAATACCCGCTACACAGCCAAAACCAAGTACGACTAAGTCTGTAACTGCCATTGATTTCTCAACATAGCCAATGAAGCCAGATAATTCTTTCACCTCATCTACCGGCCCTGAAATTTCTATAACATCACATTTATGTATAATGGTATTTTCGGTGAGTGGAATTTCGTGATTCTGGCGGGTAAGTTTTCTGATAAAACAAAGCAAATTTGGGAAATATTTATTTATCTCCTTCAATTTTTTGCCAATCATTTTTTTATTCAGAACACAAACCTTGATAACATCACCTTTAACATCTGCCATGCTATCATCGTTTACCTCCTCACCAACATGAGCAAGAATTTTTTCAATTGCTCGATATTTGCACATTATCGAGATTAGATCACCCTTTTGGAGTTTTTCATTAGGATCCAACATCTGTATTTTTTGAGACCTTTTTATGGCATGCACAACAATTTTATTTTCAAACTCTTTTTCAAGAGATTTTATAGATTTACCAATTACTTTTGCATTAGTTACTTTTACTATGATGAGATTGACTCTTTTATTCCAAGATAAGATTCCACTATCTTCAGAAGCTGAACCTGCCCCAGACATAGATTCCATCAACTTCTTAGCTTCTTCTTTCAAATTAACTCGCATCATTTTTGGTGCTAATTTATAGAAAACCACCATTCCCGCAGTACCGAATAAATATGTAATTGCATAGGCAATCGCAATGTTTCCGACATATTTATCTTGCAAGGCAGAATCTATCGGCAAACTATAAATAGCGCTGTCAGCAGTTCCTATAATTGATGATTGCGTCATAGCTCCTCCAAGAAGGCCTGCAGCTGTTCCAGGGTCAAATCCCATAATCTCAGAGATTCCAACCGCTGTAAATAAAGCTGTAAGGGCAATAAATATGCTTAACCATATATATTTTATCCCACCTTGCTTGAATCCAGAAAAGAATTCCGGGCCCACTTTATAGCCAATACAAAATATAAACAGCGAAAAGCTCACCGCCTGTAAGGGAGGAGAAATCGTAACGCCCACCTGCCCTAATATCAAAGCTACAATTAAAACGCTAGCCGTTGCTCCGAGATTAAAATTAAAATTTTTAATCTTACCAATTAAATAACCTATTGCTAAGGCAAGGAATAATGTGACTTCTGTGTGGGTTTGTAAAAAATCAATTACTATTTTTTCCATAAAAACTCCTATCTGGTGATAATAAAAGGACATAAACGCTAATTTAGCATTCTTCATTGCCTTTAACTCTATTATCTTGTTTTTTTCTTAACAAAAAGTTAATTATGTAACCATT
>JAUIIY010000008.1 GCA_030431375.1 Alphaproteobacteria bacterium
TGATGAAAGCTGTAGATGATTATATTCCACAACCAGAAAGAGATATCGATAAGCCATTCTTGATGCCAATTGAGGATGTGTTCTCAATTTCAGGTCGTGGTACAGTAGTAACTGGAAGAATTGAGAAGGGTGTTGTAAAAGTAGGTGAAGAGATCGAGATCGTAGGTATTAAGAATACCCAAAAGACAACATGTACGGGAGTAGAGATGTTCCGTAAGTTGCTAGACGAAGGACGTGCTGGTGATAATGTTGGTGTGTTGTTGAGAGGAACAAAGCGTGAAGATGTCGAGAGAGGTCAGGTTTTAGCTAAGCCAGGTACGATAACACCACATACAGAATTTGAAGCGGAAGTATATATATTGACGAAAGAGGAAGGTGGAAGACATACACCATTCTTTGCGAATTATCGTCCGCAATTTTATTTTAGAACAACCGACGTAACAGGTCAGGTTCACTTACCGGAAGGTAAAGAAATGGTTATGCCAGGTGATAATGTTAAGATCAAGATTGAGCTAATATCACCAATTGCTATGGATGAGGGCCTAAGATTTGCTATCCGTGAAGGTGGTAGAACTGTTGGTGCTGGCGTCGTTGCTAAAATTATTAAATAGTGAGTTTTAATTATGAACGGACAAAAAATTAGTATTAGGCTTATGGCTTTTGATCACGCTTTACTTGATCAAGCGGCCAAAGAGATAGTTAGCACCGTTAAAAGGACTGGTGCAGAGTTAAGTGGGCCTATTCCGTTTCCTACAAATATCGAAAGATATACTGTCAATCGTTCGCCTCACGTTAACAAAAAATCAAGAGAGCAATTCGAGATACGTAAGCATAAAAGGCTTATCATTATTAGTCATTCTACACCTCAGACAGTCAATTCTTTAATGAAAGTTGATTTGGCTTCTGGTGTGGATGTGGAAATTAAATTAGTTGGAGAAGGACAATGAGGCCTGGTTTAGTTGTAAAGAAATTAGGAATGTCTTCCCTGCAGAATGAAGCTGGAGTTTTGACTCCTATCAGTTTGTTGCACGTGGAGTCATGTAATGTTATTGATATCAAAAAAAGCGGAGCTAAATCAAAGGTTTGCGTTGGAGCGTTTGATAAAAAGATTACTCGTGTTAAAAAATCTGAAAAAGGTTATTTTGCTAAACATCAAATTTCTCCAAAAAAGAAAATTATTGAGTTTGAAATAGCTTCTGATGTTGAAATTCCTTCTGGTACCGAATTAAAGGCAAATCATTTTGTTGTTGGTCAGTTTGTAGATGTTTCTGGTCAATCAACCGGTAAAGGTTTTGCTGGTGCGATGAAAAGGCATAATTTCTCCGGTTTGAGAGCTTCTCACGGTGTGTCTATTTCTCACAGAGCTCATGGTTCTACAGGGCAATGTCAAGATCCTGGTAAAGTTTTCAAAGGAAAGAAAATGGCCGGCCATATGGGTGCCAAGCGTGTTACTAAACAAAATCTTCAAATAATTCATATTGATGAAGAAAAAGGTCTGATAGCTATAAAAGGTTCAGTTCCGGGTAAGCCAGGAAGCCTTCTTACGGTAAAAGATGCTGTAAAAAGAGCTGCGCCATCAAGTGTTCCATATCCTTACTTAAAGGAGAGCAAAAAAGTAGAAACCCAAGATAAGGTAGAAGAAAGTGAAGCTTAAAGTAATCGATTTTGATAATAAGTCAGTTGGCGAAGTAGCTCTGAAAAAAGATATCTTTGCGTGCGAAGTTAAGCCTTCGGTTCTTAGTAGGGTTATTCAGTGGCAGCTAGATAAAAGACGTTCTGGTAATCATAAAACTAAAGTTATAAGTGAGATATCAGGAACAACGAAAAAGCCATACAAACAAAAAGGTACGGGTAATGCGCGTCACGGTAGTTTGAGAACAAACATACATAGAGGTGGTGCGGTTGTTTTTGGTCCGGTGGTTAGAGATCATGGCTATTCAGTTCAGAAAAAAGTGAGAGCGCTAGCTCTTAAGATGGCTTTATCGCAAAAGCTAAAAGACAAGAAGATAGTTATTGTAGATAGTTACAAACTGAAAACTAACAAAACAAAAGATTTAGCTGGTAAATTGTCTAAACTTGGATATAATAGCGCACTCTTTTTAGGGGTTGATAATGTTGAGGAAAATAAAAATTTCTTACTTGCCTCTAGGAATATAGCTAAGTTTGATTTACTTCCAGTTGAAGCTATGAACGTATATGATATTTTGCAGAAAGATTTCTTAGTAATTGATCAGGAATCTTTGAAAAAAATTGAGGAAAGATTTTAAAAATGAAAGAAGCAGCTTTATACGACATTATTAGAAAGCCTGTTATTAGTGAGAAGTCAACTCTTCTGGGCGCTAATAATCAATATATGATGGAAGTTCAGAAATCTTCAGACAAAGTTGCTGTGAAGCAAGCTGTAGAGAAGATTTTTTCTGTAAAAGTCAAATCTGTAAATAGCCACAATAGAAAAGGTAAGAATAAAACCTTTAAGGGAATTAAAGGGCAACGCAATGATAGAAAATTTGTAGTTGTTACCCTAGAAAAAGGCCAGGAAATAGATCTTACAGGGGGAGTTAAATAATGTCTCTTAAATATTTTAAACCAGATACCCCAAGTAAAAGAGGTTTAGTACAAGTAGACCGTTCTTCTTTGTGGAAAGGAAAGCCTGAAAAAACACTGACTGTTGGTTTAAACAAAACAGGTGGTAGAAATAATTTCGGTAGAATCACATCTTGGAGAAAAGGTGGTGGTCATAAAAAATCCTACAGAATTATTGATTTTAAAAGAAATAGAACTGACGTACCTGCAATAGTTGAGCGTATAGAGTATGATCCTAATAGGACTGGTTTTATTGCTCTTCTGAAGTATGAGACTGGAGAATTATCTTATATTTTAGCTCCGAATGGACTAAAAGTAGGTGATAAAGTTTACTCTGGTCCTGACTCGGATATACAGGTAGGTAATTGCCTGCCGCTAAAAAAGATTCCAGTTGGTACAATAGTCCATAATGTTGAGATGAAGCCAGGTAAGGGTGGGCAGATTGCTCGTTCTGCTGGTTCATCTGTTCAAGTTTCTGGTAAAGATGCTGGAAAAGTATTGCTAAAATTAAGATCTGGCGAAGTTCGTTTAGTTCAAGATGATTGCTGTGCAACAATCGGCTCAGTTTCAAATGCTGATCACCAAAATATCAAAGTCGGAAAGGCCGGTAGAAGTAGGTGGAAAGGTATTAGACCGATTGTTAGGGGTGTAGCGATGAATCCAGTTGATCACCCTCATGGTGGTGGTGAAGGCCGTACTTCGGGTGGTCGTCATCCAGTTACTCCTTGGGGTAAATCTACCAAAGGAAAGAAAACAAGAAATAATCCTCGTACTGATAATAATATTGTAAGGAGAAGAAAATAATGGCTAGAGCAGCTTGGAAACCGCCATTTGTAGATGGTTACTTGCTTGACCTTGTGAAGGATGCAGCAAGTAAGGGTAGTTCAAAACCAATTAAGACTCGTTCAAGAAGGTCTACAATTCTGCCTAATTTTGTTGGGTTGAATTTTGAAGTTTATAACGGAAAAGTCTTTATACCAGTTGGTCCTATTAAGGAAGAAATGGTTGGTTTTAAGTTGGGTGATTTCTCTCCAACTAGAATATTCAAAGGCCATAGTGGCGATAAAAAAGTTAAGAAAGGATAATTCCAATGACTGAAATGATCGCTGAAGATAAAAAAACTGCAAACGCAAAAATTTCTACAATAAAAACAAGTGTGCAAAAGCTTAATCAAGTTTCTGATTTGATTAGAGGTATGAAGGCTGATCAAGCCTTAATACAGCTCACTTTCACTAAAAAGAAGGTTGCTTCTTATTTGAAGGCTTGTTTGAATTCTGCTGTTGCAAACGCTGAAAATAATTTTGATATGGACATAGATCGTCTTTATGTTTCTAAAGTTTTAGTTGGTAAGGCTTTTACAATGAGAAGATTTAAAGCGAGAGCTAGAGGTAGGGGAGCTAAAATTTTGAAGCCTTATAGCAGGTTAACCGTAGAAGTAGAAGAAAGGTAGGAGTATTTATGGGTCAAAAAGTAAACCCTATTGGTCTTAGAATAGGATTTAACAAAAACTGGAATTCTAGATGGTTTGCTACAAAAAGCAGCTATAAGCACTTTTTGAAAGAAGATTACGATATTCGCTTATTTGTTAAAGAGACATTATCTTTTGCAGGTATTGCTAAAATAATTATCGAAAGATCAGTAAATAAAGTTAATGTAACAATACATGCAGCAAGGCCGGGTGTAATAATCGGTAAAAAAGGCTCAGACATTGAAAAAGTTAAAAAAGCAATAGTGAAGATCACTAAGAAAGATGATGTTTACATAAATATTGTTGAAGTGAAGAAGCCTGAGCTAGATTCACAATTGGTTGCTGAAAGTGTTGCAATGCAGTTAGAGAAAAGAGTATCTTTCCGTAGAGCTATGAAAAGAGCTATGCAGTCAGCAATGAAATTTGGTGCTGAAGGTATAAAAATTAGCTGCGCTGGAAGATTAGGCGGTGCTGAGATTGCTCGTACTGAATGGTATAAAGAAGGAAGAATCCCTCTTCATACACTTAGATCGGATATAGATTACGGTGTTGCAAGGGCGAATACTACTTATGGTGTGATTGGTGTTACGGTTCACATCTATAAAGGTGAATTAGTAAGTTATAACTAGAGAGTAAGAAATGTTAAGTCCAAAGAAGACTAAATTTAGAAAGGCTCATAAAGGTCGTATTCATGGCAATGCCAAAGGCGGTACTACTTTGCTTTATGGGAGTTTTGGTATAAAAGCTCTAGAGCCTGAAAGAATTACAGCAAGACAAATAGAAGCTGCTAGACGTGCTGCTGTAAGGAATATGAAGCGTGTTGGTAGAATGTGGATACGTATTTTCCCTGATGTGCCTGTGAGCTCTAAACCAGCTGAGGTAAGGATGGGTAAAGGTAAAGGTTCTGTAGAGTTTTGGGCTTGTAGAGTTAAACCTGGTAGAATGCTTTTTGAAGTTGAGGGTGTTTCTGAGGATTTAGCAAAAGAAGCTCTTGAAAAAGCATCTGCAAAATTGCCAATTAAAACAAAATTTGTAAAAAGAGTTGAGAAGATCTGATATGAAAGTAGTAGAAATTCGTCAAATGAAAGATGCTGACATTGAAAAAAGGCTTTTAGAATCAAAGAAAGAGCTTTTTAACTTAAGATTTCAAATGGTTAGTGGTCAGATGGCTAATACAGCAAGAATGAAGCAAGTTAGAAAAACTATCGCAAAGCTTTTAACGATTGCTGGTGAAAGGGCAAATAAAACTGGAGTGAGCAATGCCTAAAAGAATATTAAAAGGTAAAGTTGTAAGTGATGCAATGACAAAAACTGTTGTTGTATTAGTTGAGAGAACATTTACACATAAAATGTATAAAAAAATCGTAAGAAGTTCGAAGAAATATCATGCTCACGATGAAAAAGAGAAATATACAGTTGGTGATCTTGTTCAGATTATAGAATCCAAACCATTTTCCAAGACAAAAACTTGGGAAGTAATTTATAACGATTAAAAGTAGGCGTTACAAATGATACAGATGCAAAGTAGAATGGCGGTTGCAGATAATTCTGGTGCTAGACAAGTCCAGTGCATTAAGGTTTTGGGCGGCGCAAAAAGTGCTTCAATTGGTGACATCATTGTTGTGTCTATTAAAGAGGCTTCGCCAAACGGTAAAGTTAAAAAGGGTGATGTGCATTTCGCAGTTATCGTGAGAACTTCCAAAGAAAATCTTAGAGAAGATGGAAGTACAATCAAATTTGACGGCAATGCAGCAGTGCTTTTGAACAAGCAACATGAAATGATTGGAACAAGGATCTTTGGTCCAGTTCCTCGTGAGTTGAGAGCTAAACAGTTTATGAAAATAATTTCTTTAGCCCCAGAGGTGTTATAACATGAATAAAATGAAATTAAAAAAAGGCGATACAGTTTTAGTTATTGCAGGTAAAGACAAGGGCAAAACTGGAGAAATTATCAAATCTTTTCCCCAAGAATCTAAGGTTCTTGTTTCGGGTGTGAACGAGGTTAAGAAACATCAAAAACCTAGTAGAGCATCAGAAGGTGGCATTGTCGTAAAAAGCATGCCTATCCATATATCAAATGTATCTTTTTATGATAAAAAGGCTGAAAAAGCTTCTAGGGTTGGTTATAAAACTCTTGATAATGGTGAAAAGAAGAGATTTGCAAAAAAGACCGGCGAAATTATAGGTTAATTGATCATGTTAAGATTTAAAGAGTTATATTCAAAAGAAATTATTCCCTCTATAAAGGAAAAGTTTAACTATAGTAATCCTATGCAAATTCCGAAATTAGTGAAAGTTTCGTTGAATATGGGTTGTGGTGATGCAATACTTGATAAGAAGAATCTAGAATCAGCAGTTGAGGAATTAAGTTTAATTGCTGGACAGAAAGCTGTGATTACTAAAGCTAAAAAATCAATAGCTGGCTTCAAATTAAGGGAAGATATGAATATTGGATGCAGAGTAACTCTAAGAAAAGATAGAATGTACGACTTCCTAGAGAGATTAGTGATGGTTGCTTTACCACGTGCTAGAGATTTTAGAGGTTTTTCTGTAAAAAGTTTTGATGGTAACGGTAATTTAAATCTAGGAATTAAGGAGCATATAGTTTTTCCTGAGATTGATTATGATAAAATCAATAAAGTGCGCGGTTTGAATATTACAATTGTAACATCAGCAAAAACAGATGAAGAAGCAAAAGCACTTTTATCTGGTTTTAATATTCCGTTTGTAAATTAGGTAGTTTTAGTTATGGCAAAAAAAAGTGCGATTCAGACAAATTTGAATAGACAGAAAAAAGTAGAGAAATATTCTTCTAAAAGACAAGCTTTAAAAGCTATTACAATGGATAAAAAAGCTTCTATGGAAGAAAGATTTGCTGCTCAGCTAAAACTAGCAGAGTTACCGAGAAATTCGGCAAGAATTAGAATTAGAAATAGATGTTCAATTACAGGCAGACCAAGAGGATATTACAGAAGATTTGGTCTTTCTAGAATTTTACTAAGAGAGCTGGCTTCCTATGGTATGTTGCCAGGTGTTAAAAAATCAAGTTGGTAAGAAATATGGTAGATTCTATAGCAGATATGTTAACTAGAATAAGAAACGGTCAAAGGGCTTGCCTTTTTGATGTTAAATCTCCTTATTCAAAATTTAGAGAATCAGTGCTCAAAGTAATGGTAGATGAAGGTTATATAGCGTCTTATCAAGTTGCTGAAGTGCGTGATAAAATTAAAGAAATCAATATAAAGCTCAAATACACTAAAGAAGGAAAGCCTGCAATTAGTGAGATTAAAAAGATTTCTAAACCGGGACGCCGTTATTATGCGAGTGTTTCTGATTTAAAGCCTGTATATAACAATATGGGAATAGCCATTATATCTACACCAGCTGGTGTGATAACAGACCACGAAGCACGTAAGAAATGTGTGGGTGGTGAAGTGATTTGTGAGATATTCTAGAGGAAAAAATGTCAAGAGTAGGAAAAAAGCCAGTAGAAATACCGTCAGAAGCTAAGTTCAACATTGATGGAAATGTTGTAGAAGTTTCAGGCAAGTTGGGCAGTTTAAAAAGAGAATTTCCAACGGAAGTTAAATTTGCTAACGAAGATGGCAAAGTGAAAGTTATACCTGTTAATAATAGTAAGAGAGCACGCGCCATGTGGGGTTTGTCTCGTAGCTTGTTGCAAAACATGGTAGAAGGAGTAACTGCTGGATTTACAAAAAGACTAGAAATACAGGGTGTTGGTTACAAAGCCGCTGTTGATGGAAAATATCTGACATTATTTTTGGGCTATAGCCATGAAATAAAATATGAAATTCCTCAAGAAATTAAAGTCGTAGCAGAAAAACCTACATTATTGGTCATTAGTGGCTGTGATAAGCAAAAAGTGGGATCAGTTGCTGCAGAGATTATAAAACAAAGACCACCTGAACCATATAAAGGTAAAGGTGTTAGATACGAAGGACAGCAAATTCTTCGTAAAGAAGGCAAGAAGAAATAATATTTAGGTTTCCAGATGTTGAGTAATAAAGATAAATTTATCAGAAGAAAGCAAAGAACAAGAGCGAGAATCAGAAAAGAGTCTGATCTATCACGTTTGAGTGTTTTTAAGTCAAATTCGCACATACATGTTCAGCTATTTGACGATAAAAATGGAATCACTTTGGTTAGTGTTTCTACTCAGCAAAAAGAGTTTGAGAAACTAGCAAATAAATCTAATGTGGCAGCTGCTAAGTTGGTTGGTGCAGCCATTGGTAAAAAAGCGTTAGATAAAGGAATAAAAAAAGTTGTTTTCGATAAGGGTGGTAATTTATATCACGGCGTTGTGAAAGCGGTTGCAGATAGTGCAAGAGAAGTTGGTTTAGAATTGTAATTTGGTTGAATTTATGAGTGATGTAGCACAAAACAGACAAGAAACTGGCAGTGAATTAAAAGAATCTATTGTTGCCGTAAATAGAACTGCAAAAGTAGTTAAAGGTGGTAGAAGATTTGGTTTTTCAGTTGTTGTTGTTGCTGGCGATGGAAAAGGTAAAGTAGGTTACGGGTTAGGTAAAGCAAGAGAAGTTGCTGACGCTCGTGAAAAAGCCTCTCAAGCCGCTAGAAAAAATCTTGTTAAAGTTCCTTTGAAAGAAGCTAGAACATTACATCATGATGTTATTGGTCATAGTGGTGCTGGTAAGGTGTTTTTAAGAGCAGCAAAACCAGGTACCGGAGTAATTGCTGGTGGTCCTATGCGTGCTGTATTTGAGTTATTAGGAATTCATGACATAGTTGCTAAATCTCTAGGTTCATCAAACGTACATATTATGATGAAAGCTACCTTCAAGGCGTTTGAAAATATTCAAACACCAAAAGAAATAGCTGCTAAAAGAGGTAAAAAAATCTCTGAAATTATCAATTAGTGATTGAGAAAAAAATGACTAGTAAAGAAAAAGAAAAGAAAGTAAAAGTAACACAAATTTCAAGCCCGATTGGTAGAGAAGAATCTCAGAGAAAAACCTTGATAGGTCTAGGGTTGAATAAAGTTAATAGATCGAAAATTTTAAAAGATACCGACTCGTTAAGAGGTATGATTTTTAAAGTTAAGCACTTA
This sequence comes from Alphaproteobacteria bacterium, assembly GCA_030431375.1. GTDB lineage: Bacteria > Pseudomonadota > Alphaproteobacteria > Rickettsiales > JABSSG01 > JAUIIY01. The sequence continues at coordinate 9,141 of JAUIIY010000008.1, forward strand.
GTAAAAGTTGAAGAAGTATAAATTTGGTTGTAGATATGAAGCTAAATGAAATTAGAGATAATAAAGGCGCTAGACATAGTTCTAAGAGAGTGGGTCGTGGTATAGGTTCCGGTAAAGGAAAAACCTCAGGATCTGGTGAGAAAGGACAAAAAGCTAGGTCTGGTGTTGCTATTAAAGGCTTTGAAGGTGGTCAGATGCCAATTCATATGAGGCTACCAAAAAGAGGCTTCAATAGTCTTGCAACAAAAAATATTAAAACTATCAATCTACTTGATTTGCAAAGATTAATTGATAACAAAAAAATTGCAAAGACAGATTTGGTCGATAAAGAATTATTAGTGAAGCTTGGCATAGCTAAAAAGTCTGAGATTGTTAAATTGCTTGGTAATGGCGAAATAACTCATAAAATAAAAGTAAAATTAGACGCTTACTCAAAATCAGCAAAAGAAAAGTTACTTGCTGCTGGTTGTGAAGTAGCAGCATAAGAAATATATCTATGAATATAGACCCATCTGTATTTTCAAAGGCAGGAGACTTAAAAAGAAAAATCCTTTTTACATTAGGTGCGCTTTTTGTATGCAGATTGGGTTCTTATATCACTGTTCCCGGGATAAATATTCTCTCACTAAATGAATTAGCAAATACTAACTCAGGTGGAATACTGGGGATGTTCAACATGCTATCAGGTGGTTCTTTAGCTAGGATGTCCGTGTTTGCTCTGGCTATAATGCCATATATTACAGCATCTATTATCATGCAACTACTTGCGGTAACGATCAAACCTCTTGAAGAGATGAAAAAAGAGGGTGCTGTTGGCAGAAGAAAAATGAATCAGCTAACTAAATATCTGACCGTGATTTTGGTGCTGTTTCAAGCATATGGTGTAGCTATTAGCTTAGAAAAAGCAGCTACGTCACTTGGACCTGTGGTTAATATGCCTGGTCCGTTTTTTAGGTTATCTACGGTCACGGCTCTTGCTGTTGGTACTATGTTTCTTATGTGGCTTGGTGAGCAAATATCTGAGAGAGGAATAGGAAACGGTACTTCATTGATTATTTTTACTGGGATAGTAGCCGGCCTTCCGCAGGCTTTTGTGACTGTATTTGAGTTAGTAAAGACAGGTGGTATGAGTCCTGCTGTTTTAATGTTTATTCTCGCATTCATAGTGGGTATGATTTATGCGATAGTTTATATGGAGAGGGCGCAGAGGAGAATTCCTATTACATATCCACGTAGACAAAAGGGCAATAAGATATTTGGCGGTGAGAACACTCATATGCCATTGAAATTAAACACATCTGGTGTTATTCCTCCGATTTTTGCGAGCTCAATATTACTATTCCCTACCACAGTAGTTAATTTCATGAGCAAAGGCGATGGCAGCTCTTCAATCTGGTCAGATTTAGCTATATATTTAGGGCATGGTAAGCCTCTTTATATTTCTTTATATGTTATATGTATTATATTCTTCGCATTTTTTTATACATCAATCATTTTCAATACTAAGGAAACTGCTGAGAATCTGAAAAAAAATGGTGCATTTATCCATGGTTACAGACCAGGTCAGGATACAGCGAGCCATCTAGACAATATCTTGGTTAGATTAACTACCATAGGTTCAGCATATATTGCCTTAGTATGTGCGATTCCAGAAGTTTTATCGGCCAAATATAGCATTCCTTTTTACCTTGGCGGAACAAGCTTTTTGATTGTGGTAAATGTTGTATTAGACACATTCACACAGATTCAATCATCATTATTTTCACACCAATATGAGAGCTTGATTAAGAAAGCGCGTCTAAGGAGAAAATAGACATATGATAGTTGTTTTTTTAGGTGCTCCTGGTTCAGGGAAAGGTACACAAGCAAAAGATGTAGCAAAAGAATTTGATTTGGTTGCCATTTCTACAGGGGATTTATGCAGAGCTGAAATTGCAGCTAAATCGGATTTAGGAATTAAAATTAAGGAAACCGTAGACAAAGGTTTACTGGTCGATGATTCATGGATTATTACGCTGCTAAATGAAGCGATAGCAAAGCATGATAAAGCGCGAGGTTTCATTTTAGATGGTTTCCCAAGAACTTTAAAACAAGCTGATATGCTTGATGCTGAGTTGGCAGAGCAAAATTTAAAAGTGGACGCTGTAGTTGAATTAAAAATTGTACCAGAAATTTTAATAGAAAGATTAACAAATAGATATCAATGTAAATCTTGTGGAGCAACTTATAATAAGTTGTTCAAAAACCCTTCTGCTGAAGGTGTATGTGATTATTGTGGTGGTACAGAATTTGTCACAAGAGAAGATGACAGAGAAGAAGTTATAAGAAAGAGATTTATTGAATATACGGAGCTTACAGCTCCTTTGATACCATACTATGAGGAGCAGAATAAGTTGCACATAGTATCTGCTGATAAGGAGCCTGAGCAAGTATATCAAGAAATTTGTAACATATTGAAAAACGTATTGACTTGATAAAATTTTATCATATGATACATGTCTCGATTAAACGTAAATAATGGTAAGGACTAGTGGCAAGAATAGCTGGTGTTAATATTCCTGAGAAGAAAAGAGTGGTGATCTCACTGACATATGTATATGGCATTGGTAGAACTACTGCAAAAAAAATATGTGATGAAGTTGGAATTCCTGACAGCAAAAGGGTAAGCGAATTAACCGAAGCTGAAATTGCAAAGATTCGAGGTGTGATTGAGAAAGATCACAAAGTAGAAGGTGATTTGCGTAGAGAAGTCACAATGAATATCAAATCGTTGATGGATCTTGGTTGCTATCGCGGTATTAGACACAGAAAGAGATTACCTGTACGTGGTCAAAATACCCATACAAATGCTAGAACTCGTAAGGGCAAGGCTGTTGCAATTGCGAATAAGAAGAAATAGGTTGATAAATGGCTGAAGCAAAATCAAAAAGAAAAGTTAAAAAAAACATCCCTATTGGTGTAGCACATGTGAATGCTTCGTTTAATAACACGATCATTACAATTACAGATTTGCAAGGCAACACTGTTGCTTGGTCATCTTCAGGTGCAATGGGCTTCAAGGGTTCAAAAAAATCAACACCGTATGCTTCTCAAGTAACAGCAGAAGATGCCGGTAAAAAAGCTCAAGAGCACGGTCTTAAAACTATTTCAGTTGAGTTAAAAGGACCAGGGAGTGGAAGGGAGTCTGCTGTAAGAGCTCTTATGGCTCTAGGTCTTGTTATAACAAGCATTAAAGATATTACCCCTATTGCACATAATGGTTGTAGGGCATCTAAAAGAAGAAGAGTATAATTTAAATTAGGGTGTAACATAGTGGTTTCATTGTCAAAGAACTGGAGTTCGTTAATTAAGCCTTCGATTAAATTGGTTGAAGACAAAGAAGATAATCCTAGCAAAGCGACGGTTATTGCAGAGCCTTTGGAAAGAGGTTTTGGTACAACTATAGGAAACGCTCTTAGAAGAGTCCTATTATCTTCTCTGCAAGGTGCAGCAATCACTTCATTAAAAGTAGAAGGTGTGTTACATGAATTTTCTTCAATACCAGGTGTTAGAGAAGATTTAACAGATGTGATTTTGAACATCAAAAATGTTGTTGTAAGGATGCATGCAGCGGATAGTAAATTAGTTTCTTTGAAAGCTGTGGGTCCTTGTGTGGTTACGGCTGGAATGATAGAAACCGGGCATGATGTAGAAATTATCAACCCAGAGCAAGTCATTTGTACACTTGCAAAAGATGCAGCTCTAGATATTCAGTTTGAATGCCAGACAGGAAAAGGTTATGTTCCTGCTGCGATGAACAAGCCAGAAGAGTGCCCATTGGGTCTTATACCAATTGACTCTATTTTTACTCCAATAAAAACAGTTTCTTACAAAGTAGAAAATGCTCGTGTTGGACAATTTACTGATTTTGATAAATTAATAGTAGATATTGAGACTAATGGTTCGGTAACACCAGAAATGGCGATTGGTTTAGCTGCAAGAATTTTGCAAGACCAGTTACAAATCTTCATCAAGTTTGAAGAAGAAGCTGAGATTGTAGAGGAAGAGGAAGATCAATTACCATTCGATAAGAACTTATTGAAGAAAGTTGATGAGTTAGAGCTTTCTGTTAGATCTCAAAACTGCCTGAAAAATGATAACATAGTTTATATTGGTGATTTAGTAACTCATACGGAAAGTGAGATGCTTAAGACACCTAATTTCGGTAGAAAGTCATTAAACGAAATAAAAGATGTTCTTTCTTCAATGAATTTAAGATTTGGTATGAAAGTAGAGGGTTGGCCTCCTGAAAATACTGAAGAGTTAGTAAAGAAATTTGAAGATCCATTTAATTAAGGATTAAAACATGCGTCACTTAGTAAAATTAAAGAAATTAAACAGAACAAGCTCTCACAGAAAAGCAATGATCAGAAACATGATTGTATCATTGTTTAGACATGAGCAAATTAAAACTACACTTCCTAAAGCTAAAGTTATTAAGCCTTTAGTTGAGAGACTTATAACTAAAGCTAGGAAGACTGATCTTGCTACCCGTAGATATATAATTTCTGAGCTACGTGACAAAGAAATAGTTGCTAAGCTTATCAATGATATAGCACCAAGGAATGCATCAAGAAATGGTGGCTATACCAGAATCATGAAGGCTGGTTTTAGAACAGGTGATGTTGCTCCTATGGCTGTTATTGAGCTAGTAGAAAAAAGTAAAGCTGCTCCTAAAGCTACAAAAAAGGCATCATCAAAAAATACAACCGAAACACCGGTGGTTGAAGTAGCTGAAAAGGAGAAAAATTCTTCTAAAGTTGTAGCCAAAGAAGCTAAGGCTGAAGAGGTAAAAGCTCCAGCTAAGAAGACTGCGGCCAAAAAGCCAGCTGCAAAAAAAGCGAGTGACAAGACAGCATAATTTAATTTGCTGTCTCTCTCATTGTTAATTTCTTGTTATTTTTAGATTTCTGTTCTGGATCAAGACGTTGGATAGTAACTTTGTTGTCTTTGCAATCTACTAAAATACTCTCTCCACAAGATGATAATGGGCCGAATAAAATATAGTCAGCCAGCTCACATTTTACATTATCTTGGATTACTTTATTCATCAGCCTGGCTCCTGACATCGGATCATAGCCTTTTTTGCATATGAATTTAAAAGCTTCTTTTGAGAAAGAAATGGATATATTATGTTTCTTTAGCATCTCTCTCAGCTCATCAATAAATTTCATAGCAATTTTCTCGATGATAACTTTGCTTAGTTGATCAAACTGAATAATACCATCTAGTCTATTTCTGAATTCGGGTGAAAATGTTTTTTCAATGGCTTTACTAAAATCGCTGGATTGTGAATTCGTAATATTATCAAATCCTACAGTATCTTTTATAAGTTCTCTCGCGCCGGCATTACTAGTAATGATAATAATACAATTTTTGAAACTAACCTTTTTCCCTTGATGGTCAGTAAGGCATCCATAATCCATTATTTGTAACATGATATTGTAAATATCAGGATGTGCTTTCTCCATTTCATCTAACAATATTACAGAATAAGGCGATTTATGAACTTCATCGGTTAATTGCCCCCCTCCCTCAAAACCAACATATCCAGGGGGTGTTCCAATTAGTTTTGAAACAGAATGCTGCTCCATATACTCAGACATGTCATATCTGATGAAATTCATATTAAGTTTTTTAGCAAGTTGGATGGCAAGCTCAGTTTTTCCTACACCTGTTGGGCCAGAAAAAAGATAGGACCCAATAGGTTTTGAAGGGTCACGCAATCCGGCTTTAGATAATTTTACAGATGTGCATAAAGCTTTAATGGCTTTATCTTGACCAAAAATTTTGTTTTTTAGCTGGCTCTCTAATGTTTTTAGCTGTTCGGCTTCAGATTTAGTGATACGGCTTACAGGTATTTTAACCATTTTTGATACAACTTGTTCAATATCATGTTTTGATATAGTGATTCTTGTTTTATTATTTCTCCGTAGCGACATATAAGCCGCTGCCTCATCAATAACATCAACTGCTTTATCAGGCAGGCATCTGTCTGGAATATAACGTTTCGACAGTTCAACGGCCGCGACCAATGCTTCTTCCTTAAATTTTACTTTATGGAAATCCTCAAATGTCTTTTTAGCGCCTTTTAATATCGCTAATGTACCTTCTGCGCTTGGTTCATCTATGTTTACTGTATGAAATCTCCTAACTAGCGATTTGTCTTTTAGGAAATGTTTTGAATACTCGCTATAACTCAGTGCACCAATGCATTTTATTTTGGATCGTGCTAGAGCTGGCTTAAGAAGATTGCTGGCATCAAGAGCACCACCATTTGTGGATCCTGCTCCAACTATATTATGTATTTCGTCGATAAATAAAACAGCATCCGGAATTTTTTCCAATTCTTGGATAATTTTCTTCATTCTCTCTTCAAAGTCACCTCTATATCTTGTCCCGGCTAATATTACGCCTAAATCTAAAGAGTAAATGGTCACTTTTTTAATATTTTCTGGAAGCAAATTATTCTCAATTTTATATGCTAAACCCTCCACAATGGCAGTTTTTCCTACGCCTGGTTCGCCAAGAAGTAGAGGGTTGTTTTTAGTTTTCCTAGATAAAATTTCAATTATCCTGTTTATTTCATCATCTCTACCAATTAACGGGTCAATTTTCCCTTCCTGCACTAACTCGTTCAGGTTAATACAATATTTTTTTAACGATGAAATATTGTTGCCAAGGTTTTTTATCGCTTCTTCGGATCCATCAGTTGTTACATTATCTTGAAGTAATGTTTGAGGGGTTTGATTATTATCATCTTTTGATATTAACGCCTCACCATGAACCAAGTAATTTATTACAAGCAGCCGATTTATTCCGTATAAATGAAAAATAGCAGAAATGCGGTTATCTTCTGCTAAAATTTCTGCCAGGACATTAAGTCCATTTATATGTTTGGAAATACCAGACAAGTTAGCTTGTACTGCTGCTTTGTGCACAACTTTCTGAAATAAAATGCCGGGGGAGACTTCGTGATAAATCTCCTCAGCTAGTTGAATTTCTATTCCAACTTGTTCTTTGAGGTTGAGTGCAATTTTTTCTGAATCAATTTTAGATTCACATAAAAATTTTGTAACATCTTTATCACTCAACAAGGCTAAGGCCAGATGTTCTAGATCAGCATTAGTTTGTTTATGTTCTTTTGCTATATTAATAGCTCTTTGTAGCGTCTTTTCAAGTTCATGCGTTAGCATTTTCTGGTCATATTTTTTGGGTATTCTATAATGAAATTGTTATCAAAATGTTAATGACGACAAAAATAAACGAAAAAAGTTAATTTTTAGGTTTAATTTTCACCGTTATTGTATTAAGATCACCTGGGGTGTTAATATATGTTAAGATGTTTACACTTACTAATTAATGGTTGAATGGAGAAAAACATGCGTGTTTTATTAGTTGAGGATGATAATCCAACTGCTAGGTCTATCGAGCTGGCTCTTGCATCAGAAGGCATCGTTTGTGATACTGCTGAACTGGGACAAGAAGGGATTGAGATAGGAAGGTTATATGAATATGACCTCATTATTCTTGACTTGATGTTACCTGATATAGATGGTTACGAAGTTTTACTTCGTTTAAGGTCAGCGAAAGTAAAAATTCCTGTGCTTATACTTTCTGGTTTAACAGGAGTAGAGCAGAAAATTAAAGGTCTTGGTTTTGGGGCTGATGACTATTTAACAAAGCCATTCAACAGGGGAGAGTTGATAGCTAGAATCCAGGCAATTGTTCGCAGATCAAAAGGACATTCTGAATCGGTACTTAGATTTGATAAAGTATGCGTAAATTTGGATAATAGAACCGTTGAAGTAGATGGTAGAACCGTTCATTTAACCAGTAAAGAATACGCGATATTAGAGTTACTAGCTATGCGAAAAGGTTCTGTACTAACTAAAGAAATGTTCTTGAATCATCTTTATGGTGGTATTGACGAACCTGAACTAAAAATTATCGATGTGTTTGTCTGTAAGCTGCGTAAGAAATTATATGAAGCTTCTGGTGGTCGTAATTACATTGAGACAGTTTGGGGAAGAGGATACATGTTACGTGATTTTGAGGATGAAGATCAAGAATCTTCACTTGAAGCTCAATCACTCGAAGAGATGGCCGGAGAGTAACATTACCTTATATGGTAAGACTCATAAATTGTGATTCGGTATATTTTCGCTCAAAGTCAGGTGATTCTATTTTAGAAGATGTGTCTTTGACGGTAAATGAAGGTGAGATCGTTAACATTATAGGGCCTAATGGCGGCGGGAAAACTACCCTTCTTAGAATCATGCTGGGCGTCTTAAAACCATTTTCTGGTAAGATGTTTGTTAGTAAGAGGCATAAAATATCTTATATGCCACAGAAATTGAAGCAAAACGACCTTTTACCCGTTACAGTGAAATTTTTTCTTACATTTGGGATGATTATTAGAAATCTTGACCCCATGGTGGAAGAGCATGGAATAGAGCACTTACTGGATAAACAACTTACTGACTTATCTGGTGGCGAGTTACAAAAAATATTATTTTTCAGAGCTATCATACAAGACCCCGATATCTTATTTTTAGATGAGCCTACACAAGGGCTTGACATTAACGGCCAAGAAAAGTTTTTTGAACAACTGACTAATTTAAATCAAAAAAAGAACAAAACTATTATTATGGTTTCGCATGATTTATATACAGTGATGAGTTCTACCAATAGGGTTATTTGCTTAAACAAACATATATGCTGTTCAGGGCAACCAAGCGAAGTAGAGAGAAATAGTAAATATAAAGATATTTTCGGAAGAAGACATCAACATTTGTCATATTACAAGCATGAGCATAACCATGAGCATTGATAATTTTGTTGTTATGTCATTTGTTACGGGCTTGTTTGTTTGCTCTTCTCTTTCAATATTAGGATGTGTTTCCGTATGGAGAAAAATAGCATATATAGGGGATTCCATTTCACATGCTGCAATAATGGGAGTCTTATTATCCATTCTGACAGATTATAACCTAACCTACTCCCTAGTAATTTTCAGTGTGGTCTTCTCGTTATTATTTTATTTTACTAGCAAATTTGAAGTATCTTCCCTGACAGTTCTAATATTATCTTATACGTTGTTGAGTCTGGGTATTATATCCCTCTCAGTGTTATCTACCATTAACATAGATGTAATGTCATTTTTATTTGGGGATATATTACTGATAAATAACGAGGATTTGATTTGCTCAGCAATATTATTATTTCTTACTATTATTTGGATTTCGTGCCGAAAATATTCAATAATTTTTTCTGCTATTTCAGAAGAGTTAGCTGCAGTTGAGGGAATTAAAAATAATCATCTAGATTTGGAATATATTTTAGTTGTTTCGGTGGCAATTGCATTATCGGTAAAAATACTAGGAGCGTTGCTAGTTTCTGCTATCCTTGTAATTCCAGCGGTTTCAGCTCGTATAATAAGTAAAAACCCAATAGAAATGCTCGTAAAGTCAGCTATTATAAGCGTTGCAAGTCTGTCTATTGGGTTTATATTCTCATATCAGTTTGATTTACCAACCGGCCCTACAATAGTTTTAGCTTCATTCCTTTTGTTTTTACTATTAGGATTTTTCAGGGTCGCCAGGAGTCAATTATAGTTTTTTAGTGCGATTTTTACTAAATTTTATACTAAAACTCCTAATGTTGTTATTTCTTTCTCAAGATCCACAATATCTCCAAAAGCCCTATCGATTTTGCCATCAAAATCATTGTTATATGCCAGATTTATTGCATTTGTAGCAAAACCTATAGGTCCTAATAGCATAGAAAATAATCCTACGGTTCCAGATAAATTGGTATCATAAAGAGCTGTTTCAAAAGCTAGATTAATCATTTCCTTATTCTGGTATGTTAAATCTTTTAGTTCGCTAATTGATTCTTTTGCCTTCCTTGTCAGATCACGCAATTCATATGTTGAGTAAGATTTATAGTATGCCTTGTTATATACTTTGCTAACATCCCGTACAGCAGTTTGAAACTTTTCAGTGAATTGGCTATAGATGTAAGAAGAACAATTTGGAGTTGATCTGCCTTCTTCATGCATATATCTACCATGATATGAAGGTGAGCATTTATATTCATCTTCTAATTTGCTCATTCTCGAGTCATTATAACTAGCGAGGTGATTGATACGCAGAAGTGATTTGCATAATGGGGTTTCATCCTTGTGATTGCAGCTGATGCTTCTGTGATTGATGTAATAATTTTTTGATAATGTCATAGTCAAGTTTCTCCTTTAATTGTCTCATATATTAGTTAATGAAAATTAACAATCAAGCGAAATAATGTTATTAAGTTAGAAAAATTTGCTTTTAGAGAGATTTGCTGCATTTATTTATCTTTATGATGCTTTCTATCAATCTGGTAATTAATCTCAGCTCCGTATAGAAGGGCGAAATTGACTATGTAGAAAAAAATTAGCACAATAATAATTGTGGCTAAACTTCCATAAGTAAGGCTAAATTGGCTGAAAAAATGTCTTATATATAGATTGAGGATTTTTGCACTTAAGAACCATATTACGCAAGCAACGGCAGATCCTGGGATGACATTCTTGAATTTGAGTTTTTTATTTGTAAGCGAACAATAAATACCGGTTAGGACCAAAATTAAAATTACAAATAAGAAAAACAATCTTAAAAGTGAATAATTATAATTCACGACTTGGAACAGTATTTTTTCCCTGATAAAATTATCAATAGATGGCAATAAAACTAAAAATAGTAACAAAGTTATTATTATAAAAATTGCAGATAAAAATTGAATTATTGACCGTATTCTGCTGAAAAAGAAATTTGGAGGATCTTTCACATCAAATATCTTGTTAAATATTTGCTTCAGGGATTCTACCGATGAAGATGCTGTCCAAATTGCACCGAGAAATACAAAGCTAAGAAGACTTACCTTGGGACCATTCAGAATATCCTCAATATGAGGTTTGCTAATTTTTACCAAATATGCAGGCATGATGCTGAATAGCTCATTCATATATTGTTCCCCTGAGGCGCTATCAACAAAAAATGATATGGATGAAACTAAAATAAATAAAAAGGGAAAAATCGAAAAAATATTCAGATAGGCCAGCCAACCAGACAATTCAATTCCATGGTTTTTGGACATTCGCATGGCGGCTTTAACAAAAATATTTTTTTTAGTATGGTGTAATAATTTTTTTCTCATCCAGCAATCATAGCCAAATTATCAATTACTAGAAAGCATTTATTATATGTCTGATTTTAAATAACTCTATTTCGATATAATCGAAACGTATCTCACAATTGTGGTAGAGTTTGTTGTGTGCAAGAAAGATCTCGGCTGCTCGTCTAATGCGAGTTAATTGCTGAGTTGTTATTGGATGGAAACTAAGATCAATTTTTTTTCTGTATTTCACCTCTACAAAAATTACAATATTGCCCTTTTTGGCAATGATATCAATTTCTGCACCTTTAATTTTATATCTGGAGGAAATAATTTTGTAGAATTTTAGGCGTAAAAAAAATTTTGCGATTAATTCTCCAAATTGTCCCGCTTTATAATTTGTGAGCACTGATATATTCTGCGGCTAATTTAATAAATGCCTCGCCTCTTTCCTCAAAATTATTCCATTGATCAAATGAAGCACAGCCAGGTGACAAAAGAATGGTGATGTTTTTTTGTTCATTCTCTGCTTCTTTTACAGCTCTGGCAAAGGCTAAGTCTAGGGTATCACAATATGTGTAGCTGATATTGAAGTTATCTATCTCTTTGGAAAAATCATGCATTGACTCCCCTATAAGGAAAATTTTACCGATATTTTTTTTGTTTCTATTAATTATCTGGAAGTCACTATTTTCTTTCGCTTTTCCACCTAATATCAAAAACAAAATCTCATTATCAAAACTCATCAGAGCTTTTTCTAATGAGTCGAAATTGGTTGCCTTGCTATCATTGAAAAAACGCAAATTTTTAGATTCACCAATATATTGCATCCTATGTTTCAGACCAGGGAAAGTTTGTATGGATTTTTCAAAATTTTGTGTACTGATATCTAAATATTCAGCAATTATCAAAGCTACTAAGCTATTTGCACAATTATGTTGGCCTTGCAAATTATTTGTATCTATATTGATCTTGATTTTTGAAACTGGAGAATAGATGAATTTTTTCCCTACATAATAGCTGCCAGGCTTTTCGATTTCAAAGAAACTACATTTCTGAGAAATTATATCCTTTTTATTGAGGAAATCAGAGATCAAATCGTCATTTGCATTATAAATAAAAAGATCGGTGTTCTTTTGATTTTTAGTGATCCTAAATTTATCCTCAACATATCTCTCTAAGCTACCATGCCAATCTAAATGATCAGCTGAAATGTTTAATATCGCAGCAATATTAAATCTCATTTTATCTAGGCTAGCTAGTTGATATGAAGATAGCTCTAAAACATATATATCTGCTTGCTCAAGATCCATTACAGGAATGCCAATATTTCCACCAACTACTGCGTTCAAACCATTAGTTCTTAATATATGTCCTATTAATGCAGTAGTAGTTGATTTACCATTCGTTCCGGTAATACCGATATATTTTGCTTCAGGATTCAACAAATAAAAAAGCTCAATATCTGAGATAAGAGGTATGCTATTATTATGGGCAATATCAATTATCGGATGGTTTTGGTATAGAGGTATTCCAGGTGATTTTATAATATAATCTAAATTAGACCATTTAGGATTTTCTGGAGAGCAAAAATACTCGCCTAAATTAAGCTTTTTTATTATCTCAGAATTTATGCTTTGATTATCATCAAATAAAATAAATTTTATGTTATGTTTTATGAAATAGTTAGCTGTGGCTATGCCTGATTTTCCGAGTCCCCAAATTCCGTATAATTTATTTCTCATTCTTTTTTAGTGCTTACTACTCGAGTTCCAGCAATATAATCATGCAGAGCTCTTCGATGTTTATTAAATGGAACAATAAAGAACCCCATAAAGAATGGTAAAATTGAAACCGAATAAGACAACATGCGAATAATATATTGCGTCAAGGTTGGCTTTTTCTCACTAACATGATCAACGATTTTTGCGGAAATAAGCATTTTTCCTGGGGTAGATTGGTATTTAATCCAGAAGATTAATACAATGGAGATTAGCGCGATAAGCTGAAAAATCTGGGCTCCAATAAGAATGCCAAATTTCCCTTGATCAACAAACTGTTTCATTGCTTGAGATTCTTTTAGGTTAATAAAAAATTGCGAAAAGCTATAAACATTCTCTTTGGAGGATTGCATAATATCTGCCAATTCCTGACTTGGAGGTGTTTCAAATATTAGGCTAAAAGCTATTTCTTGAAGCGGCAGCAAGACAATCATTACTAGCGTACAATCGATAATTGCTGCTAATAGCCTTGAGGTTAGGGTTGGATAGACCTCTTTCTTTCTTCCCAAGCTAAAAAATGAGAACATTAAAATAACCTGCTATATTTTATAAAAAATTTATATTTCTTTTTAAGTACCTGCTCTGCTTTTATAGCGTGATTTTTTGTTTTAAACAATCCAAATATTGCTGATCCGCTGCCGGTCATTCTTGAGAATAGACATCCTTCTTGAGATTGGATATCTAATAACCAGGTCTCTGCTTCTGGGTGCTCTTCTTTAAAATTGGTGTATAAATCATTATTAGTATTTGCTAGAAACTCAAAAAGGTCATTTTGAGAGAAGTCAGTTTTCCTAGCTTGTAAATTCTTATATTCCCTAAAACCTTTCTTGAAGATATTTGCAGTTAAAGTTAATAGGTTTGGAAACATAACAACTGACCATAATTCTGGGAAATGATCAATAGTGTCTATTTTTTCGCCAATCCCCGAAAAATATGCCGCTTTTTCTTCATAGCAAATCGGAACATCTGCACCAATGTCTTTTATAATTGGTAGAATATTTGCATTACCAAGATGGAGTATATTTTCTCTCAGCAAAAGCTTGATTAGAGCAGCAGCATTGCTTGAGCCGCCGCCTAAGCCTGAGCCAATAGGAATGTTTTTCTCCAGATGAAGCATGAAGTTCTTATGTTTAACATATGGATCTAATATATTTAGAGTCCGAAGAAGGATATTATTTTCTACTTGGTTGGAATATGCTCCACTAAGCGAAATTTCGAAATTTTCACTCGGAGTTATAGTGATTTCATCGTAAATATTATCGCAAAACGCTACTAGACTATCTAAATAATGGTAGTTTCCGTCACTTGTTTTTCCGGTGACATGCAAATATAGATTGAGTTTAGCAAATGATTTGATTTTACTCATTTTCACTCCTACCGCGCTTCTTAAAGCATGCATACAAACCTACTAGTACCATACTTATTGCACTTAACCATATAAGTTTAATCATATATTGTATTTTGAATTCAACCATTAATGAATTATCCCTTAAATCGCCAGACACAACATAGATCTCGCTTAGAATGTTATGGTTAATTCTACTTGTTTCATTCGTAAAGAGATTCTCAATTGGGTAAAATCTAGTTTCAGGGGTAAGTATAACAATTCTATTATTTTCTTCTATTTGCAAAATTGCTTTTCTGCTCAAGTAATTATCCTGCTTTGCATATTCCGTACCAACAAGTTTTATGGTTATATTTTCAATTTTTTTAGGAGAATCTTTTTGTAAATAGAAACTATATTCTTTACTAAGTAAATGATGAAGCGTGAGTGAGAAAAGCATTAAAGCTACGAGCATATGCCCTAGATTCATCATAAAATTTCTTTTGAAAGCTACTTCGATGGCAGAGTATATGAATAATATAATAGACGCACATATTACTAGAGAAAAAAATATATTTTTTATTTCGGTCGAAACGATGATTGTGATACCTAAAATCAAACCTATACAAACTGAAAAGATAATGTTTTTTTTATTTTTCATACTTATTTTGTAAGTGAACCAAGTTATCGCAAATATTAAAACTAAAGCAATTGGTGTGAGTGTTGAAATAAAGAAAGTTTTAGATATTTCTATTTTCTCTCTAGATGCAAATTCATGAATGATTGGATATAAGATCCCTACAAGTAGGATAAGAAAAATTGTGGTGAGTATTAATGTATTTGTTTTTATAGCTGAAGGGATAGATTGATCAGAAGAAAGAGTGCTTTGTTTTTTTGTCGCTTTAACTATTACCAAAACTAGCATTAAAATGAATAACAGCAGAAGAAGCATTCCTCTTGAGGGGTCATAGGCGAAGCTATGGACTGATGTGACTATTCCAGAACGCAGCAAGGCCATACCCAAAATGAAAGAAAGTGAAGCGATGCACGCATATATCACATATTGTCGGCTGAGATATAGTTTTTTGTAATGCAGAATTATTGTAGAAGATAGCCAAGGTAGTAAGGATATATTTTCTACTGGGTCCCAGAACCATATTCCACCCCACCCAAGTTCACGATATGCCCACCAGCTACCTAAAGCTATACCTAAGGTCAATAAAGACCACGAGATGTAATTTAATATATATATTTTCTCTAAGTCTGAATTCGATATTATCCGGATGAAGATAGCTAATTGGATGGCATTCCCGAGATATAATATCGGAGGATGGAATGCTATTGCAATATCTTGAAGTAAAGGATTAAAACCTTTTCCTGTTTTGATATAGTCTGGGTTTGATATGAAAGGGGAGGAGTTGAAAATAATACATAATATCAAACAGCCGGATATCCCCAAAGTTGTGCGATAAATGTTCCTAGAACCATCCTTGGTTTGAAGCAAATTTACTGCTATTACCATCCAGGTAAATAACGTGAGTGAGCCCTCATGATTTCCCCATAATGCCGTAATTTTATAGGGTAAAGGCATCATGTGGTGGGAATTATTAGCGACAATCAGTAATGAATAATCGGAGACATAAAATGCATATATAATTAGTATAATACTTGCACTCGTCAGGCAAAAAACTAGCAATAATATTTTATGAAGTTGCAATTTTGTCAGTCTTTGGTTTAAGAAAAACCCCACTCCACATGATAAGAAGCAAAAATATAAAAATAGATGGCCGATATAAGATAGAATCATATTAATATTTCAATATTTCACCGCAAAATGAGATTTTAGCCTGTTTTTTTGGTGCATAATACTCATCATGTTTTGTTAATAAAGTGTCGGCATAGACCACCTGATCGACATATTTGCCCTTTGCTATTATCCCTTGTCCATCTCTAAATAAACTTGGGAGTACACCTTGGTAAATAACCTGAACCTGATTATGGCAATCTGAAATTATGAAACTATATTTTTCAGTTTTTTTGTCGAATGACAAACTTTTTGGAGCCACTAAACCGCCTATTTGTATCAGCTTATTCTGGTATTGGTTTGGTTGATTTTTTAGGTCGCTTACTTCCAAATAAAACATAATATTCTTACTTGAGTAATTCAGTAAAATAATAACTCCGGTGGTGAATATTGAAATTCCTAGAATTAGAGTTATTAATCTAGAATATTTTTTTTTGATTTGCATAAATTTTGGTACTTAAAATATTTCCGGTAAGATGCAATTGTTATTGCAAGCAAAGCGAAAGCAAATAATCCGTATGATAGTAAAATATAGTAATCCATTTATTTATATAAAATATTTTAATTAATGGGTTTTTATTCTAGAATATTCTTAATAGGAAAATTATAGCAAATAAAGAAATTAATAACATATAAATTATGACAGAAGTAATTTTAATAAAAAATTTTGGTGACGTTGATGTTCTAGAAATTGAGAAAACCAGCCTGCCATCTCCAAAAAATAATGAAGTTCTCGTTCGGCAAACTGCGATAGGAATAAATTATGATGATATATTAATGAGGCAAGGTGTGCATAAATTGCCACTTCCTCTTGTTATTGGAAGTGATGCTTGTGGTGTTGTAGAAGAAGTAGGGCCAGAAGTAAAAAGTTTTCATCCGGGGGACAGAGTTGCCTATGTGACGGCTCCAGCGGGTGCATATGCAGATTCAAGAATTATTAATGCTGATTATTTGGTAAATGTTCCAGATTATGTTGATGATGATGACGTAGCGGCTTGTTTGAAAAGCGGGATGACAGCGCACTACTTAATTAAAAGAACATTTTTTGTAAGGCAGAATAATACTATTTTGGTAACAGATGCCCATAACGGTGCAGCGGTGATATTATGTGAAATGGCAAAAAGAGAAGGAGCGAAAGTTATTGCTGCTGTTGGTGATAATCATAAGATTCAAGCCTTAGGAAGTATGAAGTTGGATTTGCTCCTTAATTATAATGAGGAAAATTTTTCCGAAAAGGTGATGGAGTATACGAAGGGTGAAGGTGTGGATGTGATTTATGACTTTATCGGTAGTAGACAGATGCAGGTGATGCACAAATTAATAGGGAAATTTGGATTAATTGTTGGTGCTGGCTTCAAGACAGGCTTTCCTGGAAATGTTGATTTTGAGTTTTTATATTCAAAGTCCGCTTTTGTCACATGTCCTAATTTCTTACAATATAAAGAGCAGAAGCTCGAGTTAGTCTTGAGTGCAAGCGAGATTTTCGCACAAATCCAAAAGGGGTATATCAATACATCTAATATAAAGAAATATCGTTTAGACCAAGCAAAAGAGGCTCACAGAAATTTAGAGAATAATTCCCAGCTAGGTCAATCAATTTTTATAATATGATTGAGAAAGGACAATTAGCAGATCTATTAAATATTGTTGATAAAGCCATAGCGCTGATTCAGGAACATAAAAACAAGAAATACAACATATTTTATAAAGATGACGGCTCTGAATATACTGATGTTGATTTAATGTCAGATGATCTGATATGCGGCCATTTGCAGAAAAAATTTCCTGAGATACCAATAATTTCTGAGGAGAGAGTTTCATCTCTAGATATACAAAAACTAATGAGTAGCGAGTATATTTGGATGATTGATCCACTCGATGGCACTAAGGGGTATATAAATAAAGGCAGGAGCTATACTATTAATATTGCCTTACTGAAAAATCGCGTGCCGATTCTTGGAATTATTGCGGTCCCGGAGGATTATACGACATATTATTGTTACCAAGATGTCATTTACAAAAAAAGTTCAGATAGAGTTGAAGCGTTAAATATGTTGCCTTTTAATAGCAATCTTATCCGAGTTGTTATCAGTAAGCGTGCAGATCCAGAACATATCAAGAAATATTTAATGCCTGGACTTCAATATGAAATACACTCAGCTGGCGGGGCAAGAAAGTTTCTTGGTCTTGCTTCTGGTGATTTTGATATTTTCCCCAGATATACCCCGACAAGTGAATGGGATGTAGCGGCTGGAGATGCCATATTACGGGCCTGTGGAGGTGGTATTTATGATTCAAATATGCAAAAACTATCCTATCTCAAAAATGATTTTAAGAATGGTCATTTATTTACTACAAGGAGTGATCAATATTTAGAATTTTTCTGCTTCAGCTAATTCCCAGTCTTTTTGATATTGCTCAGGCAATTTGTAATTTTTCTTCAGGAATGCCCCGTCTTCAACAAAAGGATATAATTCCAGATAGGTTTTACTTTCACTATTAGTTTCTCTCCTGTGAAGAAGACTAGGTGTAAGTTGCGAAATTTTATTTATACCTAATGCTCCTACTAACTCACGGAAGCTAAAGATAGTATTCTTATGAAAATTATATACACGTCTCGATTTGTCGGTAATGTTCAACCCGTTTGCTCTAAATTTATCTTGTGTGGCAACTCCTGTAGGGCATTTATTAGTATTACAACTGAGTGACTGAATGCACCCTAAAGCAAACATCATTGTTCTTGCACAGTTGCATATATCTGCACCAATACATAATTTTGCTACTAAATCAAAACCGGTAGCAACCTTACCAGAAGCGATCACTCTAATTTTTTTGCGTACACCAATCCCTACTAGGCAGTTGTGAACTATAATCAGAGCTTCATTGATTGTTTTTCCTAACCTATTAGAAAATTCTAGAGGAGCTGCTCCCGTTCCTCCTTCTGCACCATCAACTGTTATAAAATCAGGCAGGATATTTGTTTTGATCATCGCCTTACAGATAGCCATAAATTCACTGGTTTTACCTATACATAATTTGAAACCCACAGGCTTGCCATCAGATAATTTGCGCAATTTTTCAACAAATTTCAGCAGTCCAACAGGGGTATTAAATTCGCTATGTTGCGGGGGTGAGTCGCAATCCTGGTCCATGGGTATTCCGCGTATCTCGGCTATTTCCTTGGTGATTTTTTCTTTTGGAAGAATTCCCCCGTGCGATGGTTTGGCCCCTTGCGATATTTTGATCTCAATCATTTTGACATTTTCTTGTTTCGCTTTTTTTACGAACTCTTGGTCGTCGAAAGTACCATTCTTAGCTCTGCAACCAAAATATCCCGTTCCTATTTGCCACACCAAATCTCCGCCATGATTGTGGTAAGAGCTAATTCCTCCTTCACCTGTATTGTGGTAAAAACTTCCCATTTTAGCACCTTTGTTAAGAGCAATTATGGCATTGCTACTTAATGATCCAAAGCTCATTGCTGAAACATTTAGAATGGAAGCTTCATATGGTTTTTTGCATTTGTCTCCACCAATCATTATTCGTGTTTCTTCGAGAGGAAGGGTTGATGGGTTTATAGATTGCTCTAGAAATTCAAAGCCAATCCTGTTTACATCTTTTTTAGTACCAAATGGGACAGTGTCATTAACGCCTTTTGCTCTCTGATATACTATATTCCTAATTTCTCGACTAAAAGGTAGTTCGCTTTGGTCATCCGCGATAAAATATTGTTGAATTTCCGGTCTTATAAATTCAAGTAAATATCTAAAATGGCCTAATACTGGGTAATTACGAAGAATAGTATGCCTGACCGAAAATACATCGTATATTCCTAGTAAAATTACGGGGAGCAATACATATAGTGCGTATATTGCCTGAGGAAAGAATTGGTAAAAAAAATAGGTGATCAATAAACTAGTTATTGAAAATATATAGAAAGCTATCCGCATCATATAAATGGCCCTTGCAACATATAGATAAGATGCAAATATACAAATATTTAGTTAATAAGGAGTTAAATTACTATTTTATCCAGCCTTGTTCAGCAAAATATTTCTTTGCTCCAGGATGTAGAGGTATAATAGTGTCCATCTTAATCATATTTTGTTTCTCAAGTTTCTTTAACACCGGGTGTAATGTTTGGATTTCGTGTATTCGTTGAAAGATCTGTTTTGTAAAATCATAGACTAGCTTATCAGGCATTTCTGAGGTCGTGTAAACAGCAGATTCAACAGATATTACATCGATTGGTAATTTGGTTGCATAAATTTCTTTTGCTATTGATTTTCTCTTGAAATACGGCTTGTTACCGATCAAATCTTTAATTTTCTTCTCACCCAGGGATATTATTTTAGCATCACAATTATTTAAAGATTCTTGCACTAAGCCGTTAGGGTGAGATACTGTATAAATAATTGCATCAATTTCTCCTGAGCATAGAGATTTACTTAAATTTGTTGGGTTAATATACACAACCTCTAGATCAGATTTTTCCCAGTTATAGCTTTTTATGATGTCACTTATGAAAATTTCGGTTCCATTACCTCGTTCACCAAAGCTAATTTTTTTATTTTTTAAATCCGAAAAGTTTTTTATGTTAGAGCCCCCTCTCACTATTATGGTCATACTTTCATCCGCTAAAGTAAAAACTTTTCTAAGAGAGAGGAATTTTTTATCTTTGTCAAAAGGGGAGGATGCATTATAAGCCTTTTCTGCAATGTCAGATTGGCTGAGGGCAAAATTCCTTGGGTTGGCGCTAAGATATTCAATTGTTGAAACTGACCCGTTGCTAACCAAAACCGAACAATATAATAAAGGTGAATTATGATTTATTGTCCTGCACAAAGCCCCTGCAGTAGGGTAGTATACGCCAGTTACATTTCCTGAAGCTATTTTTATAGCTTGCTTATCTTCATCGGCATAGAGTGCAGATAAAAAAAGAGAAATTATAAAAAATATTAATATATTTTTTTTCAAAATTATTTCCTTCATCATTTATGAAATTTATAAAACTTCTCCCTTCATTATTCAACAAAGATTTCTAGTGATTTTTAATATGAAAGAATATATAAGCTTTTTTAACTAACTTTTTTATATATGCCAGGCTTTTTAAATAGCGCATTAAAATTCAATGAACGTCTAATATGGCAGATAGCAAATAATAAATATCATAATTTATTATTTTCGGGTTCGCTTTCCAAAGCTACATTAGCTGTTGTTATGGCTCAGGACTATAACCATATGTGGACAACAGCCAAATGTTGGGAACAACTTAGCGAGAACATAGTCCTTGATAAGGATATAAGAAGGATATACGCAGCTCGTGCTATAAAAGATAGGCGAAACGCGAGCCGGATCAAGGATGTTTTCTTACCTAAACTAGATATTGAGATAGATATTTTGGGGAAGCACAGCTATTTGGAGTATAATGAGTTTTTGTTATATTTAAGAGATACGAAGCCTCAATTTATGTTAGCTGGTTTAATGCCATGTTACCTTCTTTATCAAGAGATATATAGTGCTAAATCTCATTGCTTCGCTCCGAATAATCCCCATCAATTCTGGGTTGATCAGGAATATGGTGAATTAGCTAAAGGTGGGACAGTTAAAAAGTTAATCGATGTTGTTAATGATTTAGCTTCAAACGTTTCAGAAAATGAAATGGCTGTCATGGAAGAAATCTTTGCTATCTCATTAGGGTATGAGAAGTTATTTTTTGAGCGCGCTATGAAGGCTGCAGGAGAAGTAAAGTTTAGTGCGAATGATCATAGTATCTCTGCAAACGAACATATTGAAAAATTAGCTGAGCGAAGAGCATATGAGACCCTTAATTTGCCTAACAGATCCTAATCACATAAATTCATCGATTCTTTCAAGATGTTGGTAATCATTATAATTAGGGTATTTACTTGGTTTTGGACATATTAGATATGGTTGCTTATCCGATGAATATAATTCAATAAGGTCAGTTACCCCATCTTGGGCTATTTGAATAATTTCTTTTAGATTTTTAATCTCAGAAATTTTTCCAAAATTCTTTCCACTTGAAAATTGGATATATTTTGCAGAAATAATGGATGAATTCATTCCAAAGCCACCTGCAGATGCAATTACGGCCTCTAATGTCATTTGTGGGGAGAACCCCGATAAGATATCTATATTGCTAGGTACGATACCTGTTTTAAAATCGATGATAGTTAGACTGTGACCATTAATCTCTATCTGATCGGCTTTTGCTTTTAGTTTAAATGGACCATTTTGGGTGTGCAAAATAATATAACCTTCTTTCTCTGATATAGTTTTTATATCATTTTTATGTCTCAGTTTTTCAAATTTTTCGTACCAATGAGCTATTTCCATAAAACATGGCCACCAAATTTTATGAATAAGTGGGCGTTTACCAAATTTCTTTATTTCACGCTGCCCTAAGGAAATTAGCTCCTCTAAAAATTTGTTAGGATCTTGCTTCGATTTATTAAACTTATCCAATGTTGAATGAATAAAATTACCGAAATCTGCTTGGTTTGGATCTCTATCAATTTCATCTAATTTTTTTAACTTGAGTATTTTTAGGGCATATATGCTATATGGGTCTCTCATTAATTTTTCTATTTGCGTTACTGCAAGCTCTTTTGGCCTTACATCTGCATGAGGATAAATTTCTTCTGGCTGATATGGGGTTATGATATCTGTCCTGTAGAGATTCTGTATTTGATCATGCAGGTCCTGGTTGTTCTTGAGTATTTTTTGCTTAGTTTTAGATTCGAATAATTTAATTCGCTCCAACCATACTGAAGCTCTTGTAGGCGAACCGTCTATAATTTTAGAGCGGCTAATCATCACATTATTTTTGCATAACAAAGTTGCTAAATCGTAGGACGCTAAGCTATCCTTTAGTTTCTCATGTGATAGACCCAGGGAAGCATATATTTGCTCGTTTAGCCAAGGATCTGAGCGATCTCTCAATGGCCAAGAGTTATTGTTAAAGTCAGCGAGAATTACGTAATCACTATGGTCCAACCTGGAATCTATTGGGGTACTGATCGTTATTGAAGCCTCATTATTATCATCACCAAAAATCTTCCCTTTTTTGATGCTGTTAAATAAAATTAATCTTAGATATTTGGTAGGGTATTTTGTTTTTACTTTTGAAAAATTCTGAATTTCATTAATTGAAGATATGATTTCTTGTCCGGCCTTTGAGCTAAGAAAGAAACTCACCTTTTCGCTTTGTAATGTGATTGTTTTAATGGAAATAAGGAGTTCTTTGCAATAATCCTCTAAGTAAATAAATTTCTTTTTCAGAGTTAGGATTGCGTTATAAAATTTTTCCAAAAGATGTTTGATATTTTCTTCTGTAATACAATTAATTAAATACTCGAAATTTTCATAGATACAAATTTTTCTGAGATATTTTCTCTCGAGCTCTTCAATAATTTCATTTAGCTCTGATCTGGTGTGCCCTAGAGAGAAGAATTTATTTTTCAGAAGTGATAATAACGAGATGATTGAGAATTTTTCTTCTGCAAATTTTGCCAAATTTTCGATAAATATATATTCATCTGTGTCTGAAAGACATTTTCCTTTGATATTGCGATGACTCAAATTTATGATTCTTAGGATTTTTTCTAAATTATTGGTTAAGTTGTCATTTCCAGACATGATTAAAATCTTTTTTTCTTGATCATCTTGCAAAATCATTTGGCATTTAAAAGCAATAGAAAATGCTTCTTCAAAAATATTATTTACTTCAAGAAGTTCTATCTGTTTATTGGCAGGGTGGTTGAGATTCCATAGAGAAACTTGCTCTTTCTTAATAAAATATGACAGAATTTGTTCTTTTTTTTCTGGGGTTTCACTCCAGCTAGGTACATCACGTTCGCTATAGCCAAGGTACTGGAATAAATCTCTAATGCAGTAGTTTGGGTGCCTTTCATCGATCTCTAGCCAATGATCTTTTGAGTTATACCCACCTAGTAAGTTGGTGACAAAATAACCACCACCTTCTAATAAATATTTTATCAATTTTCTAGTAGATTTAATACTACCGGTGGAGCCCGCAATTATGGTTTTCCCACTGTTTAGTAGATCTTGCTCAATGATTTCTCGAATGAATAAATTTCTATATTCGATACTATCAATCAATTTATGCTTACGCATATATTCTGGCCAAATCTCCGATACAAATTCTAAAATTTCTCGATATAAGCTTAAATGTTCAGAATATTCTATTTGTATCGCTCTGTTGATTTGACAAAGCTTTACGTCATCAATTCTGAACTTCATTATTAACTTAGTGATTTGTTCAGCAGTTTGTACAACATCGCTTGGTGAATAATTATTAGCCTCTAATTGTGTCTTAATTAATTTAGTTATCAATATTACCTGTTCTTCGAAGGATATCGGTTTTGGTAGCTTGGAACGAAAAATGCTCTTGCCGTTTGCCGATAGCAGCGATGTCTCAGAAATTTCGCCTAGTGGGAGTATTTTCGGTAATAAGGAGGAACTATCATCTTTGAGATTATCATAAAAAACTCTGGTGAAATTATAACAAGAATTTTTATTTGGAAGAAGGATAGTTAATTTAGGAATATCTTCTTTAGGGAATCTACCTTTAATACCTTCATACAAAGCTTGCAGGAAATTCTCACTAGAAGATACTTTATATAATCTCATTTGCTCAGTTTGTGATAATTGCGATTATAATAAATTAAGGGGTTATGGTGGCTCATTTCTTTAATTTGAATCACTTCTCCGACGATGATGGAGTGGCTCCCCCCATCGTAAATATTTTTAGTTTTACATTCAATATAGGAAACTGATTCTTTAAAACAGGGCAAATTTTCATTTGAGTGTGATATTTGATCCCATTGTTTTTTTGAGATAGATTTAGTAAATATATTTGAAATATCTTCCTGAAATTCGCTTAAAATATTGACCGCAAATGTTTGGGATTTAACGAAATCATCATAACAAAAACTCTCTTTTTTTAAGTTAAATAAAACGAGAAGTGGATCCAAGGATAGAGAGCAGAATGTGTTAATTGTCACTCCGGTATAATAATCTTGAGATTTTGTTACTGCCACACTAACACTAGACGCTAGCTTGCTCATGCAGTCCTTAAAATTTTGTTGTGTGATCATTCTTATCCAAAAATTAAACAGTTTAAAACTTGGTTGAAATTATCAGAAATATTACTGATTTGCAAAATCTTATATTGACTGGTTAGGCCACGATTAATTCTAATTGATTGTTGGCTAATTTCCAATTTTTTGGATAAGTACTTTATTAGCTCTTTATTAGCTTTTCCATCCTCGGGTGGAGATAATAAATATATTTTCCAATAATTTTGGTTATTATATTCTATTACGTCACCAGATCTTTGTCTTGAAGATTTTGGGATAACTTTTATATTTAAGTAAAAAATATTATCAATTTCTTTATATGGTGCCAATTCTGTGAACATGATTTTTAAGCAGCTAACCAAATATTTTATTTATTATATCATCACAATGGCTTGCTGGCTAGATTTTGCTGTGGCAAAAAATTTTGAGAAAGATATCGGCGCAATTATCAAAAAATATGGCGATATAAATTTTGGTGTCTATGTGGTAAATGCTGAAACCAATCAGCCGTTAATCACAATTCATCCCAGCAGGGTTTTCGTTCCTGCCAGTCTGACAAAAATTGTTGGTTCTTATTTTGCCCTGAAGAAGCTTGGTGCTAACTATCGTTATAATACAGAAATTTCCTATGACAAAATCTCGGTTAAAGATAACACTCTAAACTCAAATTTATTCATAAAATTTACCGGGGACCCAACCCTTACAGAGGAGGGGCTATACAGTTTGTTAGATCCCATAAAGCGGAAATCAATAAAAAAAATATCCTCTAATATTATCATTGATGATTCTTTTTTTGATGATCATTGGACCAGTGCAGGGGGTTTTACTTGGGATGACAGGCCATTTTGTAATTCTGCTCCTAAAAGTGCAATTATTATAAATGAGAATTGCAGTAAGGCCTATCAATGGCCAAGTAAAATAGGTGAAAAAGCTAGATTGGAAATATTGCAACCATATCTTCTTAGCTTTAAGAATGATGTTAAAACAGTAAGTAACAGCCATTCAGGATGTGAATATAAGTCCAAATATATAGGAAAAAATCAATATTTGTTATTTGGCTGTATGAAAAATAATACCAAAAAAACTAAGCTAAATTTTGCTCTACCAAACAATAGAAAGATGCTAACTGATTATTTAGTTCACTGGCTTGCAAAAGAAAGGATAAAATTTGATGGAAAGATCTTGTACAAAAAACAAAAAGGTAAGAGCAGACTTAGCAACGTCTTGTCACCTGAGTTATCAGAAATTCTCCATTTATCGTTGAAAGATTCAAATAATTTGGTGGCGGGGGCCTTGTACAAAACGGTTTCAGCAGAGCTGTTAGGTTCTCCAGGCAGTGATGAGGAGTCAAATAGGTTATTAAAAGGTTTCTTGCGAGAATTGGGAATTAAAAGCAAATATATGAAAATCTATGGAGGTTCAGGTGAGTCAAAATATAATCAAATATCACCAAAAGCTTTAGTGAAGCTTCTAAGGGTAATATATAAAGACCAAAAATATTTTCCCATCATGTTAAATGCTTTTCCTGAGCACGCAAAAGAAGGAACTTTGAAATATCGTAACAATTTGGGTCAGCATAGTAAAAGACTTAAAGTAAAAACAGGTTCTTTGAAAACCTCTTCAGGCATTGCCGGTTATTATCTAGGGAAAAAGAAATATGTTTTTGCCTTTATGATGAATAATCAAAATATCCCATATGTAAGTGCAAAGGCATTGGAGGATGAGGTGTTGAATTATATCTTTAGCCAATTAGCATAAAGAAAACTCGCTTCAATAAAATAGATGAGCCAAGAATCGCTAAAAAAATTGCAAAAGCCTGTTTTAGCAATTTGTTTGAAGCGAATTTCTGCAATATATTGCCGATATACACACCAATTGCCCCCCCAACAGCAAAGAATATGGCTATATGAAAATTTATTGTGTTGCCCATAAAATAGTGTGTAAATACTGAAATATAAGCTGTTATTGCTATAATGGCGATTGAATTAGCAGCAGCATCTTTCATCGATTGTCTCAACAAAATCACTAACCCAGGGACAATTATAACGCCACCACTAAAGCCAAGAAAACCACTGAGAAATCCTGCAACACTTCCAATCAAGATATATTTTTTGACATTGGATTTTTTAAAATGGCGATCAATTTCTTTTAGCTCTTCTTGAACAACATCTTGCTTTTTTGCGTTTTTCCACATTATGTAGCAAATAACAAGTGTCAGTAGTGAGTACAACAACTCAAGCATATTCTTCGATGTAAGCAAGCTAGCTTTGGTGCCTATTGGAGCAAAAACTAAGCCAGATAAAGAGATGCCCAGGATTACTTTGTAATTTAAATTTTTGTTGATAGCATTTTGAATTAAGCCGGCTGTTGAGGAGAAGATGCTATTGATTAATGCAACTAATATCGCTTGATGAAAGGGCATATTGAGAAAATACACAAGAATAACAACAGAAACTATGCCGCTCCCTGCACCTATTAAGCCAAGAACACTGCCAGCGAATATCCCTCCAAAAATAAAAATCAGATTTTCTATCATGTTGAATTCATAAGAAAGTCAGTTTATTTGGAGATCTCATACAAAACAAAAGAACCAAGAAAGATAAAGAATATACTAAAGGCACTCTTTAGGTTCTTTTCAGATGCGAAGCGGTGAATAAACTGCCCAATGGTCAATCCAATGAGGCTTGCCGCAATAAAGATTATTGCTGGATGAACTGGAATATGGCTACCAGAAATATTATAATTTATTACGCTTATTATACCAGTGCATGTTATTATAGCTAAGGATGACGTCATGGCAGTTTTTGGTTTATATCCCATATGAATAATTGCAGGCACTGCTATAATTCCTCCTGTGATACCAATATATCCATTGAAAAACCCTATTAAGGCACCAGTAAATATACAATATATCGATTCTAGTTTTTTACTTAGTTTTTCACCTTCGCTTTCTTCGTCAAAATGTATCTTATAGAACGTTAGAGAGCCTATAACAATGAATATAACACCTTGGATGGCCTCCAATGTAAAAGGATCGGTTTTTAGGCTTAGGTGAGAACCAATAAACGAAAAAATGACTATGCTAGGCAATATTTTTATAATTAATTTAAAATTCACTTTTTTCTTCACGACATTTTTGACTGTTACTAAGCAAGAATTTATTGATGTGTTTAGTATGGCTATAACCAATGCGTTATGAAATGATAGAGGTGTCATTTTATATAATATATATATCGACAGAATATTACTGCCCGCTCCAATCAGACCTAAGATGCTTCCAGAGAGCATTCCGGCCATAATCATCATGAATGTTTCAAATGTCATAATTTATAATTCGTCGTTATATTATCAAGTTCTCTTATAAGTGCATCCCAGTCGCGTTCTCCTAAATTATCTTCAAATCTAAGCAAATCATGTCTTGTTTTCTCGCAAACCTCTTTACTTGGATAAATAATATTTTCTTCATTTACGCCATTTAGCATAACTTGTACCTTACAGGCTTGTTCTAAATGGTGAGCAAAAAACATGTTTTCTTCAATAGTTCTGCCAGAGGTTAAGGTCCCGTGATTTTCCATAATCATCACGAAATTTTTTGTGCCTAAATCTTTAATTAGTCGTTGTGCTTGTTCCGCT
This sequence comes from Alphaproteobacteria bacterium, assembly GCA_030431375.1. Classification (GTDB taxonomy): domain Bacteria; phylum Pseudomonadota; class Alphaproteobacteria; order Rickettsiales; family JABSSG01; genus JAUIIY01. The sequence continues at coordinate 38,004 of JAUIIY010000008.1, forward strand.
CCCAATTCCAATGAGTCATATTTGTGATAAGATATATGGTCGTATAAATGCAAAGCGAATTGGCTGATAGGTAACAATCCTCTTTTATCGGCAGATACAGCGACACCTGCATGAGTGTGAAGGTGGAAAACCGAATTTATATCTTTACGTGCTTTATATATATTACCGTGAATAACATATCCGGTTAGATTATACTGTTTTTCACTACCAGATATAATATCGCCATCAAATGAAACTTCTAATAATGAAGAGGCGGTTACTTCACTAAATAACATACCTAATGGATATATGAAGAAACTATTGCCACTTGAAGACCTAACAGATAAATGAGTATATGTCAGATCATCCATCATCTTATTGGCAAAGATACGGTAAGCTGCTGCAAGTTTAATTTTTTTTTCTAAATCGGTATTATTCATATGGATATCCCTTTTTGATCAATGAATAACATTATCCGGACATCGTGGCAAATTTATGCAGATAAATTTTGGTTGTTTGGAGTAGATGTTTTAGTCGGATAAGTGTCAACTTTATATACTAAATAGAGAAAACCAAATAAAAAACTATAAATTGGGTTCAAGAAAAACTGATTTTTTTCTGAGGCGATTTGGCAATGTTTATGTATTTGCTTTCTTACATCAAAAATTAGAATGATCTTAAAAATAAAATATAGAGGAAAGAAGTAACTTGGATATATGCTGAGAATTTCGGGTATTAATAGTAAATAGCAAATATATATCGAAAATTTTGGTATGACTTCATGTTTGCTTTTTTTATTGAGAAAATGGGCCATGCGGTGGAGCCATGCAACCGAATAAATGCCTAATGTAACAATATTCAGAACAATGGCTGCGTATATATTGCTTCTTGGTAATTCTTTCATGTTTGATTCATTCATAATATTGTCGCTTTTTATTCTGACAATAATGATAGCATTAATGTTAGTAATTAAGCAATATTACTAATGTAAGTGTAGAATGATAATTTGTTTTTGAGTACTCTCGGGAGGGAAGCATCCCTCCCGAATAAAAAAGGGGTTATACTATCATAATCTAATAATGGTTATTATTTTTTCAACCCATGTAAAAATTCTTTCAGATTTCAAAGTAGTAATGACATTATGTGAGCGTCATAGAAATTATTAGTAATTTTATGGGCGCGTCTAATAGTGCCTTCTATTTCAAAACCAAATTTCTTATATAAAGAAATAGCTCTCTCATTTTCAGTTAAAACTTGTAATTCTAGGCGAGCAATGCCACCCAGCGAAGCCCATTTAATCAATATTTCTAGCATTTTTTCTGCTATTCCTTTTCCCCAATATGGCTTTGCAATTGATATGCCAAAATTTCCAATATGCTCAAGTCTTGCTTTAGCTGATCTGTCCATAAAAAGTTGGCCAACAATATTTTTTCTAATTTTTGCAACTAGCATCAATTTTTTCTGTTTCTCAAGACATTCTGTGATGAGCTCCTTCTCTTCTTCAATTGAGACATGAAATTCATTTTTGCCGAATGTCAGGAAATTTGTTTCGCCGCCAACCGCATTGAGGAATTTGATAATTGCCTCTGCGTCTATTTGTTTTGCATGATCAATTATAAGCGATTCATTATCATTGGTTTTGCAGTAGAAAGGAAGAATCATAATGTACATCTGGTAATTTAAATAATTTTAAATGTTTTTAGCAGATATAAAAAGATGAAAGTGGCGCACCCGAAAGGATTCGAACCCTTAACCTCTTGATCCGTAGTCAAGTGCTCTATCCAGTTGAGCTACGGGTGCGTAATTGGAAATAATATTAATAATGTAATGTTATTCTGAATACAAGTTTTAAATATTATTTTTTAGCAATTGTGCTTTTGATATTTTTTCACTTTCGCTTTTCAACTGACCACATGCGGCGAATATATCCCTGCCTCGGGGGGTTCTGACAGTAGTTGGTTGCCCACCCTTGGACAAATAATCGGCAAATTTATGGATCCTATTGTTAGAGGAACACTCAAAAATTGACCCGGGCCATGGATTGAAAGGTATTAGATTTACAATAGACTCAATGCCTTTGGTTAGTTTTAGCAAACGTTCCGCATCTTCTAAACTATCGTTAATTTCCTGTAGCATTACATATTCAAAGGTGATCCTTTTCGATTTACTAATATCCTGATATTGACGAACTGTTTCTATTAATTCTTCAATATTATATTTTTTATTGAGTGGAACGATATGATTCCTCACCTCATTAGTTGTAGCATGTAAAGACAAAGCTAGGTTAACTCTTAATTCTTCTGCGCATTTCAGGATTTGAGGAACAACTCCTGAAGTAGAAAGAGTGATTTTACGCCTAGAAATAGCAATTCCATCGTCATCCATAATAATTTTAGCTGCTTTTGCTACATTATCATAATTATATAAAGGCTCTCCCATGCCCATAAAAACAATATTTGATATAAGCCTTGTTTCTTGGGTTGATGGCCATTCATTTAGATAATCTCGTGCAACCATAATCTGCTGTACGATTTCTCCTGCCTCCAAGTTACGAACTAATCTTTGGGTGCCGGTATGACAAAATTTGCATGTGAGAGTGCAGCCAATCTGAGATGAGATGCATAAGGTGCCACGATCCTCTTCTGGTATATATACCATCTCAGCTTCGTTTCCGTCCTTAAATTTGATCAGCCATTTTTTTGTTCCGTCTACCGAAGTTAGATATTGGGTGACTTCTGGACGATCAATACTAAAAATGTCAGCAAATTTTTCGCGTAATGATTTTGAGATATTGCTCATCTCATCGAAATTAGAGCAGCCTTTATTAAAAACCCATGACCACAATTGATCAGCTCGGAATTTTTTTTCGCCTATTTCAGAGATTTTATTATAGAGCTCATCTTTAGACAGATTAGTAATGTCCATGATGAAAGAAACCGCTATTAGCCCTGACGCGCTTTCATGCGTGGATTCTTTTTGTTAATAACGTAAACACGACCTTTACGTCTAACAACGCGACAATTCTTGTCTCTTTTTTTAGCAGATTTCAATGATGATAAAACTTTCATCTTAATTAACTCTATTATGCTTGATAAAGATTAGGCTGTATATGTAACATGTTTGGTGAAGTGCTGTCAAGAGCAATTATAAAATTAATGGCAAAAAATAAAAAAAGTTCTTACAATTGATTTTGTTGCAAAAGATGAGATGAAGATGTTGAACAAGAAATATGATTTTTTAACTTTGGCTGAAGGTGTTGTTAAATTTAACCTGATATTTTTCCTGACAGCGATCATATCTATTTTTTATGGTTATATGTCATCTGAGCGCTTATACCATATTTATGAAGAGCAATTTGTAATAATTGTCGTTTCTTTATTTTGTGGGAAGATATATCAATATTTGAATGGTTATAAATTTCGTAATATGGAGATTAAGTTATCGTCCCTATTATTAGGTTATACGATATATGTTGGTTTTTATTTGTTACTACATTATCTGTTTTCTAATTTAGATGATGATTTATTAAAAAGCCGAATTGTTAGCCTACTTGCAGGTTATGTTTTTTGGCTTACATGCACCTTTCTGGCAAAATCTAATTTTATGAGTAAGATAATCCGCTTTTTACATGGAACCTTAGAGTATAAAAATCTTTTTCACCTATTTTTAATGTTTAATTTAGCGTTTCTGGTGATGATTATAGTGATGTTATCGGTAGGGATGCTTGCTGGCCGATCCTTGTTCGAATCTATTTTTGTAATTTTATATTTCGAAATTGCTTTTATTATATTCCACATTGTCATAGCTAAAGCAGTAGATTATATCTGGGACGCGAATCTCTTAAATCAGAATAAAGTTTCAGTGCTGGGATTATATTGCGGGGCAATTTTTTACATCATCAAAGTTAATATAATCAGCGAAAATGTTCTTGGAATAATTTCAATAGAGAGTGATGTTTCTTTATTTGCATTACTGGCGCTACTTCTCTTTTGGACATTTTTTATTATTTTATTTCACTTTGAATTAAGATACCCAATCAAACGAAGATAGTAGCTTTTATTGTTTATCTTCAATAAACACGTCCATTTGCTGGCCTGGATATGCTCCAACGTCTTTATTATCAAAATGATATACTATTTTCATAACGCGCATATCAATCTTTTCCGCCGGATCATTCGTGATATTTTTTTTAGGAACAATATTGGGCTGAATTAAGGAAAATTGAAGAGGAATCCTCTTGTTATCGCTTCCCCTAATTATGCCATATGCCTTGGCAAATTTGTTGAATCTGGCAATGTCTGTTTCATCAATGGTAACATCTACTTTCATATTTCTCATGTCGCCCACAATGATTGGTGGGAAACTGCTATCAGTATCGGCATATTCTCCTACTCTGATATTTAGCTGTAAAACCCTACCTGAAATAGGGGAGTGTACGGCCAGGCGTTCAAGTCTGGTTTTTAAAATATTATATTCAGCAAGTGATTCGTGATATTGCGCTTTAGCTTTTAACATAGCGAACCTCTTTTTACTTATTTCTTCATCGCTAACAGTCCCGCTTTTTCCTAAATCTTTATAAAGGTTATAATTATACTCTAGATCTTCAAAGTGAATTCTAGCTGTGTCAGTCTTAGCCTGGGCATATAGCAGTTCGGCCAAAATTTCACGATCGTCGGTAGTAAATAATTGCTGATTTTTGGTAATTTCCTCGTCTTCCTCTACATATATTTTAGATACAATGCCTTTAGTATATGGCATAAGCTTATGAGACTTAGTTCTAGGCTCAACAATACCAATGCCAGCGATTTGGTTTTTGAAAATGGATTTTGGTGGCTCGTTGGTAATTTCCCTTGGCGGTTGTATTTTTTTGTAAGAAATCGAAAATATCGTAAATCCAAGCATAATGATGGCTACCAGAGGCAGCGCATAAGCAAGTATTTTTTTTATAACTTCTTCAATTCTTCTAAACATGGTCAATTATCCTACCATCATTCATTTTAATGATTCTATCAGCGAATTTAAAGATTCTATTGTCGTGGGTTACAATTAGCACTGCTTTATCAGATTCTTGTGATATATTTTTTAGAATTTGCATAACCTGAATACCATTTTGCTCGTCGAGAGCTGCTGTTGGTTCATCGCAAACTATGAGGTTGGGATTGTGGATCAAGGCTCTTGCTATCGACACTCTTTGTTGTTGTCCACCGGATAGTTGATTAGGTGTCTTATCCCTATGTTCATATAAGCCAATTTGTTCAAAAATTTTACCAGCCTTTTCTACTGCTTCCTTTAAAGATACGCCATCAGCAATGAGCGGAATGGCCGCATTCTCAGCGGCAGTGAGTGTAGGGAGTAAATTATATTGTTGGAAAACAAAGCCAATTTTTCTTCTTCTCAGCAAAACCTTCTCATCGTCAGTAAACTCAGAAATATCCTGATTATCGATGAATATTTTTCCTGAGGAAGGGGTTAGGATGCCTGTAATTATAGATAGCAAGGTAGTTTTCCCGCAGCCGCTTGGCCCTACCAGCATGGTTAATTGATTTTTCAGTACAGCAATTGATATGTTATGCAGAACTTCCGTCCAACCGTCTCCTGATGGAAACTTCATGCATATATCTTTTGTTTCTACCAAATTTTGCACTGCTATCCTCTAAATACAATTGCCGGATCAAGAGTAAGCACTTTACGAATGCTGAAAATAGAGGCGAAGCTCATTATCACCAAGATTGTAAAGGCGGTTCCAAGGACAACATCGGAATATAAAGCAAAGCCGCGCATGGCATTTAGGTCGGCCGTGCTCTCAAAAAATAAGGCAGCTAGCCCAATGCCGATACTGAAGCCCATTGCCCCTACTAACAATGCCTGCAGGAGAACCATGAAAAAAATTTGCTGGTTAGTGGTACCAATAGCTTTTAATGCCCCAAACTGCCTCATATTCTCAATGATAAAAATGTAGAATGTTTGAGCTGCAATCGTTGCTCCAACAATGAAACCTAATGTGACGGTAATACCAAAATTGATGGGTATGCCTGTTCTGGTTAGGTAATAATTTATGCTGCGCCATTTGAATGATTCGGTCGTATGTGCCTGTAACCCTGTTCCTTTCTCTATTCTTTTTATGAGCTGGCCTGGGGATTCTCCGTTTTTGGCTTTCGCAAGTATAAAGGACATAGCGCCATTATGGATATTACTGAAATTGCCAGCGAGGCTAAACCTCGTATATATGATAGGAAAGGTCATAAAAGGCGGTGTTGCTTCACAGATGCCAACTATTTTTGCTCTTTTATCATTAATTTCCAATGTGCGTCCGAGTTGATATTTTTCCTTAGGCCAAATAAACTCCCAGCCAGCCTTATCCATGATAATAGCATCTGGTTGCTTCAGGTCTTCCCATTTGCCTAGCAACATTTTTGGAGGTTGCCCTATGAGTGAGAAATCATCCACACCCATTAAAATTGCTTGCTGCACCTGACTGGAATATGGGCGAACTGTTGTTAAGTTTTTATGTAGAGGGACAGCCCATTCTACACCTTTGATTCCCCTAACCTTATAGAGATTTTTGGCAGCGATTGTTTTGCTTTCATCTATGTGACGAACTTCTGGGTGCATAACCCAAATACCAGCTTCGGTTATATCAGTGATTTGACTGGCAGTCCTGCTTAATATGCCAACGAAAATTGAAACTTGCTGCGACATTAGCAATGTAGCGAAGGTAATGCCAAATACTAAACCTAAATATTTGGCTTTATCTCCAACAAGCATTTTGATGGCAACATAATACATAAATTTTATTTTTTGCCGGTCGAACCAAATCCTCCAGATCCTCTTACAGTTTCTGGTAGTTGCTCAACTTGTACAAAATTTCCTTGAGTTACAGGTGCAAAAACCACCTGAGCAATTCTCATGCCGCGCTCAACAGCAAAAGCTTCATTTGATAAATTAGCTAGTATCACCATAACCTCTCCTCGGTAATCTGAGTCAATTGTTCCAGGTGTATTAAGTACAGTAATGCCGTGTTTTATAGCAAGCCCAGATCTTGGTCTGACTTGCGCTTCGTAGCCAACAGGCAAAGCGATTGACAGGCCTGTTGGAATTAGTTTCCGTTGCCCAGGTGCCAAAATCACTTCCTCATGGATGCTTGCGAGCAGATCCATACCTGCACTGCCCTCAGTTTCATATTTTGGTAGAGGCAAATCTTTTGCTGAGTCTAGAATTTTTAATTGAATGTCAATTTTGTTCACTGTGATTCCTTGATATTATTTTTTGATATCAGCAAATATTAGCAGAATAATTTTTATTAGTAAAAATATTGCGGAAATTGTTTGACAAATTATCTATAACTTATATTTTTGCCATCAAAGAAAGTCTTGTCTTTAACAAACCAAAATTTGTTGTTATTATTAACAAGACGAAACAAACGCATAGATGAATAAAGAGCATAATAATATTCTGGGTATATCGCTGATGTTAATTGATACATTTGCGATTGCAGCTCTTTATGCCGTTACAAAATTTGTGACACAAGATATTAAATCGAGCTATGCGGTGTTCTTCTATAAATTTTCCCTACTTGTTTTGACCTTACCTTATGTTTTGCATAATGGTGGTTTCAATAATATCAAAACACCAGCATTTAAGGTTCATTTGCTAAGAGGATTTTTCAGTGTAGGTGGTTCTTTATCTTTTATGTACGGCTTGCAATATATTAAGCTTTTAGATGCTACAGTGTTGCAGAATGTCGAGCAGATGATTTTGGTAGTTGTTGGGATTGTTTTTTTCCACGAGAAAAGCACAAAAACAAAAATAGCAGCAATAATTGTTAGCATATTAGGGGTTTTGGTGGTTGTAAGACCGGAAATTATTACTGGTAACTTTGATTTATTTTCTTCGGGGATTAATCATGGTTATTTATTTATCTTTTTGGCGGCCTTATTTTGGGTTGGTAATAATATAGTAATCAAAAAATTGGGCAAGCAAAGCACTAATAAAGCGCAGCTATTTTATCTGATGCTGTTTTCCTCAATTTTTGCGTACCCAGTTGCTTTCCTCGAATGGAAAATGGTAAATGTTGAGGGCTTTAATTTACTCCTGCCGGTAAAATCTGTTAGTTTTGCTGATATCGGACTTCAGCTTTCGCATTTTAAATTAATATTAGTAATGGCCTTTTGTTATTTAATACATAGTGTCTCATTATTTAATTCGCTTAAATATGGAGAATTCTCGGTTGTAATGCCTTTTGTTTACTTCAAATTATTATGGGCCGGAATATTAGGTTATATTATTTTTGCTAATATACCTGAGCTTGGCTCTTTGGTTGGCTATATCCTAATAGCTTCAGCTGGTGTTATGTTAATGAGGCGGGAAATTCGTAATCGTAAGCGCCAGAAGCAATTAGCTCAAGCTGACGAAGCTATATAGGCTCTTTTTTCATATAAATCATAAATTTTTCACAAAAAGCAGTTTTGTTAACGATTTGTTAAACATTTGCTGTCAGACTTTTTTCCTGAAACCAAGTAAAGAAGCTAATAACTGCATTGTAGATTACTAGCGAAATTTCTTTACTTAAAGCTTCTTAAGTGATGAGGAGCATAAAAATTTTAGGCATAATTAATATATTTATATAAGGAGTAGTAATATGTCAGATGCAGTAAGAAGGGAGCCAAGTCTAGTAGATTTAGCGCAAGATGAAAACGTGAAATTATTTGCAAAAGCTTTGGACTCATTAGGAGAAGGTGAAACTGTTGAAGATCTTCTCGCGCGAGTAAGTAATGTTCAAATAAGTGAGGAAGAGTTAGCTCCATATCAAGCGGGAGCTGAGAAATTTGATCGTTTAATGTCGGAGTTAAACAATCCTTTTGTTAGTGATCAAGAAAAACAAAATGTTCGAGGAATGGATTTTGGTCAAGGCAAAACATACGGGGCACTGATTGAAGCAAAAGGTGGGTTAGTGCAAAGTTATATTGCTGGTCGCACCTTTGCGCCAGAAAGGACTGGATCGGTTGCTGATGATAGTCCTTCAGGAGCAGCCTTTGCCCCGCCCTCTACGGTTGGTACCGAGGTAGAGCCTCAGACAGCAGCGGAAAGAGCAAGAAGAGCGGTTGCAATAGGTTCATCAAGGTCTATGAGACTACCAGTTGTGCCTGGAATCCAGAGCCCTAGAGTTGCTGAAGCCAGCATTGACAGCATGTTGCGTGAATTAAGCGGAGCACGTCATTTAGAAAAGCAATTAGCTGAAAAAATCGCTAAAGAGTTGAGGCTTGTCGGTGAAAAGATGATGATGCATCATATGTTTGCCGATGGAGAAGATTATAGTAAGCAGTATAACACACCTCTAAACAAAGTTGAAAACAGAGGATTAAAAGAACGGCTTGAGGATTTAAAGCGCGCAGCGGAGAGTCTGGGAGATATATATAAATTCAAAGAGTTAAATGCCGCTTTTGATGAAGTAGAATATATATTTGGCGACAGGAAAACATTTCTTGGGACGGCGCAAACCGTTCATGGCGCTGGTGGCCGTACCCCTCCTAAGGTGAAGAGGGAGATTGCTTTAGGTAAATTTGAAAAGCATAGAGCAGAAGCTTTAGCTAGAGGTATTGCAAGGAAAGCCTTGGAGGCACAATTAAAAGATACTTCTCCTTCAGAAGAGCAAGTAAGGAAGCTAGCTGAAATTCTTTCTGATAGAACACCATTTGTTAATACTGCATTTGCTGCAGAGCATGGTATTGGTTCAATTATAGCTCATGTGGCTAAAGGTTGTTTCCTTGATACAAGGACAGCATCTAGAAGAGGTATATATACAAATGTTGCAGAGGCAACCGCGCCACAGCCAATTTGGGAACAGCATTTGATTCAAGCAGCTGCTCGTGCAGTTATAGATGGTGAAGGAGTTGATAGAGGTGAGTTGAGAGCGGCTTTAAATCGAGAAGTAAGAAATCACCAAATGGTTTTGGGTGCAAAAGCTATTCGGAGAGTTTATCATAATTCAGTTGTCAAAACAGCAGTGGATATGGCTTTAGGAGAAAAAGGTCTTGGTGCTGAGGATAGAGATCATAGATTTGCTGGAATTGCTGGTCACTATGCTCGTCACGGTACAGGTGCTGGCAATGGATTAAATGCTCATGTGGTAGCAAAAGATGCAGATTTTGCAATGCCATCGCACAAGATAGCTCAAATGAGAGGAAAGGGTGGAAGAAAAAGGAAACAAGTTTTTGTTGTTAGCCATACTTTAGAAATTGCCATACGTAAGATGTTGGCTGAGCAATTATCAAGCATGCCAGATAAGGTTTTACATGAGGTACAAGCAGATCTGCCGATGCTAGTAGAACATGCTATTCTTACATGTGGAGCAAGCAACGATAAAGCGATGAGTCTAGTCTCTGCTAATGGTAACGCCGGGATGAGAGCCGAGCAGGTAGTTGAGATGGTTATGAAATCATTGCCTACCAAAGAAAAAGCAAGACAAGCTTTGAAAGAAGGAAAGAGTGCTAATTTTGAGCCAGAGCAAGGAGAGATTAATGCTCATTATGAACTAATGTGTGGTTATGTAGGGGTAGATATTGCCGCAACTAGAGGAGAGTATGAAAAGCTCAAAACTCAGGTTTCGGAAAGAGTAGCAGCTGCCCAAACTTTCTCAGATAAGGTTATAGTAGCTGTTAGGGGTGAGATCCCAGGTTTTGACATGACCAGTAGTGTCAGACGCATGATGACAGAGCAAATTATGCGTGAAATGAATGATGATACATTTGGTCAAAGTGAAACTCCACAAAAATTTGTCGATAGAAGAATGCAGGAAATGTCTGCCCAATTGCAGAAAGAGTTTTATTTCACGAAAAATAAAACGCTTGATGTCGGAAGGGTTGGCGGAGCAGTTGGAATTAAGGCAATTGCAGAAAAATCTAAACGAGATAACGGCTTAATTGTTACAAAAGAATCTGTAAGAAAAGTGGTAGAAAGTGCTTTAGCAGAAAGTAAATATGCCCTAGATGAAGAGCTTACCGAGGAACTAATTAAAGGCATGAGGGCTGTTGTTGGTCCAATTCTAGATGACGGAAGATTTGTTAAATTTAAAGATGTTAAGGATTTGGTTAAGGCAAAATTTGAAGCTTTTGCAGAGACAAGAGACCTTGATAGAGGTGGAGCCAAACCAAAATTAACAGAAGAGAACAAAGATAGGGCGAGAGCAGAAGCAGAAGGCGCTGGGAGGGCTCAGTCTGCTAAGCGCGATTCTCGCAATTTTAGAGATGAAGTAGCGAATGCCTTGCGTGATAAAGTGAGGGCGCTAACTCCGGGTGGTGCTGCTGCGAGGTCTCTTGATGATGCAGTAAGAATGTTGGTTGATAATGCAGAAGCTATAACACGAAAAGGTATGCCAGACCACTATAAAGGCATGTCTGCTACTTTAAAGGCTCAACTTCTTGAAGATATGAGAGAAAATCTTCGTAACGCATCCGATATTTCGCTGACTGAAGCAAAAATGGAGGAAATGGGAGAGGCTCTTGCGGTTGTACTTTCCCATGCTGATATAGCTAGGTCAGATAGTCGTTCAATTTTCCGTAGAAGATGGATGCCTGGAAACGCTCATAAACATGAACTAAACAGGACATCTCTAGGTTATGGTACTGATGAATGGCAAGAATTTGAAAAAGCTTGTGTTCATGTTGCCAAAGGTGAATATGAACAAGCGTTTAAAGAAATGAAAATGAATAAAGAGCAAGAAAGGACTAGATATTTTAATGTAGCACTAACTCCTGGCGGTGAAGTTCAAGCAGCATCTACAGCAGCCGCAGTCTCTCAGGAGATCGAGCCTCTTGGGCCAGTTGGTCCTTCCCTTGCACGTAAGGTAGTCAGGGAAGCAAGAAAAGCTGCAGGAAATACAGTTGAAGCGATAAGAAAAACTGTAGAAAGAGCTTGGCAGAGAAGACCAGTTGCGCGTGCTGGTGATCCAGAAGCAAGGACTCCTCCTCGTGGCGAAGGACGCGGCTTAGGTCGTGGTCGCGGCGGCAGTGTCAGCGTTTAGTGTGATCATAATCTTACTGTAAATAAAAAAAGGCTCCTTTTTTAGGGGCCTTTTTTATATTTTATATACTTGAAATTTTTGTGCCATTTTTAAAGGCGCGGCGGTAATCCGTATCCATTAAATAATAAATATTCTTATCCTTTGGCTCCCTTGTAAAAAACCCCTTATTTTGTTGTCTATTATATTAATATATGTTAACATAGTTGCAAATAAAATTGATGATTTTGAAATGAGGAGCAAAATGTCAGAAAATAGTAAAATAACCGCAAATTCTATAAACCCATTCTACTCTTTATATGAATTTGTTAGTAAACCAGTAAGCATTTCAAGAGATTTCTTTTATCATTCGCTCGATGATTTTGCAGAAGATGTTGTCACTATTGCCGGCATGGCTGTTACGTGCTATGCAATGCCATATGCTGCATTCTCAGTGCAAGCTGCACTTCTATTACCTGCTTACTACATCACCAAAAGAGTTGCTGATTATGCGGGTGAGGCAGTTGAAGATATGTTAAAAGAAGAGCCAAATAAACAAGATAGCTCAGATGAAAATAATTTCTTGATCAAAATGGTTGATGATATAGCTGAAGATCTTTCAAAAGGGATGTGTGTTTCATTTAATGTTGCTCAATCAGTCTTTGTTGTTGAAGCAGGTCAAAGATTTATTCCTAGAAAGATGTATGGGGGAGCATTGAATAAATTCAATTTTCCGAAACTAGTAAAAGTAGCTGATGTGGTTTCTGGAGGGCTTGGCGCAATGGCAACATACTCGCAATGTGATGAGCTTGCAAATGCACATGGACACTGGGTAGCAGACCAAATAAACGAATTTTTTTCTCCGCAAAGTGATTTAGCAGGAGATATGGCATCCAAAGAAGAAAATGAGGAGCTCTAAAATGAAAAAAGAAAAAATTATGAAAGAATACCGGTTGGCGCATCGTCGTTCAGTAAATGATGTCAAGTACCATACAAAGGCCGATCTTGCAAAAATAAAGCACAATATTTCTAATTCTGTTGCAGGCATGAATCAGGAATTGGAGGCGCTTCGCAACGAATTCAAGGAAGAAGCTAAAAAGAGAAGTAAGCCAGAAGTTAATGAATAATTATATTGATATTTATGTTTAAATATCTATTAATTACCTAAAAAAATCTCCTTTTATGAAAAAATTTTTTGTTTGGCTCTTTGTTTTTGGCTTTAGTTTTGGTTGCACAGCACTACTTGTTGCAATGTTCTTCTATAAATTAGATGATTTGCCGGAATATAAAGAAAGGCAGCCAAAAGAATGGATGCTAAAACAAATTCATTCTGACTTAAGCGATGTCCACTTCCAGGAATCATATCCCGAATTTGATGCATATGTTGAGAAACATAAGATTGCTATCGGAAAAGTGACTATCCATAATGGCATTATTTCATATAAAGTCAGTGCAACTAATGAAGCATTTGTCGGTTCGATGGGTGAGGCAAATTATAAAAGATTCCTTCTTCATATAGAAAAACTAAGAAATCTAATAATAAAAGGTGCTAAGTTGCCTAATGTTACCTTCTATTTATATAGTTGGGATGCTCCAACTTGGGAGGCTAGTGGCAAAAAATTAGTTGATGTATTAGACGAGCTGAAAGAAAAGCCACCTATTTTTGTTAATGCTGTAGATAGTAAAATTCAAAAAAAATATAATTTTATTCTTATTCCCGACGATTTTGTTACGGCAAACAGAAAATTTGGCTACTGGATTGGTTGGAACCTACTTTCAAAACAAATATTGAAATATAACCAGGAAATTCCCTGGTCAGAAAAAGAAAATGAACTTTTATGGAGGGGCAAAGCAGCGAGCCCTGATCGAAAAAGAACTATTGAGCTATCAGAAAATTTTCCAAACTATATAAATTCCAAAGACATATATAACCCGATAGATAAGCCACAAATTTTAAAAAGTATATATGAAATTGTTGCTTTGAATTTATCTGTTAGCAACTTCATGAATAAAAAAGAGCAAATAAAATTCAAAATGCTTCTCAATCTGGATGGTTGCACCTGTACATATCCTGGATTCTTGTGGAGGTTGTTATCTAATTCAGTTACATTAAAACAAGATACGGATAACATACAATGGTTCTATCCTGCATTGAAGCCGTGGGTTCATTATGTTCCAGTTGAAAAAGACATGGGTGATTTATTGGAAAAAGTTAAATGGGTTCTAGAGAACGAAGCGGCAGCCAAAAGAATAGCTGATGAATCAACAAAATTTGTGAAAGAAAATCTTATGATGGAAGATATTGATAATTATATAGTGACCTTGTTGAATGAATATGCTAGGGCACAAAATTCCGCCATATCCGCTATAAAAGCAGCAAAGAAAACTGCTTAAGCTGCTTTTCAATCTCTTCAAGCTGTTCTCTTCCTTCTACTAGCCCAACCTGGAATTTTTCGTCAGATTTACCAAATGGGTAGCTTTTGCTGCCAGCATTACTTTCAAAATAGGCCATGTTGCATATTTTGTGCCTATTTGTTAGACTTAATTTGTTGTACATATCTTCAGCTCTTTCAACATCCTCTATGGCAAGTTTACTTGGAGTTGTTACCATAATCACTGAGTCCACATGATATTTGCTACAAATGGTAAGATGGACATCCCCTGTACCAGGTGGCATATCTACAAATAAATAATCTAATTTTCCCCAATTAGTATCTAGAAATAATTTATGCAATGCTTTGGTTACCATTGGACCACGCCAAACTAAAGATTTACCTTTAGGTATTAAGAAACCTACGGAATTATATTTGATGCCGTTTTTTTCGATAGGTTCAAATTTGGCTTCATTAATTTTAGGTTCATTCTGTATATTCGCAATCAAAGGAATTGATGGACCTAATATGTCTGCATCCAATATTCCAACCTTTTTCCCCATTTTTGAAAGGGACTGAGCTAAACAATATGTGATTGTTGATTTGCCAACTCCTCCTTTGCCTGAAGATATTAGAACAAGATTCTTGATGTCAGAGAATTTTAATTTTTTATTTTCGGGCTTATCGCTAGTCTCAATAAATTTAACCTGCTCGATGATCTTGGATAGTTTATTTTCAATCTCTGTTTTGAGATCTCCGAGATGCAGATTTTCGTTGGTGTGACGATTCAGAATTATATATGCGGTGTTGTCATGTAGTTTCATGCCATTAATGACATTTAGCTCAGATAAAATTTGCCCATTAAATTGCAGATTATTAATAGTTTTTTTGATCTTTTCTTCGAGGTCTCTGGACATTTTGCTTATTAATACCTATATTTTAGCTATAATTCTTATAGATATATACGATATATGGCAGATAATAAATATCAATCTCCTTGGGGGAACAAACCAGATAATAATGTTGCAGATTTTTTCTCAAAAAAGAAATCCGAGTTTCCAAAGCTAAATTTTGGCAAAAATAATTTTGGAGACACTAAAATCATTATAGCTGTATTAGCAGCGATTTTTGTTATTTGGCTTGCTTCTGGGTTTTTTATTGTACAAGAAGGTCAACAAGCAGCAGTGACTCGCTTTGGTAAATTTGTAAGAGTAGCCACCGCTGGACCAAATTATCATTTGCCATATCCAATTGAGTCGGCGACTAAAGTATATGTTGACCATATCCAAAAGGAAGAAATAGGCTATAGATCTTCTACCAAAAAAGCTAAACATGTTAGTTTTGTCAAAAATTCTATAGATAAAATTTTACCTGAAGAGAGCTTAATGCTTACGGGGGATGAGAATATTTTAGATATTAACTTTTTCGTGCAGTGGAGAATTGTCAATCTAGGTGATTATCTATACCGTGTTGAGAATGTAAGGGAGACGGTTAAGTCTGCAGCTGAAAGCGCTATGAGAGAGGTGATCGGAAGTACGCCTATGGCATTTGTACAAACAGATGGTAGGGCAAAAGCAGAGGCAGAGGCTAAGCAATTACTTCAGAGAATGTTGGATGAATATCAATGTGGCGTTTTGGTAGAGAATTTACAATTAGAAAAAGTAGATCCTCCGGAGGAAGTGATTGACGCCTTCCGTGATGTGCAGACCGCACGATCAAACAAGGAAAAGACCATTAATGAAGCAGAGGCTTATAAAAACTCTATTCTTCCGCAAGCAAGGGGTGAGGCAGAAAAAATGCTTCAAGAAGCAGAAGGGTATAAAGCAGAAGTAGTTGATCTGGCCATCGGTGAAGCAAAGAAATTTGATGAAATATATCGGGAATATTCTAAATCAAAGGATGTTACAAAGAAAAGAATGTATATAGAAACAGTGGAAGAAATTTTGAAGAAAAATAATAAGGTGATAATAAGTGAAGGGTTAAATCGCTCTCTGGTGCCTTATCTTCCTCTAAATAAAGCTCAACAAAGAGGTTAATTATGGAAAAAAATTTAAAAATCATTTTAGCTTTTTTTGTTTTTGTTTTTATTGGGATAAATGCAGTTTTTACAGTAGGGCAATCACAGCAAGCATTATTGCTGCAGTTTGGTGAGTTAGTAAGAGTTGAAAAAGAGCCTGGGTTGCATTTCAAGCTACCATTTATTCAGTCGCCTTTTTATTTCGATAAAAGAGTTCTAAATGTTATAGCAGAAGAAAAGGAGCTGATTGCTAAGGACCAAAAAAGGGTGATAATCAGCGCTTTTGCCAAATATAAAATCGTAAACCCATTAAAGTTCTACCAAACAGTTAGATCAACTACGGGCTTGCAATCAAGATTAAATAACATTTTTGACTCTTCACTGAGGTTGGTGATAGGGCGTGAACCATTAATGTCTCTTCTAACTGATAAGCGTGCAGAAATGATGCATTCTATTCAAGGGCTGGTAAATGAGCAGTCAAAGAATTTTGGTATAGATGTTGTGGATGTGCGTATCTTGAGAGCTGATTTGCCTGATAAAAATAGTGAGGCAGTATATCAAAGAATGCAATCTGATCGATATAAAGAGGCAAGAGAAATCAGGGCAAAAGGTGAAAAGGAAGCCCAAATTATCAAATCACGATCTGATAAAGAAAAAACAATGATTCTTGCTGCTGCTAACAAAAAGGCTCAGATTATTCGAGGAGAAGGGGATGCGGAAGCAACAAAAATTTATGCGAGTGCGTATAACAAGGATCCAGAATTTTATAACTTCTATAGATCTCTAGAATCTTATAAAAAATCATTTAATAGTTCGGATACAGAAATTTATTTATCTACAAAAGATAAATATCTACAATTTTTTAGTAAAAATTAATTTATAGGGAAAAATGTATAATAAACTAACAAAAATATTATCAGTCCTTGTGTTAATAGGCTCATTTGGAGTTAAAGAAGTATATGCTAAAGCTGCTCCTGAGGGTTTTGCTGATATTGTAAAGCCATTGATACCTGCCGTAGTTAATATTTCTACTACGCAGAAAATCTCTAAAAGATCTCATTCCGGTCGAGGAGTTCCTTTGCCTTTCCCTGAAGGTTCGCCGTTAGAAGAATTTAACCAGTTTTTTGAGCGTTTTGGTTTACCTTCGCCAAACGAAAAGGAGAAAGACTCCGGAGGAAGTAGGCCTGTTTCTTTGGGATCAGGTTTTATAATTGATTCCAGTGGTTATATAGTAACAAATAATCATGTTATTGCAGATGCTGATGAAATTACAGTTACCCTCAGTTCGGGCGAGAAACTGAAAGCTTCAGTTGTCGGTAAAGATAAAAAAACAGATATTGCTTTGTTGAAAGTACAGCAAAAGAAACCTCTGCCACATGTGAAATTTGGAGATTCAGACAAGTCACAAGTTGGTGATTGGGTAATAGCAATCGGCAATCCTTTTGGTCTAGGTGGTAGTGTTACGGCTGGAATTATTTCTGCGCATGAAAGAGATATTCATCCGGATGGGCTTGTTGATAATTTTATTCAAGCTGATGTTGCCATCAACCAAGGAAATTCTGGTGGACCTATGTTTAACATGAATGGAGAAGTTGTTGGCATCAATACCGCTATTTTATCTCCTGTTGGTCTCAATATTGGTATAGGCTTTGCAACCCCGTCCTCAGTTGCTCAAATAGTTGTAAAGCAACTAAAAGATAAAGGCAAAGTTGAAAGAGGTATGCTTGGTATTAGAATTCAGCAAATCAACGAAGAGATTGCTGACTCTCTTGGTGTGAAGGCTGAGCAAGGTGCTTTGGTTGTTGAAGTCGCAAAAAATAGTGCCGCAGAAAAATCTGGGGTAAAAGTAGGTGATATTATCACAAAATTTGATGGTCAAAATATAGATAGCGTTCGTAAATTATCACGTATAGTGGCAGAAGCTGCTCTTAATAAATCTATAGAGTTAGATATTATTAGAGATGGCAAGAAACTTAAATTGAATGTGTTGCTGGCACCAGAAAAAGAACAAAAACCTGATGAAGAAGAGGTTGATAGTTCGACAATTTTGGGAGCAGAAATGGCACCATTAACACCCAGATTAAGAGGCAAGTTTAATATAGAAGAAAATATCGAAGGGTTAGTCATTCTTGAGGTTGACAAGAATTCTATCTGGAGAAGAAAGGGCTTTATGCCCGGAGATGTTATAATTAGTGCTGATCAGAAAAAGCTTAAGACGCAGCAGGATTTGATGCAAGCTATCAAAAAAGCTAAAAGACTAAAAAAGAAATCTATTCTCCTGCTTGTAAGTAGGAAATCTGTCTCGATGTTTATCCCGTTAGATATAAGAAAGAAGAAATGAATTTTGCAAAAGAAGAAGTAGCGTTGACTACTTCTTCTTTTATTTATTATATTTCAGCTTCATCATTTTTTTGGTTTCTTTCGCGCACAATAGCTACTTTTAAAGCAAGCCATATATTTATGCAAACCCCAATTAGAGCAATAGCTGGTACAGTAGAGATTGCATAATTATACGCAGATTCACTATATATATTTACACCATTAAATGTTGTGCCATCCCACAAAGCATTGAGGGTATTTCCAATGATTGAATGAAACAAGGTTCCGCCGAGCATATTAATACAGTTAAGGAAAGCTATTGCTAAGCTGGTTTGGCTAGGTTTAGCAAGAATGGCACCAAGCGATAAAACAATTACTTGGTAGCAGCAGCAAATACCAATAACAAACATTAGCATGATCAAAATTTGATATGAGAAGATCCCAGTGAAGAATACCAAGGCAAATAATATAGCTGACATTATAGAGCCAGCTACTGCGATTACATGGAAGTAAGCGTTATATTTCTCTGCAAAGAAAGCTAAGATGGGTCCTCCAAACAACATTCCGATATATACAAGCATTGTTATGGAAGAGGCTTCCGTTCTTGTAAAATCATAAGTTTTTTCTAAATATGGTACTCCCCATACGTCAGCAAAGCCCTCTAGTGAACCTACTAAAAATAAATTGCTAATGGCAAGCAGCACTATATATTTATTGGTTAAGATATCTTTAATTTTCGAAAAAATATGTTCTTCTATTTCGTCTGCTCCTTTTGGGAGAGGTTTGATAGTTAACAAAATTAATATAGAGACTAAAACCCCAGCAAAGCCAATATATTGCACCATGTTGATCCAGCCAAATTTCTCGATTAGCATGCTGATTGGTGCAGAACCAAAAACTGCTCCTAATAAGCCGAGACTAAATGTTAGTCCAACCATACGAGCATAGTTTGATGGAGAGAACCAAATAGATAAAACCTTTGCTACTCCTAGAAACCCTCCTGCAGAACCTAATCCTACAAAGAACCTGCTGATTAATGAGAGGGTCCAGCTGTCTGAATAAGCAACCACCAGTGATGCAACGGAACATATGAATGAACAACCAAAAATGACAAATTTTGGCCCATAGCGGTCAAGTAATATTGCTATAGGTATCTGAAATCCAGCATATCCTAAATAATATAACCCAGAATAAAATCCATAATCTCCCGCAGAAACATCAAATTTTGCCATCACATCATGAATTATAAGACCTGGGCTAATACGAAGAATAAATTGAAAACCAAAAAATAAAGTTGTTAACAACCACATTGCCCATGCAATATTTTTACTTTGTACAGTCATATCTTTTATATATTTATTAAATAGAACATAAACTTCTATCTCCTTTGGTGGCGTTTTTCAATTGTTTTTGCATATTGGTTGGAAGTTATGCGGTCTTTTTTCGAACAAAAACAAGTTTATATAAATATTTTTTGGGGGAAGTGTGTCAGTGATTGGGTGGAGTAGAATAAATGGACGCGCAGCAAACATATGATTTGATTGATAGCTTTTTTCAGTAAAATAGGAGGTTATAACGGATAAAAAGAATTTACCAAAAAATTATTCAAAAAAATCGATTTTTATGTTTGACAAAACAGGGAGTGGAATATATAACTCAGACTCACCACGACGAACTGTGGTTGCTGTTTAAAATTGTGTATAAAATCTGAAATAACCGCTCAAATTATAAATTTGAACAAATCTTTTGCAGTTTTAACACTGCATACATTGAGTAATCTCAATAGCGAATTAAGTATAAGAAGGGCGTTTGGTGGATGCCTTGGCATTAGAAGGCGAAGAAAGACGTGATACGCTGCGATAAGCTTCGGGTAGGTGCGAATAACCGTTAATCCGAAGATCTCTGAATGGGGAAACCCACCTGCTTGCAGGTATCCTATAGTGAATACATAGCTATAGGAAGCTAACCCGGTGAACTGAAATATCTAAGTAGCCGGAGGAAAAGAAATCAACCGAGATTCCGTTAGTAGTGACGAGCGAACGCGGACCAGGCCAGTAATATTTAAATTTCAACTAGAATAACCTGGAAAGGTTAACCATAGGAAGTGATAGTCTTGTATAGGTACAAAATTTAAATATTCTTGAGTAGGGCGAGGCACGTGAAACCTTGTCTGAATATGGGGGGACCACCCTCCAAGCCTAAATACTCTCTAATGACCGATAGTGAACCAGTACCGTGAGGGAAAGGCGAAAAGAACCCCGATAAGGGGAGTGAAATAGACCCTGAAACCAAATGCTTACAAGCAGTCGGAGCCGCAAGGTGACGGCGTACCTTTTGTATAATGGACCAGCGAGTTAGTTTATCGAGCAAGCTTAAGCCGATAGGTGTAGGCACAGCGAAAGCAAGTCTTAATAGGGCGAATAAGTTCGATGAATTAGACCCGAAACCAAGTGATCTAGCCATGGCCAGGTTGAAGATGCAGTAACATGCGTTGGAGGACCGAACCCACTAATGTTGAAATATTAGGGGATGAGCTGTGGCTAGGGGTGAAAGGCCAATCAAACTCGGATATAGCTGGTTCTCCGCGAAATCTATTTAGGTAGAGCGTCATAGCGGTTACCACAGGAGGTAGAGCACTGAATG
>JAUIIY010000001.1 GCA_030431375.1 Alphaproteobacteria bacterium
CATGTGGGACCCAAAAGACTGCACTGCAATGTATGGATCTGGCTCCGCATTTGTTCAAGATGTTGACAATAAAACACTTACTTTACAAAAATCAGTAACTACAACAGATTTCTACAATTCTTGCCAATCTTTCGTCTGTGATTACTGCACAATTAACAGAAAAGTAAATTCCTCTTTGAGTCCTGAATCACAAAATGATTATTATTATATCCAGGAAAAATGTAATAACATTTATCAAAAATGTGCTAGTGGTAAGACCGTTAGTGAAACTGATTTAGTAAATCCTTCCGTTTTGCAGCCCTCTTCACAATCTTTATATACAAATGCTAACAATAACATAAAGAAAATAGCTGATATCTATGGTTACAATACTATATGTTCATATTTTCAACCTGGCCTCAAAACTTCATCAACTAGAACGTCTGCGGAATGCACATATCAAGATAAAGTTCAAGATAGTAGCTCTCACTCTGTAAGTTATTGCGGTTGCTTTGCTCCAGGAAACGAAGTTACAAATACTACCGGAGGAAACAATAACAGCGGAAATAATACAGGAGGAGTCAGCGTAACTACCAACATCCCTATTTCAAACAGCATTCTTAAGGTTTGCGATGGCAGCCAAAACTGTCAAGCTTACTATGCAGAATATTGTCCAATTCTTGGACAAGGAATATCTGCCAATATGTTTTCGCAAAATGATATATGTTGTTCAAAAGGACCTGAAGCACAATGCGTTCATGCAACGCAATGTAACCTACCAAAAGGCTTCACACTTCCTGACAAGATTTATGATGATGGTTTAACCAATTTTATGAAGAATTATGAATTCTCCAATGCTTTCTGCTTGTACCAACTTGCTGTAGAATGCCTAGATGTAGGGGACTCAGAAGTTGTTTGTACCAGTGATAATGAGGGAAATTATTCCTGTACCTGCCCAAAGGTTATTCACAATCAGAGTGGTTGCCTGGTTGATGGACATTGGGATTGGGCAAATCCAAGATGTAATTCGTCAGCGCCTGTCACAAATGGCGGACATGGATTATTTGGCAACGTAGTTACCGGCGCAGATGAACAACTTAGCGATGTCACAAGGCTCACAGTAACAAATCCAAACACGGCAATCGTCAAAATAGCACCCACTCAGGGCTTCACAACCCCAACACAAATTTATTGTTATGATGCTCAAAAAAATGACTCTGTATCTTCAACTTTTGATTTATCAAAGCTCCCAAATGTTGGAAATCAATTTTCCCAAAATATTCCAATAGCGGGTTTTTGTTCCTCATCTTAATATTTTTATGGGTTATTGCACGATATGTGATAATATGGCTTTTAGGGTAAAAATTTAATTAATTTTTTGTGGTGTTATATGTTAAATTACTTGGCAGATTTCGTTCATTTTATTTCTGAAAAACAATATGTTGTTTTGATTCTTGGATATTTAGGATGTCACCGTTCTAAATTTGCAAGAATTACCATTGTTTCACTTTTTTCAATAATAGTAGCAAGCTTTTTAAAATCTATCTTTAAGCATAAATTACCTCCTGGCATGCATGATGGATGGGCTCTTCCAAGCACGCACCTAATGTTTAGCATTGTGTTATGGTTCTCAATAGCCTGGGAATTTCGCAGTATCCTAGTATCTTTGGCAGCTTTTCTAGTTTGCGGTCTAATAGCATGGGCGTTATTATATTCTAATTACCACTATCCTCTCGATCTACTTGCTGCTTTATTATTTGGTTTTACTCTGCTAGGTACATTTTATATAATTATAGCAAATTGGCCTAGAGCGAAAGAATATGAAGCATATATGTTTTTAGGTCTAGTTGGTTGTACTCTAACATATTTCAATTCAATGAGTGATGAATGGAAATTTTATATCTGGGGAATATGCTCTGCCATATTCGGTGTTTCATTGGGCTTTGCCATTACCTATTCGAATAATATAAATGTTAATAACAATAAAATATTTAAAACCACCAGAGCTATTATGGGTCTTGCTGGCTTTTATTTAATCATTTATATATTTAATAATCTCGATATAAATCAAAGGGATAACACAACTGCCTTTTTCCAATATTTCTTATTGGCTTTATGGGTCAGTTTATTTACAGAGCAGTTATCGAAACCATTGAACAAAATGTTTATGAATGAAAAAGCAGAAGCAAAATAGTAACTTAAAATTAGTAACAGCTGTTGTCACAACTTTTCTTGTATGCTGCCTGCTTTTCTTTCTATTATTCGAAAAGTTCGAGTTCAGACTTGAAGCATCAAAAAAGCCCGTAAGCTTATTGGGCAATTACCTAACTACACACACCCTGCGGTTACATGTCGATAAATCGCCTAGATGGCTTGAAGAAAGGCTTAAACATCGTGAATTTATTCGCTTTGTATCAACATTCTATAATATAGAAATAGCTGAGGACTCAATTCAAGCAACTATAGATGAGAACTCAGCAAGAATCGAGTATTGGGTAAAAGATCAAACTGTAACAAAAAACATGAGAAAAAGCTTTCACAAGCATTTTGCCGACCCAATTGGCTTTGGTTTAAGCAGAAAAAGTCCAAAAGCGCTTGAGCTTTATGATGTGAAAGTGGTCATTCAAAAAATAAATAATTATAGCTATAAAATCATTCAATCCTATCCTGTTCCAAGGAAAAAAACATATTAGCTATCTATAGCAGGATATCTGGATACACCCCCTTCGGTTACAGGGCCGGTACTACATATATGAACAAAAAATGACTCTCCTTGATCAATTTTTCCGTGCCTTGAATAATCCTCCACATAGAATTCTCCGTACATAGTCTCGTTATTTTCAAAAATAATTTGCATATTAAAAGGCGAATTTGTTATGGCCGAGCGCCTAATAAAGTAGTCTGTTTGCTGTCCAAAAAACTCCCCTTCAATTTCTATCTCAATGATTTTATCTGCTATATATGGCTCGAAATTTTTCCATTTACAATCCAACATTTCATTTGATTCAACTAATTGGTTGGACAATTTGAAATTCACTTTAAATATTCCAGCAATCTCCACCAATCTATATTCCGAAGCAAACGGCATGTTAAGATTGAGGGTAATTGATAATTTCTTTTCCATAAGAACCTAATATTTCTAATTTTGTCTTAATATTCACCTTAATGCACAAAGTTTTTGCATCTACCAACATCTCATGCTCAACCGAGTCGCATCTAATATATTTAATATTTATTACATCGTAAGCTACATTGTAACATTCTAGCGCTAGACATAGGTGATCAACAATTTCAAACACATAGAGTAAACTATAGTTACGCAGGTAAATTTGTATTTTTTGATCTACATGTACCAAATCAAGTGATGATAATTTGCTAAATTTTGATGAAAATTCTCCAATAAAAACATATGGTAATTCGCTATCTTTGGGAACTTTATGATATATCTGTAAATCATTGTGCACCCCTGATTCTTTAAGTTTTTCATAAATATATTTTTGCAACAACATTACTGGCTGCATCCTTTTTAGAACCGTCATATAGTCTCCTTATTTTTAACTTATGTTCTAACTAATATTTGCAAATAAGCCAAAGACCTATAATGCTAATAAAGTAATTGAATTTTAAATTGCTTCTTTAGCAACAATATATGTAAGCTTCTTGCGCTTATCAGTATCTATAACTTTCGTGACATCAAACTTACGTTCACTCCATATGATACGCATTTTTGTGTTGTAACATGGCCTGTACCTCACGGTAAACTGATAATAATTTGCACTAACTACTTCTTTTGCAAACGCAACTTCGTGGCCAATTTGCCTATTATTGAAGAGAGAACATATGGTGGCCCAGCTAGAGAAAGCATATTTCCATCTGATAATTTCAGTTCCAAATTCATTTTCTTGAATAATTTGATTCTGAAATAAAATTGGTTCTCTTAATTTATATTTTTTTGTCATATATCTCCTATATTTATGGTTAAAAAAATAAAAAGTTGAAAAGTTGAAAAATCTGTTAGCTAAGCACAACAGTAGTCACTTATAATTCATTTGAAACATTTACATCATCTGGAAAGCTTTAGTTGCTACAAACGATGCATGTCTGCTAGATCTAATGAGAAAATTCAAGGTAAGTCCAAAAAAAAAGGAACCCAAGAAGGATGAATCTTTCTTGGGTCCACTTAGGAGACAACTATTTTGTAACTGTGTTTATAACACAAACAAACAAACATAACAAGAAAATAAATAGTTAATATAAAAAAAAGTAAAATTAATTTATTAACCATTTTTAGCCATATAGCTACTTATCTATACGATTTGCGAATCAAAAAGTTAATGATTCTTCCTTTAAACAAAGCTCTTTTTGTGAAATTTATAACAAATATTAAAAAGTCAGCTCCTATAAACAACTTGCTACAACTCCATCCGCTATGACAAAAACACCTTACTTACAAAATTTTAATTCAAGAATTTTTGCATCAGATGATGTTACATAGCATTAACGAACCCTAGAAGAAGAACCCCGTCTAGCAACCGGTGCACCTAAATCTCCAGAAATAGGTGCGCTTCTACTGCTCACTGAAGAAACTAGGCCTTTCATACTCTCTAACTCTGGAGATATGGATTTTACCACTTCTCTTGCCCTGGTTTTAACATTCTCCATATTTTTTTCTCCCACTAATATCATGTACTTACCATCACCAAACTCATTGATACGACCATTAGCTCCAAAATCCTTCTTAAATTTTTCTGCATCACTTTTGCTGTTAAAGATAAATGAATCATGATTGTACCTTGTTCTTTTACCACCATAATCACAATTTATCGATACAAGAGCTGCTATGCTTTTTATCTCATCGACAGACAGCTCAACCTCAGTAGGAGAAGAAAATTCAACCACCACTTCATCTGGTGCCAATTCTTTTATTCTATCCTTAACTTTATTATAAACCTCTTCATCAAGATTTGCGTAACTAGTCAATAATTCTTTTAACTTATCCACATTTTTTACGTGAGCTAAAAGAGGATCAATTTGATCAGCAGAACTCCCTGCAGCTAACAAATTAACTCCATCAATTAGCGCTTCTTCATTGACATCAGTTTTCAATAATTCACTTACCAAACCCGTATCACCACCCCTTAAAGCATCTAAAAAAAGCTCCGATTTCTTTTCTTCAGATATGTCATAAAGTAGGCTTTGCAAACTATCATAATTCTTATTTTCAAATGCTATGCTTGCTGCTCTGTCCACGACTTCAACAGGGACCATTGTACCTTCAACAAACATTGTATTAATGACCTCATCACAATCGCCACGCTGAGCAGCTATATATAGCGCGTCATTTACAGCTTCCTGCTTGAGCATATACCCCTGATTATATAATATACTAACGGCTAGATCTTGATGTCCATTTCTTACTGCAGCTAGTAATGCATCTGCTAGGATTTGTTGATCAACGCCTTCTTGGAGGATTTGAGAAAAAATTCGCTCTGCTAAATCTACTTTCCCAAGCTCAACAGACATTTTAAATAAATTATTTATTTGATTTTGTGATAATTCACCAATTTTCTCATAATCAATCTCTTCACCCGCAAATAAATTCTTTCTGATTTCACGTGCATCCAACAAATCTTCTAAAACAGCTTTTCTTTCAACTAGATCTTCTATGCCATCTAAAACTGTTAGATCAACATCATATCCAGATTCCATAAACCTCAGCTCTTCTTGAATTTTGCTTATTTTTCTTCCGCCCCCTCTTACCAATCGAGGGTTCTCTTCAAGGAGCTCTCGTAAAGTTTGCTCTGAGACCAGGACAGGGGTTAATAAGGCTCTCACCATACCAACATCTCTGTCTCCTTCTATTCTAAGAGCCCTTTTTATAAGCTTTTTAGCTTCTTCGCCTGAAAGTTGGTTAAGTACTTTGTCACCAGAATTGAGTATTACTTCAGCTAATGCAACATTATTGTTATCAATGGCATATTTTAATGCATTCTTGGCGGCCCTTTGTGATCCTACCCCGGCCTCTTGCACCACAAGTTTTACAGTTTCATGTTTTCCATCTACAGATAAGTCTTTTAATGTTTCAACACCAACTTCTATCGATTTAGCTATTTCCTCTGCAGTTTCAACATGACCTCGTCTTTGTGCTATAGCCAAAACTCCTAATTTTGTCTTTTCAGAATATCTTCCTATTTTTAATAATATTTTAACTGTTTTAGCTCTTCCTTCTTTAGTAGCCATGATTAAAGGGGATGTAGCATTATCTGGGGCATGAATTATCCCTACTTCATCTTTTAGGCCAGCAACCGCCCCTACACCCGCTTCTGCTAAGAGTTTTTCTTTTTCAGAATCAGTTAAAATTCTTACACCATCTCGCGACAACCGCCTAGAATCACTTCTGCAACGATATAATTTTCCACGCTTTTCATACACTACGTTATCTCTAGAAGCCGCCTCTAAGATAGTTAGGACATCTTTTGATAAGGTTACACCTTCTGTTTCTTTATAAAGATGGTATTTACCGTTTTTCTTATAGAAAATATCTCCTTCTTTATAACCTATAACATTTGGATTCTCAGCATTATCTAATAAATATTTATCGAATGACTCTTTACCCATCTGAGCCTGATGATTAAAGTAACTTCTAATAAAAAAATTAATATCCTTACCATCATAGATAAAGTTTTTTACCTCATCAACAGAGCCTGCTAAATGGTCGGGCATTAATCCCTCTAGCTCCAGCTGTATTAGCCTCTCTTTAAATCTAGCAACACCCGCTCTTAAAGCGCCTCCCAACGAAGACATTTGAAGAAGGTCAGTCACCTCTGACGCAGCCTTAAACACCTCAGATTTATCTTGTGATAATTTCAAACCTATTACTATATCTTGGTGCACTTCATTTGGAACATTTCGTACTAATTGAGTAAATACTCCTGCACTCTCATCCCTTTGATATGCTTCTAAAGAAGCCCTCATACCCACATCCGATGCTTTAGCCATGATTGAGTATTCTTCAGGACCATGAGCAGCTACAATCGACCCCTCTGCAAGAACCTTAACATCTTTTGCAGCGGCTCCCGCATAACATGACCACTGATGGACGTGTAAAGGCTTTCCACCTGATATTTGGTCTAGTATTTTATATACCCTCTTTGTTTTACTACTACCCTCATCAAGAAGTCCTATTTTATGCGTTAGACCATCAGATCCTAAATTTCCATGAGCTACAACATCAATTCTAGTATTACTATCAATTCTACCATTTAATTCTCTTCTTACTTCACTTTCTGATAAAAGCCTTTTGCCATTTCCTATAACTAGATAACCAGATTTTTTATAACTTTCTTTAATTGAATCTAAATCACTTCCCTCAATGTCTTCTCCTAAAATAAGAACTCCTTTAAGAGGTTGTACAACCCTCTGCATCTCTTCAGACTTACCTTCCCTTAATGCAATTTCCCGAACTCTTTCCTGAACAGCTACACTACACCCACCTTTATCAAGAATAAACTTTGCTACCTCAGCTTGATCTTTATTAACAGCTGCAATCAATGCTTTTTCGATAACTTCCTGACTTATATCTTGAGTTTCGAGTAATCGTTTAACAACTTCTTGTTGGCCATGCTCAGCTGCTATGTCAATGGTATCATTTTTAGCTCCCTGACTCACTGCAGGGTCTGTTGATTCAAGAATCATATTAAGCTGCTCTACTAAACCTTTCTCTGCAGCTAACCTCAGAGCTTCTCCTTTAGCTTTCTGACTCACTGCAGGGTTTGTCGATGCAAGCATTGTTCTAACCAGATCTTCTGAACCTTGCCCAACAGCCACCTTCAGAGCTTCTCCTTTCGCTTTCAGATGAACTACTGGGTTTGTTGATGCAAGAATCATATTAAGCTGCTCTACTGAACCTTTTTCTGCCGCTAATTTAAGAGCTTCTCCTTTCGCTTTCTGACTCACTGCAGGATTTGTCGATGCAAGAATTGTTCTAATCAAACCTACTGAATCCTTCTCTACAGCTAGCTTTAGAGCTTCTCCTTTCGCTCTCTGACTCACTGCAGGGTCTGATGATGTTACTATTAGATCAAATATCGAAAACTGGTTTTTCTCAACCGCTAATTTTAACCCTTTTTCTAAGGCACCTTTAGAAACATGTTCCATTAAGAATACAACGACCGTGCGCTTGTCTTCAGCGATAGATTTCAAGAAAATTTCTTCTAGAAGTTTAGGTGATAAATGCTGGTTCGATCTAACGAAAGCTATCAAATCATCCCATTTATTCTCACTAATATAACCCATTAATTTTTTTCTGGGGGTTTTTCTTGTCTCTACTCCTCCAGCAGTTCTTCCTTTTTTCTTCTTTTTCACCCCTTTTATTGAGTCATGTTTTTTTCTTTTACTCTCACCAGAACTAGACATTAGCTAACCTTTTAATTCTTCAATCTAAAAGCTTAAGTAAGATTTGTTAAAAAAAGATTAATCTAATGCATATAAAATCAGAGCTTACACCCTTCATCTTCACAACCAGACGCGCCCAACATAAAGTTATAGAGAAAATCATAAGTATCTGAAGTTGCAGACCAAATTGACTCCATGGCTTTATAGCCATACTCACCTGCTGGCTTCAGCACATACTCTCCTAACATTGTAGCAGTTGGCTTGATGATAAATTCAGCGGTCAAAACCGCAGCCATATTTACTGTTAAGGCAATGGCATTTTTCTTTACTAAAATGTATGCGTGCTCACTCATTGTAAAAGGTGAATTTTTTAGACTGACTGCAGCTACTACTTGCAAAGCAATACCAAAAACACTTAACACTGCATTTGCTGTCATCGCATCTTCATCAGCAATTCCACTATAATCATACAAAACATTAAACATAAATGGGTCAACAGAATGTTTTAACAACGAACCCACAAAAACTTGTTCTTGTCCGACTAAATTAAGCAAATTCAAATTCGCTCCCATTACGAAACTATCTATCGAATTATAAATATGCGCAGCTTTCACCGCTCCTAAGAAAGTTGATGCATTAACATTAGATGGCAAAGGAGGCCCCAACAAGGGCTCAAGAATTTCTTCCCTGATAAAAAATCCAACACCATATCCTGCCATTCTCCCAGAAGCGTCATATATATCTCTTGATTGCAATAATCTCACTACATGGACAATTGTACCGGAAGTATATTTATATAACTCTCGATATTCATGCGGAACAGTCCCAGCAATAGTACCGCTTGTATAAAATGCCGTAAGCTCAATATAACTTTTAGCGGCAAATTCTTTTTGAGCATGATGGTCACCGTCTAATATCAACTTATCTGTTGAAAAGGCATTGCTATAATCAGAATCAGTTTCTGGCTTAGAACCAACATTAACCTCTCTCTTTTCTGCAAAATCTCTATAAGTATTAACAATCTCTCTTTTACTAGCAATATCGTATGAATATTCTCTGAATTTGGCAGAAGACAAATCCAACGCAGATGATTTACTAGCATGGAAAAAGCTATTGGATATGAAATTCCCACTATTTGGCAAAGCCAATAAATCAGCATCATTTGCCGGACAATATGTACCATTTGACCAAACATATTTTTGCTCAGCACATATAAAATTAACGGGAACATTCCCAAATTTTGTTTTACAAAGATCCCTTGCAGGAAAAAAGCTAAATAACGCCATTTTGACCGCCTCAAATTACAAATATTTATGTAAGAGCTTTGAATTCTGGTTTTTTACTTCTGCTCCTCACACACGTCGCGCATTATAGCATAAATCACAAAAAAAGCAAATTCCGACACAGAATTTGTCGTGATTTCAGAATTATATAGCGGTAACCTAACTTCTATTTTCAAAGCATATGGAAACATTAATTCTTCTTATATTGTTTTCTTATTGCCCAGCTCTGGATTAGGTCGTCTTAACCAAAATTTGACATCAAAAATTCAGCTTGACAGTTTCTACACTTCAAATTACACCTATTTGAAATGAAAAAGGTGCGAGAACAAGAAGATGAGAATTTGCAGAGATGCTGCCGAAGCGTTAGAGGGGCTGTTATTTGATGGTATGAGCATTATGGCCGGAGGATTTGGCTTATGCGGCATCCCCGAAAATTTGATAGAAGCAATCCACAAATCAGGGGTAAGAAACCTTACTGTTATTAGCAATAATTGTGGAATCGATAATAAAGGTCTTGGCATTCTGCTACAAAACAAGCAGGTCAAAAAAATGATCTCATCTTATGTTGGTGAAAATAAAACTTTCGAGCAGCAGACAATAAACGGCGAACTCGAGCTTGAACTCAATCCACAAGGTACATTAGTAGAAAGAATTCGCGCAGGCGGCGCAGGAATCCCTGCATTTTATACCAAGACAGGTTATGGTACTGTTGTTGCTGAAGGAAAAGAAATCCGGGAATTCGAAGGTACACACTACGTTATGGAACGCAGTCTATTTGCCGATCTCGCTATAATCAAAGGTTACAAAGCTGATAAGTCAGGAAATATTACTTATCGTAAAACCGCACGTAATTTCAACCCAGTCATGGCAACAGCTGCTAAAAATACTGTTGTTGAAGTAGAAGAAATTGTTGAAACAGGTTCTCTCTCAGCTGAAGAGATTGCTACTCCAGCCGTATACGTACAAAGACTTTTTCAGGGCTCAAATTACGAAAAAGCAATTGAGCGCCTAACTACAAGAGAAAGAAATTAAGGGGGAAGATATGTGGAATAGAGATGAAATGTGTAAAATAGCTGCGCATCTTGAGCTTAAAGATGGCATGTTTGTCAATCTTGGCGTAGGCCTTCCTACAGAAGTTGCTAACTATAAGCCAGCAGAAATGAAAGTAACTCTACACAGTGAAAATGGCATGCTCGGCATGGGGCCTGCCCCATATATTGGAGAAGAAGACCCTGATTTAATCAACGCCGGAAAACAAACAATCACAGAACTTCCTGAAACCAGTTATTTTGATAGCGCAAGCTCATTTGCAATGATTCGCGGTGGCCATATTGATATCACCATTCTTGGAGCATTACAAGTATCAGAAAATGGGGATTTAGCTAATTGGACTATCCCAGGAAAAATGATGAAGGGCATGGGTGGCGCAATGGATTTAGTAGCTGGTGTAAAACGAGTTGTAGTGCTTATGGACCATAATGCAAAAGATGGAACACCTAAACTAGTGAAGAAATGCAGCTTTCCTCTGACTGGTAAACAGGTAGTCAACCGAGTCATTACTAATCTCGGAATCTTTGATTTCCATGATGGCAAATTATTCATCGAGCGCCTTGCAGATGGCGTTTCCAGAGAGGAAGCGATAGCTAAAACTGAAGCCAAAATTTTCGAATGATAGATTTACCCATTGAAGTACAAACCCACCCAGGAAGATAAAGAATCAGCAATTATGGCTGGCGCTCATTTACATCTTAACGTGATGCTTGGTGATCTAAAGCAAGTCAAATTTTACGTCGAAGAAAGTAGAGAAAACGTAAATAAGCTTTTTCAAGATATATGGACTCCTCTAGACTTGGCAATTTTTTACAATTACCCAGCGATCATTGACTTTCTGAAAAAGCATGGTGGAAAGACAAACACGGTCCGAGATGTTTCTTCAGGATTAAGTGGGGAAGCCTCACCCCAAGCCTTTCCGACAGCTCCTGCTATGCCGCGAACAAAATCATATGATAATCATCAAACCCATACTCATGCTAGCACTAGTGATAAAGTCCAAATAACAACCTCCCCTGTAATGCATAAATAGATTTAACAGCACGTATTAACTATAAACTCAACCCAAGAACCTCAAAGAACTGTGGGAAACTTGTATTAATTATTTCAGCGTTCCCAAGCTCGAGGTTGTTTTCACTTAATATTGCCATTATAACGGCTGACATTAAAATACGGTGATCTTGGCTTGTAAATTTTATCTTTTTATTATTGCAATAACTACCACCTTCAATAGTCAAGATGCTGCCTATTAATTGGTAACTAACACTAAAAACGTCAAGCAGCTTGGTAATTTCAGCTATGCGGTTAGATTCTTTATTTACCAAGCGCTCTGGAAGATATAGTTCCGATCGACCTTTGGCAAAACATGCAGCAACTGCAAGGATTGGATATTCATCCATCAACATATTTGAGTTTATTCCATATGTGGAAAAAGCATTTACTTCTGATCTCACAATGGTTACGTCCCCTACTAACTCACCCGATACCACTCGAATATTTTCCACATTATAGACCGGACTAATTACATTCAAAAAGCCCAAACGATATTTATTCAAACACAGATCTTTTATCGCAAGCTTTCTTTTTTTGAGAATTGCTAATATAATTAGAAATGCTGCGGATGAGGGATCTCCCGGGATATAGATTTCCGAGATATTTGATAATAAATTCTTCTTATCAACTCCCATATATTGCAAAAGATTTTCTGTGTGATCGCGGCTCTTATTTTCCTCGATTATTGTCACTAGATCTTTTGAAAAAAGCGCTAATAACTCTGCAAAACTTTTTTGTTGCGCCGAGCCATTGCATAATATTTCTTTCGGTGATTTGCTAATTCCTGATACGACCTCTAATGGCAAATAATTCGCGTTAGACCTAACGACACACCCAAACTCCTCTGCTATTTGCAGAATATCTCTTAAATTGCGATTCGAGAGCGAATCATCACCAACTATTCGTACAGGCAAATTCTTAATTAGTGCAAGAGCTAGCACAAATACTAAACCTGTCCGTGAATTTCCAAGATCGACTATATTTAATGTTTTATCCCCACCTACACTTTCTCTAGCACCTACCTTACAGTCACCCCCAGCGCCTACACCGTTCTCGTCATCGTCTTCTATGCTGTTGTTCCCATCGCCTCTACTGTCGTTCCCAACTCGATTGGGGATCCATACCGCAACTGCTAACCCATCATACCTTGCTATGGATTCCCGCCTCCGCGAGAATGACATAGAAAAAGGTGGGGCTGTCATCCCCAACGCCCCCCATGCTGTCATCCCCAACTTGATTGGGGATCCATACCGCAACTGCAAACCCATCATACCTTGCTGTGGATTCCCGCTTTCGCGAGAATCACATGAAGAAGGTGGAATTGTCGCTCCTAGCGCCCCTACTGTCGTTCCCAACTCCTCCGTCATCCCCAACGCCCCCCACGCTGTCACCCCCAACTTGATTGGGGATCCATACCGCAACTGCAAACCCATCATACCTTGCTGTGGATTCCCGCTTTCGCGAGAATCACATGAAGAAGGTGGAATTGTCGCTCCTAGCGCCCCTACTGTCGTTCCCAACGCCTCCCCTACTGTCGTTCCCAACGCCTCCCATGCTGTCATCCCCAACTTGATTGGGGATCCATACCGCAACTGCAAATCCATCATACCTTGCTGTGGATTCCCGCCTCCGCGGGAATGACATGAAGAAAAAGAAGAATGACGCAATGGAGAATGATCTGTTACACCCAACGCCGATCGAGAAGCTACACCTACATCAAAACATCCCAAATCTCTTAAAACTGTCAAAACCGAATTAACATCCCCTGAATCAGGCAAATTATAAATATCAACCCGACCTTTACAAAAAAGCGCTACAAAAACCAGAGCTCTAATCGCACAGGACTTATCGCCAGCAATGTGCAATATCTCGGGAATTTCATTAAATTGACGAAAATTTATAAACTTGGCATCCATTATAGTAATTGCTTTTTTTTAATTGCAGTTTATTTTTATCAGCATAACAAACTCAAGAAAAATGAACAGCGAAAAGCATTTAGTAGCATACTGGTTATTTTCAATTGCATTATTAGTGATAATAATGATTGCGATTGGCGGCTATACTCGCCTTACTAACTCAGGACTATCAATAGTTGAATGGAAGCCAGCAACAGGAATTTTTTACCCAATCTCGGAAGAAAGCTGGCAGATTGAGTTTAACAAGTACAAAAACTCCCCTGAATATCAATTAATCAACTTCGATATGAACATCGAAGGATTCAAGGAAATATATTTTGTTGAATATTTCCACCGTCTATTTGGCAGAATTCTTGGCTTGTTATTCATCATCCCTTTAATCTTTTTTTCCTGGAAACATTATCTAAGAAAACAGGACCTCAAAAAATTACTCGGAATTTTCTTCTTAGGAGCAATTCAAGGGGGAGTCGGCTGGTATATGGTAAGATCAGGGCTAAATAAAGACCCACATGTTAGTCATTTTCGCCTCTCTTTTCACCTATTGATGGGAATATTTATATTTTCAGCTATTTTCTGGCAAGGACTTAATTATTACAAAAATCAATTCGATCAAAAGCTTTTTGCAAACACAGATATTTGCTTATTACTAATCACCTTAATTATACAAATTTTTTATGGCGGGTTAGTTGCCGGACTGGATGCAGGACTCATCTATAATGAATTCCCGATGATGGGAGATGGCTTAATGCCCTCAGAATTATATCGACAGGAATCTTTTGCGGATATTCTGTTTTACAACCCAGCAACCGTACAATTTATTCACAGATTAATTGCCTTTATCTTTTTAATCTCGGCTTTTTTTATATTAAAAAAGCATTTGTGGCAAAAATCCATACTAACATTTTTTTCCCTAGCCACACTACAAATCACATTAGGTATTTTCACTGTTATAAATAACGTCCCCTTAAACATCGCTCTGCTGCATCAAATTATGGCAGTTGGATTAATTTCAAATTTACTTTTCATCCTACATTCATTAATATACGACAAATCTTAAATAAAGCTGATGGATTATTACAAAAACTTCCAAACCCGACTCGATCAAATAAAAAGCGAAGGCAGATATAGAGAATTCTTAAATATTTCACGCTATTCAGAAAAAATGCCTTTTGCGCGCGACCATAAAAGAAATAAGGATATTATACTTTGGTGCATCAATGATTACCTAGGGATGAGCCAAAATAAGGAAGTAGTCAAAGCATTTACAACGGCTGCCCAAAATTATGGAGTTGGATCTGGAGGCACACGTAACATTGGTGGTAACAACTATGAAGTGGTTAACCTAGAAAAAGAACTAGCCCAATTGCACAACAAAGAAGCTGGTTTAGTATTCACTTCTGGCTATGTCTCAAATGATGCAACATTATCAACATTAGTAAAAATCTTCCCAGATATTGTTTTTTTCTCTGATGAAAGTAACCATGCCTCAATTATCGAGGGCATCAGACATAATAAAGCGGAAAAACACATTTTCAAACATAATGACGTAGGCCATTTAGAGGAATTAATTTCAAAAATTGACCCAGAGCGTCCAAAAATTATTGTGTTCGAGGCTGCATACTCTATGGACGGTCAACCAGCTCCTATAAAAGAGATCTGCGACATAGCAGAAAAATATAACGCTCTAACCTACATCGATGAAGTTCACACAGTAGGATTATACGGCAAGAATGGAGCAGGAATGTCCGAAAAACTCGGGCAAGCTCACAGAATTGATATTATTCAAGGAACGCTAGCGAAAGCATTTGGTACTTTTGGCGGATATATAACGGGCAGAAGAGAATTAATTGACGCCGTAAGAAGCAATGCTTCGGGTTTCATATTTACAACTTCATTACCTCCAGCTGTTGCAGCTGCTGCTAGAGCAAGCATCAAATTCGTAAGGCAATATGATGAAGGAAGAAAGGAATTACATAGAAAAGCCATGCTGACAAAACAGCTCCTTGTTGGGCATAGGATTAACATTATTCCAAATGATACACATATTGTACCAGTTTTAATTAATGACCCTGTAAGGGCTCAACAAGCATCAAAAATGCTGCTAGACCAATTTAGCATGTATATCCAACATATTAATTACCCTACAGTACCAAAAGGAACCGAGCGCTTACGTATCACTCCTACTCCTTTACATAGTGACGAAATGATACACGAACTGGTAAGTGCAATTAAAGTAGTATTAACTAAAATTAAAACGCAGGAAGAAGCAGCTTAATCATCTTATCTACCTAGCTTGCCCCCCCTTTCCGCACCACCTCTTTGCACTACCGGAGCAATCGTTACATTGCATATTGGGTTTTTTGTATATCGAGTTTTATTTTTTTCACCCAATCTTTGTGCACAACCAAAAATCTTGTCAGCTATACCCTTAAATCTATCTTTAATAGATTTCTTGCTACCTCTCGGATGCTCAATTTCAGTTGCAACTGAAGTTATACTACCCGCTGAATCTTTTAGCTCAACCACAGAATCAGCTTCTGGATACATTACTCTTTGAGAGATCGAATGTGCAGCTGACAACACACTCCGTCGCGAATGTTGTTGTTGTGCTATCGCAGCAATTTTACGGGAGCTTTGTCTTTGAGGGCCTTGCATCACAGTAGCTCTTTGAGGCTTTTCCGCCTCTAGATTTCTTACTTTATCTACTCTACCCATACTTGTTACGTTGATAACTTTAGTTTCTTGAGTTCTCTCAGCAGGAACTATACTAGCAACCCTCGCTTGCTCCAATTCGCCTATATCTACTTCCATAATCTGTATTGGCTCTACCATACCCTTTTCTCTCTTATCACCATCCGACATAAAATATATAACTCCTTTTTATGTAAGTTACATTCTAGAAGCAATTAATTAACAAAAGGTAAATTCTGCGTTAGTATATTTTTTTCTGTATATGCTTTCTATACTCAGAAATTACATTATCCATTAGCATAGAATCCTCATCTTCTTCATATAAATATTTAATATGAGATATAAGGGCTGTTTTTACCAATGGATTATTTTTGAGAGACTCAAATTTTTCTCCAAGATAATTTTTTGCCAATTCTTCAGCAGCTGAAATATATAAATTAAGTATCTCATCATCAAAATCATGATCTACTCTTAGGAATTTTTTTATATTTTTTAAATTTAATTTTAATGAATTAACTTGCATTATTTCTCCTAACACTCATCCAATTTTTATTAATGCTAAAATCATACTACTCCAGAAGGCAGAAATTGCTCCTAATTTGATAATTAATTTCAACTCCATCTTTTCAACTTTGAATAATATTTCTTTCACATCACTCTTTGTAACTAAATCTGATTTTTTATTATTTTCCACCTCTTTTATAACACTAATTATAGCATCCGATTGCTCCTTCGAAATTCCACTATTAATCAATCGCCTATGATGTTTATTTAAATCTTTATATGAATATATACTTGTTATTTTCACAAATGCTCTCCTTCTATGATTGTTATTGACAAAGATTTTTGCTGATTTACTATGAATTCAAATTCTTTTCTTAAAGCTTTACTTTAATTGTTTGATTTTTCTTCTGTTAACAGTTAAATAATAACTTCTGTAAATACAAAAATTACAGAACCTTATAAACCTTGCATACAAACAGATTTATCCATATAAAAAAGTTATAAACTACATGACTTTTTACAGAAGTCTTTTGTAATTTTTTTTAATATTAAAATGTTCATCCTTTAATAAGGAAAATATATTTTTTTGTATTTTTATAGATTAGAAGAAAATTATTCTTCA
Organism: Alphaproteobacteria bacterium; assembly: GCA_030431375.1. Taxonomy (GTDB): domain Bacteria; phylum Pseudomonadota; class Alphaproteobacteria; order Rickettsiales; family JABSSG01; genus JAUIIY01. Next base: position 17,493 of record JAUIIY010000001.1, read on the forward strand.
ACTTTAAGTATTTTTTCAAAAACTTACTTGCTTTAGCTTTGGTAATAAAACTCCCCTACCCTTAATAAACACAACAAGAAAAATACTGACCAACACTCACATGGTCTCTCCCCTTACCAAAAGCATATTTTGATAACTATAAAACAAACCCAAACACACACTTTGCTAAAAAATAAAAGCATGACACTTTTGTTCAAACAAATACTAGGATGAAAGGCAGTACAAAATAAGATTGGAGTTTGTACACAACCATACTGCCTCGTAAAACTGCAAAAAACTATATGATGGCAAGTCACATACAACCCACTTAAAAGCAGACACTATACAACCTGCCTGGGAAAGAAAAAAACTCCTAACTTATAATCAAGCCACGAAATAGTCTTGTTCTGCAATATAACCCATTGCTTCAGCAAGATTAGCAGGAGCTTTACCTGTTTGACTAAGGTAATAACAAACTGGATCAGTGGACCATATAGCATGAACTGCTCCACAGCTATTATCTATCCCGCTAAAAACCCTAGCCTGATAAATCAAAAAATCACTACTACAGATTTGACTTGGAATTTATATTGATTGCATAGAGAAGTTATCTTAAAGCGCCGCCCCCTCTCCCTTCACCCGTAAACAGCTTTATTCTTAGAAATTAACTACTAAAAACAGACCTTGCTAAATATATTAATCAGCTGAAATGAGCAAGAATCAAGGACAATTAACGCGAACGTCTCCTTTCCGTCTTTTTTCTAACTCCAACAGGCGCAGTCTCAGCGCCAAAGGCCTGATCCAACAATGACTCAACCTTTATTGCTGCTCTCCTAGACTCCACCCGAAGAGCCAGAGCTCTGACATAATTTCGTTGCTTATGAGGAGATGTTGGTGATACAACAAATTTCAGTAAATTTAGAGCTTTCTGCTTTTTAGTCACTGCTTTCTCCCCCGTAACCTCTCTCCTAGCAAGCTTTTCCATTGAAGATCCAGCGAGTCGTGGCACCACATCATATCGATCAACAATATTTTCGACCAAAACTCCTATCTCAGATAGCCTACGGATGATAGGTGAAAGTTTAACCCCTGGCGAACCACCACCCATCAAAAACACACGAACTGTTTTTTCTCCTCCTGCTTCTTTATATTTTAAGGCTGCTCTTAAAGCCTGCGCAGTACCAGCACTATGACCTATAACCTCCACCTCGTCGCTTTCGCACGACCTTATAAAGTTGCAAACACCATCTTCTACTAAATCATCCCTCCTCTTGGCATACGGTGATCTTATGAATTGTCCAGGATAATCAGAAATTGGCATATTAGAATTCACATAAGCAATAGGCTCACCCATCAACTCCTCCCAGAACCCTGAGAACTCTTTACCAGACTTTGTTGCATTTGCAATTGACCCAGGTACGAAGATTGCCCTGGCATCTAATCTGCTAACAGAACCAATACCGGGAGTAAATTTTCTTTTTTCTGGTTTTGCAACAGCAGGAGAATGAAAACCTTCAAAATCAACATACGCAGCGCCTAACATTAAGCGACCTCCTTAATATCATTAAGCAAATCTTGCGGCGATATCCCATAAATATTTTTACAATTTAAATTCGCACCCTTTTCAATCAAATAAACTGCAACCTCAATAGAGCCAAAATACAAGGCCACAGATAAAGCTGTGTTATCAAACCGGTCTAAAGACTCAATATCGAATTTATCTATTATATGCTCTAACAGAGCGAGATTATTCACAACAGCACATTGATGCAGTAAATTACACTTATACGTATCCAAATGCTGCATATCGCAACCTATCTCTATCAAAAATCTTGCTATTTCAACATCGCCAAATGCTGCGCATATATGCAAAGCATTATCTACATTATTATCTATTGCATTAATATCAGCACCAGCTTCAACCAAAGCCACAACAGCAGGTTTATTCAAAGCAAAACAAGCCAAATGAAGTGGGGTTTGCCCCATATCATTTCTACTTTCAATATTTGCTCCGTTTTTTATCAGCCTTTTTATTTCTTCATGATTATTATTTAAGCAAGCCAAATGTAGCTCACTATTTCCTGAATTATAAATATCAGATTGAGATTTAAGAAAATCTATAGAATTTTTACTATCCAACATCCATTTTATTTTTGAGTTACAATAAAATGGTAGATAAATAAATTATTTATGTAAACAATATTGAACAAAGGAGCAATAGCTACCTTGATTATTTTGCCTGCTGAGCATTCGTACTGGTTTCTTCACCATATAAATCTTCATATAGCGATTTTGTATTAGACTGCAATTTGTGCAAAGTATGCCCCTCAAAATTCCTACTCATTTGCGAGGACATCTTCTCCGCAATCACATCATCTATCTTTTGTACTAATTTGTTTTTTAAATTTTTTAGCATGACCTTAATGCCTCCTCATACTATATGCCTATCCTATCTTTTTGCATGGTAGCATAAAGAAACATAAATGTCAATAACAGTTAACCATTATTTCGCAGGGCGTTGCACTATTTCAGTCTATTGAGCTGATCGAGAACTATCTCTTCAAAAGATGATTTATATATATTATCAGGAAATTTTTCTAATATCTCTAAGGCCAGAACAGAATATTTCTCAGCCTCCTCGCGCGCTTTAGAAAATCCATCATATTTTTTTATCAATGCTTCAATTTGTTCAATTGGAACATCAGGTTGATGTATATCAAATGCTTTCTTACACAATTCCGTCTCTTCAGCCAACAATTGATCTTTTATCAAAATTATCGGAGCTGTCACTTTCCCCTCTTTTAAATCATTACCTTTTTGCTTGCCCGAGTTATCCGAATAATCCAAAATGTCATCAATAATCTGAAATGCAATACCGCAATAAAGTCCAAACTTATATAAATCTTCTTTTACAGTACCATTCTGCTCTGTTATTACAGCGCTACATTTGCAAGCAGCTGCAAATAATGCAGCAGTTTTAGCCGATATTATTTTGATATAATCTTCATAGGTAGCATTAATATTACCGACATTCTCCAATTGCAAAACCTCTCCCTCTGCAATTACGGATGAAGCCTTGGACAACACATCCATAACTTCCATCGATCCGGTTAAAACCATTTGCTTAAAGCCCTGTGTAAATAAGTAATCACCAACTAAAATCGTAACTTGATTGCCCCATTTTGAATTTGCTGACTCTTTACCCCTTCTTACATCACTTTCATCAACTACATCATCATGTAACAAGGTAGCCGTATGAATAAATTCGATAGCAGCTGCTATATTTAAATATAAATCTGTTTTTGAGTCTAGTAGTCGCGCAGATAATATTGAAAAAACAGGCCTTATTCTTTTTCCACCAGCATTGATAATATAATCTGAAATAAAATTTATTTTATCAACATCAGATGAAATAAATTCTTTGATTATAACATCAATTTTTGACAAATCGTCTTTGAGTATGTCTGAGCTGGATAACATTATTTACTAACTATGAAAATATCTACACGTCTACTATGCGGATTATTTATCACAGTTTGCGGAGAAATCAAAGGATCATTTTGACCAAAATCTTTGGTAACTAATGAAATGTTACTCTCTTTAAGAACGCCACTATCTTCCAAAACCTTGATTACAGAATTTATTCTCGCTTTCCCTAAGCTCTTATTGATTTGTTTTGAACCAACCCTGTCAGTGTATCCGTATAATACTAGCTCAGCATCTTTGACTTTCTTCAACTGTTTGATCAACAAATTCAATTTAGCAATCGATGTCTCTTCAATTTTCGAACTATTAAATTTAAAGAATACGCTATTAACTGAACCTGCATAACTTAAGAAATTTTGTTGGGACGCAATTTTATACATTAAAAAATCTATTGATTTTTCAAAATTGGCCTGACATTTTGAAGCGCCGTGTGAACTGCCCTCTGCGGTATTTTCTAGCCAACAATCATAAAAAAACTGAGCCGCTGCTGAAACTTTTGGATTCACTTCATATGACCAATAAGGATTAGCGAATATCGCCATTAAAACTGCTCGAGCGTATTTCAGTTCTTTATATTGCTCTTCGGTTAAATCACCAACGTAATCATGTGGCATCAAAGGTTGAATCACGGACTCCTTGGAAGTTTGTAAAAATCTTCCTTCATCTACCACAAATGCTTCTTCACTATAATCAAGCAAAGCTTCATTAAATTCATAATATTTACTGTCTTTCTCGCTCTTAGTTAACTTTGGTGCGCATGCACATATAACTGACATCAACAAAATAGAAAATAAACGCTTGATTGTCATACTATCCTTGACTTATAAATTTTATGGTTAATAAATATTATATTATTTACCCTATTTTCATTAATCAACCATTTGTTTATGACTATACCTGATCTAAGCATCGAAAAAAAATACCCTGGTAAAATTGTCGTTGGCATAGATGAAGCAGGTAGAGGCGCTTGGGTTGGACCTGTAGTTGTTGGTGCCGTGATCATAAACCCCGAAAAAGACCTTAGCTACATAAACGATTCGAAGAAAATCAGCAAAGAGAAAAGAAGTGCATTTAGCAAACAGATACTCGCTGAACATATATGCGCTGTTGGCATGGCTTCTCCTGAAGAAATAAGTGAGTTAGGGTTGAATCCGGCAATATTTCTATCAATAAATAGAGCATTAACTAAGTTAGAGGAACAAGCTGACATCGCTATAATAGATGGAAATTATAAAATTGACGACTTACAAATTCCATATTACAGCATAATAAAAGGCGATAGCTTAAGTGTTTCTATCGCAGCAGCCTCAATAATAGCAAAAGTATATCGTGATAATTTACTAGAGAAATTAAGCAAAGAATTCCCTGAATATGGCTGGGATAAAAACGCTGGATACGGCACAAAGCTCCACTCCCAGGCCATCTTACAATATAGCATCTGCGATCATCACAGAAAAAACTACAAACCTATCAAAAAAATTTTGGATGAGATATAAAGTTGAGCGTAAGGGAGTTTTTTTACAATTTACCTGGAACTTGGAAATTTACTCGCGATATTTCCTCCCTAAAAACCATCATCACCGGAAATGCGAGTTTCATGGCAAAGAGTGATAATTTACTCTACTACCACGAATCAGGACTAAACGATCAAAAAATTGAATTCTTTCGCAAATATTATTATTTATTTGACCCCAACTCCAATAAAATAAAGATATTTTTTGATAAAAATCTCGAAAGTCTTTTTTGCACTATATATGAAGTAAGCAAAAGCTCGAATTATAGTGAACACATATGTAATCAAGACATATATAAATATGGAATTCTTGCAATGAGAGAAAATGAATTTTCATCTAAATGCTTAGTCAAAGGCCCTACAAAGGGTTTTTCAATAATAACCAATTACAAAAAACACCTATAATTACCGCTTCAATTAATCATTGCAATATCTCCCTAGTTAAAATAGATTACTCCTACATTAGAAATTAGAGGATAGGAATATGACAAACTCAACCCCTATTACCGTAGTTAATGGTGATGGCATTGGCCCAGAAATCATGAATGCTACATTAAAAATTCTCCAAAAAGCAGGAGCGCGAATATCCATCGAAACAGGATTAGTCGGAGAAGAATTATATAAAAGAGGAAATACTAGCGGTATTTCAGATGATACGTGGGAATCATTCCATCGAACTAAGGTGATGCTAAAAGCACCAATAACAACTCCTCAAGGTGGTGGTTACAAAAGCGTAAATGTTACTATCCGCAAAGCTTGTGGCTTATACGCGAACGTGCGCCCTTGTCAATCCCTACATCCATATGTAAAAACTCACTTTCCTGACATGGATTTGGTAGTTATCAGAGAGAACGAAGAAGATCTTTATGCTGGGATTGAATATCGCCAAACACACAGCATGTACCAAACTTTAAAATTACTTTCTACCCCAGGAACAGAGAGAATTTGTCGCTATGCATTTGAATATGCGGTTCAAAATAACCGTAAAAAAGTTACTTGCATGACTAAAGACAATATCATGAAATTAGCGGATGGGATGTTTCATGAGATTTTTGATAAAATAGCAGCTGAATATCCGGATATTGAAAGTGAGCATTATATAATCGATATTGGCGCTGCAAGACTCGCTAATCGCCCTGAAATTTTTGATGTTGTAGTAACTGAAAATTTATATGGTGACATAATCTCTGACATTACCGCAGAAGTCTGTGGATCAGTAGGGATGGCAGGATCTGCAAATATTGGCCAAGAATATGCTATGTTTGAAGCTATCCACGGATCAGCACCAAGAATGGCAGGTCAAAACACAGCAAATCCTTCTGGGTTACTGAATGGAGCAATTATGATGTTAGTTCATATAGGCCAAGCAGATATCGCAAATAAAGTAAGGAATGCCTGGTTAAAAACACTTGAAGATGGAATTCATACCAAAGATATTTTCCAAGAAGGAAAAAGCATAAAGAAAGTTGGCACTGATGAATTCGCAGATGCCATTGTCGAGAGACTTGGACAAGAACCAACAATTTTTGCGCCAGCAAATTATAAGACCAATGAAATCAACAAAAGAGCAGAAGTTACTATTGATAGATCTTCTAAAAAGGAACTTCGTGGAGTAGATGTTTATGTGGATTGGTTTGATAACTCACATGATGTCAAAATATTAGGTAAAAAACTCGAAGACGCATCAGCTGGCGAAGGGTTACAGCTACAAATGATTTCTTGCCGTGGGCTTAAAGTATATCCTGGAAACAATCTTCCGAAAGGCTTTGGTGATCACTGGAGATGCAGATTTGTACCAAATAACACCGAAAAGAAAACCTCTCATGAAGCTGTAGTTAGTTTATTAAATAAATTATCTGAAGCTAAAGTTGATTTTATCAAAACCGAACATCTATATAGCTTTGACGATAAAGCAGGATTTTCACTTGGACAAGGTGAATAAATCTAATCGCAAATACAAAAAAAGGTCTTGTACTATACAAGACCTTTTTTATTTGAATGTTACTCAATAAATTAAGCTTCCACTTCTACAGCTTGAGGAGTCACATCACCAGCAACACCAACTTCGACAATATGATCAGCTGGTAATTCACCTGCTTGATCTGACGATGAATCTGCTTTTTCTTGTTCTTGAACAACTTGTTTAAGCACTTTTTCCACTTCATCCGCGCTAGCATCTTGATCGGTAGCTTCCTCAGTTGGAGAGTCAGAAGCTTCATCGGCTGCATCTTTTACAGCAGCACCAGCATCTTCTTCTTCAGCCTGCACCGCAACAGTCTCCTCAACTTGAGAGTCAGAATCAACACCACTACCCGCAACAACATCTTCTGAAACAGCCTGTTCAGCTACTTCTTCTCCCGCATCTGTTTTTGGCGCCTCAGCAGCAAACACTTCGAAGTCTGCATTTGCAAACATAAGGTCGTCTAGGCTAACATCACCATGATTAACATCAGCTCTGTTTTTTCTAGCATCTTTTAGATCCTGAATTAAACTTTTTGCAACATCATTTGTTTTAGCAGCAACAGTATAATATTGTGTAGCTTCAAACTCATCAGATGACAACAATTCAACATCACCTTCTGAAACACCCTGTTCAAGCATGATTCCGTATGTTAAAGCTGCATCTGCGTAACCAGCATCAGCTGATTTCTTTAGATGTGCAATTGCTTTTTCCATATTTTTTTCGACTTTTTCCCCTTCAGCATATGTTTTAGCCAATAAATAAGAAACCAAAGGGGCATTTGTTAATTCAGTTACTTTTTCAAATAGGACCACAGCATTATCAACATCAAGCTCAGTACCTTTACCGTAGAATTTCATTAAAGCAATATCCCTAAGCGAATTAACGGTTCCTAGATCAGGATTTTCTTTAGGGGATAATTTATAAATATCTTGAGCCCACTTAAAAGCCATTTCAAATTTATTCGGTGCGGTTGAATCAAGGTATGATCTTTCAAGAGTAACTGCAGACTCTCTTGAACCAGCGAGTGCAGCTTTTTCATAGCATTGAAGAGCCATCAACGGATCTGCTTTCTCAATACCTTCACCAGATTGATAGATTTTTGCTAATCTATAATTTGACTGAGCTACTATATTTGGGATTTTCACATCACCTTCAGATATTTTTGAATATAACTCGAATGCTCTAGTATAATTTTGAGGTAAGGTACCAGTACCTACGTTACCATCAAAATACGCGTTAGCCTCATAAAATACAGCTGCAACATTACCATTGCCTGAAGCTTGTTTAATCATTCCAAAACCAGCATCAAGATCTTTTTTAACACCTTCACCGTTAATGAGCATCAAACCACTCATATATTGTGATGGTGCGTAGTTCTTTTCTGCTGCAGACTGAAACAACTCAAAGGCACCCTCTAGATCTTGAGAGAATGCTGGATTATTTCCTCGATAATAAAGACTACCTATCTCATGCTTATTCTCTGGCTTACCGTCTATATCTAGGGCATCTTTTAAATCTTTGATTTTCATTTTTTCCTCATCTAAATTAATTGATAGCGAGGACGATACTACAAGTAGAAACTTTTATGCAAGCGAATAATTTTTATTTTGTAACAATAACCATAGCTGGTCTAATCAGCCTGTCACCGACCATGTAACCTGCTTGTACAAGTTTTAAAATTTCTCCAGATTTATTTCCTTCTGATTCAAGCTGTGATACAGCCTGATGCAAATTATGATCAAACATCTCTCCATCTTGTGGACAAATTCTTTTTACACCATATTTTTCAAGCGCCTTAAGAAAGATGCCTTGAGTCATTTCAACGCCTTGAATTACGTTCTGTACGGATTCATCATATGATTTATCTCTATCAAAATGCTCTGTGGCACGATATAGATTCTCTAGCACATCAATCAGATCTTTGGTTAAATTTGTGACAGCATATTTTTGAGCCTCAGAAATTTCTCTTTCCGCTCTCTTTTTGGTGTTCTCTGCTTCAGCTAAGGCCCTAATAGATTGATCTTTTAACTCAGCAATCAAAGCTTCCAGCTCAGAAATCTTATCTTGCTGATTTTCTGACTCTTCAACAATTTCTTGTTCTACATCTAGACCCTTATCTAGCTCGTTTTGATCTTTTTGCTTTTTTTCAGACATTTGATATGTTAGTTAATTACGTATATTCACATTATTTAGGTATTTCTTAAATAATTTTCAACCCCAATTGTAAGGTTTTTATAAATAAAATGCGTTTATCAGGAAGAAATTTAGATCAAATTAGACAAGTAGAACTTATTCCCAATTATAATCCTTACGCAGAAGGATCTTGTCTAATTAAAATGGGTAACACACATGTATTATGTACTGCTACTGTTGAAGAATCTGTTCCTGCTTTTATTCGCAATACTGGAAGCGGCTGGATAACAGCAGAGTACAGCATGCTCCCTCGAAGCACTCATAGCAGAACAAAAAGAGAAGCTGCACGAGGCAAGCAAACGGGTAGAACCCAAGAAATTCAAAGACTTATAGGAAGAGCGCTTCGTGCTGCAGTTGACTTAAAAAAACTAGGAGAAAGGCAGATTATTCTAGATTGTGATGTTATTCAGGCTGATGGAGGAACCAGGACGGCTTCAATAACAGGATCATTTGTTGCCCTGCGAATTGCAATTGAGAAATTAATGAAGGAAAAAAGAATAAAGGCATCTCCAATTACCTGCCAAATAGCAGCTATTTCAGCAGGAATAGTTGGTGGCAAAGAGATAGTGGACCTTGATTACAACGAAGACAGTGCAGCGCAAGCAGATGCAAATTTCATCTTTACAGACAAGCTAAATATTGTTGAAATACAAGCTACAGCTGAAGAATATGCTTTCTCCGAAAAGCAATTTAACAAATTGATGCAAATAGCTAAACAAGGATGTCTTGAGTTATTTGCAAAGCAAAATGAGTTATAATTCCAGGTTCTTTGCACATATGACGAAAATTCTAATAGCAACATCTAACGAAGGTAAAAAGCGAGAATTTATTCATTATCTAACAAAGCTAGATTTGGATATTGAATCTCTTGCAAAAAACCAATTTAGTGAACCTGAAGAAGATGGCACTACGTTTGCTGATAATGCTCTGATTAAAGCTAATTACTATTACCTTAAAACAGGAAATATAATTTTGGCTGATGATTCGGGAATTTGCGTTGATGCTCTCGGAGGAAGGCCTGGCATATATACAGCAAGGTGGGGCAGCCATAAGGATAAGTTCGAAAGGATTTATAACGGAATTAAAGACGATGCAAATAATAACTATGAGGCTAACTTTACTTGTGTTCTATGCTATAAAACAAATGAAAAAACTCATATTTTTTTCGAAGGAGTAACCGAAGGATTAATTGCAAAAGAACCAAGAGGCAATCAAGGATTTGGCTTCGATGCAATTTTTATACCAAATGGCTCAAACAAAACATTTGCTGAAATGAGCATAGATGAAAAATTATCCTTTAGCCCAAGGGGAAAAGCCCTGACCAAACTGGTCAATTACTTAAATAAATAAAATGACGGACAATCTAGCTATTTACGTGCACTGGCCTTTTTGTAGATCAAAATGTCCATATTGTGATTTTAATAGTCATGTTAGAGATAGAATAGAAGCGTCTGATTTTGAGAATGCCTATTTGAAAGAAATAGATTATTTCAAAGATTTGATACGAGGTAAAATTATTACTAGTATCTTTTTTGGTGGCGGCACCCCTTCCCTAATGCCAGAAAGAACAGTAGCAAATATCATATCTCATTTATCGAAATATGGTAATTTCTCTGGAGATATCGAGGTTACTCTTGAAGCTAATCCTACATCCAGCGAAAGTAACAAATTTTTAAATTTAAAAAATGCTGGAATAAATCGCCTATCAATAGGCGTACAATCTCTGCGCGACAAGCACCTAAAATTTCTTGGTAGAGAGCATAATTCAAAAGAAGCACTGAATGTAATAGAGAATGCGGCAAAGATCTTCGACAATTACAGTTTTGACCTAATGTACTCTTTACCTGAACAAGAATTTCTTGAATGGCAAGAAGATTTAGAACAAGCAGTAAATTTAGCTACTAATCATATTTCACTTTATCAATTGACTATAGAAAAGGGCACAAAATTTTTTAGTAAATATAAAAACAAAGAATTTAAGATGCCCGGTGAGAAGGAATCTATCAAATTTTATGAATATACCTCCGATTTTTTGGAATCAAGAGGCTTTGTTAATTATGAGATCTCAAATTTTGCAAAGAAAAATTATGAGTCTAAACATAATTTAACTTATTGGCATTACAAACCATATTTAGGACTTGGAGCTGGTGCTCACAGTAGAATTCATTATTCAGATAATTTAGTAGAAGAAATCATTATGCAGCATTCTCCCGAAAATTGGCTACATAACGTCAATTCATTTGGTAATGCTGTTCAAAGCCGAATGTTACGCACTGTAAAGGAGCAGGCTATCGAAAAAATCATTATGGGTTTAAGGTTAAAAGATGGCATTGATATCTCCAATATCACACAATATGTAAATCTTGCTAAAATCCAAAATTTAATAAACGGAAATATCCTAAAGTTTGAAAATAATATTTTGCGAACCACAAAAACTGGTAAACTTGTTCTAAATTCAATTTTGGGTGAAATAATTGAGTAAATAGCTTAATGGATATTACAGAGCAAATAAAAAATTATATAGCAAAAAACGGTGCTATTCCCGTGAATGAGTTCATGCGGAAAGCTATGAGCCATTATGATGGATATTACGTAAATAAGCTTGCTATTGGCTCAAACGCTGATTTTATTACTGCACCGGAAATCAGCCAATTATTTGGCGAAATAATAGGAGTATGGGTAGCCAACTATTGGCAAGAAAATTTTATAAACAGTAATTTTAACCTGGTTGAGCTTGGACCCGGCAAAGCAACCTTAATGACAGATTTGCTAAGGGCAACGAAACATGTAACTTCTTTTCATTCAAAGTTAAAAATTATTTTTCTTGAGATAAACAAAGTTCTAAAAGAGATACAAGCAAAAAGACTAAAAGATCACAAACCACTTTGGTTAGATAAATTTGAAGAGATCCCCAAAAAACGTTCCATTTTTATTGCAAATGAGTTTTTTGATACTTTGCCTGTAATTCAATATGTTAGAAGAAAAAATTTGTGGTATGAGTTAATGGTTGATCTCAAAAAAGATACCAGCATATTGCATTTCACTGATAGCCCAATAGATCAAATTACTCAGGAAATGCTTCAAGAAGAATATCCTACTGTGCCAAGGGATGGAATTATTGAAATTTGTTTCGAAGCAAAAAAAATTATTGCCTATATGTGCGATATCATTAAAAAGCAAGGTGGCGCAGCTTTAATCATTGATTATGGCTTTACTGAAGAAGATAGGAATACAAAATCTTTTATTTCAACGTTACAAGGGATCAAAAACCACCAATATTCCAATATATTCAATAATATTGGTGATACTGATCTAACCGTCCAAGTGAATTTCACTGACTTAATAAACTCTGTAGAAACTAATGGATGTAAAGCAACTTACATGACTCAGAAAGATTTTTTATTAAACTATGGGATCGAAATCAGAAAATCTTTACTTTTAAAACAATCCTCCACCGAACAACATTCAAACATAATATCTGGTTATAATAGATTGGTTGAAGCAGACCAAATGGGTCATCTGTTCAAAGCCCTAATCATTGAAGCCAGATAAATCTTTGCTTTTTTAAGCTTTTTTGTTAATATCTGCGTGCAATAATATATGGGTTAAGATGACCAACAAAACAGATGTCGCTATTATCGGAGCAGGCCCTGTGGGGCTGTTTGCAATATTTCAAGCTGGAATGCTCAAAATGAAGGCTACTATTATCGACACACTTGATTTTATAGGCGGTCAGTGTACAGCTTTATACCCAGAAAAACCAATATATGACATCCCTGCCTATCCAAAAATCTTTGCTTCTGAATTAATAGAGAATCTTAGAAAGCAAGCTGAACCATTTGATCCAAATTATATATTAGGGGAACAAGTTGTAAAAGTTACTAAGACCAGAGAAGGCTTTGATCTTGTCACAAATAAAGGGACCCAAATTAATGCTAAAGCAATAATCATTGCTGCAGGTTGTGGCGCTTTTGGGCCTAACAGACCTCCTATCGAAAATTTAGCAGAATTCGAAGATAAGGGATCTGTGCAATATTTAGTTAGAAAAAGCGCGGATTACAAAGACAAACACGTTGTTATTGCTGGTGGTGGGGATTCTGCTGTTGATTGGGCCATTATTCTAGCTGATATTGCTAAATCAGTATCAGTTGTACATAGAAGAAGTAAATTTAGATGCGCTCCTGATAATGCAGATAAACTAAAAAGCTTATCTGAACAAGGAAAGGTTAATTTGGTAATACCATACCAATTACATAAATTACACGGTGATAATGGCTCTTTAAAGCAAGTTGAAGTTATTGATTTAGACGGTAACACTAAATTACTTGAGGCAGATGTTCTTCTTCCCTTCTTTGGATTATCAATGGAATTAGGTCCAATTGCCAATTGGGAAATGGAATTACAAAAAAATCACTTATTAGTAGATCAAAAAACTTTAAAGACCAGCATTGATGGAATATACGCAATTGGTGATGTTGCACATTATCCAGGAAAACTAAAGCTTATCCTGAATGGTTTTGGCGAAGCAGCTATGGCTTGTCACGACATCTATAATATCATTTATCCTGATACCCCGCTACATTTTGAATATTCTACAACAAAAGGAGTAAGCTCCTAGTGACCAATAACAACAGCAAAATTATTGATGGTGTAAAAATCGCAACCAATTTGAGCGATTTCGTCGCAGGACAGGTGGAGCTTCTAAAAAAAAGCAATATCATCCCTGGTCTTGCAGTTATTTTAATAGGAAACAACCCTGCGAGCAGGATTTATGTTGAAAGAAAGAAAGAGATGGCTCGCGCGGTTGGGATGATATCCCACGTTATTGAGTTAGAAGAAAATATAAGTGAAAAAAACCTCATTAATAAAATCCACCATCTAAATAACGATCCAAAAATTAATGGCATTTTAGTACAGCTGCCTCTTCCAAAGCATATAGATCCAGTAAAGGTTACTAATGAAATAGACCCAATAAAAGATGTAGACGGTCTTACACATGAAAATATTGGAAAACTTATTACTCAAACCGACGATGCATTAATCCCATGCACCCCCCAAGGATGCATGATACTTATCCGCACCATTCAAGCTGATATAAGCGGAATGAACGCTGTTGTCATTGGTAGATCTAACATTGTCGGAAGACCGATGGTCAATCTGCTGATCAACAATAATGCTACAACTACTTTAGTACATTCATATTCCGATAACCCCCAGAAAATATGCTCGCAAGCAGATATAATTATTTCTGCAGCAGGAGTTAAGGGTTTGGTAAAAGAAGATTGGGTCAAGGATGGAGCAATAGTGATAGATGTTGCTATTAATCGCTATATTTCAGATGACGGCAAAATAAAATTATGTGGTGATGTTGATTTTGATAAAATATCAAAGAAAGCAAGAGCTATTACCCCTGTTCCTGGTGGTGTAGGGCCTATGACAATTGCATGCTTATTAAAAAACACTGTAAAAGCAACATGCCTTCAGAGAAATATCAACTTTCAAAGTAATAAACAGTAACCCGTATACTAACTAATATATTGCATATTTTATATATTATGTTTATATTGTGAGAAAAATCTCGGAGTATTGATCAATGGCACGTGTTACAGTTGAAGATTGCATGAAAAAAGTCAAAAATAGATTTGAATTAGTTACAATTGCTAGTTACAGAGCTAAGGAAATCAACAAAGGATCAAGACCTTTAGTTGAGAAAGATAATGATAAAAACGCTGTTATAGCTCTTAGAGAAATAGCAAAAGACAAAATAGACCCTCAGAAATTGAGAGCTCAATATCTCCAAACTTTAAGAAAAAACTATAACCCTGATATATTAGAAGAAGAAACAACTGATAATATAGCTAATGAAGTAAAAGAAGAAATTTCAGATTTTGAAGTAGCCGATGACTCTATCACGGTTGAAAATTATATGTTCGACGAAGAAGTTGACGTAGAAGATTAAATTTAGTGGAGGCATTGAAGAACATAAGATGCCTTACAAAACAAAAGATTTGATAAATCTAGTTTCAACTTATGAAACTCCTGAAAATGTATCTTTATTAAAGAAAGCATGCGCCTTTTCTGAAAAAGCTCATCATGGTCAGTTAAGAGCTTCCGGTGAAGCATATTTTATGCACCCCGTTGAAGTAGCCATGATACTTGCTGAAATGCATCTAGATGCTACAACTATTATTACTGCAATCCTACACGACACGGTAGAAGACACATCCATCACCTTAGTAGAATTAGAGGAAAAATTCTCAAAAGAAATAGCTAGTTTAGTCAACGGTGTCACTAAATTATCCAAAATTCATCACCAAAGTGAAAGCGAAAGGCAAGCTGAAAATTTCAGAAAACTCTTGGTAGCTATGTCTAAAGACATCAGGGTTCTGATCGTAAAACTGGCTGATAGGCTTCATAATATGAAGACTCTATCACATATCCAATCTGAAAGTAAACGAAGAAACAAAGCTCTCGAAACTATGGAAATATATGCTCCCCTTGCTGAGCGTATTGGTATGCAGAAGATAAAAAATGAACTGCAATATTTGGCATTTGCCGAATTATACCCTGATGTAAAGGAATCTATAGTAACACGCCTAAACTCTCTGAGAGAAAATGGCGATGAATTAATCAATAAAATTATAAAATCTCTAACTGATCTTTTAAAGAAGAATAACATCAATGCTCAGGTGCTAGGAAGAGAGAAGACTCCCTTCTCTATCTGGCACAAGATGAAACGGAAAAACATTAATTTTGAACAATTATCAGATGTTATGGCATTCCGAATAGTTGTAGACAATGAAATAGACTGCTATCGCGCCCTCGGCTATATTCACTCAAAATTCCACGCCATACCACAGACTTTTAAAGATTATATAAGTACTCCAAAAAAAAATGGCTACCAATCTATCCATACAGTTGTAATTGGTCCTGAAGAGCAAAAAATAGAAATCCAGCTAAGATCTATGAAAATGCATTTAGTTGCTGAGTTTGGAATGGCAACTCATTGGAGCTATAAGCAATGCATCGATAATCTAAACAAAGAAGAGTTTGGTTATGGCTTAAAAAAAGCTTCTATCACAAAGAAAAAACAAGATAGTTTAGAATATAACTGGATAAAAGAGCTCCTAGATATTCTAGAATCTTCTTCAACAGCTGAAGAATTATTAGAGAATACTAAGCTGGAGATGTATTATGATCAAGTCTTCTGCTTTACCCCAAAGGGAAGAGTTATCGCTTTACCTAGAGGTGCTACCGCAATTGATTTTGCATATGCAGTGCATTCCGATATAGGCAATAGATGTGTTTGCTCAAAGGTGAATGGCTCGATAGTTCCCCTCCGCACCCCGTTAAATAATGGTGATCAGGTAGAGATCATTACTGGAGAAAAACATACCCCTCTACCATCTTGGGAAAAATTTGCTGTTACCGGAAAAGCTTTGAGTGAAATCAAAAAAGCGATCAGGTTTGCAGAGAAGCAAGAATATATTGACCTAGGACGCTTAATTGTTGCACAACTTCTCGAAGTAAATGACCTCGATGAAAACTCAGAGCAAATCACCGAACTTGCAAAAAATCATCATAAGAAATCTAACCAAGATTTTTTATACGCTATCGGCGAAGGTTCTATAAAATACTCAGAAATATTAAAAGGGAAAAAGCATCTCAGGGAAGAAGTAACTCCTTATGAGACATCTAAAATCAAACCAATTAATAATGCTGGCGAAAACAAAATAGCAATTAAAGGGCTTATCCCAGGAATGGCCGTCCATCTTGCAAATTGTTGCCATCCAATTCCTGGGGACCCAATTGTTGGTATAGTCCAGACTGGTAAAGGAATAACAGTTCATATATCTGATTGTGAAACGCTACAAAATTATTCTACCAATCCTGAACAGTGGATAGATATTGCCTGGGATAAAAACGATAAAAAGCAGACTTATATTGGGACTATAAATGCTATTTTGCTTCATCAACCAGGCAGCTTAGCTAAGCTAGCATCAGAAGCAGAAAAATATGGGGCAAATATAAGTAACTTCAAAATCAACAGTAGATCAGAAGATTTTTTTGAAATATCACTGGATCTTGAAATTAGAGGCTTAAACCACTTAACAAATATCATAGCTGGACTAAGGTCACAGCCGTGTATTCATTCTGTAACTAGACATATAAAATCATGATTTTTAATATTGGCACCGACATAGTCTCGATAAAAAGAATTGAATTGGCTTTGTCCAAAAATCCAAATTTCATTAATAGAATTCTAACAGAGAAAGAAGTAGAAATAGCGAAGACAAAATCTCCAAAAGCATTAGCAAATTATGTTGCAAAAAGATTTTCTGCAAAAGAGTCATTTGCAAAAGCTTTTGGAACTGGTATTGGCAAAATATCTTTTCAAGATATAATGGTTCTTAACAAGGAGAATGGGTCTCCTTACTACGTGATCTCAGACAAAATTGCGACCGAATTACAAAAGATCACAGGTAAACAAGAATATAAGATACATCTATCAATATCTGATGATACTGAGTATGCTATTTCATATGTAATTATTGAGGTTATTTAACATGAGAAAACATATAAATAATTTATTTTCGCAATTCAAAGAAAAGCCAATCCACTTTTGCGGAATTGGCGGAATTGGAATGAGTGGAATAGCCGAAATATTACATAATCTTGGCTTTACAATTCAAGGATCTGACCTAAGTGAAAACGGAAACACCACTAGGCTTAGAGATTTAGGAGTAAAAATTTATTTATCTCAACAAGCATCAAATCTAGATAAAATATCTCTATTTGTAAAATCTACCGCTATTGCTAAAGACAATCCTGAATTTATTGAAGCTGTTAATAAAAAAATTCCTATTATTACTCGAACCGAGATGCTGGCAGAGCTTATGAGACTAAAAACCTCAATTGCAATCTCTGGAACACATGGAAAAACGACCACAACATCTCTAATAGCAGAAATATTTGAAAATGCTGGCTTTAACCCTACCGTTATTAATGGAGGAATAATAAATAACCGTGGAACGAATGCATATTTAGGAGAAGGAGAATATTTGATTGCTGAAGCGGACGAATCTGATGAAACTTTCGTAAAAATTCCATCTACAATTGGTGTTATCACGAATATTGACCCAGAACATTTGGATCATTACCAAACTTTTGACAATTTAAAATTAGCATTTGAAAAATTTATTTCAAATTTACCATTTTATGGATTTGGAGTTCTATGCTTAGATCACCCAGAAACTCTTAAATTAGCAAATCAAATTAAAAACAGAAAAGTTTTAACCTACAGTATTAAATCTCCAGACGCAGATATTTATGCATACAATATTCGTAAGCAAGGTTTAGATACCTTTTTCGATGTCAAAATTTCTGACAAAGTTAATTCCTCATATAAGGAAGTGAAAAATATAAAATTTCCTGTGGCGGGTGAACATAATATCTCAAACTCACTTGCAGGGATAGCAATTGCTTCAGAATTGGACATCGCTATGGACACCGTCAGAAACTCATTCGAAAATTTCAAAGGCGTAAAAAGAAGATTTACTGTAACAGGTCAGCATGATGGTTATACCATAATTGATGATTATGCCCATCACCCTGTAGAAATTGTCGCAACCTTGAACACCGCACGTGATGTTATCAATGCAAACAAAAAAGGGAAAATCGTAGCTTTTTTCCAACCACATAGATATTCAAGAACTAAAAATTTGCTAAATGATTTCTTAAAATGCTTTAAAGAAGCAGATATTGTTTATATCGCTGATATATATGCAGCTAGCGAAAGCCCTATTGCTAACATAAACAAAGAAACGTTAGTAAATGCAATGAAGCAATCGAACACTCATAAAGACCCGCGCATCCTAAATTCTCCTGATGATATTCCGGCTATCGTAAAAGAAATTGCTAATGATGGCGATCTGTTGTTATTCATGGGCGCTGGAAGCATTACTAATTGGGCTAATAAACTCCCAGACCAACTAAAAGAAGATGCTTAATCAAAGTGCAATTAATGGTAAAATCAGAGAAAAATCTGATCTTTCCAAAACAACTTGGTTTAGAGTTGGAGGATTTGCTGATTATAGCTTCACACCTGATAACATCGAATCGTTAAGCCAATTTGTTAAGCAACATAATGATTCTCAAATAGTTCCTCTTGGCTGTGGATCGAATATCATTGTTAGAGATAAAGGCATAAGAGGTTACGTAATCAAGCTTGGAAGAAACTTTACCAACATAGATATTGAAAATAACATAGCAACTATTGGAGCTGCCGCACTTGATTATAATGTTGCGCAGTTTCTTGCACAAAAAGGTCTAGCAAATTTGGAATTTTTAATTGGCATACCTGGTTCTATTGGTGGTGCGATTGAAATGAATGCAGGAGCATATGGCTCCGAAACGGCCAATCACTTCATTGATTGCCAAGCTGTTCGAATAAGTGATGGGAAAATTTTTACTTTTACAAACAAGGAGATGGGTTATAAATATCGTTCTCACTCTTTAGAAGAAAAATTTATTTTTACCTCCGCCCGCTTTAAATTGGAAAACAAATCTCCCGACGAGATTATTTCAAAAATGCAAACCATAATAAGAAACAGGCAAGAATCCCAGCCAATTAAAGAACGCACTAGTGGATCAACTTTTAAAAACCCACAAAATAATAAAAAAGCCTGGGAATTGATTGACGAAGCTGGGTTGAGGGGATTCAAGATTGGAGATGCCCAAATTTCTGAAAAACATTGCAATTTTATGATAAATACGGGCAACGCAAAAGCCGCAGATCTTGAGAATTTGGGAAATTATATAATAGAAAAGGTTTATCAAAAGACTGGCATTCGTTTAGAATGGGAAATAAGAAGAATTGGGGAAAAATAATATTATGAATGAGAAGCGTAAAACTGTTGTTTACGATACAATCAATCCAAACATAGTTAACCAAAATAACAACATTCATGTAGCCTTTGTTTTTGGGGGGATGTCCAAAGAGAGGGAAGTAAGTCTCTTATCAAAACCTGGTTTATTAGGTGCTATTCATGAACTTGGTTACAAAGTAACACCGATTGATATGGGATGCGATATCGCTTCACATCTTGAGTCACTAAAACCTGATGTTGTTTATAATGGGTTATATGGACAATATGGGGAAGATGGTTGTCTTCAAGGATTATTGGAAATTATGGGAACTAAATACACCCACTCAGGATTAATGACATCCGCCGTTGGAATGGATAAAGTTTTTTCGACAGATATTCTGGTTGCAAATGGCATATTATGTCCTGACCGTATAATTATTGAGAAAAAAGATAATATTAAATCCGATCCGATGAGCAGACCTTATGTAATCAAACCAAAATCTGAAGGGTCAAGCGTGGGTGTTGAGCTTATTTTTCCCGAAGATGAATTTAATTTTTCTGAATATAAATGGGAATATGGTGACTCAATGCTAGTTGAGAGATATATTCCTGGGCAAGAAATTCAAGTTGCTGTTCTGGACGGAAAAGCAATGGGGATTGTTGAGATAGAACCATTAAAAAGACGTTTTTATGATTATGATACAAAATATAAAGACGGTATGGCACAACATCATCTACCTGCAAGGATCAATGACGATGCTTACAATTATTGTTTAAATCTGTCAGAGAAAATATACAAGATATTTAATTGCAAAAGCGTTGCCAGACTTGACTTCAGATATAATAAAGACGAAGGCAAAAATGGGAAATTCTATTTCCTCGAAATCAACACTCACCCAGGAATGACTCCCCTATCTCTTGTGCCAGAAATATGCACATATAAAGGAATTAATTTCCATAGTTTGGTAGATAAAATCATTCAGGATGGTCTGAAATGAAAATTCTGAAGAGAGGAAAATTTTTCTTCATTTCAATTTTTCTAGCCATCGTAACTACTCTATTTTTTTTGTATCAAAAACAAATAATAGAATATGCACATCAAAATTGTAGAAAATTCCTTAACCAAATAAATTTTACTCTACAAAAAATTGAATATGACCATGAGGTAAGATATTGCCTTGATTTTGCCTCTGCTAATTTATTCTTATCTGAACTTGATCGACCAATCTTTTACATTGATATAGATAAAATCGAAACTGTATTTAAGCATATAGATTGTGTAGAAAATTACAAAATCACCAGAGTTTTACCAAATAAAATAAAAATAACTATCAAGGAAAAGAAGCCTATAGCGATTTGGCAAGATAGTAAGGATAATTTTTTCTACATTACAGATAACGGAAATATCATCACTATCAAAAATCCAGAATTCGTAGAGCATTTCATTATTTTCACTGGTAGAAATGCATATAAAAATGCTGAGGAAATCCTGGCTATCATGCAATATGATGATGAGATTGCCAAAAAAATTACCTCCATAAGCTATATTAGTCAAAGAAGATGGGATATAAATTTGGCGAACAACATTAAGATTATGCTTCCCGAAAAGAATCCTGAAATAGCTTGGAAAAAATTTGTTGAAATCGATAAAAACAACAAATTAAGCGAAAAACCAAATAAGCGTTATGATTTGCGCATAGAAAATAAGCTAATTGTAGGAAATAACTAAATCTTCCACTTTGGGATTTCGATCATAACTCTATGATTATCGACTGAGAATGAATCACTATCTTGTTTGGCAGCTTCATATTCTTCATCCCTTAATTTTGCGATAGCGAATTTACCTTCTTTAGCTATTATCTCTCCCAATTTCTGCCCATTATGATAAATAATGGGATCTTCTATTTTCAAATCAGCTGAGTCAAAAACCACTTTATAGAGTGACTTCCTCACCACCATTCTATGCTTCATTCTCGCAGTGAGCTCCTGCCCAATGAAACATCCTTTAGTAAAACTTATCGCATTTAGATGATCCATTCCATATTCGAGCGGAAATGATTTCTCTGGATTCATATCATAATGACAATTTGGTATAGAAAGCTCACATAACACCTCATTATAACCATTATAATCCCGCATTACTTCTTCTTGCTCTATAACTCCTCTATAACCGACATCTGTCATTCTAGGATCAACATATTCACACAGATGCTGATGATTATCCTTAGACCAATATATTTTAAGTTTCTTATTTAAAAGAAATTCTACATCAGCCCTTAACTTATATTTACTGAGATACGCAATTAGCTCCTCAGCCTTTTCAGAAAAGCAATCCATATATAGATCGCCTTCCTCTGAAAGAAATAAAAAAACTTCATATAAAAATTTTCCTTGAGGAGTAAGAATCAGAGAAAATAGGCATTTTTTGCTTTCTAGTAAATTGATATCATTTGTAATAATACCCTGCAAGAAGCTGGTTTTATCCTTACCTGCAACTTCTACAACTGCCCTATCTCTTAAAATTTCCATTTTATATCCTATGAGTTAAAACTTTTATCTCAGGAATTCTCCCCACTTCGTTTTTTAATATAGTTTTTACTAATGAACGAACGTGATTTTGTATATTCTCTTCTGCGCCTTTTTTCTTTGACTTCTTGATGTCATATTTAACTAGGTTGGTTATTTCGTTAATTATATATTGCAGTAAATCCTTGTCTTGCTTCTCATCCAGATATCCTGGGGCAAATATTATTGGTTCAGAAATAAGCTTATTCTGCTTCGATAGAACTAAATTAACAATAAAAATTCCATCATTTTGTAAACGTCTTCTTTGTTTCATTATGGAAGAGGAAGCAGCTAGGAAATATTTTCCATACACCCCGAGCACAGCAGCATGGACCTTATCTATCTTCTTTGCTCTTTTCCCTGACAAATTAACTACATCCCCGTTTTCAACCTCAATCACATTAGGGACACCAATTGATTTAGCAAACTTCGCATGTGCATGCATATGTATATGCTCGCCATGAACAGGAATAACATTTTTGGGTTTTAATAGATCATATAGTCTTTTTAATTCTATCTGGCTAGGATGCCCTGAGACGTGTACAAAATGGTCTTTTTCAGTTAAAACTTCAACTCCCATTTTAACAAAACTATTAAACACCCTAAAAATTCTTTTGTCATTCCCTGGAATAATTTTAGAAGAAAAGATAATTGTATCATCTTTTGATAATTTGATTCTCTTATGAGCTTTATTAGCAAACTTAGTTACAGCAGCAAGAGTCTCTCCCTGACAACCTGTCGCAATAACCAGAATTTTATCTCTTCTGTATCGACCAATATCTTTATCATCAATAATAAGATCACCAGCATCTTCTAAATAACCGCAATCTTGTGAAGCAGCAATTACCCTTATCAGGCTTTTTCCTGCTATGACTATTTTCTTCTTCAATTTTTTTGCTATGGCAAATAAAGCTTCTAACCTAGCCACATTAGAAGCAAAGGTTGTCACTACAATCATCCCGGTAGATTCTTTAATCAATTCGCATAGCGAATCCTGCAATTTTCCTTCTGATCCAGAATAATTTTCTTTAAAAATATTGGTAGAATCACCGATTAGTGCAAGGACTCCTTCTTTACCGTATCTTGCAAGAATCTCTTCGTTGTTCACTTGCCCCAAAATCGGTTTTTCATCAAATTTCCAATCCCCTGTATGGAAAATATTACCTTTATCTGTTCTGATAACCAAAGCCTGCATTTCAGGCGCAGAGTGACATAAAGGAACGAAATCTATTTTAAATGGCCCGATATCTATATAACCAAAACTATTAACTTCATGGATTTTATTTGCATGTGTTACGTTATTCTCCTTCAACCGGCTTCTTAAAAATGAGTTTGTAAAAGGCGTAGCATATATCGGGCATTCTAATAAGTCCCATAAATATTGCACTGCTCCAAAATGATCCTCATGCGAATGCGTCAATACAATTCCTAACAGATCTTTTTTATGCTCAACAATATATGATATATCAGGTACAATCAGGTCGATCCCAGGCATATAATCTTCTGCAAAGCCAGCCCCACAATCAACAATTAGCCACTTCCCTTTATAATGATAAAGGTTAAAATTCATGCCTATTTCCCCTGCTCCACCTAGAGGTAAAAATAAAAGATCATCCTTATATTTTTTTATATTGAAGTTCATGAACATATTTCCTTATATATTTCTCTTAGACCATACGAAACTAAATTTTGGTCATAGAAATTAATCAAATCTATTTCCCCACTAATCTGCCTTCCTAAACCACCCGTTGCAATTACTGTTAGATCCATTTTATACATTTTTTTTAATCTTGTGATTATTTCTTTTACCAAACCTATATACCCATAATAAATCCCCGCAGAAAGAGCATCTTGAAGATTTGTTGGTATTCCAGCCTTAGGCTTATCAAAATCGTACTCATTCAGTTTTTCAGCTGCTGAAACTAAGCCTTTTATACAGCTTTTAATTCCTGGAGATATCATACCACCTACGTAACTTCCTTGATCATCAATCACTTCAAAAGTGGTTGCAGTACCAAAATCAATTACTATCAAATTATTGCCATATTTTTTTACAGCACCAATTGATGCAGCAATTCTGTCGGCCCCAAGACCATTTGGTTTATCAATTTTTATCTTGATATTGGCATTATCTGAATTCACAAATATAGGTTTTTTATCTATTCTCTTTGCCCAATCACGAAAGAAACCATCAATTCGAGGAGCAACAGACGCGATAATTATATCTTCCACTTCTTTTAGAGAGATATCTTCATTTTTAAATATAGGCTCTAAAAATTCAGCTATGTCTTTTTCATTATGAATTCTGCTTGTTTCAATTCTTAAATCATCAAATAGCAGTTTATCCCGATCAAATAATGCAAAAACAATATTAGTATTGCCAATATCTATAGTAAGCAACATAGAGTTCTACCAAGTTTTTAATAATACATCTCCGCTAGAGATGAGTCTTAACTCTCCATTTTCGGCTATTGTCACCAGATTGCCATTATTATCAATATTTTTAAAAATACCAGAAATTTCTTTATCCGTCTGTTTTATAGTGATTTTATTACCTAAACCATATGCAGATTTTTCTAAATCATCCTGCACAAATGAAAAGCCTTCAATTCTCCATCTATCAAGCATTTCATCAAATATAGTTACTAATTTTTCGATGTAATATTCTCTGTGGTGAACAGTTTCCGAGTTTTCTTTTACGGATGTAGTTTTATATGCCAAGTTTTGCGGCGAGCTTAAGATATTTAACCCAATACCTATCATCAAGTTGGCAATCTCATTTTGATTACTTTCAGAAAAACCTTTAAGCAATACGCCTGAAATTTTTTTACCATCAACCAAAACATCATTTGGCCATTTAAAATTTATGTTTTTAGTGCTTGGCAGCTCTGCTTTAAGTAGCTCAATTATTGATAACGACATAATCAAACTGATTTTTGGCGCATCTTTTATGGGAATATTGCCATATTTGATTATGGTAAGATATAAATTCCCTGGAGGAGAAGCCCATTGCCTATCTAGCTTACCATAACCAGCAGTTTGGGAATCAGCCATTATTAGAGAATCTTCATTAGTATCTTTTTTAAGAAGCCTTTCTGCTGCTGAAAAGGTGCTATCAATTTCAGCATATTCATAGATTCTATATTTTTTCCTGAGAATATTATTATTGGAAATAACTTGCATTTACTTCAGCAAAATTGGTAATTGAACTTGGCAGGAATACTAAAGCAATTATTAAAACAACAGCAATTGTGGCTATCGCTGCACTGCATGGATAATAATTCACCTGAATTATTGAATCTGAATCATCAAAATACATTAATTTAATTATTTTTAAGTAATAATAGGCAGAGATCACCGAGGCAATCACAAGCAATCCTGACATTACAAAAAATTCTGAATTCACCAGCTCTTTAATTATAACAAATTTAGCAAAAAATCCTGCCAACGGTGGAATGCCGGCCATAGATAATAAAATTGCTGCCAAAGATAACGCTATTACAGGATGAGACTTACCTAAACCCTTAAAAATATTCAAGGCATAATGATCCCCCGCTCTTTCTGCGTTAAGCATTGAAACTACTGCAAATGCACCCAAAATCGAGATCCCATAAATAATTACATATATAAAAGTAGCACTTATTGATCCGGAGTTATTGCCTAGTAAACCAGTTAAAATGAATCCAACATTAGCTATTGAGCTATATGCAATCAATCTTTTAAACTCAGTCTGCTTGATCGCAGCAAGCGAGCCTAAAAACATTGAGGCAATTGTAACTATAACTATAATTTGAGATAGTTCATCAAACCACACTGAAAAGTCTAATATAATAAATTTTACGATTACAAAAACACCTGCAGCTTTTGGGACTGAAGCAAAAAACCCCGTGATTGGCAATGTAGCACCTTCATATACGTCAGGTGACCATACATGAAAAGGTACAGCCGCGACTTTGAATAAAAACGCAGAAAGAACTAAAACTAACCCTACCATGAAAGCAGGTGGGATAACCAATCCGCTGATATCTCCACTATACATTTCGCTTATAGTAGAAAATTCAATCGTCCCACTATAACCATAGATCAATGACATACCAAATAACATTACACCTGAAGCAATTGCCCCTAATATAAAATATTTCATTGCCGCTTCAGAGGCTTTTTCACTATTTTTATTTAATGCCGTCAAACAATATAAGCTTAAGCTTTGCAGCTCTGCCCCTATATATAAGGTTAACAGATCATTTGCAGAAACCATTACTAAAGCACCTAAAATAGCAATAACAACTAGGATATTTACTTCGAATTTTTGCAAATTTTGATATTTTTCAGATAAGCCTTTGATCATAAGCAGAGCTAGGAATCCAAATATCAAAATTACAGATCTGAAAGAAAGCACCAAATAACTTACATTGGTCAATTTTGTATATTTGCCATCAGATAATCCTGCAAAAAGATTGCTGTTAAGGTAAAAAGCAATAATCAATACTCCCAAGCCAAAAATATAACTAATTTTATGAGATAATACTCTCTGGCCAAAAACACCAACCAAAGTTATTAACATAACTCCCACTATTAATGATATTTCTGGCAATATTTGTGTTAAAGACATCATGTTTTTTAACCTAGTAATTTTAGATATGCTTCAATATTTATCAGATTTAAAATCGGGTCAGAATACACACCCAATAATATAATCATTGCTACATATGGAAGTAACGTCAGGACTTCCAAGGAAGTTAAATCGGTAAATTTCACTGATAAATCCGATGCAGTTCCAAACATCAATCTTTTATATAATAAAAGCATATAAGTGGCTCCCATGACAATTCCAAGAGCAGCAAGACATGCAAATATGTGATTATATTGGAAAGCTCCAGCGAGTGATAAGAACTCACCTATAAATCCACTTGTGCCAGGTAATCCAACTGAAGCAAGAGTTATAACCATAAATAACATAGCAAGTTTCGGCATATTATTTGCTAACCCACCAAATTGAAAAATTTCTTTTGTTTTTCCTCTTTCATATAACATACCCACTATCAGGAATAAGGAGGCTGAAACTAACCCGTGGCTAAACATTTGAAAAACAGCACCATCAATCGCTATTTTGTTAAACGAGAATATACCCAAAGTCACATAACCCATATGAGCAATAGAAGAATATGCTATCATTTTTTTCATGTCTGTTTGAGCAAAAGCCACAAATGATGCATATATAATTGCGATTACACTCAATATAGCTACCATATCGGCAAAATGCTGGCTAGCTTGCGGAAAAAATGGCAATGAAAAACGGAGAAAACCATACCCTCCTAATTTTAAGAGTATACCGGCCAGAACCACTGAACCAGCAGTTGGGGCCTGAACGTGCGCATCAGGAAGCCATGTGTGAACTGGCCACATTGGGATTTTTACAGCAAAGGCAATAAACAAGCACCACCACAAATATTTCTGCACTTCTATATCTACGGAACTGACTAACTCTCTTAGCTTAATCACATCTGCTGTACCAAAACTATCTATCATATAAGCTATGGCAATTAGAAAAAATACAGAACCAGCCAAAGTAAATAAAAAGAATTTTATTGCTGCATAGACCCTTTTTTCTCCACCCCAAATACCTACAATGAAATACATTGGAATAAGAATTGCTTCAAAAAAGATATAGAATAATACTATATCCAACGATAAAAAGGCTCCCATAATAAAAGCTTCAAGCAGCATGAAGCAAATCATGTAGCTTTTTATTCTATATTTTACACTATGCCAGCTACATAAGATTCCGGAGATTGATAAGATAGCTGTCAGGAAAAGAAAAATCCATGACAAGCCATCAACTCCCAGATTATAAGATATATTGTAATTACTGAACCAAACTATCTTCTCGACTAGATTAAAACCTTCATTTTTTGTAAAAATCGAAAAGTCAGCTTTGATATAAACAACTAAAACTAAAATTAATTCAATAACACTTACTATTAAGGCACCTATTTTTAGATTGTTGCTAGCAGAATCTTCATCTTCTGAAGCAAATACAAAAACTCCTAAAGCACCAAGTAAGGGCCAAAAAATTAATAGTGATAACCAAGTAAACTCAAAACTCATAATTTATAATACAAAAATTACCCAACTTAATAAAACCAAGACACCAAATAATATTGTGAACGCATAGTGGTATAAATATCCCGACTGTAATTTACACAAAACACTGGAACATCCCCTAGATAAATTTCTGCACGACACTATGATAAACCCATCAATTATTTTTTGATCTAAAGTTTTTGCCAAATATTTTGATAAAGAAACAAAATTCCGAACAAAAACTTTACCATAAAACTGGTCAAAATAATATGCATTAGAGAATATTGACACAGCAGATTTAAATTTCTTGTTAATCATTTCCACGTAAGCAGGTTTTTTCAAATATAAGATATAAGCGGCAGCTATAGCTACAACACTTAAAATTGTTGGAATTATTTTCACAATCGATGGAATATGATGCATATTTTCATATATTAGTTTTTCTCCTTGAGGCAATACATTTTCCCATAGCAAGAAATCACCATCAAAAAAACCCAATATATATTGACCAAATAATCCAGCAACCACTGAACCTACCATTAAAATAGATAGTGGAATCGTCATTGTTAAAGGCGATTCATGTACATCCTCATATATTTTTCGAGAGGCGTTTGACTCTCCGTGAAAAACTTTGATTAATAAACGCCAGCTATAAAATGCTGTAAGAGCGGCAGACAATGTTCCACAAAAATAGGCATATTTTCCAAAAACGCTATCTGAAGCATAAGCCGCCTCTAATATTGCATCTTTAGAAAAATATCCTGCAAGAGGCGGTATTCCGGCAATTGCAATAGACCCCACTAACATTGCAGCAAAAGTAACTGGTATTTTCCTCGCAAGACCTCCCATCTTGAAAATATCTTGCTCGTTGCTCATCGCATGAATGATACTTCCCGCAGCTAAAAATAACAAAGCTTTGAAAAAGGCATGTGTCATTAGGTGGAATATTCCTCCTGAATAAAAAGAAACTCCGCATGCAAAAAACATGTAACCTAATTGGCTGCAAGTTGAATATGCAATTATCTTTTTTATATCACGCTGGTTTAACGCTATGGTTGCTGCGAATAACGCCGTTGTCGCTCCAATAAATGTAATGAATTCTAAAGCAAATGGCGATAGATCAAACATAAAGGAGAATCTAGAAACTAAGAATACTCCAGCAGTAACCATTGTAGCCGCATGAATTAATGCCGACACAGGAGTGGGACCTTCCATAGCATCAGGCAACCATGTATGTAACCCAAGTTGAGCTGATTTACCCATACAGCCTATAAATAACATCATGCAAATAAAATCAACCGCTCTGATGTTTAGGCCAAAGATGACGAACTCCTTATCTTGCAGAATTTCTAGGTGACTAAATATATATTTAAACTCAAAAGACCTGAACACGTAAAATAATGCGAATATTCCTACTGCAAAAAATACATCTGCGATTCTGTTAACGATAAAAGCTTTGATAGCAGCGTTGTAAGCGGATTTTTTATAGTACCAAAATCCTATCAGCAAATATGAGCAGAGCCCAACACCTTCCCAACCTAAAAATAGCTGAACAATATTATTTGATGTAACTAGCATCAACATGAAGAATGTGAATAATGAGAGGTAAGACATAAATCTTGGGACGCCAGAGTCATTATGCATATAGCCTATTGAATATAAATGGACCAAAGCTGAAACCGAATTTACGACTACTAACATAATTGCTGTTAAGCTATCGACATATAAGCTCCATTTAATTTGGTAATCACCCGCAGCAAACCAATTGAACAGATCAATTTGGTAGATTTGCTTTAAGTGCACAACGTTATATAAAACAAAATATGATAATATTGCTGAAATCGAAATTAAGCTTGTTGAAAGAATTTGAGATATAAGATCAGAATATTTTCTAAGAAATAATCCAACTATAAGCGCGCTGAGCAAAGGTAGTAATATAATCAGTTCAACCATCATCACCCCTTCAACCTATTCATCTCTTGAATTTCCGTATTATGACAATTCCTATAATAGACAACTAAAATAGCAAGTCCAATAGCGGCTTCTGCTGCCGCTATAGTGAGAATAAAAATCGTGAATATTTGGCCAACAACATTATCTGTATATCTAGAGAACGCAACCATATTTATATTTACCGAAAGCAACATCAATTCGATAGACATCAAAATAAGAATCAAATTACGTCTATTGATCAAAATACCGAATATACTAATTACGAATATAATCGACGATAAAACCAAAAAATGAAAAAGCTCTACTTCAAACATTTTATTTCCTTATAGGGTCAACACCATGACCAACTTTAACTGATTTAATAATTTCAATTGAATCCTCTTTTCTTCTTGCGATTTGATCCGCAATATTTTGTCTTCTTACATTCTTTGCTTTCCTATGTGTAAGTAAAATAGCACCGACCATTGCTAAAAATAGAGCCATGCCAACTAACTCAAAATTCCAGAAATACTCCGTATAAATCACAGAACCAATTTGCTTACTGTTTGAAAGTTGTTCAAATCCCTCCTCTTGGACCTTTTTTGCAATATATGGCTTAATTTTATTAGAATGATAGATAACAAATAGTAACTCAGCCAATATTGCTAAAACAAACATAGCTAGGATGCTACAATGCTTACTGAGAATGTTTTTTATTGATTGATAATTCAGATTCAACATCATCACAACAAACAAAAATAATACAGCAATCGCACCCACATAAACAATTATCAGAGTAGCAGCTATGAACTCAGCACCAAGCAGAATAAAAATACCTGCAGCATTGAAAAATGAGAAAATCAAAAATAATACTGAATATACTGTATTCCTTGCAAAGATCACCCCGCAAGATCCTGCGATGAGCAATCCACTAAAAACAAAAAATAAAAAATTATAAAATTCCATTATTTATACTTGTAATCTAATTCTAGTTTTTTCTTCAATTCTTGCTCCCAAACTTCACCATTTTGCAGCAATTTATCTTTTCCGTAGAAAAGTTCTTCATGATTTTCCGTAGAAAATTCAAAATTTGATCCTTCAACAATCGCATCAACAGGGCAAGCTTCTTGGCATAGGCCACAATAAATGCATTTTGTCATATCTATATCATATAACGTAGTTCTCCTACTTTCGTCACCTTCGCGCTCACCTGCCTCTATGGTTATAGCTTGAGCTGGGCAAATAGCTTCACATAATTTACATGCAATGCATCTTTCCTCACCATTTGGGTATCTTCTTAAAGCGTGCTCCCCTTTAAATCTTGGAGAAATTGGATTTTTTTCATATGGATAATTGATGGTTACCTTCTTTTTAAACATATATTTAAAAGTCAGACACAATCCTTGTATCATCTCATATAAAAACCAAGTCTTAATCGCTCTTTTCAACATCCCTTACACCGGTAATTTATCAAAATATAATAATATAGCTGAGGTCAAAACTACCCAAAATAACGTCAGAGGTAAAAACACTTTCCAGCCCAGGCGCATTAGCTGGTCATATCTATATCTAGGAAATGTTGCTCTTACCCATAAAAAACAAAATAAAACAATCTCAATTTTAAGAATGAACCATATAATACCAGGCACATAATGCAACCATGGTAAATCAATAATCGGCATCCAGCCACTCCAAAACAACACCACTAACATAGCGCTGGTTAGAATCATATTTGCATATTCACCTAAAAAGAACATCGCAAATGTCATAGATGAATATTCTACGTTATATCCTGCTACTAACTCTGATTCTGCTTCAGGTAGATCAAATGGCAATCTATTAGTTTCTGCTAAAATTGAAATAAAAAACACAATCATCATAGGAAAAAGTAGCAACTTAATCCACCAATCCATATTAGCTTGCGCTTCAACTATTTCAGTTAAATTAAGAGACCCCGTCGCCAGCAAAACACAAACGATTATCAGACCCATAGAAACTTCATATGAAATCATTTGCGCTGAAGATCTGATTGCTCCTAAAAAGGCATATTTAGAGTTACTAGCCCATCCCGCAATTATAATGCCATACACACCTAATGAGGAAATAGCCAGCAAATAGAGGATTCCAATATTGATATTGGCCAGCACCCATCCTTTATCAAAAGGTATAACCGCCCAACCAATCAAAGCTAACATAAATGTAATCATCGGAGCGATGATAAATAGCACTTTATCGGCGTTTTTAGGGATGATTATCTCTTTGAACATTAATTTAACAGCATCAGCTATTGGCTGTAACAAACCAAATGGCCCAACAACATTAGGCCCTTTCCTAAGTTGCATTGCGGCAATAACTTTTCTCTCAGCATATGTTAGATATGCAACTGATAAAATCAAAGGAATCGTAATAGTTACGATCCAACCAACTATTTCAAAAAATTTAAAAAAATAATCTAATAAACTCATTAGCTTTTTTCAAACTCCCTAACACAATTAGACATAGTAACCGAAGATCTACATACAGAATTTGTCATGTAAAAATTCATTCCCAATGGCTTTATTTCTTGTTTTTGTATCTTACTATTTGTTTTAATAGCTTGCCACTTCACTTCTTGAATTTGGTTTATTTTATTTAAATGAGGATGCTTTTTATACAGCATATTCAAGAAATCCCCTTTATTTTCAAAAGCTAAATCTTTATATCCTAATTTTTCGGCAATTTTTCCAACTATTCTCCAATCTTCGAGCGCAGAGCCTGGCGCTTCAACCACTTTTGCCGTTTTTTGAACTCTTCCCTCTAAATTTATGTATGTCGCCTCTTTTTCAGTAAATGCCGGAACAGGAAGGATAACATCCGCATAATTTGCTGCAACATCTCCATGATGCCCTATATAAATCAGCTTTCCATTTTCGCTTTTTAACTTATTTGGATCCATATTATCATCTGCCAAGACAATCAGAGTTTTTATCATATCTCTTTTATATGCATTGATGATATTTTCATAATTTTTTTCAGAATTATCAGCCGCAAAACCAATATCCAAAGCACCTACAATCGATGAACTTCTATGCAAAATATTAAAACCATTCCAATTTTTGCTTACAACACCATATTTCTCAGCTATTTTAGCGAGCAAAGCTAAAATGGATTTCCCATTCTTACCGGTTAAAGCCCCATAACCTATAATCATCATAGGTTTGCTTGACTTTTTCATCAATTCGCTTAATTCATGAGCGCCAGAATCTATTTGATTTAGAACATCTATATCAAAACCTAACTCATTGTATTTGCAAGTTAAATCCTTTGATGATCCTAAGGAAAAAACCTTATAATTATTATCTTGCAATGATCTTTTTCTTATCCTTGCATTGATCATTGGCGCCTCTCTTTTTGGATCGGCTCCAATGATAAAACATAAGTCAGATTCATCAATTCCAGTTATTTTGCTATTAAACAAATAAGATGATTTATTATCTTTATCAAAATCTACGTTATAAGAAAATACATCATATAAATCACTACCTAACGCATCCATCAATGACTTAGCTGCGGATAATGTTTCACAATCAACCATATCGCCTGCTACACAAGCCAGCTCTTTGGGTTTTGTATTTTTGATAATTTTTGCTGCATGCTCAACAGCCGCATCTAAATCAGCTGCTACTAATTTACCTTCCTGGTCTCTGATATAAGCAGAATCTAGGCGCTGAGATTTTAATCCATCATAGGAAAAGCGAATTTTATCAGTAATCCACTCTTCATTAACTGCATCATTCTTAACAGGCAAAATTCTCATTACTTCTTGCCCTCTGCTATCAACTCTAATATTAGAACCAACAGCATCCATTACATCAATCGATTCTGTTTTCTTTAATTCCCAACTACGTGCTGTATATGCAAATGGCTTTGAAGTTAAAGCGCCAACTGGGCAAAGGTCAATCACGTTGCCAGAAAGCTCTGATTTCACTACCTCATTAACATACGGAGTAATTTCAGCATGCTCGCCTCTACCTATCAATCCAATTTCTTCTATACCTGCTATGTCGGTGGCAAAGCGCACACATCTGGTGCAGTGTATACATCTGGTCATATGAGTCTGGATCAAAGGACCAAAATTTTTATCCTCTACCGCTCGTTTATTTTCCGCAAACCTACTTTCCCCTCTCCCATATACCATAGCTTGATCTTGCAAGTCACATTCGCCACCTTGATCACATATAGGACAATCTAAAGGATGGTTAATAAGCAAAAACTCCATCACTCCTTCTCGAGCTTTTCTAACCATTTCTGAGTCAGTTCTTATTTTCATCCCTTCTCTAAGACCAGAAGCACAAGATGCAACAGGCTTAGGGGAGCCATCAACCTCAACAAGGCACATGCGGCAATTTCCTGCTACTTTCAGCTTGTCATGATAACAAAATCTTGGAACCTCGATATCATTATCATCACAGGCCTGGATAATTGTCTTACCATCTTCAACTTCATAGATTTTATCATTGATGGTAACTTTAACCATTTACATAGCCCCAATATTAGAATTATACATATTAATTCGGTCAATTATTTCGTCACGAAAATGCTTGATTAGCCCCTGTATTGGCCAAGCTGCAGCATCTCCTAAAGCACAAATTGTATGGCATTCTACCTGCTTAGTAACATTTAGCAATCTATCAATATCCGAAGGATCAGCTTGCCCTTTAACAAGATTTGACATCATCCTCCACATCCAACCAGTACCTTCTCGGCATGGTGTGCATTGCCCGCAAGATTCATGCATATAAAATTTACTAATTCTAGTTATCGCCTTAATGATATCAGTAGATTGATCCATGACAATAACCGAAGCTGTACCAAGGGAGGTTCCCTCCTTTTTTAGGCTATCATAATCCATTTCGACGTAATCACATACATTTTTTGGTATAAGAGGAACAGAAGACCCACCAGGAATTACAGCTTTTAAATTATCCCAACCACCAATAACACCCCCTGCATGTTTATCTATTAGATCACGCAGCGGAATTCCCATCTCTTCCTCTACATTACATGGCTTATTAACATGACCGGAAATAGAGAAGATTGTAGTTCCAGCATTGCCAGGTTTACCAAGCGACGAATACCACTTAGCTCCTCTGCGCAAGATTGTAGGAACATTAGATATAGTCTGCACATTATTTACAGTCGTCGGACAACCATATAAGCCCCAATTAGCAGGGAAAGGTGGTTTTAACCTCGGCATCCCTCTATTACCTTCCAAACTCTCAAGTAAAGCAGTTTCTTCACCACAAATATACGCCCCGGCACCTCGATGCAAATATAAATCGAAATCAAAGCCCGATTTGCAGGCATTTTTACCAAGCAAACCAGCTTTATATGCCTCATCGATAGCTTTTTGCAGAATTTTCGCTTCATTTACATACTCGCCTCTAATGTAAATATAGGCAGCGTTAGCTCCAATAGCAAAAGCAGCAATTAAGGCTCCTTCCACCAATTTATGGGGCTCGTGCCTGATAATCTCACGATCACTACAAGTTCCTGGTTCACTTTCATCAGCATTTACCACCAAATAATGCTGCTTATCTGATTTTTTGGGCATAAAGCTCCATTTCACACCCGTAGGAAAACCTGCACCACCTCTACCACGTAAGCCTGAAGCCTTTATCTCTTCAATAATTTTTTCTGGTCCCATTGCCAGAATTTTTTTTGTCCCATCCCAATCACCTCTTGATTGAGCAGATTTTAAATCAGCTCCTTCAAAACCGTAAAGATTTGTATATACCTTGTCTTTCTCTTTTAGCATATTACTTCTTTTTAGCAGTTGCAGGTTCACTAGAATTCCTTCCAGTTTGAGAACCAATTGTGACCTTCTTCCCTGCCTTTAAATCATCAAGAATTTTCTCAAAATTTTTGACAGTTAAGTCTTCAAAATAATCATCATTAATTTGTATTACAGGCGCATTAGCACAACCACCCAAACATTCTACTTCAGAAACTGTAAACATCATATCTTTTGTTGTCTCATGCAAATCTATTCCCAGTTTTTCTTTGCATAATTTTAATAAATTTTCAGATCCCCTAAGCATACATGGCGTTGTACCACAAACTTGGATATGGAACTTACCAATCGGCTTTAAATTAAACATCGTGTAGAAAGTAACAACTTCATATACACGAATCGGCGCCACATCAATAATTTCAGCAACATGATCAACAATTTCTTTCGAGACCCAACCATCATTTTGGCGCTGCGCTAAATGCAGCAACGGCAATACAGCGCTTTTTTTTCGCCCTTCAGGATATTTGGATAGAATATTTTCTACCTCCTTCAAATTCTCTTTAGAAAAAACAAATTTTTTATTCGTAGTTATCATCATCTGTCTATTTCTCCAAAAACAACATCCAAACTACCAATAATAACTACTATATCCGCAAGCATATGGCCTTTCGACATAAAATCTAGGGCCTGTAAGTGCGTAAATCCAGGAGCTCGTAGGCGGCATCTATAAGGTTTATTTGATCCATCTGAAACCAAATATACTCCAAATTCGCCCTTTGGAGCTTCAACTGAAGCGTAAATTTCACCTTTAGGAACATGATACCCTTCCGTATATAGCTTGAAATGATGTATCATCGCTTCCATAGAAGCTTTCATCTCAGCCCTGGAAGGAGGAGATATTTTCTTATCCAATGTTTTCACTGGACCTTCTGGCATTTTTGTCAAACATTGCTTTATGATGTGTAGCGATTGACGCATCTCCTCTACTCTAACCAAATATCTATCAAAGCAATCACCGTTTTTTCCCACTGGAACATCAAATTGCATTTTATGGTAAACATCATATGGGTTCGACTTCCTCAAATCCCATGGAACACCAGATCCCCTAAGCATAGGACCTGAAAAGCCCCACTCCATCGCCTCTTCAGGCGATACCACACCTATATCAACTGTTCTTTGCTTCCAAATTCTATTTCCTGTTAGCAAAGTCTCAACATCATCTAATACAGAAGGAAAATGAGCTATAAAGTCATGTATTTTTTCAAAAGTCTCAACAGGAACATCCTGCGCCACTCCTCCAGGTCTAAAATAATTTGCATGCATTCTTGAGCCAGAAACTTCTTCATACATACTCATTATTTTTTCTCTTTCTTCAAACAACCAAAGTAAAGGAGTAGTTGCACCCGCATCTAAAGCAAAGGTTGTTATATTCAGGCAATGATTTAATATCCTACTAAGCTCACTGAATAAAACTCTTATATACTTAGCTCTCTCAGGCACCTCACATTTCAACAAACGTTCTACTGCTAAAGCGAAAGCATGCTCCTGATTCATTGGAGCTACATAGTCCAGCCTATCAAAATAAGGAACAGCCTGAAGATAGGTTTTATGCTCGATAAGCTTTTCAGTCCCTCTATGCAACAACCCTATATGAGGATCGGCTCTCTCGATCACCTCTCCATCCATCTCTAGAACAAGGCGGAGAACACCGTGTGCCGCCGGGTGTTGAGGCCCAAAATTTATTTCACAATTTTTTGTTTGTTTTTCCTTACTCAATTGCTTTTCTCCGATTTTTCATCTCCAGGTAATTTATAATCAGTTCCATCCCAAGGACTAATAAAATTAAACTCTCTATATTCCTGATTCAATTTCACAGGCTCATAAACAACCTCCTGCTTCTCAAAGTCATACCGGACCTGCTTATGCCCACTTAGCGGAAAATCTTTACGCAAAGGATGCCCCTCAAAACCATAATCTGTCAAAATTCTTCTTAAATCTGGACTGTTAGAAAATTTTACACCATACATATCAAATACTTCACGCTCATACCACACAGCATTAGGAAAAATATTTGCTATCGACGGCAAATCTTCCTTATCTGCAACATGAGTTTTTACAGATACGCGATAATTAAATTTTGTACTTAAAAATAAATATATAACCTGAAATCTTTTTTCATCATTAGGGTAATCAACCCCGAACAAATCTATAAGATATTTAAACTGAAACTCTTCATGCTCCTTCAAATACGAAACTACCTGGCAAAGATTGTCTTTTTCTAGCAAAATTTCAAGAGTTGCACCGTTAACACAAAAAGACATATTCTCATTATCTAGCAATGTAGATATCTGTTTCTGAATATGCTCGTTTATATTTCTAAGCATTAGCGCTTTATAACTCCCGTTCTTTTAATTTTTCTTTGCAGAACCATAATTCCATATAAAAGGGCCTCAGCAGTTGGTGGACAACCAGGGACATAAACATCAACTGGCACAATCCGGTCACAGCCCCTTACCACCGAATATGAATAATGATAATAACCACCGCCATTTGCGCAGCTACCCATCGATATAACATATTTAGGCTCTGCCATTTGATCATAAACTCTTCTTAAAGCAGGAGCCATTTTATTAGTTAAAGTTCCGGCCACAATCATCACATCAGACTGTCTAGGGCTTGGTCTGAATAACAAACCAAATCTATCCATGTCGAATCTACTAGCAGCACATTGCATCATCTCAACAGCACAACAAGCAAGGCCAAACGTCATCGGCCAAAGAGAGCCAGATCTCGCCCAGTTCACCAAATCGTCCATTTTTGCGACGACAAAACCTCTATCATCCATTTGGTCATTAAATTGCTGCATCAGCACATCTTGTTCGGAAATTTTACTTTTGAACAAATTTTTTACTCCCATTCTAGCGCTCCCTTTTTCCACTCATAAATAAACCCGACAAGCAATATGAATAAAAAAACCATCATACTCCAAAAACCAAAAAAACCAATCTTTCCTAGCGTTATTGACCATGGGAAGAGGAACATAATTTCGAGATCAAAAATGATAAATAGGATTGCGACTAAGTAAAAACGAACATCAAACTCGCTTCTATTATCGGAGAAAGCATCAAAGCCACATTCAAAAGGTGCGTTTTTTGAAGCACTTGGTTTACTTTCCGCAAACATAGCTGGAATGCCAACCAAAACACAAGAAATTACAGCTGCAAATATTATAAAGACGAAAATTGGAAGATACTCTTGAATAAAACCCGGAATCTCACTAAACATTTTAATTTTCCTAAACCCTACATGTTAAGTTTTTTATTATACAAGTAATTTGGGTTTTATCAATATCGACTATAAAGTGGTGTGCCCGACAGGGTTCGAACCTGTGACCCTTTGATTAAAAGTCAAATGCTCTACCAGCTGAGCTACGGGCACACAAAACTTGTGTCATCTTGTATGATGAATTTTGGCTTTAATGTCAACGATTTTTTGAAAAAAACCTCTTATAATTTAGTGCAAACAATATTATTTTTACTTTGTTATTGATAAAAATTTTTCTATCCAACTGAAATTATGAATAATTTTAATTACAATGCCACGTTCAGCTAACTTTATGATAATTGAAACATAACTCAGCAGCATCATTAATTACCTTATAAGCAAAACATTCTAGTAAAACTAGCCTTAATAAAATGCTAAAAAGATATATTCATTGCTTCTAGGTCAAGAGGCAGCACACCGAACTTATCTTTAAAATAAGGTTGGATTTTATAATTTTTCTGTATTGAGTCTGTAACAAGAATTTTACCGATGGATTTGCATTTGAGTAGCTGATCAAAGGCTGCTTTATTAAAACATGCATGAGTTGCCATACAAATCACATTACTTGCACCTTGCTCCTTTAATTTTTCTGCAGCAGCAATAATACTGGCCCCAGTGTCAATCAGATCATCAAAAAGAACACATATTTTTCCTTCAACATCACCTTGGATATTCGAAATTTCAACAATCTTATCTTCACGCTTTTTAGTAATATAAAAACGTCCTATTTTAAGAAATTCTTCTTTTAAAGGATTTTGCAGCTGATCAACTCGTGCTATAGCCATTTCCTCCAATTTATCGCCTCCATCAGGAGCTCCGATTGCAATCTCAGAAACGTCTGCTGCCAATTCTTGAATAATATACTCTGCAAAAATGTGGGCAGCGGAATAATTTACCACATTTTCTTTGCCAAAAATATCTTCATAGATTTTTAATGCAGCTCTTGAATGTATTTCGATTAAGGATATTTTTTCAACACCACATCTATGCAAGATTTGCGCAAATTTTTCTTGCATACAAACATTGCTATTTTTGTCATCTGATCTTGAGAATAGCGGAAATTTTAACAAAACATGTTTTTCCTTCTGCTTTTGTATGGCACCTAATTTATTGAGTAATTTACCATCCAAATATTCATCAAAATGCTCTAATATATACATCCTCTTCCCTATCATTAAGCAATAACATAAAACTTTTACAAATATTGCATAACTTATAAAGTATCATAGATCAAAATCTTTTTTGACAAAATAGGCTTAATTGTTGAATATAGCAAAAAAAATCAAATGAAAAATATGAACAATATCATAACTATCATCCCAGCACGAAAAGCCTCAACTAGATTACCAAACAAAATGCTTTCACTAATTGGTGATAAACCGATGATAATCCATGCAGCTGAAAGAGCACAAGAAGCAAATATTGGAAATGTCATAGTTGCTACTGATTCTGATGAAATATTCGACGAATCGGAGATTAGAGGCTTTCAAACCGTCATGACGTCACCTAATCACCAATCTGGAACTGATAGGATTTTTGAAGCTTTGGAAAAAACCGACCCCCACAAAAAATATGATATTGTAATAAATCTTCAAGGTGATGTACCTTTTCTCAATCCAGCTCTCATAAAACAGCTAACAGATAAACTAGAACACTCAAATGCTGATATTTTGACACTCGCCAGCAAAATTTCAGCTCCAGAAGAAGCTCAGAACCCCAATATTGTAAATATTGCAATTGCTTTTTATGACAAGGAAAAAACATTTGGCAAAGCTTTATATTTCTCCCGTCAACCCATCCCCTACAATGCTAAGCAATATTACGAACATATTGGCATTTACTTATATAGGAGGCCAGCTCTAGAAAAATTTGTTCGTCTATCCGTCAGTGAGCTTGAAGGTGCCGAAAAACTTGAACAGCTGAGAGCTCTCGAAAATAATATGAAAATAGATGTTTGTATAATTGATGAATCACCTGTCAATGTTGATACCGCAGAAGATCTCGAAAAAGCTAGACATTTTTATGTACAATTGACTAGGTAGTCATAATTTACGATTGACTCATAATTACAGTTGTGGCAATAATATCGTCAGAATACTTGACTAAAATATAAGGTTATTATGTTTATTCAGACTGAAGACACACCCAATCCAAATTCTCTTAAATTTATACCTGAGGAAAGTTTAAATAATAAAAAAGGGCCGATCAGCTTCGGAACAATGGAAGATGCGCAAAAATCCCCTCTAGCACAAGCTTTATTTACAATTGATGGGGTTGATGGAG
The DNA here is from genome assembly GCA_030431375.1 of Alphaproteobacteria bacterium. Taxonomy (GTDB): domain Bacteria; phylum Pseudomonadota; class Alphaproteobacteria; order Rickettsiales; family JABSSG01; genus JAUIIY01. Next base: position 59,456 of record JAUIIY010000001.1, read on the forward strand.
TATTTTTCGGATCTGACTTTATAACTGTTTCTAAGAAAGAAAAAACTGACTGGAGTACAATAAAACCTTCAATAATGCTAACTATAATGGAGCATTTTTCAAGAAAAACTCCTTTATATTCGGATGAAGCAGATAAGGCCAAAGAGGCCAACCAAATAAAGGATTCAGATTCGGCAATTGTTAGAGAAATCAAGGAAATCATCGAACATCGAGTCAGACCTGCAGTTGCTCAAGACGGGGGCGATATTATATTCCATAGCTTTGAAGATGGCGTTCTAAAGTTAGAACTACACGGAGCATGCTCTGGCTGCCCTAGCTCAACCGTTACCCTAAAAGATGGAATTGAAACAATGATGCGCCATTATGTTCCTGAGGTTACGTCGGTAGAGGCAATTAATAGCGATACATAGAGTCATCAGCAAAAGAATCAATGCCACCTAGACCATTTTGAAAGTTTCCAAGAGATATCAATTCGCTATTATTGGGCAATTCAGGCTCCATTACTTCCTCCCAATTATCCACCGCAGCCAACATCTCTGCAGATCCTACCTCCTCTACTAATAGCCGCAAAGCTTCGTATATATCTGGAGCTGCATCCTCAAAATTATCAGCCAGATCATCTAAAGGCAGAAGCGCATCGAGATTAAATATAAACCCCCCTATATTAGCTATAAAGCTATCTATCCACTCTCTCAAACTCTCTAGATTATTAATTTCTGAAATTCGGTTAACATGCGCTAGGGCTGGATCATGATCCGCAATTGCCAAGTCCTCAAAAAAATCTTTCACCTGCTGCAACACATCTCCTTCAACTAATAACTGACCGTTATTACAATTACTTTCTGGCATCTCTCACACTCTTGTTTAAATAAAAAGCTTACTTTAAACCAATATAAATATCAAAAATTGCTTTTGATAAATCTGCAGCACGATTATCATATATCTCAAAATCCGCAATATAAACCCTATCAGAGCCAAAATCAGCTGGGCCCATCTGCCAAATTTCTTTCCAAGCATCTATGCATATATCGGGCATTTTTCCTGGACCAACTTCAAATTTACAATATTTTTGCTGAGGTATGATTAAGCTATCATATTTTTCTGAGGGGAGATTTATTTCATCAACTTCTTCCCCAACAAAATAAGTATAATCACCATTTTCATCAGTATCATATTTGCAATAAACACAATATGTAACATTAGGCTTTTTACGTGCCATGATTTTATCAGCAAATTTCTCACTATGATATTCGTGTAAAACCTTCCCAATTTTGGCTTTCTTGGGATCGAACTCATCTTTATTGTTGGTTACAACTGACAAACCAACTAACTTAACTTGAGGTAGATTCACATTTTCCTTCTGCATTATACTTATACCTTATTTATATATCCAACCTACTCTGAAAATCTTGCTTCTTTAATTTTTTTAAACACATCTCCAAATTTTGGCTGGGAAAGCAACAAATAACATCCCAAGATGGCTGGGATTGATAGTAAAGAGGAAATTATCAAATAATATTGCCAACCAAACAAATCCACCGCAACGCCCGAGAATGAAGATACAGACAATCTGGCAAATAACGACATTGATTGCAGTATAGCATAGAAGGTTGCAGAGAATCTCAAAGTAGATTTACAAAAATAACTCATAAAAGTTATCAGAACAATGTTGCACATGCTAGAACTCATGCTTTCTAAAAAAGAAACCAATGCTAAAATATATTCGTTGCTCCCTATATAGATAAATGAAATAAAACCTAAGTTGGTTAGTGCAGAAAATATTTCTGTGAATATCATGAGCTTAAGAATATTAAACTTCTTATGGAGCAAATATCCCCCGATAATAGTTCCTATCGAGTAAGAAACAAAGCCAGTAATCTTACTAAAACCAGCCGTTTGCACCTTACTGAAACCTATATCCAAAAGATAAGGGACTAGTAATGTATCCATAAATGAATCACTGGCTTTAAAAAACATTACTATAATGATAATATAATGCACATATGGGCGCTTTAACATTGCGATAAATGGCGCCTTATAATTTCTCTTAATCATATAAAATGATTGCATCAGGGAAAGGTTTTTAACTATCACTTTCGCTTCCCGAGAATAATAAATTATAAATACACATGGGATAATTGTAATTGCAAATATTCCAAAAACTAAGCTCCAGCTGTAATATTGTGAAATAACTAAACCTGATACTAACGAGAAAAAGAATCCTATCTTAAAGGTTAGTGCTACTATCGAATTGCCTTTGCTTTGCGCTTCCTTTCTAAAGAGCTCCATCCTATATCCATGCAAAGCATTATCATAAGTAGATGCAAGAAATGAAGCAAATATGGCTATTATCGTTACAATCGTGACATCTCGATCTATATCATTGAACGCAGCTAGCAATAGATAGCAAATAATTAGTAAAATCTGCATGCTTATTAGCCAGCTTTTTCTATGACCAAACGCAACCGGGAAAAGTCTGATTGGAAGAATATCAACAACCGGTGACCATAAACCTTTAAAAGAATATGGCAACATACGCAAGGAAAGAAAACCTAGTAAAATGTAATTGATCTTAAAATCATTCAGATAAATAGTGAGGGTAGCGCCGATTGTTGCGTAATTAATGCCGCTATTAAAACCAAGTATGGCAGCTGTAACAATGGAAGAAAATTTTTTCATGCGTGATATAAGCCTCTTTCGCGAAAAACCTTAGCTTTTCAATACCGCCTTTGTCGAACCCAAAGGAATGCCATAAAAATTTTGATTTGAAATCATAAGGATTTGTTGATTATCGAGCAAATAAAACCATCTGCTGATCGATAAATTCATTGAGTAGCCAAATATTTTAAAATTTTCTTCATAGCTGATGTGAAACACGTTACCATATTGTTCAGCAACATACTCCTTTTCGGAATTTGAGAGCTTTACTTTATATTGGTTCTTATTGATTTTGTTCAAAACCCAAATAGTGTTTTTGGAATCTCCAGAATCTGATTCAGTAAAAATTATTTTTTTACCACTTTTCGAAGATTCAATTTCAAATTTTGATTGCTTGGTAATTTTACCACGCCAATCCTGTGTAAACCCATCTCCTTTTAGGCCAGCCTTAGCTTCTTGAATAAAATCTATAGAAGGTTCGAGATCGCTAAATTGTATTGGTGAGACGAAAATATAATTATAGTAGAGGTATAGTAGACCTACCAAAACTATCAAAGTTCTAATAATAAATCCCATAAAGCTTAATCTAAATACTCCTCCATCATATCGCAACTAGCTTTATCATACAAACAATTAATAGGAATCGAACCCAGAAGCGTTGACATTAACGCTTCCAAGACTATCTACTGCAAGCAGACAGATATCAGAGCCCTCCTCTCCAAAATCATCTGTAACAGTAGCAACTTTATCTCTTATTTGTAAATTCCCCCCTGAGTAAAAGCCTTCCTCATTATTGGAGGCAGCATTATGATCAACTACAACAATTATCCTTCCTTCAGCGAAATCTTTTATTAATTGTTGAGCCTGTTTTATAGAATCAGGATCCATTCCATTAAATATTTCATCAAAGATCAGAAGTTCAGCGTCTTTTAAAAATGCTCTTATTAACATTAACTTCTTAAGTTGACCTCCACTTAATATCTTATTCCAATCTTTTTCAGCTTCAAGATCTTCTACAATGTATGTTTTATCTTCATCGGGATCAAACCGCAAAAAATTTAACCACTCCACTATTTTATCTGCTTTTCCATTACAATTAGCAGACTCATCCTTCCATTCTGGGTATAAAACTACCTGACAAAGATTAACAAAAGATGGGATATAATCTTTTTGAGGAACATATAAAATTTGTGATATATCAGAGAAAGGGTAGGTTATCGCGCCATTTCCAGCAATTCCATTACCATCGATTCCTATAATTTTAGAAATCGAGCTTGATTTACCTGAACCCGATGCACCAGTGAAAGAATAGATCTTTCCAGTATTCAATATTATGTTATCAAATTCAGCAATAGGCTGTTTTGTCTTTTCTACCTGAATAGATAAATTGATTTGCATTGATTCCAAACTCTCATCGAATTCTCTTTTTATACCAGATTCTGAATATTGGATGGCAGTAGACAAGGCATTCATATATTTTTGTATAGAATTCATAGCATCTATTAAATTTTCATTTTCTGCAGAATTATCATCTCGCCAAGAAAATAATCCCAAGTGAGATGCCAAGTAAGCATTAACTGCAACATGTTCAAAATTCATGACTTTATCAAAAAACAATTTTGCTGAAGCGCAAAATGATATTATATATTCTCCCCACCCTTTGATATTCATCCAAAATTGAAATATGGATGCAAGATTATCCTTTGCAATTTCTACTTCCAACTTAGCAAAAGATATATCATTTAGCTGCTTTTTGGTAAAATCACTACCATCTGTTTCGGCAATTTGCCTAGCATACTGGTTCACCTGCTTATATAAAGTATCTTCTTTGAAAGTTAAATCTTTAAGCTTGACGCTGTATTCTCCTCTCCATTTCCCTAAAATTCTTGTTATGTAATTGCTGAATGAGTTAGCCATAAAGATAGACATCAAAACATCCGAGAAACCTTCTGAACCTAGTTTAGCAGTTATATACGTAAATTCTTGGAAGTTATTAATAATTTTTATATTCGCCTCAATACCATCTTTGCATAAAGCCCAGGCGTTCTGATTAAAGTTTCCGCCTAATGATTGAATCTCTGTATGATTTACATTTCCATTTTCAATTGCAATTGGAACACTCTCATTCAACCACATATCTTGCTTTTGCCGTCGCATATCTATGTAAGCTTTATTTATATAGAACTTACTTATTTGCTCTGTCACGGGTCCTACGGTGATATATGATAAAACTGAACCCGCAAACTTTCTTAATGGATCATCAAGGTCGCTTTGAACGCCAGTAGGCGTTATCGAACGCCTTACACAGTCGTAATTTTTAATTACATTATTCCAGGAATACATCTTTGCAATATTTAAGCCTGAGTTAACCACAATATGGTTATACAGATGTTGCTCTGCCTTCTCTTTCCCTAACACTTCAACAAAGGCAGCTTTTACCTGGTAATAATGCTTAATTTGCTCAGAATAATTAATGTTCACTATTTGCAAATTATATTCTTCATGAGCCCAACTTAACAATGGAACTGAAGCAAACAAGGCTTTTTGATATATAGCTCCATATTTACTCCCTAGGTAAGAACCAGGAAGTTTTACCATCGAAGCAAGAGCTATGGTTGTAGTCAAATATTTTTTTTCAGCCTGATAATAACCATACTCATACGCGTAAGAATCTATCACAGAAGCAGCAAATCCGATTGCAGCACACCATGGCCCACAAAGATACTGCCCCATAAGAGCAGTCGACAAATGATCAACAATTTCAGGGTCATTTTCGAGATAGCCTTGATTTATAAAATACCCCGTAACTGCACTTATTGCTGGCAAAATAATATTCTTCCCACCAAAAGAAATGTCACTTAGAGCTGCTCCAAACACACCATAAGTCAAAAAACTCGTAGAAATAAAAGTTGAATTCTGACCTGTATAGTAATTATATCCTTGCTCTAATAATACAGCAGATGAACCAACGATCGCCACAGGCAATCCCCCTGCTATATAACCAGAAGCAAATGCAGATACAGGAAGTAATATCCCAGGGTTATCTTCTAGGTAGTGATATACCGAATTAAAGTCACCAATACTAAAAGAGTTCGAAGTTTGGTCATACATAAGGCACCCCTCTATAAAGACATGCGCACCCTAAAATATGTTAACCCAAATGTCAAGTGTTACGAACCAGAGATTGGCAATGAGCTAACATTCATCCAATAGCGATCAACCACCTCAAATATCTTGACTAAGTCATTGTATGAGTGAGGTTTTGTGATATAGGAGTTAGCTCCTATCCCATAGCATTCATTGATATCTTTTTCACTCGCAGAGGTTGTAAACATCAATACAGGTATAGCACATAGCTGTTTATTTTGCTTAATACGCATCAAGGTTTGCTTGCCATCAAGACCTGGCATATTTATATCCATGAAAATGATATTTGGCATCGTGCTTGCGCCATGCTTTTCATCTTCTAAACAGTTATGTAAAAAGTTTATGCATTCCTCCCCAGAATCACACCAATGTAATTCACAAGGAAAATCAACTTTATTCGCAGCTCTTTTTACAGTTTCAAAATCATCTTCGTTATCATCAACCATCAAAATTTTTAATTTATAACCATCAGAAACTTTCATTTTTTAACTCCCGTAAAATAGTAAATGTAAAAGTTGAACCCTCTCCGACTTTTGAATCAATTGAAATTTTACCACCATGCCTTTCAACAATTTTTTTGACAAACGCTAAACCAGTTCCTGCACCACTTCTTTCCTTGTCCAACCTTTTGAACATTCTAAAAATACTTTGATAAAATTCTCTAGCTATTCCATCCCCATTATCTATAACAGAGAACCTATGATATTTATTATAATGTCTGTGTTTTATTTTTACAATTCTTTCTTTTTTAGAGTTGTATTTCACCGCATTAACAATCAAATTATATAAAATTTGTTGTATAGAAACTTGGCTAAAAAACAAATCCTTAGGCATTTCCCCCTGACATTCAACTGTTGCATTATTTTTATGCAAGAACTCCGACAAGGTATGCTTAATATTATCGACTACAGTGCAAACATCAATATGAGAACATCTTATCTCTTCTTTTCCAAGTTTAGAATAAGTTGAGATTGAAGTGATTATTTCATTTAATCTAACAGACAATTCTTTAATCCTTTCTAATCTTTTTTGGACCTCCCCTTGAAATACCCCCCCAAAATCTTCAAATAAAATCTCAATGTTCAAATTAATGCCACGCAGTGGCTCCTTCAAATCATGTGATGCAATATGTAGCATGTCATCCATATTTTCATTCGCAAGCCTGAGCCTAGAAACAGTGTTTTTCAATTGTTCTTGCTTGGAGTATAAATCAGTAACATTTTCAATAAAAACAATATTTCCACAAGCACCTGTGCCTTTATCTTTCCAAGGAACTATTACATATTTTAACCATGATTTCTTTCTATTTTTGGCAAAAAACATATCCACACCATATATAGGAATCCTGTTATTCAGAGATTTTTCAAAATTTTGTTTGAAATTGTTGCTTCCTAATTCAGGATAAATATCAAACAACGATTTCCCAGTCAGTGAATTTTTTGATATATTAGTGTTTTTCCACCACTGATCACTATAAATAATAAATTTACTATTTTCATCCAACATCGCTAGCTGGACCGGAGAATGTTCAATAAAAATCTTCAAAATATTTTGATTGAGCTCTATATTTCTATTAATTTCTCTCATGGATCGTTCATTTGCAATTACTTTATATAAAAACAATGAAGATACGATAGTTAAAAAGGTCCCTCCAAATAATACATAAAATGAAAATGCATTAAAAATTGGGGAAACAGACTCTACGTTTGGCAGAAAATAGATTTTGTAACTTTTTCCAAATAAATCTAGCTTCTCGCGATAATAATAAGGCATAAGTTTCAAATTATTAGCAAAATGGATATTAGATGAGTTTTCAGCTTTTTTGTTATCTAAAACTATGTATATATTCCTGTCGCTAAATTGTACTAGCTTATTTGTAAGTATATTATCTATATCAATAATAAATAAATTAACTAGCTCACCCTTTGTCTCATTTATTGATAGAAGCTGCTTACCATTCTTTTTAAAAAAATGTGAATTTTTTGAATCAAATCCTTCAAATTTTTCTATAAAAGCTTCCCCTAAAGAATTTCTATCAATAACCAAATCAAAATATTTACCTTTCTTATTATATACGCCAAAATAATAAATATATTTATAATCTAAGCGAAGTACATCACTGTCTATAGAAGATTTTTTTGAGATGACATAAAATTCTTCTAGCAAATTTATCTTCTTTTTAATAAATTCCAGCTTTTCTTTCAATGAATATAGCTCTGCTTTAGAATCTTTATAAAACTGTTCTTCTATTTTCTGAGAACTATTACTTACATAGATTGTGAATAAAAAGATGGTTGCTACAATGCCCGCAATGAAAGCTATAATTACATATTTATAATCATTAATTATAAAAGCCAAGCTATCTTTTTTATTAAGCTGAACACTCATCTTTTTGTTTACTTAATTATTCTTTTTTGACAATTGTTTTAAATAATATAGGCAATAATGGTATCAACGCAACTGCACTTGCAATCGAAACAGCGGCAGTAATAGCTTTTATAATCCCCTGCAACATATACAAAGGATACCACAATGTGACAATATCCATTACGTGCGTAATTCCACAAAGAAAAATGAAAGCACTAAACAATACAAAAATCCACTTATATTTAATCACTTGCTTTTTTTATAAGCCATATAACTTAGAAGGAACGGTATGGAGAAATAGGCTACTGCAGTTACTAAGTCTGAAATAAAATGCAACCAAACTAACTCTGGGAACCACAAAAAGCAGTAACCATGTGGCATATAATTCTTATAATCTAATAATAATTCAAAAAAACCCATTAGCAATACCCTTAATTAAACCAAATGATAGTTTGTTTCACAAAATCCACTATTTTCTTTTATTGTCGCATCCTTATGATTTTGTATTTCAATTAGACAAACAGCATTTGTAATATTATTTGCATGTTCAATTTCTATCTGCTCAGGACTCACCAACTCATCAAGAAATTGAAAAACATATTTCGACGAGTCTTGTACAATAGACCTAATCACACCATTAAAATAAAAATTTAAAGGTTTATCCATATATTTTCCAAAAAACATATCCAAATCAGGGTGATATACCCTGTATGTACCCATAAAAATTGAATAACCCCAGTTGACTCCCATATTAGCCGAATACGACATTAGGCCCTCGGTATATTTTGTTGCCACTTCTCCAAAAATATTGCAGGAGGATATACCTAACTTGCTAGTCACTCTAACTCCAATCTTACAAATAATTATAAGACTATTTTTAACTAAAGGCTTTATGAATGGAGTTGGGTTAAATTCTTTACCCTCAACCATATTATTCGAGATATAGTCATAGCCCGCATGAACCTCATGGACAATTGTAGATGCGATATTTCTTTTTATTTCATTGTTTAAAGGCATATTTGGAGGGTCATAAACTATTTTGACCAACGGTAAAACAAACTCATATATAGAAGTAAAATGTATCCCAGAAAAGATATTCTGAAATAAAAATGAAAAATTGCCCGATGAAAACTTTGCAAAATACACATACCCAACCTGTGACACTGCCGATATCACTAATCCTGGAACCGGCCCTCTTACAAATCTTGTTATTTCACTACCCAGGGACATATGCCAAACTCGACTGCTCTCCTATAACACCCCATGACATGCTTGATTGTTCATCTAGCAATGGATTAGATCTCGCCGAATCATTTGCAAGCTCACGAGAAAAATAATTGCACTCGTCAGAAGGCATTTCTATTCTACATGTTTTGCCGTCATCTAAACAAAGAACTTTCATTCCAAGATACATAACAATATTTTTTTCTTCTGGGAATGCTAGTTGCGCAACAATGTTATTATCATAATATGCATGTTCCAACATCTTTTCTGAAAGCTTAAGAGACATTTTTGATATAAATCTTCTTATGACACCCCCTACGTAATAATGCGCAGGAAAAAGGTCAACAAAAGTTTCTAATTGTTCCAAACTTTTTAAAAAACTACCGGCCTTCTCTTCTAATTTATGATGAAAGGTTTTATATATGCTAAATAACATATCAGACAAAATCTCTTCCAGATAATAATAATCTACCTTTTCTTCAAATGCATAGGAATAAGCCATTCTAAAAAGACCTTCAACTACCTCACCTAACATATTGCAAGAAGAATTTATAATAAATTTCTGCCCAATATCGAAGGGTAAGGTTGAGGGTAAAAAATATAATTTACATACCAAAATTGAGCTATGCTTTATTACAGGCTTTATGACTGAGTAATAATCTTTTGGACTAAAATCAAGCGAACCTTTTTCATAAGATTTCTTGGAAAGTAAAGTAGCTGAAAAAATTGCACCAACCAAAATTTTACTACTGGAGCTTTGTATTGTGCTAAAATTTTCATGATCTTTTAAGCTCACCAAATTATTTGCAACTGGTGAGACAATAGTATTGAAAAACCCTTTTTGGAGATTACTGACTCTAATATCATAACCCTGCGCGCCATCATTAGCTCCATATAGTTTAAGAGATTCTTTTGTAATAGAATATTCAGTTGTATATAATATTGAATTCAAAAAGTCCGAAACAATATTATATGCATAGGAGTCTTTATAAACTTCTTCAAATAATTCACCGGCTCTTTTATTAATAAAAAAACCAGCAAAGCTGGTAGTTAATATTAAATATCTAAAGTCAAACCTATAAATAACCGATGACATCCTCATAAAAAATAACTACCCTCTCAAAATGAGCTTATCATTATTGAAAGAGAAAGAATGCAACCTATCTAAAAAGCTCATTCCAAGTAATGAGCTATCCAAGCCTTTCTGGGCAACTAATGCTTTGACATTTGGAATAAAAATATCACCTATTTGAATATAGGGCAACATAACAAATGCTGCTTTATTCACGCCGTTTGCCGTATACATAATAACATTATAATTTAAAGAACTAATATCCACACCAAGCCTAGCAGCATCTTCTTGAGAGAGAGTAACAGAACTTGCTCCAGTATCAACTAAGAATTTAATTTTTTTGCCATTTATTAATGCATTAACTTTATATTGCCCACCGATTGACTTTTTAATTTCTACGGTACCGTCATTTGAGTTACGGGCTTCACTTGGATTAACTGACGCTATAACATTTTCATAAACACTAATAATGCTGGATTTATAGGAATAACCAATCAATACGATCACAAATATTCCTATCCAACATAAGACTGTCTTCATAGTATATAAAAAAGAAATTTTTCTTGAAAAAAGGCTAAAAACCAAAAAAGTTACCAACATCAAACTATAGATAAGCTCGACTCGTTGATCCTTAGTAATTTCGTAGTCTGAGAAATACCGTGTAAAAACAAAATAAGCAAAAGCAATTATTGAAACTATGATAAGCCAAATAATATACTTATTTTTATTCATAAAACCCCGTAACACACGGCAATATTCTAAACAAGTAAAGAGATAACTTAAAGCTTTAGATTACAAGATTAGGGTCTTATTTTTCTATTGTGTGAGAAAATAGCTACTCTATTTCAAACACCTTTTCTTTCAACCATTAGTTTTTTAATCTCTGAAATGGCTTTTGCTGGATTTAGTCCCTTAGGGCATGTTTTCGTACAATTCATAATTGTATGACATCTGTATAGCTTAAACGGATCCATTAATTGATCTAACCTCTCACCACTATAATCATCTCTTGAGTCAGCAATCCATCTATATGCTTGCAGTAATATAGCAGGACCTAAATATTTATCTGAATTCCACCAATAACTTGGACAGCTGGTAGAACAACATGCGCATAAAATACATTCATATAATCCATCAAGCTTTTCCCTATCCTCTATTGATTGAAGCCTTTCAGCGTTCCTGCTTGGTGTATTATCTGATTTTAGCCATGGTTGTATTGATTCATATTGAGCATAGAAATGACTCATATCACAGACCAGGTCCTTAACTACCAGCATGTGTGGCAGCGGATATATTGCTATATCACCTTTTAAATCAGAAATTGCAGTTGTACATGCCAATGTATTGGTTCCATTGATATTCATAGCACAACTACCACAAATACCCTCTCTACACGACCTTCTGAAAGTTAAGGTAGAGTCAATTTCGTTTTTGATTTTGATAATCGCATCAAGTAGCATTGGACCACATTTCTCAGTGTCTATCTCATATGTATCAAGGCGCGGTCCGTTGCCGTCTTCGGGATCATATCTATATACTGAAATCTTACGGATATTTTCTGGATCACTATCTTGGCATGCAAAATACTTACCTTTGTGAACTCTAGAATTTGGTGGAAGTCTAAATTCAGCCATTATGTATCCCTCTTAATAAACTCTTTTCTGTGGTGGAATAGCCTTCACTTCATCAGTCAGACTATTTTGATGAACTGGCCTGTAATCAATTTTTACTTTCCCATCTTTAATCCAAGCTATAGTATGCTTCATCCAGTTCTTATCATCCCTTTCTGTATAATCATCTCTCGCATGCGCTCCTCTGCTTTCTTTTCTATTTTCAGCACAATGCATGGTGATTACAGCTTGGTCTAGTAAATTCTCTAATTCTAAGCATTCAATAAGGTCACTATTCCAGATTAAACCTTTATCTTTGACATGAACATCCTTAAATTTGTCGTAGATTTCATCAATCTTCTTCTTTCCTGCCTTCAATGTGCTTTCCTCTCTAAAAACCGCTGCATGCAATTGCATTGTGTCTTGCATTTCATCTCTGACTTGAGCAACTGTTAATTTTCCTTTTGCGAATCTTATTTTGTCTAGTCTTTCTAAGGTTTTTTCACCTGCATCTTTAGGCAGATCCTTTAAATTAGCTCCCGGTTTAATCAGCTCTTTACATCTAAGAGCCGCTGCCCTACCAAAAACAACCAAATCAAGCAACGAGTTTGAACCTAACCTGTTCGCACCGTGAACTGAAACACAAGCTGCCTCTCCTATAGCCATTAAACCTGGTATCACATGATCATTATCTGCGCCTTTTTTAGTAACCACTTCGCCATGATAATTTGTAGGTATACCACCCATGTTGTAATGTACTGTAGGCAACACTGGAATCGGCTCTTTTGTAACATCAACTCCGGCAAATATTTTTGCTGTTTCTGCTATACCAGGAAGCCTCTTATTAATTACAGAAGCGTCTAAATGCTCTAGATGCAGATTTATATGGTCTTTCTCATGACCAACTCCCCTACCTTGCATAATTTCAATTGTCATAGCACGGCTAACAACATCTCTAGATGCAAGATCTTTTGCGTGTGGAGCATAACGCTCCATAAACCTTTCACCTTCAGAGTTTGTTAGGTATCCGCCTTCTCCCCGGCAACCTTCTGTGATTAAGCAACCAGATCCATATATGCCTGTTGGGTGAAACTGAACAAACTCCATATCTTGTAGAGCTACGCCTGCCCTAGAGCACATAGCATTACCATCACCGGTACAGGTATGTGCTGAAGTTGCAGAGAAATACGCCCTTCCATAACCACCTGTGGCAAGCACCACCCTATGCGCATTAAATCTGTGTATTACACCGTCATCTAAATTCATCGCCATAACACCTACGCACTCACCTTTTTCGTTCATGATTAAATCTAGAGCGAAATATTCAATAAAGAATTTAGCCTTATGCTTTAGAGATTGTTGGTACAAAGTGTGCAAAATCGCATGCCCAGTTCTATCAGCAGCAGCACAAGTTCTCTGAGCTGGCTTTCCCTCACCAAATTCGGTTGTCATGCCACCAAAAGCACGTTGATATATTTTGCCCTCTGGGGTTCTAGAAAATGGCACACCGTAATGCTCGAGCTCTATTATAGCCTGAGCTGCATTTTTACACATATATTCAATAGCATCTTGGTCACCCAACCAATCAGAGCCCTTTACAGTATCATACATGTGCCAACGCCAGTCATCTTCACCCATATTGGCGAGTGCTGCACTAATACCACCCTGTGCAGCAACAGTATGACTTCTTGTGGGGAAAACTTTAGTAATGCAAGCTGTATTGAGTCCAGCCTCTGCCATTCCAAAAGTGGCTCTCAATCCTGCCCCTCCTGCTCCAACTACAACTACATCAAATTTATGATCAACAATTTTATATGAATCTTTCATTATATATTTACGATAAAATTAAGTAACAAAGACAAGCTAACTAACATCATAGTGAATAAGGTAGCTCCATAAGAGATTATGATTAAAAAATTTTTGAGGCATTCACTGTGAACATAATCTTCAAGAACAACTTTTATCCCTAGAACACCATGTATCAGAGTTATATTCACCATTAAAAGTAAAGCAATTAGGCTAAATGGCGAATATAGCACTTGATTTGTAACATATTCAGGATTTATAAAAAACTGAAACATCGTAAGGACAAACCAGACATATAGCGGCACAAGAAAAATAGCAGTCAACCTTTGCCACATCCAATGAGAAACCCCTGATTTCGCTGAACCTAAATGCTTAGCTCTCGAAATATCGCTAACAAAATTTTTCATAATTTCCTACTGATACTGATAAAAAAATCCAAAATAAACAGTAAATACTGTCAATAAAAGAGCAAATATAATTACCCCAAGCCCTGATGCAGAGACTACTCCTAATGTAAATCCTTTTCCCATATCCCAAAATAAATGCCTGACTCCGTTGGCCAGGTGGTAATATAAGGAAAAAGTTGTCGCTAGCATAAATAATTTAAATACTATGTTATCCAGTAAAGCCAATAAATTTACGTCAAGCATTGCTAAACCCATATTTTGCAGCAATATTAACGACAAAACCCAAAATAAAAAATTTAGCCCTAAAAACAAAAATACCCCTGTCATTCTGTGCATAATTGATAACACAGAGGTAATCTGGGGCTTATAAATAGTCAAATGCGGCGATAAAGGCCTTTCGTTTCTCTTTTCCATATTATCCATAACCTTAACTTGCCGGAAATAATAGAATCATAAGTGCTTTTTTGCAAGAAAGAATCAGAAAGCCCATAGTTAATAACTAAATCACGAGACTTAGCGTTTACCTTTAATTATTACTCGATTAATCCAACAGGATAGATAACAAATTAAGTTGATCAAGACGCAGGTGAAACAAAAATAAAAATTTCCTTCACAGCTCCTAGCATATATTATAAACTGTCCGGATCGATAAATGGAGTTAAAGGAGTTAATATGGGAATAAATGAAGAGCAATTAAAAGAGATTGAAGAATTTAGAAAAAATAAACAAGAAACAGTTAGACCCATTTCACCCGATTTAGAAGAAATTCTTTATAAGCCAATACCGGTTCTGGATCACGGTTTTGTAAGAGTTGTTGATTATATGGGCACCGACTCATCAATTGTTCAAGCAGCAAGAGTATCATATGGCTCCGGAACTAAGAAAGTAAATCAAGATAAAGGCTTGATCTTCTATCTTCTTCGTCACCGCCACACTACACCTTTCGAAATGTGTGAAATTAAATTCCACATCAAGGTTCCAATTTTTATTGCACGTCAGTGGATAAGACATCGCACAGCAAATGTAAATGAATATTCTGCGCGCTACTCTATCTTAGGCAGAGATTACTATGTTCCCGAAAGAAACCAAGTTGCAGCGCAGTCCACTATTAATATGCAAGGGCGTGAAGAAGTACTAAATGACGCAGAAGCAAAAAAAGTAATGGATTTACTTCATGAAGATGCAAAACGTTGCTATGAAAATTACGAATATATGCTAAACGAAGACAAGGAAGGAAACAGGAAAGATGAATCACGCTCCCAACTTGCACGTGAGCTTGCTCGGATGAATCTTACCCTAAATTACTACACTGAATGGTACTGGAAGATCGACTTACATAATTTACTGCATTTCCTGAAATTACGCGCTGATAGCCATGCACAGTATGAAATTCGCGTATATGCAGAAGCTATGCTTGATATTGTAAAAAAATGGGTACCATTTACTTATGAGGCTTTTGAACAATATGTTATGAATGGAGAGCATATTTCACAAAAAGGAGTAGAAATACTCAAGCGTATGATAAATGGTGAAAAAGTTACTCAAGAAGATAGTGGCATGAGCAAACGCGAATGGGGTGAATTAATGGCCATTTTTGATAAATAGCATTTCTGATAAAAATCAAATTCAAACATGAAAGAGCATTAATTTAATGCTCTTTTTTATTTTTGTGGTGATTGCAATTTTATTGAAAACCAAATTAAAAAGAGAGTAGCCAAAAAGAATAAGACCTCTATCAAAGTTGGCTTCGACGAATAACCAATAATTATATTAAGAATATTACCGGCAACACTTGCATCACTAATCAAAGAAGAGCTATCCCACAACGGCTGAGCATCTATAAAGCTTAAATAACCTGCTGATTGCAAAAATAAACCACCCTGAGCTGCCATTGAAGCAGCAACTAATGCGAGCAATAAGGTAACAACTCTAGTAAAAGCCATTTTTTTAGAAAATTGCAGGACTCCCATATAGAATAAATATCCTACAAAAATACCAACAGACAAACCCGAAACTGCTCCTAACAATATATTGGACAAATTATCTTTACTGGTAATTATAAGGCTATACGTAAATAAAACGATCTCAGATCCCTCTCGGAAGATAGCAAGCGCTACAACAAACGCCATCGAGATTAGTGAGGCATTACCATCCTTAATCATTTGCCCTTTCTGTTTTATTCTAGACGATAAATGTTTCCCATGCTTTTTTATCCAAATTATAGTCCAGCTTATAAAAAAGCTGGCGCATAATAAAATGGCCGCATTTACTATTTCTTGTCCCGTACCGTTTAGGGCATCAGATATTTTATTTGTAAATAAAGCAAGCAGTGTAGCACCAACAAGACCAGCACCAACACCTCCAATTATATATCTTGATCTTCCTACAATGCCATTTGTAGCGGCAAGAATAATACTAAGGATGATTGATATTTCTAAAACTTCACGAAGTAAAATAATGAAACTATGATACATTAGAACCTACTCAACAATTATTTTTCCCTTTGCCGTATCCATATTGAACTCACCAAAAAACTCATATACACCTTTTTTTAGCGGCCCCATAGTAACGACTATTTTTTTATTACCAGGAACAATCTTTTCTCTTTTGAGATCGAAACTTTCAAACTCTTCTACCGTTGGGTCATCATTATAAACACTTAAACGCAAGACTTGCTTTTCTTTTAATTTAATAATATCTGGGTAAAATTTGTGGTTTCTTATATGCGTATCAAATTTAATAGTTTCAGTATCATCACCACAAGATGATATACTCAACAAGAGAAATATAACTATAAAATGCATCTTAAACATGTGATAATGATTATCATTTTCATAAAACTATGTCAATACATAATAAACCATATATTTATAGAAAAAAGAGATTTTTTGTTAGAACAAAAACTATTTATAATTAATTAATAACCGTTAATGTTTGTTGATTTTTTCTGCAAAATATACTAATCTACATCTTAATATTATAAAGGGCAAAATTTAATGTACGGATATTTTCAATTAGGTGTATCAGCAGGAGTTTTCTCAGGCTCACAGTTTAAACAAAGCCATTACATAGCATCACTCACTGGAATGGGTACAAATATTTTATTTGGAGAAAATTTAAACAATAAAGCAGAGTTATTTCTTGGCATTACAACCGGTTTTGCAATAAGTTACTCACCTCTAATGCCCGTAATGCTAACTAACATCATATCAGCACTGGGTAATGTTGCTGCAACTGTTATAGCAAATCACCCTATTTTATCCGCTGCTGCTTTTTCTGCGATCTTTGTTTTTAATAATCATGACGCTTTGGAAGAAATTCTCTGCAAACCAGAATTTATGGGAGATATTCTGGAATGTAACGATTAAGGACATTCTTCTAATATTGAATAATAGTTACCAAAAACCCATATATTAAAAATAAATTTCTTATTTTCATCTGATTGATTATTAAATCCTTAACTATCATGTATTCTTTTATAAGAAGGGGTTGGCTTTACATTAACGTATTGAAGGCAGTCATATCATGAGCAACAACACTCAAGCAACAAACGTCTATTTTCTTGCTGGAGCAGTATCAGGAACTTTTTGTTATTACTCATATAAGATAACTCCCGTTGCTTTAATTGTTTTTCCATCTATTCCCTTCATCTTATCCAAAAATCCAGAAGATTATATCCCAGTAATAGCAGGCGAGATTATCAGCGCAACTATCGTTTCAGGAAACCTAAATAATTTTGTAAACATTGCTATCAGCCACCCTGTCCTTTCAACAACATTGATTGTTTCAACTTTATTATATACTGGCATGAAAGATGTAATAGATAATTATTTTTTTCCTACACAGAATAATACCCTCCTTACTGCATATGAAGAAAGCCAGTCATTAATAGGTGAAACACCTGAAATTTAAATATACTTATGCCCTGATTTTTTTATCTTCAGAAATTTATAACATATTTACATATACCCAGTCAGAGAATAGATAAATATTAAAAATTACAGCTAAAAAACATAAGAAATAACACAATACTTAGTGCTATCATTTTAAAGAAATCATTATTAGAGGAAAAAAATAAGCATCTTAATAGCTAATTTTATTTTTGCCACCACATGCACATTACTTTATTTTGTATACCGCTTCGATATTATGACCATCAAGATCCGTAACGAATGCAGCATAGTATCCTTCTTCATATTGCGGCCTAAAACCTGGAGCACCTCCACACTTACCACCGTTCCTAGTTGCTATTTGGTAAAACTCATCAACTGCCCCCATACTAGGAGCATTAAAAGCAACATGAACAGATCTAGATAGCTTAAATTCTTCATTAGCTTGTCGGATCTCAAACATATTATGCAAATCAAGCCCGTAACCAATAACCGTATTTTCAATTTCAAGAACTGTTTTATATTCTAAAATTTTCATTACGGCATCATAAAATTTTTTACTGACTGCCAGATCTTTGACTTTTATTTGTACGTGATTAAATAAATTCATATATTCTCGCCCCACAGACGAAATTATTACCAAAAAAAATTCAAATTAAAGCACGATGCATAAGAGATTGCGCCAAAAAAACCCCTTATTGCTATAGCATTAAGATGATTTCTTTTTAGATTCTTTATTGAAAACAATTAGCGGAGTTGAACCATTTTCAATACATGTTTTATCGATCACTACTTTTTGCGCATTTTCCACAGACGGAATCTCATACATAACATCAAGAAGATTCTCTTCCATAATTGCTCTTAAGCCCCTAGCACCTGTTTTACGCTTAATCGCCCTTTCTACAATCGCAGAAATTGCGTCATCAGTAAATTCAAGTTCGACATCTTCCATAGAAAACAGCTTCTTATATTGCTTAATAAGAGCATTTTTAGGCCTAGACAATATGTCGATTAATGCATTTTCATCTAAATTATTTAACGTAGAAATCACCGGTAGACGACCAATAAACTCTGGTATTAAACCATATTTAACAAGATCATCTGGCTCAACTTGGCTGAAAATATTATCAAGCTGCTTTTTATCGTCTAATTTAGCTTCGAAACCAACTGTATAGCCCTGAATTCGATTAGAAATGATTTTTTCTAGACCATTAAAGGCACCACCGCAAATAAACAGGATATTACTAGTATCTACTTGAATAAACTCCTGCTGAGGATGCTTTCTGCCGCCTTGCGGAGGAACTGAAGCAACAGTACCTTCCATAATTTTCAAAAGAGCCTGCTGAACTCCCTCTCCTGAAACATCTCTAGTAATTGATGGATTTTCAGATTTGCGAGTAATTTTGTCTATTTCGTCTATATATATAATACCACGCTGTGCTTTTTCAACGTTGAAGTTACATGTTTGAAGTAGTCTCAATAAAATATTCTCAACATCTTCACCTACATAGCCAGCTTCAGTAAGCGAAGTTGCATCAGCCATAGTAAATGGCACATCAAGAATTTTAGCTAATGTTTGTGCTAATAAAGTTTTACCAGATCCTGTAGGTCCTATTAATAAGACGTTAGATTTAGATATCTCAACCTCGGTTCTGGTGTCATCATTTAGCCTTTTATAATGATTATAAACTGCTACAGCTAAAGATTTTTTTGCTCTCTCTTGCCCGATAACATATTCATTTAAAATTTTAACCATGTCAGCTGGTTTAGGCAACTCACCCAACGAAGGCTTCACTAATGAATCACCAAATTCTTCAGTTATGATTTCTTGGCATAACTCAACACACTCGCTACAAATATAAACTGAAGGCCCAGCAATTAGCTTTTTTACCTCATGCTGGCTTTTACCACAAAAAGAACATTCCAAATCTTTCTTTTTCTCTTTGCCTTTTTTTGTCATAGATACCTTTTATTTAGCCTCTTCCCGCCTAGTAATAACATGGTCAATAAGACCAAATTCTTGTGCTTCCTCCGCACCAAAAAATCTATCTCTTTCCATAACTTCAGCAATATATTGTAATTTTTGACCTGTATGGTGAGCATAAATACTATTCAATCTATTTTTTGTAGCTATCATATCTTTAGCATGAATTTCAATATCTGTCGTCTGCCCACGCAATCCGCCAATATGCGGCTGGTGGATCATGACTTTTGAATTTGGTAACGCGAATCTTTTTCCCTTCTCACCGGCTGTTAGAAGCAAAGATCCACCTGAAGCGGCCATTCCAACACATAAAGTAGATATTTTTGGCCTAATATATTGCATAGTATCATACATAGCTAAAGCAGAACTTACAGAACCACCTGGAGAGTTTATATAAACAGCGATGTCTTTCTCTGGGTTTTCAGCCTCTAAAAATAACAGCTGAGCAACCACAAGGGATGCCATATTATCTTCTATAGGTCCAGTGATAAAAACAATTCTTTCTTTTAATAATCTCGAGAAAATATCATATGAGCGCTCACCACGACTGGTTTGCTCGACAACCATTGGGACTAAACCCATATTAACTGACATCTCCCACTCCTTTCATTTGTTACTAACTTAATAAGATATTGAATTTAGAGTTAAGCTGCAAATTCTTTATCAATTTTTTTTGATAATTCAATAAGATCCTTTGCTTTTATCTTCTTCTCTTTCTTTTCTAGAGTATCAATCAGATGATCAACAACCTTATCTTCCAGAATTTGCCCTTTCAATGACTCGAGGGCTTGAGGATTCTTTTTATAATAGTCTATGATTGCTTGTTCTTGACCTGGCATTTGCCTTAGATATTGGCCTAACGCCCTGTTAATATCATCATTTGAGATTTCGATCTTTTTCCTTTGAGCAATATCAGCAAGAAGCATTCCTAATTTCACTCTACGTTCAGCTATCTTTCTATAGAGCTTCTCTTTTTTCTCTTTTTCTTTCTTATCTGCGGATTCGTCACCAGCTTTATTCATTTGTTGAACTAGAACATCATACTCTCTTTCAACCATCTGTGATGGAAGCATAAATTTTGCTGATTTCTCAAGCTCATCAAACAGCTCTTTTTTCATAACAGCTCTTTTCACTTCATCGTAATTTCTTTCGATTGAATTTTTTAGCTGATCTTGCAATTCTTTAGCATCTTTGAATTTAATTTTCTTAGCGAATTCATCATCCATTTTTGGCAATGTTGCATTCATTACCTTTTTAACTTCAACCTTAAACTCAACGTCTTTTCCAGCGTGATCTTTTGAACCATAATCATCAGGGAATTTTAATTTAAGCGATTTAGTATCACCCTCTTTCGCTCCAACAAGACCAGATTCAAAACCAGGAATAAAATGCCCATTACCAAGATCCAGCTTGTAATCTTTAGCAGCTCCACCAGGAAATTCTTTTCCGTCTATATATCCGGTAAAATCAATCAAAACTGTATCGCCTTCTTTAGCTTTTGTGCCTTTTTTAGCATCGGTCAATTCCTTATGCATAGAAAGGACTCTATCTTCGGCCTCTTTAATTTCTGAGTTATCGAGCTCGTATTTATAGTCTGTGAGCTTAAATTTCTTAAAATCTAACTCCTCAATTTCAGGATAAATTTCCATTTCTATTTTAAGAGCTAAGCCATCTTTTTCATCAAATTTATCAAGCTCAACATTTGGTCTAACTGCTAATTTCAATTTATTATCAGAAACAATTTTATCAGCAGCTTTTTGAATTAAATCATCAACAACATCTTTGTAAATGTTGTCTTTATACATTTTTTTAACAACAGATGCAGGAACTTTACCTTTACGGAAACCGTCTAATTTAACTTCTTTAGCTAGCTTTTCTGCCTGCGCATCGACTGCAGCAGAAACATCTTTTCCGGAGAATTGCACTTCATATTTTCTACTAAGATCTTTATTGTGCGTTTCTTTAATTTGCATCATATAATCCTTAATTTTTT
This sequence comes from Alphaproteobacteria bacterium, assembly GCA_030431375.1. Taxonomy (GTDB): domain Bacteria; phylum Pseudomonadota; class Alphaproteobacteria; order Rickettsiales; family JABSSG01; genus JAUIIY01. The sequence goes on from JAUIIY010000001.1 coordinate 81,614, forward strand.
TTGATGGTGCGGGTGAAGGGACTTGAACCCCCACACCTTGCGGTACTAGAACCTAAATCTAGCGCGTCTACCAGTTCCGCCACACCCGCGAACAACATTTGTAAAACTGTTGCTATAGAATATGATGAAATTTTTAAATTTCAATATATTATTACAACTATTATGATTTTAACTCAAATATTGGTGTTAATATGGCAGAATATTCATTAAACCCAAAAGAAAAAATTGCTCAAATAATTCGCATAAACCATGCTGGTGAGTATGCTGCCATAAGGATTTATCAAGGCCAGCTTGACTATACAAAGGATCCCAAGGTAAAAAAAATCATCCAAGAAATGGCTGACGGTGAAGTTGAGCATTTAGAGTATTTTGAGCAACAAATTCAAAAACGTGGTAGCAGACCAACCATTTTATATCCTGTGGTAAATTGCCTTGGATATGCTTTAGGGGCTATTACGGCAAAAATGGGTACATCAGCTGCCATGGCTTGCACAACAGCAGTTGAAGAAGTTATAGCCGATCACTATCAGGGCCAACTAAATGAACTTGATGATAGTGAATCAGATTTAAAAGCTAGCATCAAAAAATTTCGTGATGACGAAATTGGCCATAAGGAAACCGCCTTTGAGAACGGTGCAAAATCCGCACCAGCCTACCCGGCCCTCTCAGGAGCCATCAAATTTGGCTGCAAATTAGCAATAAAATTAGCAAAAAAGTTCTGAGATATTGCGAATATGGGTCTTATCAGAAAAATACCTAAAGTCCTTTTTTATGCTAAACATTCAGTCAAATCATCTACAAATCCTTTTCCCGCAATATGCTCAGCAACACAAAAACCCTCACCTTCAGTTAAATTTTCTCTAGAAATGTGATTTTCGACTTTTTCTAAAGATGGAAGCTTCTCGTACGATTCGCAATCATCTCTACACTCTCCCTCTTCGTAATATCCGTATTCTTTTATAAATAGCTCCTTTCTATTTATGTCGGGACGATAACATTTATACTGACAATCCCTATCTTTGAAGATAAGGCTAAGAATATCAGTTATATACAGCGTGTTTGTTTCTTTATAATATTTTTCAATAATTTGTTTCTGTATAGTATTTGTATATTCTTCTGCTAAATACTCCATAAATTCTTCAAATTGAATTAATTTATAGGCTGAATCTATATATTTGTCTTTTTCTTTAGGAAATTTTTCTAGCGCACCTTCTTCAGAAAGACTCTCAAGAATAATCATTGTAGCTCTCAACTCATGCAATGAATCAAATGGTTTAAATTCTTGTAAACAGTGAAAAACTTTTTCAAGATCTTCGACAAACACAAGTAAAGGAGACAAGCCTTCTTGCCCTATACTGGTTGTAAGCGAACAAAAAACCCCTCCTTTTTTAACCATCTTAATAACTTCATTAGTTATAGATACTATTGATGAACTTATACTTTTATTGATGGTAGCCAACTTTCGAGCCTCTGAGAGAGGTAAATACACTGCTTCCCTTACATCAACAGAAGAAGTGGGGTAATCACACTTAAGAAGCTTTTGATGAGCTTCATCCATTGCATTGATCATGTCCTCTTTGTTATCCAACTGACTTGCTAACTTCATCTCTTGGAAAGATCTACGTTCACAAGCTTCATATTCAGCCATTTTCTTTTCATACTCCTCTCTCTTTATTCTTTTCTCCTCTCTAATTTCTTCTAGAACCTTTTGGTTAACTTCCTCCAATTTTCTAAATTTTTCTACAAAAACATCGGCTTTTCGATGAAACTCATCAATTTTTATTTGCTTTAAAATTTTTTGCACCACCTGAATTCTGAGCTCTTTTATAGCATCATTATCTTTGTCAAGGTTTTGCATGACCAAGCCCACAGGAAGTTTTTTACTGTTTTTTTCAATTCCTCCACTAATAATTAACTTACCGTACGACTGATCTGGATATAAAACTACAACACGTATATCTACTCCTTGAATACCTACAAACACCAATTCGGGTTCAACTCCATTAAAAATAACAACATCCTTTCCTGTATCTCTAGTAATATCAGCGGCATGGATAGTTAATGTGCCATCACATACAGGAGCATAATATGTGTTATTTCCGGAGCCACCGTAAACAATATCGTAACCTCCTTTATTTACATAAACATTATTTCCAGCACCGCCGTAAATTGTCTGGTTAGCCCCTTTGTACCCATATGATATATATGTTCCAACATCTCCAAACCGCACAACGTTACTTTGATTATTAGCAACAATAATTTCAGCGTTGATATTTCGCATGTTAACTTCAAGAGGATGAGATGCTTCTAGTATAATCGTATCAGTGCCTTCTCCCGCATCCAGCTTGAGCAAATCGCTCTTACTATCAACAATTACGATATCATTACCTTTACCAGCTTTTACACTATCTGCTCCTGCACCACCAATTAGAATATCATCCTTTGCAGAACCAATAATTTGATCTTCTCCATCTCCTGAAGAAATAAAAACACCAACAGGACTATCAGATGCATCAATTACCTCTGCTTCATTGCCTCCATAGAAGGCTTCTACAGACATTTTGGTTAGGTTGAAATGATGAGCCTTGTTTTGCCCCGTATAGATAAATACATCATAGCCAGCACCACCATTATAAGATGCGGGTGAACCGACAAAAACATCATGCCCTTCACCAGTATTTACAACACAGGAACTAAGACAATGCACCCAATCATTGCCCTTTCCTGTGGATATTACATCAGCACCTCTGCCAGCCTTGACTAAAGCAGAATAATTTCCACTAATCGAAACATTATCTTGCTCATTACTACATAGTATAATTGTATTATGTTTTAGAGTAATCTCAGCTTTTGGCAGCCTATCCAGAGAGATCACATCATTTACATTTTCATCGAAATATATGTGAAATTCACCATTATCTATTCTGATTCCTGCAGCACTATATGAGAATTTCACATCATATGATTTTACAGGCAATCCGGAGGTAATTTTCTTAGCTAAAAAATAGCGCATTTCACCAAAATTTGGTACGGTTTCGTTACCTACTGGCCTCAAGTCAAAACTAGCGATTGATTCATTAATACTCGTTAATTCCGTTAATTGTGATTTGCCATCCTGATTCAGATCTCTCCAAAGTTTAAACTTACTAAATTCTTTGTCTTTAGAATCAAATATACCATCTTTATTAGAATCAAAAAACTTTGCAAGTGCTTCAAGATCTGTGCACTCTTCTTCACACCAAGATGAGAGCACTATCTCTCTATGATCATTTATTATGCCATCTTGGTTAAAATCATATGCAAGAAGAGCATCTTTAGAACTTACCCAAGCTGTATTTTCTTTGTACCCATTTCCATTCATATCAAAAAATATGTGAGACTGCTCATACGCTACCAGATCAGCCTTTCCATTTCCCATATCTACTATAATAGGCCAACCGCCCATCTGGTGATTTTGCATATTTTGAAAATGTTGCTCCATTTTCTCAGCTCTCTCCATCCTAGCTAATTCTTTTTCGAGTATGCGATCAAAATGCTCTGTTCTTTCTCTTCCACTTAAAAACCTTCCCTTTTCGACTTCTCGCTGAAGTTCGGTTTGAAAGAATCTTTTTTCAATTTCTTCTTTTCTCCACTCCATTAGTAAGTTCTCATGTAACATATCATGCTCGGGAAAAAAACGCTGCATGAAGCTCGAAGCTATATCTCTATTTTGTATACCGAAAAATTCTCTACCAAAGTCGGTTTGAAGGAAATTATAATTTGAGGCAATATTTGTCACAGAAAAGGATTTCTCGAATAAATCCATCCTAAATTTATGACCTGTGTTATATCCCAAATGGCTATATATGTTAAAGGCTGGGATTATTTCCGACTGGAATCCAGCAAATGATTCATAATTACTCCCTGAAAAGCCAGCATATAACGCCTTACCATATAATGCTTCGTCATTTAAGGCATTATATTTAGGCAATAAATCAGCTTCGCGATATGGGCTCTCGCCTCTGCTTGGAATAAAAACTTTTTGGCTAGGCCTTATTATGTCTGGATTATCTCTGAACCCTGCATTGCGTTCATCGGCCAGCAGATCCTTTACCGTCGTTCCGTGACTAAATGCAATTTCCGAGAGAGTATTGCCCTGTTTTACCTCATATTCGATATAACCAGCCGAGCCACCTTTTTCCGAAACGTAATCCCTGCTCATAAACCGCGCTTGCATCTCCGCTGACATTGGCGGCCCTTGGATATCTTGTTTTGAGGATGCTCCTTGGAAATCTATCCTGTAAGTATTAGCCATTCCTACTTCATGAATAGCAGGCAAAGCAAGTGATACTTGTTCTTTATCAACATTGTATTGTGTAGCAATATAGTTTGCATCTGGGTTAGCATGTTTAACAAAAAACTCTGCATCGTCTCCTGTGCCATATCTTCTTGCAGCACTAGCTGCTGCTAATGTATCCGCTTGCTTCAATTGTTCTTTAGTGAAATGCTGTGTGAAAACTCCTTGACCCGGCAAAGCAGCCGCATACACACTTTGGGTGAATGTGATACAATCATCTATTGAAACAAAATAAATCGATTTATCTCTTTTTATTTCTTCAGCTCTACTAATAGCAGAATCAAATTGCTGTTTACTTAAATTGATTTCAGCATGAAAAATCTTATTTCCATTCTGCAGCTGATCTTTACACCTGTTAACATGCACTTGCCTTCCAGAGTAATCATCCTGAATATCCTTGGCATCGATAGCTCTACCAGGATTTTCTGGATGTTTTCCATATGATGCTCGCTTAACAACTCTTCCACTGGAATCTCTTTGTTCAAACTCAGGATGAAAATGTCCTGTATATTGCCCTACTGTTTTATCAAATTCACATAGATAATTATTAGGGTCTTTGGGGTCTGGCTTTAAACTAACATCATGGTGTATTTTCATTTTATATGAAAAATTTATCTCATTCTTCATTGTGCCCTCTCATTGAAAATGATAATTATTTGCTTCTGATCACTTTAAAATAGGCCACTCCATTTTTATCAGATATATTGATGTTAATGATATACTGATTCTCTTTCGCACCTATCTTAGAGCAATTTAATACCTCCCAATATTTCTGCTCGTTTGCACTATTTGCTTTTTCCCATTTATGATCTTTTTGCTTGAGACGCTCCACTTCGTCCCTTGATAAGAAATAACTACAAGGGTCTTGTAACAACGGCACTAACCTCCTAAATAACTCTGGATATTGGTAAAATAACTCTGCGTTTGCATTTATATAAATTTCCTCCATTCCAATATACCGTCCACCCGTTATGCCTACTATAATTTCTTTTAATGTTAAATGTTTCTTATCTGGACAAAAACCTCTTTTTTTCAATCCATCTTTTTCATAAGTATAGCTTCTAACCGTACTATAATTGACTTTAGGAGCAACAAATCCGCAATATTTATCTTGCTCCTCGTTTGTTGTTTTGTAAACATACTTATCTAATTCTTCTCTTGTGAAGTGTATAAGCATTTTCTTCCGATGCAAAGCTTCTGGGTATATAGGCCTTGCAAAAGCTTCATCCGGTGTATATATAAGAGATGATTTTATAATTGCTGTGATGGCGTTCGCTCTACCATCAAACGCTTTGCTATTTATAAATTCTCGATAGGCCCAGAAAGGCAAATACAAGATCCCAAACAATATACTTATCCAAAGCAATTTACGAATGGAGCTCTTCTGAACTTTAAGACTTATATTCCAATGACTGACTTTATTTTTATTCATTTATCCTCATCTCATTTTCTCACATCTCTATTTTATTACCTACCCTGCTAACACAACCTTGTCAAACAATTGTTAATAAGAATCCAGCTTTTATCACCCAAAAGGTTAAACACATTTAAAAATGATGCCCCGTTCTGCGCTTTATTTCGTTTTAGTAACTTTCTAGCGCAGATGTTAGTTTAATTAACCTTTCTTTAATATCTTGCTCGTAAAATTTTTATAGAATTAATAATAATGGTTTTGTGATGGCGCAAGAATTATCTAGGACAAAAAAATTTATAAATGGTGTATTTGATGGGGTAAAAGGTTTTTGCCAGATTCTAACATTTTCAGGAGGAGCAGGCGGATTTGTGGCTGGTTTTCTTTATGGAGTAGTCGATGGCATTGAGGATAAGGTAAATGGTAAGAAATTTAGTTGGACTAAAACATTTAGCTGCGCTTTTTCCGGTGTCATTCCGGTTGTTGGGCCACTCTTAATAGGTGGGGTTGGATCTTCAGTAGATCAGATCCAAAGCGGAAATAAATTAAATTGGAAAGAGTCATTAATGAGTGCTATACCATTTTTAGGACCAATATTAGCTGGCGCTATGTTTAGAAATAAAAGACTGGCTCAAGCTCAATTACCTGATGCTCCGAGGACTCCTGCGGCGGATGTTTCTAGAAAGCATGATAGAGGTATAGAGCTCACGGCTATGGGCAAAAGTAAAGCTAAGCAACTTGAAGATGCCGCTAGAGCGGCTGGAACAGCTGCTAGAGGGACCGGAATTGCGGAAGCAACAGACGGCGTTTCCCAGCATGGCACACATGCTGCGCATAGAGCCCGTTCTCGACAAAAAGGAAGAGAATAAAAGACGTTCTGTTTAACATCGGTAAAAAATAACAGAATTTACCCGTATAAGATTGTTCTTTTATTCAACAAATGATTTTATGCTCTCAGGGGGTATCATATGCATATCTCCTAGAATTTGGAGGTGCTGCTTATATTCAATATAAGTAGTATTTGGACATTGTTGGAAAGGGGATCGCAATATTAACCTTTCGTCTAATTTTTCGTCATTTGTTAAGTGATCGCTACTTGGATCTTCTGCAGCCATTCTTTCATCTTTAGATTCAAGATCCGGCTGATTCTCCTCACGGCTTTCTTCATAAAAGATTGTCGTAAGGTATGTTGACAGTGAATTAAAATAGGTGGTTGCAATATCATATATTTTTGTAAAACCATCAGCTACAAAGTCACAAACATCATTAAATTTACCCGGTGCAGTTTCATATTGATAATAAAACCACTCGAATAATTTTTTATCCACTTTCTTCTCATTTGTTGCTTTGTGTATTTGATTAAGCTTATTTATCTTCTCAACAGCCATCGTTAAAAAATCCTCTCCTTGATATGGATTATGAATTTTATCGATTTTCTTCATCGTATTAACTGTTTCGGAAAATAAATATAAAACTTCAATTGCTGTATAATCTGATGCTTCCCCTTCAAGAAATTCTCTTGCTTCTTGCTCATCTTGAGTGGTTTTGTAGATCTTTTTTAAAAAATCGGAGACAATAAATAAGTTGCTTTTTAGAAATTTAAAAAAATTAAAATTTGCATCCGGCTGTTCAATATATCTAAGAAGCTTACTCATTGATAGATTAGGTGAGTAAAGATCTTCTTCTAATTTTTTTATATATTTTTCGTAAGATCGCGTATCATCATTCATAGGCAAATTTGTTGATCTCAAATCACCATTCATAGTACTGGCCCTTTTTAGGTGTAATTATGCCATTTTAATATTTATGGCTGCATTATCCAAGAAATAATGCTTTCTCCTTTTGTCGGCGCTTAACTAAACCTGGTAATATTTTTCCTCGAGAATAGACCCATCTGTCAAACTCATTAGCAGCGGAAAGATACTACCAATTTTGCAATAATTTATACATAGTTGACTGTATAAAGCTTCCGACGCCCACGTTATATATGAAAGATATAAGGGCGTCAAATTGATTCTGACTTAATTTAATTCCGCTAATTAATTTATTCAATGCTTTTTCAAATTGCTCTATATCTGTTTTTAGTAATTCTTCTGCTTGGCTCAGAGTTATTTCATCAAAAAGCTCATTCGATTTTATCACATGGCCAAAGCCTATGGTTTTTAGGCCAGCCGGGCATATATAAATTTTAGACTGAAATCCTTCAAATGACTTAATAAGATCAAGTCCAGATTTTGATATTTTCATTTAGCTATATTTTATTAGTCTGTGTTTTCTACTAAATCTGGTCGATATTTTTTGGCAATCGAGATCAAACAATTATGTATTTCATCGTGATTGGTTCTACATCCATTAATAAACGACACCACCTCAGAGTAGGAAATATCACATTCTATAGCAATCGATTCTAGTTTTTTAACAGTTACAAGCGGCTCAGGATCGCTTAAAAGTGTTTTTAGAACTGTAGAATCTGTTTTTGATGCAATATCCATATAATCCTCTTTTTTTCCAGAAAAACACAGCCATGATGTTTTGTCAACCGACTTGTAAAAATATATTACTTTTTGTAACTATGAGTGGATACCTAAACAAGGTAATCGGGGATCCACGAAGAGACCACGACATCCTGCGTAGTTGGCCGCAGTAGTGGATTCCCGCTTTCGCTGGAATGACAAAAATGGTAAACGAATGACCAAAAAAAAGGAAACGGAATGACGAAAAAAGGGAAAAAAGGAATGACCTCCCAACAATGTCATGCCAAACACTCTAACAACGCCATGCCCAACTCTCTCAACAACGTCATCCACGACTCCCCCAACAGCACGTCATCCGCTACTCTCCCAACAACATCATCCCCGACACCGATCGGGGATCCATGCCGTACTAGCCGCCTCCTCTGCTGTTGCTGTGGATTCCCGCTTTCGCGGGAATGACCAAAAGGGAAAGCGAATGACCAAAAAAAAGGAAACGGAATGACGAAAAAAGGGAAAAAAGGAATGACGAAAAAAAGGGAGCGAGAATAGCAAGCAAAGAGAGATTGGCCATAAACAAATAATATTGAGGCTAATGGGTTTTCCATGTCTAAGATAGTGTTAACAAATTGTTAGTTTTTTTCTGTTTTACTATAGAGCGACATAAATTTGGTAAGGAGGGAATGATGCCAGGATCAGATAAACAAAAAAATTGACAAAAAGCTTCAGAGAAAATTTAAAGAAATGCAGCCAACCGTAAGAGCAGCCTCTGACAATGAAGAAACGCAAGGTTATCATGAGCTAGCAGAGGTGGCGCCAGTCCCTGCTACATTAGGTGTTCTAGGCGAAGGAGTTTTGGGTTCCTTACCATTAGGAGCAGGCATGTTGGCCCCAATGTCTCCACTCGGTGTAGCTGCAATTCCTGAAGCGGCCGCAGCACCAGCACCAGTTGAAAATGGTGACGGCGTTCTGGTAGCGGGTACTGTGGCTGTAGCAGAAGCTGAGGCCGTTGGTGAAGAAGGAACAGGTGCTAAAGTCTTGGCCGCACCTAATCCCGCAATAGAAAGAGTTCAACAACAACGAGAAGAGAGTAGTTCATCAAGCGGCTCAATTCTTGATCCCGAAGGGAGTTTGCCTTTTGTGCGTCCTATCCCACCCCAATATGTCTGGGATGGCCCACAATTACTGCGGATCTATGGAGATATAGCAGGGAATGACTCTGATGTTGATACGCCATTAGCAGGTGATGCTGCCGTAAGCACAGATGAAGAATAATCAATTTTAAAACGAAATGGTAAGTTTTGGGTCGTAGAGCTCTTTTGTAGCTTCGATGGATGTTGTTGCAATGATGCTCTGGATCCTCGATCGGAGTCTAGGGTAACGTTTGGTAGAGGTCATTCCACCCCCTTTTTTCATACCCATGAAAGTGGGAACCCATTACTAGACATAACTTCTAATTGTTATAGAGTTACTCTCTTAACTCTAAATTAATTAACCAACAGGTATAAATTGTTGTCTCCCATTAATACCGGAGCTGGCAATTCATCTACAACAGGGGCTTCATATATGGCTGCAGGAGGATTTGCCCATGGATTATCTTGGGGCAAAGGTTCGGCTGCAATGGGATTTTCTGGATTAAGATGTGGAAACTCAACTAAATTATTGATATCTAGCACGTCACCTATATTCCCAGCATCTTGAGGATATTCTTCATCAGAATCAGGAGAAGGCCAGTAATCAGCATCACCATCCACTGCCCTAGAATAATCAGAACACATATTTCTACCTCAGAATTTTTTGTTATAAATTTGCACTAAATATTTTATCAAATATTCGCCTAAATTAAGACTTCTTATTGGACATTTTTTGCTGCTTTTTCATAACTTGGAATTATAAAAAGCTCCTTTGACATGTATTAAATATAAAACTGCATCTTTGTTAAACTCTATTAATATATTAATTTTATTATAAAGCCATATTTATATAGCTAAAATTTTTAATCTTACAACCTCCTCAACCCTGATTGGGGATCAATAAAGAGACCACGATATCCCGCGTAATTGGCTGCAGCAGTGGATTCCCACTTTCGCGGGAATGACAAAAAACAGTAAAGCGAATGACCTCCCAACAACGTCATCCTCGACTCGATCGGGGATCCAGAAAAAGGCTACAACGTTCTGCATATTTGGCTACAGGAGCGGATTCCCACTTTCGTGGGAATGACAAAAAACAGTAAAGCGAATGACCTCCCAACAACGTCATCCTCGACTCGATCGGGGATCCAGAAAAAGGCTACAACGTTCTGCATATTTGGCTACAGGAGCGGATTCCCACTTTCGCCGGAATGGCTTAGATAGACGTCTAACATATAAATCTTATACACTAACACTAACTTTAATAAGTGCCGTAACTTTCTAGATTAACCAAGAAACCTATTTGAGATAGGATTATAGAATTTTGTCTAGGACTCTTTGCGCGTTAGATTCTTACTAGATATATATGCAAAATTTTCGATCTTATTATCCTACAACTCTTGCTCAGTTTCACCAATAATCGCGTTGCTTCTTTCATCAGCTTGCCACTTTATGTTAAAAAACTCTAATGTGCTGTCAAAACTGCCAGAAAATCTATGTGTTGCTTCCTTTACTAATGCATCTACTGCTAGTTTGGTAGCTTCAACTATGAATGAGTCTGCCATCACTATTCTATGAGCAGCTCGAAAAACATCTAATAGGGAAATCATACTTGCTTTTTTCACTGCCTCTGTGAGCCACTCAACTACTATCTCTGAGTTGTGCTTCATTACTAGGCCATTTTCATATATTTGGTTCAAATTATTCTGAGCTTTTACATTTCCTTGTTCTGCTGCTTTTTCATACCATTTTACTGCAGTTTCATAGTCTTGATTGACCCCAAGCCCCTTGCGATACATGTTCCCTAAATTATTCTGAGCTCCTGCATTCCCTTGTTCTGCTGCCTTTGTCAACCACTGAGCTGCAATCTCGTAGTCTTGATTGCCCCCAAGCCCATTACGATACATGTTCCCTAAATTATTCTGAGCTCCTGCATTCCCTTGTTCTGCTGCCTTTGTCAACCACTGGGCCGCAATCTCGTAGTCTTGATTGACCCCAAGCCCATTACGATACATGTTCCCTAAAATACGCTGAGCTCCTGCATTTCCTTGTTCTGCTGCCTCTGAATACCAAATAGCTGCGGTCTCATAGTCTTGATTTACTCCTTGACCATTATAATACATGAACCCTAAATTACACTGAGCACGGACTTCTCCTTGTTCTGCTGCCCTTTTAAGCCATTTTACTGCATTTTCATAGCTTTGATTAACTCCCTGACCCCAATAATACATCCGCCCCAAATTATACATGGCTTCTGTGTTTCGTTGTTCTGCCGCCTGTGCAAACCATTGTGCAGCAATTTCGTAGTCTAGATTTATTCCTTGCCCCGATGCAAATATCTTCCCCAGAGCTAACTGAGCCTCTACATTACCTTGTTTTGCCGCTTTATAATTCGGTCCTATACCTCTTAACATACCTCTACCATTCAAATTTTAAGACTTAGTTAATTTCATTTAAATGCTTGGTATATATACCAAAATCCGAGAACAGTCAATAAGGGTACATGCTTACTTATAAAATGCCACAATCTGAATAATACTCTTATAATTTCGGTATTTCCCAAAATGTTTTTTCTGGTCTTTACCCAGCCTTAATCTTCTTCATGATGTCATGCCCAGCTTCGTCAAAAACGTCTTGTATGACCATTCCCCTTGACGTCATCCCCGACCCCGATCGGAGATCCAGAAAGAGGCTACGCCGTCCCACGTAATTGGCTGCAGGAAAGGATTCCCGCTTTCGCGGGAATGACGAAAGAAAGAAAGAAAGAAAGAAAGAAAGAAAGAAAGAAAGAAAGAAAGAAAGAAAGAAAGAAAGAAAGAAAGAAAGAAAGAAAGAAAGAAAGAAAGAAAGAAAGAAAAAAGGAATGACAACAAAGAGAACAGAATGACCTCATTTTCTGCCACCTCACCATCACAACATTACGCCTGACTCCCGCCACAACAACGTCGGGTCAGGGCTTCACAATCACGTTGCCCTCAAGTTCATAGATCACGTAATTAAAAATCGGCCGCTATAATATAAATCGACAATTTCATCTTTATTGCGAACTAAGGCCTTTTCTTTCACTGCCAAAATGTGATTTTCTACAGTTTTTGGAGCAATTTCCAATTCTTTGGCAATTTTTTTGGACGTGTACCCCTTTGCTACCATCCTTATACACTCCTCCTGCCTAATGGTAAGAGGTATTTTATCATCAGGAATTTCTTCTAACATTTGGCTAAATTTAAACTCTTCAAAATCTTTAAACCTAGCTAAAGACGCTTTATCGTAGTCACAAATAACTAATTTTCCTTTTCTCCAAAACTCAAAAATAAAATTTTTTAACAAATCTAAATGGTTAATCAGGTAATTTTGTAAATTAGTATCAGACGCATTGGCCGCAAAAGCAAATGATTCTATATATTTATTAGTCCTCCAATATATAGTCATTCCATTCCAAATATCGTGCTTTAACAAAGCAGCCATTATGGGATCTCTAGTATTTGGGACGGCTGGCCACAAAAAATAGCTGAATTTCTTTAAATTTGAATTAGATAATGCATGATAAAAAACTCTTCCTACATTTATGAAATTTTTAAAATAATATTCTTGATAATGAATATCTGTGCATAAAGCCAAATACGTGCCGTCAAAGAAAAATCTTCTATAACCAAACACCTTAATAGGCGAATGTAGCAAAAGCCCTGAACATAACTCCCTCAAACGCTTGTTATTGCCAATGTTATATTGATTTGCAGCTTCATTAAAATCAGCCAATATTTTCACTAAGATACCCAATAATGGTGATAAGAGAAAAGCTACACCTGATTTTTGACCATATCAATATTTATTTTTCTTAGACCTCCAGACTAGACCATTTTTGAGAGATATAGAAAGGCCGATTAACGGCCTTCATAACCTCTATAGACATCACCAACTCTTGCTGAGCTATGACTTCCTACACTATTGCTGAGCCATACCCTCTTCCAGAAGATGGTGCAGATGGTTGCGGCGGATTAGCATTTACATTCCTTCTTGAAGCAGAGTCTACTCTTTCTACTCTCGGCATAGCTGCTAAAATTCCAGCAGCAGCACTTAATTCATCATTTCCATGCGTTAGTGCATGAGCTATACCAGAGGGATTAACCACTCTTTCTGTTGGAACATTTCTAGGTGTCTCTGCAGCCGCTCTAACAGCAGGATTCGCCATTCCTACTTCTATTGGTAACACCGGCCCAGAATTTTGAACTTCAACAACTCTAGATGTTTGTACAGCCGTACTTTCGACCACTGGCGGCTTTATTCCTACAGGCAAAACTGGTGCATTGCCTTCGGAAGACTCTCTCGGAACATCAAAACGCACCCTTTTTTGGGTCCTTGAACTTTTTTTGGACCTTGGATTATTACCAGTAGAAGGTCCAGCAGATGCCTTTGGCCTCCTTCTTTTTCTGGTTCCAGAACTCGCTGCTGCTGATGTAGGCACGGCTGCTGCACCTATACAATCTCCAGAAGATGAGGTGGGCTCACAATGAATAGACACAGTTGCTACTGACCCAGCCCCGGCCCCTGCACCAGCATATGGGGCACCTGCTGCTAAAGCTATTTTAGCCCTTGCTCTAGAAAATGCGGGTCCAATCGCGGGATGATCCACAATTGTCGCATCATTACCTATTTTTGCATAAATATACCCTACATTTATGGGAAAATCTTTTACTACTTCTTTTCTTTCAATGGCTCTTCTGCTATTTGCTAACTGAGTAACACGTTTTATTTCTAATAAAATATCAGCTTGATCTGCAAATTTCCTATCCATAAGCTCAACAAATTGCTTAAAAAAACGCACATCTTTACTTAAACCAATTTGTAAAATTTTGAACGAAACATATTCTTTCAAATCTTCACCTTTAATCTCCCATGCCTTGCACATATCAAACATCTTTGTACAATACGGACCAACAAACTCATAACGTTGCAACACATACTCAACCGCAAACATGAGATACCCTCTTTTGTCCAGCCTCGTTAATTCAAGTCCAGCATCAACTGCTCGCACTATCAACGCTTGATTCTCGAGATTGAGGAACAGGTATTTCTCGGCAGCACTTATATTAACTCCAACTTCCATTAGTTGCTTTGCAATTCCTGCTTTTTTCGACACTAACGCCAACTGAAGCGGAGTTTCTCCATGTACATTCATTGCATTGACGTTTGCTCCTCTTTCTATTAGAATTTTAACAACATCGGTACGTCCATACCATGCAGCCAAATGAAGTGGGGTCATATTAAGCTTATTCTTTGCTTCTTTGTTCGCCCCTTGTTTTATTAAAACCTTAACAACTTCGGTGTGACCACACACAGCAGCCAAATGAAGTGGGGTCATACCTTGTATATCATTAGATTCTTTATTTGCGTCCAGTTCTGTTAAAGTCTTAATAACTTCAGTATGACCATACAAAACAGCCAAATGAAGTGGGGTCATATCATCTTTACCCTTAGCCCCTTTATTCGCTCCCTGTTTTATTAAAACCTTAACAACTTCAGCATGACCATACATAGCAGCCAAATGGAGAGAGGTAAAACTATGGGCGGTCGCTTCTACCATTACTCCTTTTGCCAAGAGCTCCTGAACAACCTCAGCTTTTGCAAAAACCACAGCTATATGTAATATAGTCATATTTCTGAAAAAGCGATGCTCTATTCCCCTCTCTAGCCCCTTCAAAAATGTGATTATCTCATCAACATTTTTTGCAACATTCGTAGCATCTGAATTTTCTATTAATAATTTTATCCTTTCTGGTACAGAATTTGTGTTATTCCTTGGCATAGTTGTTCCTTTCAAATTTAATCGCCAAAGTATTAATGTAAATTTACCTATTTGTAAAGCAAATAGATCATTTAACAAATTCAATATGCGCCCCCCAAGAGATGATTATACTCTAGAAATAATTTTCAATCTCTCGCCTCACTCAATATCATACGGGTTAGTAAGTCGAGCTATTGATATTATTTTCATGATTAAATAGTCAAACAAATACTATCAAGATTATTTGATCTTTGTTGGTACTACACCTCTATAACTCAGTATGTAATATTTCTATATCCCCTACAGGTAATAACCATTGATCAAAATCATCAGCAGACAAACATTCATCTTCCGCAAGTTGTTTAGCATCGATATGTCTATAATATGCTTGATGACTTTTTTTGAAAATATTAGGATCTATTTCAGAAAAATCACTACAAATTTCTTCTGCAATCGCCTTTTTAAGTTTTGCTTGTTTCTGTTCAAAACATTGCAACATCCCATCATTTAAAGCGAGCTTATCGTCCAGCATAATCTTAAAAAAATTCTTTTCAATTATTGATTTGCCAGCACAGGAGCGTATTTCTTTTATACAAATTTCTTCTTTATTGTAAATTTGTAATACTCCGTGCCTTCCTTCAAGTGAACCTTCATATGAAGTTATAATTTCCTTCATAATCTCCCTCGTTTCTTTAAACGCTGGAACCAACATATCTGCCAAATATGAATTACATTTTATAATCGGATTAACACAACCAAGCACCTGCTTCGTAGCATCAAAAATTTTCATTTTATATTGATCTAAAAATCTAACATAAGCCTCATAGTCAGAAGCAAACAGCATATTGTCAAACATTCTGGGTATTTGCGTTAAATAATTAATTAATTCCTTTTCATTAACATTTTCAGCAAATTTAATAGATCGATCTGCGGATGGGCTATTAGAAAAAATCGTTTTTAAAATGAATGGAAGCGAGACATCATTGATTGAATCTTCCTTGATGGCAGACTGGCCCAATAATATATTATTCTTGTTGAGGATTGATCTAGGATGCATGAATTGAGCATCTCCATCCAAAACTTTCTTTATCTCGTCTTTTGTAACTGATTGTTTAAATAATTGGCCAAAATATGGATCATAATAACAAAAAGTAATTTTGCTACCTTGATTCCACGTCACAACATTAACACTGTGACCTCCTAATACTAAAACAACGGAGATTTTCTGAGCATTCTCAAGTTCCAAAGCTGATTTCATGAGTGATTCAGAAACATCATCACCACGAATAAATTCTGAAGATGAAACATGCTTCATAACATCCTTAATATTCATATCTCTCAGATTATTGAGAAAAAAATAATTTTTTTTAGCTAGTTTTTTAAGAGATGAAACAAAATATTGCGCATAATCAGATAACGTATCTTCCTCTAAAAATAATTTTGTTGACAGCAAGCATAATTGTTTACATATAGCACCACTATTGTCATATTGATACTTGTTTGGTACTAAACCGTAAATAGCTTGACTTTCAGCGCTAATGAGGTGAGTATTCTTTTGAATCTGTTTAGGAATTTTATAACAAGAATTATTATCTAAAAACCTATAATAAATGCTTCCATAACTTCGGTGATGAACTGACATTAAAAATCCTTTATTTTAGGAAGAGAATGTACAAAATACCTTAAATCTAAACAGTTTTAACATTCTCTCCCCATAATTTTTGATAGTTCAGATACCAGCTATATTTAAAACAAACAACTATTTTTCTATAATTCTGGATTTAATTATTGTATTTCAATACCTTCAAATCCTCTGTTACAGACCTCCCCTGCCACACAAGGGTCATCATCTATATAGCGCGGTTCATTAAAAAAATATCCTTCTAAAGCTTCACAGATTTCCCCTCCTGCAAAACTTGCAACTGTACCAACAGCAATATTCAACAAGATATTATTTATCGGTAAGAAGCTAACACCCAAACTTGCGGACATCCCACACAAAAACGGAAGCCAACTTTCGAAGGTGAAAATTGATTTCCAAGAAACACAGTCGGAATTTGACATACGACATGCTCTGTTGCTTCATGAATCAACACAGCTGTGACTCCACAAACGGGCTTTGGAAGAACCCTTTGGCACCCCACTGTATAAGCTATTTGAACTCCCACACCTATTGGATGACAAATTTCAGATAGACCTGACATGAATTTAACCTTTTATAAATTGAATATTTCATCATAAGTATTCGAAAAAAATCATATTACAAGAACTTTTTGATAATGATTATCGTTATCGTATTTTTTTCTTTAAAAAATTTGTATATTGGTTATAAGGAAAGTTGAGGGGGATGTTAATCAAAGTGATTCTTCCTTCAAAGTTAGGCAAATATAATATTTGACCAGATTATGGTCACATACCAAGAATGAGGTGTGCTTACCAACCCCATTTGATTTGAATTCTCGGTAGGTACATTTTGTGGAGCCGGATTAGTTTTTACCCCCTAATTCGGCTCTTTTTATTGTATAAATGGTTTATTGACCATGCAGCCATAATTAAGGCAAAAATTACTGTCCTTAAGTGCAAATAGCTACATATTTGAAAAATGCTTAAGTAAAAATCACTACCAAAAAGCGTCCATCGAGTCATAAAACTAACTGAATTTTGTTATACTTGAGTATCCAAAACTTTCAGCTATAATGAAGTTGTCACTTGTGACTATGGCAATAAAAGCTGCTCAGAATAGGCTTATCGGACCCGGGGGCGGTACCCGGCGCCTCCACCATTAATTTATGGGGGCGACATAGCATCGACGTGAGTAATAAAAGTTCAGTGTTTGCTCAGAATGATTCCTCTGTGATGGGTTATAAATATAAATGCAAACGATAATAATCGTACTGTATTAGCAGCTGCTTAGTCTCTGCTTTTACGCGGTTTGGCAAGCACCGGGCAACAGAAGCTTGCCGCTTTGATTAAGGCAAATCCCCATAGAATATTACTTATCTTCAGTTGCGTGCCGTTAGCGAATTTTACCCCGTCTAAGATATGCCAATTACAAAACAACCTCTAAAAAGAGGGGTAAAAGGAATGACGAAAATGAAGCGGAAAGCCAATGGAAATAGGGAATGACCTCCCAACAACGTCATCCCCGACACCGATCGGGGATCCATGCCGTACTAGCCGCTTCCTCCGCTGTTGCTGTGGATTCCCACTTTCGTGGGAATGACCAAAGAGGGTAAAAGGAATGACCAAAGAGGGTAAAAGGAATGACAAAAAGCGGTAAAGAGAATGACCAAAAAGGGTAAAGGGAATGACAAAAAAAATGAAAAAGCAAAGGATTTTTCAGATTATACAGCTTGGATGGTCGAAATTCATATCTCTAATGGAGTGTACGGCGCCTTTTTTGAAGAACTAGTGTATTTACCTGCATAATTTGTAATATTATTTTTTTGAATCTCTGGACAAATGGAATCTGTTTCTTAGATGAATAAAATTTGGCTACTTCAAAAAGAAAACAATCCTTTTCCAAAAAGGAAATCTGCTACAACGCCACTTATTAACTCATCTACTTCTGCCATTGTTTCAGGATCTGCCTCAGGAGATATTCGCTCTAATTCTTCTTCTCTTACGTTATAGCTATCATCTTCGCCTCCTTCACCAGCAACAACAGATCCTATAGAAACGTTAACATCTGATAAAACAATGCCTCCATCTTCCCCCTCACTATCTGCGACTACCGGTACTGCGGTGCCTCTCCTAAATGGGAATACTTCACCACCTACTGGCCTGAAAGCTCCTCTTCCAGAACTAATGGGCGCAGCTACCGCTAGTGGCGGCCTGCCTTCCACCTCCTGCCCAACAACCACTGAGCTCGCATGCGTAGCCGTTTCCTCCTCACACCCCATTTTCCTTAGCCATTCTCTCATATCATCTTCATATGAATCAATTAATGTGTCGAAGACATCATCAAACTCTTTATATTTAGACATAAAACCACTCATTATTGAATAATTTTGAATTAGGCTGCTTTAGTTCACTCGTAAAACTTTTACTAAAAATTTAGAACTCTATCTCAACCAACCAACCATCTACAAATGCCCAATATCAAAATTCATCAAATTTATTTATTGAAATTTACAGAAAATGCATCTATAAAAAGAAGCACTCTCGGGGCATAGCGCAGTCAGGTAGCGCATCTGGTTTGGGACCAGAGGGTCGGGAGTTCGAATCTCTCTGCCCCGACCACTTCACAATTATTTTGCTGGAACTTTTCCCCAATAATTATCTTTAGCTTCGCTTTTCTTTATCATCCAATATAAAAATATCAAATTTCCAAGTATAGGCAGAAGATTGATCAATAAACCCCATGCCGATATCCCAGTATCATGTAATCTTCTGACGGTAACCGACAGTGATGGAACAAACACCAAAAATCCAACAACCCAAGCCAAATTTAGAAATAACGCTCCTACTGATGGTAACTTTGCTAATATAAAAAATGATGTCGAAATCAAAAAATGAAATAAGCACCAATACCAATATTCAGCTCTTGATGACCTTGTCGAGAAATCTTTCCATTTCAAAAAGACGTTTTTTACTGATTCTATAAAAAGCATATATAACCTACAAAATATTAAACATTTTTTAATGCTAGCTTTCATAGATTAAAATTTGGTTAATTTATCGGATGCAACAAATAATGGCAAAATATTATAGATGCCAAAGTTGATCAAAATAATTTCATAAGATTTTTATTGTAAATCATAGAATTTTGCTCTGTAATTTAGGTTTCAAATCAAATTTCTTCGAACTTGCAATGCTTAATTTATTTTTCTTTTTTCTGATTTTTCTTCAAGCACTTCAAGGTAACGCAGAAATAACCATTGTTGATTTTGATGAATCTATGGGAATTGAAAACAGAGCTAGATATAATTTGATGTTGCGTGAAGATGGCGCGAATGAAGATCTAAATTTTTTTAGAGAATTATGGAAAAAAAATAATCCAAACAATAAAAAACCTATCAAAAGTAAAAAAATACCAAAAATACTTCATCAAATATGGATAGGACCAAAACCATTACCTAAATTATACCAAAAATTTCAATCTGTATGTAAGGCCCTACACCCTGATTGGGAATATAGATTTTGGACAAATAAGGAAGCAGCAGAACTGGAATTTGATAATAAAGAAATTTTCTATAAAACAAAAAGTTATGATAGCAAGGCTGATATTTTGAGATATGAAATTCTGAAAAGATATGGAGGTGTATATTTAGATATTGATGTTTTATGCTTAGAACCTTTAGATGAACTAACCGAAAAATATAGTTTCTTTGCAGGGTTAGAACCTCCGCTAACATACAAAAGACCAATGATATCAAATGCACAAATAGGCACTTTTCCAGGCAACCAACTTTTTGATAATGCTCTAAAACTAGCTACAAAAGACCAAAAGATTCTTGATACCACTAACGAGAAAAAAATGCCACCATTTACGATTGCCTTCTTAGACGAAAAAAATCTTCATGAAAATTCAGTCATTTTCCCCGCGACATATTTCATACCAATTTTTCCAGAAGCAATTAGGTATAAATATTCATTCCGTGACAATTTGAAATTATTTTTTAATGAATATGAAGATAAACCTCTTTTTATATCAATCCGACCAGAATCACTCACTCACCACGAATTCAACGAGTAAACAACTCCCTAAAAAATCTGGAAACCGATAAATACTAGCAATATCTTTCTTTATTATGTTATACTGGTCTCCTTTTTAACTGAAACGGTCTTTGAAATAATGAAATTTCTTAATTGCCTATTTTTAATAGTTGGCACCACTATAGGAACGGGAATCTTAGCTTTACCTTTGGTCCATCCGCAAAATGGCTTTATCCCTACCTTAATCTCACTTGTAATCAGCTGGGGTTTTATGACCTTAAGCTCGTTTATGTTATTGAGAGCGGTATTACTCCATAAAGCAGGAGAGGACTTTATTATTATCGCAAAAAAAAGGTTAGGAGATTTTTGGCAAGTTATAATTGGCGCTAGTTATTTATTGTTATTTTATGCTTTATTGGCGGTTTATATTTTGGTTGGGTCATCATGGCTTCACGAATTAACAAAAGACCTTATCTCACTCTCAATACAGCATTATTATGTGATATTCACGCTTCTTGCTGCATTATTCATTTATTTAGGCGTGCATTTTGTTGGTGGTGTAAATCAAATATTATCTGCCGGGGTCATTATCACATTATTAGCTGTAATTGCTCTTGGCTCAGAAAAAATAGATCACATAAATTTACTGACTCATAATTTCGCTGATTTTTCAAGTGCTATGCCATTGATGATCACTGCATTCGGTTTTGCAATCATTTTCCCAACATTGGCAACTTATACTAAAAAAAATACGCAAATATTATTTAGAAGCTTATATGTAGCATGCTTTATCATTATTATACTAAATATATTATGGATCGCAGTTTGCTTCGGAGTAATTGGCGAAGAACATTTAGTAAAAATTGCTAGTAAAAGCAGTGAAGGAACAGAGGTAGTCTTTGCCCTACAGGCAAAAACAAACAACTCCTCTGTTGGTTTATTGGCTGAATATTTTGCTATTTTTGCACTATTATCCTCACTTATAGGAGTTTCACTATCCTTGTATCACTTCATCCTTGATAGTTTTAAGTTAAGAAAAACCAAATATTATAAAGTAAATGGCATTGCTTTAACTTTTGCTGTTCCACTTTTAGCATTATTAATCAACCCATCAAGCTTTGTCGGAATATTAAGTTTTGCCGGAGTTTTTGTTTCAGTAGTATTAGGAATCTTCCCTGCTCTTTTAGAAATCCGTAACAACAAAGACTCAAAAGCCAAATCTGACGTTATATTGAGGTATCTTGCCTATATTACTTTTGCCTTTTATATATTTGTAATTATTATCGAGCTGATGAATTTATATAAATGATATGTTATCAGGGCCAGAAATGCCTCCAAACGAGAGGACGAATTTTACAAATCTTATATAAGATTAGAATTAGTGTTTTTGGTAATTCTTTCATTTGCAAAACAAACATAAACTTATTAAGCAACTAGGCTAATGGGAGGCGCCACCAGTTTTAGTTGCTTTGGTTAAAGCTACAATATATAATTAATTCGAGTTAACATAATTAAGACGACTGAGATGAATAGATTAAACCGAACGGATTACATATTAAGAACCACTAAATATACTATATTATTTATTGTCGCGCTTCTTGCTATATTCTTTGTTTCTTTTGCCGGAGTTTATTCTCTTGATCAGTTATACGGAGAAGACCCAATATCTCAGATAAAAGACTATTATAATTCAATGGGTATAGTGGCTTTCGCTTTAGTTGGCATAGTGATTTTGACCTATGTCCTTTTTATAATTAAAGCATCCATAAAACGGTTGCATGACCTAGATTTCTCCGGTTGGTGGGTCATTTCCTACTATATCCCGTATATTGGCACATTAGTATGTATATTTTTACTATTTTATCCCGGATTAAAAAGTAAAAATAGATTTGGGAAAGTCCCCGCAAAACCCTCTGAGACAAGAGCTCTGATTGCCGGAATTTGTTCAACGATTTTTTGCTATTCATGGCTTTTTACTCTAATAAAGTTAATGAAAAACTATATTATGTCTTTAAATTAGAGATAAAATAATTCTCAAAAACTCCTAAAAGTTAGAACTTATATTCTAAGCCAACAGTAAAGCTAAAGTTATGTACACCGCTTATTTTAAATGAGTCTCCAGAAGAAGGAGCACCGTTTTTTAATTGATTAAAATGTGTGTATTTTGCTTGCCCGATAATTGAAAATTCTTGGTTTATTTTATAATTTGTTCCAAGAAATAAATTTTGGGTGAAGACTGTAGAGTTTTTCTTAATATTGTCGCTACCATCATTAAAGCGCAACTTTAATTTGTTATAATATTTTGCAAAACCAGCGCCAAAACCTATAAATGGTTCAAAATGACCGATTTTATTCATATGATATTTTAGATTTAAACTAAAATCATGTGCTGAAATCTCTTGTGTATATCCCGGGTTATCTGGCATCCCACCACTTTCGATAAAAGTTGGTGAAGCTTTATATTTATTTTTACCAAAATGTGTATAGGCCATACCAACACTTATTGGGTAACTTTTTAAACGATAAAAACCAGATATTTCACCAATATATGTTTTTGGTTTGTTTGGTTGTTTTACTAAGAAAAATGCGCCACTAGATGGTTGCGCATTTCTACTAATATGTTCTATTTTACCTATATTGATACCTGCTAATACAGCTATTGAAAATCTATCACCTGATACTTCTTTCTTTGGGATGTATCTGATTTGCTGTTTGTAATCTGGCATTCCGTCTGCGTATGCCGAATATTTAAAACTCAGAAGACCAAGTAAATTTATTAGTAAAAATTTTTTCATTACCATATCATAAACCTAAATATTTTAAAAAATGTTATCAACTGCAAAATTACTTTGCAAGTTTATGAAGTAGTTTCATTGAATGATTTTTGATTTGATAAAAAAAAAGCAACTCCTAAACATGGCTTAGAAGTTGCATTACATATTTTTTGATATTTTTTTATTGGTCAAGAAACAGCTTAGTCGTCAAGAGCTGTCTCGTTTATGCCGACCGCTTCAACCTCAATTAGAGAAGTCTCATTTATACCGAACACCTCAACATCTACCTCATTAGAAGATTCAACTTCTGCTGCCATTGATGCAGCGTTGCTTTCCAAGATGTCTTGGATCATTTTATAACCTTCACCACCTATATTCTTCATAACGATTTCTTCAGGAACTCCAGCAAATATTAACTGAAAAGATGTATCATCTAGATTGCCATATTTTATTGCATCTTCTGTAGAATAACCTTGGCCAATCAATGCAGCTTCTTTCAATGTCCATTCATGGCTAACAGCGGATTCCAAGGATCGGGTTAAAAGTAGAACAAGCGTCTGGGCGTCGGTCAGATCGTTTTTTATTTGCTCCTCTAATTTAAAATGATCTACAAAGAAATTACTATGTACAAATAAAATTTTCTCTTGAGAATCACCAAAATTCGCATGAAAATCTGCAATAGTTTTAATTTTAGTTATATCAATATTTGATTTAACATAATATTTTGGTGCTTGTTCGTTTGTTTTTTGCTTAATCATATATACCTCCGATATAGCAAATAGTTAAAATAAATTTACATAAGCTATAACTTACTAGAATCAAAAGTCAAGTTATTAACTTATTTTAGCAAATGCTTTAGTCTTTTTTTTGAAAGAAAAGTTAGTGTTTTTCTTACTTTTACTTGCAAATTTGCTCTTTAATTTACTACGCATTGGTGTTTTTTTATTATCCTCAGTCCGAACCCTTTGTCTATCTTCAGGCTTTGTCCTTTGTTTATCTTCGGTCTTCGCCTTTTGTCTATCTTTAAAAGTGTTTTTACCTCTAAATTTCGATTGCGGAGAAGATTGTTTTCTTCTGTTTGCAGAAAAACCTCTTTCTTTTTTTGCATTTGAGCCAGAAAAAGCAACTTTCTTTCCATCAGGATTCATCAATCTTTCAATCACCGCCCATTGTTTTTTGTCTGCAGATGTAACAAAGCAAAGAGAAGTTCCTTCGCTTCCTGCACGTCCTGTACGTCCAATTCTGTGAATATAATCTTCAGGGCATTGTGGTAAATCAAAATTTACTACATGCTCAATATTAGGAATATCCAGTCCACGAGCAGCAACATCAGTAGCAACTAGCACTTGGCATTTTGATTCTTTGAACCGAAGCATTACTTTTTGCCTTTTTTGGTAATGTAGATCACCATGTATTGCATCGGCTGAGATTTTATCTTTAACTAATTTCAGAGCGAGCTTTTTAGCACCAATTTTGGTTTTTACAAAAACAAGAACTAAACCATTTGTTGAAGATAGTTCATTTAGTAACATCGGATATTTTTCATCTGAGGTTACATTACGAATTTCTTGTTTAATTTTTGCCGCAGCTGCATTAGAATTTCCAACCGCCACTCTTTGCGGATCTGTCATATATTTTTTAGCGATCTTCATGATATTATCAGGCAATGTAGCTGAAAATAACATTGTTTGCCTTTTTTCAGGCATATGTTTAACAATATCATCAATCTGGATTGAGAAACCCATATCCAACATACGATCAGTTTCATCAAGCACTAAAAACCCAGTTTGGCCAAGCTTTAAAGTTCCTCTTTTTATGTGGTCGTTGATACGGCCTGGGGTGCCAACAATTAACCTTGGCTTATCTTTCAGGCGTTTAATTTGTCTTTCAATCGGTGTACCACCAATCAATAAAACGCTTCTGCAAGCTCTATTTAATATCTTTGTTAGCATATCGATAACTTGCTCAGCTAGCTCTCTTGTTGGTGTTACAACTAAAGCTGTATTTTGAGGGTTATCGATTAGATATACTGCAAGAGGTATACCAAATGCAGCTGTTTTCCCTGTTCCAGTTTGAGCTGACCCAAGAACATCTTTTCCTTCCAAGGCAATCGGTATAGATTTTGCTTGAATTGGTGTGGGGGTAATAAATTCTAATTTTTCTAAAGATTGAGCAATCACCTTAGGCAACTGCATTGAGCTGAAGTTTTCCATAATTCCTTATAATTATAATATTAAGCAGAACTTCCTTTGACTGGCTTAAAAATAAATTTATAAGAAATTTATAAGGCTGTTCTTACTATTAAATAAATAACTCGCGATATTCTTAATAAATCTTGCAATCCCTTCGTGAGGAACTAAAACCTAAGAATTAGGGCGTGTTTATTAAATCAATAGTTTTGAGTTAGGCACCTGTATACACTATCCAATTACTTTTTTCAAGAAAATTAACGAATGATTTAGAAATATATAGATAATTGGCTTAGTTGATAGAGTATGTATATTAGCTGGTTGTGTACAAGCTTGATTTTCTCCATAAAAACATCCAGTATAATCCCTAACTCAATCTAAAGGACGACAATATAGATAATGAAAAATATAAATATAGCAAAGATACAAGCAAGTGAAGTCAAGGATATAGCTGATCTTATAGAGCAATATCGTGAGTTTTATAAAGCACCAGCTAAACCTCGAGTGGAATTGGTTAAATTTTTTGAAAATAGATTAAAAAATGAGCAATCAATTATTTGGGTTGCATTAGAGAATAACAATCCAGTTGGGTTTGCACAAATTTATAAATCCTATACCACTGTGGGTTTAGGTGAATTATGGATTTTAAATGACTTGTATGTCGAAAAAGAAAGCAGGAAGCAAGGAGTAGCAGATTTACTTATTTCCACTATTTTGCAAGAAGCAAAAGAATCAAAAATTCTTCGTGTTGATCTTAAAACAGCCTTTGATAATGTAGCAGCCAAAGCTTTATATAATAAAGTAGGTTTTAAAAAAGACGAACATTTTGAATATTTCCAGATAAACATTTAATCTTGGCTGTTAGCTCGGTTAAAATTAGCATATGGAAACCTGAATATGTGTAGATAATAGACTTGCACTATGTAATCGCTTATTTTACCATTACACTATAGTTAATGGGTGAATTTCAAGTGAAGCTAATAAAATTTATATATGATTCTTCTAAGAATCTAAGAACCTTTATAGTTATTCTATTTTTATGTTCTTTTGCAGTAGCAATTGATGCTAATATACGTCCTTACTTAATTAAGTTGATGATTGATAACACAGCGAAGTCATTTGAGCTTTCTGGATTTGTTGTACTAGCAGGGTTATTCTTTGCATCGCAAATATTTGTTGCTAGTGCAAACGCTTTGCAAGATTGGATGGGTACAAAATTTCATACAAGATATAGAAAAAGAATTACACATCATTTCTTAAATAAGTTGACTAACTATCCATTCAAATTTTTTGAAGATAATCACATTGGTTCAATTACATCAAATATTACTGATGCATTTAACATCATTCCAATGTTGATCTTTAGGTTTTCTGACATATTCATCCAGTTTTTCTTGCTCACTACAATCGCTATGTTCTTGCTTTCTAGTGTTAGTATTTATTTTGTAATGTTGGCGTTTATTTGGATTATAATTTTTGTGATTTTAACGATTTTTTTCTTTAAAAGATATCAACCTTTAAATGATGATTACGCCACGTGTAGGCCTAAAATCTTTGGTTTCTTAAGTGATTATTTTACAAATATTCGAAGCGTTTGGTGTTATAGTAATTCAGACAATGAAAAACGAGACCTAGAAAAAATAACAGATGAATTTGTTGAAAAAAGTACTAAATGCGGAGTTTTTCTAAGAAATTATTATGCTGTATATGGTTTTATTTTAGCGCTTTATATGGGGGTGATATTATATATTCTTGGGGAGTTAAGCCTGTCTGGTAAGATTAACCCTGGTGATTTTGCCCTTGTTTTTATGATTAATTATAAAATTTCTGATTCTTTGTTAAATATTTCAAATAACATTAGAAGCTTCTTAACTAATTTTGGTCAAGCAAGTAATGCAATAAAATTGCTAGATTCTAAAATAACTATTAGAAACTCTAAAAATGCTAAAAAATTAATAGTAAAAAATCCTGAAATAAAATTCTCGAATGTTAATTTCCATTATTTAGGATCAAAAAAGGAATTTAATTATGGTGACTTGACTATAAAACCTAAAGAAAAAGTAGGATTGGTTGGTTATTCGGGAAGTGGCAAATCTAGCTTTGTGAATCTCATAATGCGTTTATATGATTTTCAAAATGGGAAAATATACATAGATAATCATGACATAAAGAAGGTTACATTGGAATCTCTGCGTGATAATATAGGCTTAATACCACAAAACCCAAGTCTCTTTAATAGATCAATCTTTGACAATATATCATACGGCAAGAAGAATGCCTCAATGAAAGATGTAGAGCTTGCAGCCAAAAAAGCAAAAGCTCATGAGTTTATAAAATCTCTGCCAAAAGGTTATCATACTATGGTAGGTAACAGGGGGATCAAGTTATCTGGTGGGCAAAGGCAAAGGATCGCAATTGCCAGAGCCATATTAAAAGATGCGCCAATTTTAATCTTAGATGAAGCCACTTCACAGTTAGATTCAATAAATGAAAAGCTCATTCAAAGTAGTATGGACGAGCTGACCAAAGCAAAAACCACTTTAGTTATTGCCCATAGGTTATCGACCCTAAAAGAGATGGATAGAATTCTTGTTTTTGATGATGGGCAAATAGTAGAAGATGGAACTCATGAAGCATTACTAAAGAAAAATGGGCTTTACAAAAAGCTTTGGCATTCACAAATAGATGGGATGCTCCCAAGAAAAGATGAAGAGATCATCTAACCATAAACCATTCGTTTGTCGAAGCATTAGGATTTTTGGTTGAATTCAATTAATAATAATAATCCATATTATGACAGAAATATCTAATAAAGATGAAATTACGCTGAATTCAATAGACAAAATGGATTCAACATCTTCTCTAATGAAATTTTTACATTTGTCTGATATTGATGAGTCTGAATTTAAAACAAATATGATGGCCTATACTGGGGAGTATTTAACATATGAATCATCAATAAAAGATGTTGAGGCTGATATTGAAGAGATGGGCGGGTTTGAAGAATATATTAAGTTTTTTAGGATAAACACGGACAATTTGATAAAAGAGCATATGAAGGAGCTTATGTTCTTTTTTGGTGAGGCTGATGAAGGAAAGATAAGGGAATATTTATCAAATCCTGAAGAATTCATTCAATGCGTAAAGCACGTAAGGGCCATTGAAGCAATTGCTACATCGGCACCAATGATATCTATTAATGGAATTTACGAGGTATGGCGTGATTCACCTGAATTTAATCACGGCAAAAAGGATTTGTTCGTTTCGCACCCAGATCCTCATAACCCTTTTGACGAAGGCGCACCATCCTCTGTTATAAAAATACCCGGTTGTACTGATGAACAATTTGTGGCGAAATTAAACTATGCTAAAACAAAAAATCCTGATGGAATGTCGGTTATGGCAGTGGGCCAAGGAAAGCATTGGACTCTTATAGCCGTGGACCATAAGAACAAGAGATATAGATTTATAGATTCTTTTGCCGAACCAATTCCTGCCGAGTTAGCGAGCTTAATTGAGAAGAATCTTGGCGACCATACAAGATATCAACCGTCTTACGAAATTGCTACTGATGATTTGAGGCGGAAAATTGATGGAGCAAAAAAAGAATATGATGCCTTGTTTAGCAAGTATAAGGAAGAAAAGAAAAAAATGGATGAAAAAGATCCTGATAAGGCAAGATTGATTGTTAATATTAGAAAAAAACTAAAGCAAGACCCGCAAAACAGAGAGTTAAAAGAAGAGCTAAAGCTAAGAAAAGAGGAGTTGAAATCCTTACTTAATGAAGAAGATAGGGAAGTTTTTGAAAAGCTAGAGAAAGAAAAAAAACAAAAAAATAAGGAAATAAAAGAATTTGAAGCTGATTTTGAGAGACTATCTGAAAGCATAAAACAACAAAGAGATGGGAGTTCATGTGGGTTTTGGTTGATTAAAAATGCCTCGGCCATTGCAAAAAATGGCTTAGAATGTGAACTTCAACATAGTTCTGATTTAGCACAAGAAAAAGAGCTTATAGATAAAGTAAGACTTAGCTCATATAAAACACTGGCAAAGAAAATTCTTCAAAAGATGAGAATATCAGATCAAATAAATGAAATTAAAGACACATTAGCTGAATTACGGGTTGACTCTAGAAATGCTAGTGTTCCTCAATTAATTCAGAAAAAAACTATCTCGAAAACTGAAGGAGTACTTAATCCAAAGGTGATTTCATGAAATACGCAAAAATTTCTAAAGACACTATTACCATCTATATGAATGCTATAAAAGATTGAATGACTCTCCTGTTGATTCCAGCTAAGGGTGCTAATTGAGCTTTGTATTTCTCAGATTAATGGCTGTTTCATGTTGTAGCTTACATGCAAATAAGGCTATAAAATTAGGAGTTAGTAAGGATGAAATTACAAATAGCCTAAACTGTCTTGCATGTTATGAAGCTATGCAGAAATATCTTTAAAGCTTGACGAAATTTCTTATGGGTGTATTAAGAAATTAAAGGTTTCCTTAGGAGCATTTTTGCCGAAGGGAGAATAATGTGCAAGAACAAGAAAGATAAAGGGATAGACATTGCAACCTTAAAGTCTATATATGACGGTTGTGCGGGAATAGTAACATATAAAAACACAGATCTTCAATTTTTATATTGTAACGAGTATATGCTGCAGTTTGTTGGGCAGAATAAAATGAAAAATATCGAGGGGAAAACCGACTATGATATGCCATGGGAGAAATTTGCTGATATTTACACGGCTCACGAGAGAGAGACTTTACTTAAAAACACATCGAATACTGCTATCTTTCCTATCTGTGATTTCGCAGGAGATTTTAAAATTGTTACTTGTAATAGGTTCCAAATTTCCAAAGAAGGAATTATAGAGGGTGTACTTACCCATACAAATGTTGTTGATAATTTAGCAGCTCTAGAAATTAGTAATTTACTTGATTTGAAGAGATTTAATTACAATGAAGGCACCATAAAAAGTGCCAAATTCTTTGCAGAAATAAAGCTTTCTATACGTGAAGAAGAATGTCTTTTTTATTTTATTAGAGGTAAATCTGTTAAAATGATTGGATTATTGCTAGATATTTCGTCGCGGACTGTGGAAAAGCATATAGAAAGCCTTAAACAAAAATTCAGTTGCAAATATAAAAGCGACCTTATAGATAAGGCTTTTGAGTTAGGCTACTTATATCACATTCCAAATTCTCTTTTAAGCAAGATAAAATTTTAGATTTTTTAATGCAGCAATTCTTGAAACAGATCCAGCCCGAAAATTTACCAGCTGATTATAATCAAAATTTTAACCTTAAATTAAGCTGCTACTCTATCCAAACAGATTGTATAAAAATCGAATTAGCCAAGCAAAGCAAATCCCGATAATATTGTCACACGGAGATGAAGATTATGTGGTGGACATATCAAAGATGGCCCAAGCAAAACATGATCTGAATGAACTAGGAATCAAGCCGAAACATCTACCTTTAAAGGCCTTCCGCATGCCATGTATGAGGGCTCTTTCAACCTTGCAGTTGATAAATTAAAAGAATTCCTTATATAATTAAAAAATTGACTTTAGATACACAACTGCCTATTTTTCTATGATCACAAACTCTAAATACGACAGCATGGTTGAATCTTTATTTAATGCCCTATCTATTATAGATGAATTTTATTGGTCATATATTGGTATCTATCTGGTGGTTTTTGCTGGTTTATATTTCACTATAAAAACCAAAGGCTTCCAATTCAGAGTGCTTTTTAGCTTCTCAAAAACATATAAAGCCTTGAGTAAAGTGTCTCAAAATAAGGATGATCCAGGTATTAATCCATTCAAATTGTATTTTGCATCAGTTGGCGGAATGGTTGGACTTGGTAATATAGTAATTATCATCACCTCCGTTACTCATGGCGGACCTGGCGTACTTGTATGGCTTTGGCTAGCTTCTTTTGCCGGTATGATTATTAAATATTCAGAAATTTATTTAGGTGTGAAATATCGTAAAGCAAATAAAAAAGGCGGCTATGATGGTGGTCCGATGTATTTTCTTAAGGCAGCATTTGGTAATAAATTTGTTCCAGTATTTGCCTGCGTAATGCTTTGTATATATGGTATTGAGGTTTCACAATTCAAAATCATAACTGATACAATCTCTTCTACTTATGAATTCAGCCATAAATCAGTGATGGCAGTACTCCTAATCATTACAATTTATGCCGCAATAGGTGGAATCAAGAGAATGGCCAATACTTGTTCGATCTTAATGCCACCTTTCATGATTCTATATATAATCATGTGCTTATTTGTAATACTTAATAATATAGACATTTTGCCTTCAATATTAGCAGATGTTTTCAAAAGCGCCTTTGTAGGGCACGCTCCAGTCGCTGGTTTTGTTGGAAGCACATTTTTGATGGCGGCACAATTTGGTATCGCAAGAGCTGTTTATTCAGGTGATATCGCAATTGGTTATGATTCAGTGGTTCAAAGTGAAACTAAAAGCAAACACCCAGAACTACAAGGTAGACTTGCCATTTTCTCACAGCTTACAGATTCTATTATATGCACCTTGAGCATCTTGGTGGTTTTAGTAACGGGTAGTTGGACTGATCCTTCAATTTCAGAGCCATCTGGATATGTTATGTCAGCCTTAAGCCAACATTTTCCTCATATAGATTTATTTATGAGCTTGTTATTCTTTTTAGCTGGCTTCACTACCGTAATTGCATATTTCACCGTAGGCCTAAAAAGTGCTAAATATCTAAATAAAAGATGGGGAAAAAGGATATATCTTGTATACGCCATTGCAGCTTTTATTACCACATATTACACCACCCAAGAGAATGTTATCACTTTGATGAGCTTTTCAGCAGGTATCTTGGTGCTGGTGAACATCTTAGGCATATTAAAGCTTCAATCTAAAATCAAGTTCGACTAGCACCATCTTAATAAAAAATTAATTTTTTCATGCTGTAATTGTTTTTAAATTTATTAGGACAATTATATGTCAAATGGCAGTAGAGGTTCAGCCGGCTCAAGACGTAGAGATGTAATGTTAAGGAGGGCTGAAGCCACTAGAGCAGCTGGACAAGCTTTCGCTGACAAGCATGGTGCCCGCATCGAAAGAGAATCTGATGCTACTCAAAGAGATTATGAAAGGGCTGCAGCTAGAGCTGACGAACAGCATGCTGATTTTATCGATGCGATGGATGATGCAGTGGGAGGTGACGTAAGTGAAGAAGAGGTCGATGCTGCACTTAAAAGAATGGGGATACATACTAGTACTCACGACTCCACGCCGCCACCTGGCAGGTCTGCGAGAAGAGGTCCAAGCTCTGCATCAGTAGCTGCGACCAGAGACGCTTTGCTAGCTGAAGCTGCAAGAGCAAATCCTTCCCCAGATTTAGAGAATACATCTCCCCGAGATATGGCCGTATCAGCGGGAGAAGACTTAGAGTCGATCAGAGATGGAGCAGCCAGAGAAACAAGAATCGCAACCCAAGAGGCAACTAGCTTGGCTCAGGAAACAACCAAAGAAATTGCTGAATCTATGGGTCCTGCAGCTGAAGAAAAGCCAAAAAATCTTTTCCAGAGATTCGGTAGTTGGATCGGAAAAAAAGTTAATCAAGCATATAATGCAGTTAGAGACGCATTTGGACTAGGTAATAAAGAGGAAAGAGAATTAACAGAGGCCTCTACCTCATTAACTAGAGCTGCCGAAAGCATGATACAAAAAGCTAATGCAGAACGTCAAAAAGCAAGAGCTGCCGAAAGAGAAGCCCGCAAGCAACAACGCGCAGAAATTAACGCAGCAAGAAAGGCTCAAAGGGCTGCTAAACGTGAAGCAGAAAAGGCTCAACTACAACAAAAGCGTGCCACTAGAGGTGCTGGTAAAACTAGAAGTGGTTCTTCAAGGCTTGCATCAAGATGGAGAAAACTTGATAGAAAAAAGGCTGCTCATGAACAAATGCAGCATAGAGTATTAGCAAGATTAAAGAGAATGACTTCTGCAGCATCTCAAGCTGGAGAACTATTCTCAAAACTTCCCAGAATTACAGGGAAAGGAAAAATATCTGGTCGGGGACGTTAAAATAATATAGGAAGGAATATGTCAACAGAATTAGAAAAAGCAAAAAACGCTACTTTACAGCTTGGAAAATCCCTAAAAGCTATGCTTGAAAGGGAAGCAACATTAAAAAGAGAAATTATCCAGCTAAGGAACGACGGAAAAAAATTACCTACAAGCGAACAAAAATTAATTCAAGCAAAAAGAATTTTGTTACGTAAAAAAGAATTGGAAAAGGTTGATGCCATTACTAAACCACTAAAGCTACAAACCAGAAAACTTTTAGATGCATATAAGAAATTAGCAGCAAAAGAGAACAAAGAAGGCTCAGCTCATCACCCTGCTAAAAAAACGCCCCCTACAAGAACTATGTAGATTAAAAAAATAAGCAGATAAATGAAAAATGGAGCGGGTGAAGAGATTCGAACTCTCGACATTTACCTTGGCAAGGTAACGCTCTACCCCTGAGCTACACCCGCAAACAGAAGTATGTGGCAACGAATATAATATAAATCTAGCAATTTGCAAGCTCCTATTTGAGAAAAATTTATTTAAATTTTAGTATTAACTTCTGTCTCAAATGCAAAAGGGAATTACCATAACACCTCTTTAACTAAAACTTAACTTTTTAGGCAGATTATAAAGGTAACCGATATGAGGTAAAGGTTATGTTCTCATTAAGCACTTTTACTAATTTAATTAAAACTATCAAAAGAGCCTGTCATAAAGCTTATGTTGCAGACGGCAGATCAACGCGTGACTCTTCTGAGCAAGCCCATCCGACTACAACAGATTCATCTCAAGATGATGTTTTTGCAAGATTAACAGAAACCACTTCAGCAAATGCTATCAGAATGCCAACAACAACTAGAGCAAGCCAAATACCTGCTGCGGCACCATCACCATCTATGTCTGAGATGGTGCTCCCAGGTGTGGTTAACCCTGAAGAAGCAAATATCGGAGCTGATATATCTGGCCCAGCCGTAGCAACAGCATATCCAGATGATGTAGAACTCCTGGCAACATACAACCCCTCATTAGAGGGTTATACGCCACGTACAGGCTATGAAGGAGCAAAATTTATTGGAAGCGATCCTCTTTTTGACAACGTTATATAAAACTATTGCGAAACTACAATGGGAACTAATTCATTATTTAGAAAAAATAAAAAAATGCATTGTATTTATATTTTTTAACTATATTTTAACAAATATCCAAAATTATACTAAGTACAGGAAAAATTATGCCTATAACAAAAATGTCTGACCTTGGTGATAAATATCACAATATAATTAATGCAATTCAGCATTTAAAACTAGTATCATCAAATGATGATGCCACCTCAACCGGTGTTTTATCACCTGATTTTTTGAAGGAATTTTTTGAAAATGAATATAGTGACTTCACTTTGGAAGCATTTGTCAAAGTCATTATTCAAAAAGTTTTGCAAGAAATAAAAGATAATTTAATTACAAATTTTGATATAGATGATCTAGAACTTTTACGTCAAGCAATAGAAGCTTTATTTCCTGTAGATGGCTCTGAAGCCTTAAGAGATTCCTTATTTGATGTTTATTATCATGCAGCAACTATTGAAGAGGCAAATGCTCGAAGAGTAACCTTAGCTAATAACGGATTTCTTGATGCTCAGGCTCTAGATACAATTGAGAGATTATTGGCTGAAGCTGATGCGGCTATAGCAGCTGCACCAGCGGCTGCACCAGCACCGGCCCCTATAGCTCCAGCTCGAGAAGCAGTTGAAGCTGATGTAAATACAGTTGAAGGATTATTGGCTGAAGCTGATGCGGTGATAGCAGCTACACCAATGGCTGCACCGGCACCTGCGGCTATAGCAGCAGCACCAGCGGCTGTGGCACAGGCAGACATTCCAGATGCAGTAAATCAACCCGCAAGTGATACAGATTCCATAGGCTCAGAGGAAGTTGGCACATATGACAATCTATTGCGTTATTTTGAAACTCCAACTAACGTCACTGGCTGCTTAAAATATTTCAATGTTGAGGTTGTCTCTTATTTAATTGACTAGGGATCAGCTCTAATTGTTTTTGAAAAAAAACACCTAAAAATAAGAAAAAACATTTTTTTATCAATAACATCACCCCTGACCCAACCTAACAAAGTCATCCCTGACCCAACCTAACAAAGTCATCCCTGACCCAACCTAACAAAGTCATGCCCGGCTCGATCGGGCATCCATATCGTATCAGCCATTTCTACCGTTGTTGCTGTGGATTCCCACTTTCGTGGGAATGACAAAAAAAGGGAGCGGTAATGACGAAAAAAAGTAATGAGAATGACCTCCCCACAACGTCACGCCTGCCCCAACCTAACAAAGTCATCCCTGACCCAACCTAACAAAGTCATGCCCGGCTCGATCGGGCATCCATATCGTATCAGCCATTTCTACCATTGTTGCTGTGGATTCCCACTTTCGTGGGAATGACAAAAAAAGGGAGCGGTAATGACGAAAAAAGGGAGTGGGAATGACTAAGAAAGAAAAGAGAAGGACAGATAAAGCTTTCATCAACTTATCTTGTTGACGAGACATAAACTAATTTTTACAAATAGGCACATTATTAACCTTATATTAAAGTTTAATAGTCAATAATCAAAATAAAAAGGAGTATATAATGAGTAGGACAAGCCAGGTCTATCCTGTAGCAGCAATTTCAACCCCAACTCCCGTAGAAGAAGATATGGATACACCAAATCCAGATCACCAAAACAGAAACTCTGCAGGAAGAGAGGAAGACCCTATAGATATAAGCACGGCTCTGGAATCATTACGTTCCACTTATGACACTTTTGAACTAGGGTACATATGGGGAGTGGCTTTTCATCACTATAGGGATGATCCGGACCTAGTTACTAATCTTGGTGTTTACCTTGATAATATCCACTATATTGGGAATTTACGCACATTAGCCCGAATGCACAGAATTGATATTCCTGAGCTAATAGGATTAAGTTCTGATATAATACAGAGCCACATAAGAAATCCTTTAATTAGAACAGAACGTGTTGATTTAGATCAATATTTTAGACGTGGTGGTGATGAAGAAGCACAAATAGCGACTGTTCCAGCAGAACCCAATGATAGGGAAGAAGCAGAAGCCCCTGCACCCATAGATCCGATTCATAACGAAAATCATAGGAGCGTAATGTGCGCTT
This sequence comes from Alphaproteobacteria bacterium, assembly GCA_030431375.1. GTDB lineage: Bacteria > Pseudomonadota > Alphaproteobacteria > Rickettsiales > JABSSG01 > JAUIIY01. The sequence goes on from JAUIIY010000001.1 coordinate 118,624, forward strand.
GCACCCTTGCCTCTATAGCAGTAGTTGGTTGCATTGCTTTAGCCGGCGTGTGTTATACAATTCTTGAAGATTTCTGAATATTTACTGACATTACACGGGAGAGTGCAGAATAACCTCCCACCGTCATCCCCGATCGAATCCATAACTGTCCGGTAAAAAATCAAGCATATATAGCTCCAATTGATTAGGGTTGTTTTTAGGCCGCTTGTTTTTGTCTGGTGGAGTAAATATCTGCTTAAGATTTAGCATTCTATTTAGCAGATTAGCCCTTATTATCCTGCTGAACTCCAGTACGTTCCCACCTATTCTCAGTTGCTTGTGCAGTATTTTCATCAGCAGGTAGCCTATCATCGCTATATATACTTGCGCCTTGATTGCATTGATGATCCTGCCATAAAAGCTCTTGATCTTCAGATTCTGTTTTATCCATTTAATAAACAGCTCTATCTGCCAGCGCTTTCTATATACTCTCCCAAGCTCTTCTGCGCTCGATTTAACATCATTAGTGGTGAGGTCAGCATATTTGCCAGTCACATCCGAGACCCTTACAACCCTGAGATTTCCTTGGTAGGGATTCTTTCTGCCTTGCGACACTCTCTTCGATAAGCTTACTATATGGTCGCTCTCTCCAAGCTTCTTCACAGGCTTTACTACCATCCTTCTTTTTAGCCTTGTTACAAAGTAGCTGCCAGACTCATTTAATCTACTCCACCAGCTAAAATTATAATATGCTCGATCAAACACATAAGTCATGCCGGGCTCTGGATTTTGTAGCTTTGATGTGGCTATCACTATATCATTTACTTTAGCATCGCTAAAATAGAGCTCTCTTGGAACTGACTCATTAATGCAATAAAATGTGTGGATCCTAATGATTGACTTACCACGATGGCCTGGGCTTTAGTTATACATACTTTGTGGCAAGAAGATTTGTGTTGCATCTATCGCAGTCAGAAGGCGCTCTGACTCTAGCTTCTCCTCACTATGCTGATCGTACTTCCCAAGAAGATATTTGAATAATTTGCGATATATATTTGAATCTCTTGTTATTTGCATCTGAGATCGTTGATCTACTGACCTTTTTTGAGCCTATGTGGTATAGTTTGCTGCCGCAGCTATTATACTGCGACACCATCTCGCATAAAGAGTGGCTCTTATTTAGCTGGCCGTAAAGCATTGCTGCAAAATGATCCCAGCTCCTCAAATTCCTGACTCCTTTGTCGCCTCCATAGCTCTTAACTATCTTTTTAAACTGACCTCGATCGATTTCTTGAAGCATCTGGGAAAAACTTGTGCTATTATGCATTTGGTCCTGTCTTTGTTTTGTTGTTTCTTTGAAGGATTATACCCTTCTTTTTAAACTCTGTACAGGACTACAGCCTCTTACTCCAACTTTTTACCGGACAGTTATGGGCTTGATAGGGCATCTATGAAGAGGTCGCAATATCTTACGTGATTAGCTGCAGGAGTGGATTCCCACTTTCGTGGGAATTGTAAGTCAAAAATATGTTATCCCTCCTTTTTCATTTTTGTTGTCACCCCCAACTCGACTGGTTACTCATAACGTGTTAGCCGCTTTCTCAGTTTTTGCTGTGGATTCCAGTTTTCGCGGGAGAGATGAAAGAGGTAAAGAGAATGACGAAAAAGGGCAACGAGAAGGGCAAAAAAGAAGAGTGGGTTGACCTAACCAAGATGTCATGCCAGACTTGGGTCGGGGAGGAAGTAGTTACAGAAGGCTGGACGTGAGATTATGTAAATAGCAGAGCATAATGGTGCTCACACCGCCTTTGAAAAAACTAAGGCTAATTTACGACTTTATTACTGAACTAACTTGTTTTTCTATTTCATCTAAATTGTAAGGTTTTTTTAAAATACCAGCAATTCCCATTTTTTTAACTTCCACCAAAGAGTTATCTGCATCGGACATTCCCGTTTGTATTATCACAGGAATTTCTGCGTAACTAGGTTCTCTAGAAATTTCTTTTAATATCTCAAGACCTGTGATATCAGGCAACATCATATCCAATAAAATCACTGAAATTTCAGAACGATTTTTTTTCAACACCTCAAATGCCTCTGCTCCTGAGCGAGCAAGCATCACACTTAAATCCAAGCTCTCTAGCATCAGTTTGACTGAGAACAGGCACGCCTCTTCATCGTCAATAAGTAAAACTTTAGCTTGTCTCATAAATATCCTCAAATTCCATCAACTTACAATAATTTATTTCTGTTTTCCATAAAAACACTAAAAATTATATAATTGCTCGTGCTCTCTCATCGCAAATCTATCGGTCATACCAGAGATATAATCACATATCACTCTTTTTGGATCCACCCCCTGATCAATTTTCCTTCGCCATTTCTCGGGTAAACAACCATAATCATTCATATACACCTCAAAAAGATCTTTTACAATCTTTCTTCCTTTAAATGTCATGCGATTGACCTGACTATGCCTATACATATTGTTAAACAAAAATTCTTTTAGTTTTAAAATAAATTCAGAAGTCTTCTCTGAAAAAGATACCAAATTTTCTGGGGCATTTTGTACATCCCCGAATGATTTAATATTATGCCTTAACAACCTATTTTTGGTCTCACTTATTACATCTAGTATTAAGGCATCTGCAAGTTTCTTAATTATTTCATGAAGAGCTCTTCTATTTTCATAATTATTGATATTTTTTTCCACATCATTTAGAACGAAATCCATAAAATTATTTTGCTTAATATCATCCAAAGAAAATAGTCCAGCCTTTAAGCCATCCTCAAGATCATGAGCATTATATGCAATATCGTCTGAGATGGCAGCCACTTGCGCTTCCAGAGAGGCAAATTTATCCAAATGCAAATTATACTTATCATTAAACTCTAATATAAATTTGTCAATTGGCCTTTTTTTTGAGTTTTCGCCCAGCAATGGTCCGTTATGCTTTACCATTCCCTCTAAGGTTTCCCAAGTGAGATTTAACCCGTTATAGGCAAAATATTTTTCTTCACCTTCCACCACCAATCTTAAAGCATTTGCATTATGATCAAATCCACCATTACTCTTCATTGCAGCATCGAGTGCCTCTTCACCAGCATGTCCAAAAGGAGGGTGCCCCAAATCATGCGACAAACATATTACCTCAGTCAAATCAGCTGACAAATTAAAATGATTTGCTAAGACCTTGCCTATTTGGCTCACTTCAATTGAATGAGTTAATCTCGTTCTATAATGATCACCCTTATCATTAATAAAAACCTGTGTTTTATATTCCAATCTACGAAAAGAAGCAGAGTTAGTGATTCTATTCAAATCTTCCTGGAACGGATTTCTTATTGATGTCGCTCTTTCTTCAAACAATCGACCTCTAGAATTAGCCGGATCAAGCGCAAATGATGCTAGATTTTTTTGCATATTGTAATTTTGTATATAGTCATTATATTTATTATTATAATTAATATTTATTAAGATGGCTAGTGAACAAAAAAACTTTGAAATCTCACTGTCAGAGAGTGCCGCAAAAAGAATTTCTTTTTTGACTCAGCAAGGTGAAGATAAAGGGAAAAAATTACGCATCTCTGTTTTGGGTGGAGGATGTTCTGGCTTCCAATATAAATACGAGTTAGTAGATACTATTGAGAGTGATGATATCATCATAAAAAATGATGGAGCTACCTTGATTATTGATCAAGTCTCAGCTGATTTATTAAAGGGATCAGTCGTGAATTACATCGAGTCGCTTGGCTTCGCGCATTTTGAAATCAAAAACCCGAACGCCGCGAGCAAATGCGGTTGTGGGAATTCCTTTTCTATTTAGCTCTATTTAATGCTGATATAACTTTTGACACGGTCAAAATTGGATCTAACTTAATCCCATTCGGATATTTTTTACTATAAATAACGTTAAGCGGAATTGCATAATGATTATGCATAGATAGGAATTTGTTGATTTCTTTACTTTCCCTCGTGTAATCACCCCGTATAGTCACAATATCGTGATCCTGCATATAATTCATTACATACTCATTATCTAGCACCGTAAACTTATTATATTTACAGGTTAAACACCAATCAGCTGATATATCAATAAACACAATCTTATCCTCTGCAAGTGCTTCATCTATTTCCTGAAAAGAAAAATCCTTCCAAACTCTATTGATCTTTTTGTCTCTAACTACTTCATTTTGTTCATATTTGCTCGGCAGGAAAAAGGCTAAAGATATGATTGTAATTAGAGAAATAGCTTTTACTAGTTTGTTTAATTTTGTATTTGAAAGAAAAAATTTGAATAAAATACATATCATAAACAAAAGTAAGGCAGCGTTCTTGTCTAATAAAGCAGACAAAATATATAACAACCATAAAACTGATAAATATATCAATATTTCAAGTATTTTCTTAAACCACTTATTCCAACTCCCAGATTTTGGAATATATTTAATGAGACTTGGATTTATTGTGACTAACAAGAAAGGCCCCGACATCCCAATACCAAGAAAGAAAAAAACCAATATAATGCTATATACAGATCCTGATATGGCAACAGATATAGCTGAACCTAGCAAGGGAGCTGTGCAGGGAGTAGCAAGGATTGTTGCTAGAATTCCAGAAAGAAAACTACCCAACAATGCTTTATGAGATGAGTTTTTATCTAGTTTCTCAATAAAATTCTGAGGCAGAGGTAGAGAATAATTTTCAGAAATATATATGGCAAAAACCATCATCAATATGACTAAGGCAGTAATAAAATATGGGTTCTGAAAATTTATTCCAAGACCAGCATATTCACCTGATAACTTCAAAAATATTATGAATATAGCAATAACTAAAAAGGCACTAACCACCCCCAGGGAAACAAAAAAAGAGCTTAACCTGGTGTTTTCTCTAGACATAGAAATCAATGAATTAACCTTCAACGCAAGTACAGGAAGTACACATGGCATAAAATTGAGCAAAAACCCACCAGCAAGCGAAATCAATATTAAATGTAAGTAACTTAGCCCATTACCAGTTAGGTCGCTATTAGCATATGATGAGAGCTGGTAAATTAGTAACAATAAAATAATTAGAATTTTTTTCATATTAGTGTAAATATCTGATAAACTATTGAAATGGTATTTTTAATCATTACATATTGCAAGAATAACTGATTAAACAACAGGCAACAAATGATAAATGAAGATTCAAGCTTAGAGGGGAAAATTCTACTTTCTTCTCCGGCAACATCGCCAGACTCTTATTTTTTTAGAACTGTTATATATATTGTTAAGCATGATTCTGATAAAGGATCCATTGGTCTAGTTGTAAATAATCCAATGGCCGACATACCATTAGATATATTAATTAATGAACCAAAAGACCGCATCAGAAAGCATTTTTCCATAAAAAATATTACACCATATTCCGGTGGACCGATGGATTTGGAAAAAGGGTTCATTTTGCATAGCGATGACTACAACGAAAACATAATAGAGAAAAAAAATTCGATTTGCCTGAGCTCAAACATTGAGCTTATCAAAAAAATAAAAATTGGTGCAGGACCAAAAAAAAGTCTTTTATTATTCGGTTATTGCGGCTGGGAAAAGGGCCAACTTGAAGAAGAGATAAAGAATGATTATTGGATTATTTCATCACCTTCGCAAGATATAATTTTTGATATTGCAGCTAAATATAAATGGAATGAGGCAATTAATTATTTACGAATCAAACCTGCTTTCTATTCATCCCAATTTGGTCACTGTTAAGTTTGATTTTTATGATTTATAATATATATTGAAAAAAACATTTTTTTTATGAATGACTTACTAGACGAAGTTCAGGAATTTCAAAAACAAGAATTTGTATCAAAATTTCTGAAAAAATACGGCAAAATGATTATCGGAGCCTGTGTTGTAATTGTTATTTGCACAGCATTCTGGGTGTATTTCAACAACAAAACTGAAAATGCACAAAAAGATTTCAGCATAAAATTTTACGAGCTGTACAAAACCAATAACGTTAAAGAATTAGAGAAATTATTATCAAATAAAGCGCAAGGTTTCTCTGATATAGCAGAGATTAAATTATCGCTTATTTTGTCTAGTAAAAATCAGTATAAAGAGGCTCAAAAAATCTTGATGAATTTATACAAAACTAGCAATTATGAAGCTATTTCAAATTACTCACTATATTTATACGGCATGAATGCAGTTTATAATAATAACCAGCAAGAAATGCAAAATTTTTTAAATATCACAAAACATATCAATAACAATGCTTTTAATAAGCTCCTTTCATTTGTCGAAATTCTTTGCCAAAAAGAACCAAATGAAAGAGAAACTCTGATTGAAAAAATAAAATCTAAGAGCTCGAATGACTCTAATTTTATAGGACTTTTAGATATAATACAGAATTAATTACTATGAAGCACAGCTCTATCAAAATTTTTATTATTATTTTAGCTTTGTCGTTCATCTCATCCTGTGGGAAGAAGACAAAATCCTACTTAATTGGAAAGGATTATATAAACCTGATGGAATCTGATTTTAAAGCTACTGCCGATAAATCTCTGTCTGAAGTAAAAATTCCTATAGCCAAAGCAGAAATTCAAAAATCTTGGACCAATAGTAACTTTAATTTGGCACATAAACATAGCAACATCAAAATAGATGGGATTAATTTTACTAAACAAAAAAAATACTCACTATATCGCAACAATAATATCTATGGCAGCAATTACAGCCCTGTTATTGATGAAGGCAAAATTTATGTTATTGATAACAAAAATCATTTACATGCCTTCGACATCAACCGTTCTTATAAAAAATTATGGAGTAGGCCTCTTGTAAATAAATATAAGACCACAGAATTTGCTGGCGGGGGGATATCAAAATATAAAGATCTCCTTGTTGTTACTGATGGATCTAACAACGTTGCAGCAGTTGATGCAAATAATGGCGACTTAATTTGGAACGCTAAAATAAGCAACATCTCCAGATCAAGCCCGGATATCCACGATGAGTTAGCATATGTACTAACCATTGATAATAAATTATATTGTTTTGATATTTATACCGGCACAATAAAATGGATACATGCTAGTGCGATGGAGCAGTTCGGAGTCTTTGGATCAGCGACCTCCAATATTTATAACAACAATGTTGTTGCACCATATTCTTCGGGTCAGCTTGTTATGTTAGATAGTAAAACAGGAGTAGAGATTTGGAATAAGAGCTTAGTCAACAACCAACAAAATTCTACATCCCTATATATGAATGATATTGATATGACACCATTAGTAGCAGATGATACTATTTATGTGGGAAATTACATGGGAACCTTATTCGCCATTGATGGAAATAATGCCAGAGTGAAATGGCAAAACGAGTCAGCAGGCGGTAATAGCGACGCATGGAATACTGAGGATTTTATTTTTACGGTGAATAAATTCTCTCAATTACTAGCTATTTACAAACTTGATGGTCATGTGAAATGGGTTCTAGATTTAAAAACACAGGAAAAACTTAAAAAAGACGCTGCACCATTTTATAGTGGCCCAATTATGATCAATGGAAAGTTAATATTAACATCTTCGACCGGATCATTATTTGAAATAGATACACAAACAGGCAAAGTAATTAATAGATTTAACATTCCTAAAGACATATATGCTCCGCCTATAGTTGCAGATAATCTGTTATATTTATTTAATAATAACGGCACATTAGTGGTAATCAATTAGTATCATGCTTAAAGTAGCTATCGTTGGCCGACCAAATGTCGGTAAATCAACCCTTTTTAATAAATTATCTACAAAAAAGAAGACAATTGTCCATAACTTACCTGGCGTAACAAGGGATATCACTTTATCCGAAGGGCGTATTGCAGATTTATATTTCCAGATAATCGACAGCGCGGGTTTATTTGATTCGCCTAAAGATGTTTTCGACAAAGAAATATACCAACACACTATTCACTCAGTCAAACAAGCTGATCTCCTTTTGTTTACGGTAGATTGTCATGTGGGTCTCACGGATGCAGACAACATAGTAGCTAAAACAATCCGAAAATTAGATAAACCAACTATTGTGGTGGTAAATAAATGTGATGGCAAAGGATATAGAAATAATGTTGAAGATTTCGCCAAGCTGGGATTTGAAAAAATAGTTCACATATCTGCTGAACATAAAGCGGGTTTTGTAGAGTTATATGAAGTTATAAGCGAACAAAAAGCATCTATTTTAAAAGAAGAAAATGGTGATTCTCTTCCAGGCTCCCAAAACGCCAAAAATAATATTATCAAATTAGTTGTATCTGGAAAACCAAACACTGGAAAATCCACTTTGATAAATAAAATCATAGGTCAAAAAAGGTTACTTACGGCTGATTTTGCAGGCACTACGCGTGACTCAGTCGCAACAAAATGGACATATAAAAACCATGAATTTGAGCTAGTTGATACTGCGGGCCTAAGACGCAAAAGAAAAATTGAGAAAGATTCGATTGAGCAATATTCTAACAGCCAGACTATAGCTAGTGTTAACATGGCCAACATTGTAGTTCTTCTAAATGATGTCAATGAACCACTGCAAAAACAAGATCTAAAAATTGCAAATCTTGCAGTAAATGAAGGGAAACCTATCATTCTTGCATATAACAAAACAGATATTTTCAAAAATCTTGATAATATAAGAGAAAAACTGAATCGATATTCTCACGAAGTAATACATAATATTAAAAATATACCTATTATCTATTTGTCTGCTTTAAAAGATAGGAATTTCAACTATCTACTTGATGTTGCAATCAAACTTTACGAAAAGTGGAATGGCCAAATTTCAAAGAAAGACCTGAATGCATGGCTAGAATATGCTACAGAGCTCCACCCTCCTCCTTTATCTAAAAGCGGCAGACGTATCAATTTAAAATATGTAACTCAAGTTGCCGCAAGGCCACCAACATTCAAGATATTTGCAAATATAAGTGAGGATATTCCAAAAAGTTATATTAAATATCTAACTACTTCATTGCAAAAATCCTTTGAATTAGATGATATACCTATAAGGATTATACTTCAAAAAAATCACAATCCTTATTTCAAGAAAAAATAATTTTATAAGTATTTTTTTATCTTGGAGATAAGGGCTTCTTTACTAAATGGCTTAGTGAGAACATCTATGGCACCTTTTTTTAACGCTTTATCTATTTGCTCTTGGTAGATTAACCCGGTCTGCAGAATGACTGGCTTGTTATTAAATAATTTTCTCTCCCTCAATATATCTAAAAACTCAAAACCGTCCATTCTGGGCATCATTAGATCCAATAAAATAAGATCTATTTTTTCTCCCCTTTCAAGTAAATCAACAGCTTCCTGACCATTATCAAATAAAACTAATTCAAACTCAGAATTATATAACTGCATAGATAGGCTGGTTAAACATGACGGTTCATCATCTATGATTAATATTTTCTTTTTTGACATACCTCATTACCTTCTTCTAGCCTTAGTAGGCGGAGTCCTTCGTCCACCAACAACATCTCCTGATGAACCTGTATCACCATGCAACCTACCACCTGTAGCTTTACGCACATAACTATCATAGAGCTTACCACCTGATAACCTTCCTTCCCTATTAACCCTGTGTTGCTCTGCTGTTCTTGCCCAGAACCTATCATCGGCCTCTCTTCCTTTGACAGTAGATCTGTAGTCTTCACCAACCATACCCAAAGTATATTTATGGGCTTTTTGTCGCATCGCCCTTTTTGGAGCGTGATATGCTACATCAATCATTCCACCGATCTTATCTTGGAAAGTAGTTGCATGGCCGTAAAAATACCCTTTTTCTCTAGGGCTCTTACCTTTACCAACCAGCCCTTTGAAAAATCCTTTTGTTCCCTTTGACGCCGATGCTCCAACGCCACCATCTTGTTCGATGGAGCCAAATGAAGTGTGACTTGCAAGGCTTGCACCCAACTTATTTGCACCAGCCTTTTTTAAACCTTTACTAGCTACGTATCCTGCAAGACTAACAGGCGCAGTTCCTACCTTGTACACAAGTTTTGCACCCGCTTTCACAAAAGGTTTTCCCGTTAAAAGATTTATTGATAATGTTTCTGCACCTTTAGCAACAGCTTTGACTTTTTTACTTGCCCCGTAATAGGTTCTGCCTATCATCTCACGCCGTTCACTTAAAGCTTTTCCTGCCTTTTCTAACCCGGATTTAATATCAACTCCGGTACCAGCTTTTATCAGCTCATTACCAATACTAGCAATATTACCCACCGTTCCAACAAGCCCTCCTCTAAGGGCTGTTCCAGCAGCACTCATAGATGCCATCTGCATCGGAGTTCCGCCTATATCTTGAGCAATATCTGGTACGATTTCATTAAATTTGGCCATGAACCACATCATAAAACATAAAAGTAAAAGGTCTAACGCCTCTATCCCTAACTCACCGTTCTCGAAATCTGTTAGCCTTCCACTATCGTGCGGATCATCAGGATTCAAATATGGGTATTTTACATATCTATTACCAGTACATTCGTATGGCTGACACGAGATACAGTTACAATCTGCTTGGAAAATATTACCTAGACATCCTGTCGTATTATCACACTGAAAATGATTATTAGGGATGTGTATAATTTCTTTCTCGCCAGGGTCCCCAAGCTGCGCCTTCCAATAATAAAATTCAATATCAATGATCTTTCCTAATTTTATACTCCACATTTCTTCGTCACAAACTGAGTATCCATATAGATTATAGATGTTGTTCATAATGATTTGGAACATGAAGAAGGTGAATGTCAGGATAATAATTGGTTGGATAAAATAACTTATCAAGAATTTCAACCAATTAGTAAAAAAGCTTTTTGTAAACTCAAAAAGCATAAATGGAATAAAAATTGGAGCTAATATAATTATCAATGTCAGCCCTAAATATGACATTATATATGTAAAAACACTTTGTATTACAATCCATATGAAATATAAGAACAATCCGTTTATAACTAAATACTTCACTGTTCCAAGGGCCATATTCTCAAATATCATGGCTTTTAACTTAGCTTGAGTTGGCGCTGCAAATAAACTCTTTAAAGCTATATCAAATTGCTCAAATCCTGATACATTCATAATGTTACACGGGCAAACACTACTATATGCACTCTGAGTAATACCTGCTGCACCAACCTCCACAGATTCTTGCCCACCTCCAAATAACATTCCTGTTATTTCTCCAATACCTTGTGTAAAAAACATGAAAAAGTTATTTCCAAAAAACTCCCAAGAAGAAGGGGAAATTAGCTGAATGATAATTGCTATCTTTAAGATTCTTATCATTAAATCTTTTTGCGTAACTTGAACTATCCCAAGCAGGAATGAAATCGCGTATATGATAACATATAAAACTAAAATAGCTCTGATATAGCCCTGGAACTCTGACTCACCGGTTAGGTTTGTAAACATCTCTTCTTTAGCCCAACATAGGCTTGATTGAATATAAGCTACTATTTTGGTTATTATTCCAGGATTTGATGAAACAACCCCAGATAACATTAAAACTTGCACTGCCCCGTAATTATCTGTGTAATATCTATCTAACATTTTGAAATTTACTCCGCACATCTGGCCATCTGTACACTCAGACGGAGGCGATGAAACTATTCCGCTTGTTTTCTGTCCTGCATAATAAAAGTTAGAGCTTGATATATCGGTCATACCAAGATGTAAAGGTTTGCCGACTAGTCCACCAGTAGCATTTGGATCTGTGCTAGGTCCTGCAGAAAAAGCCACATATGCACCTAGCCCGTTGGTTAAAAAGCATGGAGCATTAGTTACTGGCAGCTCATCATCTAACGTGGTTGTGCAAGTATTATTCGCACATACATTCTCACTCACACCCACATTACCACATTTGGTACAAGCCGCCTGATTTCCACTGCTGTAATTTGCGCATATTTCTGCGTTACTGTCTGTGTCACAAAAGCTACACATACCTGAAGTTGCCATAATTTGATTAAGTGTATTACCAGCATATCCTCCATACATGAATGACCAACCATAATTATATTCGGCATTCTCATAATTTTGGATGTTAGTAAAATAAGCTGCCTGGCTAGTTCCACCCTCCATGGCATTTATATAGCCATAGCTTGTTTTTACTAGAAAATATATTTGTTTACCATTCAGGTAGTAACCAGATTTAGTCCAGTTTGCTAATTGAAAATCACCCTCTTTTTTGTATGTAGACTGAGGATTTGAGTTTATAGTAATTACAGGACTCCCCCAATTTTCAGCATCATAACAAGTATAGTTTGGTTGACACCCTTGCACCAAAACTGCAAACAATAAAACTAAAATCAATCTTGTTATGTTCATATATAATATATTAGAGGTAAATCCTCTTTTTCGACAATTTCTTTGTTAATAAGTTAGTTAATACCAATATTTTTTATAAATTTACGCTTTCCCTTTTGTTGATGACTGCCTCGGTTTGGATGACTCACTGCTGCCTCCCTGCTTCTTAGCTACATCTTGTTGTCCCTGACTACTACCGTCTTTTCTCGCTGCTTTGGTACCCTCACTCTGTTTATCCTCTTTTGCAAACTTGTCTTGAGTATTTTTATCAATACCCAAAGCCTGGAATGCAGGATTATTATCGACCATGCCACTGGCTAGCCCACCAACTGCCCCTGCAGATCCTCCTGCACCAGTTTTGAATAAGCCTCTTGACAAGTTACTAGCAAATTCAGGTGTTTGTTTTAAAATTTCACAGAAAATATTAAATGTAACAATCAACACTAATAATGTCATTAGGCTGTATACAGGTATCCACCAATAGATATCAATCAAATCAATTCTGATACTCCCACCCAAAGGCAGAGATATTGTGAAAATTTTTGTTAACGTTACCGACAAAGTAGTAAAATCATATATTATATTTTTCATCAGCTGATTAATTACGGCTATTGACGCAAACATTATAACTGGTTGGAAAACAAAAGATGTCATTACCTGTATCCAATTATTAAATATTTGTCTGGTTTGATCGAATAACACAAGAACTATGAATATCGGCGCCATACCGATAAATAAACCAATCGCTGTTAATGCTATCAAATAAGAAACCGTAGCAACAATAAGCGCCTTTAGATATATTAAAACACCTTTAATCATCAAAATTAGTATTATCCATCCAACTGGTATCCATAAAAGAAGCATAAACAATACCGTTAAGAACTTGGAATTGAATAAAGCCGCTATTACAGAATCACTAAAAGAAAAGATAGCTTGATAATTCAGCTGATGTTGACCATTAGAAACTATATAATCAGTTCCTGTGACGTATGATACTAGGTCCGTCATACCATTCCAAAACATACCTAAAAGATATTGATAAAAGAAAGCTGTAGAGGTTTCATTATTCATAAACACCAAAACCACCCCTATTTTAAATATTTTAGCAACTAAATCTCTCTGAGTAATTTTTGTGTTACCCATTAAAAAACTAACCCCAAATAATGCTATATACAAAGTGAGCATTGCATTTATGACTGTTAGAAATGTAGGGCTATTTGCTACGTTACCAAAAAATTGAGAAGAAACGGTGAAAACCTGAGTTTGCACTGGGTCAGCCACATAAGATATTATTTCCCCTAAAAAACCATATTTTACTGGGTTCATTTTATAAAAATTTACTTGATAATATCCATAATTATCTGACCTAGAGTTATTATCTCTAATTCTTACATACAAATCTTGTGCGCTCCTTGAAACACCAGTTTTATTCATGAAATAACCCGGCTGATCCATTCCATCTATTGTGCCTTGCCCAGGCGATGTTGCATCTGGAGTCGAACCTGATGAAACAAATAAATACTCCAATTTACCATTGCCAGCTTGTTGATCTGTGGCATTTAATGGCATGCCACCAATTGCATAACACCCTGTTTTTTCAGCAAATATGTACGTATTGTACACTGGTTCATTTACCTGCTCAGAACAAGAACTACCACTACTATTCACGCCTAAAGAATAAAGTGTTGTTGCATTGGAATATTGTTCTTGCATAAACAACGATTTCTGCCATTGGTAGAGAGATGTGTTACTAGGTGATGAAAGTATTTCCCAATCATTAACGCCATTTGGCACCATGTCGTTATTCGTATACGAATTTGTACCACTACCAACCAAAGAAAAGTTTAATGTACAATTACTAGTTTCACCACCAATACAAGCTGGCAAATCTATAACTTCTGAATTCTGAAAAATCAATGTTCGCGGATCAAGGGAATTGCTAAACATATTAGCACCGCTATGCAAATTTGCTATATTATTTCCATATCCAAATGTGTAACCCATGCCGTTTCCAAATAAACATTGCCCATTGACAAAATCTTGTGAAATTTGCCCCCCTTCATATGCTGAGTTACAAGGGCAATTCAGTGAGCAATCATAACCTCTACCATTAGTTGAGTTTATATTTAATAACCAAGGAGAAAGCACCTGAGCAATACAATTATTGTTATAAGACAGCCCTTCGTAACATGTTGAACATCTCTCATCTGAACAACCAGGAGGCTGTAATAATTTCCCATTATTTGCCGGACAATTATTAGCTATTATATTATTTTGATATGCCGCAGTTCCTCCGCCCCCTATATCTTGTGACCCAGTTTCAAGCACAACATATAATTTAGATCCTGGGTAAATTGATTCTGTTGACCCACTTGTCTGCCCCCCCGCTTGATCGATAAAATTAATATAACCCACACAATCATTTGTGTTAGAGTATGGATTAACGCCATGTGCACAATTATTATTTGTACTAGTATTAGTCCCTAACATATTAGGAATCGAGAAATTCTGTAAGTTAGTAGAACTAGGGCTAAGATATGAATAACATAAATTTAGTACATTATTTTGGGAAACACCTTTTTGACTATTAACCAGGACACTCGTACTACTACTATCTGTTGGGCCAGAGGGTGCAATCTCAATCTTATAATTAGTTGGTGTTGTAGAAGAAAATGAACCTATTTTTACCCAACTAGCATCACCTGAATATATATAATTCGTACCAACCAATGAATATTCTTGATTATATAAATTTGGATCTCCTGCGATGGTGTTAGTCAGTGGTGCCATCGCCTGTGGAGTATCACCAGCATAGGTAATGCAGCCATTAAGTGTTAACAGAGAAAGAGATAATATGATTAATTTTATCAACCTTGTCATTCTTTATCTCCTCCAGTGCTGGTAGGATCCACACCTACTCTTGGTGCTGTTGCCTTTGCATCTTCTTCACTATCACTATCTGAATCCCCTCCTCCTTCTGATGCAGCCACTACTGGAGTTGCTGCTTCTTCATCAACTTTTCCTACTAGCTTGCTAGATGTATTTGCTTCAGGCTTAAGTTCAGATGTCGAACGCCTAGATTTCGTTGCGTTGACTTTAGCATCATCCATATCAACTTCTGCATCACTCGATCTGGCATTCAATCTAGCGTCAGCTCTAGCCGCCCTCCGAGCCTTGCTTTGTTCATCTTGTCCTATCAAGGTAGCACCGGCACCTTTCAACGCACCTAACATTCCTCCTCCCCTTCCAGAATTACCTGTTCCTGTCACAAATTGTTGCAACCTTAGACCTGAGATTCTTTGCACGATATTTTCAACATAACTGCCAAAATTCTTGAGGAGATTAAGTAAAATGACGAAAAATATAAAATATGTCACTTTTAATCCTAGCGCTTCTAGTGAGGAGCCAGCTCCGTTTGGACCATACCCAAATGGCACGAACCACTTAAGGCAAATAGTTGCTTTATCACTTCCAGCAGCTAATTTGGCAAGATATTCCGGAAGTTGGATATTAAATGCACAATCCCAACATACGGAAAAATTAAGCGCCTGCTCAATACATAAATACATTATCATTGTAATAATATTGAGCCCAATAATTAAGAAAACTGGAGCCAACGTATAATTTATCAGATATTTAAGCCAATTTTCAAATAAACTACTCGTTCGGCTAAATAAGACACAAGGAATAAAAATAGGAGCTAAAAGTAGTAATATTGCAATACCTATTACAGACATCATATATTTTATGATCGCGTCGAAAATAGCTAGCGCATATAAAACGATTCCGTATAACATGAACCAGAAAATAATGAAGGTAAGAGGACCTAAAAATAAATATGTAGCTAGTTTTTTCCAGATCATAGGATTTAAGAATAGCACCCTAAATCCGTAATCGATAAAGCAGAAAGGATTTTTAATATAATTTGCAGGGCATGTATCGCCGTTCATGCCAACAACTGAAGGTGCACCAGTAACACTTGCTGTTGGAATACAATTACATTTAACTTCTGCCACGAAAGCATTATTCATTGCCATATTTATTAATGTTGCCCCTCCATCTAAAAATAACGCAAAAAAGTTATCATAAAAAAATGTCCACGCATCAGGTTGTGTCAATGCAACGATCAAGCCTATTTTGAAAATTCTGACTACCAAATCTCCCTGTGAGATCTGAACCATTCCCATGATAAACATTATTCCATAAAGAGATATGTATAACACCAACAAGGCTCTTATATAACCAATATATGTCATTGAGCAATCGCTTACGCTTGGATCGCACTGACATGAACCAATATCACCCGTACAAATAATATTTGTAAATTGCTGCTTCAATGAAGAGTAGATCCAATAAGTGAAGTAGGTCATTATGTCTGCGACCAACTTAGATCCACCTTCCTGATCTGTACCATAACCAACAGCTACATCCAAAGTGCCCGTTGCATTATCGACATTATATCCAGATGAAGGCGGTATGACTTTTGCCCACAAAGTACCATTCATGCCATGAAAATCTTTATCCAAATCTAGAGAGTAATATGTATAACCATCTGTTTCACTACAATCTGGCCAAGCCGGACAAAAAACATTTTGTGCTGTACATGGAGTATCTGTATGATTACAGTTGTTCACTTGATAATTTCCCCCTAAGGTTATCACCACTGGATTAGAGCATTGAGGAGGGGTAGATTTGCCCGGAGAAACATTTGGAACACAATCATCTGGGAATAAACCTAATTGTAAAGCACCAGCTTTATCACTCCCATGACCCAATCCATTTACACTTCTACATGACTCATGCTTAACATACACAGTATAACCACCATGATTATCACTATAATTTTCATTAGTATCCATCACATTTGCAGCTATAGTATTAATGGTAGAATTTGTGCTATTATATATTACCCTTGTAACCGACTGACATGTATAAGGTGAAGATGAGGGATCATTGGCATTATATTGATTCCCAGGACTTCCTCCCATTTGATTAAACTGAACAGCCGTATTATTATTAGTACTGTTTGCTGAATAAAGTGGATCATTACTCATAACCACAGAAGTATCACTAATAGCAAAACATACATTCTGATTTTGTGTTGTAGTTAAACAAGCATTTCCATCTAATGTTATGCCCAATCCAGTACCTGTTGTTATCCAGCATAGTTTGTCACCAGCAGCAATGGGCACATCATTATTTTGTGTTGGCTCACATAGTCCAGCAGTAACATCAGCAGATAATGTATCCGAATTAGCATTACATACGATTGTTTCAGGATAACCAGCAGTAGGGCTAGCTCTCGAATATCTATTTGCGTCAGGATATGAGCTATCGACACCACTGTTTAACTCAGAAAGACTACCACATAAATTGGGAGCATCAACAAAAAGCGTCACCTTATCATTGGGAAGCACATTATATGTAAGTATTGTAGGTTGTTGTTGATTGCCAGGGATAAAATATTTTGATCCTTTTACACAATTGCCGTCACAATATTCGGGGAGTTTAGCACTTTGTCCATAAGGACAAGTGCCACCAGGATATTCATTACAATAAGTAAGGCAAGTACCTCCTGTCATGGCACCGCAGCCGCTTGCACAAACTTCAGGAGGAGTGACAACAGAATCCCCGGAAGAAGATGCAGCAGCAGAAGAATAATTCGAACATATAGTACAATTATCGCTTACAACATTCGATTTAGTACCATATAAGGAACTTGATCTACCGTTACACATACTAACTTCCCCTGAAACCTTTACATTTATAGAGGTTTTAATGGATTGATCGATTTGCACACCCGTTGGCAGCCATTGACCATATGCAGCATTTTTACCGGTGGCATAATTTCCATTGGCGGCTACTGAGAAAGATTGAGAGGATGAATAATATGGCGTACCAACCTTTAATGCTGTCATATCGTCAACATAACAACCGCTCCCACACGCAGTTAGAAACAACATTAGCAATATAAGGAAGATTTTGTTTATTTGCATTTTAACCGGCTCCTCCTCCGCCACCAGATGGTCCACCAGTGGTACCTCCTCCAGCTGCACCACCGCCTGCACCAGGAGATTGTCCTCCCTTGCCTCCACCTTGGCCAGATGGTCCGGTCGGTCTCTGCTTCTTGTCATCCAGGCCCGTTTGATCTTTAGCTTCATCCTTTGCAGTACCAGTAGGAGCGGATTTAGTAGTAGCCATTTCCTTTGCAGCTTTCATTACTTTATCGAATAGCTCCATAGGACTTCCAGCATTAATACCAATTCCATTAGTGATTTGCGCTGCGAAATCACTTATTTTCTGGGCAAAGAAGTAGAAAATAAAACAATAAAGCACAGTTTTTAGTAAAGCTGGTAATAAAGTATCAACCGCTGAACTTGATAACTGGTTCCAACTAAAAAATAATGCATCAAATCTTTCCACATATGGGCTGGGTGGATTATAAAGTACATAACCAAAAGATTTTTGGCATTGTGTACTGCAATTTTGTTTATTAAATGTCCACCAATAAGTATTAAAATTAGTTTCCCAAATTGAAAATTTTATATTTGCTTCCTGCCAACAAGAGGAAGTTATTATTGCACCACTTGAATCGAGTAATTCTTGACAACCGTTAAAAATTATATCGTTAAATATTCCCATTAAGATTGCCATAAATGCCGTGACTACTACTGGCTGTAAGCTGAACGATATCATATTGCTTAGCCATGATTCAAAATATGGCTTCGTCTGCTCGAATAAAGCAAACGGAACAAATATAACCGCTAAATATGACATAACTGCAAGCGCAACCATTGCCATTATGAATAATTTTACAAAATATACCGCTATAGAGAGTAAAAATGAGAAAAATATACCCGTCATAATCGCAAATAATATCTGAAATGCCATTATAGAAAGTGCAAACAAATATAATAATGAACTATTAGATAACGCGCTCGTAAATGTATCCCAATCATATTTCCCACTATTATTTTCTATAATTTGAGCAATGCTGACCAAACCAGTATAATACGCTAATCTGCAATCTAGTGAATCCCAGACAGCTAAATATGAGTAATCTTTACCTGTGGCTACATCATAATATGGATTATCATATTTTTTGATTATTTGGGAGAAATTACATAATTCTCCCCCTGCGCTACCTAACACAAAGTTACTCATCGATGACATAACGGAGTAAAAACCATTAAATACATACTGGTTAATACCGCTCTCATAATTCCCCTCTTCAGTTTTTATACCAACAGAAAAGTAGAGGACTAGAATGATTTTTATCATAAATCCAAACACTTGTCCTTTCTGAACAAGATGGTCACCTAAGGCCAAATTTATGCCAAAGATAATGGTGTACAAAATCAAGGCTGCCATAACTGCCGGCCTTAAATTTTGTTGCAAGCTATTTAGCAGTGAAAAATTATTTGATGATGGGCACGAGCTTTGAGCACCATTAAAAATCACCTCAATCGCTCCTTTAACACACTCGACCATTCTACCAGTAAAGGATAGGAAAAATAATGAATGATTTTGTCCTTTTACACTACAAGCTGAATTGATTGCACAAGCAGGATTAGTTGAAGGTGTAGTACTGGTTGCGCTAAAAATTTTACAAGCAAAATAATAATACCCAGCTGGCAGTAGAGCAGCCACACAAGTTTTTCCTTGCATTACGACCATCCTTAACTTTAATCCACTATTTGGCATCGTTATGTCTGCCGAAGTATCATTTGGAGTTAATGTGAAATAGTCCTTAGGAACCGAACCGTCAGAGTAATCAATATAACCTTTGATGACCCCATCAGGTATATCGCACAAAGTCAGTGGGCAACATGCCCCAGCATTATTACTACTTTGATTCAAAGTTGCCTCATTTATATCGGTCGTATACTGATATGAGCCAGGAATCGCTGCAGTACAGTCATTATAATCACCCGTACATTTTATATAAACAGCACTTGTTTTTAAGTCATTAGGATCATAGGTGGAAAATCTATTACTATTCGATGCAAAATAATAATTAAGCATCGTACTCGAAATTGGACCATTTACAGTCACGTCACTCATATTGGTTCCAATGCTACACCCAGGAGGTTTGCCGCAGTTAGTTTGAACAGAAGTGCATAGATCTGCCAATACTGTTTTCATAACACAAGATAAAAAGAGAAATACCATTAAGCATAAAAACTTTCTGGCAAAACCTAACTCCAACATCTTTTTATTTAAAAACATTTAGCACTTAACTTTGTTATTTTTTTAATTCTCTACATTTTTTGAAGAAGATTGGCAGCCATTCTTTTGGATCGCTGCTATATTCTTTCATAATGTCATATAGCATCAAAACTGTCTCTGTGCGCCCTGAAAGCACATTAATAATATTATCCATACCATATAAATCAAGTTTTGCTACAACGGCATCTGTTCCCTGCTTCACCAAGAAGAATCTACTACTTGGATCTGTAGTCTTAATAAGCGCATATTCCCTCTGGCTTAGCATAAATGCTGTTTTATATACATCGGTAGCCTTTAAATTTGGTAAAAATATTTGTGTTGCAGTCTGTTGGATTAATGTATCACTAATGCTACTCTTACTGGCATCTTCAACACTTTGCGTGGCAAAAATGACCATCGCATTTAATTTTCTAAGTACTTTTAGCCAATCCTTAATTTTAGGAGCAAAGACTTTATTATCTATCAACGCCCAAGCCTCATCCAAAACAATCATTGTAGGGGTACCGTCCAAAGAAAGATTTATTTTGTGAAATAAATATAACAAAACAGGGCTTAATGACATGGGATCTTTCAATAACTCTGCCATTTCGAAGCCAAAAATATTAGCCCTATTGAAATCAAGCACATCTTCGTCATTATCAAATACGCTAGCATGTGACCCTTTTGAATGCCACATTGCTATTCTTCCAGCTAAACTACCTTCGCTATCCATACCGAGGAATGGCACAACATTCCTTAATTTACGATCTTCATATCTAAGTTTGTAGTTACCATCGATAGCTTCACTAAGCAATTTGATATCAGATGCAGTTAATTTTTCTCCATTTACTGTTACAAGTAATTTCAACCATTCAAGCAGGAAGGTTCTATTCTCAGATGTATCATCTAATTTGAAAGGATTAAATCCACATTTTTTACCCGGATCAATAACCGTATATATCCCATTTATGGCTCTAATGAAAATTTCAGCACCTCTATCTTTATCAAAAAAGAACATCCTACAGTTATATTTTTGGGATTGAGCACATAAGAAATTCATCAGAACAGTTTTACCAGCACCAGTTGGCCCTATGATCGTTGAATGCCCAACATCTCGCAGGTGGAAATTGAAATAATAAGGGGTGCCCGATGTAGTATCTAAAACTGTAACCGCATCACCCCAGTGATTTCCTTTCGCCTTACCAGTAGGGTAATTATGCAACGAAACAAACGAAGCAAGATTCAATGTATTAACAATGGATTTTCTTACAATGAAGTCATCATTACATGGTATCTGCCCCCAATATGCCGGCTCTAAATTCACCTTCTCCCGGATAGGCTGAATACCAGTATTACTTAATTCTACAAGCGCCTGGTTTAGTGACAACTCAAGTTCTTTTGGCGTGTTTTCAATTACCAAAATTGTCATGTGATGATTACCAAAACCAATCTTACCACTCATAGCCATATCTAACGCTCGAGATATTTCTACAACCTGAGAAACAGCCTTATCTTCAGCCTGAATCATCCTATTTTGCTGCAACTGCATTTTACTAATAGCAACCTGCCTGTTCGTGAAAGAAAATGATTGTGAAATAATCATCTCAAATGGCATATGAAGAAATCCATCAAACATTCCTGCAGAAGTATTTGGTCCATATTCTTTTATGCTAATAAGGCCAGCGTATTTTTTACCTCCAGGCCCCTTTACTTCTATAGATTTGTTACCAAAATATAATCTATGGGTTGGCAGATAGTGATTAATATCACCAGAAGGTGTTGTATATTTACTTGTAAATCCACAATTTACTATCTTTCCAAAAAACTCCAATATTTCAGAGTAAGAACCATTTGAATCGCTATACGTAGATAGTAATCTTGCATTATAATCGGAAAAAGTGGCAATTATTCTTCCGGTAATCTCTTCCAATTCATCGAAAAGGTCCTTCATCTGAGATTCCCAGTTGCTCTTATCAGTTGATTGTTGGAATTTTTTAATCAGATATTCAAAGATAGCTGCACCACCTTTATCAGGCCTTTTTACAACGGTAATATAAAGTTCATTTATATATGCTTCATGCTTGGCTTGCTTTTTTCGCCACTCCATCTCAACATATTCTGTGAAAGTACGTGGGTTATCGCCACTAAAACTATTCTCAAATAAACCACTATCTTCTGAGATATTGTGCTTTCTTCTTATGGTATGAAAATAAAGTAATATACCACCTGAAGACAAACCCTTATAAAGTGTGTTTCTTAAGTTCTTTTTAATATCAAGGTCGTCATCATCAGCTGTTTCAAACGAAAATCCAGAAACCCTGATAACCTGAACAAGCTCTTCATCTTTCGTATATATTGTATCTCTGTTCCAGTGACAAACAAAAGGAATAAAATTTGCGGTCGAAAATTCCTTCTTCGCATATTTGTCCTTAGGAGAACATGTTTTTTGATATTTTAATTTTAGTATATCTTGTAGCATTAGAATAAATCGTATGAGTTAGCACCATGATAGCTCTTATTCACGCATCTTGTGGTTTTCTCTCCCTTTTTTAAATATAATTCCAGGAATAAGGGCTCTTTAAAACAAATAACATAAGCTATCATGTGAACCACAAATGCGATGAAAATCACTTTGATGCTAGGGCTATTGATATAAGCGATCAAGCTAACGAAACCATTTAATACGGCGAATTTAAAACTCACCCCTAGAAACATAGGTGGCCTAGTTAAACCCACAAATAGTGGATCCATTGAAACTTGCCCTGTATCTTGCCCCATTTATCCCTCTTTTATCTTGTTTTTTAAAACAAAAATGCTACCTTATGCAGAAATTATATAAAATAAAAAGTTTAATATTTACTTAATTTATTGTGCTTTTAGACAAAATAACTACACCTGCCGATTTCAGACACTTTAATTCTGAACAACTTTTAGATCTTTGTAAAGAAGTCTATGGAGAAACAGTAAAAGTTGTCTCAAAAAATGGTGGACATCTGGGAGCAAATTTAGGAGTAGTTGAGTTAACTATAGCTCTGCATTACGTCTTCGAAACTCCTCAAGATAAAATCATATGGGATGTCGGACACCAATCATACCCACATAAACTCATAACTGGAAGACGCGAGCAAATGCAAAATCTACGCCAAGAAGGCGGCGCCTCTGGCTTTACCAAAAGATCAGAGAGTGATTTTGATCCGTTTGGTGCTGGCCATAGTTCCACTTCTATATCGGCTGGACTTGGCTTCGAGATCGCTAACAACTTAAATAATTGCAAAAGCAGAGTTATCTCAGTAATTGGTGATGGAGCCATGAGCGCAGGTATGGCCTTTGAGGCACTGAATAATGCTGGAGGCATGAATAATAGATTAATAGTAATATTAAATGATAACAAAATGTCCATCTCTCCCGCAGTTGGAGCATTTAGCAAATATTTAGCAAAAATAGTTTCCTCTAAAGGATATATAAATATTCGCAACTCGATAAAATCAACTCTAAAAAAAATACCAGGCTCAAACTTTATAGGGAAAACTCTAAAAACTATTGAACAAGACCTAAAATTACAAAATCCTGAGGCAAATGTTTTTGAAGGGTTGGGTTTTTATTATATAGGACCGATAGACGGACATAATATAGAAGATTTAATAGAGATTTTTCAAAATATAAAACAAGATAATGCCAATAAAAAGCCTGTTCTCGTGCATGTTATAACCGAGAAAGGAAAAGGATTTGAGTCCGACAAAGGATTAGAAGAAAAATATCACGCAGTTGGTAAATTTTGTGCCGTAACTAAAAAGCAAAATAAAAAGTCTTCGCCTATACCAACCTATACAGAAATTTTTGGCAAAACTTTATGTGAACTAGCAGAAAAAGATAGTGATCTTTTAGCAATCACAGCAGCGATGGAATCTGGTACTGGTTTAAAGGATTTCCATAAAAAATTTCCAGAACGCTTCTTTGATGTCGGCATAGCTGAGCAACATGCTGTTACTTTTGCCGGGGGATTAGCTTGCGCAGGAAAAAAACCTTTTGTAGCCATTTATTCTACCTTCCTACAAAGGGCTTATGACCAAATAATCCATGACATAGCAATTCAAAAACTTCCGGTTAAATTTGCAATTGATAGAGCTGGGGTTGTTGGCGCTGACGGCGCAACTCATGCTGGCTCTTTTGATATAGCATATTTATCTATTTTGCCAAATTTCGTGGTAATGGCACCTAGTGATGAAAACGAATTACGTAATATGGTTGCAACAGCTCTTCATTACAATGAAGGTCCAATAGCATTTAGGTTTCCTCGAGGTGAGGCTCAGGGTGTTAAACTAGATTCAAAGCCTACTATATTAAAAATCGGCCAAGGAAGAATTATTAATAAAGGCAAAAAAATTGCAATTATATCTTTTGGCGCAAGATTAGATTATGCAAGACAAGCAAACCAAGTTCTAAACGAGTCTCATAATATTGACTGCACAATAGCAGATGCCAGATTTGCCAAACCTCTAGATGAAAAACTAATTCTTGAACTAGCAAATAATCACGAGCTTATTGTTACTTTAGAAGAAGGTTCTATTGGCGGCTTCTCTGCCCAGGTAAATAATTTATTATTGAAAAAGAATTGCACAGCAAAAATTAAAAATATTTTCTTCAATGATCAATTTATTGATCATTCAACTCAAGAACACCAACATAAAATTGCTGAAATAGATGTTGAAAGATTAGTTGAAACTATTTTATTATCCATATAACGCCGATGTAGCTCAGTTGGTAGAGCAACTGTTTCGTAAATAGTAGGTCGGGGGTTCGAGTCCCTTCATCGGCACCAGGTGGCAAAATTCAACAATCCTGCTACCCATTATAGTCAGTCACTTTTAGCTATAAACTATGCAAATTCCCCTCAACATCTACTATCACTCATATTCTCCGTTTATTGATATACCAAGACATACCTCCTCTGCCTCGTCGGAACATTGAGAACATAATTCATTCAAATCCGTACCTTCGATTGCTCCAAAAAACCTCCCTCCGAACTCCTCAGAATCTACAGTCACATTGTCTACGCCAACTTTAGCAATTGATATTTTCCTTATGCTACCGCCTAAACCACCAACTACTGCTCTGCCAGTTATGTTTGAATCTTTAATGCGAACATTACTCAAACTAAAATATTCTCCAGCACCAACTATCCCTCCAACATAATGATCCCCTCTTATTGATGCATTATTTAGCAAAATATTAGATATCATTTGATACGAATTAGGAGCTCCAATAACATAAGCGAATAAACCAACCATGTGTTCATTACTTCTAGATACAAACAAGTTGTTTATTGAAAAATTATTACCATCAAAATTACCAGTAAAAGGCATTTTCTCTTCTAGGTAGGCAAGAGGTAAAAACCCTTTACCTTCATTCCAGTTTACCGTTATAGACGCATCAATGTCTCTACTGAGAGCATAATTCCCATTAAGAAACACTCGAATATTTTGAAGGTCATATATATTATTTACCATCATATACGCCTTAACTGCTAATGGAGGAAAAACCTGAGTAAAATAACCCATTGGGTGTGTATATTTGTGAGAATTATCTGTACCAGCTTCAGGATTATATTGTAATATGCATTCCCCTCTTCCATTAAGTCTTATTCTTGCACCCTCATCAAAAATAATCTTTCCCTCTGTAGAACCGTCTTCACCAAACCCTGCTTTAACAATTAACGATCCTTCGCCATTACTGATAATATTGGCTTTACTTCCAAATATTACATTTTCCTCACTAAATAAAATAAAATCATGCGATGAATTCCATTCCAAAGTGGTGTTGAAAGTAATCTTATTAGCAAATAGCTTAACATCCTCCCTCTCAAGAATAGAGGAGAGTTGGTGCCTATCTTCTAATATCACCCCATATGGGAAATAGGCTAGCCCATGCTTTTCTTCACAAAAACATGATCCGTCTTTGGACATAACCACCTCATATTCATGTATGTCTTTTACCATACATATATATTATTGAAGAACCAAATAATATATTTTTATTGAAGTTATACTTCTCAACTCGACTTAAGTAGAGCAATTCTTTATAGAAAAGGAGCACACTCCCATCATCGACAACACAAAAATAGCTACCAATCAGATTTACACTCAAATTTATTTTTTGCTTTTACTGACTATGAGGTAAAACATAGGAATAAACAAAATTGCAATGAAAGTTGCTGAAAGCATTCCTCCAATCACATTAATTCCTATAGCTCTTTGACTGCCTGAGCCTATACCAGATGCACATGCTAAAGGCAAAACCCCTAATACAAAAGCCATAGATGTCATGATTATCGGTCTGAATCTTAGCCTTGCAGCTATTAAAATAGCTTTTTCCATCTCCATACCATCCTTATGTAAATTCTTAGCAAATTCCACAATCAGTATACAATTTTTAGCAGTAAGCCCGATTGTCGTCAGTAGAGCAATTTGAAAATAAACATCGTTATTTAATTTAAAAATCAGTGCTGCAAGCACAATTCCTATCACTCCAAGTGGCACAGCCAACATTACCGAAAATGGCACAGTCCAACTTTCATATAATGCAGCTAGACATAAAAAGATCGCCAAAACAGACATAATATATAATGTACTTGTTTGACTTGCACTTAGCTTTTCTTCATAAGATAAACCAGACCATTCATAGCCAACTTTTAATGGCAACGACTTAACAATCTCCTCTATCTCTTTCATACTTTCGCCAGTACTAACACCTGGGGCAGCAGAACCATTAATATTAACAGTTTGGCGACCGTTAAACCTCTCTAGCTTCGGAGAGCCGTAAGTCCATTTGAATGTAGCGACACTGTCAAGCGGCACCATTTTATTTTTATCATTTCTGATATGCCAATTCTTGATATCGTTTGGCATCATGCGATATTTAGCGTCTGATTGAATATAAACACTTTTTATTTTTCCACGGTCAATAAAATGATTCACGAATTCTGATCCCCATGCAGTTTGAAGTGTGTCATTAATATCAGAAATTTTTAAACCCAGAGCAGCTGCTTTTTCATGATCAATAATTATTTTGAACTGCGGCACATCAGAAAGTCCATTTGGCCTAACTCCTACTAATTTTGGGTTTTTTGATGCAGCTGCCAAAAACTGATTTTTAGCTTCCATGAGTTTTTTATGACCAATACCGTTTATGTCAACTAATTGTAAATCAAAACCAGATGAATTCCCTAATTCTGGTATTGGAGGGGGGAAAAATGCAAAGGCTGATGCATCTTTAATTTGACGCAAAGCTCCCATAGATCTATTTGCTAACTGGAAAACTGATTGATCTTTACTAGATCTATCTTGCCAGTCTCTAAGACCAACAAATCCTAAGGCTACGTTTTGGGCCACGCCAGAAAAACTTCTGCCAATAACTGTAAAGATATGTTCTATGGTATTTTGTTCATTATTGATAAAATAATCTTCTACTTGTTTTACTTTATCCAAAGTTCTTTCGAGCGTGGATCCTGGTGGAGTGCTCATCATCATTAACATAACACCTTTATCTTCATCTGGCAGGAACGATTTAGGAATATTTTGAAAGAGAGCTACAATCGCACCAACAAGGCAAATATATATAAATATATATTTCTTACTGTTATGCATAATAGCTTGCGAGATTTTTAAAAATTTGGATCTAACCAGATCAAAATATTGATTAAATTTTTCAAAAAAAGCCCACTCTTTTTTGTGATGACGCAAAATATGAGCGCATAATGAAGAAGAGAGTGTTAATGCAACTAAAATCGAAAATCCCATTGCACAAACAATTGTGAATGAAAATTGTTTATAAATTTCACCTGCTGTTCCCCCAAAAAACATCATCGGAATAAACACTGCAGATAAAACCATGGCGATACCAACAAGAGCCCCTGTTATTTGTCTCATTGACTTGATAGTAGCTTCTTTGGCTGAAAGCCCCTCTTCATGCATAACACGTTCAACATTTTCAACAACAACTATCGCATCATCTACCAATAATCCAATAGCAAGAACCATCGCAAACATAGTCAAAACATTGATGGTAAAACCAAATATATATAACATTGCAAATGTACCAAGCAGAACAACAGGTACGGCAATTGTAGGAATAATAGTTGCTCTAAAATTTTGTAAGAATAAAAACATCACAAGAAATACAAGAAAAGCTGCTTCAACCAAGGTCAAAACAACATCTTTGATTGCAAGTATAATGAACGGAGTATTGTCATATGGGTATAGTAGTTTGATATCTTTAGGTAGAAATTGTACTAATTCACCAATTTTTTCTTTTACATCATCTGCTGTTTTTAAAGCATTTGCTCCAGCAGCAAGAGTAACCCCAATACCTGCAGCTGGCTTTCTTTTGTACCTAACTATAGTATCATAACTACTTGATCCGAGCTCTACTCTAGCTATATCTTTCAATCTTACTTGGGAACCATCCTCATTTACCCGAAGAATAATTTTTTCAAAATCGTCAACTGTATGTAATATCGATTGACTAGTTATCGACACATTTATCTGTTGTCCGCCAACAGAAGGAGCTCCTCCTAGATATCCAGCTGACACATCAGAATTTTGTACTTTTAAGGCATTCTTTACATCACCAACTGTTAGATTAAATTCATGCAATTTATGAGGATTTAGCCAAATACGCATTGCTTTAAGATTGCCAAACACCATTACATCGCCAACACCGTTAACTCTTGCAACACCATCACGTATTTGCGAATTCAATATATCGCCCAAGTCGCTTTGAGTAATAGATGGATTATCTGAATAAAATCCTGCAACCAGTAGAAATCCTGAGCTACTTTTTGTTACGCTAACTCCGTGTCGTTGCACCTCTTGAGGTAATAGAGGAATAGCACTTTGCACTTTATTTTGAACCTGAATCTGAGCCACATCTGGATCCATCCCAGGCTCAAACACTACACCCACCGAAACACTACCGGATGAACTACTACTAGCCGTAATATATCTGATATTATCTATACCAGTCAAAGTTTGCTCTATAACCTGAGTAACACTATTTTCTAGCATTTCAGCAGAAGCACCTGGATAACCCGTTGAAATGGAAACATAGGGAGCAGAAATATTCGGATATTGTTCGATTGGTAATTTTTTTATGGCAATATAACCTGAAAGCATAATTAATATTGCAATTACCCATGCAAATACAGGTCGATTTATAAAAAAGAACGACATATTATTCCTTTTTTTCTTTTATAGTAACTTTACTTCCTGGTTTTAAATGCATAAAATTTTCAGTGATAATTTTTACATTTGACGGAAAGTCCTTTACCATCCAACTATCACCAAAAATCTTTTCGGAATCGATATTTACTGGGTTGGCTATATTATTTTCATCAAGACCCCAAACAAGCAAACTACCTTTTTCATCTCTCCAAGTAATATTTTGTGGAACCAAATATATGCCATCATATTTCTCATCAATAACTAAACGTACAAACATCCCTGGAAATAAAAGATTCTCATCATTGGGAAACATAGCCCTTAATTGCACTGAACTTGTTGATTTATCTACATTTACTTCATGGAAAAGCAACTTTCCTTTTGATAGATAAATTGTATCATTATTGTAAATCAAGGAGACTGGAAAATTTTCTAGCTCACCTAAAATACTTTTTAAATTTGCAAACTCATTACTTGATAAGGTAACATCTACTAAAATTGGATTCAGCTCAGTTATAGTAGCTAATTCGCTATTTTGATTCGCAGTAACCAAAGCTCCTTTTGTTACTGAAGATTTACCAATATACCCTGAGATTGGGGCATTTACCTTCGTATAACCTAAAAGGATTTTCGCTTGTTCAACTTCAGCTGCTGCAACCTTTACTTGAGCAACTGCCTGCTCATACTTCAGATTCGCTTCTTCATGCTGCACTTTGCTAATTACTGTATTTTTTT
This sequence comes from Alphaproteobacteria bacterium, assembly GCA_030431375.1. Lineage (GTDB taxonomy): Bacteria > Pseudomonadota > Alphaproteobacteria > Rickettsiales > JABSSG01 > JAUIIY01. The sequence goes on from JAUIIY010000001.1 coordinate 149,108, forward strand.
TAGAAATTCTATCAAATCGCTCCTTTTTTGCTTGGGCAGTTTTTTTATTTGCCATTGCTTCACTCAAACGAGCTAATTTAGAAACATAGGAAGCTTCATAAGAAGCAGAATCTATTTGGTAAAGCTGCTCTCCCTCTTTAACATAACTTCCTTCTTTAAAGAATCTCTTGGTGATAATCCCCGTAACTTGCGGTCTGATTTCAGCTATTTGAGATGCGGTAGTTCTTCCAGGCAGCTCTTTTGAAATAATCACATCAGTTGTTTGCAATTCCAAAGCAGAAACAACTGGCAAACTATGCTGTCCTGCACCTTTGCTACTACTAAATAACTTATCTCTAAATATAAAAACTGTCACAACCGCAATTGAGACAGCGATGATTAACGTCTTTTTCATATTTTTATAATATATTATTTAAAATTACATACCAAGCAATTATTACTATTAATTAAATGATAAAAAAGATTTTTATATACGTAATTTTCATAATCGCCACTTTATCACTCGTTACACCTGGATTTTTTATATTAGAAAAAACTCCTATTTCTCAAAGCACAATAAATCCTACCCCAAATAAAAAATTCATCACCTACTATATCAATCTTGATAGGTCAACAAAACGCAAAAAAGAAATAGAAAAACAAATTAAACACTTATCTACCGAAAAAAATAGAACCAGTGCTGTAGATGCACGGAATATTGAAAATTATGACCTGGAAAGAATAGTAGATTTTGACAATCTCAATAGGTACAGCTTTCGTGCGGATGATGAATCGATCCATTCAGGAACCATTGCCTGCATGTTAAGTCATAAAAAAACCTGGTCGGAATTCCTACGCTCAGATTACGAATATGCTTTTATTCTAGAAGATGACGCTGTGCTTGATCACAAACAAATTAACTCTATTTTGAAGCAATTGCCTTTATATAAAGATAGTTGGGACATTGCAAAATTCTCTATAGAAGGATACACAAATGCCATCAAGTTATTTGAGATAGATGGAATTGATTTTCTTATACCACTTAATCATACCGATAGTGCGGCGGCTTATGTTATTAATAGAAAAGCTGCTGACCAGCTGTTAAACTATAGCTACAAGTTGAAAATGCCGTCTGATTATCATATAGAAAGAAATTGGGAATTAGGTTTGAAATTAGTTATTGCTAGCCCAAATTTGGTACATCAAAAATATAATCATTTAGATGAATCGACAATCGGAATGTCAAAACGGATACCCAATAAAAAAATTAATAAAAATAGCCTGTATATCAAATATTTCAGACCTGTCGAATATTTTATGTACAACATAAAAAGTCAAATCGCCATGGTCTTTCATGGCTTTTATACATATTTAAAAATAAAGCTATCGAATCTAGTAAGCTAGGATGAATAACCTATCTCATTAATCTTAAGAAAGTCCTTTCCATCTTTTGAGTTCTGGGATATCCACACCAAACAAATCAAGGCTTCTTGCTACTGAATGCGTAACAATATCATCGATAGTTTTAGGATTGTTATAAAATGCAGGAACTGGAGGACAAATAATAGCACCAGCCTGAGATAGCTTCTGCATGTTTGTTAAATGCAAATAATTTAGAGGAGTTTCTCTTACCATCAAAACAAGCCTTCTTGCCTCTTTCAAGCAGACATCTGCTGCTCTTGAAATTAGATTAGAGGTTAAAGAACCCGCAATTTCAGACATTGTCTTTATTGAGCATGGAGCAATAATCATACCGTCTGTTTTAAAAGACCCACTAGCAATATCTGCAGCAATATCAGAATGCTTATAATTTTTTGTCGCTAAATTTTCTAAGTCGGAAACATTCATACCAAGTTCCGATTTTATGGTAATTGCAGCTGACTTACTAATTACTAAAAAAGTTTCAACACCAGCGTTTTTTAGCAACTCAAGGGTTTTGAGGCCGTATACCGCACCAGAAGCGCCTGTTATTGCTACAATAATGCGCATTTACACTCCAAGAGCGTTTCTATATAGATCCAGTAGATATTCTTCTTCTTGTAGTTTATCTGAATCCATCTTTTTAATCTTCAGAACTTTCCTGATTGTTTTTGTATCAAACCCTACAGCCTTTGCTTCTGCGAAAACTTCTCTTATATCTTCCATAATATTGGCTTTTTCTTCTTCAAGCCTTTCAATTTTTGATAAAATACTTTTCAGATGTTCAGCTGAAATTGAACCTGTAACTTTATCTCTTTGATCATCCATAATAAAACCTATACATTAAATCTAAAATGCATTATATCGTGATCTTGCACAACATAATCTTTTCCTTCGAGCCTCATTTTTCCTTTTTCTTTTGCTCCGTTCTCACCACCAAACTCCACGTAATCTTCATAGCTTATAACTTCAGCTCTAATAAAGCCTTTCTCAAAATCTGTATGAATTACACCTGCTGCTTGAGGCGCAAGGGCATTTTTCTTGACAGTCCAAGCATGAGCTTCTTTTGGCCCAACAGTATAGAAGGTTTGTATATCTAAGAGATCGTAACCCGATCTTATTACCTTATTAAGTCCTGTATCATCCATTCCCATTGACTCTAAAAAAGATTTTTTTTCCTCTTCATCCTCTAATGCAGAAATTTCCGATTCTATTTTGGCTGAAATAATTAACGCGTTAGAACCATCCTTCTTAGCATATTCCATCACCTTACGAGAAAAATCATTTCCATTTGATATTGAGTCTTCTTCTACGTTACAAACAAATAAGACAGGTTTTGATGTTATCAAATTCAAAGTTTTTAAATCAGAATATTCGACACCATCATCAAGTAATGACCTAGCCTTTTTTCCCTCTTCTAATGTTTTTAGAGCTTTTTCCAATAATTCTAATTCTGCAACAATTTTTGGATCCTTGCTGAAACGATTCTTTTTATTAAAATTCTCATGCCTTTTTGATATTGATTCTAGGTCTGCTAAGACTAGTTCAGTTTCAATTAACTCAATATCTCTGATAGGATCAACATCATTTTCAACATGTGTGATGTCATCATCTTCAAAACATCTAACTACATGGATTATTGCATCAACCTCTCTTATATTGCCTAAAAATTTGTTACCAAGTCCCTCTCCCTTGCTAGCACCTTTTACCAAACCAGCAATATCAACTACATCCATGAAAGTTGGGACTAACTCTTTCGAAGAAGCGACTGAAGCTAATTTTACCAATTTCTCATCTGGCACGGCCACTCGTCCAGAGTTAGGTTCAATTGTGCAAAAAGGGTAATTAGCCGCTTCAGCTGCAATTGTATTTGTTAAAGCATTAAACAAAGTGGATTTGCCAACATTTGGTAACCCAACTATACCACATTTAAATCCCATTATTTCTCCTTAGAGCTAAAGCGTTCAAAAATTTATCTTTATCTTCTGCAACGAATATATCAAAAACTTCAGATATATCTTTGCCAATTTTATCGATTTCTTCAAGTTCAGAATTATCAAAATCTCCTAATACATAACCACTTACTTTGTCTTTATCACCCGGATGTCCTACGCCAAAGCGAAATTTATAATACTCATTCTTGATATGTTGGTTTATTGACCTGATCCCGTTATGTCCAGCTGCCCCACCGCCTTGGTTTATCTTGATTTTTAAAAAATCCAACGCAATTTCATCATATATTACTATGACATTTTCAGGATTAATTTTATAGAAATTGACAAACTGACTAACTGCCTTACCAGAATTATTCATATAAAGCTGCGGTTTGATAGCCAAGACCTTATGCCCTGCGATAGTACCTTTAGCTACATCTGAATCAAACTTGCTCTTTTCGGATTGCAAATTATAAAAATCGATTAGCTGGTCAACAATGATAAAGCCTACATTGTGTCTGTTCTTGCTATACGATATGCCAGGATTTCCCAGACCAACAATTAGGTACATCTTCTGTAAAGGCTAGATTATTTTTCTGCAGCTGATTCTTCAGATGCTCCTTCTTCTGACTCTTCTTCAGCTTGCTGAACTTCAAGTGATCTCTTACCAACGATTTTAGCAACAGTAACTTGCATGTTTTTTTCTATTGGCCTTACACCTTCAGGGAAAGAGATGTCAGAAAAACGAATCACGTCACCAACAACAGTTTTAGATAAATCTATTTCAAGATATTCCGGTATAGCATCAGCTTGAGCTTCAACTTTGATATCTCTAAAGACAGCATTTAATGCACCACCCCTTTTAATACCAACTGATTTATCTTTGTTGCTATAATATAAAGGAACATCAACACGCAGTTTCTCTTTTCCGCTAAGATACATAAAATCAACATGTTCCACTGAATCAGTTACCGGATGTAAATTTACTTCTCTTGGTAAAACAGTATATTTCTTTTTATTTATCTCAAGGGTAACAGCCTTTGTTTTAAACTCAAAAGTATTAGCTAAGGCATTGACTTCTTTAGCTGGAAGACAAACATGTAGCTGTTCTTTATTTTTCCCATAAACAACAGCAGGAACCATATTTTTATTTCTAATAGCTCTTGCTGTACTAGAACCAAAACTCTCTCTTAGTTCACCTTGAATCAAAACTTCTGTAGTCATTGTTAAACCTTTTAGATATACTGCTTTTAAAATGCCATGGGATAATACAAAAAAATCTTTCGTAAGTCAAAAGTTATATGATAAAAAAATATTTTACTTTTTTTACTTTCAAAAATTCGTTAATAATTCACTAAACACAGTCAAGAATATGAGCATCAGCATAGAAGTTAAAGATTCTGCCAATATAACTGCGGAGAAATATATTGCAAAACAAAACCTCATTCCTTTTTCTCTTTTAAGAAAATTATTCAGAAAACGGCTTGTTTCTGTTGACGGAAAAAGAATAAAGCCAGATTTTAGCTTAGAAGATGGGCAAGTAATTATTTTAAGAGCAAATCTTGAAGACAGCAATAAACAGAATAAGCCTAAAAACCAAGCAAGCGAAGAAACAAAACATCTCAAAACAATATTAGAAAAGCATATTATTCTTAATGATCAACACATCCTGGCATTTGATAAACCAACAAATATCGCCACGCAAGGAGGGACCAAAATCAAGACATCTATTGATGATGCGTTAAAATTATTTTCTGAAGATGAAATAAAGCCTCGTCTGGTTCATAGATTAGATAAAGAAACAAGCGGCGTATTAGTAACTGCTAAGAATAATAAGACAGCTATTATTCTCGGAAATAAATTTAGAAACAAAACGATAGAAAAAACTTATTTGGCAATCATCATTGGCACTCCGAAGAAAAAACAATCTGTAGTTACCTTAAATATTGAGAACGAAGATAATCAATTACAAGAGGCTGTAACGGAATATAAAGTCATAAAAAGACTGAAGAACAACCTGTCCTTGGTTGAGTTCTACCCCGTAACAGGCAGAAAACACCAAATTCGCATCACAGCACAAAGCATGAACACACCTATCTTAGGTGATAGTAAATACGGCAATTTTGCAATAAATAAGGAGTTAGATGCAAAAGAACTATATTTGCATTGCAAGAAAATGACCTTTGAACTGAATAATAAAAATTACTCAATAAACGCAGAAATTCCTGAACGCTTTCTTCAACTGATAGGGTAACCAAATTTCTGATTGTTACGCGTCAATATTTTCTACGTAACGTGCATTAGCTTGGATGAAATCTCTTCTAGGTTCTACAACATTACCCATTAATGTAGAAAACAACTCTTCAGCTTCATCCAAATCTTCTATTTTGACTTGCAGTAGGGTTCTTTTTTCCGGGTCTAAAGTAGTTTCCCAAAGCTGCTCAGCATTCATCTCACCGAGACCTTTAAAGCGCTGCAATGAGAAGCCTTTTTTACCTAACTCAAGAATATATTTATGCAACTCTGATGGAAGAGACACTTCCTCCTCCCCTCCATTTTTCTTTGTAACAAAGCAACCATTCTTGAAATATTCGTGCAATGATGAGGATAATTCTTTTAGTTTCACAAAATCTGACTGTTTCAAGAAATTCTTATCAAATACGTGCTTTTCTTCTATTCCTCTTACTGACCTGATAATTTCTATCATGTCACTATCCATGCGATGATACCACGATATATTAAAGCTATCATCTTCGCCTGCTGTCAACTTCGCAGTAGAATTTATCAAAGCATCTTTTACGACTTCAGTATCTAAATAAGTTTTTTCATCAAAAAGCCCCTCTAACGACATTACCTCTAAAATATTTTTAGGCATCTTTCTGGACATTTTATTCAGAAGCATCAAATATTTTGATAAATTTGACATATATTGTTTCAACTCAGATCCTGACATTACTTCACCGTTAGAAAATCTAACATTTATCTCACTCGTAGCTTCGTCAAATAAGAATTCCTGTAGCTCTTCTTCATCACGGATATAAATCTCTTTACCACCTCTTTTCACTTTATATAAAGGCGGTTGGGCTATATATAAATGCCCTCTTTTTATTAGATCTGGCATTTGCCTGTAGAAAAATGTTAATAATAAAGTTCTGATATGCGATCCATCCACGTCAGCATCAGTCATAATCACAATTTTGTGATAACGTAATTTCTCAGGATTATAATCTTCTTTACCAATCCCCGTACCAAGAGCTGTAATAAGAGTTCCAACTTGCTCTGATCCTAGCATCTTATCAAATCTCGCTCTCTCCACATTAAGAATCTTACCTCTCAACGGAAGAATCGCTTGGAATAAACGGCTTCTACCTTGCTTGGCAGAACCACCCGCAGAATCACCCTCTACAATGAATATCTCAGATTTTGAAGGATCTTTCTCCTGACAATCAGCCAACTTACCTGGCAAATTAGTGATTTCCAATGCACTTTTTCTTCTGGTCAACTCTCTAGCTTTTCTTGCTGCTTCACGTGCAGTTGCAGCCTCAACGATTTTTGCTACTACCAATTTTGCATCAGAAGGATGTTCTTCAAACCATTGATCCAACCTATCACCGCTTACACCTTCCACTGCTGGTCTTACTTCAGAACTAACAAGTTTGTCTTTAGTTTGAGAAGAGAATTTTGGATCTGGCACTTTTACCGAAACAACACAGCTTAAACCTTCTCTTGCATCATCACCGGTAAAATTAAGTTTTTGTTTTTTAGAGATTGCAGCTGCATATTTATTTACCGTTCTGGTCAAAGCAGCCCTAAAACCAGCTAAGTGGGTTCCACCATCTCTTTGCCTAATGTTATTAGTAAAACATAAAATATTTTCGTGATAACTATCATTCCACTGCATGGCAACTTCAACAGTAATTCCATCAGCTGTTTCATCTGAGAAAGAAATCACAGGATGTAACGCAACTTTACTTCTATCAATATATTTCACAAACTCGCTAATTCCACCATCGTAACATAATGTTACAATGTGCGGTTCTTCAGACCTATGATCTTCAAGTGAAATTTTTACACCTGAATTTAAGAATGCGAGTTCCCTCAATCTGTGTTCTAAGGTCGCAAAGTTAAACTCAATTCCGCTGAAAACTTCGTCTGAAGGATAAAAAGTAACTTTTGTACCTTTCTGCCCTTTACTTTCGCCAACTATTTCTAAATGTTTTACAGTATCACCATTTTCGAATCTTGCCTCATGCTCTTTGCCGTCACGCCATATTTTTAGCTCTAACCAACGAGACAAAGCATTAACAACCGAAACACCAACACCATGCAATCCACCAGAAACTTTGTATGAATTCTGATCAAACTTACCACCAGCATGAAGCTGGGTCATGATAACTTCAGCAGCTGAAACACCCTCTTCTTCGTGTATATCAACTGGAATCCCCCTACCATTATCTGATACAGATACTGAACCATCCGCATTTAAAGAAACGATCACTTTATCACAATGTCCTGCTAGAGCTTCGTCGATGGCATTATCAACAACCTCATACACCATGTGATGTAATCCCGAACCATCATCTGTATCACCAATATACATCCCTGGTCTTTTCCTGACAGCTTCAAGCCCTCTTAAGACCTTAATCGATTCGGCACCATATTCTGATGATGCATCAACATTGATTTCTTGTTCAGACATAGCTAATTTAACCTTTTGATTTCATTATTTACAACAGTGATTTTATCAACTGACCCTTCTTCTATTCCTAGAGAATCGGCATCTACAGCAGATATAAAAACTTGAGCTCCTAAACTTTTTATGACTTCATTTATAATTTTTCTTTTCTTTTCATCTAAATGAGAAAAAATATCATCTAAAAGCACGATTGGAACCCTATTATACATTTTTATGTGCGCAAAAATCTCTCCTAAAAATATACTCAACAAAAGAGATTTCTGCTCACCAGTAGAACAAAATTTAACATTTAAACCCTTCACACTGTCACATACTACCAGATCTGATAGATGAATACCAGCTTTTGTACGCTCAACATGAGCGTCTATTCGCCTATTATGTTGCAATATTTCACAAATTTCATCTTCGAGTTGCAAAGAACTTACATTACCAAACTTGTTTTCTACAAAACCATCAAAGCAAATAGTAGCTTTTGGCATGTTATATGGCAGGTTTTTTATTATCTTGTTCATTTCTTCACAGAAAGTTTTTCTAGCTTCTGCTATTATCACGCTGGTTTCGGCAATTTTTCTCTCTACTATAGAAATCCATGATTGATCATAATTGCTATTATTTAAAATATTTATCCTTTCTTTGAGCAAATAATCATATTTAGCTAGAGCTGAACTATGCTCTTTTATGAAACCAGCAATTATCCTATCAATGAATTTTCTTCTAGCTGTCCCCCCTTGCAAAAAAATTTGATCCATTTGCGGCGTCAACCAGCAAATTCCAATATTAGAATTTATCTCATCTTTATTTTTTGCAGGTTTATTGTCTATAAGTAGAAGCTTTTTGCTTGCTGTATCGGCAGTTTTTTTCTGATATGATATTGATATGTTGCTTGGCGAAAATTTTCCTTTTATTAAAAAATTAAGACTCCAACTTTCTTCTGGAGAAGACAAACAATTCATCTCATCAAGCTTTGCTCCCCTTAACCCCCGGCCAGGAGCAATTAAAGAAATTGCCTCAAGGATATTGGTCTTACCTATGCCATTCGGCCCAGTAATCAGATTGATATTAGAACTCACATCAAGTTCCAAATTTGAGTAGTTCCTAAAATTAGCAAACTTTATTTTGCTAACAAAAGAAACAAACCTATTTGCCTTTTGCATATATAATTTTATACACGCATTGGCATGAGTATATGCTTATAATTCTCATCGCTAACCTCACTGATGATAACCGGTGAAAAGGAATCTTTAAAATGACAAACCACCTCATCTGTTTCTAAAATAGAAACCACTTCTAACAAATAACGAGAGTTGAACCCTATATTTACTTCAGCATCGGAATCAGATTTATAAGAAATCACCTCTTTCGCTGCGCCCCCAGCATCACCCGAAGAGGTCAAGATAAGCTCATTATTAGAAAAATCTAACTTAATGCCTCTGAATTTCTCATTATTTATGGTAGACACTCTGTCTATAGATTTAACGAATTTCTCTTTCTCAATATTAACCACAATATCATTCTCTTTAGGAATAAGTGATTCATATGATGGAAACTTGGCGTCAATCAACTTGGTCACCATCATGAAATTTTGCGAAACGAATTTCACTTTATTGCTTGAAAGAGAAATAGAAATCTCACCTTCTAGCTCTTCAACCACTTTTCGCAACTCTAAAACGGCCTTACGAGGAATAATCACACCCTCAAAAGCCTTTACACCCTGGACGTCTGGAATATTTACCATACTCAAACGATGCCCATCAGTTGATACAACTTTTAAAATATTATCTTCAGAAGAGTGGAAAAATACACCATTGAGATTATATCTGGTTTCTTCTGTTGAAATAGAAAATTTCACCTTATCTATTGCATCCTTAAACTGCAAAGCAGGAAGATTAAATTGGAGTTCATAACCTTCATCTTCGATAACAGGAAATTCTTTAACAGGCAGAGTACCGAGAGTGAACTTACAATTTTCGGAAGAAATCTCTAATGTGTTATTTTGCGATAATAACAATTCTATGCCAGAACTATCATCTAATTTTCTTACTATATCATATAACAATTGAGCTGATACAGTCACAGCACCAGATTGAATCACCTCAACTGGCAACTGTTCAGAGAATATTATATCCATATCAGTGGCGGTCACAGTCAAAATATTATCTTTAACAACCAACAGAATATTAGACAAAATAGGAACTATATTCCTTCTTTCGACTACGGTTTGAGCATGAGAAAGACATCTAACAAAATCTTTTTTTGCTGTTTTTATATGAAATGCTTGATGTACCGCTCCAGATGAAGATTTATTACCTACCATTTCGTTTAACATTCTAATACCCTCTCTAATAATCTAATATCTTCAGAAAAATCTTTATCCTCAGAAAGCAACTGCTCGATCTTCTTAATAGCATGCATAACAGTTGTATGATCTTTACCACCGAACTTCCTTCCAATCTCTGCCAAACTTTTCATAGTTAACTGCTTAGACAAATACATTGCAATCTGTCTCGGCCTCGCAACAGATCTAGATCTTCTGCCAGACGACATGTCCGAAACCTTAATACTATATCTCTCAGCAACTTTTCTTTGAATTTGTTCGACTGTAACAGATTTCTCGTTTGATCTGAGAAGATCTCTTAAAATTTCTTGTGTCACTTCCAGGTTAATTTTCTTACCTATTAAGCTAGAATGGGCTATTACCTTATTCAAGGCCCCTTCTAATTCTCTAACATTTGAAGTGATTTTTGCAGACAAGAACTCTAACACATCCTTAGGAACGTTAATATTAGATTCGGCAATTTTTGATTCCAAAATACCCAGCCTTAACTCATACGTTGTGTTATGGATGTCAGCAACTAATCCCCAACCTAATCTTGACTTGATCCTCTCTTCCATTCCTTCAAGGTCAGAAGGAGATCTATCACATGAGATTATTATTTGTTTATTATTATCTATCAAAGTATTTAAAGTGTGGAAAAACTCTTCCTGAGTACTCTCCTTACCGCACATAAATTGAACATCATCAACCATAAGCACGTCAACCGATCTGAAGCTCTCTTTAAAGCTCATAATATCCTTTGAACGCAATGAACGTATAAACTCATACATGAATTTTTCTGCTGATATATATGCCACTTTTCTATCAGGTTGGTGATTCTTGATGTACCACGCAACTGAATGCATAAGGTGAGTTTTACCCAAACCTACGCCACCATAAAGGAATAGCGGATTCGAGCCAGGTTTTACTTTCTCAGATTCAGCAACAGACCTAGCTGCAGCATATGCCAATTGATTCGGTGTGCCGACCACAAAATTCTCAAAAGTGAATCTCGAATCAAGCTTTGAATGGGTGAAATTATCACTTTCTTCTGATTTATTCGCCACATGCTCAATGAAAGACGATGTCTGTTTAGAAGCCACCACGGTAGATTTATCAGCATTTTTGGGAGCAACTTGATTAACAGCTGTCAACGAAGCTTTGCTGCCATTAGCAGGCTTCACTTGATAAACGATTTTACGAACTGTGCTGTCTGATAATTTCCAAGCTCTTAATATCTTCTTTTCATAATGGGTGGCTATCCAGTCGCGTATAAACCTGGTCGGAGCTGATAAAGTTATTATGCTATTTTGATAATTTTCAAAAGTAATCTTTGATAACCAGCTTTTATATACAGCGCTACCAAGCTCTTCAACCAACAGCTCAATCACGCCTGCCCAAAGCAAGTTGTTATCTACTTCTGAGTTCTCTACAAAACTTACTTTGACCATTATGACTGCTCCCATGGAAGTTGATTATATTTCCATCCAGAAGTTTCATTCCTATGGTTAGATTCAGGGTTAATATATCCTTCGAAACCATCCATGACATTATAACAATCGCTAAAGCCATTGGTTACAGCAAGCTCAGCAGCAATAGCCGATCTACCACCTGACCTACATATAAAAATTAATTTTGCATCTCTTTTTAGTTCTGCTTCATCTAAATCAGCAAGGAAGTTATTATTGATTTCCATATCAGGATACTCAAAAATTGAGATCTTTTTCACTTGCTTGTTGATAGAAGTAAGGTCTGGAACCCCAACAAACTTCCACTCCGGTTGCGTACGCACGTCAACCAACTGAGCGCCATCAACTTCTCTTAGAATATTCCAAGAATCTACTGAACTGATATTCAAGTACCCCATAGACATTGTAAAAAGCCTTTATTTTAAGTTAAACTTAAACTATGTTAAAATCGAATTTTAGAAAACCTTCCTAAACTTGTGAAGCTTAGGTCTCTCAGGATGCACCAAAAAAATAACCGAGTAAATAATTTTTTTTAATTTTTTTTGACAAAATTATGTTGACATCACTATAACTCACATCCCTTCTTGAAACCAATAAATTTAAAAATTTTATTATGAAAAAATTAAACAACCTAAAGAAGAAAATTATTTACAAAAGTAAATATAGAGGTTGCAAAGAGCTAGACATTGCTATCGGCTCACTAGTTGAAAGAAAGGTTAATTTATTTACTCAACAGCAATTAATTCTCTTAGATGAGATACTTGACCTTGACGAACAATTTTTATACGACATTATTATAAAAAAAATCGAACCAATCACAGAGATAGAAAAACAAAAAGCTACGCAAATATTAAGTATATTTAACCATATAGAGCATGATAAATAGAATTTTTAACATTGATAACTCAACCAATTTTTCACCGGTTCCACAGGGAGCGGAATTTTATTCGATTGCCAAAATATTCACGAAAAAATCAAAGAATATTCTTTATATAAGCAAAGATAATAAAGAAGCCAAACTAATTTATGATAATCTAAAAAGCATTTTACCTGAAGAAACGCTGTTTTTGCCTAGTTGGGACGTTAAACCATACGACTTATTGTCACCTTCACAGGATATTTTACATAAAAGGATATCGACTTTCACTGAACTTGCCCATAATAGAACTCCCAAGATCGTCATCACTTCCTTAGAAATATTAGCGCAAAAAATAATTCCAAAAGAAGAGTTAGAAAAAAATTCAATTTACATCAAGGAGAAGGATAAAATCTCTAGAGATGATTTAATAAGGCGCTTAGTTGAAATTGGCTACGAAAGAACTTCCACCGCCTCCTCTCCAGGAGAATTTGCTGTAAGAGGAAGCATTGTCGATATATATGCAAACGGATTTAAATATGGCCATAGAATCGACTTTTTCGACAATATAGTTGAATTCATTAAAAGCTTCGACCCAGATAGCCAAATATCTAAAGATAGAAAAACATCATTTCTAATTTCACCCCCAAGCGAAATTATTTTATCAGAAGATAAAATCAAGAAATTCAAAGATTACTCTATAAGCAAAATAGGAACTAAGGCCCTAAATCTCCCAATCATAGAAAAAATCGATTCATCTTCAAGGGTAATTGGGATCGAACAATGGTATAATGTTTTCTATGAAAAATTAGAAACTATATTTTCTTATTTACCTAACGCCGAGCTTCTTATCGACAATCTGGCGATCCAGAAATTAAACTTTCATCTTAATGACATCAACGAGCAATATGAAGCAAGGAAGGCATCTGCCGATAAAGCTTATGCTACTATTTTACCAAACATAGAGGAGCTTTACCTTACACCAAAAGAAATTGAAAAGAATCTATCAACCATGAATAGCAGCATTTTCAATGCTGGAATCGACAATATAGAGGTAATAGAAAGCAATTTAAAACCTTTAGGTAATATAGACAAAATTTCTAGGGCAAGAAAACAAACACCAATTCAGTATATAGCTCTATTATCGCAAAAAAAACCGATAATTGTCTCTTCTATGACTGAGGGTAATTGCCAGAGGATTCTGAAATTATTCAAGGACCACAATATTAATTTGGCGTTACAACCAGTTGATTTATTAAAGAATCCAAAAAACTCTTTTTCATGCATAGCTCCTTTTAAATCTGGTTTTGAAACAGAAAGTTTCTTTCTTATAACTGATGGAGATATTTTTGGTGAGAGAATTCGTTCTACAAAGATAAAAAGGAACAAAAAATTACAACAAGTATTATATGAGGCTCATAATTTTTCCGAAGGCGAATTAGTAGTTCATGAGGACCATGGTATTGGTAAATTCATGGGGATTGAAACCATTGAAGTGCAAAATATTCGCCATGATTGTTTAAAAATACTTTATTACGGCGATGACAAATTATTTATTCCCGTTGAAGACATAAATCTAATATCAAAATATGGAATAGAAGATGGTGTTAGATTAGACAAGCTGGGTAGTAGTTCTTGGCAAGCAAGAAAAGCTAAAATCAAAGACAAATTAAAATTATCAGCAGAATATCTAGTCAAAATAGCCGCAGAAAGAGCTATAAAATCAGCTCCTATATTAGAACCCAAAGCTGGTTTATTTGAAGAATTTTGTTGTACTTTCCCATATGCTGAAACGGATGATCAATTAAATGCAATTAACGATGTTATTGAGGATCTCAAGAAAGAAACACCAATGGACAGGCTTATTTGTGGTGATGTTGGGTTTGGCAAGACAGAAGTAGCGCTTAGAGCGGCCTTTATTGCAGCTACATCATCACCAGGAAACCAAGTTGCTATATTCTGCCCAACTACCCTATTATGTCGTCAACATTTCAAAATATTTAGCGAAAGGCTGAAAAAATTTGGTATCCGCGTAAAGCAACTCTCGCGCCTGGTAAAACAGTCAGAAATAAACAAAACTATAGCGGAAATTAATGATGGGAAGGTGGATGTAGTGATTGGAACTCACTCTCTCCTCAATAAAAGTATCAAATTCAAAAACCTAACTTTGCTAATAGTTGATGAAGAGCAGCATTTTGGGGTAGCACAAAAAGAAAAATTAAAGGAAATAAGCTCTACAGCCCATATATTGACATTATCGGCAACACCAATCCCTAGGACTCTACAAATGTCTTTGAGCGGAATCAAGGAATTGAGCCTGATAGCAACGCCACCTGTAAATAGGCTAGTAACAAAAACATCAGTCTTAACATATGACCCTGCTATTATTAAAGAAGCTTTACTTCGAGAATATTACCGTGGAGGGCAGAGCTTTTATGTATGCCCGAGAATCAAGGATTTAAGAGAAATTGAAGAATCACTACAAATTCTTGTACCAAATCTAAAATATGTAATAGCTCATGGGCAAATGTCTCCTTCAAGGCTGGATGAAATAATGAATGATTTTTATGAAGGTAAATACGACATCTTGCTTTCTACTACCATAGTTGAATCAGGTTTAGACATACCAAAGGCAAACACCATAATTATTCACAAATCTCATCAATTTGGAATGAGTCAGCTATATCAGCTACGGGGGCGAGTTGGAAGAAGTAATATTGCCGCATATTCTTATCTTACTGTTCCTGCCAACAAAAAACTCACTTTCAGCACAGTTAATAGATTGGAAGTACTTCAGAATATTGATAGTTTGGGTGCAGGTTTTAATATAGCCGCACATGACATGGAGAATCGAGGTTATGGTAATTTACTTGGTGAAGAGCAATCCGGACATGTCAGAGAGATTGGAATTGAACTTTATCAAGAATTATTGACTGAAGAAATCAATAAAATAAAAGAGGGGGAAACCTATAAACCAAAAGAACCTTCAGCTGAAATAAATTTAGGCATATCCGCCTTGATACCGGAAGAATATATTAGTGACTTAGATGTAAGATTAAATATATATAGACAATTAGGCGGACTTGCCAGCAATGAAGAAATCGAACAATTTGCAGCCGAGATGATAGATAGATTTGGAGCAATACCTGAGGATTTTGAGAATTTGATTTCTATAATCAAAATAAAACAATTAGCAAAAATTGCTCATATACGCAAAATTGATGCTGGACCAAAAGCAATTTTGTTTAAAATAAATAGTACAAATATTCAACATCCAGAAAAATTATTACAATATATTTTAAATAATCCGAACAACATCAAAATGAGATCAAGTGATGAAATTATCTTCACTCCAAGCAAGTTTGCAAATAAAAATAAAATAGAGATAATAACTGAATTTCTTCATAAAATTATCTCAATTTTTGATGCATCATAGATAGTAATTTCAGAGATAATAACGATAAGATTGTTTTAAAGATTGACATTTAGCCCAAAACAAACCACATACAAATACTAACAAACTACAAATCAAATGAAGCATAGCAAGATTATCACTATTTCTCTACTAGGCAGTATTTTAGAATATTTCGATTACACAATTTTCGCGGTTTTTTCTGTTCAGATAGGTAGGGCCTTCTTTTCAGATTATGATTCTCTGACACAAATATTATGGAGTTTAACCATTTTTGGAGCAGGCTTTGTGACTCGACCTTTTGGCTCAATGTTGTTTGGGCATTTAGGCGATAAAAGAGGAAGAAGAAAAACTCTGATTTATACTATATCTGGTATGGCAGCCTCAACTTTGCTAATTGGTATTTTACCTAACTATGCTCAAATTGGCATTTATGCTCCAATTTTATTATGCTCACTCCGTTTATGCCAAGGGCTTTTTGTTGGCGGTGAAGGAGCAGGAGCTGCTGTATATATCCTAGAACAAAACAAAGTATTTAATAAAGGTGTAATTGGCGGAACCATAATGTCTTCCAACATTTTCGGTGCTACTATAGCAATGTTATCGGGACTATTAATCAATTATTTTGCTGATGAAACGATCGCTTGGCGCATATTATTTATGATCGGAGGTGTATTTGGTTTAATTATTATCTTCCTACGCCTCAAACTACCTGAAACTGATGAATTCATATTGGTCAAAAAATCAAAATCCACTCAAAAGTCGTTCCCTATCATACTTTTATTCAAGAATTATTGGAAAGAAGCTTTTATAGCTTTCATGGTTGGTGCATTTACTTCATCTGTATCATATTGCACTAAGGCATATTTAAACGTACATTTTCAGCAAATCATGCAGTATGACGTGGATATATCACTAGTTTTTTCTATATATGCACTTTTATTTTTTATGCTGCTTCTTCCTATTTTTGGCTATTACGCCAATAAAATCGGCTTCAGAAACTTCATGCTAAAATTTTCATTAGTAGTAATTATATTGATACCTTTAGCATTCAAGCTCATTTCAATAAATCACTTTTTGCTGAATATTTTTGGTCTTACAATTATTGGGTCTTTAGCCGCTGGAATATGCGCCTCTATTTATCCTTACATGACGAGCATGTTCCCAGCTAATGTTAGATATACTGGTGTTGCTGTGAGCTTTAACTTAGGCATAGCTTTTTTTGGAGGATTCTCTCCATTAATATCAACATTAATCTCTAATTGGACTGGCTTAAAGTCAGGAGCTTTTATTTATATTATGGTTTTAGGTATTATTTATCTCGCTGCTGAAATATTACTACACAGAGAATCTAAGACAAATTAAAAGCCATTTTTATACCTTGAACCAACATATCAACTCCAATAGCAGCTAAAATAATTGCCATAATTCTGGTTATGATATTCATGCCAGTTTGTCCCAAAAATTTAGATATTGGTGTCGCAAAACAAAACACAAACCATAGTAAAAATATTGTCAAAAATAACACTGCATATATTGTAGTTAGATTTTCCGAATTATGGTGCAATTTACTTGTATAAATAATAATAGTCGTAATTGCTCCAGGCCCACCTATTAGAGGAACTCCTAAAGGAACAATTGCTGGGTTATCCTTGTTTTTATTTTCTTCCCCTTCTTCCTTAGTCTGGTTATGGATAGAGCTTTTCTTGGCATGCAACATTGATAAAGCAAGCAAGAGAACAATAATCCCGCCTGCTATTTCAAATCCATATAAAGTTATGCCCAAAATTGTAAGAAATTTTTCACCAAAAAAAGATACAGAAACAAAAATTACCAACAAGCAAATGGCCATAACTGACGCCACCCTAAATCTTTTATCTGCCATATGTTGAGTCAGAGATAAGAAAATAGGCAAATTGGTAAAAGGGTTAGCAATTGCAAACATGGCTGCAAAGAATTTCATAAATAATGGATCGTTAAACATAGTAAATCTTTTTAATTTACTACAAACTTAACTGCAATATGTTAAAAAACCATTAAGGTGCTTCTATTTCTACGCTAGCTTGTCCCATAGCTTACGAAAAACAACTATTATGTTGATCTGTATTTAGGCATTTCTGTATTTTGCTGAAAAATAATTTTAAGGCTTAAATTTTGCATTGAAAATGGTTTTTATATTGACAAAACAATATCAAAACTATAAAAACTACGCCTTATTTAACAAATATTAATTAATTAGGAGTAATTTAATATGTTTCTAGCTTGTATTATGGGACTTTCAGGAATACCATTAGAGGCTTCAAAAAAAAGCCATTGCTCACTTTCTCCCTTTAGCCCTTTTTGCTCTGAATTTTCAACTAACTCTTCTACAGTAGATCCAGTAGAAAGCTCTGCAGCAGGAGAATGTGCCACAGAAGATTGTTCTAATCTATAACAACTTAATTGAATAAGTCATGCGGCAAAGCAATAGCTGCAGCAACTAATTTAATTTTAGTTAATTATGCAAAAGGGTTCGCTTTTATAATAAAATGAACCCTTTTTTGTTTATTGCTATTAGTTAATTAGCCATGCAGCACTACACAATTCTGTTGTGCTAAGACTATATAGCCAATCTAAGATATTATAACTCAGTGTGATCTTGGCTCATCGATTGAGAAAAGAATAAACACCCATCCCCAGAGCAGCAAACATCACGATAGACTAGACCTTCCATTGCAGGCACATCACGATTATAGCTCAAAGATTCAAATCATGTTTCATTTAAAGCAGCAGAGATAAGCCCCGTATGAAATCCTTTGACAAAAACATCACCAATCTCATAGGCTTCATCACTCTTTGGAGTTAATGCAGCCTGAACATTAGCACATAAGTCATCTCCTTCACAATTACCTTTATGGGCCATTTTCATAGCATAAGTCGCAAATGTCCCTGGAGCAGAAACCCACTTTGCTACAGCTGAAGAACAATCTTCTGTTCTAAAAATCTTATCTTCATATCTGTCATGGCCACGAGAACCACCAAAAGCATAACCAAGATTAGGAGTAAGCAATTCATTATTTTTTGCATCATAGTAAAAACTACTATTTTCGAACCCAACAAAATGCTCATCAGGCAAAGGAACGCCTTGCATTACGGGACTGTGTACTGGTTCGTATAAGTCATCACCTAATTTTATATTCAGGTCGGTGATATCTGCAATATCTGATAATGCTCTGAGCGACGCCATCAAAGCAATTTGCACAATATTTAAAAGAGACGTACCATTTTCGTTATCACTTTCAAGCTTATTAACTTCTTTAGGGTCTAATCTTAGACCTTGGAAAAGATTGTCAGACAATAAATCCACATCTCCACCTAGAAATTCGATCGCTTTTTGAAAAAGCAAACCATTCTTATTTGTACGCAACGGGAAGTTACCTACCGAAAAATTCTCTTTATAATATGAATCCAGCTCTTCCTGAAATCTAATATCACTTTGTATCAGTTGGATGGCCCCTTCTTTTAGATTATCAATCGACTCAGCGTTTTCAACTACCTGAACAAATAATTCATGCAATTTCTTAACCGAACGGAATGAATTCTCTCTTCTTAATATTTCTTCGCTAACTGCTAAATCTATGGCTTTAAACATAACATCTCTCTATGTAATTGATATCTGGGGATTATAACTAAGCAGCAGATAATTGCAACAAAGGCCATTAACAAAAATTAATTTTCCCTCTACAGATATAATAAAATATTATATAATGCGCACCAAACCATAATTATATTGGGAGATTAAAGGAATATGGATTTTTTAAGCACTAATTTAATAGAAGCTTTTATCAATGGATTCATAATCTCAGTTTCATTGATTGTCTCTATAGGTCCACAAAACACCTTAGTAATAAGGCACGGGCTAGCACGAAAATCAGTTATAGAAGTTATTTCAACATGTATTATCGCCGATGTCATATTGATCTTAATTGGCGTATATGGGGCGGCAGAACTTTTTGAGCAATATCATTATGCATCGCTAATTCTTGGAGTGTTTGGCATAGCTTTTTTACTTTATTGCTGCTTTAATTATTTAAAGAGCGCTATCACAACCAATAAGTCGATAGATGTCAAAAGCAATGTCACTTCCAGCAGGAAAAAAGCCATAGTTCAAGCATTAACCTTTACATTCTTAAATCCCGCGGCCATTATGGAAACAGTAGTATTAATCGGAGGAGTTTCTTCTCAATATGATTCAGCTACCGAATTAAATTCTTATTTCTTTGGAGCTATATCAGCATCTTTCGTGTGGTTTATATCAATCGGAATATTTACTAAAATCTTATATCCAGCATTCCAAAAACCTATTTCATGGAAAATATTAGATTATTTTTCGGCTGTCATAATGCTTTTCGTTGCATATTTACTCGCAACCGATCTAACTACTAAATATAATATTTTTTAGCTTTCTATTTTGAAGGAGTGCGCGAAGATTTTTTATATCTGGATCCTGGTTTGACAAAGGTTGCTGACATTTTTGGGGGAGAATTTTCAGGATAAGTTTTCTGTAAACGCTCAGCTCGAATTGTTTTTAGAAGAAATTCATCGGCTTTGTCAAAAATATTTTTACGGCTTTTTGACAATGGATCATAACATCTCATTAGCTGCTCAGGCACAAATATTTCTGCTGCTTTTTTTCCTCTAACAGCTTGAACTATTGGGCCAACTACTGTTAGCACAAATATAGTATTAGCAATGAAAGCACCTACAGCAAGACTAGCTCGAGCCGCCTTCTCTTTAACCACCTCTTCTCCCATTTTTTTTCTTTCCTCAGCATATGTTTTCAGAACTCCGCTTAGCGTGTATCTTAATGCCAATTCTTCATCGCCCTCCATTTTTCTTCCTAAATGCTCGATCGTCCAATCGTTCATTTTTTCTGAGACTTTTTTAATAAATTTATCATCAACACCTTCCTTTCCAAGGTCTCCTTCATCCACTACTTCATTAACAGAAATGATCAGATCTTTATATATGCGAGCCAGATGCTTTTGGAATGCTTTATTTTTATTCCTCTTATCGTCAAATTTTCCTATATCTTCTGTTTTAAACATAGAAAAAGTTAGTTCTTGCAGCTCCTCATCTACTCTCCTATCAAGCTCTTTTCTTTCAACTATCTTAGGCACTTCAAAATCACTTCTTTCCCATAATGCAACCTTCTGCGCTGCAACAGGTAGAATTGCCGTGGATTCTCTTATAACATCAGCATCTAACCTAGTACCCAAAAGCCTTGCCACTTCTTCACTCTGTCCAGACTCGAAATCAGCAGCACGAGACGGGGAACCCACAACCTCAGCTACATGCTCAGTATCACCTGCATGAGGAAGTGCAGCAGCCTCAGCTGCTAAACCATCTACTGAAAGAACTGTCGCAGCCCCTCTGCCCCTCTGTGCTCGAGTTCTTTCTCTTGTTTGCATATCTACCTTTCGTTTATTATGCAACCATATATCATCTTTCCTTCTCCTAAGCTTCCTAGGTTCAAAATATGTTATGGAGCCACTTTTTTCTAAGAATAATTTGAACTCAGCACTAGCGATAGAATGCAATAGACCAGCTGCATTTTTTACTCTTACATGCCTTTCAGAAACTCGTTTTCCACCTATATCAGCAGTAAACTCTCTAAAATTCCCTTCTGTTTTAGCTAATCTAAGCAGTTCTTTAAAACTACCTTCAACCTCTACTCCTGCTTCCAACTTGTTGAAAGTCCTGTCAGCCTCTCTTCCATCACTTGTTGCTTCATCAATTTCATTAACCAACTTAATGATTTCTTCTCTCATCTTCCTGATTTTAACTGAAAGGGAAGCACTTGGATTTGTTTGAGCTTTATTTTCGGCTTCAATTTTGTCTAAAAGATTTGAATATGCGCAAACTCGAGCAAATCTTTTTGCTAATAAATATTCATTTCTGGATATACCATATTTTTCGCCTGTAGATCTTTTGTAGCGCTTCATAAACTCAGCTATAGGCACCGCATCCTCTTCTAACCTGCCATATCTACCAACGTTACTCATTTATATTACTTTTATATTTTCATATAATTTTAGGTGAATAATATTAATTTTTAGTTAAAAAAATGGCTATGCATTACACATAGCCATTTTCAGTTGGTGTTCTTATATTTTAATTAAGCTTGCTGTGTTGAATTATTTTTTTGGTCTATTTCTTCAAAGACATCATCCCATGTGCCCTCTGTAGAAGCACGTGAATATTCTGTCACACGATTTTCAAAGAAATTAGCAAATTCAACACCGTTAAGGATCTCGTCCATCCATGGCAAAGGATTATCCTCAACTAGATAAATTTCTTTCATCCCTAATTGCAACAATCTTCTGTCAGCAATGAATCTTATATATTTTTTCACTTGCCTTGCAGTCAAGCCATTTACATCCCCTACTTCGAAAGCAAGGTCAATAAACGCATCTTCAAAATGAACGATTGTAGCACAAGCTTCATATATTTCACTTCTCACTTCTTCCGTCCAAACTTCTGGATTTTCCTGAATAAATGTACGGAATAATTTGATGATAGACAAAGTATGCAAAGTTTCATCTCTAGCAGACCATGTAACAATCTGTCCCATGCCCTTCATCTTGTTGAATCTTTGGAAATTCATTAATATCGCAAAAGATGCAAAAAGCTGTAAACCTTCGGTGAAAGCTCCGAAAACCGCTAGCGTTATCGCAACAGATTTCTTATCTTTCACGCCAAATTTCTGCATATAATCATATTTGTCTTTCATTTCCTTATATTTCATGAAAGCCTGATACTCAGTCTCTGGCATACCGATTGTATCCAAAAGATGCGAATAAGCCGCAATATGGATAGTTTCCATATTCGAGAAAGCCGATAGCATCATTTGAATTTCTGTAGGCTGGAAAACTTGTGTGTAATGCTTCATATAGCAATTATTCACTTCAATGTCGGCCTGCGTAAAGAACCTAAATATTTGTGTTAGAAGATGCTTTTCACCTGGTGTCAAATTATGCTTCCAGTCTTTCACATCATCTGCCAATGGCACTTCTTCAGGCAGCCAATGGATTTTTTGCTGAGTTAACCATGCATCATATGCCCATGGATATGAAAATGGTTTATATATTGGTTTTGCGTCTAAAAGACCCATATTCCACTCCTTCTCTTATTTATATCAATTATATAAGTTTTTTATTACTGACAAGCAAGACATTCATCATACTTACTATTATTCTCATCAACAACCATACCTTCTTCGGCAATCTTTTCTACTTTCTCAATGAGAGCTTCTTCAAAGTTGCTTTTCTTATCTTTAATTTTCAACTCTTCAAACTCTACCTTATGAGCCACCTTATCTGAACGCTGGATTGAAGTTGACCTGCAATAATACAGACCTTTTACACCTTTTTTCCATGCCGAAAAATGAATATCATGAAGAATTTTTTTACTGACATTACCAGGCAAGAAAACATTCAAAGATTGGCCTTGGCATATATGAGGCGCTCTATCTGCTGCATGCTCAATTAACCAACGCTGATCCATTTCTTGGGCTGTTTTAAATACATCTTTTTCATCTTGAGTTAAGAAATCAAGATGCTGTACAGAACCCTCATTTGTTGTAATTGATGACCATACTTTGTCATTATCCATATCTTTTTCTTGCAACAATTTTTTCAAATGTTTGTTACGTACTGCAAAAGAACCTGATAGTGTCTTGTGCGTATAGCTATTTGCTGCGAAAGGCTCAATCCCTGGTGATGAACCACCACAAATGATTGAGATTGAAGCTGTTGGAGCAATCGCCATTTTATTTGAGAATCTTTCCATGTAACCAGCTTCTTCAGCATCTGGACAAGGTCCTTTTTTCTCAGCCAATGTTTTGGAAGCTAAATCTGCTGCTGCTTTAATATGCTTAAACATCTTCATATTCCAAGATTTAGCCATCGCTGATTCAAAAGGAATATTTTTAGATTGTAAGAATGAATGGAAACCCATTACACCCATCCCAACACTTCTCTCGCGCATAGCCGAATATTTAGCTCTTGCCATTGAATCTGGAGCATTATCAATATAATCCTGAAGCACATTATCCAAGAAGGACATGACATCTTGAATAAATTGAGGATCAGAATGCCATTCATCCCATTTTTCTAAATTCAAGGAAGATAAACAACATACAGCCGTTCTCTCATTGCCTAAATGATCTTTCCCTGTAGTCAAAGTAATTTCATTACATAAGTTCGAAGTTTTTACTGAAAGCCCTAATTTTTTGTGATGCTCAGGAACGCTGTTATTCACAGTATCACTAAATAATATATATGGCTCTCCCGTTTCAATACGTGCATTTAATATTTTGATCCATAGGTCACGCGCCTTAATGGTTTCCATAACTTCACCAGAATGAGGGCTGACCAGATCCCAATCTGCACCCTTCTCAACGGCTTCCATAAACGCATCAGGTATTACCACAGCATTATGTATATTTAGCGCTTTACGGTTAGGATCACCACCTGTTGGTCGCCTAATTTCAATGAACTCCTCAATTTCAGGATGCCATACAGGCATATAAAGAGCTGAGCTCCCTCTACGCAGGCTTCCTTGAGAAATTGCTAAAGTTAAAGTATCTTGAACACACATGAAAGGTATAACACCAGAAGTTTTACCATTTCCTCTAACTTTTTCACCGATTGAACGAAGATTACCCCAATAACTTCCAATACCGCCTCCACATGCAGCTAACCATACATTTTCTGTCCATAAATCAACGATGCCTCTTAAGCTGTCATTTGCTTCATTCAAGTAACATGAAATTGGCAATCCTCTATTTGTGCCACCATTGCTTAAAACAGGAGTTGCAGGCATAAACCAAAGGTTACTAATATAATTGTAAATTCTTTGTGCATGAGCTTGATCATCAGCATAATGCTTTGCCACTCTTGCAAATAATTGCTGATAATTTTCGCCCTCTAGCAAATAACGATCTGTTAAAACCGCTTTACCAAAAGCTGTCAGATTTTCATCTTTAGATTCATCTATATTTATTTCAAAACTCATTTCCGGACCCTTGTGTAAAATTAATAACCATTAATAAATATGCATTTGTTAAGAAAAACCTTTCTCCAAACATCCTAACAGCCGCAATTTATCCTGTCTAGCACAAAATGATACATATAGTGCAATTTTATGTGGATAACTACTATATATAGTGTTAAGCAAATTACTTGATCCTTAACAAAACCACTATATTCAGCGAAAATAGTAATGTGGATAAGAAATTTTTTGGGGACTAAAAGCAATATCGAAATAATTAAATAAATTTAACTTCTGCTGCATCTGAAAGTGGCTGAAAATAGCTACCAAACTGATTTACATAATTTGTATTTCTTTTGCAACAATTTTATATATATTTGCGAATCGTTTTTTTAAAACCTAAAAATAATCAAATTATCTGGTTTTGCAATAAAGCAATAAATTATATACATTAGAAAAAGACAATAATTTTTAGCAAGTAATAGACGCAATGCGGAAAGTAATCTCAGCTGCCCAAAGAGAAAAAAATAAAAAGCTTGGTATATATCTAAAAGAAAAAAATTTTTCTGCAGCAAAGGAGATTCTAGAAAAAGGGGCCAACATTGAAGCGCCTTACGCAAATGTAGCTGCAACCATAGCCCAAAATATTATTACTAGCGATCATGAGAGCAACAAGATACTTTTAGATCTAGGGGCAAATGTTAATGCAAAAGACGGATATGGCAGAACAGCCCTATTTATAATCTGCTCTAAATGCGATGAACCCACGCTGGAGATAACTAAATATTTGAGATTAGGTGGAGATATTAATTCAAGAACACGCTCGGGTAGAACAGCCTTATTCGAAGCTGTTGGACTTAGCTTAAACAAAACTAAAGCTCTAATTAAGCACGGCATTGATATTAACGCTCAAGACGAAAATGGCGCTACCGCGCTAATTGAATCGATAAAAAGTGCACCAGACAAATCTATTGTCGAATTTTTATTATTAAATCACGCAGATCCAAATATCGGAGATAATAATGGCGAAACCGCACTACATCATCTGGCCAAACTAAATACGCAAAGCGCCAACCACTCAGCACATTTAAAAGCATTAGCAACATTATTAATTCAACAGGAAGTCGATATCCACATAAAGAACAACAATGGAAAAACTGCCATTCAATTAGTAAACAACCTTCCTGCAGCTAAAATTCTTGTAAATAACGGAGCAAATATTAATGTACAATATTCTGATAATAGTGGTGCTTCCCACAACCTAATAGGGGATTTACTGGAGGAAATATCTTATAAAAACCCCCCAGAAGAGAAACATGAGATTCTGTTTTTTTTACTAGAGAATGGAGCTAATCTTCTACAGAAACATAGGAACGAAACAATTTTAGAGATTTTAGCAGGCTACGCAAAACCCTATGCTAGAAGTCCAGTAGATAAAAATAAACTTAAGCGGATAATGAGTAATTATGAAGCAAGCAGATAGTTTTACAGTTAGGCACCGCCTGTTGTCAATTATATTTCTTTAAACAAACACTTAATGAACTAACGATAATCTAGAATTATTAATTGCAAAGCTTCCCAGCTTTTGTATATTTCTACAAAATTAAATTTATGGAGGATTTCAGATGCCAAAAAAAACAAAATTCAAGACTAGTGTACTTAAAAGTCAAATTGCTCCGTTATTTGTTCAGACATATTACAAAGAACAAAGGGAGAGAAAACTTGATTCACCCACAAGAAAAACGTTAGAAAAACAGCTAGCAAAGCTTCAAAAAGCAAATCCTGAGCTATTTTCTCAAACTTCCTTTCAAGCCGGAATTGGAGGTACTATTGTTAATGTTAATCTGTCAAGATTATTAGATATCCTAACCAATTCAAATCCTCTGGTTAACGCTCTTCGCGGAGAAGATCCTATTCCACCAGCCGCAGAAGAGGCAGACCGCGAAGAAGAATTAGTTGCAGCTGCTGCTCCAGAAGTTGACAGCGAAGAAGCAGGAGACGTTGCTGCTCCAGCTCCCGAAGCTGAAGATGGTGCAGTGCCTGCTGCCGCTGCAGAAGCTGCTAGCATTCCAAATTGGGGATTAGATATTGGTGATGATAGCAGTGACGATGAAGAAGATGCTGCTGCCTCAGCTCCTGAAACTGAAGGAGGTGCAACTCCTGCTACCGATGCTGAAGGAGGTGCAACTCCTGCCACTCTTGAGGGATGGGTTGTTGCTGCTGGCACTGAAAGCTGGGGATTAGATGTTGGTGATGATAGCAGTGACGATGAAGAAGAAGATGCTGCCCCAGCTCCTGAAGCTGAAGGTGATGCTGCCGCTGCTCCGGCACTCGCTGCTGCCGCTGCAGAAGCTGAAGATGCTGCGGGTACAGGTTTTGAGGAATGGGTTGATGCTGCTGGTGGGGAGGAAGCTGCTGCTAACGCCACTACCGACTGGGAAGTTATAGAACCCCAAGAACAACAACCCACTGTAGCAGGAGCTGGTGGTTGGTCCATACTAGGATTCGGCGCTAGCGAATAAAATAAGCTTTTAGTAGAAAGGCGAGTATCTATACTCGTCTCTCTATTTTTTTATTTTACTTTCGTAGAACTCAACTAAATATTTAGCAATATCCTTCTTTGTTTGCTGAGGTAGTGGCATCACGTCATCTTCAGTGATAAAGGTTACAATATTTTGATCTTCTCCAAATAAAGGATTTTCAGCATTTAATTTATTTAAAATAATTAAATCAGCTTTCTTCTTCAGCAATTTCTTTTTTGCATTATCCAAGTGGTCATCCGTTTCCATAGCAAATCCAACAACATATGGCTTAGTTTGCAAATGCCCAACCTCAGATAAAATATCAACATTCTCAACCATCTCTATATTTGTCATATTTGGTTTTTTGATTTTTTTATCACTATATTTTTTAACTCGGTAATCACAAACTGCAGCAGAGGCAATGAATAGCTTCGCATCCTGCATGTTTGACATAACTGCCTGATGCATCTGATCCGCTGTTACAACTTCTATAATTTTATCTACATAAGGCTTTGCCATATTTGTTGGGCCAGAAACCAAACATACTTCATACCCACTATCTGAAAAAGCTTGAGCAATCGCATAACCCATTTTTCCAGAGCTGTAATTTGAAATATATCTCACAGGATCAACTGGCTCCCTAGTTGGCCCAGCTGTTATCACAATTTTTCCTTTAGTTTTTTTTGGTAGGATTTCATCCACAATCTTATCAGGGCTTTCCACTGCCCCTACGCCATCATCACCACAGGCTTGCAAACCACAAATAGGGCCAATAATATTTACCCCTCTCTTCAACAATGTTTCAACGTTTGACTGATTAGCTTTATTAAGCCACATATTTTTATTCATAGCTGGTGCGATATATAATTCAGCTTCACTTGCCAAAATTGTCGCAGTAAGCAGATCATACCCTGTACCCGAAACTATATCAGCTATTTTTGATGTAGTTGCAGGCGCAACTAAAATTGCATCTGCCCATTTAGCTAAAGTGATATGCGGCATTGGATCAGTTTCATCATATAAAGCTGTGTACGGCATATCACCCGTCAAAGCATGAAAAGATAATGGAGTCACAAAATCAACAGCTGATTTGGTTAGAATCACCTTAACTTGACAATTCTTTTTGATAAGCAAACGAACAATTTCAAGCGATTTATACGCTGCTATGCTGCCAGTAACGGCTAGGAGAATTTTTTTCATTTATAAGCTATTATTTGTACGCTATTATTGTAGGGAATAACTTTGCTTGATCATAGTAAATTTCAAAATGATCAAAACCTGCATCTTTTAATAAAGATTTTGTGGTTTCCGTAGATCTGTAACTTTGCCAATTCACCTGAACTAAATCTGCAAAAATAAATTTTTGCATCTTCAAATCATCCTTATTTAGTTTTTCAAAATCCCATTCACAATTTTTTTCAATTGCCGGTGGTGGCGTCAAATAGCTTGTTACTAATATTCCACCATTTTTTAGGGCAGAAAAAAGCTTTCTGTATAAATCCAAGGTTTTGTGATCAGATGGCTCATAAATTGTTAAACCATTGCATGAAATAAGGTCAAAAGCATTTCTTTGATCCATTTTCCATGCATTTTCTAGTATCGTCTCAAAATAGTGATCTAATTTTTTTTCTTCAGCCTTAACTCTAGACAACCTCAGCGACTCTGGATCCAAATCTATCGAGGTCAATTTTATATCTGTAATGCCAGAATAATCCAAATTTAATATCTCTCCTGATAGTCCAGCAGGAACACAGCAAAGACTAGCCGCTTCTTTTACTTTAGATTGATTATGCTGTAGAAATATTTTATGCCTTTCTTGTGTAGCAAGCATTATTGGCGCATGATTAAAAATAAAATCGGTTGTATGGTTTACATTATATAAAGCATCAACATTACGCTTATTTTCACGATAATTTAGTATAATATCGGTCCAGAAACCATTAATCCCTTTATTGCAAAGTAAAAACCGCCCTATCTCTGAGTCTGCTAAATCATTTAGAATTCGCATTTGATCAGAAACTGAAAGATCTGTGTCTGTTTCTTCCTTTTCAATTTTAAGCTTTCTCCCCTCGTATATTGATTTTATATCAATAGAATTACTTTTATGAGAAATTAGCTCATCCATTTTTTAACCTTCTGTTACGCTCAGCCTGCATTTTAGCGAAGTCGTCTCCAGCATGATATGATGACCTGGTTAATGGACTTGCTGAAACCATCAAAAACCCTTTTGCTCTAGCAATTGCTTCATATTCAGCAAACTCCTCGGGAGTCACATAGCGTTCCACTTTGGCATGTTTAGAGGTTGGCTGCAAATATTGGCCGATTGTGATAAAATCAATATCGGCAATGCGCATATCATCCATAACCTGCAACACTTCTTCCTTTTTCTCACCCAAACCAACCATCAAGCCTGATTTTGTAAATATTGTTGGATCAATCTCCTTTACTCTCTTCAATAAGTTGATTGAATGGAAATAACGCGCTCCAGGTCTAATTCTGGTATATAAACCTGGAACCGTTTCGATATTATGATTAAAAACATCAGGTTTTGCGCTTACCACTTTTTCCAAAGCGCCATCTTTACGCAAAAAATCTGGTGTTAAAATTTCGATAGTTGTAGCAGGAGATGACATTCTGATTTTGGCAATTGATCTGGCAAAATGTTCAGCACCACCATCCGGTAAATCATCTCTATCTACAGATGTAATAACTATATGTTTGAGACCTAATTCTTTTGCTGCTTCCGCTAAGCGCTCAGGTTCGTGAGGATCTAATTTATCTGGAACGCCCGTAGCTATATTACAAAAAGAGCAATTTCTTGTGCATATTGATCCAAGAATCATGACCGTTGCATGTTTTTGCTGCCAGCACTCACCTATATTAGGGCAAGCCGCCTCTTCACAAACTGTGTTTAGTTTGAGATCATGAATAATAGCTCTAGTCTCCTGATATCCTTTGGATACTGGAGCTTTAACCCTTAACCAATTAGGTTTTTGTAAATTATTAGCTTCCCTATTCCGATTAGCTAATTTTGAAACATCTACTATTTTAGACAAAACTGCCTCTTTCTATTTTAAAAATGCAAAGCCTTACCAAACGCATCTAGCACTGATTCATGCATCATTTCTGACATTGTGGGATGCGGGAATATTGTATTCATCAATTCTTCCTCTGTTGTCTCAAGATTCATCGCGATAACATAACCCTGAATCATTTCTGTAACTTCAGCACCAATCATATGCGCCCCAAGCAGCTCACCGGTTTTTGCATCAAAAATTGTTTTTACCAGACCTTCAGGCTCACCCATCGCAATTGCTTTGCCGTTGGCCATAAAAGGAAAGCGACCAATTTTAACTGCAATTTTTTTCTCTTTAGCTGCTTGTTCGGTTAAACCTACACTTGCCACTTGCGGACTTGCGTAAGTACAACCTGGTATTAGATTTTTCGACATTTTATGAGGCTTTTTACCTGCAATTTTTTCAACGCAAATAATTCCCTCATGACTCGCTTTATGCGCAAGCCAAGGAGCAGCAGTTACATCTCCGATTGCATAAACCCCCTTCTCTGCTGTTTCCATAAAATCATCTGTAACAATATGATTTCTATCGACTTTGATTTTTGTTTTTTCCAAGCCAATATTCTCAGTGTTCCCAACAATTCCTACAGCCATAATAACTGCATCAAAAGTCTCAACAGATTTTTTACCATTAATATCTAAATGGCATTCAGCGTTATTTGCCTTTTTATCTAGTTTTTCTAACTTAGACTTGGTATGAATTTTTATACCCTTCTTCTCAAAAGCCTTTTTAGCCATCTGAGAAATTTCAGCATCTTCTACCGGCAAAATACGATCCATAATTTCAACAATTGTTACATCAGCTCCAAGCTCATTATAAAAACTGGCAAATTCTACACCAATAGCACCTGAACCAACGACAAGAAGTTTCTTTGGCATTTTTTCAGGAACCATAGCTTCCTTATATGACATAACAATTTTACCATCTGGTTCAAAACCTGGTATTATTCTTGCTCTTGCACCTGTTGCAATAATAATATTTTTCGCTTCAACTATTTTAGACTCTTTTGCATCAACAGAAATTTTTCCAGAACCTGCAATTTTTGCTGTTCCTTCAAGCACTGTCACATTATTTTTTTTCATTAGATGCGCAATACCAGAAGAAAGCTGTTTGGCAACTGCCCTTGATCTCTCAATAACTTTTTTAATATCCACTTCGACATTCGATACTTTAATGCCGAATTCTTCTGAATTTTTGATTAGGTGGTAAATTTCAGCTGAACGTAGCAAAGCCTTTGTTGGAATACATCCCCAATTAAGGCAAATGCCACCTAAATGCTCTTTTTCAATGACAGCTACTTTCATCCCCAACTGTGCAGCTCTTATTGCTGCAACATATCCACCAGGTCCACCACCAATAATTGCTACATCATATTTACTCATCACGGACCCCTTATACTAACATTCTAACTGGATTTTCAATTGCTTGCTTGAGACTATTTAATAAGCTGGCTCCAACCGCACCGTCTACAACTCTGTGATCACAAGAAATAGTTAATGTCATCATATTAGCTATTTCTAACTCACCATTAGTTACAACTGGCGTTTCAATAGTAGTTCCAACTGCCAGAATACAACTTTGTGGTGGGTTTATAATCGCGTTAAACTGCTTTATTCCGTACATACCAAGATTTGATATGCTAAATCCTCCACCTTGGAACTCTTCTGGAGTTAATGTGCCAGACTTAGCTTTCTTAACTAATTGCTTCATTTCGCCCGAAATCTCAATTAAAGATTTTTGGTCGGCATTTCTAACAATCGGAGTAATTAAACCACCATCAATTGCAACAGCTACAGCAATGTCGACATTATTATATTGGATGATTGCATTATCTGACCACGAAGTATTGGCATCAGGAACATCTCTTAAAGCAAGAGCCGAAGCTTTAATGATCATATCATTTACAGAAATTTTGAACTCTGGATTATCTTTATCTGCAAGAGAGTTGAGATCTTTTCTCATCTCAAGAAGCTTATCCATCCGGCAATCAACTGACAGATAAAAATGCGGCACATTTTGCTTTGATTCTACCAGCCTATCTGCGATAACTTGACGCATGGTTGAAATTGGCAACTCTGATTCTTCTGGCTGAACACGCCTCACTTGACCATTTGAGAAGCCAAAATTTGTGCCTTTATGATTTAACACATCATCTTTAACAACTCTTCCTTTTGGTCCTGTACCAACTATTTTACTTATATTCAAATTTTTCTCAGCTGCAATTCGCTTTGCTAAAGGAGAAGCAAAAACACGATCCGATTGTTGGCTTGTAGCTAGCTTTTCTGCTTTTGGCTGAGGAATTACAGGAGAGGCAGCTTTTTGCCCTGCTGAAGCTTCTTTTCTTGGTAATTCTTCTTTCGCTACAGGTTCATCTTCAGGGGTCTCGCTAACACTAGACAAGTCCATTGAATCAATTGCTGATTTATCTTCGCCATCTTCAAGCAACACAGCAATTACTGAATTCACCTTTACATTTTTTGATCCAGCTTGCGTCAATATCTTACCAACAACGCCTTCATCAACAGCTTCTACTTCCATTGTAGCTTTATCAGTTTCAATCTCAGCAATCAAATCACCAGCACTGACGTTATCACCTTCTTTAACATGCCATTTCGCTAGGTTACCTTCTTTCATTGTAGGAGATAAAGCTGGCATTAATACTTTGATAGGCATGTTTTTACCTCTTTGTAATTTTAATCTTTATAACAAACTTTTTTACAGGCTAAAAGTATGTCTTCTACTTGAGGCAATACCATTTGCTCAAGATTTCCTGCATATGGCAGAGGAACATCTTTGGAATTCACACAGATAACCGGCGCATCCAAATAATCGAATGCTTCTTGTTGAATTAAAGCAGCTATGGAAGCAGCAACACTGCCCATAAACCAACCTTCATCAACTACAACAGCTCTATTTGTTTTCATAACAGATGAAATAATCGTCTCTTCATCCAAAGGCTTGATCGTTCTCAGGTCGATTACTTCTGCATCGATTCCTTCTTCTGCAAGAATTTCTGCTGCTTTTAAGGCATAACCCACCCTGATTGAGTGAGCGATAATTGTAACAGACTCACCTTCACGAGCTATTCTTGCCTTACCAATTTCTACTTCTTGATCTTCAATCTCAAACTCATCACCATATAGAAGTTCATTTTCTAAAAACACTACCGGTGAATCATCTTTTATGGCGGCCTTTAATAACGCTTTATGATCAGTTGCTGTATATGGCGAAATCACCTTTAAACCAGGGATGTTTGAATACCAATTTGCATAGCATTGCGAATGCTGAGCTCCAACTCTAGCGGCAGCACCATTCGGTCCTCGAAAAACTATTGGGCAACTAATCAATCCACCGGACATATATTTTGTTTTAGCTGCAGAATTTACAATCTGATCAATTGCCTGCATAGCAAAATTAAAAGTCATAAATTCGACTATGGGTCTTAGGCCATTCATTGCAGCACCAACACCTATACCAGCAAATCCATGCTCGGTAATTGTTGTGTCGATAACTCTTTTTGCGCCGAATTCATCAAGAAGACCTCTACTAACTTTATATGCTCCATTATATTCAGCTACCTCTTCACCCATAAGAAATACACGCTCATCAGCGCGCATCTCTTCTGCCATCGCATCTCTTAATGCATCTCTTATTGTAATGGTTTTACTCATTATTTTTCCTTAATAAACTTCTGTATATAACTCATCAGCATCTGGCTCTGGACTATTTTCAGAGAATGTTACTGAATCAGCAACCTCTTTCTTCACCCGAGCATCAATTTTTTTAATTGCATCTTCAGATAAAATCCCTTTTTCTAAAATGAAACTTTTAAAAGAAATAATAGGGTCTTTATGCAACTTCACCTCTTCTACTTCGTCTCTTGAACGGTATTTTGCTGGATCAGACATTGAGTGACCACGGTAACGATAAGTTTTTGCCTCGACTATGATTGGGCCTTTACCACTTCTCGCATGGTCCGATGCCTTTTTCATTTCCTTTTCAAATGTAACAACATCCATCCCATCAATCTGAATCCCTGGAACACCAAAGCCTTCACCTCTTTTATACAAATCTGTTTGTTTGGTAGCTCTTTTTACAGAAGTTCCCATAGCATATTCATTATTTTCTATGATGTAGACTACTGGCAAATCCCAAAGCTTAGCCAAATTCATTGCTTCATAAAATTGACCTTGATGGGCTGCACCATCGCCTAAAAACACGTAGGTTACCCGGTCCTTGTTACCTTGATAAACATCAGCAAAAGCGAGTCCTGGCCCTATAGATGTCTGGGCTCCAACTATTCCATGCCCACCAAAAAAGCCTTGTTCAGGAGCAAACATATGCATTGAACCACCTTTACCTTTAGAGCAACCACCTGCTTTTCCCATTAACTCGGCCATAACACTTTCAGGTGATGCACCAACTGCTAACATATGTCCGTGTATTCGATACGCAGATATAAATTTATCTTTGGAGCCTGCTACTTCCATGACTCCCGCGATAACAGCTTCTTGACCTATATAAAGGTGACAGAAACCTGCAATTTTACCCATCCCATATAGCTGACCTGCCTTCTCTTCGAATCTTCTTATGAGAAGCATTCTATGATATACTCGTTCCGCCTTTTTTGAATCCATATGCATTTTGTGTTTGATTAAAAAAACTTGCATCCATTAATAGATTAAAATCTTAACTTTGTCCAGTTTTGTTCAACTAACAAAAGCAGTCAAGAAATTAATTTGTACAATCTATGAGCCTTAAATCATATCTAGAATGCTCTATATTAGTCAGAAAGAAATTATTCGAAAATAACCAACCCGAAAAAATCTTATTGTAAGCTTTAGCATTTTTTTCGAATATTTCTACTGCGGCTGCATTTTCTTTTTCTTGGCTTTTCGGAGCTTTCCAACATTTCAAAATTTTCACTTTAAAATCACCGATATAATATGAGTTATCTTTGCTGACCTTTAATTTTATGATTTTTTTATTATCGCTAAATCTATCTATAAACCTGAAAACACCTTCACGATAATAATTCTCAGATTTCTTAAAATTATTGTTCTGCTCATGCAAAAAATCATCTAACTCAGATGCCACACTGAAACTTAAGTACGACAAACTAAAAAGGAAGAATGAAAATATAATACGCATTATTATTTGGACTTCTTGCTTTTTGCCTTATCACCGTTAAATGCAAATTTACTTATTAGCCCCTCAAGATTTAGAGAAGACTGGGTGTATTGAATTTGGTCTCCATTCTCAAGCATCTCAGCGTCTGCTCCAGCCTCAATACTGACATATTTACCTCCTAAAATCCCCTGGCTAACAATTTTTGCTGAACTGTCAGAAGGTATCTTCACGCTGTTCCTGATTGCAATGGTCATGAGCGCGCTATAAGAGCTTTCATCTAAAGTTAAATCATTAACCGTACCAACTTTGATACCACTAATTGCTACATCACTTCCTACCGTAATTCCTTCAACCTGATCGAATTTAGCTTTTAGCTCATATGTTTTTTCTAATTTTCTAACATCAGCGATTTTATATGAAAAGAAGAAGAATATAGCAGCTATTAGCAAAACCAAAAATCCAATCAGCGTTTCAATCAAATTACGATTCATTTTAAACCTTCTTTATTGTTTTGGAGTCCAAACACCAAATTTACCCGGACCACCCTTTTCATCCTCTCCCCTTTCAACATGCCACTTGCGAATATAAGCTAAGCTTGTGCCTGTCAAATTAGGAAGATAGGATTTCTGCCAATCATAAGAGTTTAACACTCCCTCATCAACTTCATCTATCAAATAATGTAACCAAGCATGCCAAACCGGCGGAACCTTAGTTGCTTCCGACGAGCCATTATATTGTACCATCCTTTTTTGCTTTTTCAAAACAGGATCAATTTTTTTTGCAATAAAATAACGATTACCAAACTCATCTGAGCCATAAAATCTATAGTTAAAGAAAAGATCAATCTTGGTTAATATCGACATCCATACTCCTTGCAACTTCTTCCCTAGCCTTAACTGCAAGAGAATCAACCTGGTTATTTAACTCATTATCACTATGGGCTTTCACCCAATGCCAATTTATTTCGTGCAACTCACATAATTGGTCTAATTCTTGCCACAAGTCAGAATTTTTCACTGGCTTTTTAGCTGAATTCTTCCAATTATTCCTTTTCCACCCTATAATCCACTCGGTAATACCCTTTTGAACATAAACACTATCAGTATATATATCAACTAAACATCTTTGCGATAATTTTTGCAAAGCTCTAATAGCAGCAAGCATTTCCATCCGGTTATTTGTAGTATCTTGCTCTCCACCAGAAATTTCCTTTCTAGCCTTTCCATACATTAAAATCGCGCCCCAACCTCCTGGGCCAGGATTACCCGAGCATGCACCATCAGTATAAATTGTAACTTTTTTCACAAAAAATATATTTTTATTTATTTAGTAAAACCAACAATCTCTTTTACTTCAGATAAAGTCTTTCTAGCAACTTCTCTAGCCTTATCTTCTCCACTTCTTAACATAGCAGTAATATAATTTTTATCCTGCGATATCCTATTATACTCTTCTCTTATGGGTTTAATCAACTCTACCAAAATCTCGGCTAGATCTTTTTTAAATTGTGCAAAACCAACTCCTTCATAACCAGACACAATATCTTTCACCTCCTTATTAGAGATGGCAGAAAATATATTCAACAAGTTAGTCACATCCGGCCTTTCTTCAGGGTGGGCATAAATTTCTGTTATAGAATCACTCTTAGCTTTTTTAATCTTTTTGATAATCTCATCATCACTATCATCCAAATTTATTCGAGAATACTCAGATTCATCTGACTTACTCATTTTCTTTAGACCATCTTTTAGACTCATAACCCTAGTAGCAGCCCCCATTATTTTTGGCTCTGGCAATTTAAAAAACTCTACATCTCTAATTCTATTAAAACCCTGCGCAATGTCTCTGGTCAACTCCAAATGTTGTTTCTGGTCATCTCCAACAGGCACAATATCAGGTTTATATAATAAAATATCCGCAGCCATCAAAACCGGATAGGAAAATAGCCCAAGCGAGCAAGTATCTTTATATTTTGCAGATTTTTCTTTGAATTGCGTCATCCTACTCATCCAACCCATCTGGGCATAACATCCTAAAATCCAAGCCAATTCTGTATGCTCAGGCAATTGCGATTGTCTAAATATTGCAGCTTTGTTTGGATCTAACCCACATGCTATATACATAGCTGCATTATCGAATACAGCATCATGCAATTTTTGTGGCTCAATTGGCACCGTTATGGAATGAAGATCTGCAATGAAAAAAAATGAATTATATTCTTCCTGGAGGTTAAGCCAATTTTTTATAGCACCCAGATAATTTCCTAGATGCAGTCTACCTGTTGCTTGAATACCAGAAAGTAGTCTTTTCATTATTTTTCCTCAAAAAATATTTTTTGTGATAATAAATGATTTTTAATCATATTCAATGCCTGATCGATTATCTCCATGTCCTTGCCCGTAACCACCGCATCAACATACCAATCCTCACCTTTTTGATATGGGTAGCTGCCAACGTTAATTTCTTCAAACATATAGTGCGTTTCTTCAAGGATATCAGCTAATTTACTCTCGGCTATTTTAATTGTTATTTGCCTACTTATATAACTATTCCCTTTTTTGATGTGTTTTTTGGCATCTTCAAACATGTCTATCATTATTTCTGGGATTCCAGCCATAACAAACACATTCTCAATAAAAAAAGATGGAGTAGAAGTTTTTGTTGTCATAATCAAACCACAATTTTCTGGCATGAGAACCATTCGCCTAGTATTCTCATTTGCCTGAACACCCCTTTTTTCATAGCACGCATTCTGTATCTCTAAAGCTTTCTGGTTCACAACTAAATCTCTGCCAAAGGCTTTGGCAATCGAAGCAGCAGTTATATCGTCATGAGTGGGGCCAATACCTCCGGTCGTAAAGACATAACTATATTTTTTTCGCAATTGATTAACCGCAAAAATAATCTCATCTTCTATATCGGGCACCATTCTCACTTCTTGCACTTGAACTCCCATATCAAACATTTGTCTGCATATGTAGTTCACATTCACATCCTGGACTCTTCCGGATAATATTTCATCACCTATTATAACTATTGCGGCTGTTAAAGGATTAGCTTTCATAAATTGACAGACTTTTTTAATGATGTTAAATCTAATGTGGTTTTAATTATTTATCAACATCGCTTTTATGGCAATCACAATACACACCGAAGAAGATTATATAAAAATGAGAGCTGCTGGAAAACTGGCCGCCGAAATTCTCGATCATTTAACTGAAATGGTCAAACCGGGTGTTACAACCAACGAGATCGATGCTGTTTGCCATAAGATGATTTTAGATAATAATGCGATTCCTGCTTGTCTTGGCTATCGAGGCTCAAACGACGCCCCTCCTTACCCCAAAACGATATGCACTTCAATTAATCATGTGATATGTCACGGTATTCCAAACGATACCTCTTTGAAAGACGGAGATATACTAAATATTGATATTACCGTTATTGTCGATGGTTTTCACGGAGACACAAGCAGAATGTATTGGGTTGGTGAGCCCTCAATCAAAGCAAAAAGATTAACTGAAATAACATATGAAGCAATGATGCTAGGCATCGAGCAAGTAAAGCCTGGAGCATTTTTAGGTGATATCGGTCATGCAATTCAATCTTTCGTTGAAGAGCAAGGTTATTCGGTTGTAAGAGATTATTGCGGTCATGGCATAGGCAGGGTTTTTCACACCGAACCAAGTGTCGTTCATTATGGCAAGAAAGGTACAGGGGTGGAGCTCAAAAAGGGAATGTTTTTCACAGTTGAACCAATGGTAAATGTCGGCAGACCTGATACAAAATTAAATAGAAATGACGGCTGGACCGTAACAACGAGAGATCGCACCCTGTCCGCTCAGTTCGAACATACAATAGGCGTAACCGATACAGGCGCTGAAATCTTTACCCTCTCACCAAAAAAGTTATTTCACCCACCATATTAGGTTATGAATGAGCCTCTACACTTAGGTCACAGACAAAGACTAAAAGAAAGATTGCGTAAATCTGGTTTGGGTGAATTACCTGACTATGAAATTATTGAATTATTGTTATTTTTATCTATTCCAAGAAAAGATGTAAAACCTCTTGCAAAGAAAATGATGCAACATTTTGGCAGCATCTCGCAAATTATAAATGCCGACGAAATTGAACTAAAAAAAATTCCAGAAATAACAGACTCCATAATTGCTAATATCAGAGTCGTTAAAGAGATCCATTTCAGAGCTAATAAAGAAATAATTTTGAACAAGCCTATTATTTCTTCAAAAGATGATTTAATAAAATATCTTCGATCTTCAATTGGACACTCAAAAACCGAAAATCTAAAAATTTTACTTTTGGATAGTAAAAATAGAATTATTGGTGATGAAACAGCGAAACACGGATCCACAAACACCATAGCTATATATCCCAGGGAAATAGTGAAATCTGCGATATTCCATAATGCTTCTGCGGTTATAATTTGCCACAACCACCCCAGTGGAAACACCAAACCCTCACGCTCTGATATCCAGCAAACTGCTATTTTAAAAGAAGCTCTAAGCTCAATCGATGTCGTATTGCACGATCATGTGATAATAAGCGCTTCAAGCTATTATAGCTTCAAGTCAAATGACCAGCTGTAAATTACTGCTGAATTTGGCTCGCAGATTGCTGCGTTACCGTTTGTACACTCCCCTCAGATGAGCTTGTTATAGGCTTTTGATCTTCAGTAGGTTTTGGATCAACAACTTGTGGAATA
Source organism: Alphaproteobacteria bacterium (assembly GCA_030431375.1). Taxonomy (GTDB): domain Bacteria; phylum Pseudomonadota; class Alphaproteobacteria; order Rickettsiales; family JABSSG01; genus JAUIIY01. Next base: position 189,675 of record JAUIIY010000001.1, read on the forward strand.
GCTGTTGTAGTTTTATTATCGCTACCTCCAGTTACTTGAGGGGCCTTTATTTTCTTTGCACTTGTTTTTACTACCTTTTGTTCAGCTTTCACCGCATTATCGCTAGCCTGATCCTTTTTTGGCTCCAAATTTTCTGCAGGTGTTTTTTCATCTCTTTTTTTCAAGTTAATTCCAATGGCCCCCTCTAGATCAGCTCCAGAAAAAACTGTATTAACCATAATTGTTGAGATCAGATTAGATCTTTGCATATTTGCACTAGAAAAATCAGCCCCTGTGAGGTTACTACCCAATAATTTTACACCTATCATTTTGGCATTGATGAAAACCGCATCACTTAAATTAGATTTTGTTATAGCCGCATTCTCAAAAGAAGTTTTTTTAAAATCACCTCTTAATAGTTTGGCATCGGTAAAATTGGCATTATCGAAATCTGCTTCCAATGCATATATACCTGACATGTCACTATTTACAAAACTAGCTTTTTCAAAATTACCAAAATCAGCATTTACCAAAACCATATCAGCATTGTTGAAATTTGATTGAGAAACATCACTATACCCAAAATTAGCCGATTCTAGGTAAGATTTCTCAAAATCACTATTACTAACAACTGCCTTATAAAAATTAACACCAAACAAGTTAGATGACCCGAATTTTGCCTCAGTACCATTGGCATTGGCAAAATTTGCCATTTTCAAATCCGTTGATACAAATTTTGCGTTATTAATACTGGCTCCGTTGAAATTCGCGTGACTGCCATCCCCGTTAGAGAAGTCTACATTATTAAAATTCACCTTATACATATGCGAATAGCGAAGTCTTCCCCCCTTAAACTCCACATTAGAAAAGTTACTATATCCTAAGTTGGAATTTACCATTACCGTTTCATTCATCTTAGCATTAGTAAAATCACAATTCTCACAAACAGAATCATTAAATTCGATTTTTTGTAAATTTGATGCACTAAAATAGACATTTTGAAATTTTGAATTGCTCAGATTTGCCCCTTCAAAATTTGTATTACTTAAATCAGCATCTGATATGTCTAAATTCTTTAAGTTAGTTCCAAACTTACCTACCACATCGGCTAATTTATGTTTCTTTTGTTGAGTTTTTACGTAATTTACTATTTCATCGGATCTTGAGAATTTTCCCTTTTTTGACATAAATCTGTCTTGATAGAAATAAAAACCTCCTGCGAACACACCTATGACAACGAAGGCCAACATATATTTCATCCAATGATTTCTGACATGGATGTTCTCATTTATAGAAGCATTCTCATCATGAACCCCAGCCGATGATGAGTTTTCATTCACTAGCTTTTCGCTAACTACAGGCTCAGCAGTAATATTTAAACCAGCATCACCCCGGTCATTATAGGACTCAACCCTATCAACCACATTTTGTGTGTCTGCTACGTTTTCCTTGCTCATATTGGAAGAATCATCTTTCATACAAAACCCTTAACCCTTGTTCTTAACCAGATAAGATATTTAATATTCACTATTTAATCAAGCATTCCTTACTGTCATGCGTTATTTTTAAAGTGTTTTTTAAGAAACTCCAGACCTACATCCGTTGCCTCAACTCCAATTTTATGCTCGAGTTCTTTTATCAACTTAACTTCAACGTTAATATCATGCTCCAAAAGTACTTTCTGCGCTCTAAGTGATTCTGTATAAGGTAACACTTCATCTTCGTATCCATGAATAAGCATAATATCAGGGCGCGAAACCAGCTCAGCAGTAATAAGCTCCGGAAGAGATAATGCGCCGCTATAACCGATGACACAAGCACAACATTTTTGCATCCTTAGACTCGTATGCAAACAGACCCTAGTCCCCTGCGAGAAACCAATCATGGCAATATCAGAAACAGTTAGGCCGTGCTCTTCTGTTTTTTTATAGATAAAATCTTCGATGATTTTTGATATATCCGCAGCGACTATTCTAATAACGTCAGGATTCCACTCAGAACCGTTATATCTCAGCCAATCATAACGTCCCTTTCCTTCATAACCCTTACACTCATGCAAACCGTTTACCGAAATAAACTTAACTTTGGGTAGGTGAGGCCGCATTTTGGCAGCTAACACATTATTCATATAACTCGCCCTTTGCGCATAACCATGAAACAGGAAGACCAATTTTTGCGGAGGCCCTTCTTCTTCAGAATAATTCTCAATATAGCTCAGGTCGTTATAGCTTTTTTGCATATAGGATATAATTTACATCTATATTTTCATCGAGATACCAAGAAGATGATTTTAAAGGGTTGTATTTAATGCCTTTAATCTCACAAACTTTAAATTTATTATTTTCGATTTGCTCGTAAAGCTCCGATGGCTTGATAAATTTAGCCCATTCATGCGTTCCTACTGGCAGCCATTTTAATATATATTCAGCACCAAGAATAGTTTGCAAATAGCTTTTGACGCTACGATTGATAGTTGAAAAGAAAATCAAACCATCTTTTTTTACTGCATCACAACAATTTTTTATAAAATAGTCAACTTGTTCAACGTGCTCTAAGACTTCCAGGCATGTTACTACATCATACTGATTTTTATTTTTCTCGATTGTCGAACAACAATATTTGATCTTCAGACCACTTTCTTTCGCATGCTCTTTAGCTATTGTAATATTTTTTTCAGATGCATCTATTCCATCAACTATAGCACCGAGCCTAGCTAATGGCTCACACAGCAAACCTCCACCACAACCCACATCAAGAACTGTTATCCCTTTTATGTCTTCATGATATTTTCTTACAACATCAACAACGTAGCCAACTCTTATAAAGTTAATTTGATGCAAGGTTTTAAAGCTACCCGATGGGTTCCACCATTCTTTTGCTAAATCACCAAATTTTTTCACCTCATCTTCGTTGATCGAGTTTTCTTGCTCTTTTTCCATAGAAATTTATAGCCTTTCTTAGTAATGAAGATTCTAGCTTACCAACTTGGCTTCATTCAGAATCTTATCATTTATTTTAATGCCTAGTGAGTTTGCTGTCTTTAAATTAATCAGCTTTTCAACAACTATCGGCGATTCTACAGGAATTCCATCAGCAGTTGAAGCATTTATTACCTTGGCAGCCATAATACCAGTTTTAAAGCCAATTGCATATTCATCATAAGCTAACCCAGCCAAAGAACCCTTTTCTACCGCCTCAACATATGTACTAAATACCGGCACATCATTTGAAGCAGCAACTTTGTTAATAACATTCACAGCTGAGGCAACTATATTATCCTGCAGCAGGAAAATGGCATCTATCTTTTTTACCAAAGATTTAATAGCCAAAGAAACCTCAGAGCTATTCGAAACAGAACCCTCCAGAATCTGGATATCTCTTTTTTTTGCTATAGATTTCAGTTTTTTTAACAGGCCAACTGAATTATCTTCACTGTAATTAATAAAAACACCCACTGTCTTTATATCTGGGGAGATTTTCATCATATAATCAAACTGACTTTCTAACATCAAGGGGTTAGTAACACCAGTTATATTGTCTTTAGGCTTTTCCAGATCTTCTACTAACCCAGCTGACACAGGGTCCGTTACAGTAGAAAAGACCAATGGAATTGAGCTTTTTAGAGCATTTTTTAATGTTTGAGAAGATGGAGTTGTAATAGCAATTGCTACATCTAAATCTTGTGATGCAAACTGCTTTGCGATCTGAGAAGATAAAACAATATTTCCATTTGCATTTTTGTAATTAACAGTCAGATTCTTGCCACTTACAAACCCTTCTTTTTTTAAGCCGTCCAATATACCTTGTCTGACTTTCTCTAATGATGGATGAACTACAAATTGACTAATGCCTATCTTCGCATTGTCCTTTACATTTGCGTATAAAGTTATATTAAATAAAAATAATAAGAAGAAAATTATGGTTTTCATGGTTAAGCCTTTTTTAGTTTAGTGAATTAATTAAAGAGAACGAGGGTTAACACCATCGCCACTCCTTAAACCAAACTAAAAAAATAACTTGAAGCACTTTATAACCCTAATGAGTAGTTTAATAATACGCCCGTAATAGTACCATAGGCGTGTGTATAAGTCAATTTGGACTGCTAGAGCAGCAAACCACATGGCAAACAACACATCACTAAACCAATGCGCCCCAACAAAAATCCGAGGAATTATCATTAGCAAGGCAACTATAAATGCATACATGCTTATTCTACTAGAAGAATATCTGCAGAGAGACAGCCACCAATATGAAGCCGTAAAAGCATGCCCTCCTGGGAAAGATCTTGTAGATGAAATTTTTATCTCTGGATCATTAAATATCTCAGACAAATTATATTGCAAAGGCAAAGCTAGCGAAGGAGAGTCCCTGGTTAAATCCAAAATATCTGTAAAAATTAGGTTGATAATCGCCAACCATAGCTGAAGCCCAACAAAAATAGCTGCTATATTCGTTGCATTTTCTCTCTTTTGGGATTTATCGCTGTAAATATATGCCAAAATGCTTACAGCTATGACAAACACCAAATTCAGCTTTCTTTCATAGGAATGATTAAGGTAACCAAAGAAATATTGCAGTGCTTTTATGCTGAGAACTGAGTTAGCTAGAAAAAAGATTTTATGGTCAAGATACTCAATCAAACCATGAGTTGGTGGTAAAAAACAAATGGCACAAATAAAAAAAAGCCAAAAAATTGATATTGCTCTTCTGTTAAACAAAATCTACTACCTCGATAAACCAGATAGAATACCACCAATTTTACCTAAGCCATTTTCTAGAACATTTTGAATTTTTTCACCTTTCTTTTTGGGCAGGAATTTTTTAATGTTACGCGACACTTCACCAACCACCAAGTCTGTTTTAAAATTACGCCACATTTGCTCAAACTGACTTGAGCTATAATTACCAACTGCTGGATATTTCTCTTCAAAAGTTTTTTGTGCAGAAACTTCCAGTAAATCTGTATTTGATGGATCATTTGAGATTTTCAAAATGAAATTTTTAATTTTCTCGCCAACTGCCCTGCTTATTTTGAAATTTCCACCGCTAGCAAAGGAAACTAGCGAATTTGAATTTCCTATAGCCGAAGCAAAAGATAAAATTTCATCGACTAATCTTTGGTAATTTTTCACAGCTAAATCAAATTCATATTTTTCCTGATTATTTTTTACTAAATATTTTCCTTTCAATGCAGCACTATAAAGGTCGGTATTTATTTCAGCTTTTTTCACATCAACAAAAGAATTATTATTTTTACCTTTGTAATTTAATTTTGCCAAAAGTTTTATCTCACCAAACTCGTGCATTTTAGGAACATATGAGTTTGCAGAGCTAGATTTTGAAGATTTATTTAGAGAGTTCAAAATTTTCTCTAATGTAGAGTTACCCACTGAAAAACTAGGCATTAGCTCAAGAAGGCTACCACTATATTTATCAGCCAGATGGTACCATTTATCACTAAAACTAACCTTACCTTCAAGATCAGTCTCAATTTTAGCCTCTTTAGCCATAGCAAAATCTGCAACACCTGAGAAATTTAATTTAACCAAATCATCATGTAACTTTAACTTATCAACTTTAACATCACCCTTATTAGCGAGGTCTCCTGAATATTTAATTAAGATATTATGGTTTATTGCACCTCTTTCAGCAAAATTGAAAACCTTAAAATATTTCCTTATTTTGCTATCCACCTTGTTAACGGCAGCATCTATATTTGCAACATTATTCATCGCATAATTAATCAAGTTTTGAAAGCTTTGGCTAAATATGGCATTCACTAAAAACTCTTTTAGCTCAATTTTATATTTGTTTTTGCCAGCACTATCCAGAGATAGCTTAAGCTCATATTCATCTATATTCAGCATGATAGTGTTGCTAAGCAGATCAACCACTTTTAGCTTGTCCCCAGATATTTTAATATAATCTATAATTTTAAAAATCGCCTTGGGATCATCGCTAAGCGACGTAATATTGCTTAAGAAACTGCTAGATATTGGAGATGATTGTAAATTTACGATATAGTAAGTGCCCTCTTTTGCAGAAGCCTTTATTTTTAACCTATATCCACTAAGATTTCCAACTACGGAAGCTGGCCCATTAGTGGTTAAAGATATTTTTTCAGCAAATAAGCCTGCTTTTAATACACAGTCACCATCAATTTTTATCGATACCTTATTTGAACCATCATTAAAATTATATTCTGGATTAATAATTGTAATGTTAAAACTAAACGGAAAGCCTCCGACTTTAAAGGAATCATATTTCAAAGGGATATTATTGGATTTTAGAGTTTCCTCAAATTTAGAATTGATCATATATGAAGCAAAAAACCAAGCTCCACAGAATAAAAGCACCAATATGATCAGAAACGATAATAAAAACTTCTTCATTTTACACACAAATATTTAATTTCACCTTCAGTAACAAAATGCAGTTCATCTACAGCATTACATATTGCACTTAATTTATCAAAATTTATTGGCTTATCATAAAGTGCTAAGGCCCCTAATTTTTTGAATTCTTCTGTCTTTTCAAATTTGATAATTCCTGAAAACATAACAACAGGTATATGCTTCAAAACATCATCCTTCTTTATTTTTTTCAAAACCTCATCACCATCCATAGTAATTAGCCTTTGATCAAGCAATATCAAATCTGGAAGCCTTTTTTCTGAGTCTTTAAACCTACCCTTAAATCTAAGATAGTCTAATGCCTCCGTACCATCTCTAACATGATCCATTTGAACTTCGGTCTGCTCACGTCTAAGAACCATCATATTCAAAATATATTCATTCTTACTATCTTCAACAAACAGCACTTTAGCTAATTTTTTTTCAGACATATCCGTAAATTCTTTTCATTACTAAAATAATTATAACCGAAATCGAAAATGGCGCAACCGGCAGGATTCGAACCTGCGACCCCAAGATTAGGAATGTCAGGCGAGAAAATTACTGATATTTTATCTATATCTATAATCCTTTATCAGTCTTGCATTTTCCATTTCAAAGCATATATTACATTTTATGAAAATCAACCTAATTTAATCTAATTTGTATAACATACGTAGAACATAAATGACAAAAAAAATTAATTTCACTCAAACTTTACTTAGCACTTTTCCTCCTCCTAAAAAAGGTACAAGAACTTACTATTATGATTCAAAAGTACCAGGTCTAGGCATAATGATATTTCCATCTGGAACAAAAACCTTTTTTCTTTATAAACGCATTCATGACAAACCTGTAAAAGTAAAGCTTGGCAGATTTCAAGAAATCAGTGTTGAGCAGGCTAGAAATTTAGCTTTTAGAAATCTAAATGATATTGCCAATGGGATAGATCCAAACGAGGAAAAGAAGAAACTTAGAAATCAGTCAACTTTCAAAGAATTGGCAGAGCGTTTTATTAATGAATATTCTAAGCATAGAAAAAAATCTTGGAAGAACGACTTGGGATATTATACAAATCATCTAAAATTACTTGATAGAAAAAATCTTTCCAGCATAACCCCAACATTTTTGGAAAAGCTCCACAACAATATCAAGACAGATAAAGGTCTTTATGCAGCAAACCGTGTACTTGCATTATTAAAAACTATGTTTAATAAAGCTATCGATTGGGGATATAGTGGCAGCAACCCAACCTCTAAAATTAAAAAATTTGCTGAGAAAACTAGAGATAGAGCGATACAACCTCATGAATTAAAAAAATTTTTTGAATCTTTAAAACGTGAGAGCAACATTTTTTTCAAAGCATATATTTATATGAGCCTTTTAACTGGGGCTAGGAGGCAAAATGTTCTATCTATGCGTTGGCAAGACATCAATTTTGGTGATTGCGAATGGATTATCAAGGATACAAAAAACGGAGAGCCTCATACAGTTTCTTTAGTACCACAAGCTATTGACACACTTAAGGAACTTGAAAAATATTCAGGCTGTGAATGGGTATTCCCAAGTCACACAAGTAAATCAGGGCATTTAGAGGAGCCAAAAAAGGCATGGAAAAGATTGCTGGAAAGAGCTGACATCTCTGACTTACGTATCCACGATTTACGCAGAACTATGGCCAGCTGGCAAGTACGAACTGGTGCTAATAGCTTTATTATCAGTAAAACTCTGGGACACAAAACTCAACAAGCCACAGCGATTTATGCCAGGGTTAGTAGAGATGTTGCTCGAGAGTCTATGGAAAATGCAGTGAATGCAATGTTTAAATATAACTAACAGTTTCCAGAAGTTAATTTCAATATATAACCGCTCTTAAGAACCTTATGAAAAAATTCACATTTTGATCTTACTGACCTTACCCCCGAAATTATGAGTCGAAGTTAGGAGACATTTCTAAAATAAATTACCTCAAACACACCCTGGATGCAATGTCCCAAATAAGAATTGTACGGGTTCAATACATAGTCTCATTTCTTGATTAAATAAACTTACTAAACTGTTTCTTTAATTAAACTAACTGTATAGTTGATATCTTCAGCGTTAATATCTAGGTGAGTAATGGCCCTTATTTTGTCATTAATTATTCCCAACCTTACATTATATTTACTCAAACTTTTAAGAAGCCCTTCATTATTTGTTTTAGCATTATTATTTAAAGAGAAATATATAATATTAGTTTTGAACTGGGTTTTATCTATATCAATTTGAGGGATTTCATATAATAACTCGGCAAATAGTTTTGCCATTTTATGATCACCTTTTAGTCTAGACACATTATTTTCTAGTCCATACAAACATGCAGCTGCAATAATACCAGCTTGGTGCATTCCGCCGCCTAATTGAAATTTATAGTACCAAGCCTCCTCAATAAAGCTTTTACTGCCTAAAAGGGCTGCTCCAATGGGTGCCCCCAAGCCTTTCGCGAAATCAATATAAACAGAATCAAAATACTGACAATATTCTTTAGGCGAAATATTAGTTTCAATAGACGCATTGAATAACCTAGCTCCATCCATGTGCAACCCAACTCCAAGCCGATCACATAGAGAGTGGATCCTTTTGATATTCTCGACTGGCCATATCGCTCCACCTCCAAAATTAGTTGTTTGTTCTATTGAAACGACCCTTGGACGTGGTATATTCCTTTTTTTTGGGGAGGTTAGTATGGTGTATATATCTTCTACATCAAAAACCCCGTTCACTCCATTTATAGTATTTACAGAAGCGCCTACAACCCCTGGGATTAAGCCGGATTGAGTATTTAGTGGATGTGCAGTTTTATCAAGGATAATACAATCTCCAGGTCTCTTAATCAACGTTTTAAAGGCTATCAAATTAGCCATTGTGCCCGAAGGAAGAAAAATACCATCTTCTTTTCCAAGCAACTCACAGCAAGTTTCGATTAGTTTATTTACAGTTGGGTCTTCACCGGCCACTTCGTTCCCCACTTCTGCTGCAAACATAGCTTGTCGCATTCCGTAGGAAACATTAGTGTTAGTATCACTAAAAAAATCAATAAATTTATTTTTCATCTAAAATTTCCTCTATTACGTCTTGCAGTATATCAGATGCAATGTGAACATCTTCTTCGTTAACATCCAAACAAACCACAGCCCTAATTTGATAATCGAGCCAAGGAAATAACAACAGACCCCTTGACTCGCATCTAGTAAGAAAATCTTCACTTGAAATCCCTAGCCTTGTGATATCAAATCCGACTATATTAGTTTCAACTTTATTGATGATTTTTATCAATGGGAGGTTTGATATTTTTTCTTCTAGCTTTTTTGCTAGATTATTATCAATTTTGAGTCTTTCTAAGTGGTTTTCTAACGCATATTTTGAAGCCCTTGCGTTGAAGCCAATTTGATGATACCCACTTCCCAACCAAACTAAAAAACGTTGAGCTTTTTCTATAGTTTCTTTGCTTCCTAATAAAACAGAACCAAATGGAGCTCCTAAACCTTTAGAAGTGCAAAAACTTAATGTATCAGAATATTTAGCATATTCTTTTAATGAAATTTTGGTTTCTACATGAGCATTAAATATCCGCGCACCATCCAAATGGAGTTTAATCCCCTCATTTTTTAGAAAGGCATATAATTCTTTCTGTACTTCAAATGGGAATATTCTCCCCTGCCGACTATTTATACTATTCTCTATACTTACCAATTTAACTTGTGAGAAAAGCTTATATCTTTGTTTTGTACCTATGGCATTAACTATATCTTCTATCCTTAAAATACCATCTTCTGTGTTGACAGTATTCACCACAACATTACAAATCCTTGCCATTGCACCACTGTCAAAAAAATTAACATGGTACCCATATTCTGTTACTACCTCATCACCAGGGGAGGTTTGAGATAAAAACGCAAGCCTATTGGCAAGCATTCCGCTTGTAGTATATAAGGCGTCTTCAACCTCAAACAGCTCCTTGCAATACTCAATAAGTTTTAGATATTCTATATCCTCACCATAGGCATAGTCACCAACTTGTGCTTGCATCATATCATTAACAAGCTTTTTAGAGGGTCTACTTGTAGTGTCACTTCGCAAATCTATAAATTTTTTATTCATTCAAACATTAACAAATTCTTTATAATACTTATTTCTATATATACTCTCTGTTTTACTGTCACCGGTAATTTTTCCGTTTTCCACAACTATTGTTCTGGTCATTAGCTTTAGCAATGCTGGGTTATGTGTAATCAGAATAAGATTGTTAATTTTCGGATTAGCAATAATGTTTGCTACTATTTTCTTTGCTGTCACTGGGTCTATAAAAGAGGTCGGTTCATCTAAAATAAGCAATTTCACATCGTGGTATAATGCTCTCGCTATAAGGAGTCTTTGTTTTTGTCCAACAGATAAATTTTTTACATCAAGGGTGTCTATGAAATCATCACAAAAACTATCCATAACCGCCCTCTCAAATCTACTTTTGTTAAATTGAGACCCATAAATTATATTTTCTTTGGCCGATCTATCAAATAAATAAGGCTCTTGTTGTATATAGAGTATGTTCTTGTTGTAATTCCCAATCAAAGATGAGTTATTGTTTATTCTTATCTGTCCATCATCTGGTTTTAGAAAGCCAACTATAAGTTTTGCAATTGTGGTTTTCCCAGAGCCTGAAGGGCCTATCATTCCAACTAACTCCCCTCTTTGAAACTTCAAATTTATATTATTAATGATTTTTTTACCATCTGGATTAAAAGATACCTCCAACAATTCTAAGTTTCTCACTTCTTCTACAAAAATATTGTTATGATTCTTTACAGAGTCTTCAAGAGCCTGTGTTCTTACTTGATTCAGCTCAATAATAAACCCCATATCTTGATATAACTCTACTAAATGCAGACAAAACCTCCAAACATCCCTTCTATATATTACTGCTGAACCAAGAATAAAAAAGAACTCTCCCGTTGTAATCGTATGTTCATCCAATAAGCAAAGTGAATAATATATTAAGCCTCCAAAGAAAATAATTGAGGCAATACTTCTACCCAAATCTACAAAAAACAATCCCCACTCAAGACTTCTTTTTGTATTAACTTGATTATCAATATCTGCACAATATTTATTGTACTCGTACAGCTCTCTTTTTAAAATTTTGACACAAATGTAGTTTTTCAATACATCATTTAGTTTCCATATTAGTTTATTAAAGTTTACTGCATGTTTGGTAGATAAATTCACAATATAACCTACAGGAATTAAGCTGATGATTATCATTGCGGTTATCCATACTAAAAAATAATATGCTAACAATTTTGATGAAAAGCTGATGATAATTACTGTAGCGATAAAGCCAAAGCTCACCGCCAGAACCCCATAGAAAATAAGTTTGAGAAAATTTTCAATTGTATTGTGGATATTTACAATTTTGCTAGAGGTGGAACTTGAATCATTTTTTATATGGAAATGAACTGAAACATATAAAATTTCTTTTAATAATTGCTTCTGAATATTAGAGATATGAGTTGGTAGTAAATTGATTAATAGAATGTTGGTGAGTTTTATCAATAGTTCAACTATAAAAAAAATACCCACTATTATCAGCGCAGTTTTGGAGACAGAGTTTGCAAGTGCAATACCTGCATCTATTTGTAACCTAATTAAATAAAGGACTATAGTTTCTGCGGAGGTCCAAGTTAATATGAATATTACAGATATAGCCCACCATTTCCATGATTTCTGAAAGTCTAAGATTATACTATGTTTTAACTCTTTAATTAAAATCATTTAAATATTTGACAAAGATACTATTACTAGTTAACAATGATATTTGATAATGTCCATAAAAAGTTTATGAGAGTCTTTGTAAGCGGAACGCTTGGTCTTGTTGGGAGAGCTTTAGTTGATTACTTAAAGGAAAGAAGGATTTCTTGCGTCACTGCTGATATCAGGTCTCCTATAGGGCAATCGGATCATATCAACATATGCGAAAAGGAAAAACTTCAAGCCGTTATAAGTAATTGCGATGGAGTTATACACTTAGCAGCGGTGTCACGAATTGCTTGGGGAGAGCAGGCTCCTAAGGTTTGTGACATGATAAATATAATGGGCACAAAAAACATTCTAGATGCTTGTATAAATGCCCCAAAAAAACCTTGGCTGGTCTTTGCAAGCAGTCGTGAAGTATACGGTCAACAAGAAACCTTTCCAATTAAAGAGGAGTGCACTTTCAACCCTAGAAATGTGTATGCAAAATCAAAGCTTGCTGCCGAAAAACTTGTTGAAGAAGCTTCTAATAATGGTCTTAGGGCTTTTATTGCAAGATTCTCAAACGTATATGGTGGTATGAATGACCATCGTGACAGAGTGGTGCCAGCCTTTTGTATAAATGCCATTAATAATGATCCTTTAAGGATAGATGGTGCTGATTGTATATATGACTTTACTCATATTAACGATGTGGTAGAGGGAATATTTAAAATTATTTCATTTATCACTTTCGAAAGATATTCATATATTCCAAAAGTTCACTTTACAACAGGAAAACCTACTTCGCTTTTGGAGCTAGCTGAAAAGATTATAGCTTGTACCGGAAGCAATGCGCAACTTGATATTAAAGAAGCCAGGCCTTATAGCACCCATAAATTTTATGGTGATAATACAAAAGCAAAAGAATTACTTAATTGGTCACCTCAAGTACCCATTGACGTTGGTATAAAAAAATTTATCACAGACTTGAAAACAACTAATAAAAGTCAGGCTATTTATAATAATAAATTTGTATTTGAGAATGAGAATTTTAAAAGTTATTCATGGTTACCCTCCTCGATATAGCGCAGGTTCGGAGGTGTATAGCCAACATCTAGCACACGAACTTGCAAACTTTCATGACGTTCAAGTTTTTACCAGGCAAGAGAATAGTTTTATAGAAGATTATCATCTTTCTACAGAATTAGACCATTTAGACCCCAGAATTCTTATAAATATAATTAATGTTCCTAGAGTAAAATATCGAGATCAGTATATACATGCACCAGTAGAGGAATATTTTCGGAATATACTTAATAAATTTAACCCACATATAGTGCATTTCGGACACCTTAACCATTTATCTATAAACCTCCCTAAAATCGCTAAAGAGCTAGGCGTATTAACATTCATGACTTTACATGATTATTGGCTCCTCTGCCCACGTGGACAATTCGTTCAAAGGAATTCTCAATCTCCCTGGGACTTTTGCAAAGGGCAGGTAAATATCAAATGTGCAAAACAGTGCTATAGTGGGTCGTTTTCAGGGGATTCTGCTACCGAAGAAAAAGAAACTAAATTCAGAGAAAAGTGGATTGAGAATAGAATGCTTAAAGCACGAGGTGTGACAAATTACATAGATCATTTTGTAGCCCCTTCCAAATATTTAAAAGAAAAGTTTTGTAATAGCTATAAGAAAGAAATAAACAAAAAAATCTCATTTTTAGACTATGGATTTAATCTAACTTATTTGATGGATAGAAGAAGAAACTCTGAGAAAGAATTTGTTTTTGGATATATCGGCACCCATACTCCCCAAAAAGGTATACAATTTTTACTACAGGCTTTTGATCTACTCAAAACTAAAAAAAACATAAAACTTAGGATATGGGGTTATTCTAAAGAAGATACACCTGCGCTGGAACTCATCCAACATACTTTAAAACAAAAGAATAATGTAGAGTGGAAGGAGGGATATAAAAATGAAGATATTATCGATAAGGTATTCAATAATATCGACGTTTTAATAGTGCCTTCTATTTGGGAAGAAAATTCTCCTTTAGTTATCCACGAAGCTCAGCAAGCACGTATTCCCGTAATTACCGCCGATATTGGTGGGATGAAAGAATATGTTAAACACATGTTTAATGGATTATTGTTTAAGTTCAGAGACACAGCCGACTTATCACAAAAAATGCAAATGTTAGTTGATGATCCAACTCTTGCTATAAATCTGGGGGAAAAAGGATACTTATATAGTGTGAACGGTAATATACCTGATATCCGAACTCATGCCAAAAAAATAGAAAAACTCTATCTAGAAACTGCTAAAAAACTTAAGAAGCTAATTCCTACTAAACCAGGACCTTGGCGAATTACATTCGATACAAACCCTGATCATTGTAACTATAATTGTATTATGTGTGAATGCTTCTCACCATATAGTAAAACAAAAGAAGAAAGAGTAAAAGCTGGTATAAAAAAAAGGGTGATGGATATATCGGCAATCGAGAAAATACTTAGAGAATCGATCGGATCTCCATTGGAAGAAATTATTCCCTCCACTATGGGAGAACCTCTTCTATATAAAAATTTCGAAAGAATAATTGAGCTATGTCACGCTTATAACTTAAAATTAAATCTAACAACAAATGGTTCTTTCCCGATAAAAGGGGCTAAGAAATGGTCTGAGCTTCTTATTCCTGTTTGCTCGGATATTAAAATTTCAATCAACGGAGCATCCGAAGCTATTAACCAAAAAATAATGGTAGGGTCGAAATGGAATGATATGCTATCTAACATTAAGACGCTGTTATCATATAGAGATAATTATCCTAAGCATAAAAATAGGTGCCGTGTTACTTTTCAAGTTACTTTTTTGGAAACTAATTCTAACGAGCTCATTAATATATTGAAATTAGCAATCTCTCTAGGGGTAGATAGAGTAAAGGGTCATCATTTATGGGCTCATTTCAAAGAGATAGAAAACTTATCGATGCGACGAAATAGCGAAGTTATTAATAAGTGGAATAAAATAGTAAGTAAACTCCACAAAGTTGCTGAACAAAATCTTTTGCCAAACGGTAAAAAAATCAAATTGGAAAATTTTCATCCCTTGGATGAGAATGCCATCTCGGATATAGCTAAAGGTGGGGCTTGCCCTTTTTTAGGAAGAGAGGCATGGATTAGCGCTGAAGGAATTTTTAGCCCTTGTTGTGCACCAGATAAGTTAAGAAAATCACTAGGTGATTTTGGCTATATCAACTCACAGACCATCCAAGATATATGGATGAGTGATAAATACAGACAACTCAGAAAA
Source organism: Alphaproteobacteria bacterium (assembly GCA_030431375.1). GTDB lineage: Bacteria > Pseudomonadota > Alphaproteobacteria > Rickettsiales > JABSSG01 > JAUIIY01. Next base: position 205,134 of record JAUIIY010000001.1, read on the forward strand.
AACTTTAACCACCACAAGTTGTGCATATCGTGCAACATGAGAAAACCATTATCGAGTTAAAGAATGAATAATTATACTAGTATATCGAATATCTATATATCCTCTGATTCATCACATCATATTGTTAGGAACAAGCCTTTATATAAACAAAGATATAAATTTGTAGGTAAATTCCATGAACCAGGTTTAGCACCTGTTTGGGATGATTCAGGCTGGTTTCATATTAACACAAAAGGACTACCTGTATACTCAAAAAGATACGATAAAGCTTTTGGCTTTTATTGTGGAGTAGCGACAGTCATAAAGGACAAAAAATGGGTGCATATAAATGAATATGGTGAAAAAATTCACAACAAAAATTTTGATTGGTCTGGAAATTTCCAAGAAAATTTGTGTGTGGTCAAATCATGTGAAGGTTATCTTCATATAAAAAAGAACGGAGACAACCTGTACGATATGATCTACGATTATGTAGGGGATTTCAAAGATGGAATTGCTGTAATATATAAGTCCAATAAATCATCACACATCAATAAAACTGGTAAATTAACTCACAACAATTGGTTTAAACAGGTCGGTGTCTATCACAAAGGGTATGCAACTGCCGAAGATGATGAAGGGTGGTTCCACATTGACCTAGAAGGTAATGAATTATACCCAACCAGATATAGATTTGTTGAACCATTTTATAATGATTATGCAAGAGTAGAAACTTTTAGTGGAAAATTCCTTCAAGTTGACATTAACGGCAATATATTTAATCAACTAGGAGACGATTCGGAAAGATTCTATAAAACTTCTATATCAGGAGACTTAGTGGGCTTCTGGAAAACTCAAATAATATATGCAGCTGTATCTCTTAATATTTTCAGTAATCTACCGACTTCGGTGGAAAAGTTATCTCATGCCTTAGGAATACCTGAAAATAATTTAATACGATTATTAAGAGCTTTAGAAGAACTAAAACTTCTGAACAGAGAGAATACAATATTTTCTCTAAGTGAAAAAGGAGATATATTTAAAAAATACCCGTATTTACAAGACGCAGCAATCATGTGGGGTAGAGTTGCTAGTCAGCATTGGGAAAAACTTCCTGAACTGTTGACACAAAAAGAAATTGATAGTCACCTCTCATTTAAAGATACAGAACCAAATCAAATTCTTGGAAAATGTTATCAAGACGCATTAGACGGTTATTTAAAGGATGATCTCGCATCATTAACAAATATAGTAGGAAATACCAATAAAAATATTATATGTATTGGTAAATCCTCAGAGCTATTGATCAAATCCCTAAAAAAAACTGCGCCAAATACAAGGTTCTTTTCAGATTTGAATAATGCAAAGAATTCAGCCTTGTGTGTCTTCCTAAAACACCTTCTGCATTTCGATGATAAGAACGTTAGCAAGCTCCTCCTAAAAGTTAAGAATTTAAACATCAAAAACATTATAATTATCGAACCATTGATTTCCCACGAAAGCTCAGCTGGAGGGATGTTAGATATTAATATGCTAATAGAGAGCGGTGGAAAGCTTAGGACAGAGAAAGATTATAAAGCACTACTAGATTCAAAAAATTATCTCATACAGTCAGTGAAAGATATCACTCCCTACCTACAAGTAATTTTCGCCATACAAAACAATGAATGAGATGCAGCAGTTTAAAGAACAAGGATTTACTGTATTTCGGAACTTAATTGACGAATCACATGTTGATAGCCTCAAGAGTGAAGTGATTAAAAAGATTTACGTTTATGCTGATAAGTTGGAGGTCAACTTCTCGAAATATACTTTTTGTACAGGTAGATGGTTGCTAAATGATAACTCTATAGGACCTATTGAAGCTATAGAAAAGAAACTTTCTGACATAATTGCAAACGAATTAGGAACGCAGATAAGCATAAAAAAGAGAAATATCACTTGTAAAAACAAGTTTATCACTAATGAAGTACCTCTACACCAAGACATCTCATATTCACCGTCAGATCCATATGATTTTACTACTTGGATTGCTTTGAATGATGTACCATTGGGCTCAGGAGAATTAATATTCGTGCCAACAAGTCAAAATTTTAATATAGAACCAGCGATAGATTTTTGGAGTCCGGATTTTCATGATAAAAATAAAGATAAATTCAAAAATAGCATAGTTAATATCCATTTGCGAAAAGGAGACGTAGTAATGTTTGATTCGAGATTATGGCATGGAAGTAACAAAAATCTTAATCAGCAAGATAGATATGCATATGTGGTTAGATGGAAATATGAAGATACAAGAACACCTGATCTTGTAATACCTAACCCTATTCCTTCTGAGTTCGGAATGTGGACTTGTTATACGGAAACAAAAAAAATTCTTTCTCAAATTCAAAACAAAGCTTCTACAGATCTAAATAACTTGATAACTGGAGCAATATCACATTTAGACACGACGAAAAACATGCAGTTCGATAAAACAAAAGCAATTATTGACCTCAAAAACCTTGCAGTTCTTCACAACGCTGCCAATACCCAAAATGCAGGAGATTTATGTGGCATCATATATAAAAACCTTTGGTATTCTCTCCTAAGGTGGGTCTGTTCAGATAAATGTAATGGGATGGACTCCTCGGATATTCAGAGTAAGATCTGAGGAGTCCATCCCATTACAGTTTTCAGAATAGTCCCATATTTCCAAATATCAAACTGTCCTTTCTTAAACATCCTCATTACCTCAAATCCCTTAATTGTAGCAGATGCTGTCCTAAAGCCCTTGAATCCTAATGTTGGTTTGATTAAACATTTTAGTTTCCAATGATCAGATTCTATTATGTTATTCAAATATTTTGATCTTTCGATGTTGCAAGCTGTTAGGGCAATCTCCAGATGTTTTGAGATCGGCCATCGCTCTGCATAAGTATGATTCTGATCTGTATTGATTGTTGCTGGTTGAGAATATCTGGATAGTTATTTTAGAGCTTTCTTCAAGAATTTCTTAGCTGATTGACCGTTACAGTATTTAGATAAATAGAAATCTATTGTATCTCCGTGTTTATCTACCGCTCTATATAAATAAACCCATTTACCTTTTACTTCTATAAAGTGTCAGTAACTATTTCTAAATCATTAGAAACTCATTGTTCACATTCGTTCAAAGAGGCTCCATCTTCACCTATACAAAACATATCAATCTTAGTGTCATTGCAATCTGGTATACCTGATGAAAATTTAACTTGAGATATTACAGGGCTGACGTGTGCATTCCAGTATGTAATTAGCGGGCTTAAGAGCTCTATGGCAGCAGGTGAGATGTCTTTGGTATGTAGCTCGGCAAGACGAGCTATTACTTCAGCTTCAGCATTCATATCGGGATAAAAATATGCCTCAATTAACCTATCTAGAACCAATAATAATGAGTTATCTAACTTCATATTGGCTGCTAAAGTGAAGTAATATTTTTCTAGATATGCTTTTTTACCCAAGAAGTTATTTTCTTGTATTTGAATGTCTTCTGGAGGAGGAAATAGTTTAAGGCAATCAGCAATAAAACCATGGTCATGTTGTCTTGAAGGGTAAAGATATAAGGGTAAGTATGATTTAATGGTTAGGCACCCCATAGTCTTTTGGTTATCCGCTGTTTGGTCCAATTGACAATCTAATATTAGTTGAGAAGTTAAGCTAGGGGAATGAGTCTTGACCACTACTTGCAACAATATGTCTTGGAATATCCTAGTGTAATCCAGCTCTGCTTTCCTATTTGTGGATGAATAGGGCTTTGCATCATTATGAAAGAGAAATGACTGTACATAATGTCCTATTTCATGGATAAATTGTCCTTCTTCAAAATTATTATATGCATATAAGGGCATATATATAGCTTGCTGTCCTCCAACAACTTTATGCACAGCTTCACGTTGGGCATGCTCAACATGTGGCAATATAATTTTAGTATTTTGATGAGTTAACAAGGCTAGAGATGTAGCTTCTAAGGTTTCAGTGATAACGTTATTGCTTGTTGATCCAAAAGATCTATATATTCCAAATGTTTTATCTTTCTGAGTGCTGGGGTATATATATGTATAACTGCCAAGTATAGCGGTGCTGTTAAGACATAGAGGCTTTGTGGCTAACATTGGGCCAGCAGCAAGTGCTTTTATTATAGCATATCCCTGTTCAGCTGCTGTTGCTGATATTATATTGCTTAATTCTCCCAAGTGAGAAACATATTTAGAAATATTACCTTGTTGTGGGTGAGAAAAAGTTAAATCTGATGCAGAGAATGTGGTGCCATAAAGTACTAGATTTTTAGCAATACTCAAAGCATCTCCTTGATAAGCAAGAGCCAGCAGATTAGTCTGAAATTCAGAAAAATGCGGATCAGCTGTTTTTGTGTTGAAAATATAATTTGCTGTTTGATCAGCTCCAAGTGTAATCGCATAATACACCGCTGCAGTCAGAGGCAAATTATCCAATTGGGTCTTTAGATCTTTGTTAAATACCATTGATTTTATTCTGCATCATAGGAAAAAAATTCTTTACTAAAATCACCAAGTAGTTGATCAAGATTTTTACCATGTAAAGGATGCTCATTTGGTGATATCTGTTCTATTTGTTTGCGGCCATCATTTGTCATAGTTGTTTGATTCCCCAACCCTTTAACAGCATTATGGATGACAAGCTCTGAGTATTGAATGCTGGAATGAGATGACCTGATTCCAGCTGCATCCATTTGTAGTTGTTCTAAAAGATCTTTTTCTGTGATTGGTTCTGCCATAATTTCCTCATTAGTAGTTTAAGTAAACTATATAACGAAAGTTAAATTTTATCAACCTTAGTTTCTGGGATTGTAGAAATTCAATAGAAATGATACCGTCTTGAGAGTCAACAGGTGTTTTTTATCATTTTAATATTTGGATTAAAAGCTGTCTTATACGTAAATACAAGTGAATATTTAGTAAATTTAACTTGAATAAGTTCAGATAGAAGTGAGACGAATTATATAAAAAAAATATGGCATAAAAAGAGAAAGGCCGCCAAGATAAATTTGTTTTAATAACTTAACCATGGGGCCTTACCATGCAAATATTTGGATTGCACAAGAACATATATAAAATAGCCAATTATAGTTTACAACAAGAAATCACAGATGAATCGATAGCATTACGCCAGAAGCTGTTTAGTGATTGGGAATTACTAAAGTCGCGAGGAGTGTCAATAACGGAGATATCCAGGGTCACCGGGATAAGCAGAGCAACATATTATCGTCGGAAGAAGTTAGTTCAGCTATACGGATTGAAAGGGTTTCTAAGCAGGTCAAAGAGGCCACATAATGTAAGACAGAGTAAGATATCCAAATTAGTAATAGATTTGGTTTTAAAGCTGCGTATTGGGAATCCCACATATGGTAAATCTAAGCTAGCAGTAATATTAAAAAAAGATCATGCAGTATCTATATCAGAGAGCAGTGTTGGTAGGATATTAAGCAGTTTAATAAAAGCTGGTAAAATAAGCAAATATACTAGATCCCGTTATAGCAAGAAGAGGCGTAAGTTCAAGTCTCATGCGCAGAAATGGCAATATGGCATGAGAGCTACATCTCCAGGAGAATTAGTGCAAATAGATCATATGAGTGTGACTAAGAATATATTCTCTTTTAAGCATTTTCAAGCATGGGATCCAATAACTAAAGTAATAATAGCGGATATTAGCTCTAATGCTAAAAGCCTAACGGCAGCAAAATTTTTAAGGAAGCTGATTAAAGAGCTGCCATTTAAGTTAAAATCAATTCAGGTTGATGGGGGCAGCGAGTTGGTCTTCTCCCGAAAAAAAGGACAGGATAAAGTGAGAAAAATCTCTAAAATAACAATAAAAAAGAGGTTTTAAGATGAAGAAGACAAAATTCACAGAAGAGCAGATATCCCTGGCATTACACAAAGTAGATACTGGCCTGCCAGCAGAAGAAGTATGTCGAAAGCTGGGCATAGGTTACTCAACTTTTTATAGATGGAGACAAAAATATGGTGGATTACTTCCATCAGAAGTTAGAAAACCGAAACAATTAGAAGATGAGAATAAGCAGCTCAAGAAGCTAGTTGCAGATTTGAGTTTGGATAAAATGATGTTGCAGGATGTATTGGGAAAAAAGGCTTGATTCAAACGATGCAGATGAAATATATGGCTAGTATAAAAAGAATATGTACAGCATTTAAATTTGTCAGATCCAGCTTTTATTATAAGAAAGTATTCAATCAGCAGACTATCCTCATAAGGCAGCGAATTAAAGATATAGCCAATAGTAGGTTTAGATATGGTTACAGAAGGATACATACGATGTTAAATAGAGAAGGTTTTAAAGTTAATTTAAAGAAAGTGCACCGAATTTATAGGGAAGAGAACCTTCAGTTGAAGTAAAAGGTTCCTAAAAGAAGAATACAAGCCAAAAGCAGACAAGAACCTACAGCCATCCATTCTAAGAATGATTGTTGGAGTATGGATTTTGTTAGTGACAATTTATTTACAGGAGGAAAATTAAAGATATTAACCATAGTAGATGCTCATACAAGGGAAAGCCCCTTAACTGGAGTAGGATTTAAATATACAGGGTATGATGTTACTACCAGCCTAGATGAAGCAATATCTAGGCATGGTAAACCTACCGACAATGCATTTATAGAAAGTTTTAACAGTAGATAGACAAGAATGTTTAAATCAGCATTGTTTCTTGAATTTGGGAGATGCTAGAGCTAAGATAGAGGAATGGCGAGAGGACTACAACCAAAATAGGCCTCATAGCTCTTTAGGTTATCTAACTCCTAGTGAGTATGCCATGTCGTGTACTGACCATTTGGTCAAAACATGAAAAAATTGAGATTTTCTCATTTAACCTGTCCAACTTCTGGGGGCTCTCCATTATTGCAGATTTTAGCCTTACGCAACTGTCCAGTTTTTTGGTACCACTTCAGATAGAACACACCGATCATTTTACTAATAACACCCTCCAAAAATTATGCAACTCTTATTGATGTTGCCATACCAGCTATATATTTGGAAGAATTATGCAATATATTGATCCTGAAGATCCAGAATGCCTATAAGAAAGTTTCCATGGAAAGTTTAGAGATGAGTGTTTAATTCAATATTGGTTTAGCATTCACCTGCCACTAAAACAACAAATGTTAGTGAAACTGAGTATATAAATTTATCAATTATCACTCAGGCGCCGTTAAGGCTTTTTGGACAAAATTTGAATTCTTTAAGTTAATAAAAGAATGAATTTTTAATGAGTGAGTAGCTACGCTCCTCTAGGTAGAATTACTAGTAACTCTACTCACACCATACGCACGGGATTTCCTCTAGCTTCTAATCTTTATGGAGTATGATTTATACTGTATCCGTTAGCTGTACGGATATTTCACTCAGTACTATACGGACCAATACCGTATTTGGAGTGTAAGTCTTATTTACACTGAGTTTAGTTATCCGTATATCTACCGCCCACTAGCCCCAACAATTTGAACAATGCTTACTTTAATATTTTTTATATCAAGATCTGCCCTCTAAAAAATACAAAGGCTTTGTTATATACAAATCTTGCTTCAAAGTAACCAGACCAATCATGCTTCTTTATTAAAAGTATTATAGCAAACCTAGATATTTTTATTACACAGCTTTAAAAGAATTATTTATGACATAAGACTGTAAAAACTTTACCCCTATAAGAAAATAGAAGTTTTTGTATTACATTGTATATATGTTCAGAAGTTTTATCAGCTCTTATTTACATTGTGTCGTATATCATTGTATATACAAAACGTGCTTACACGTATTGCAGTGTATATACAAACCTGAGCCCTTTCTCCACCTAGAATACAGCAAAAGTAATCCCGTGCGTATGGTGTGCGCGTGCGTGCGTGCGACCCGTAGGGCCGCTATTCATCGTTGCAGGAATTGCAGACTTTATGAGGTCCAAACTTATAGGGTTAAGAGAAGGAGAGACATGAGAACCTAGGTTCTCATGGAAAGAGTTCTAAATTGCAATAGATGCAACCCGGTATTCTACTGCCGGTATGCTACCTGAGCATGCGAGGTTAGTAACAGTCTGGTATGGAGCCTCAGGAAGAATGTAACCTGAGACTCTTAAGAGTCTGGAGCGCGAGCCGTGAGGTAAGTGCAACTCTACAAGCATTGTGCGAACAAGGTGCTAGCATAAGTGGTATGGCAAATGTAAGTGAATCTTCGTATAACGTACCGTGACATTGATTGCTTGTAACCCCTGTTACTTCCTGGACTAAAAAATGTTTATTACCACTTTGTTAAATACCAAACCTTTATAATTTTCTCCCACACAAATTGAGCCTGACATTGATGTCAAAATATCCTTGGTTGTTCTTATATAAGCTACTATCTACATGGGTCTTGCTCCTTGAGCTACTTGTATTGCAACCAACTGACTATGGTTGTTTTTTACAAAACCATTATACAGGCAAGACTCACCGCTTTTAACGTTTTTCAATACCTGAAGCAGGGACTTATTTTGATATATCCTATGAACTGGATGCTGTTATATAAAATCGTATATAATGTTCAAAAAAATAACAGTAATGTGTAGCTCTCAAATTAAAATCAAATATTTATCAAATTATACTTAACCAAAAATAATTCTAGCTCCTAAATATAATATAGTAATATCATTTAAATCTGACACCTGATGTTTTACCGCCTCAATCACACAGAGGTTTAAAAATTCCGAACTGCAAAAGCCAAAAATTGTGCTACAAAAGCAACAAAGTTTCTGTAGAACATATGTAGAACGCACCCTTTTTCAAAAACCCCTCTTTCATTAAGACCCTTTACTATGGTGGCGCAACCGGCAGGATTCGAACCTGCGACCCCAAGATTAGGAATCTTGTGCTCTATCCTGCTGAGCTACGGCTGCATTTTTCAAAATTTTATCACCACACATATTTGTAGTTCTGACAACCATTAAAGGTTTAATACAAAAGACATAAAAATTCAAAGATTTTTCAAAATAAATATCCCTTGAGAAATAACTATCGACTTTTACAAATCATAATGAGTCGAGATATTGTTTTTCAAGTTGAGATATTGTTTTTCAAGCTTATTGATTTTATCTCTTAGTTTAGCAGCCTTTTCAAATTCTAAATTTTCTGCATTTGCTAACATTTCTTTTTTCATAGCCTCAATTTGCTTTTTAAAACCTTTCTCACTATCAAAATGCGCGATCTCTTCATTTAACGCTTGTGTTTTTTTATCCTCAACATAAATAACATTCCCCAATGCTTTTTTTACTGATTGAGGCGTAATATTATGTTCTTTGTTGTAATTCTGCTGAATCGCTCTTCTTCTTTCTGTCTCTTCAATGGCTCGCCTCAGAGAATTTGTCATATTATCTGCATATAACAAGACCAAACCATCAACATTTCTAGCAGCTCTACCAATAGTTTGAATCAAAGCGCTTTCTGAACGCAAAAACCCTTCCTTATCCGCATCGAGAATTGCAACTAAGGCACATTCAGGTATATCAAGCCCCTCTCTTAACAGGTTAATACCGACTAGAACATCAATCTCACCTTTCCTCAGATCTTGGATAATTTCTACTCTCTCAAGTGTATTGATTTCTGAATGCAAATAAGAAACCTTTATGCCAAGCTCCTGCAAATAATCAGTCAAACCCTCTGCCATTTTCTTTGTTAAAGTAGTAACAAGAACCCTACCATTTTTGGCAACGACTTTTTTGATTTCACCAAACAGATCATCCACCTGATTTGCAACTGGCCTAATTTCGCATATTGGATCCACCAAACCTGTTGGTCGGATAATTTGCTCAATTACCTCTCCTTGAGTTCGCTCAAGCTCATACGGGCCTGGTGTAGCGGACACATATAAGGTCTGGGGCTTCATTTCCACCCATTCATCAAATTTCAAAGGCCTATTGTCCAAGGCTGAAGGTAAACGAAAACCATATTCAACAAGCGTTGACTTCCTTGCCCTATCCCCATTATACATCCCTCTTATTTGCGGGACTGTTACATGGCTCTCATCGATGAACAGCAAAGCATCCTTCGGAAGATATTCGAACAAAGTAGGAGGCGGCTCACCTGCCTTGCGCCCCGAGAGATAACGCGAATAATTCTCTATTCCTTTACACATCCCAGACTCAACTAGCATCTCAACATCATATTCTGTCCTCTGACGCAGACGTTGCTCTTCCAGCAAAAAATTATTTTCCTGGAAATACTTTAACCTATCTTTGAGGTCTATTTTTATCTGCTTTATAGATTGCTCTAATGTTGGCTTAGGTATGACAAAGTGACTATTAGCATAAATAACTGCTTCCTCCAACTCACCTTTCTTCTCTCCGGTTAAAGAGTCAAACTCAAGAATTCTATCAACCTCATCACCAAACAGCTCTATTTTCCAACCCTCGTCAGAATAATGAGACGGGAAAATATCTATAGTATCTCCCCTCACTCTAAAATGTCCCCGACTAAAATCAATATCGTTTCGTTCATATTGCAGATCAACTAATTGCTTTAAAATATGATTACGATTTATTTGACTCCCCTTCTTGATTCTTAGAACCATAGAAGAATATAATTCTGGTGATCCAAGGCCGTATATACAAGAAACAGAAGACACAATCACAACATCTCGCCTTTCCAGCAAGGAACGTGTTGCCGAGTGACGCATTAAATCGATTTGCTCGTTTATTGAAGAATCTTTTTCAATATAAATATCAGTTCGAGGTATATATGCTTCCGGTTGGTAATAATCATAATATGAAACAAAATACTCAACTGCATTATTAGGAAAAAACTCTTTCATTTCCGAGTATAATTGCGCCGCCAGTGTTTTATTATGCGCCATTATTAAAGTTGGACGATTCAGTCTTTCTATAACATTTGCCATTGTATAGGTCTTACCCGAACCCGTCACCCCAAGAAGCACCTGCTCCTGCTCACCACTGGAAAATGCTTGAACAAGGCTCTCAATCGCTTTTGGCTGATCCCCAGAAGGTTTATATTCTGAGACTACTTTTAAATCTGGCATATTTGGCTATTAATCTAAATAAATTATACATATAACATATTTACGAAATATTTTCATCCTGATATAAAAAAACAAAAAGGTTCAAAAATGGCTAAAGTTGAGATTTATACAAAAAACACATGCTCCTATTGCTTCAGAGCGTTGGCTTTATTGAAAGACAAGAAAATCAACTTTACCCATATTGAGGTAGGCGATGATCCCGTCGAAAGAGCAAGCCTAAAAGAAAAAGCTAATGGACGCACTACAGTTCCTCAGATTTTCATAAATGATGAAGGCATTGGCGGATGCGATGATTTATTCACATTAAATGAGTCAGGCGAATTAGACAAACTCCTCAAGGCTTAAAGATTGCAGATCCAATTCTGATTTGCGTTGAACCACATTCTATAGCCTCAACGTAATCAGAACTCATACCCATGCTCAAATTTTTTAAGCCACATTTTTTTGACAGGCTTTTTAAACGCATAAAATATGGAAACGGCTTTTCCCCTCTGGGAGGGATACACATTAAACCCGTAACCTTCAATTGCAGGTCATTCTTACAAAATTTAACAAATTCTTCTAACCTTTCCATCTCAACACCTGATTTTTGTTGTTCACGACCGATATTCACTTGGACATAAAACTCTCTCTGCAAACCCAGCTTTGTTTGCTCATCGGCAATTTTTAATGCTAATTTTTCACGATCCAATGTTTCTATCACATCAAATAGTTTCAATGCCTCGTTAACCTTATTAGTTTGCAAAGGGCCAATTAAATGCAAATTGCATCCCTTTTTATCACTCCATTTTTCAACAGCCTCTTGAACCCTATTTTCTCCAAATAATCTATGACCAAAATCTATAAGTTGATCAATAACAGCAACTGGCTGATTTTTTGTAACTACTAAGATGGCAGGTTTTATATTTTCATACAAAAACTCAGTCACTTGGTCGATTGACTTACTACAAAGAAAATCAACTGCAGATAATATTTGCTCAAAGCGTTTTTGAACAAGAGACATGTGATTTAACCTCGCTAACAGTCCAGTTGTATAATTACAACATTCCCTTATAAATAGCATCAGCAAACAATATAATCAAGAAGCTAATCTTGCACATAATAGCAATACGTATAAGACTAAGGGGCAAGATAACTTGTTTATCAAAGTGGTTAGGTCGAGCTTATTTATGTTAGATTTAATCAATATTTTTTAACTTAATTAATATAGGGTTATATAGTTATGAAAAATTTACTATTAACAACAACAGCTCTAGCTACACTTGCTGCAGGCGCTGCATTTGCTGGTGGAAACGGAGCTGCTGATAGTGGCCTAGAAATCAAGTTGGGTGGTGAATTAGACGCTCAAATGGGTTTCAGATCACAAAAGTCTGAATACACTCAAGCTACAGGCAAGGGTATTTATACAGCTAGAACAACTAGCGCCTCAGATTACGGCACTGAAACTTTCAAAAGAGGTGTTACCCCTGGTAATAACAGTGTTGGTTTAGACACAGTTGCTGCTGTTCACGCTACAATTAAAAATAAAACAGCTAGCGGCCTAGTATATGGTGCTAATGTTGGTGTTCAAACAACAACAAGAAGCACATCTTCTGCTGGTAAACATTTAACAGACAGAACATATTTATTCATGGAAAATGACATGGGTAGAGTTGAGCTAGGTACAAATGAGTCTGCAGCTAATGCAATGAGACTTGGTGGTGACAGAGTTGCTCGCGCTACAGGTGGTATTGACGGCGACTGGAATAAATATGTTGCCTTAGATACTTTTGGCGCAACAACTGGTGCTAATGCTTTCCAATTTACAAAAGTTAGAGCTGCAAACTTCATTACAAGCCCAGGCTTAGTTCTTGAAGGTGTTGAAGCTGGTGGTTCTCCAGTGAACACATTTTTAGCTGGTGATGAAAAATCTAGAAAAATCACATATTACACACCAGAATTTAATGGTTTCCAAGCTGGTTTATCTTACATTCCTGATACAAGAAACTCAGGTCAAGATCAAATTGATCAATTAGGCGTTTATATGTCTGATGCTTCTGCGAGCTATGGTCAATACTACAATGTAACAGTTAAAAACGCACTTTCTGGTGGTTTAAGCTGGCACGGTACAATTGATAAAATGCACAATGTAGAAGTTTCATTAGTTGGTGAATCTGGTAAAACAGTTGCTCCAGGAACATTCCCTGCTTCTTATGGCGCATACAACAATGTTTCTGCATATGCACTAGGTGCTAAATGGAACTATAAAGAATTTGCTTTAGCAGCTTCTTATGGTCACACAGGTAAGAGTCTTGTTAACAAAACTGATACCAATGGTACCGCTGATAAAAATAGCTTCAAAGATGGTAAATACTGGACATTAGGTGCTGGTTGGGCACAAGGTCCTTGGGGTGCTTCTGTAACTTACATGAGCAGTGAGAAAAACAAAAATAAGTTTAGCTTAGTTTCTCTAGGTGCTGATTATGAATTAGCTCCAGGTTTAATGCCATATGCTGAAGTTTCTATGTTCAACATGAAACAAAAAAATGACTACTGGTCTCCACTTGTTAGCAGATCAGATGTTACAACAACAGCTGGTGATACAGTAGCTGCTGCTGGTGGTAACTATACAAACACAAATTACAAGAATAAAGGCACAGCTCTTATTCTTGGTACAAAAATCAACTTCTAATTGATTTAGAAGAAGAATTTTCAAAGGTAGTTGGGTTTTCCCAACTACCTTTTTTTGTTGCAAAAATAATACGTAATCTCAAAATATCATCCTCTCAATATTCGCAAAAAACTAATTGCTAGCTGAATAAAACCAATTTTAATAACATTTCAATATTAAGGTTTTATTAATGGGGTTTTGATGCGGATAATTTTTTTAACAACTGCACTTTCTAGTTTAATTTTTCATTCTGCTTATGCTGATGGAATGCCAGAAACAAAAGATGGCTTAGAAATAAAAATTGGTGGTGAATTTGATGCCCAAGCAGGATTTAGAAGTCAAAAAGACGAATATGTAAAGGCGACCTCAACGGGTATGTATGTGACAGCACTAAGCACTGGATATACAACTGCCTCATTAAACGTATTCAAAAGAGGTGTTACTCCAGGCAACAACTCAGTTGGTATTAACACAAGCTCTTTACTTCATCTAAACGTAAAAAATAAAACACACGATGGTTTAACTTTTGGTGCCAATATCGGTATAGACGCCACCACAAGATCGACCTCTTCTAAAACGAAAGAGCTCCTAGATAGAAGTTACATTTATATGGAAAGCGATATTGGTAGATTAGAATTTGGTTCTAATGAATCTGCAGCCAGCGCAATGAGGCTGGGAGCTGACCGAATAGCTAGAGCCACTGGAGGCGTTGATGGTGACTGGGATAATTATGTAGTTTTAGATACATTTAACACCACAGGAATTCCAGGAAACAATCAATATGATAAACCAAAGATACGTTCTAGTAACTTCATTATGACTCCAGGTCTTCTTCTAGAAAATATCGCTAATTCTGGATTACCTACAAATATGACTACTGCTGGCAATGAAAAATCCAGGAAATTAACCTTCTTCACTCCTGAATATAATGGCTTCCAAGCAGGAATTTCATTTATACCAGATACTCGTAATACAGCAAACACTAACTTTGAAATGCTTGGCGTATTCATGAGTTCCGAAAACGCATCCTATGGACAATATTATGGCCCATCAGTAAAAAATGCTGTTTCTGGTGGTGTTAGCTGGGAAGGTAATATTGATAAGAATCAAAGCATAAAAATTTCACTAGTTGGTGAAGCCGGCAAGGCTTCGGCACCGGGTCCTTTATCTCCTGAGTTGAGTGACTTTAACAATGTAAAAGATTATGTTCTTGGAGCACAATGGAATTATCAAGAGTTTAGTTTTGCTACATCCTATGGTTATCAAGGAAAAAGTCTTGTTAATAAAAGGGCGACTAACGGACAGACATATAATATAGATGGAGTAGCAAATACAAATCAAAAATTTGCGAGTGCTAAATTCTGGACTTTTGGTGGCGCATGGAATAGAGAAAAATGGGGTATTTCTTTAACCTATATGGGTAGTAGAAAAAATTCTAACAAATTCAGTCTATTATCTCTTGGTGCTGATTATGAAATCGCTCCTGGTTTGATGCCATATGCTGAGATATCAACTTTCAAGATGACACAAAAAAATGATTATTGGGATCCTCTAGCAAGTAGAAGTGCTCTTACTACTACGGCAGTAAATAGTACAAGCAAAGTGAATAGTACTGGTGGTAACTACGCCAATGATAATTACAAAAATAAAGGTACCGCACTTATTTTAGGTATGAAAATTAATTTCTAGTTATTTGGCAAAAATATTTTAAGGTAGTTGGGTTACCTCAACTACCTTTTTTATTAACATCATCATCTTGATTTTTCATTGTAAAACTGGCTAAGTTATTGTAAGTTACCGGATAGTTAACTATTCAATAAACAAAAAATATCTCATATGAAAAAAATTATTTTATTTGCTTCCATCAGCTTATTAAGTGCTGCAAGCTTTGCAACATCTGGTGATGACACAAAATACCCGCAATCTGCCTCAAGAGATCGTTGGAATAAAATGGGTTCTGTGCTTGGCGACGACGGTGGGATTGATCTTTTGGGAGGTAAAAAGAAATCTTCTGATAGTTGGCTTTTTGGTGGCTCAGATAAAAAAGGAAAGAGCATAATGACTGTGAACCCATTTTTATGGCAAGCTTCTTTAGATGTTGTTTCTTTTATGCCTATCAGAAATAGTGACCCTGTAGGTGGGGTGATCTCAACTGATTGGCATGAAGATCCAGAATATCCAGGTGAGAGATACATAATAAATATCGTTATCAAATCAAGTGAACTAAATATAAATAATATTAAAGTTACTGTTTTTAAGCAGAAATTAGAAAATAATGTTTGGAGAGCTGTAAAAGCAAGTAAGGAAATTGCTCAAGATCTTGAAGAGAAAATCTTGACTAAAGCCCGTCAATTAAACATCGAAAGCAAACGCAAATAAACATGTCTTCTGTAAAATATGATTTCAGCGCCATTGAAACTAGATGGCAAAAATATTGGGAAGATAATGAAATTTTTGCTCCCAATGATGCTTCTTCCGCACCAAAAAAATATATTTTGGAAATGTTCCCATACCCATCAGGAAAAATTCATATGGGACATGTTAGAAATTACTCAATAGGTGATGTATTTTCTAGGTTTAAAATTATGCAAGGCTATAACGTCCTTCATCCGATGGGATGGGATGCTTTTGGGCTACCTGCAGAAAATGCTGCAATCGAGAGAAATGTTCATCCTAAAGAATGGACATATAAAAATATTGAAAATATGCGTGCTGAGATCAAAAAAATAGGCCTAGCCTATGATTGGTCGAGAGAATTTGCTTCATGTGATGAGAATTACTACAAACATGAACAAAAAATATTCATCGATTTCTACAATAAGGGGCTTGCCTACAGAAAAGAATCTGTTGTTAATTGGGACCCAGTTGATCAGACAGTTCTTGCTAATGAACAAGTTGTAGATGGTAAGGGTTGGCGTTCTGGTGCGGTTGTAGAAAGAAAAACATTAAATCAGTGGTTTTTGAAAATCACAGATTATGCAGAAGAATTGCTAGATTGTCTGGATGCTTTGGACGGATGGCCTGAGCACGTCAGATTGATGCAAAAAAAATGGATCGGTAAATCACATGGCTGCAACGTTAAGTTCCCTCTAAAAAACAGAGATGGCTCTATCGAGATATTTACAACAACACCAGAAACCTTATATGGCGCCTCTTTTGTTGCCATTTCATTTGATCATCCAATGTCCAAGGAACTGGCAAAGTCCGACAAAAAAATCGCTGAATTTATTAATGAATGTAACAAGCAATCTACAGCAGAAGAAGATATCGAAACCAATGAGAAAAAAGGCATCGATACAGGCCTAAAGGTTTCACATCCGTTGGATCAAGAATGGGAGCTACCTGTTTATATAGCAAATTTTGTTTTGATGGAATTTGGTACAGGGGCGATTTTTGCATGCCCTGCGCATGATGCAAGAGATTATGAATTCGCAAAAAAATATAATTTACCAATCAAACAAGTTGTTAAAAAGGAAAACGGTCAGGAAATAGAGCTTCCTTATAAAATTTCTGAAGATGATATCGTGTATGACTCTGGTATAATTTCTGATTTAAAAGCTTCAAGAGCAAAAAAGAAAATTATCCACCATCTAGAAAATATAGGGCTTGGCGTTGAGAAAATAAATTACAGATTGAAAGATTGGGGAGTTTCGCGACAAAGATATTGGGGTTGCCCTATTCCTATCATCCATTGTAATGATTGCGGGCCAGTAACAGTTCCAAAAGAAGACTTACCTGTTACACTGCCAAATGATGTCAGATTTGATAAATCAGGCAATCCATTATCAAACCACCCTACCTGGAAACATGTCGATTGTCCAAAATGTGGCAAACCAGCAGAACGAGAAACCGATACTTTTGATACATTCTTTGAATCTTCCTGGTATTTCATGCGATTCGCCGATAATAGCACTAATGAAGCAGTAAACAAAAAAGCCTGTGAATATTGGGCACCCGTAGATCAATATGTGGGCGGCATTGAGCATGCTGTAATGCATTTATTATATGCTCGTTTCTTTACCAAGGCTATGCGTGACTGTGGTTATTTCAATATCACCGAGCCTTTCAAAAATCTTTTGACTCAGGGTATGGTGACCCATATGAGTTATAAAGATCGGCAAGGGAAATGGGTTGAAGCATCAGATGTTGAGGTCAAGACTGGTAAAGCCTACCTAAAAGACACTTCAAGCGAAGTCATGCCTTATCGCATTGAGAAAATGAGTAAATCTAAGCGTAATACCGTTGCTCCGATGTATATAAGTGAGAAATATGGTTCAGATACTGCTAGATTATTTATGTTGTCTGACAGCCCGCCTGAAAAAGACCTAGAATGGACAGATGCTGGAGTCGAAGGATCGTACAAATTTATAGCTAGATTATTCAGATTTGTGTCAGAATTTGTTGAAAAATATGGAGTACACCATCCTGAGACAAATGAGAATTTGACCAAAGAGCAAATGAATCTCATGAGACGTTGCCACAAAACTATTGATTCAGTTACCTCATATCTAGAAAATTTACATTTAAATAAGGCTGTTGCATTATTAAGAGAATATTCAAATGAGATTTTTGCGTTTTCAATCAAAAATAAACATGACCAAGAAATTGTTTTTTCCGCTATCAAAAATCTATTGATTATGTTTAACCCTATGATTCCTCATGCTACAGAGGAATTATGGCATATTTGCGGATCGCATTCTTGCCTTGCTAAGGTTAAATGGCCTATCGCTGAAAAGAAATTCTTAGCTGAGGATAATTTTAACTTACCAATTCAAGTAAACGGAAAGTTGAGAGCAAGTATTGAGTTAAGTAAAAAGATCACTGCAGAAGAAGTAAAAGAAATCGCCCTTAATCTGGATGCAGTTCAAAAATTTATAGCTGATAAAACTTTGGTTAAGTTTATTTATGTTCCTCAAAAAATAGTAAATATCGTAGTAAAATGAAAAAACTTTCTATAATAGCTATATTTCTACTTTTTAGTTGCAAGTTTCAGCCTCTAAACCAAACCATAAATGATCAAACTTACAATGGTTTGTTGGCACAAATTAAACTAGGGAAAATTGAAGCTGATCATTCTTTTTTCTTGATAAAAAATTTAGAGAGCCAACTTAACCCTCAAGGTCTTGAGGTTCCTAAAAAATATCTTTTAAACCTTAAAGTTACTTCTTCTATCCAAGATTTGCTCGTTAAAAAAGATAGTACTATCTCTAGGCAAGAAATTAAAAGTTATTCCAGCTATGAAATTATTGATTTGTCTGAAAGTCACAAAAAAATTGACTCAGGAAACTTTACCACAGCATTATCATACCCCACCTCTGGTTCAATATATTCCAGCTATATAAACGAGGAATATACCTTAAAAAATAGTTTCAAAGAAATTGCAAGAAATATAAAATTAAGGGCAATTATAGCTCTAACCAAAAAATTATCAGATGAAGATAGCTCCCAAAGAGATTAATAATTTTATTGCAAATGGATTTCGACAATTCACTGCAACTCTGATTTATGGAAATGACTATGGAAGCGTTGTAGAAAAATCTGAGCAAATTTATAGAAATTTTTGTACTGAAGCATTTGACCCAGATTTTAATCTAGTTAATCTCGATTTCAAGGATGCAAATTCTAACCCAGAGATCATTATAAATGAAATTAAAGGAATTGCTTTCAATGGCCAAAATAAATTCATTAAATTATCGCATGCCGGACCTAGTATAAATAAAGAACTAATCGATGCTATAAAAGATAATCAAGATAATATTGTGATTATCACTACCGAAGAATTATCGCCCTCCTCCTCGCTAAGAAAGACATTTGAAACAGAAAAGAATTTTGCTTGTCTTGCTTGCTACCATGACGATAAAGTTGTTATAAGGAGCTTAATATCAAAGAAATTTCAAGAATATAACCTATCTTTTTCACCTCAAATTTTAGATTATCTTGTAATGAAATTGGGAAATGATCACCGGATTGCTATTAACGAGATAGAAAAAATCGCTCTATATTTTTATGACAAAAAAAATATCGATATCAATGAATTGATCAACTTCTACACTGAATCAAATTCAGAATTATCAACCGATAATTTCATCAGCTTTTTTGTCCAGAACAAGCTTAATAGCGCTATCATGGAATTATCTAGATTATATGATTCTGACAAAAATTTTGTCTTTATAATCAGGCAATTAACTAATTTTTTCCAGAAAATAAAGCTTATTAAAGCATGGATGGAACGAGGCAAAAATGAATATGAAGCATTTGCACAAATAAAACCTCCTATTTTCTTTAAAAATGTTCCCTATCATAAAATGGCATGCCATAAACTATCCATGAGGCAAGTTGATTATTTAATTGAACAGCTAATCGAGCTAGAAATAAATATAAAAACTGCCTATGAGGCAACCAGCTTACTTATGGAAAAATTTATCGTAGATAACTCAAGATTTTTTGCCAGTTAACTAGTTATCATTTCCTTTTTTATTAATTTTGCCTATTATAATGTCCACATAAAATTGTTTATTACTATGAAACTATCACAATATTTTTTACCAATACTAAAAGAAGATCCAGCCGAAGCACATGTGATTTCTCATAAATTAATGCTTAGAGCTGGTATGATAAGACAGCAAAATAGTGGTATTTATAGTTGGCTACCACTAGGGTTGAAAGTGCTACAAAGAATTTCTCAGATAGTAAGAGAAGAAATGAACAAATCTGGTATTAACGAAATTTGTATGCCTTGTATACAGCCAGCTGATTTTTGGATAGAAACTGGTAGATATGAGAGCTATGGGAAAGAAATGCTGAAAATAAAAGACCGTCATGATAATGATCTTTTATTTGGGCCAACAGCTGAGGATGCGATAACAGATTTGGTCAGAAATAACGTCAAATCATATAAATCTCTTCCTTTAAATTTTTACCAAATCCAATGGAAATTTAGAGATGAAATAAGACCTAGATTTGGTTTAATGCGCGGACGTGAATTCCTTATGAAGGACGCTTATAGCTTCGATATTGACGAAGAATCAGCTGCAAAAACATATAATATGTATTTTGAAACTTATCTCAAAATATTCAACAGGATTGGCATCAAGGCCATACCTGTGAAGGCAGAAACCGGACCAATTGGTGGCAATATGAGCCATGAGTTCCAAATTGTTGCCGAAAGCGGTGAAAGCACAATTTTTTATGATGCAAATTTAGATTCCTTGCTAGCAAAAAAAGATAATTTTGATATTGAAAAAATCAAATCTCTCTATGCAGCATCAGATGATATACATAATGAAACAGATTGCCCGATTCCAACTCAAGATCTGAAAGTGACTAGAGGAATAGAAATTGGTCATATTTTCAATTTCGGCACAAAATACACAAAAGCAATGAATTGTACTGTACAGGATAGTGAAGGAAAATTAGTTCACCCAATTTGTGGATCATACGGAATAGGCGTTTCAAGATTTGTGGCAGCAATTATAGAGGCCTCTCATGATGATAGAGGAATTATATGGCCAAAATCAGTAACTCCATTTGATGTTTCAGTAATTTGCTTAAATAATAAAAATGAAGAAACTGTCCAGTTAGCTAATCAGTGTTATGACTCCTTATCTAGAAATTATGAAGTATTATTGGACGATACAAACGAAAGTGCTGGAAGCAAGTTTGCCACTCATGATCTTATAGGAATCCCAATTCAGGTTATTATAGGTCCAAGACTTGCAAAAGAGGGAATGGTTGAGGTAAAATACAGGGATAATGCTGAGTCCATTGAAGTAAAAATAGATCAATTAAATGACCTTATACAAAAACATTAAACTAGAGTTCCTAATTGCTTTCAAATATTTGCAGTCTCGCAATAAAGAGAAATTCATCTCCGTTAATAGTATTTTTTCTTTAGTTGGCATTGCTCTTGGTGTTGCTGCCCTTATCGTAGTAATGTCTATTATGAATGGGTTTCATGAGGAGCTATCGAGCAAGATAATAGGCCTAAATAGTGATGTAATTATTAATAATTATGTCGGAGCACCAATAACTGATTCTCAAAAGAAGATCGAAAAAATAAAAAAACTCCAAGAGGTTCAAAATTCTTTCGCTTCAATACAAAAACAAGGTCTGGTAACACATCAAGGAAAAGCGAGTGGTATTGTTGTAAAAGCCATAGAAAAAGACGCGCTGAAATATCAAACTTTAATAAGTAAAAATATCCCAGAAGAAGTTTCAGATAATTTCAATGGATTCCAAATTATTCTGGGCATTTCAGTGGCCAATAAATTGAGAGTAGTAAAGGGACAGAAAGTTACTCTAATGTCACCTGAATTTCATACAAATATCTTAGGTAAATTACCGCGAATGAAAGATTTTACTGTCACAGGGATTTTTCATACTGGCCTTACCGAATATGATGAAGGAGCTGTTATTGTACCTCTAGATAGTGGTCAAATCTTCTATGATATGCAAGATAAAGTAAACCAAATAGAAGTATTCGCCTATGATCATTCTCAGGCTCCAAAATTAGCAGGTTTAATCAATCAATTATTAGATGATCAATATATAGTGACTGACTGGCAAAGAATAAATGCCGCTTTATTCAACGCATTGAAGGCCGAGAGAGTTGCTATGTTTACTATACTTACTCTAATCATTATCGTTGCCGCATTTAGCATTGTATCAAGCCTGACAATGCTAGTAATGGATAAAAATAAAGAAATTGCTGTTTTAAAAACCCTTGGAATGCAAAATATTTCTATTATCCGCATATTCTTCATCTGCGGCTTTATTATTAGCATAATTGCAAGTGGAATTGGCCTTGCTATTGGCCTTGCTATTTCATATAACATTCAAGAAATTAAAGAATTTCTTTCAACTATTACCCATACAAATTTATTTGATCCTGTAGTCTATTATCTTGATTCCTTGCCATCTAAAGTAGATATTAATGATATTAAACTGATAGGGCTGATTGTAACTCTCTTAACAGCCTTAGCAACATTTTATCCAGCCAGAAAAGCTGGAAACTTAAACCCTGTAGATATATTAAAATCTGAGTAATGACAGTTCTAGAATTAAAAAATATCAGCAAATCATTTAAACAAGCCCACGATCAATTGTCGGTGCTGAAGAAAATTAATATATCTATTAATGCACATGAGATAGTAGCCTTAGTTGGTGCTTCAGGCTCTGGTAAATCAACCTTACTCCATATTGCAGCCATGTTGTTGCCATATGAGTCAGGTGAGCTTTTTATTCAAAACACCGACGTAAAAAATTTATCACAAAAAGAAAAAACTAACTTAAGATTAAATAATATCGGCTTTATTTATCAAACTAGCAATTTACTCTCTGACTTTACAGCCGTTGAAAATGTTGCTTTCCCTCTAATCTTGCAAGGAAATGATAGGCGAGATTCCATTCAAAAATCAGAAAAATTATTATCTGAGTTGGGTTTAGAAAATCGAGCTACTGCTTTTCCCAGCAAATTATCCGGTGGTGAAGCTCAAAGAGTAGCAATAGCCCGAAGTATGATCCATAACCCATCGATAATTTTAGCGGATGAGCCAACAGGAAATCTTGATAGTGATAATGCCAATAAAATCATTGAAATGTTAATTAATCAGGCAAAACAAAAAAATGCCTCTGTATTAATCGTTACTCACGATCAGAATATTGCTCGGAAATGTGATCGCATATTGAATTTAAATAATGGCATTATTAATGACTAGGTTCATAGCATTGATAGTTGCTGGTGGCTCAGGCACAAGAATGGAGCAGTCACTGCCCAAGCAATATCTTGAGTTAAATAAAAAAACAATTATTGAACATACTGTCAAAGCTTTTGAAGATCACCCTTTAGTCACAGATATATGTGTTGTGATAGCAAAAGATCATGAAGCTATTTTCAATAATATTTTTGATAAACGGATCAAGTACTGCTTCGGTGGAGATAATAGACAAAGTTCGGTTAGATTGGGATTGGAATATATCCAAAAACTCTCCCCTGATTATGTCTTAATTCATGATGCTGCACGTCCATTCATAGACCCTGAGAATATTAAACATATTATCAAAGAACTCGAGAATCATGATGGCGTAATACTGGCTGAAAAACTTAATGATACCATAAAAGAACATAACCATGGCAAAGTAACCAGGTCATTAGATAGACAGGTTTTATGTGCAGCCCAAACTCCTCAGGCGTTCAAATATGATATTATGTTTGATTTACATTCAAAATATAAGAACCAGCTCTTTACTGATGATAGTAGTTTATTTGAAAAAGAAAATTTGCCGATTAAAATAATATTTAATCAAAATATAAATTTTAAAATCACTACTATGAAAGACCTACATATAGCTAGATTTATGATGGAACAAAATGAAGAAAATTAAAGTAGGAATTGGGTTTGATGCTCATAAATTCGAAAAATCAAATAATGATAATCATATAATTTTATGTGGTATAAAAATCCCTTCAGAATTTTCTATACAAGCCCATTCCGATGGAGATGTTGCACTGCACGCAATCACTGATGCTATACTTGGAGCAATAGGTCAAGATGATATTGGATTTCACTTTCCTCCAACAGATAATAAATGGAAGGGAGTAACATCCGAAATATTTGTAAAACATGCTCTCAAGCTTGTGAAAGAGGCCGGTGGAAAAATTAATAATGTCGATATCACAATTATAGCTGAAACACCAAAAATAACGCCGTACAGAGCAGAATTACGCAAAAACCTAGCAATGATTTTATCTATGAATGAAAGTGATGTTAATATAAAAGCTACAACAACTGAAAAAATGGGATTTACTGGCAGAAAAGAAGGAATTGCCTGTCAGGCCCTAGCTACAGTCGAAATCAACGAGAAATAGAACCTCCGCGATCTCTTCTAGCATCTGGAGTTTCTTGAGCTGTAGGTTCAGTTTTTTTAAATGTCCAATCCTCCCTAGTACCAAATAAAGCTCTCGATACGCCTGAAGCCATCCTTCTTACATACCCCCCTCTTTTCCTTTGCTCGGCAACTTTTTCATCTAAATCTTTATCTTTATCCGCTTCCTTTTTATATGCAGCATATCTCATCATTGCACCTTCATGAGTCATTTGCTCACCAGCCACGTGATCTCTTGCTACAGCCTCAGTAGCTCTCATTAAACTTAGACGATCCCTTACATGCTCTGCCATGGCTGCAGTATCAGGCATAGCCGGAACTTGTAATTTTTGCGCTAATTTATTTACTCTGGCCTTTAAAACGGCCTCGCGCTCTGCACCTTCATATTGCTCATCCATCTCTTGCTTCATACCTGCAGTATCTTTCATATCTAAGCTTTTTGATACAACATCTGGAGCATGTTGAGCCATCCTGGCAACGGATGCAGGTAAACTAGTCAGATCAACCGCAGCAGAAGCAATTGTAAAGATACCCTTAGCTGCAGCTTTCAAAGCTTCACCTCTTAATGTAGGTAAATTCCTTCTATGCTCCTCTCCCTCCCTTGCTGTGTACTCAGCTGATAAGCTCGACATTGTTCCTCTAAATTTACCAAACTGAGCCCTTTTTTCTTCACTCATGCCTCTATGAAGATTTTGCGTGTGTTCATGGTGCGCATCTTCTAAGGTTCTTAATAATTTCAGCTGATGTTCCAAACTCCTTATTTTATTTTCTCTATGAACATCCATGGCCACACTCACGGTTTTTCCAACCACAACAGCTCCTAGTCCAACTGCAGGAGCTATTAGAGCCAATCCTCCAGATGCTGCAACCGCTGTAACCCCTAAACCAACTGCAAGGGCAAATGTTGCCAAACGACCTGCAGGATGATTTAAGAATGTATTTGTTTTTTCTCCGACAGTAGAAAGTGCCCTACCAACAAATGAATTGGATACAGATTTGTATAAACCGCTATTTTTTATTGAGTTTCCGATTTTAGAAAAGAAAGAGCCAAAGCGAGATTTACTAATCGCTTTACCCACATTTGCAGATTTATAACCTTGCTTTTCTAAAATTTCTTCATCCGTTAAGTGTCTTTCTTCTATCATCGCTAGCTACTAATAAAAAGCTTTATATTAGTATGAGGAAAAATTTCTGATTTTACACTAAATAAATGACTCTACACAGACAGCATTTCCCATACCACCACCGATGCATAATGTTGCAATTGCCTTTTTAGCATTTTGACGTTTCATCTGATGTAGCAATGTTGTTAGAATTCGTGCTCCAGAAGCTCCTATAGGGTGACCAATAGCGATTGCCCCGCCATTAACATTAACTTTTTTGACATCCCACTTCATCTCTTTATTTACAGCAATTGATTGCACGGCAAAAGCTTCGTTAGACTCTATTAAATCTAACTCACCTACTTTCCAACCTGCAATATCTAGAGCCTTTTTTGAGGCATAAACAGGTCCTATCCCCATAATGGAAGGGTCGACACCAACAGTGGCAAATGATTTTATTTTGCCTAATGGCTGTAAATTATATTTTTTTACCGCATCCTCATCCATCAGTAGCAACATCGCAGCACCATCATTTAATCCTGATGCATTACCGGCAGTAACAGTGCCATCTTTCTTGAACGCCGGCTTTAATCTTGCGAGAGATTCAATCGTTGTATTATGCCTAACAAACTCATCTTGACCAAAGAAAGTTGAATCTTTTCTAGATTTAATCTCTATTGGTATAATTTCACCTTCAAAATTATGCTCTTTTTGGGCCTTTTCAGCTTTATTTTGTGAAGCACATGCAAAGCTGTCTTGCTCTTCTCTTGAAATTTCGAATTTCTCAGCAATATTTTCTGCAGTTATTCCCATATGGTAATTAGCAAAAGCATCAAGCAAGCCGTCTGAGATCATTGTATCTGATAATTCAGAGGAACCCATTTTAACTCCCTGACGTATATATGAACTATGCTGAGCTTGAGACATACTTTCCTGCCCACCTGCAATAACTATAGATGATTGTCCAGTCATTATGGATTGTGCCCCAACCATAACAGACTTTATCCCT
Source organism: Alphaproteobacteria bacterium (assembly GCA_030431375.1). Classification (GTDB taxonomy): domain Bacteria; phylum Pseudomonadota; class Alphaproteobacteria; order Rickettsiales; family JABSSG01; genus JAUIIY01. Next base: position 231,829 of record JAUIIY010000001.1, read on the forward strand.
GAACCACATACATGGCTGATGCCATAGGCTGGAATTGAGCTAGGTAAGCCAGCATTTATTGCAGTCTGACGAGCAGGATTCTGCCCTTGTCCTGCAACCAGAACTTGCCCTAATATGACTTCTGAAACCTCGTTTGGGTCAATTTGATTGCGCCTAATAATTGCTTTAAGAATGGGAACAGCTATCTCAGAGGCTGATAAATTCTTCAGCGATCCAAGGAAACTTCCAACCGCAGACCTAGCTGCATCAACGATATATACTTCTTTCATTATTCCCCACAATTAAATTAACTCAAAATCATCTATAGAGCTTTACATTATTTATTGCAAAAACTTTTTCTTGTTATTTCTTGCCCTTCCATCTCAACCATTTATGTAATAGTTCTCTCATTTTAGTTAAATATTTTTCCTCATTACTAACAGCATTTACTTGAACAATTTCAGTATTATCAATAATTGCAGCGGCAACAATTTTTACGCCTTCATACAAAATAAAACAGAATTTTTTCCGATGATGAATATCTCCTGCTTCCTTTCTAATGTCTGAAGTGAACTCACGAAGATGACTGATTTTTCCAAACTCATCCCATTCATTATCATGCATGCAATATTTGAGAGAAAACTCATTAAATCCAGCTTCGTTTAAAATCTCTATGATCAAATCATTTTTTGCTAAAGTATAGGATTTAACTCCTTGTGCATCTTTTTCAAAAGCCTTTTCTTGAAGAGACAATTTTCTCTTTAACTCACCATATTTATTTTTCCACTCACTATTTTGCCTCAAAAAATCTCTAAACATTAAATTTAGTTTAATTTCAGGATGATCTTCCGTAAATATATGCAAATTAAAGCCGTGACTATCTAACCTTTTCGTCATGCATTCATGAAATGGTATATTAAACTCCCCCCGAGCTTTATACCCCAGCTCTTCCAATAATTTTATTATTTGAGGAAAATCATTAGCAATTAGTAAAATATCAATTTTAGGTTTGGCACATAAATCCTCAACTGATGTTGAACCAATATGATGTATCTGAAGTTTTATACCTACCAACTTATTTGAGATTAGATCTTTCTCTGCTTGAAAGAATTTAGGCCAATCGTAATTATACTCTTCTACCTTATCTTTGCTCATAAAATAAATTTTTGAATTGCAAAGGAGCATAAAACACCAGAAGCAAGAAAATTGCAACCTGCTTCTGGCTTATTTAACAACTACTCTTCATCATCAAAAGCAGGATTTTTTCCTGAAAGATCTGGATTAGGATTTTCTTCTGAAAGATCTGCCCCCCAATCCACACCAACTGCTTTGAACATCTTCTTTATAGCTTCTTTTTTTGCTTCTTCACCCTCCTGCCTTAACTGCTCTCTTCTTTGCCTTAAAATTTCTTCAACTTTTTCTGCTTCAGTTCTTTCTTCTGGAGCATAGTCTCTTTCTAACTGCTCTCTTCTTTGCCTTAAGAGACCCTCATATATTTCTGCTTGAGATCTAGAATCAGCCGCTGGCTCTGCTGCTACTGACTCTACAGCTGCTTGTACTCTCACCGCTTCCCCAGGATACATTGCGTATAGAGCTGGATTAAAACCTTCATCAGTTGCCCTTACAGCTTCTTCATACCCTGGCTCTCCTGGGGCATATCCCGGCGCATATGCAGCCTCTTGAACCTGAGGTTGTGCTTCATCCTCTTCTTCTATGTAACGATCAGCGTCAACAAAACCCTGCGTCCTGTGCGGATCCCTTACTCTATTGGCATGTAAAATTGCTTCTAAACTATCAGCAACCGAAGCCAGATCATGTTCAAGAGGAGTTGTCTCTCCCGAACCGCCACGTCGATAATCTCCCATGTGAGATCTCCCCCCTCCAACTGATGTATGTATGCTTCTGCCTCCTTCAAACAAAGAAGCTGCTAGTCCATCTGGCAACCAATTCATCCAATCATTTATGGCTCTTCTCCCCACCAATGCAAACCTTGCAAATAGTATCCCACCAAACATTTTTGAACTTTTCCCAAACATTTTCCCTCTTTATAAATTGAAAATAGAAAAGAAAAATTTTATTTAGCAAATTTGTATTATACAAGTTCAAAGATCGATCTTTTAAATTTCTTAACTTGCGATTGCCTATTTTTTGTGCAATAATGCCTTCTCATTTTTGCTAATTTCATATGATCAATATCGATAAAATAGAAATCCATGACCCTGTAATTCTTGCACCGATGTCAGGAGTAACTGATATGCCATTTCGGCGTTTGGTGAAAGAATTTGGTGCGGGGCTTGTTGTCTCGGAAATGATAGCTAGCCGTGCAATGATTATGCAAACTAAGCAATCAATGCAGAAATGTACTATTTCTGAAATCGAAGATACAACTTCGGTTCAGCTTGCCGGTTGTGAGCCAGATGTGATGGCTGAAGCCGCAAAATTGAATGAGGATCTTGGTGCCAAAATAATTGATATTAACTTTGGTTGCCCTGTAAAAAAAGTTGTTAATGGCTATGCTGGCTCTGCTTTAATGAAAGATGAGAAATTAGCGACTAAGATCCTTGAAGCAACCGTTAAAGCTGTCAAAGTTCCAGTTACTCTAAAAATGAGAATGGGCTGGGATCATAATAACAAAAATGCACCAAAACTTGCAAAAATTGCTGAAGATGTAGGCATCAAGATGATCACTATACATGGCCGAACCAGATGCCAAATGTATAACGGAACCGCTGACTGGAAATTCATAAGACAAGTGAAGGATGTTGTATCTATACCGGTTATTGCTAATGGTGATGTCAAAACTATAGAAGATGCCCAGAGATGTATCGATGAATCAAGTGCCGATGGAGTGATGGTTGGAAGAGGCACGTATGGTAAACCATGGCTTATAAACCAAATAAATCAATTTATCAGATACGGAAAAAAAATAGCCGAGCCTTCACTGCAAGAAAAATTAGAGATTATTCTACGCCACTATAAGGACATGATCGAACATTATGATGAGATTGGTGGTATTAGAATGGCGCGCAAGCATATTGGTTGGTATACGTCAGGACTAAAAAAATCTGCGGAGTTTCGTTTTAATTTCAACAAAATCAATAATTATAATGAGGCTACTCAATATATAGCTGAGTATTTCAGCGAACTTATGGAAGAAGAAAATGTCTAAAGATTGTAATATTATCAATTTAGTAGATCAATGTTTGGATAATTTTTTTGAAAAACATCAAAATATTGAACCCGAATCTGGTTTATATGATAGAATAATTTGTGAAGTTGAAAAAAGGGTTATTGTTAAAACAATGGAATATACGAACAATAATCAAAGTAGGACTGCTAAAATCCTTGGTATTAATAGAAATACCTTGAGGAAAAAGTTAAACATTTACAATTTAGATGATAAATAAGTTTTTTTTTAAACGTTCTGTCACAAGTAAAATAGCAATAGTAACTGCAATTTTGGCAATTATATGCGCTATCGCTACATATTTTGCTATATCAAGCTCATCTACCCTAATCTCTACAAATACAAGAATAATAAATAGCTTGTTATTGGTGGATCTCATCTTATTTCTTACTTTTACCGTATTAATAGCAAAGAGATTATTCCAAATTTATGCATCTCGAAATAATCTCGTTTCCAGCTCTAAAATCCAAAATCGTATACTTATAGTTTTCTGCTTATTAGCAAGTATACCAACCTTCATAGTTGCCTTCTTCTCAACTTTCTTCTTTAATTTCATTATTGAATCCTGGTTTGATAAGAGAATAACCATAGCGCTTGATAAATCAGTCATCGTAGCTGAGTCGTATCTAAAAGAGCATCAGGATGTACTGAAAGTTCGAGCTAAAGCCATGGCTATGGAATTAGATAACAACATTATATATTACGACCTTCCGGCCAACAAACCAATGTTTTATGAGATTCTAAATACTTTTGTGGATCTAAATTCGGTTTCTGAGGCTGTCATACTTACGAATAATAACCCGATCATCCGTTCAAAATATGGTAATTCTCTTTCTTTCGAAAAATTCCCAGATGAGGTTTTCGAGAAAGCTGCAAAAGGTAAAGTAGTTATAGTAAAAGGAAATCCAGATAAAATTCGTGCTGTCGTGTCATTGACCAGCCTGCCTAATAGCTTTTTAGTAGTCGGAAAGTTAATTGACAGTAACGTATTAAAGCACATCGAACAATCACAGGGAGCTGCGAGCAAATACCGTACTCTTAAAGATCAATTGGGCAATCTTCAAATAAAATTCTCAATATTATTCCTAGCCGTATCAATGCTGATTTTAATTGTAGCTGTTTGGCTTGGAATGGCTTTCTCAGGAAAATTAATCAAACCAATCAGAAGATTACTAGAAGCCACAGAAAAAATTAAAGAAGGCAATTTTGGCTTCCGAGTAAAAGAAGGCAGTACAAATGATGAATTAACTTCTCTAGCAAAAGCTTTTAACCTCATGACTCAACATATTGCAAAACAACAAGATAAAATTGTTGATGCCTATAAAGAAATTGAAGAGAAGCACAAATTTAGCCAAACTGTTTTATCAGGAGTTTCAGCTGGTATTGTAGCCCTATCCCCCTCAAAAGAAATTATTTTAATTAATGATTCTGCGCTGCGCTTACTGAATTTAACTTTTAAAAAAACCTATCTAAAAAACATCTATAGCATTATTCCTGAATTAACTCCACTGCTTGAACAGGCAATTGAGGATCCAGAACTCCAAGTTAATAGCGGATTGAATATCAAAATTGATAAGAAAATGCATAATATAGTTTTTAGGGTAGTTGCTGAAACTAAGAATCACAAAATAAACGGTTTTATCATCACTTTTGATGACATGACAGAATTAGTCCAAGCCCAAAGGCTTGCTGCTTGGTCTGATGTGGCTAGAAGAGTTGCCCACGAGGTGAAAAATCCGTTAACGCCAATCCAACTTAGTGCGGAAAGATTGAAGACTAAATTTGGATCTCAGGTGAAAGATCCAGAAGCTTTTGGGAAATATCTTTCTACAATTCTTCGACACACAACCGATATTGCAAAAATTATAGGTGAGTTCTCAAATTTTGCCAAAATGAAAACACCTACACTTGAAGAATTTGACATATATTCTCTCATGAAAGATATTGTGATTTCTAAAAATTATATAGATTCAAAAATAAAATATAATTTCAAAAGCAACGATGACTCGATCACTATATTTGCTGATCAAACGCAAATAACTCAAATAATAGTAAATCTAATCAAAAATGCTGAAGAATCAATTATAGCTACCGGTAAGTATAATCAAGGAGTTGGGCAAATTGACGTAAGTCTTGAAAAAGATAAAAATTATGTCAGAATATTAGTTATTGATAATGGAAAAGGTTTTGATAAGGATGTAATTAGCCGCTTGACCGAACCGTATTTTACTACAAGAACGAAAGGAACCGGCTTAGGTTTGGCTATTGTACAGAAAATTATCGATGATCATAAGGGGAACTTAGATTTGTATAACAGAGATGGGAAGGCCGTTGTACAAATAGATTTGCCTCTTAATTAATTTAACACAAAGGCGGAAATGAGTAATACTATTTTAATTGTTGATGATGAAGAAGATATCAGAGATTTAGTATCTGATATTTTATCTGATGAAGGTTTTGAGTGTTTTACTGCAGCAAATAGCAAAGAAGCATTCACACAAATCGAAAAAAATAAACCTACTATTATATTATTAGATATATGGCTTCAAGGTAGTGATCTTGACGGTCTAGGAATATTAGAAGTCGCGCAAGAAAAATATCCTTTTATCCCGGTTATTATGATCAGCGGTCATGGGACTATTGAAACTGCTGTTTCTGCAATTAAAATGGGCGCTTATGATTATCTTGAAAAGCCGTTTACACCGGATAAGTTAAATATAATTGTTAAGCGAGCTCTAGAAACTTCAAAATTAAAAAGAGAAAATCTTGAATTAAGAAAAAAAATATCCACTAAGCCCGAATTGGTTGGTAATTCTCCTGCTATTACAAATTTACGTATGAATATAGATAGAATTGCCCCTACAGCGAGTAGAGTGCTTATCAAGGGCGAATATGGAACCGGTAAAGAACTTGTAGCTAAGCTAATTCATAAATTATCGGATAAAAAAAATAATCCTTTTGTTACTATAAACTCAGCAATAATAAATAATCCAAAAATTACACGCGACTTTTTAGGAGATCCCACTGAAAAGAAATTCGGTATAGCTGATCTCGCCGCAAACGGAACTTTATATATCGATAATATTACGGAAATGCCGCTAGAGCTTCAGAGGAATTTACTAAAATTTGTTCAAGGCAATAAAGATTCCCAATCAGCAGCCAAATATAATATCCGGGTTATATCTTCAATTTCAGAGAAACCAAAAAATGCTGTCGATGATGGCAGATTAATTAAGGATCTACTGTCCCGACTAAATGTTGTTAGTGTTGATGTTCCCCCTCTGAGAGAAAGAAGAGAAGATATTGATATTTTATGCAAATATTTCATGAAGAATATCGAAAAAACAGAAGGAATTTCTCATATAGAAATTGGCGATGACGTTATCGCGCTCCTCCAATCACATAGCTGGCCAGGCAACTTAAGGGAATTGCGTAATGTTCTTGAAAAAATGTTTATTACAGCAAATACAAATAAATTAACTAAGATTACTTCAAGTATTTTAAACGAAGATCTTAAACAAACGGCGAGCAAGACGAATAAAGAAAATTCTTCAAATGATATCGAAGTTGATTACATGTCAATGTCATTAAGACAAGCAAGGGAAGAATTTGAGCGACAATATTTAGCATCACAAATGACTCGCTTTAATAATAATATTTCAAAAACTTCCTTATTTGTTGGCATGGAAAGATCTGCTTTGCATAGGAAGCTAAAAATGCTAAATATTCATGGTAGTAACCCCGAGGAAGAATAACTTTAAGCATGTATTTGAAGTAAATGGAAATAATTGACAAGACAATCTCATTAGCTAAACCACAAGCCATTTTGTTTGATTGGGACAATACCCTGGTTGATGCCTGGTCATTGATATATAAAGCCACGCACAATACCTTTGTTAAATACGGCAAAAAACCGTGGTCATTCGAGGAAACCAAGATAAACGTGCATCGTTCACTAAAAGAGATAATGCCGATTTTATTTCCAACGAATTATGAAGAAGCAGGTAAATTTTATAAAAACTCCTATGCTGAGTTAATGCATGAAATTAGACCTCTTCCTCACGCTGTAGAAGCTCTTGAGATGCTAAACGAGCAAAATATCAAATGTGCTATCATCAGCAACAAGACTGTTGATTATGTTTTTCAAGAAGCTGAGACTTTAAAAATCAGCCATTTATTTTCCTCTATCATGGGTTCTGGCAGTATTGATGTAGATAAGCCAAATCCTAAAACAGTATATGAAACATTAAAGAGAATAAATATCGCAAATACTGAAAAAGTATGGTTTGTAGGAGATTCCGTTTCTGATATGGAAGTTGCATACGCATCTGGCTCTCTTCCAATATTCTATGGACCAGAGGATTTTAGAAATGATCGATATAAAAATTGTGCTCCCAAATTACATATTAGTGATTATAATGACTTCATAAATTTTATGGCACGATATAATGATTAACTCAGCATCTTTTGACTTAGTAACTAATAAAGAGTTACTGGACAATAAATCCTTTATCAATGGAAAATGGGTAGACTCTACAGAGACATTTGAGGTTTATAACCCATATAATAATGAGGTTCTTGGTAAAGTAGTAAAACACGGTGAAAAAGAAACCAACCTTGCTATTAATTCAGCAAATCACGCCTTCAAAAAATGGAAAGAATCCTCACCTATTGAGAGATCTAATATCTTGATGGCTTGGTATCATCTAATTATTAAAAATATCGATGATATTGCCTACATCATGACAATTGAACAAGGCAAACCATTAGAAGATGCTAAGAACGAGATTGCATATGGGGCAAACTTTATTCAGTGGTTTGCAGAAGAAGCTAAACGAATTTACGGCGATGTCATGCCATCGAAGGATAATTCTGGGCAATATGTTGCGAAGAAAGTCCCTGTAGGGGTTACTGCAGCTATTACCCCGTGGAACTTCCCTATGGCTATGATAACCAGAAAAATATCCCCTGCTATAGCAGCTGGATGTACTATTATTCTCAAACCATCCGAAGATACTCCTTTTACAGCCATTGCATTAATCAAGCTTGCTGAAAAAGCTGGATTCCCAACAGGAGTTGTTAATTTAGTTATTGGCTCTCCTCAAGAAATTGGGAAAACTCTTACAGACAGTAATATAGTTAAAAAATTGAGCTTTACCGGATCAACAGAAGTAGGTAAGTTGCTTTACCGCAATTGTGCAAATTCAGTAAAAAAACTCTCACTTGAACTTGGTGGTAATGCACCATTTGTGGTATTTGACGATGCAAACCTTGAGTTAGCCTCGTCTTGCCTGGTTAAGAGCAAATCCAGAAATACAGGTCAAGCATGCACTAGCATTAATAGAGTTTATGTTGATGAGAAAATTTATGATGAATTCCTAGATCTACTACTTCCTAAATTCAAAAAACTAAAGATTGGCAACGGATTAGAAGCAGGAATAAACCAAGGCCCTCTTATCAATAAGAAAGCTGTTGAAAAAGTACAAAGCCTAATAAATGATGCAACTAAAAATGGAGCTAAGATTCTTTATCAGGCAGATAATATTGAGCAAGGTTGTTTCTATCCACCAACAATAATTGAGATACCTAAACCCAATTTGTTGATCGAAAAGGAAGAGATTTTTGGTCCTGTAATTGCTTTATATAAATTTGATAGTAATAAAGAAGACGAATTAATTCATAGATGTAATAACACAAATTATGGTCTTGCTTCTTATATCTTCACAGAATCCAGAAAAAGAGTGTGGAGAGTTCCATCGGCACTTGAATATGGCATGGTTGGCATTAATGATGTTGTGCTCGCAAGTGAATATACACCTTTTGGTGGAGTTAAGCATTCTGGCTTTGGTCGAGAAGGATCTAAATACGGCATTGATGAATATCTAACTATTAAGTATTTTTCTTTTGGTGATTGTTAATGGCAATTACTTTGCGAGATCTTCACAAAGAAGGATTTAATATTCTTAAGGCTAACGCTTCCATTACTACCGCTGAATTAGATAGTCGTATATTGCTACAACATGCACTTCAGCTTAGGCATGAGGATTTACTGCTAAAAAAAGATCATCTTATAGATCAAAAATATGCAAATAATTATATAGATCTGATCAAAAGAAGGAATAATAACGAACCAATAGCATATATTACCGGATCAAAGGAATTTTACGGCTATCACTTTAGAGTAAATAAAAATACCTTAATACCTCGCCCTGATACTGAAATATTAGTTGAAAAAGCCTGCCAATTATTTCCTAAAAATCAAAATATCAAGATTCTCGATATCGGTACCGGGAGTGGCTGCATTGCTATCTCATTAGCAAAATATTATATAAATGCACATATTACGGCTACGGACAAAAATATTGGCGCTTTAGAGATGGCAGGTATAAATGCAGATAATCTTGGTGTCTCTATTGATTTTCAACATAATAAAAACTTTGCCTCTAATATTGCTGAAAAATTTGATCTGATAGTTTCCAACCCTCCTTACATTGAAACTAAAATAATCGAAACCCTCCAAAAAGATGTTAAAGATTTTGAGCCTATGATGGCTCTGGATGGTGGCGATGATGGACTAAACCCATATCGTATTATAGCAGAACAAGCCTGCTCTATGATTAACAATCAGGGCTATATATTAGTAGAGATAGGGATCAACCAACAAAATGCTATTACAGATATTTTTGAAGCTAATGGATTTAACAAGGTAGCAGAATGCAAAGATTTATCTTCAATTGTTAGATGCTTGCTATTTGCGAAATAAGGAGGATTTATGTCAAAAAAAGTAATTTTTATACCAGGTAATGGAGGCGGCTCCCCGAGAGATAATTGGTTCCCTTACCTAAAGCAGAAGTTAGAACAAGAGAATATTCAAGTTATAGCTGAAGAATTTCCTGATAATGAATTGGCCAGAGAATCATTCTGGGTTCCTTTTATTATTAATGAGCTGGGAGCAGATGAGGATACTATACTTGTTGGCCATTCATCTGGTGCTCTAGCCGCTATGCGCATAGCTGAACAACATAAAATTCATGGATCAGTTTTGGTAGGCGCCTGTTATACTGATCTTGGGATCGAAACAGAAAAGCAGTCTGGATATTATTCAAGACCTTGGAACTGGCAGGCCATTAAGCAAAATCAGCAATGGATTGCATTATTTGCTTCACAAGATGACCCATGGATACCTATCGCAGAAGCTAGACATATTCACGTGAATCTAAATTGCGAATATCATGAATATACCAATCAAGGACATTTTGGTGGAGATTACTATAAGGAGAGTTTCCCAGAGCTACTTCAGGTTATTATGAGTAATCTACAAAATTAGTCTTGCGCTAAAATGATCAATGGTATAAATTGAGTTTTCCAACTACGGAGGGGTGGCCGAGCGGCTGAAGGCGCTTCCCTGCTAAGGAAGTATACGGGTAACTGTATCGAGGGTTCGAATCCCTCTCCCTCCGCCATACGCCGTCGCGCAGAACGCGCTATGGCGTGATGCCACGTCGTAATGAAATGAAGACGGGCTATTAAATTTATTATGTGTATTCAATACAAAGTGAAAATAATCCAGATAAATATTACGTTGGATTAACCACTGATGTCGAACGAAGATTATCTGAGCATAATGCCGGAAAATCTATACATACCAACAAGTTTCGCATGTGGAAAATAGTTTCTTATACTGCTTTTGTAGATAAATCTAGAGCAGAAAAATTTGAATCTTATCTTAAAACTTCATCCGGTAGAGCATTTGCAAAGAAGAGGCTTTGAGCTAAGTTTCAATTGCGTAACACATGCGTACCTAGAGAATCCTAAAATCACCAACTGTACCCCAAAATCTCCTATTTTACTCTCCGTTTCTCCGTTAAATGAGAACGTCAGACTCGAAGGTACGCATCTATCAAATTCTTGATTTTACTGGGTTTTGGTAATTTTAGCATTTTGAGATTCGTTTTTGGCTGGTGGTATGCGGAGTACTCAGAATGAGAATATTCGCCGGGCTTTTATCACAGTTTATGATACAACGCACGTGGTTTTTAATAAACAACGCACCTTCAAAGGGGCTTACACATGACTGGGAAAGTAATATTTCCATAAAAATTACAGTCTCGTGACGAGGCAAGGATTACAGCTCCATCAAAAAGCCTAAATACCATCTTTAAAATGTTAAATGCGAGGCTGCTATGCCCTCTATAGCTTTCTGAAATTTCTAGATATAAATTCTCTGATATCTTCTTGCTTTTTTAAGAGTTAAAACCAGTATATAACGGAATTAGAAACGTTAGATACCATACTTAAATGTTGAGAAATTTCCTTATTTCTGCGACTTCACCTTTGCAAAATACAGAATCAAGTTCGCATAATTCAAATTCCTCTGGCAGCTCATCTTTAGATATTTTTACAAAACCATATTTTTGATAAAAATTATGCGCAGCCTTGAGAATATCAACCGTGCCGAGAAATATCTCTTTAAAGCCATGCTTTATTGCAGCATTGACAAGTGTGGACATTAATTTTCTTGCAACACCAGTACCTCTATATTCTTTTATAACAAAGAATTTTTTAATTTCACCTGCATTCTTGTTAATTCTATTTAGCCCCACGCTACCAATAATTTGACCATCATCCGCAACCGCATACCAAAAATTATAGGAATTATTGTAATAAAAATAATTCTCTGCTTTTAAAATACATATATTAGTACCTTGATTGATTGGTATGGAAAATTCATTTTTCTGAATATCAGAAATCATACTCATAATTTGTTTACGTATGACTCTAGATGTTGGCAGAGTTGCAATCTTGACATCTGAACCACTCAACCTATTTTTCTCAAGCGCATTCGAATATTTATCAATCGCATTTATAATCCCAACCATTTCGGATTCTTTCAAATATTTAAATGCACCTTCTATCTTGCTTTCAGAAAAATCATCTATTGTTTTTATCGCTGCTTTTCCCGCTGCAGTAACATGGAGGTATTTTTCACGTCTATCTGCACCTTCTTTAAACTCAATTAAACCTTTTTTATGTAAAAAGCTTGTTAAACGTGAAGCTTTGGAAGTGGAAATAAGCAACAAAACCCCTAATTTTGATACGGTCAAACCCGGATCTTTATCTACTTCTATCAGCACATGCCAGTGCCCCGGTGTAATAGTCGAATCACTACTATCTACTTGCAACATACCGAGTTCTCTTACTAATTTCCTCGATAAATAACGTAATTTTTCGATTTCTTCTTTTTGCACAAGATACATCCATATTTAACTTTCGCCTAAAACACAATCTAAGATAATTAATTGCATATTGCAACTAGTTTTATTATAATAATTGCAAATCTACCTGCATTATAAATGTTGAGACTTTCCTCTACCTCTTCGACTTCACCTCAGCAAAAAACTTCGCGTAATTCAAATTCATCTGTTAGCTCATCACTAGATACTCCGACATACCATTTCAGCAAGGAGTTTTTGTAAATTTGCCAATATACAAGACGCCACTAATTAAAAAGGTGAAACGAAAGAAATAATGCAGGAAGATAAATGCCAAAGATTATTTTTGTGATAACAGAAACGAGTTTAATTAAATTACTCGTGGGTCGGACGATGGAAATTATAATTCTGACCGCATTACAAATGAGATCAATTCTTTACCAGACTCTGTTATTACTAGCTTTGATTTTGTTAAACCGCTAGGCAATTTGCATTCTACTAATGATGACAATGAAGAAAATCAGACTTAGAATCATGTAATAAGTTGGCATCATTCAGAATTTTTGAGTCGTGGATATACCCGCATGATTAACAATTAATAACAACAAACTCTACTATGTATACATATTCTTAAGAAAGAAAGAATCTTCACTCCTGGTTGCAAATTTCATTATACCAACCTCACTCTAACAAAGCTATCCCAGCTCCCACCAACAACGTCATCCACAACACTCTACACAGTGGTCATCCCCAACTTGATTGGGGATCCATGCCGTACTAGCCGCTTCCTCCTTTGTTGCAGTGGATTCCCACTTTCGTGGGAATGACAAAAAAGGGAGCGGGAATACCCCCAACAACGTCATCCTCGACTCAATCGAGGATCCAGAAAGAGGCTACGATGTTCCGTGCATTTGGCTACAGGAGTGGATTCCCACTTTCGTGGGAATGATAAGAACGTGCGGCAGGAGTACTCAGAATGTAAATATTTTATTTCTGAGTTACATTTTTTAGATTACTTAAACATTCATATAGTATTTGCTCTAAAAAATTCTTCTGTTCAGAAGACAAAGTGCATGTCATTTTTTCTTCTATGCTTCTTGTTAAATGATGGGCTTTTTGTACAACACTCAATCCTTTCTTAGTAAGTGAGACTGATAGAACCCTACCATGATCTGGGGTTGTTTTTCTCTTTATCAGCCCGCGATTTTCTAAATTTGATACAATAGCATGCATTGTTTGTGCAGTAATAAAGGATCTTCTGGCAAGTTCAGCATTTGACATTCCATCCTGCAATTCCAACTGAGCTAAAACAGCATATTGCGGAGTAGTTAGCGCAATACTCTTTAAAGCTTCGTCCATACACAATCTCAAGGCATGCTGAGTTTTCTTCAACTTATAGCCAAGCAAACCTTTTACATTCACATTTTTAGTCGTTGACATATCAGGGTCCTTATATTACATTATCAGCGTGCTGATACTATAATATGGATTGAACATGAATACAACAAATACTGAAACAGAAGAAAATTTAAAAACTGCATTTAGCTATTATAATGCTATGTGCACTAAGGATTTTAATAAGGTGGCAAGCTTTTTAAGTGAAGACGTTTGTCTCACTAGTCCACTAGCTAAAATAAGTGGAAAGAAGTATGTTTTTAATGCAGCTACACGTTTTGCCGAGATGTTAAAAGACATTCACATTAGCTCCAGCTTCTCAACTAATGATCAGGTTATGCTTGCGTACGATATGATCGTGCCAGAGCCCATTGGTAAATTCCGGGCAGCTGCACTTATGGATATTAAAAATAACAAGATCACAAGGATAGAGCTGTTTTATGATGCGCGGGGCTTTGAAGTGAAGAAGGACGATATTTTTGTCAATTCCAACAATTAATTGTCTGCGATACAAGATAAAAATAAATTCGCTCATATATCCACGTCCCGATCAAAAATCCTAAACCCATTTATAATAATTTTTTACATCTTATTTGACTTCAACACCCAATATTAGTAAACTCGCATATAATATGAGTAGCAGAATCAATTTTTTATGTAGGTAGCTTATGTGGGTTAAAGAGCATAACAAATTTTATCCGGATGTCTCCCCTGAGGCGATTTGGAAGATATGGGTAGATATTAATAACTGGCCCAGTTGGCATGGAGACCTGGATTACTGCAAGTTGGAGGGTGATTTCAAGGTTGGGAATTATTTTATGCTGAAACCTAAAGACGCACCAGCAGTTAAGATTATGCTGACTGAAATTAACGAGATGCAGAATTTTACAGACTGCACAAAGTTCTTTGGCGCCAAAATGTACGACACCCATAGCATGGAAGTGAAAGATGGCGGTGTTCTGCTTTCCAATAAATTAGTGGTTACAGGACCCTTAAAATGGCTGTGGATCAAACTTGTGGCAACGCATGTTGCAAACACGGTTCCAGATGAAATGGACTCTTTAATTAATCTGGTGAGGAATAAAGGCTGAAAGATATGACAAATCCACCATTTGGCTTTGATGCACCTGAAGATAGCCCAGGCTTTTTGCTGTGGCAAACAACCATTTCTTGGCAACGCATGATCAAGAAAGCATTAGAGCCATATGATATCTCCCATGCTCAATTTGTTATTATGGCTATATTGCTTTGGTGGCACGGCCAAAAGAAAGAAGTGACCCAAATTGATATTGTCACAATGTCTAAACTAGATAAGATGACTATTTCAAAATCATTAAAGAAATTGGTTGGGATGGATTTAGTAGCAAGACATGAAAACCAAGAAGATACTCGGGCTAAATCTGTGCAATTAACAAAATTGGGTATGGATTTAGCAAGTAAGCTAGTACCTATTATAGAGGGCGTAGATGAGGATTTCTTTGCTAAGCTTCCGAAAAAACAGGAAAATGATTTGATTGTGATTTTACGAAAATTAACGGTTATAGAAAATATTGATAAAACCTAATTTTAAAGATGAAAAAATTATCGCATGCTTGTACGATAACTATATTTTAATGTCGCAATGATTTCTTTTCTACCGCTTGTTTACTATGCACTACCAGGTCATCATCTCGGCCTATTAAGATTACAAACCACATAGATTATGTATAAAGCCTCTCCCTCAACGTAATTTCAAAATTTCTCTTATGACGCCAATACCAGCTTTCTTGGTGAGCTAGATCTACGATACAAAGGAGTAGATTCCTGCTTTCACGTGAATGAAAAAAAGGGGCAAGAGGAATGACCATACCCACAACGTCATACCGGACTCGATCGGGCATCCAGAAAAGCTAGGCTCTTTACTGAGTGTCTAGCTCACAATGCCCCTGTTCAGTACATTGAGCCTCACCCATTAGCTGATCAAGCTTATCTAGTATAAGAGTGGTTTTATTACGATATGACTCAATAATTCTTCCAGCATCATGTTCCGGATCTTTATAAAAATCATAAATAAATTTACCAGCAAAAGGTCCTATACTCAGCCCCGCCAAAACTTTAACAAAAGTTCCGCCATAACCACTTGCTGCAAGTAAACTTTTAGCTATCCATGGAACCGCACATCCAACAATCTCTTCAGAAGCAATATTCATATTAAATGATGATATATTTTTAGCGTATGATACCAAAACATTTTTTATGGAATGATTATCCTCTTGGACTACATCATAAGCGAATTTAGCACCCGCACCCGCAGCTATTGCTGTAACAGAAAATATCGGAAAGGTGCTCATGAATTTTAAAACAAAGAACAGTCCAGCACCTGACAAATAATCTTCCCAACCACTCATATAACTAGTTACGTTGTCATAATTTTTACTAATAGCCGAACCGAAATCATGAGACTCATCACTATAAACATCGTATGCTACCTTGGCGGCTAGAACACCAGCTCCCCCTACCGCCGTTAACAGGTATGAAGTTGGAACAGATCGCATTGCCATGCCAAGAATTATGCTACTAGTTGCAAGCACAATAGGCGTATTGTAGCTATAGGCTACAAAGCTTACTGCACTATCCTTAGCATAAACAAAAACATCTGATAGTTTATATGATACAGTCTCGTTATTCTGCAATCCTTCTCTTGACATACCACACTCATTTAAAAAATTAATTAAAATATGTTAACATATTTTAACGCGCCAGTCAAATCTTCTAACAATATTGCAAGCAAAAAAAAGATGGTCTTAACGTACATGAAATCAGCAAAAACCACCAAATTTTGATCTATTGCAAATAACTTGTCCGTTTCTCTCTTCTATATAGTGAGGTGTTTCATTATAATCATCTATTAACATTTCAACGATTTCGCGGTATGTTCGAACCTTCTTTTCAGTAAATAGACCTGCAAAGAGAGGTTCACCTTCACTATTTTTTCCAATATAAATAACATTATGTCCTGCACATTCACCAAATGGATGTCTCTTTAAATAACTCTCAACATTTCTAATATAGAGCATTTCACCAGGGACTAATTCGCTAGAAAATCTATTTTGATCTTTGCTAAGAAAATTATGCTTATCCGATGCTCTTTCTGGTCCTTCTTCAGACAAATTTTCTCTAATTCTGTCAATTGCATTCTTTCTTTTTGCACGTGAAAACACCACTCCTATCTCACAAAAAACTTTATCAAATTGATCATCTCCTAAAAAATCTAATAAACTTAAATATTCAATTATCTCAATCGCAATTTTGCACTCGATTACATATGGCTTTTCAACTTTTTCAAGTAATTTTTTCACTGCAACTGACGGCTTTATTCCAGGCCTCAATTCAAATAAAAAACGGTCCTTGTGCACGAAATCTTTTGAGAAGCTTCCAGTAATAGCCTCCGCTCCGTCTTCTTTCCTTGGATATTTAAAATTAGGAGAATTATTTACAGTAGTTGCTGCTCGACAAATAATTTGATTTAACTTAACCTGCTCGTTACTACCGTTAATTTTGTCACTGGATATTCTTATCTTAAGCTTAGAATATCCGATACTCCATTCCTGCCCATTCTCATCCTTAGCTGTGTTGTCATTTACAAGTACCAGCCTTTTAGGAGCTGTTAAATAATGTTGTAATACGGATTTTCTCCTTTTTATTATTATTTGTTCTACATTTTTATCCCTTAAATCATCGCCAGTATATATGTATGCCCCATTATAAAACCATACTACATCAAGAAAATGCTGATAAATAACCTGTTCTAGATTTTGATCTACTTTATATTGATTATCTATATTAGGGATTTTTATTTGCACTCTTGAGCTAACAAGATTAAGTAAATCAGCAATTCTAGATTCCTCAAAAACCTCTTGCCCATTATTCTTTGTTTCAACAACCACTGACTTATCATTAACACTTACTGATTTGATTAATGCACCAGGTATTTCATTCAAATAAGTATTTTTTTCTAGCTCTTCCATTATTCTCCTATCTAGGAATAATTTTGATTCTTCTACAAAATATGCAGCTACTAATCAGCAATAACTCACATCACGCTATTATTGACATTTATTAATAAAAGTGATAATATTATCCATAAGCAAAATTAATTTGAGGAGTAAATTATGCTTAAACATGGTCTTAATATTATCAAAAATTTTTTAGTATATACAAGATTAATCAATTCCGATGAAAGAAATGCTCAAATCCGAGATGAGTACAACGAAACGGTTTCCGCTAGTTACAAAAATTTCATGGAAATATATAAGGATATCCACCTAAATCATCAATCTATTGCAGAATCAGTTGCCAAAGAGGCTTCTGAAGCTAGGTTAGAGATTAAGATACAAGCTCAAGCAAACAACACCCCGCTTGAGAAAGCATTTCTTTATATCAGAGATTTGTGTAAATCGGCATCTTCTTTGTTTTCAAGTAAATCACACAAAAATTCTGAAGAGGTAGCTTATTCGGCTTTTAAAACAGGTGGTGGTGATTTAGGCTTAGAAAATAATGGTTTCGGAGACGTTCTAAAGGCCTGGAGAATAATCAATAAAGATACCGACTTAGTTATTAAAAACGGAATATATCCAGAAGCTATGAGCTCAGAAGAAGCACTAACCTTCAATGAATGTTACGAAATCGGAAATTCTGCTGAAGAATGCATCGGTGAAAGTGGTATAACAGGTTTATACGAACTATAAACCCAATATAATATGTTAAATGCAAGGCAACTGTTGGTTGCCTTGTATTATTTTCTTAATCTACAACCGAGTCATCTGCAACATCTCCGCTCAAAGCTCTATCCCTTTCAGAAGATAGTCCTGATCTACTAAAATCACAAAGCGCAGATGTAACAACCGATGCACTTGCAATACCAATAGCTGACAAATCTTCTGAATCCAAACCCGCTGACAAAGCTGATGACCCTCTTACTATAAAGACCCCTCTCCTTCCTAATAAAACTACAGAGCCTTGGTCTCCTGATAGATGTTCACTCGCTCCACTTGTTAGATGCGCTGGTTCTCTGTGCATCACATTCTCTGCACATCTACTCTCATCTCCAATTTCATCACAACTACCCGTCTCTTCAGATAATGGTCTTATCTCACCTACTCCTTCAACTTCTCTTTCAACATCTATTTTTTCACCACCCGATCCACCTCCGCCTCGCTCCCCTTCTGCTTCAGATTCTTCTGATGAATCCTCACTCTCTTCCTCACCTTCCATTAAAGGAGGTAAGAAATCTATTGCAATAGCATCAACTGGGGAATCAGTAGTTTCCTCCTCACCGCCACCACCAGATCCGCCGCCGCCTCTATCATCGGAGAATTCCAGCGAAACATCGTTCAAATCAAAAACTAAATCTTCCGTATCCGATGATCGACTATCAACACTTGATCCAAGCCTTCTGAAAGAACGCCCCCCTGATAAAGATAATAATGGCATCTCAGACATAAACATCCCTTATAAAATTGATTAATAATAGCCTATATTTAGTTTAAAGGCAAAATACTAAGCCAATAAACTAAACCATCTACGATTACAGATTTACAAAGCATTCTATATTTTGTTATAATGTGAAGACATTTTAAGTAAAATTTTAATTATGCCACAATTTGATCCACAATATTACTGGGCTGCCGCGGGAATTGTTCTTATATTAATAGAAATTGGCTTTTTTGGCTTTGGATTTCTATTTTTAGGAATTGGCTGCTTACTAAGCTATATATTTATTCAGTTCAACTTAATTGAGCCCAATATAGTAACTCAATTTGCAATATGCGGCATCGGAACTGTACTTTCCTGGATTTTACTGTGGAAGCCACTTAAACGAATAATGAAATCTGAAAATAAAGAATATACAAATATGGTTGGCAAAACGGCTAAAACCACCAAACATACTTTACATAAAAATATGGACGGAGAAGTCATTTGGTCAGGAGTAAAAATGAAAGCTCAAATTGATCCCGAGGCAAATCTAGAATCAATTCCTCCGAATAGCGACGTAAAAATTACTTCCGTAAAGGGAAACACGCTATTAGTAACTATAAAATAAGGCAATCCGATGGAAACATTAATAATCATAGCTGTATTATGCATAATTGTTATTATGAAAGGAGTCAAAGTAGTTCCTGAACAGGAAGCTTGGCTGGTAGAGAGGCTGGGCAAATTTCACATCAGGCTTTTGCCAGGTCTAAATCTGATAATACCTTTCATTGATCGCATTGCTTATAAGCACACCTTAAAAGAACAAGCTATGGATATGAATCAACAAACTGCGATCACTAAGGATAATGTGACGGTGCAAATTGATGGTATTCTTTACCTAAAAATATTAGATCCAGTCGATGCTTCATACGGAGTGAGCGATCCGTATTATGCCTTATCGCAACTTGCTCAAACTACCATGCGTTCTGAAATTGGTAAAATTAACTTAGATAAAACCTTCGAAGAAAGAGAAATGCTTAATGCTCATATAGTGGAAGCCATAAATGAGGCTGCAACTGGCTGGGGAATCCAATGTATGCGTTATGAAATTTGCGATATAGTTCCTCCCGAATCTGTAAAGCAAGCGATGGAATTACAAGTTGCTGCTGACAGGCAGAAAAGAGCTAGAATTCTTGAATCTGAAGGTGAAAGACAATCACAAATTAATAGAGCCGAAGGCGCAAAACAAGAAGTTGTACTTCGCTCAGAAGCAGCCTATACTGATCAAGTGAATAGAGCTAGAGGTGAAGCTGAAGCTATTTTAGCTGTTGCCAAGGCGACTGCAGAATCAATCGAACAAATAGCAAAAAGTGCTGAAAAACAAGGTGGTACCAAAGCTATCTCTCTAAAAATTGCCCAAGATTATGTTGCTGCTTTTGGCAATCTTGCTAAAGAGAATAATACTCTCATCATTCCATCTAATAGTAATGACGTGAGCAGTATGGTTGCACAGGCTCTGACTATATTCAAAAATATCAATGATGCTGAGCTTAAAGCTACTACTAAAAAATCCACAAAAAAAGAAGATATTTGGAGTTAAAAACAGAAATTTAATTTTTGCCTTTTAGCTTATCCATCAATGAATGATTAATATTTTCTTAACATATTCAAACTATTATTTTTCTGTAGAGCTCTTATCGAGATACATTATGGAAGGATAACAAAAAAATCTGCTAGCAGAAATGGTATGCGCTCATATTTAAGCACCAATCAGAACAGCAAATATGAGCAGACAAAGTAAGAAACAGTTAATCTATCAAGGCAATATATATGAAAGAAGGATGGACAAAAGATATAGACAGAGAGGCTGCAAAACGATTACAAAAAGATATAGAAAAATATGTCACAGCGGCTCTGGAAACAAATCCCACAATTAAACTAGACACATTACTAAGCAAACTTTATGAGGATGTGTTATCCAAGGACAGCCTAACCAAAAGGTTAAAACAAGAGGATATGCTAAAATTATCCACTATTGAAGGCATTTCTGATGCTTTCCAGGACATTCCCAAAACCCAATCAGAAAAATTAGGAAGACATGCAATGAATGCTTCAAGGTCGGTATTAAGCTTTTGCTGCCTTGTAGTTACAGCAGCAGTTGGCATTGTAGAAGGCTTGATATTTGTAGCCCTAACAGTAGCCCATGCGAACGATCCAATCTTTACGCCTGAACCATCTACAATTGGCATCACATCATTGTTATTCGAAATGACAAAAGAATTATTTCCCGAATTTTCTTCTAAAAAGAAGTTCAGTAAAGTTATTGCTGAAGAAGCTAAACAAATTGCTAAGGGCATTGAAAAAATACAGACCGAATCGTCTTCCAGGAAAACAGAGCCTCGTCATGGAGCACAACAGCAAAGACAATCCACAGCAAGGGCAAGATAATTATAACTTGCACATGGATCAATTCTATCTGGCATTTGAACTTCCTCTTGGTGGACCAGCATAGCTAGCAGAATCGGGATTCAAATGAGCACTCGAATATGTACCACGCCCTCCGTATGATGTAGACGAATCTCCCTGAGCAACAACAGGTGCAACCGGAATAACACCAAAATGCACCATTGGGGCAACTGGAACCAAATCTGGCTCTTCATAAGCATTCAACCTTCTTCTTTTGGGATCAGGTTGCCGCACCGTAGCACTCTCTTCTCTACCCCTTTCTAGCCGCTGCACTAATGCAGCACAACGAGAAGATGCACTGGTAGTAACAGAAGGCATTACAGGAACACCTGCCCCCGCACAATAACCAGACCCTGAACCTGCTCCATCTTGTGTATTTGAAGTAGCAACTGACCTTGCAGGAGCACTAGCAGCTGCCATAGAAAAAGCAGCTTGTTGACTATCAAAAACTTGTCTTTCCTTTATAGCAATCTCTCTGAGTGCTTCCATATCAACGCTAGGAAAGCATTTTTTAAGCTCTGTGAAATTGTCCAATAACCATGAGGCTACAAAATAAGGTTTGCCTTGATTGTTATAAAAAGCATTTCTTGCTTCTACCAATCCACCATACAGCCTCAATCTTCTTTTAAATATAGGTAAATAATCATCTCTTTCAGCACTTTCAAGCAGCTCAATCAGGGCTCCCTTTTGCCTCTCTTTAGCGACATCTAGTGGTGTTTTTCCGTGAATATCTTTTTGACTTAGCAAAGCTTTTAGAGAAATCGCTCCTTCTGTTTTTTTCGAGTCAATTTGTGATGCTACTATTAGTAAAAAAACGACAGCACCTGAATTTCTCCTACAAGCTGTATGTAGCTCATTTTCGCCATGATTATTTAAAATTCCTAGCCTTGCACCACTTGCTAACAAAGTAAAAACCATAAAACAATTCTGCCTATATATAACATCATGTAGAAATGTGACTAATCGGTGTGAACTTTGCTCATTCAACTCACCGGTCGACATTCGCACTAACCTTCTAAAGAATTGCTGATATTTCTTGCTAACAGCTGAAGAATAAAAGACAGTTTTAGCGGAATCTGCGGCACTTACACCTGCCCCCGCACAATAACCAGAACCTGAACCCGCTTCATCTTGTGTATTTAAAGTAGCAACTGACCTTGCTGGAGCACTAGCAGCTGCCCCTGCTGCAGGTGCTGCAACATTAACCGGGTTATGCTCTCGCCCTTCTTGCTCTAATGCAATATCGCGTAAATTATCTTTTATTTTGGGATAGAATCGACTAAAAAATTTAGTATTTTTCAGTACCCACGAAGCTGTATAAGAACCCTTCTCATTGGGCATATGAACTGCGACTCGAGCTTCTAAAATGACATCAATCAACTCATTCATGCCAGGCGTTATTGCCCATTTATTTATTATGCTTTTTCTAAGATCTTTAACAACATTATTTCCTCGTTCATGAGCTGTACCAATTGGCCTCCTACCCTCTAGATCACTGCTGTTTTTCATTATGCTTAGTATTAGATCTTCGATGACATCGTTCCCTTGTTCCCGAGCTATATCAATTGGCCTCCTACCTTCTGGATCTATCATATTTAGAAAATCTTTAAGGGTAATATTTTTTTCTTCCTCTCTTGCCATAAGCAAGTCTACTTGCCAAGATATCAATAACAAGAATAAAACTTTAGATGCACCACGCTTACAAGCAATATGTAGTTCGTTCTCTCCACTCGAGTTAGGGATTCCAATTTTTGCTCCACTTGCTAACAAAGCAAGAACCTTCAATTTGTCATTACGCCTTATAGCTACATGTAAATAGGTTGATTCAGACTTTTCATATCTGTATCGCTCTAAAACACACTTTGGGGTTTTCATTAGCAATTGGACGGTTTCCTCTGCAGTTCCTTTTCTAATAGCTTGGCCCAACAATACATCGGACCTGTCCTTACCATTCCTAAGGTGACTCCTTGTCTGCTCCTCTACCGTTGAAACACCTGTTGTTGCACCATTCATCATTATATCATGCGATGAGATACCAAATTTATCCGCTACAAACACAATATGTGAGGGCAGATGATCTAGTAGAATACTAAATGCCTGAGTATCTCCCCTTAACAAGGCGTGATGTATAGCTGCACGACTATTCTCGTCAATAAAATTACTGAATTTTTTGACTAATTCTTTGAAGCATGCACTGTCAGGATTCGCCGCCAGCTGTACAAATAAATTATTGTAAAAAACACTAGATTGCTCGCTATATTTTGCATATTCCAATAAAGCTTTGAATGCTTGATCCTTACCATTTAATCCAGCATAAAGTAACAGGGATTGCTCCCCTATCAGCAAATTCTCTACAAAAACATCTGATTCAGCTAGAAGATGCATGTAAATATCTACAGAATTGTAATCATTATCATTTACTGCTTGCCCTAAAAGGAATAATATATCTAACTCTGCCTCCCTATTCTCATGCAAAACAAATAGCGCTTCTATATCAGGAGTAAGCTCTGTTTGGAAAGCTGTCTTTCCAAACAAATTTTCAATATACGGATTTGCCCCTAATTCGAGTAATTTTTCAACCGCTTCTTTATTCTTATGTCTTACGGCATAATGTAAGGGAGTATCTCCAAACAAATCTTGTTCGTCTATCTCAGCTCCAGCTTCTTCCACGAGATATACTAAGGCTTTTATTTTATTTTCTTTAACAGCAAAAATTACTGAACATATTTCGTTTGCAGAAGCTGCATTGGCTTTAATCGCCAACTTATTTTGGCCTAATATAGCTCCTTTTAAAAAACGCAACCTTAGATCTGGTTCTCCGCCAAACATAACTTTCTCCTAAGTTTAGAGAAAAATATTATACCCACTTCATTTAATCAATATTATTTAACAAGAAACTTAATTGATTAAATTTCTGTTAATAATCATCCCGCATAACCAACGTTAATTGAGAAAAAATATATATACTAAAATAGAGTTTTGTATGTCGATTAGCCTACGATATACTCATTAAAAAGATTTGCGCGAGCAGCATTAGAAGTTTATTGATAAATTGCAACAACTTATTTGTAAAATCGAAAATAATTATTATATGTAACATATGAACAGAATGGTTAAATAATTTTTGCAATCAAAATATATAAAAAAATTCAAAAAAAATTTTATTGATATATGATTATGCAGGAAACAAAAATAAACCAATTAACCATTCTTTAAGAAAGAAATTATACGATTTAATTGGTAAAAGAAAAAATATAATGACCGATACAACAGAAACAAAAACGGATAACCCCTTAGTAAATGCCCTAAATGACTGTAAAAAAGCTTTTATAGTAACTTTTTTCTTTTCTTTCTGTGTTAATTTACTGAATCTGATAACCCCTCTTTACTCTCTGCAAGTTTTAGACAGAGTGATCTCAAGCGGAAGTAAAGATACATTATTGATGCTGAGTATCATCATTATTTTCATTTATATTTCGTACACATTGTTACAAATAGCAAGATCATTCACCCTAATTAAAATCGGCGAATGGTTAGATCAAAAAATTTCACCAAAATTATTCTCACATGCAGTTGAAGCTGCATCGCAAAAACCCTCAATGGGGGCTGCTCAAAGTATCAGGGAATTTAATACTATCAAACAATTTCTTACGAGCTCTGGCATAAATAGCTTATTCGATGCCCCTTGGTCTATCATATACATAATCGTGGTATTTCTTATTCATCCATATTTAGGCTGGCTAACAATTTTCGGAGCTCTAATTATTGTATTTTTAGCAATTCTAAATGCCTATGCAGTGAATTCCACTTTATCTGGTTCATCAGAGATGCAATTAAAAGGAGCATATCTTGCTGATATTGCTACACGTAATGCCGAGACTGTTCAGGCTATGGGCATGATGAAATCTGTCCGGAACAGATGGGCTGAAACAAATTCTGCAGCCCTAAAAATGCAGTCAATCGCGAGTTACCGTAATGGTATATTATCAAACACAACAAGATTTTTCAGATCAATCTTACAAATGGGTGTTACAGGTATAGGTGCTTATATCGTTATTACAACAGGCTCACAAGAAATGACCGTAGGTAATATGATAGCTAGCTCTATTATAGTTGGACGTGCTCTTGCTCCATTCGATCAATTAATTGAAGTTTGGAAACAAGTTACGTCAGCCCAAAAATCATATAAAAAAATTAAAACATCTTTTGATAAAGAAGGTTCTCGTCCAGATGGCATGACATTCCCTAACCCTGAAGGCAGGCTATCCGTTGAAAATGTTTTTTTCATTCCTCCTACAAGTAGGTCTAAGGGTGAACAAAAAGAATATACGCTAAAAGGTGTAAATTTCACTCTTGATGCTGGCAAATCACTGGCCATTATCGGGCCAAGTGGCGCTGGTAAATCGACATTAGCCAGAATCTTGGTGGGTGTCTGGAAACCGCATTCAGGCCATGTACGCTTGGATAATGCCGATGTATTCACCTGGAACCGCGATGATTTTGGTCAACATGTAGGGTACTTACCTCAAGGCATTGAGTTGTTTAATGGTTCTATCAAAGAAAATATTGCGAGAATGCATAAAGATATTGATCCAGAAGCTGTCATTGAAGCCTCAAAACTTGCCGGGGCCCATGAATTAATCTCTCATTTCCCAGATGGTTATGATACTGATATTGGACTAGGAGGATCTTCACTTTCAGGCGGTCAGAGACAACGTGTTGGTTTGGCCCGCGCTTTCTATGGAAATCCTAAACTCGTTGTGCTTGATGAACCAAATGCAAATTTAGATGACAAAGGTGAAGCAGCATTAGTACAAGCAATCCAAACAGCTAAGACAAAGAAAACTTCTACTATTATCATATCTCACAGGCCTTCAATCTTAGCGTTTGTGGATATGGTGATGATACTTCAAGAAGGATCGATTGTTGCTTATGGCCCAAGAGAAGATATTTTATCCAGATTTAACAAAAATGCTTCGGCTATTTCACAAAATAAAGAAAAATAATAGGCAGATCTTATCATGGTAGAAAAAAGAAAAAGTAAGGTTGCAGAAAAAAGAGAAAGAAAAGCTCAAGAAGCTGAGAATAAAAAACCAGCTATTGGTTACTCTATTAAACTTAGCGACCCCTCTACAGCAAAACCTACGGATGGTGTATCAAAAGCAGTTCCTGAGATCATGCCAAATCCTTCTCAAGCAAGTTTCTCAGAAGCTGGCAAGAAAAAGCCTACGCCTGAACAATTAGAAAAAATGAAGCAAGAATTTCTGCAGAAAATGAGGCAAGATCCTAAGGCCATGCAGCAAATGCAAGGTATGATGAAACAGCAGATAAAGTCTTTACCTATGAAGCAAAAAATTACTAAATTTGCTTTAATGTTCTCAATGGAAAAATTACAAACTGCCATTGTATCCGCACTCAAATCTATTGACAACCTTATCGGCTATATTGTTAAAAAGGATGACAAAGATCGTAATGAAGTGCTACAAAAAGCAAGGTCTCCTATTTTATTTGGCATGTGGATTACCATAATAACTTTTTGTATTTTTGGAGTTTGGGCTGGGATCGCTCCTCTTGACAGCGCATCGCATGCAAGTGGAATTGTTGTTGTAGATTCAAGCAGAAGAATTATACAGCACAAAGAAGGTGGTATTGTTGAGAAAATTTTTGTGAAAGATGGTGACAAAGTAAAAAAAGATGATCCTCTTATAGAGCTAAATAATGCCACCCTGAAACCTCAATTAGATACCTTATTAAACCGTAGATTAAACTACCGGGTTTGGTTGGCTAGGTTAAAAGCTGAAAAGAATAACAGTAACCAAATAAATTTAGATCAAGAATTACTAGAAAATATTCAATCACCAGAAATCAATAAAATTGTTATGAATCAACAATCGCAATTTGATTCAAGGCGAGATATGGTGCAAGGTCAATTATCTGGACTTGATAAGAAGATTGAGCAACATAACCAAGAAATAGTTTCCCAAGAAGCACAATTGGAATCAACTAAATTGCAGCTTAAACTTACAAAGGAACAAGTTGTTGTCCTTACCGATTTATTTGAAAAGGGACTTGCTCAAAAGCCAAGATTGATCGAACAACAATCAAGAGAAGCTCAACTAATAGCTGCCGTAAGCGGTATCGAATCAAAAATCATCAATACAAGAAAGGTAATTACCGAGCTTGAAATTGAAAAGGAAAATGTAAAAAGCAAGTTCTCAGCCGAGATTAATCGTGAAATTCGGGAGGTTAGTGAGAAGCTAGATGAAACTAAAGAAAGTATAAAAGGAGCTGAAGACCAATTCACACGACTTCTTATAAAATCCCCTATCAATGGAACAGTTAGTAAAGTGCAGATGAATACTATTGGCGGCGTGGTCGGCTCTGGAATGAATATAATGACAATAATACCTGATGATGACAATCTGGTTATTGATGCTTTCGTGCGTCCGCAAGATATTGATTC
The DNA here is from genome assembly GCA_030431375.1 of Alphaproteobacteria bacterium. Lineage (GTDB taxonomy): Bacteria > Pseudomonadota > Alphaproteobacteria > Rickettsiales > JABSSG01 > JAUIIY01. The sequence goes on from JAUIIY010000001.1 coordinate 259,985, forward strand.
AGTTTATGTTGGATTATCTGCCAAAGTGAGAATCAGCGCTTTCAAATCTAGAAGTACTGGGCCGCTAGATGGCATTGTCACAAGCGTTTCTCCTGACCTTACAGAACCATCGGAAATAGATAAGGTGTACAACGTTATATTACAACAGCAACAAGGCCAAGGCGGCCCTATGTATAAGGTAAAAATCAACGTTGACAAAGAGCAGCTCAAGAAAATCTCTAAATATAGGGACTATGAGTTATATCCTGGAATGCAGGCCGACGTTGCAATCGTTACAGGAGAAAGAACTTTACTGCAATATCTACTTGATCCGGTAACCTCTACTTTCTGGCATGCATTTACAGAAAAATAATATTATAGATTTAATGTTGACATAGATCGATTTTCAAAATATTACAGTAGTCAGATAATAATTCTGGCGTGGAAAGATGATTTTTGTTATTGACGATAGTTACGATTCTTTTTTTATTTCCAAGCGGATATTATTAAATATTAACTATAAAAAGCCGATTCATTACATCTCTAATAAAAAAGATCTTTTTGACAGGCTAAATAATTGTCCCCCTAGAAATTATCCCAAGCTTATCTTTCTCGACATTAATATGCCAAAGGATAATGGCTATACAATTCTGCAAGAATTGAAAAAAACCAGCCCAATTTCAGAAATACCAGTAATTATACTATCTACATCTACACAAAAAAAAGACAAGCAAACTAGTGAAAAATTAAAGGCGGATGGCTACATACAGAAATCTATTGCAATAGATGAAATGTCTGATAACTTTAGGCACTTCATTCAAAAATATGATAAATGAAAAAACTTACTATTATCACAGGAGCCAGTTCTGGAATTGGCAAAGATTTGGCGCATAATTTTGCTGAAAAGAAAATGAATATTTTAGCAATAGCAAGAAGCTCTACTGAACTAAAAGAACTGCACGAAACTTATCCAGAACATGTTGATTTTATTCAGGCTGATATCACTGATCCATCGTTGCTAGATCGAATATCGGAATATGTGAGTTCAAATAATTATAAAATTACACATCTTATTCATTCAGCTGCAATTATTGAGCCTATTAAACCCATTCAACAAATAACAAAAGAAGAATGGGATAAAATGCAAGATGTTAATACAACATCACCTCTATTTTTAACAATGGGGCTTAAAAAACTATACGCAGACAAAATTCGCGTCTTATTTATAGGCTCAAGTTGGGGTGATTATGCTGCAAAATTTGTGGCACCATATTGCGTCTCAAAGGCCGCTTTAACAATGGTGTATAACTGTCTGAAACTTGAGATGCCAGAAATAAATTTTGGCATTGTTAATCCAGGAAATGTAGATACTAAAATACAAAACCTGTTGAAAGACTCAGAGCATTTCAACGTTAGTGACACTATAAAACTCAAATCTCCTAAACAAATAGCTGAATATGTCTCATGGATACTTTTATCTACTAATGATGAAGATTTTTCAGCAGAAGAATGGAATTTATCCTCAAATTTATCAGGAGAGAATCATGGAGACGACGAAGAGGAAGAATTATTTGAAGATTCTGATGATGACGATATAGATGGAGGAAGGCTATATCACTAACCTTCCTTTCCTTCCATAAGCCTTTTTATATTATCTTTATGTCTTATAATAACGAGCAGGGATATTATTGCGCACGCTATTGCCAATCTTGGATCATATGTCGTGAAATAAGCAAAGATTGGGGTCACACAAAACGCAATTAAAGCCGAAAGTGATGAAATTCTAAAAATTAGAAATGCAATTAACCAAATGGCAACCGCAACAATTCCAATATAGTAATTCATCATCGCGATAACAGCTAGGCCGGTCGCGACACCCTTTCCACCTTTGAATTTCAACCAAATTGGAAAAATATGCCCAACCACTGAAGCAACTCCACAAAAGATCAGTAACAAATAATCAGGGCAAATGGTGGATGCTAAATACATAGCAAGGACACCTTTACCACCATCTAGAACGAGGGTTATGATACCACCAATCTTTCCAGTTTTGCGCAAAACATTCGTGGCTCCAATATTACCTGACCCGTGCTTTCTTATATCCCCATGCCCCATGAATTTTGCTACAAATATACCAAACGGTATCGAGCCCAATAAATATGAGGTAAAAATCAATATGAAAGATAATTTAGGTAGGCAGTAAAACATTATTTTATCTTTTGTCCTGTCTGTTTCCAATCATGTAAAAATTTCTCTAAACCTTGATCTGTAAGGTCATGATGCACCATGTCTCTAATAATTTTAGGTGGAGCAGTAACTGCATCAGCACCTAAAAGAGCGGATTGCACAATATGAGATTTATTTCTCACCGAAGCAACTAGAACTTCGGTATCAAAATCTTGGTAATTATCAAATATTTGGATGATTTCTGAAATTAAACCCATGCCATCCTGTCCAGCGTCATCTAATCTTCCTACAAAAGGCGAAACAAATATAGCCCCTGCTCTTGCTGCAAGTAAAGCCTGGCTTGCGGAAAAACACAATGTCATATTAACCAAAGCACCATCAGCAGATAATTTAGAACAAGCAGCCAAACCATCAAAAGTAGTAGGTAGTTTGATAACTATATTTTCATTTATTTTCATTAATTTTTCAGCTTCTTTTAGTATCTCATTGGTGCTAGTGGCTATCACCTCAGAACTAACTGGCCCATCAATAATCTCACAAATTTCTTTTGTAACCTTGAATATATCTTGCCCAGATTGAGCTATTAGAGATGGATTTGTAGTCACACCATCAATCATATTTGCTTCTGCCAAAGCTTTTATTTCTTTTACGTCAGCACTATCTACAAAAATTTTCATCACTTACCTTAAATTGATTTCCTTTAACGATATATCTAACCACATTTTTGTCTGTTTTTCTAATAAAGAATTTTGTTCCAAGCGATTTTTTAAATGATTAAAATCAACTTTATCCATATCTTGGTCTTGGTTAGCACAACTATATACATATGTTTCAATATTAGTATTCGGATCGACATGTTTTTGTAAGCATTGTGCACATACTTCTTTCATCATACATTGCATCGGAGAATTGATACTTGCAACCGCATCATAACTGGTCGGTAAATATTCCCTAAATTTAGAAGCTCGTGCTTTATTCACAGCATCCATCATACCCTGCGACCCAATTGCTATCAATCGCGACATATTTTTCAGTGTAAATGGCATATCAGAAAATTTACCCTGGCAATAATTATCTATCGCTTCAACAATATTACCTCTGAAATTACTATCCTGTCTCCTTCTTGTTTCTATTTCTCCTATGTCCGAACACCAAATTACTTTATCAGCAGCAGCTTCAATTTCTTCAATTTTACAAACATCTTTTTCATCTCTGTATCCAGCAAAGTATAAAACCTTGCTTCCAGCCTTCCTGAATGCTTTACCAATTGAAAATAAAACAGCATTCCCGAGCCCACCACCAACTAAAACAACATTCTCATTGCTTTTAATTTCGGTTGGCTCACCAGTTGGGCCCATCAAAATCACATGCTCCCCCTTCTGTAAGAATCTACACAGGTCAGAAGACCCACCCATTTCGAGCGCTATAACCGAAATTAAACCTTTCTCTTCATCTACCCAGGCACCGGTCATTGCAAGCCCTTCCATAGCAAATACCGACCCATCTTTACCGTGAAAGGCTATATTTTCGTAATTCTGTAACCGATAAAATTGACCTGGAGAGAATTTCTTTGCCGCAAGTGGAGCATGCAAAACAACTTCCACAATTTTTTCACCGAGAAGATTTACTTGAGCAACTCTAGCAATAACATTTTTATTCATAATAGAGAAAATATCATTATCCTTACTTTCCCTTCTTTTTAGAATTTCGGTGATTTGGGGATAGCCATTTTTAGCACTAGCCATCGCTTTAACAACATTACCCGAATATGAGGGGTGCAAATCCCCAAAAAAGCTGATTGCAAATCCATCAGAATCAATTTTCATAAGTGGGGCGTCTTTGGATGGCTTCGCAATTCTTTCAGGAGACGCAATTTCTCCATCAGAATTAATTGCCCTAAAATATTTTCCATCTAAAATGAAATTTTCTGCATCTTCTTTAGCAGCAACAATATTTGGAGAAGTCCCTATTGCTAGGAACATATTTTTAGCAAGGAAAATTTCATCCTTACCATTCCTTTCAACTCTAACTGCCTCCAAATGCTCATTATTCACAATAATTTCTTTTGGAATAGCATTTTCAACAAAAGCAATTCCTTCTTCAAGCGCAATCGAAACCTCTTCAGGGTTCAACCTGTAACAAGGAGCATCCACGAATCTTTTTCTATAGAGAATCTTTACACCGCCAAGCTCATGAATGATTTTAGCGTAATTCGCTTTTCTATTTTCTTTTTTGGCACGATATTTTTCTTTAACAAATAACTCACTATGGAGGAGAAACTCTTCTGCTATTTCCTTTTCGCTTGTATCCCAAGATTCAGTTACCGCTTCCTCACCATATTTCCCAGTTAAAATCTGATGTCTTGCTGCAAATTTATTCACCTGACGGACATAATATGCCATTGCTTCTGTAGCTGTATCAATAGCAGTTAATCCCCCACCAATTACTATGATAGGCAACCTAATTTGCATATTGGCAAATGATTTCTCTCTTGCAGCACCCGTAAGTTGCAGCGCCATCAAAAAATCTGATGCTGTCCTAATTCCCTTAGCAACAGAATTATCTAGATTTAGCAAATTTGGCTTTCCTGCCCCCATTGCTAAGGCTATATGGTCGAATCCCATCTCTTTTGCGGTTTTATAATCTATCTGACTACCAAACCTTACTCCTCCATATAGGCGAAAATTATGCCTTCTCTCGAGTAATAGTCGTATGATTTTTAAGTTATTTTTATTCCATCTAACAGTAATCCCATACTCAGCTACACCACCAAAACCTTCAGGAGCTCTTTCATCTAGATCTACAAAAATATCTGATACATTCTTTATCGGAACAAAAGTTTGCTTAGATCCATCAATAGTAACACCGGAAATATTTTTATCTATTGGTTCAATTTTTAGCGCATCAATCGCACAGATATTGTGCCCCTCATTATTTAGATGATGTGAAAGATTAAATCCTGCCGGCCCAAGCCCAACAACCAAAATATTTTTACCCGTATCATTTTTTGGATAGGGTCTTTTTATATGCAGAGGATTCCATCTCGTTAGTAAGCTATAGATCTCGAAACCCCAATCGATTTGCAATACATCGTGCAATATTCTTGATTCTACTTGTGGAATATTAACAGGGTCCTGCTTTTGATAAATACAGGATTTCATACAATCATTACAGATCCGATGTCCTGTTGCCGCAAGCAATGGATTGTCAATCGTTGCAGCTACTAGTGGCGCAATAATATAGCCATTTGCCTTGAGAAAATTCATCTCAGAAATTTTTTCTTCTAGAGGGCACCCAATTAAATTTTCGTTAAATTCATTTTTTTTGAATCTTTCTTCCCCATCCTTATTCTTCAGGCCCTTAGAACAAGAGTCCTTGCCTTGATTATGGCAGTATATACAGTAATGAGCATTATCGAGTGCTTTTTCTAAACTCGGGCCATTATCAGTCAAAGAAAATTTATCTCTAGAGTGAATTTCAGATTTATTAGTTGAAATTGAATTTTCATTATGCTCACATTCAACCATATGCATGTGGTCACGTTTTTTGGGGATAGAGAATAATATAGTGTGAGGGAAATAGCCCCTTGCTTCATCACATAACACTGCCCAAGCTGCAAATTCTTCGAACAAATTAATCAGCTCAATATTCTCCTCTTTATTTTCTAAAAGCTGATTTACTTTTAACGCAAAATTTAACTCAGAAAATTCACCAAGAATCTTTTTTATACTTCTTATATTTTCTTGATAATCAAAATTTTGCCAATCATGTTTTATGTATTTTTTTACTGCTTGCCTTTGAACAAATAGCCTCTTGCATTTAGCAATCACATCAAATTCTTCACATATTTTCTTATGGGAATCTATGTAATTTGATATTGAAAATAACTCTCCGATAAATTTTTCTACATAAGGCGAAATATTTACTATGAGATTCGAATATTCTTTCTCACCTATCTCACCTGCATCTCGAGACTCTGTTATTTGTATGTAGAGGTTTACATCCTCTTGTTTTAGATATCCTAAAAATATGGAGTCAATCTTTTCAACTCCACGAGTTTCGTATAAATCGGCAAAAGATAGACCAAAAGCTAATTCCAGATCTGACATATTTGGTTATAAAATAAATTTTGATAGATCTATTTTAGTTGTAATGTCACTAAGTTGCTTTTCAACATATTTCTTATCTATTTTGATATTCTTTCCATGATTTTTATCAGCATCAAAACTTATCTCCTCAAGAAGCTTTTCTAACAACGTATGAAGTCTTCTTGCTCCGATATTTTCTACATCTCGATTAACATTAGCTGTAATACTAGCAATTTCATCAATAGCATCATCTGTGATTTCTAATTTAACACCTTCAGTTCCTATAAGGGCTGTATATTGTTTTACTAAACTAGCTTCTGGTTCTTTAAGAATCCTTACCAGATCATCCTTGGACAAATCTTGCAACTCCACTCTCAATGGGAACCTTCCTTGAAGTTCCGGAAGTAAATCTGATGGCTTAGAAGTATAAAATGCACCCGAGGATATAAATAATATATGATCAGTCTTTATAGGACCATATTTTGTATGAACAGTAGTGCCTTCGATTAATGGCAATAAATCTCTTTGAACTCCCTCTCTACTAACTTCTCCTCCTTTGGAGTTTTCTTTCGAAGCAATTTTATCAATTTCATCGATGAAAACTATACCATCATTCTCTACAATATTAATTGCCTCAAGGGTGATTTTCTCATCATCAACTAATCCGTCAATTTCTTCATTAATCAGAATCTCTAAAGCATCTTTTACGGAGAGTTTCTTTTTTTTCTTTTTTTCACCGCCAAAAGCCTTACCTAGCAAGTCACCAACATTCAGCACACCCATCTGACTACCCGGCATCCCAGGTATATCCATGGTTGGCATTGATGCTGATGATGTGTCTCTTACTTCAACTTCTACCTCCCGATCATCCAAATGCCCCTGTTGCAACATCTCACGATACTTCTCTCTAGTTGCAGTACTAGCGTTTTCTCCAACTAGTTTGTCTAATATTCTCTCTTCAGCACTTTTCTTTGCAACCGTATGATATTCATGACGATATTTATCTTTCACCATATTTACAGCATTTTGCATCAAATCACGAATAACAGATTCAACATCTCTTCCTACATAACCAACTTCAGTAAATTTTGTTGCTTCTACTTTAATAAAAGGTGCACCAGCAATTTTAGCAAGCCTTCTAGCAATTTCGGTTTTACCAACACCAGTTGGTCCTATCATCAAAATATTTTTGGGTACTATCTCTTCCTGCAGACTCTCTGATACTGCCTTTCTTCTATATCTATTTCTTAATGCTATTGCAACAGTACGCTTTGCATCATTTTGCCCAACAATATGCCTATCAAGCTCCTTAACAATTTCGGCCGGAGTAAAAGCATTTTGAAGTTCTTTATTTAAAATCTGAATTTCTGACATATTTTTAACCAATTTTTTTCACATTAATGTTTTTATTAGAGAAAACACAGATATCACCGGCAATTTCCATCGATTTTTTTACAATATCCTCGGCTGAATAGCCTTTTACATCTAATAAAGCAAGAGCCGCAGATCTTGCATAATTACCACCAGATCCTATCGCTACAACTCCCTGGTCTGGCTCAATCACATCTCCATTTCCAGTTAGGATAAATGACTTGTCTTTATCAACTACTATCATCATAGCTTCTAATTTTCTTAGATATTTATCAGTACGCCAATCTTTTGCAAGCTCAACACAGGCCCTTGTCAGCTGATTATTATATTTCTCTAATTTCTGTTCTAGTCTTTCAAACAGAGTTAAAGCATCAGCAGTAGACCCCGCAAAACCTGCAATAATACTTCCATTATTAATTTCTCGTAATTTATTTGCGGTTGCCTTCATGATTGTATTACCAAGAGAAACTTGACCGTCGGCTGCTATCGCAACTTGGTTACCTTTTCTCACTGATAAAATTGTAGTTGCATGTATTTTCATTTCAGACATTAGGCTTGCTCCATTAAAAAATAGAAAATTTTTTTTATTCGTTTAAAATATATATAATTACTGATTCTAATAATACAAGTTTTATGAATAGTTACATTGCGCTAACAAAGGATAAAGATATCAAGTTGATAAACGACAAGATTAACTGGTGGTGCTTTTTCTTTGGACCATTCTGGGCTCTATATCATGGCATATGGTCATTAGCATTAATTTTATTCACAATATCATCTGCCAATATTCTTCTGATAAATATTTTTAACGTTAAATTGCTAACGGTAGAAATATTTAGAATCTTAATTTCATCAATAGTCTCTTTATACGCGAACCATTTCCTCGCCAAGAAATACATTAAAATGGAATATAAAATGGTTGATATAATATGCGCTTCTGATCGACAAGCTGCTTTTCAAAGATTTTTTGACCGGAACCTCTAAGTCCAGTCACAATTAGATTGCCAAATATTTTGATATATGCCTTAATACTGCCAAATTGTGTGGTGAGTAAAAGATGTCTAATTTAGAAATTGAGCTTTTAGAGGAGCTCAATAGCCTTGATTTAATGGATCTCTGTGATGCTACAGAAGCGACAATGCTGGACACTTATGGTTTTAGCGTTGGGTTTAAACAATGGCAACCACCTCTTCGACAAGATCTTGAGAGTTATTTCAGAGGAGTAATGCTTATTCCAGAAAGAATTCTGTTTGTAGCTAGGGTAGACAGAACCATTGCTGGATCATTGCAAATTCTTCTCCCCCATCCAACAAATCAAACTTCTGGATTTTCAGCATCTATTGATAATCATTTTGTGGCTCCTTGGGGCAGAAATCTTGGATTATCAAGAAAACTGCTGCAAACTGCTGAACAATATTTGCGTGAAAAAAACTTTTCTCAAATTAGATTAAGTGTTAGATCTAATCGTGAGGCAGCAATCAATTTATATGAAAGTGCTGGTTTTAAAAAATGGGGTACACTCCCTAGATATGAAAATGTTGGCAATCGAGTATTTAGCGGTTATTTTTACTGCAAAGATTTATAAAGAGGTTTTGTATGTATGATGATAATAATGTTTTTGCAAAAATTCTAAGAAATGAAATACCTAGCACAAAGATATATGAAGATGATCATTTGCTGTGCTTCGAGGATATATCAAGACTTGCTCCCATTCACTGGTTGGTTATTCCAAAAAGTAAAGATTGCAATTTTTCAGATTTTATCCAAAATAACTCACCGGAGAAAATTAGCAATTTTTTCTCGACCATAAATAAAATTATAACAGAGAATAATTTAGACAAAGAAGGTTATCGACTAGTAACTAATTGCCATGAGAAAGCAGGTCAGTCGGTATTTCACTTCCATGTACATATTCTTGCGGGCAGGAAACTAACCTCCAACATAGCATAATATTTTTTATGATTATGGTGCCGCTAGCAAGAATCGGACTTGCGACCTCATCATTACCAATGATGCGCTCTACCACTGAGCTATAGCGGCCTAAAAAAAGGATATAAATTTTATAAAATTTTGCTATTATATTGTCAAACAATAAATGGAAAAGGTTTGTAATTTTGCAAAAACAAGCAAAACCTAAAATTGATAAGAAGAAAGAAGAGCTACTAGCAAAGGCTCTGAGAGAAAATTTACAAAGGCGCAAAACTAAAAATAAGTCAAAAGATGACAATAATTGAGAAGCTAAAAAATATTTTTAGACCAACCGATGCCAATCGCCATACAGGCGATGATTATGAGGATAGACAAGAAGAGCATAGAGTTGTGTTTAGAGAAGCAAAAATTACCGATGAGGAAGAAGATCACAAAACTCCCCACGTTAATGCTAATTTTTCATCAGTAAACATTCATCTTGCAAATGCAGGTGGCAAATATGCCGAAGCGAACATATTGAGTATGCCAAACCCCTCTGGGAGCATGACATCTCAAGGAGCAAAAAAGGATGAAGGAGAAGAATTAGTTGCTGAGAGCAAAACAAATATTCTCAGACATACAAAAAGGCAAAAAAGAGGAAATAGAGGCATTAGCAGAGGGACTGGAAGAAGATAACAGCAAATGGGTAAAAAAAATGAGTGTATTATCAGACAAATCAATTATTGATCTTGTAAAGTCACATAATATGATTGATCCTTTCCAGAGAGATCAAGTCAGATATATTAATGGCAAAGAAAGAATTATATCATATGGCCTGTCTTCATATGGGTATGATGCAAGGGTTGCCGATGAATTTAAAATTTTCACAAATATTGATTCTGCCATAGTTGACCCCAAAGATTTCTCGAAAGACAGTTTCGTTGATAGAAAAGGCCCCGTCTGTACTATTCCACCAAATAGTTTTGCATTAGCACGAACAGTTGAATATTTCAAAATACCAAAAGACGTGCTGGTTATATGCGTTGGTAAATCAACATATGCAAGATGCGGAATCATCGTCAATGTCACACCTCTGGAGCCTGAATGGGAAGGCCACGTTACCCTCGAATTTTCCAACACTACCCCTTTGCCGGCTAAAATTTATGCAAATGAGGGGGCTTGTCAGTTTATATTTTTGAAGGGTGATAAAGAATGCCTAACATCATACAAAGATAAGGCCGGCAAATATATGATGCAAAAAGGCGTCACTCTCCCAGCAATGTAAAGGAGAGTAACTATGAGACTATTCCTTCTTGCATTTGTGAGTTTTATTTTCGCTACTAATTCAGCAGCCAGTAAGTATTATTATGAGATGGAAGGTGATAATGCAATCGGGTCAAATGATGCAAAAATAACAATAATTGAATATTCTTCTATTACTTGCCCTCATTGCGCTGATTTCCATAATGACATATATCCATTCCTAAAACAAAATTATATCGATACAGGAAAAGTGCGGTTTATTCATCGTAACAGCTTTTATCCAAAAGATTTTGTTGCTCTAAAAACATCTATGATTCCGTTTTGTGCGGGCGACAGATATTTCACTTTTCTTAAAGCCCTATATAAAACACAAAGAAACTGGTTATTTGAAACCAGAAAACCTTTTGAAGTTATATCTGACATTGCAAAACTAGGAGGAATGAACAGCGAAGAATTTGATAATTGCGTCAAAAACAAACAAATTGAAGAAAAAATATTAGAACAAGTTCTTGTTTCTAGAAATGAACTTGATATACAAGCCACCCCTTCTTTTATTATTAACGGGAAAATTTACAAAGGTTTTTTAAATAAACAATCACTCAAGAAAATAATTGATGATTTAAAATAATAAGAATATTAGAATCACTAATATTACTTGTAATAAATAGAATGAATGATCTAGAGGAAATAAGAAAAGAAATTGATAATCTAAAACAACGAAACCAGAAAAAAACTCGATACAAAAAAGAAAAACATTTTTCTGCGATGGTTATATGCTCTGAAGTAGTAGGATCTGTGTTTTTAGCTGTTCTTTTAGGGGTATTTTTAGATAAATTATTCGAAACGCAGTTTATTTTTAAACTAAGTTTGCTTTTTTTATCCTTGATTAGTGTGATATATAGTTTTTATAAAATGACAAGAAGGTAATATGTCTGAAAATCCGATTGACCAATTTTCTGTAACAACCCTGCACAAATTGAGCCTATTTGGCGAAAATATTAATTTCACTAATTCTTCTCTTTTTATGGCGATTGCTGTCCTCATAATTTCAACCTTATTTATGTTAGCAACTAGAAAATCAAAAATTGTTCCATCAAGGTTCCAGGCCTTTACCGAATCAATTTATTATTTTGTTCATGATACTGTGAGAGAAAATACACATGGCAAAGGGGAAAAATTCTTTCCTTTTGTCTTCACAATATTTACCTTTATTATAACATTAAATCTACTTGGAAACGCCCCATATGGTTTTAGCGTGACTAGCCAGTTAATTGTCACCTCTATTTTTGCACTTATAGTATTTTTATTAGTAACGCTTGTTGGATTTTACATCCATGGCCTAAAATTTTTGTCGCTATTTTTACCGGAAGGAACGCCTATGGTTATGGCTCCTTTAATAGTGGTATTAGAAATTTTTGCTTACTTAGTCAGACCAATTGCCCTATCAATTCGTCTTGGTGCTAATATGATTGCAGGTCACATATTAGTGGCCGTAGTAGCAGGGTTAATTTCCATATTAGGAATTTGGGGAATACTTCCAATATCATTTATAGTCATATTTGATGGCTTTGAGCTTTTTGTAGCAATTTTACAAGCTTACATATTTACTATTTTAACTTGTGTCTATTTAAATGATGCAATAAACTTGCATTAGCTTTATTTTAGATCACATGATTACAATTAACTTTTAATTCAGGTAATTTTATGGATGCACAATCTTTTAAATATATTGCAATTGGACTTATGTCTTTTGGTATGGCTGGTGCTGCCATTGCAGTGGCGAATGTTTTTTCTTCACTTGTAACTGCAATCTCTAGAAATCCTTCTGCTGAAGACAAAATGTCTAAATATGCGATCATTGGTGCTGGTATGGCTGAGGCTATGGGTATTTTCGCACTTGGCGTTGCTATGATACTGATTTTCATGTAAAAATGCCGTTACTAGACCCTTCCAATTTCTCATCCCAAAGCTTCTGGCTTCTTGTATTTTTTGCAATACAATATGTTATTATTGCAAGATTTGTTAATCCATCTTTCCAGAAGCTATTTGCAACACGGAAAGAATATATTGAAAAGCAAATTGAGATAGCCGATCAGTTTACTAAAGAAGCGGAAATGCTGAAAGAAGAATATGAGAAGAGCTTAGAAGAAGCAAAAAGGCAAAATATAGAAAAAATGAATCTCTTAATTGAAAAAATCAAACAAGATTCTGCCAATAAGCTTGAGCATTTGGAACACGAGCTTCAAATGGAGCATGAAAGAAGTGAAAAAAGGATTCATAATTTCATTGAAAATTCGTCCGAAGAGCTAAACGAAATTGCTATCGATACGGCAATCAATGTGATCAGTAAAATTTCTGGCAAAAAACCTGAAAAAGCTGAATTAACAAAATATTTGAATTAATTATGGATAATCATTTTTGGGAAGCCTTATGTACAATTTTATTTTTGGTCATTTTCTTTAGACCGATAAAAAATTTTGTTATTGGTGGAATAGACAAATATAAAAATAAAATTGAAAAAGAAGTATCGAGTGTTGAGGATTTGAAAAAAAATGCTGAAGAAAATCTAAAACATTATAGGGATTTGCACAAAGAATTTATGGAAAAATCAAATTTGGTAATTGAAACTTCAAAAGAGAATCTCGCGAGAATATCAGAAGATGCCAAAAAAAGGCTGGAGCACCAAATTGCAGCACATAAAGGATTGCACCAAGAAAGAATCAGGCTGTATCAACAAGAAACGTTGCATGAACTTCGTAAAAAAGCCTTAGTAAAGGCCTTCAGAATTTCGCAAAATTATCTCTCTGAAAAATATACTAATATTACAAATCATCAGATTGAAGAAACCTTATCTTTAGTAAAACAAAATAAAAATCTCTATAATTAATGAAACAACAATCTCTTTTTATAACTTTCGAGGGTTGTGAAGGTAGTGGAAAATCAACCCAAACCAGGCTTCTGACTAAATGGCTTAAGGATAATGACATTGACTGTTTCTTTACTAGAGAACCCGGTGGAACCCCTGCGAGCGAAGCTTTACGGGCAGTATTACTAAACGAAAAAATAGGCTTACAAAAAAAATCTGAGTTATTGCTACATTGCTGCGCAAGATTAGAACATGTAGAAAATATAATTAAGCCACATTTATCAGCCCAAGAAGTTGTAATTTGTGACAGATATCTTGATTCAACTAGAGCCTACCAAGGCTATGGAAATGGTATTGATTTGAATATTATAGATAATTTACATGAAATGATCATTGGAAATTTCCATCCAACAAAAACTTTTATTCTAGACATAGGGGTAGATATTTTGCGTGAGAGAATTTCTAGAAGAAAAAGTACTAATGATAGATATGAAAATAGGGATAATAATTTTCATAGCATGGTATCACTAGGATACAGAGAAATTGCTAAAAAATACCCTGAAAGATGCGTTTTGATAGATGCAACTCGTCCTATTGAGACTATTCAACTTCGGATTCAGCAAGAAGTTAAGTCTTTACTTAGCTAAAAAAGTTTTTTCTGATATTCTAAATTCAAAATCATTTAAATAATTAAAATATGTTTCAGAATTATAAATTCTATACAGAATTAGAAAAAATTACCCATGCTATAAAAAATCACGATGGCGAATCCCGCATTGTTGGTGGTTCTGTAAGGGATGCAATAATAGGTAAGGAAGTACAGGATTTTGATATTGCAACAACTCTTCTTCCAAATGAGACATTATCAGTTCTCCAGAAAGAAAAAATTAAAGCCATCCCAACAGGAATAAAATACGGGACTGTAAGTGCAGTTATCAACAAGCGCACATATGAAATAACTACGTTAAGAAGAGATGTGGAAACATATGGCCGAAAGGCCAAAGTAGAATATACAGATAGCTGGCACGAAGATGCTGCAAGGCGAGATTTCACGATTAATGCAATGAGTTATGATCTGATATCCAATAAATTATATGATTATTATAATGGAAAAGAGCATTTACATGAGGGAATCGTTAAATTTGTTGGAAGCCCCTCGAAAAGAGTCCAGGAAGATTATTTGCGAATCATCCGCTTCTATAGATTCCAAGGGAAATATGGCAAGCAACTAGATGAAGAATCCGTCGCCGCCTGCCGTAAATTCGCTCCGGAAATAGCTAATTTATCTGGAGAACGCAGATATTCCGAATTGCAGAAAATCGCTCATTCCTCAACTTGGCATAAGTCTGTTATGCTAATGCTAAAGGATGATATATTAACACAGCTCTTGGGGATAAAAATAGATGAAAATGCAGAATTGCTGTTAGATAACATATTTCACTTTGATAATAAGATTGATATTGGTTTCCTCATTTACATTTTATCCGCAGGAAATTATAGAGGGGCATTAGAATCACTTCGACTATCCAACAAACAACAAAAATATCTGATGCAGATGCATAACCTATGCGCTGAAGTTAGTGATTATAAAAAAGAAGCAAAAAAAATTATTTTTCTTTTTGGGAATAAATTATTTGTGGATTTGGTAAAATATCATGCAGCTGAAAGGAACGACTTTTCTCTATATATAGATTTATATACTCGCTTCAGCAATTGGACTCCACCTCACTTTCCTTTAAATGGTGAGGATATCAAAAAGCATTTCGGTGTTTTTGGTGTAGAAATAGGAGAATTATTGCAAAAAGCGCAAAATATCTGGTTTGAACATGATATGAATATAGGAAAAAAAGATTTGCTGAAAGCTTTAAAAAGCGAATAAATAATCTACACCAGCAAAAATCTTAGATTTTGCTTTTTCCGACTTCTTAACTAGAGATCCTGTTAATTTTTCCCTAATTGGCATACTATATTCGAGGTTGAAAACAAGATTATCCCTCAGAGTAATATCAGAACCTATACCTACAGAAGTAGCATTTCCTCTCTTGGCTTTATACTTACTCTCGACATTGTTCCAGACATAGGCATTGTCAAGATATACATATTCTTTATGTGATAAGAAAAATGGATGTTCAGGTACTAAAAACTGTTTTGAAAGCTCTAAAGCAGTTGAAAACCCTTTATCACCAATGATTGCACTGCTACCAAAGCCCCTTCCACCCTTAAAAACTCCTACACTAAAAACTTCGGAGAATAATAAATCATTCTTAGAATATTGTGAGTCAAAGCTCACAGAAAAATCGTAGTCATTTTGTAGAGGGAAAGTATAATCACCTGCCAATTTAAGAACAGAAAAATTCTTAGATTTACCAAATTCATCCTTGGCAGTATGTCTTTTAACTCCCGATACACTCTGATGATATGCTAAATCTAGATTATATGCTTTGTTTTTCAACGCTAAACCAGAAATTAATTTAGTCACATTTGTTCTTTTTTTATCATTATCCTCATATTGCTTTTGCACTTCATTATATCTTTGAATTGCAAAATTAGCTTCAATTGCTTTTGAATATGACATATAAATTGGATACGACATGCCCGCAGTAAAATAAGTCATTTTTTGCTCATTATTTACCGGGGCATCATTATGCATAAATCTAGTGAAATAACGACCACCGGTAAATCCCATTGGCACAGCTACTTCAACACTACCAGTTTGATCCTCACGGTCACCTGAAGTAGTGTAATTTAAGGATATTTCTTCACCAAAACCAAGATGATTATTTGCAATTACCAGGCCTTGTGCATAATTTGATCCACTATACTCAACTAACTGGCTATCAAAAGGCGAAGATTTAATTTGGGAGCTGTGGTCCGTACGATATCGATTATTTAATGACAACATGCCTGAAATAGCATGAAAATTATTTTCTATCACCAAATCCACAACAGCAGGATTTGCCGGGTCAATATTTTTTAGAGGGAGTAATAGTTTTTGTATTAAATCTATCTCGCCTGACATACCAGCAACCTGCCTAAGCATGCCAAAATATACATCTGCCTCTTTTTGATTGAATGGCTTGAGAGACTTTAATTTTTCAATGCAATATCTAAAAACAGGATCCTTTGCAAAATCCTCGTGATAAATAATGTCTCTAATATGCCCTTCGAGAATATTAATTGTTACGACACCATTCTTTTTATCAACCGACTGAACATAAGAAAATATATAACCTTTCTCATTATATTTCTCACTTATCTCTTTAAGAATTTGAGCTTCAGTTTTTACTGTATATTTTTGCCCAATAAATGGCTCAACCATAGGAAGGAATATGCTAGAATCTAACTTTGCATTCCCCTTAAAGGCAAATTTTTTAGCTATGAACTCATATTGAAGATTTGTTTCAGCTTTCTCATCCGTAGCACCCGATTTACTGGCTTGTTGTATGGAATCTTCTAGAGCCTTTTTAGCAGCAGCTTTTCCTTCAATATTTTGTTTATTGAGATCATCAAGGTGCTTTCGCATCACCTTGCTGCTGTTCTTTAAATTGATTCCTCTGGCATTATCGTGAGATGGGCGCTGCGCAAAGCTATAAATAATAGGAGCTAATGACAACCCAATAGCCCCTATTGCAAATAATAATTTTGTTTTATTTATACTCTTCACTTTTTATGCCCCTGCTCGATAATTGCAAAAATTATGGAACTAGCTAATGAAAGCCTTAGTTTCAGTTAGTTTTGCGGTTACATCAGCTAGGTCAACCTGGCTAATATTAGAAATTTTTGCACCTGAGTCAAGATGCGTACTCATTTCTGTTTTTAAAATTTCCAATGTGTCAGTTTGAGCTTGTATGTCCGCTTTTACCTCATTAATCTGATGATTAAGCGCAGCCGAAGCCTTTTTATACACAATATTTGCAGCGTTTCTGTATTTAGCATCTGCTGCATAACCCAACATCAATTTTTTCCTGGCACCCTGGGTAAATTTTGACAATGAATCCTTATGATCTCTATGTTTTTGCAGTTTTTGCTTCACTGTTTGAATTTTCTCCCTCCCCCTACTTGCATCAGCTGACGCTCTATAACCGCTAACAATATTCATTCTATGCGTTGAGTTTCCTATTTGCTTTCCGTGTTTCTGGATGTATGCAAGTGCAGCATTTGACTTCTTAAAGTCACCAGCAAAAGCACTGGTAGCAATTACACATACTAGCAAACCTGTTACCATTAATGTTGATATTTTTTTTATTTGACTAAACATATCCTTACCTTACCTTTTATTAATATTTAGATATAAAATAATTACAATTAAAGAATAAGTTAATGCAAGTTAATTACATACAAGCTTATTCTTGTAATCGAGCTTAAATTTATATCTAGGATTTTTTTAGTCAAGCTAATTTTTATAATTTATTAACAAATATACATAACTATGGCATTTTTGCACTTCATTTTATTAAATAACATTAATATAGGTGAAAAATACTTGCCATACCTATATTTGCACTATTATTATGCGCTGGTGATCGCAAAAAATGCGAAGTTAAATTTATAAACTTATTAATGAGAAAAGGTATGAGTATAACATTAGAAGAATTAGGAAATCTCTTAGATATACAAGATAATAACGAGGCAAACACACAAAGGCTAAATGTAGCTTTCGATTTACTCACAACAAATATACTAGAAGACTTAGGCGTCTCCAAGCTCGAGATTTACTTTAATGTCTTTTATAACAATATAAATAATCCTTTTGTGCTTGACCTGTTAGCAACACATCAAAATATGCAACTTAATAATGATGAGAAAATAGCTTTACTAGCTGACTGTACCGGATCAATTAATTTGCTCGATAACGCCGGATCAGAGACACTAAAAGATGATAACTTGTCATCAGATAAACAAGAAAAACTTATAAAAATAGCTGATTATGCCAAAGATGCAGATTTTTCTGCGCATGACTGGCAAACAGGGGTTGTTCTATCTCAATTCGTAAGATATGGACTAAATTACAGCGATCTTCTAAATAACCCTAGCTTCGTGGAAAGTGCAAGAAGCGACACTTTAGCAATTATTGGTGCTAAATATAACGCTATGATGAAAGCTTTCAAACAAACAATAGACGCTAATCCCAATGCCGAAGGTATGGACGCGATAAAATTAGCTGAAAAGCTCGGCGAGATAGTTCTCGACAAAAAAGGCATCCCAGAACTTGATGCATTAGATGTATCTTTCCCTGGTGAGCAATTTAAGTTGCCAGACATGACAGCCGAACAATATGATCAAGCTATATCTAACTTAGGGGGAGAGGCGCTGGCAGCTTATCTGGCAGAAATAGGAAAAGCACCAACAGCATCTGGTGATGATGAAACAGACGGCTTCACTAGTGAAACTGCTGATGAGGAAGACGAAGAGGGAGCTGGTTCTACAAGTGATAACACTGGTGGTGCTGGCGCTGGTGATACAGAAGCTGCTTCTGAAGAAGGTGAAGGAGAAAACTCATTTGATTCAGCTTCCTATATTAAAGATCTTTTTACAGAAGGAAGGTTTGATAAATTCGAAGATGGAAAGACTTTGAGAACCCCAATTAGTCGTAATACCGAAATTGTTAGTACAGGAACCATGGACGGTGTTCAAACAAGCTTCAACGGCAACATAGGCGGTTTCTTCACGTCGATAAAATTGATTTTGGGTTCAGCATATGACAAAAACACGGTTGAAACATCTCAAGCTTTTGTAACATGGGCAATTTTGTCACTCGCAGAACAAGCTAGCTTGTTTGAAAATAACTTAATTCCTAATGACAAACCAGCAGCACCTCTCAATATCGCAGCTAGAGATAGAGACCAAAATGATTATTGCGTTACCATCAATCCAAATAATTTAGAAAAAATTATGCTTAAAGACGCTGATCCAGAGGCACCAGCATTTATCAGTTCAGTTGTTGAAATAAAGAAAACGACAGAATGTCAAAACAAGCTAGACACTTCTCCAACTGGAGTGGAGGGATTAGCAAATGCTCTACTAGAATTCTCTACAGAATATTGTAAAACATTCAAAGCTCAGAACGGTGACCCATATTTTGAGGTTAACATATGTAATATTGTGGGAGATGTAGAGCCACTAACGGTAGTAACAGAATAATTAAGGATAAGAAATGAATAGCAACATACCCAAAGATGAACAATTAAAGCTGGCTATAAAAGAAAGCTTTAATGGCTACGATATCAACGCTGGAATGTCTCAAGGAGAGCAAAAAAGGATGGTGATTTTATTCATCAAGTCTAATACATGTGTAGATCCATTGCTTGAAAGCAAAAAATATTTTAACCATGTAGATTTCAAGATGTTGGACAATTTAGCAATCACATTTGTAAAGTCCAATAACTCCTTATTTGTTAACACATTGCTACAATCTGAACAATATGTTAACTATTTACAACAAAACAGAGAAGTTGCAATTGATCTCATAACAGATTCACTTAAATATGGTGACACTAATTCGTTAGGTTTTTTGTTAGAAAAAATTCTTCCTACAGTTACTAATGATGGATCTTCAATATATAAAATCCTTACTTCTAGCGCTCACTATTCTTCTGAGTCAGTCAAGGTTCTTTTAAAGAATGAAGAAATAAAGAGTGTCTTTTTAGGATATATTAATAAGTTAGATGATGATGCAATAAAAAAACTTTTTGTTTCTTCTAATTCAGAGATTATAAGTTTTGTAAAAACAGAAAAACCGGAAATAATTACCAAGCTATTTGGAAATTTTGGCAGTTCTAGAGATTTTGCAGGCGCCCTTCAAGCTGATAATATTCATTACATAGAGTTTCTTGAGGAAAATAATGCCTTTGGAAAAACTTTTGATTCGTATGTAAAGAATTTTATTAGCTCAGAAACACATCCTCGAAGAGCTCTAATATTTTTTAAAAACATGCACCAACACTCAGCTTCTATTTTAGTTAGCCGTGCTAATCCAGAAGATTTAAATGCACTTTTAGATAGAGTTTCTGGAATGCTAAATCAGGCAATTTTAGAAGATAAAATTTCCTTTGTACGCTCCGTTTCACCTATTATCTTAGAAAATTTCATGAAATGTGATAGCTTCAAACAGATTTTGAGCGGATTAGACTCAAATTCAGTTGGTGATATCTTGAAATTTTATTCAGAAAATAATGGATATCCTGCATCTCTTCAAATATTAATGCAATCTGAGGATTTCTCTAGCAAAGTTAGCTCTAGCATGATGAGCACGCTAATACTAAATGCGGCAAGAAGATCTGCACATCCTGAAGATTTTTTTGAAGCTGCACTGTCTAATTTTAAAATGGAAACGTCTATTAAAATTTCAGTGAATCTAAAAGATGCATTAAGAACTCTTTTAAATGGCACTAATAAAGATGGGGCGATAGCACTATTTTCTAACCTACAAGAAGTTTACTTAAATATGGGTAACTCTTTAATTGATACATTAGAGAAAGATCTTGAAGCTAGATGCACCATTTGGGAAAACGATGCTTTCCAGTCATTAACCGATAAATATTATGCTAGTGATGATGTCATAGCCCACGCCGCTACTAAAAAAGAAAAGATGGAGGATTGTGATGGATCAACTGCAACACTTGGAACAGGATTAACTGTAACTGAGAACTCAGATGGTGATTCCTCTTATATTTGTACAGATGTATTCATGCCGAAGAGCGTCGTACCGGCCTCCCAAGTAACAAATTTAGAAGAACAATTTGCCCAGCTGCAGGAACAAGCAAATATAGCTGTTCGAGAAGCTGTCCAAGCGGCAACTCAAAATATAACAAAAGAAGCAGAAACTAGAGTGGCTGAAGCTAGAGCTGAGGCTGAGGCCAGGGCTGCTGCTGAAGCTAGAGCTGCTGAAGCTAGAATAGCTGAGGCTGAAGAAAGGGCTGCTGCTGAAGCTAGAGCTGCAGAGGCTAGAATAGCTGAAGAAAGGGCTGCTTTTGCTACTGAGAAAAATGAGCTTCAGGAACAAGTAGATACCCCGGTATGGCCAGGGGTAACATGTACCGTTGCAAGCACCCTAGCTACAGCCTATGGTGCGTTACAATTTGTAAACACTCTTATAGGAGGTCCGAAGGCATTCAAATATGCCAGACTGGGAAAGGTAACGGGAGGAACCCCCTCTAGCGAGGATTATATCAAATTCAAATCAGCACTTATACAATCTTTAGGCTTTACGGCAACCGGGGCTGCTGTTGATGCTACATGTATTACATTTTTCTCACAAATCAACTCTTTGTTTGGGTCTAAAAAGGCTACTGAATCAGATAGCACATCAGACTTAAAAGCAGATCAACCAGAAAGTAAAACACCTACTGAAGAAGAAAGGCATGAAGAACCAGCTGCACCAACAGGCTTATCAGGTGATACTGTTGAAGTTGATGTTGATGCAATGGGCAATGTTAACGAATTTCCTCAAGACGGTATACCAGCTTAATTTTAGTTAAGCTACAAACCAAAGAATTTAACCCAGTTAAGTAATCCCTGCATTACTTGCTGGGTTTTTTCTTTGTCTAATTTAGCGCTGATTTTTTCCTCTAATTTTTTCAGACCTTTTTCTTTTGATTTTTCTGCAGTCATCAACTTCTCAAACTCAGTTACAAGACCAACATATTTGCTCATGCGTCCCGATAAAAGCTGTTGCTGAATCTCTGGAGTTGCTGCAGCGTATTTTTTACCAATTGCCGTTAGCTTTACTTGCGTATCTTCGCGTTTGGTAAAGCTAAGCGCCTCTGCTAGCTCCAAACAAGCACCAATCGCGTCAGCATCAAGATTTAATTCTTCCGAAAGCTCAATAATATCAGCCTTCCCTCCATATGCAGGAGAATTTAACAAATCAATAAAGCCTGTTAGCTCAGAGATTGTTACTCTAGCTATATTGACGAATAAATTATAATCAAGCTCTTTACCTTTTCTATATGTATAATCATGATCTAAATCATCAAAGATAACCCCATATATTTTTTCAGCAGCTTCCCGATATTCCTTAGATTCTTCGTTACGCGGATGTTTTAAATCTATCTCTTCGCTATGGTAAAATTGCCCTGTCCCACCCGCCATAAAATGAACGCGGTCACACATAGATAATAAATCCCCAATATCATGCGTAACCATAATCGCAGCCTTAATAGGCAATAAATTATGGCGCCATAAATCAATAAAGTCAGAACGCAAAGCCTCAGCCGTTAAAATATCTAAAGAAGAAAAAGGCTCATCCATCAACAAAATATCAGGCTCAGAAACTAGCGCACGGGCAAAACCCACTCTCTGCTTCATTCCACCAGATAGTTCTTTGGGATAGCTTTCAGCAAAGCCATCTAACCCTATCAGCTCAATCATATCTTCAACACGTGCATTTGTTTCATCTACAGCAAGATTAAGCGAGCTAACACCCAATTCGATATTTTCTTTGACGTTCAACCACGGAAATAAGGCAAAATCCTGAAATACCATTGAGGTTCTCACCTTTTCAGGCTTTTTGCCACTAACATTAAACAGCATCTCACCGCTAGTTCTTTGCAAAAGGCCAGCTATAAGCCTTAGCAAACAAGATTTTCCGGCTCCTGATTTACCAATAATACCAGTAATTTCTCCTTCGTAAAATTTTCCATCAACCTCTTTGATAATATCAACTTCCTTTGTCCCCAAAAGATTCATAGTTTGATAAGATATTTTACTAAGTTCTAATATGACGTTTTTGCTCATTACTTCAAATTCTCCATCTTGTCTGCATAGCTAAAAATTGGTCTCCAGAATAGCCTGTTGAATAATTCCACGTAAAAGACCATTACTGCTACCCCTAAAATAATTTTTGGCATTTGCCCACTATCCGTTGCTTCTGTGATATAAGCACCCAAACCTGTTGCAATTAGCTCGGTTGAACCCCATTCAGCAAATTCCACAATGATAGTCGCGTTCCAGGCACTACCCCATGCGGTAATAGCACCGACCAAAAATGAGGGCAAGATAGCTGGAACCAATATTTTCTTGTACCAAACTGACTTTTTCAGCGCTAGCCCTTCTGAAGCGACTCTTATTTCCGTTGGAATTGAGGTCACGCCAGAAACAATGTTAAATACAAAATACCACTGCATGCTAAACATCAATAATATACTAAGCCAAATATTAGGATCTAATGAGCGGCTGCTGATATAATATACAACCAAAGGGAAAATTAGATTCGCTGGGAAAGAGGCCAAGGTTAGAGCCAGTGGCTGAATTATTTTTGCCAATTTTGGCCTAAGCCCTATATATACACTTATAGGCAGCCATATCAGAATTGTTATAGCCATCATAATAATTATTCTGACAGTACTAATAAACCCTAGATATAATGTATATTTCAGATCACTCCAGTGAAGATTTGCTGTAGCAAAAATATATATTTTATAAAAAGCAAATACGGCTATTGCAGCCATAGTCAAATACCACAGATAATCGGCCCACTTTCTTTCCTGAATTACCCCAGAAGGCGAATCTATATATTCCGCTTCAAGGGATTTATAAGAATGCGTCATCAGACGATATAACCATCTGAAGGGAGCCTTGATAATTTTATTATAGATTTTGGAGTTACTAAACAGACGGTAGCACCAAGATCTTTTACCACTTAAAGACGAATATTTTTCATATTTATATTTTTCAGCCCAATCAACTAAAGGCCTAAAGAAAACTTGGTCATAAATGATAATCACTACAACCATTGCTATAATTGCGTATATAATTGATTTTATACTCTGCGCATCAATGGCAGCTGCAATATAAGACCCAATCCCAGGGAGGAAATACTGCTTATTACCCTCGATGATCGCTTCTGAGGCCACAACGAAGAACCAAGCACTAGACATAGAAAGCATCATATTCCATACAAGGGATGGTACAGAATATGGGAATTCAACCATTACAAAACGCTGAACGGGATTTAATTTAGCGTTCTTGGCTGCCTCATCTAAATCTTTGGGCAAAGTAACAATAGCCTGATAAATACAGTAAGTAATATTCCATACTTGGCATGTAAATACTGCAAAAATAACTGCAAGCTCAAATCCTAGAATATTTCCAGGAAACATCGCTATAAAACCAGCCACAGTAAATGATATATAGCCCAAAACCGGAACTGATTGCAGAATATCAAGCAGGGAAATCAAGATACGCTCTAATCTTTTTACTTTTGCTGCAAGTAATGCATATATAATTGAGAAAATAATTGATATAGCCAGGCCAATAAAAAGGCGCATCGTTGAGCGCAGTGCATATTCAGGTATTTTACTAGGATCTAAAGATACTGGATTATCTAAATTCAATGGCACCGGAGCATACATATATTCCGTTGCATTCATTATCAGAACAAATATCCAGAAAATTAGTGATATAGCGACTAAATCCCAAATGCTAAACTTTTTCAGCGCTTTATCATGCATTAATGGGTTTAATATTTTCATAGCAATTTTTATATATACAATAATTTATAAATGCTATTCGTTAATATTTCGTAAAGTTATCTTTGTAGCTCTTCAATGAGGTTTATGATTATGGACAAAATCACTGTAACAAGTAATTAATTTTATCTTGATGATGAAAATGGATTAAGAAAAAAGGCAGTATAAAGATTATACCGCCTTCAACATAATATATATTTCTAAGAATTATAGTTCACTGCTAACACCTAACAATGGTGCTTCATCATCTGTTTGTATACATGTATATGCATTTTCTGCTGTTATTTCATCTCTGCGCAAGCAATAAAACTCGTCAACCGTATCAAATTTTAATGCTTCTTCAGGGCATTGCCCAGCAACTATAGATAGAAGTTAAGCTTGAGGAAATCTTTCCAGAATAAGAGGTTAAGGATAGCAATGATCATGCGTAGTGATTTGCTATAACGCTTTGTTCTGCGATTGAGGCATTCTTAACCAAATATAGAGGCTAGTGAATTTCTATTAAAAAGTAAGGTGAGTGAATGCACGACCATATCAATGGCCTTGCTGTATCGTTTTGTTTTTCTATTGAATCTA
>JAUIIY010000009.1 GCA_030431375.1 Alphaproteobacteria bacterium
GTAAAAGGAATGACTGAAGAGGAGAACGGGAATGTTAGCAAGAGTGGAGAAGGAAATGATAGTAGAGGATTCGAAATAACCTCTCCACAACGTCATGCCCGACTCCCTCAACAACGTCATCCTCGACCCCGATCGGGGATCCATACCGTACTAGCCGCTTCCTCCGCTGTTGCTGCGGATTCCCGCTTTCGCGAGAATGACAAAAGAGGAGAGCGGGAATGACAAAAAAGAGTAATGAGAAGAAAAAAAGAAGCAAAATGACGAAAGAGAATGAGGAGCGATAAAGGTAAACTAGAATGCTAACAGATGTGGAAATTTAAAGAGTATTCACGCTCCATCCCGAGGACATAACTACCCTACCCTTGCACCTTCTCGGTTTTCAATTGCTCTTTTTTTACTAACAAAGCCTTATTTATGAGCTCTTTTTGTTTTTCAGGCAAGAGGTCATACTGCCCTCTTTCTCGGAACGTAGTTATAGTATCTATTAGCTCTTCTAGTGTCATTTCCATATATATGTTACGCTCTTTCACAGAATGTTTTTTTTGCTTAATTTTAACTGGAAGATCTACATATAAATGGGTTTTGTCTTGAGCATCCTTATAATATTCAATATTTCCGCCACACGCTTTAATCTCCCCTCTTAATTCTATTAAAATAGTGTTAATGTGCTCAGCAATGCATGAATCTTTTTTAATAGAATAGTTGTTTTTCTTATCAAATATTAAAGCGAGATAAGCGTCTGATATATAGCTTATACGCATTTTTTTCATGTCGATTATCTCAAAAATTTGAGTAATTACACTATTTTCAGGAGAAAGTTCAGAAATTAAATATAGAAAAAACTCGTCAATGTTTTTCACCTGGTTGAAATTAATTTCTACTTGGTTCCAATTCTCTTCAGGATCAAGGGAACTGTATAATTTGATGTTTTTTTGATTTAATAATTTGGAGTATCGAAGTCGAGAATTTTCTATCTGCTCTTCGACTAATTTTTTTAACATAGAATAAACCTCACCACTTATCCATCACTACTAACACAAATTAAATGCGTATGCTAGCTATATAATTTCTTTTTTCTGATAATTTTTTGATCTGCTACTTTCTTTTTTTCTCTCATTCTCGAGTGCGAGCCTGAGGCGATTAACTTTAGTGCACAAATCTAGTATTTTATTAGCTTCAGTCTCGATTTCGCACGCCAAATCAGCCAAGACATTTTCGTATGTAGAGTTCATTTGTTTTATCTTCACATTGTTTTTTAACAATGTTGCCTCCATAATGAGACAATATCGTTTCATACAACTTTGTCAACATATTTTCATAATAATTGTTAAATTACATGTAGTACAAGCAATAAACATAAATTATATATGTTTGACAGGTGGGGCGATTATGTCTATGTTCTGTGGTGCAAACTATTTAGTGGGAATTGGAGGGTTTAAAATGTCATCAAAAATAGCATCGAAAATTATTGAAATAGCAAAAAGTAAAGGCATAAAACTTGCAAAGCTTGAGACTAGTATCAATATGTCACGAGGTTATATTAATAGGGTAAGAAGAGGAGTTATTAGTGAATTCAAGATCAGCCATATTGTTCAAATAGCTAATATATTGGACGTTCCTATCAACGAATTGCTTGGGGAAGTAGTTTCTCTGGTTAAGTCAGAAACAAGTATTCTAAAATATAATGAAAAATTATATGATATGGTCGAATCTTACATTAAAAAAGAATTAGATGATAGATCAGCAACCTTTTTCTCTAGCGCTCTTTATAATGCTAAAGGCGAGATATATAAATACTGTTTAGAAGAAAAAAAGGGTAAATTCGATGAAGCATTCGCTAGATTCATTTGCTACAAGGTTTGTGATATCAGGTGATGACATGAAACCTAGCCCTTATATAATTAGTCTTGCTACTCGTCACGCATACTGATTGCCAAACGGTTCAAGCTATTCATCAAAGATATACAAATCGTAATGTCAACAATCTCTCTATCGCTGAAATATTGTGAAAGATTCGTATTTTGAACTTTTTTATTAGCGCTGAGCTTAGTTAATGATTCTGCCCATGCCAATACTTCTTTTTCAGAGTCAGAAAATAAATTGGACGTAACAAATTGAGCAAGTTTTGCAATTTTATCTTCATCAACCCCTAGTTTTATAGCTTCATTTCTATGTAAATCGCAACAATATGAACAGCCATTAATCTGGGAAACACGAAGCTCAATCAATGATCTTAAAGTGGGATCAAGAGGAGAATTTTTTAAGCTTTTATGGCATTCATACAAATGGTTAAGAGTATCTTTTGAAATTTTTGTATAATCCATGAAATAACCTCATAATGACATATTGTTAAGCACCACAAATAAATTTATAGCCGTCATATTCGCATGATTTTCTCGTATATTCAGCTATTTCTTTCATATATTTACGTATTTCATCAGAAAAACTATCATTAGAAAAACTATCATTTGGCAAATTATCTTGATTTTGAAAGCTTGAGATAAGTTTTTCTGAATTTTCTATATCAAACTCGTTTAGCTCACTGCTAAAATATATTGAATTATCTTGAATTAATTTGCTTTCTATTTGTTGCTCATAATAGCTTTCTGAATAGAATTTTGAATAGAGATCCTCAGAGGCATGCATATTGGTACTGCTTTCTCCTTCAGATAAATCAAATTCATAGCTTGCTGTTTCACCTATAATATTTCCTGTTGTTATAAAGTAGTCGTTATCACCCATTGTAAAATCACCATCCTATTTAATTTTCTTAGCAAGCAGATTCTATTATAGAATATTGTATACCGCAAGATTTTAGCGTTGATACAGTGCGTTGAGTGGGCGATCCCCATTTTTTAGTAATATAGCAAATTTAGATTTATTTTGTGAAACGAGTCTGTTACACTTCGAAGCAACTTCCTGAGGCAGATTGGTAAAACTTGTGAGTAAAGAAAAGAAATATGAAGAAGCGAGAATTGTACGCTTACATAAAAAGTTAAAAGCAGAGCGTGATAGCATGATTAAGGGCATCATATTTGACGACGGCTTGGAAATAGGTGAAAAGAAGTTTGAAGTTTTCTACCCTGGTGGTCTCGGTGAAGCAAAAAAAGTTCAGCTGAAAAAAATCTGGGAGAACCTGTCAGAGCAAGAAGAAACTAAGCCTATCGAATCAGAAGATGAGAATTTTTTAGCTGGCAAAAGCAGTCATGCAGAGACAGAAGCATGTCTTTTGAGTGGTCAAAACCCTCATCTAGATGAATTAACTACATAAAACCATTATATTGATTTGTCCATAAGGCATTGTTGACTGGGTATTTATTCCTAAAAACATAATGATATTAATATAAAAGTTGTTGTATAAATCTTGTTGTATTTGAAAAAGTTCTGGTTGTTTGAACAGAGTAGCAGCTTTATTAGGGCTAAAATCTTACTCAAAATCATGTTTTAGATCTTCATATAAAAAGCTCAGCTATTATCTTATAAAAATGATAGTGGCTGAGTTTTACAGGTTGCAAAATCGCCCCAATCTTTATAAAAAATCAGTTATAAAAATTTTTATAATAGAACAACTAAGATTTCCAGCAGCAATCACTCCCAGATAGCTCTACATCTGTTGGATCAACAGTGTTATTTGAGATCTCATTAGATGAGCTGGGATCACAGACATATCCCCCACCTTCGCCACCGCCTCCACCACCAGACTCTTCATCTGGTGCTACTTCATCACCCTCGCTTTCTAACTCAACAATCCTTCCGTCAACTACTTGATATGTTCCAACATGTGTATCAATCCCCTCATAATCTGAGCGAATCTCAACAGCCGAAAAACTATAATTATTATTGTGCAATGCTGTAATAATTGGCTCAATCTCCCTTTCAAAAACTATCGTGCTTAATTCAATAACAAAATGTCCCTCATCGGAAATTGAGTATGAAGCATCACATATATGAAGCTTAAGCATGATGCTATCCAATTCATCTCTATGTGCAATAATACTATCTTGGGTGTTAAGCTTCTTTAATCTTGGTGCGCTTGACATAATTTTTACCTCTACATCTTTTTTAAGGTGGGGTTATAAACATGGAAGCTTATTTTGTAAAGTTTTTTAATAAAAAAAAACTATTCTGTTATCTTTAGTTTAAGGTTTACTTAATATTATGAAGTTTTATTTAAAATAGTTTAATTATAAAATTGACTAAAATATTAATTTATATTAGTCTTTTTGTATCAATGAGGAGAGCATGACTAAAGAACAATGCCTATTAAATGAGCAAGAAAACAAAGCATTTGAACTTAATGCTTATAAAATGCTTTTTGAGAATCTAAATACTCAACCAGATAATACAAGGAAAATACCGGCTGAATTACATCACATCTGGTTAACTAATTGTAGTAATGCAACCTACATAAACAACGATAGAATTCAAAAAACCGTAGAGAATATAAATATCTTAGAGCAAGATAATTATAATAATTGGAATGTAAATATTTGGAGCAATTGCCCCGATAAAATCCAAAGCAAAATGCTATCTGGTTATAAGGTTAATTACAAAAATATAAAAGATTTGGCATCAGATAGTGATGGCGATCTTGGACGGATAGGTTATTTAATTGAAAACCAACATTATGGGATGGCATCAGATTTCCTCAGATATCTGATTATCCAAACTCAAGGTGGATTTTATGCAGATATAGGCTTTGACCTATACAGAGCCCCTGCCCTGGATCTTTATCGATATGATTTTTTTGCTAATCAATGGGAAGATCTTTTGATAACAAATAATTTTTTTGCGGCAAAAGAAAATTTCCCATCTGTTGCCATAACAGCAAATATTACGCGATCAAATATTGATCAATTTATACAAAATCCGGAGCGTTACAAATTTTGGGACAAAAAAGACCTAACAACAGAATTAACAGCAGAACCTATTAATAAAGGATTTTATAGTTACTTATTATCTGAACAAAGCAGCAATTTTATACATGCTGTTATTCCTCACAGCAAATTCCATAATGGTAAAAATCTGGTTTTTGATGGAAGATACGACGAGTTAGATCAGCCGTACCAATTCTCAGATGGGAATATTTGCGCTGCTGATTTTTTATTTATAGGACAAGATGAATTAAAAGGAGAAACATGGTTGTAAAATTTGATAAAAGATATACTGATAGATTTAAAGAAAATTTAATCGATGTAAAAACTGAAGAATTTGCTAAATATAGTTATAAAGCCGGGCAATTCGCAATTATACATACACTAGACTCATCAGATTATCAGTTACAGCATAATTATAATTTGAATATAGATAACGCTGATTTATTATATCATCCTTTTGAGTTAATGATTCATGCCGCTCAAGGGAAATTTTTTAAAAGCCCAGTAAACATTCCCTATTCACAACAAAGTTTAAACAATTTACCCGACGAAAAAGTCGCTGCAGCAATTTACTTAGGAAATAATGAATATATTGAACTATTGCATCAATATAAATTATATGACTTTTCGGATAGTGATTCATTTTATACAACTAAAGGATGGAGTCCAATTGATACTGCAGCTGAAAGCAATAATTACAAAATGGTCAAAGCACTTCTTGATGCAGGTGCAAAACCAGATCAATATAATCAAAAAACTCTTGATATAACAACGAGTCAAGACATAGCCAATCTTTTGCTTGAGCATGGAGCACGACCTACCATAAAAGAAAGTGGATTTTTGGATCATGTTCTTCGGCCAAAAGTTTATAATTTTTATAATGAATTTCAGCCAAAATTCAATTTCCACAATCATAGAGAAGATTGCCTTGAGAAAGATCAGCAAATACCTCACAAAATACATTATATTTGGCTTACCAATGAAGCTGACCCCAGAGAGGCGCCAACCTCACATTTAGAGATCACAAAAAATACGGTTGAGACTTTTAGAAATCAAACTGAATATACTGACTGGGAGTTTGTTTACCATACAAACTCTATTGTGGGTTCTTTTAATACTACTAATTTTTTTAGAGATTTAGGGTTTAAAATAGTAAATATACAATCAGAATATAGCCAATTTGCAACTGGAAGTTCTTTAGTCGATTTATTTATAGATGCGAATAAATGGGGAATGGCAGCCGATATCGCAAGATATGAAATCATCAATAGCCAAGGCGGGATATATTATGATCTAAATTTTAATGGCACAAGAGCACTTGATCATGAGGTTTGTGCTTATGACTATTTTAATTTCGTTAATGACATAATTGATAACAATTTTTTCTACCCAATTGAGAATTATTTTATTGCTTCTGCACCAAATCATCCAATTTTACAGCAAATAATTGAGGATTATAAAGTATCTTTTTTTGCTAACAGCGATATAAGACAATATTTTACTGACTCTTTTAATTCTACTTTAAGAGACGAAACTGATGACTTATACATTCTTTTTCCAATAAATACTCATTATCACTTAACTGAAAACTCAATTATATTTAAATTTAAGGAGTTTATTCGTTCTTATGACGTAGAAATTTGTGGCAAGGGAGATGCTATTATGATCCAGGAACTTGGGTTATCAGAAGAATTACTAGAAAAGGTAAATAGCATAACACCAATAGATCAATGTACAGCATACATAGAGCCTTTTGGGAGTGATAGCCACATAGAATCTGCCTCATGGGAAAGTTAATTATCAAACAAATGTTTAAATTAAAATTTAATTGGCTATAATCAGCAGCTCAATAATTTATTCAAGGAGTTTGAAGTGTTTAGATCGAAAAAAGTTGCATTTGCAGTATGGTCAATTGCCGCAATTTTTTATGCGTACCAATATATACTTAGGGTTATGCCAAGTAGTATGCTTGAAGATCTGATGCTCCAATTCAACTTCGATGCTGCAACATACGGCCAATTTTCAGGAGTATATTATATTGGTTATTCAGCCATGCATTTACCTATAGGTATTGCTCTTGATAGATTCGGACCAAGAAAAGTGATGACAATATGCATCCTGTTAACCGTCATAGGTCTATTACCAATTATCTTCAGTGATTATTGGGTATTACCTATTATTGGTAGAGCTTTTATAGGAATTGGCTCTTCTGCTGCAATCCTTGGAACTTTTAAAGTCATCAGGGTAGCTTTTAATGAAAAATCATTTGCAAGCATGCTTGGATGGGCTGTTACTATTGGTCTATTGGGTGCAATTTATGGCGGTGGACCGGTTAATTATTTATCAGAGCATATAGGCTATATAAACGTAGTTGAGATACTTACCATAGCTGGATTGGTTCTAGCTATATTGACTTACATAGTTGTACCTGAAGTTAAAACTAAGAATGACAGCTCTGTAATAGCAGATATAAAGGAAGTAATGACAAATAAGCGGGTTCTTGCAATATGTGCATTAGGAGGCATGATGGTCGGCCCTCTTGAAGGATTTGCCGATGTTTGGGGTTCTGTTTTCTTAAAGAATGCATATGGAATTAACGAAACAATCGCGGCAAGCTTACCGTCTCTGATCTTTATTGGAATGAGTATTGGCTCTCCGCTAATTGGCTATGTTGCTGAAAAAAGCGGTTATTATATAGGAACCATTGCATTTTGTGCGCTTACAATGGCGATCGGTTTCATTGCACTTGTTTCATCTGAGATGCCAGAAAGCTATATTAGCGCTGACTTTATTATCATTGGAATTTGCTGTGCTTATCAAATCTTGGTTATCTATAAAGCCTCTACCTATGTTAGAGAGCACGTTGCGAGCTTAACAAACGCAGTTGCAAATATGATTATTATGTCATTTGGCTATGTTGTGCATACTGTTATGGGCAGCACGATAGATTTACTAGGTGGTAAAAATGATATTAAAGCTCTGACTTATGGAGTAGCAACAATTCCTGCTGCTATGCTTATTGCTTTATTTGGCTTTTGGCTAATGAAATTTATTGATAATCGCCGCAGATCTAAGCAGCATTTTGAAATAACACCTGTTAGCAATTAGAGATAACATGCTATATTACATACGCTAATACAAATAATTTAAAACTTTCGAAAATTGTTTTAACCATATGTATTAGCGTTTTTCTTATAAAGTTTTTTGATTTAATGATTACAACTTGCCGAATGAATATGAGGAGGGTGAAGCTTTATATATTTATTCATTTTTTTAAGTAATGAGTCCCTCTTCAACTTAGAAAGATGATCGAGATAAATTACCCCGTCCAAATAATCCATTTCATGCTGAATAACAGTCGCAAGGAAATCCTGAGCTTCAAGAGTTTGAGGCTTTCCATCATAATCAAGATACTCTACTTTGATTGCTTTTGGACGAGTAATTTGTGCAGAAATAGCTGGAAAACAGATTGAAGCTTCTTCATGCGTTTGAGTTTCATCCGATTTCCAAATAATTTCAGGATTTACCATACAATATTTCTGATCAACACCATCTGGCTTAAGATTTACTACAATAACCCTTTTCAACACTCCAACCATATTGGCTCCTATCCCTACTGCCTTCTCAAACTCCATTGTATCAAACATATCATCGATAAGTTTTTGAATCTCTGAATCAACTTTAGAAACAGGCTCCGCTTTAGCAGAAAAAATTGGGTTGGGTGCGTATATCAATTGAAGAAGTGCCATAAAAATCTTTGTTAAGTCATTTAAATGAGCATTCTACATATTTTTATATTTTTATACTAGATACTAATTTATAAACTTTCTGGCACCATAACCCAAGAGTCAGCGGGAGATGAGGAACCCAATAACAATGCAGTTGCTTGCTCAGCTATATCATCTTCTGCTCTTGCCCCTCCGCTTGCCGCTGCTTCTCCCTCAGACTGATGTGAAGCATCTTCACCAGCCCGTAATGAAGATCTCTCCCCTTCCACTTCTGGAGCAGCTGCAGCTCGTCCTATATAAGGCCTAAATGCTGATGAAAGAGCTACAGTTGCGGCATCACCTCTTTCAGCGATTGGTACTGCAGCTGAGCCTTCAGCACCACCCTCTGCCTCAACATAACCTCCTTCATCGGTTTGCGCTTCATCTGAACCCTCACCATCTCCGTCTACATCAACAACAACAGTGAAAGATTCATGATCTGGTGCACGTCCGTGTGTTAAATCTAATACAACACCAGCAGGAACTCCCTCGTCATCCTCTTCATCAAATAAATCTTCAGGTCTAACTTCTACAGCTTCTGAGTATTCACTACTTGCATCACTATCTGATTCAACATGCTCTCTATTCTCAATTAATTGATTGTAAAAACGACTCACAATGTTATTTATAAAATTATAAACAGCACGAAGATTTCTAGCTCCTTGATATAACCCATTGATCTGACCAGAAAACTGGGCGTAAAAAAGCAAAAAATCCTCATTTGTAAATCTATATTCACTAGGTAACGACAGCGCCTGAAATCTCTCTGACGCTCTTTCTAAAAATGTTGCAATAGCTCCTACCTCGTCTACTCTCAGAGAATAAATAATGTTAATTATTTCAACAAAATTTATCATAGCTAGATTATCTATTACAAAATCACGTGCAACATCCTCCCTTAGCTCAGTTAAAAATTGAATAGCTAGTTGGGACCAATAAATATCTCGAACATGTTCAAACGGGATGTTGTGTTGTAGAGCGTCTAGTTGCTCAGTTGTCCACGTAGTTGAAATGGCTATATGTAAAGGCACGTTATAAGAAAATGCCATAATCTGAGAATCATTCCATTCATGTCTAATATTTTCCCAAGGAACTCCCCTTTCAAAAGCTGTAACCCTTGGTACCGTCCATTGCCAACCTTCATTGTGAAATATTAGGTCTATCGCTACTCCAGCACTAAAAGCCCTAATTAATATATGATTCCAATCTCGTGAAATAGCTTCATGAAGAGGAACATGTCTTGTAAAAGCTGCTGCTTGATCTATTGTAACTGTAGTATCGATTTCGTTGATAGCTAGAGTTTGGCCCCATATAATTCGATGAAAATGAAAACGGAAAAATATGTTTAGATATTTTGTTGCAAAGGAAACCCCTTCGCCAATTCTTCTTAAAAAATGCATCACAACCTCCAATTTTTTGCGTCTTTTACTAACAGTTTAATTTTCAAACATCAAGTATTATTATTAATAATTTATTCTTATTTATTTAAAATTTTATTTTCAGCTTATTTGAACACCACCTCTTTTACCTCTTCCTATTCCAGCTCCAGGAGTTGTATGAGTTGTAGTTGCATGAGCCGCTCCATCTCCTATTGTTCTAGCAATGATGCCCTTAGCAACTGCATCAGCTCCTTTTTTAGGACCAAACCATCTAAATAATTTTTTACGCCTCTTCACTTTGTTACGATCAGCGCTTTTAAGTCCAAGTCTATCACTTACTGAACGCATTGTTTTATCAGGAGCTCTAGCTGCTGTTTCTGGCTTCACCCCAAATGCTCCTATAGTTCCTCCAGGACCACCCGCCATATATTGGGTGTGACCACTATCTACAAGAAACTGTAAATTTTCTGACATGTTTTTCTCAGCTGCCTTATTGCCAGATTTTGCAGCAGAGGTTAAACCTAAATGATCTGCTACTGCTAAAAAAGCTGCTTTGAATAAAACTGAGCCAGTTCTATCTTTACCACTTTTGCAAAATAATAATCTAGTCCGTTTAAGAGCAGAGGAAAATTCTGCCACTAATGCATCAGCAGATATTCTAAAATTATTATGTTTGAAAAAGCCCATGCTTCTATCTCTGGAAGCTTTAAGCCTTATAGCAGCGCTCAATTCACTGGTTTTTAATCCTCCGACTGACTTATCTCCCTTTTTTTCCACTTCTGCCAAAAATGCGTAAGCCTTGGATTTATCGCTTTTTTCCCACGGTTTATACCATGGTCTTGTTTCACCGTGCTCAAGATATTTTCTAATCGGGCTAGTTTCTTCAAAGGCACCTTTAACTTTTTCTGTTAAGTCATCTAATGTTCTATCAGTAGCTCCATGCCTTGTGTGCGAGACTCGTCTGACCGGATTTACAGGTGCAAAATCTACTTCAGCTTCCCGGGCTTCCTCTTTTGCATATTCTTTTAGAGGATTAACTATCCTTCCTTCGTTAGCGCTAGAATTTAAAACATGCAAAGTAAATTCATCACCATCCGGGGCAAATTGTCTTGCTTGTCTAACTGCAAGGGCAGTACCTTCTTTTTTATCACCTTTGCCAGCAAATGCTGGCGTACCTGCATGAAGCACTTCACTAACTTTTTCAAGCTCACCAGGATGACCTGCTTTACTTACATGCGTCCTCTTTAAGAACGCATTTTTAAGACCAGGAACAAAATCAAATAATTGTGAGGAAACAACTTTTTCTCCATCTCGTAATTTAGGAGCATATTTTCTTACTAAAGCTTGCTGTTCTTTATTTAGTTTTTTGAACCATGCTGGCTCTTTACCATTTCCGTCTATTATTTTTTGAAATTGCTCTTGCAACTCAGGAATAGTACCTTGCAGCATAACATCCGATTCAACAACTGCCCTCTCTTTTCCATCCTTGTCAATTGCTTTAGATATAGTCACTACATGCCGATGATCATCATCTAAATTTGTTAGTGCTTTGGCCCGATCGAGAGTTTTTTTAGCATCCTCAAAAACTTTATTTCCTTCACGATCTTTAAGGACCTTTAGCCCCTTTAACATTTCATCAGTAAGATGTATTAAGGTTTTTCCAGAAACCTTTTCACCTCTTTGCACGGCTGCAACTATTTCGGCTGCTCTTTTTCTAGTTTGTTTTCTAAGCGCATCTATTTCTGCAGGTACAGCACCTCTATCTAGCGCATCATCAAGCATAACTTCGGCTGCACGGCATAAATTCACATAATTTGCCGCTATAGCCTCACCACTATGTTTATCAATTGGACCAGCCTTCCTAGCATCACGAATTAACACATCACCTTTTACGGTTCTGCTAACTCCTTGTTTTGCATCTCGTGCTTCATATAAGTGCTCAATAGCTACTTTATAAGCATCTTTTACAGCTTCATAACTATCACCAGTAAGACCTGTAAGACCAGCGTGACACCTAGTTAGAATGTCTTCTCTATCAGCTGCTGCAGTTGGATCACCTGCTAAGTACTGAGCACTTAATTTGGTTACTAACATACTAGTTAGAACTAATTTTTGTCTGTGTGTTGGTGCTGTTACTGCTGAAGACATAATTTATACCCTACTTCTTGTTTTTATTCCTGATTGTCTCCGAAATTTTCGAGTTCTTGGAGACATACCTCTTTTTCTATAACTACGGGAAGGCACTTCTTTCTCT
This sequence comes from Alphaproteobacteria bacterium, assembly GCA_030431375.1. Taxonomy (GTDB): domain Bacteria; phylum Pseudomonadota; class Alphaproteobacteria; order Rickettsiales; family JABSSG01; genus JAUIIY01. The sequence goes on from JAUIIY010000009.1 coordinate 12,278, forward strand.
CCTTTTCTTTCGTGGCTCGTAGCCTTTTGCATCCGCATTAATTTATCCATTACAGTTTTTTTAGATTTACGTTTTTTAAGCCTGTTAAAATCAGCCGTTCTCAAAAAAAGCTTGTTACTAAAATGTCTAAATCTTTTTGGCATAGCCGATCTAGTGCTTCCTTTAAGGCCATGACATCCAAAAGTGCCCCCTTGCCTGCCTGCAAGCGTCTGAGCATGACCGGATCTAGCAATTTTATAGAAGATTTCTGTAACTTTATCTTTAGCCACATCTAAAGCATCACAAACCGCCTTTGTGGATGCATAAACTTCTTTCAAACCAGTCCGATCTTTTCCTGATTTACAGAAAGTTACAGAATTAATTATATTTTTTAGATTAATATTATACTTTTTACCCAGAGTGAATAAGACACCTTTTCTAGCTGAATATTCGATATTAGTTAGCCTTGCGGCAATTTCTAAATTCTTTTGAGGCCCACCATGCTCTAATAAACTTTTAACTTCCAAAGCCTGAATTATGATTCTTCTTAACTTCGGATCTTCTATGTTTTTTAGCTCAATTTCAGCTGCAAGTTGCCTATCATTTCCTTTCAATAAATATAAATATTTTAGTTTTCTGGGATCACCTTCTTTTAAAAATTCAGCTATTTTATTATGTCCTAATTTTTCCATTAAATTAGATATATCTTTCAGACCATCTTGGATTGCTCCATAATGTGATCTCGAGAAATAACGGAAAATATTAATTGGCAAAACATGAAAAGCTGCGCCAATTTGTTTAGATATTTTTTGGATATATTTTACGATTTTTCGATCAGCTGATTCTCCCCCTGATGAATTAAGCGTACAAAAACCCACTTGCGACATATCACCGTCTGGCGTCAATAATTCTCGATATTGCCTCATTGTCATTGCAGTATATTTTTCAGCCTTTTTTGAGCCACCAGGACCTAAAAATACAGGTGAACCGCAATGCATAGAGTCCAATATAGTCTCTAATTCAGCCCCTCCATCCTTTTCATCCTTTTTCTTTACCATAGTTAATTTGGCATAGGTGTTTCTTATACCAATTATATTGCTGAGCTGAGTTGGTATAATATGACGTCCGTCTATAAATTTTTTAGCATAGGTTTTTACAAGAGATTTCATCGGTTCCCTCATCTCAGTAAACCAAGTCAAGCCTCTAATGTCATCCTCAGCTATTTTCTGAAACTCACTTCTAATTTCTTTAGTAGAGCCAAGAGCCATTACATCACTCTCAACAACTATATTTCCCTCAATATCTGTAATTGTTGAAATATGATAATGAGGACTATCAAGAGATGCTAATTCTTTAGCATCATTTAAAGCCTCAGCAGGATCAGGAAATATTGCATTTCCTTTATCATTCTTAACACTCCCGATGATTTCTATTAATTCGTTGGTAAGCTCCTTTAGAACATCATGATCAATTTTTTCATCGCCCGAAGTTATGGAGCGCGCAACTAACTTTACTCTCTCTCTAATTCTTTGCCTGAAGTCACCATATCCTTTTGTGGGATTAGCTTTTTCTGCTTCGTCAATTAGCATTTCCGAAGCACGGGCCATATTAATATAATTAATAGTATAGCTTTCAGGTGAATCACTGTCTGGGTCAGATGTTAATAATCTAGCATCGCGGATTAAATCTCTACTACCATCAGTATGAGAATGAGGTGAAACTATTCTCAAGATTCCAGCTTTATTCTCTTTTAATGTTTCAATTTCTTCAATAAGACTCGAGTAGGTTTTTTTACGATCTGATTCTGGTGTGGATTTTCCAAACCCTAGAGATAACTGATTGATAGCCTTTGTGCTTGCACTTTTTTGATCCTCGATTTTTTGTGCCGTAAGATCTTCTGCACTCAAATAAGTTTGTATATTTCCCTTAGTGGTATCTTTATTACCTTTCATCATTGTATATAGGTAATTGGGTGGTAGAGGATGTGATTCTGAGCTCATGTTCTTTCAATAAAATATTTCTCATGTAGGATATTTTAAAATAATTAAAAAATTGTTAAGTCGGCTTTCTTTATTATGGAAATGATTATTTGCAAATTTCATGATTAAGATGTACTTTCCGGACACAAATATTCACATGGAGAAATATGAATTCTAATATACCATTCGACCAAAAAGAAGGATATCTTTGGCTAGATAATAAAATTGTGGATTGGAAAGATGCAAAAATTCACGTATTAAATCATGGATTAAATTATGGGAGTTCAATATTTGAAGGAGAGCGTGTTTATAATGGCAAAATATTCAAATCTCAGGAACATATAGATAGATTCTTTGAATCAGCAAAATATATGGATATGAAGCTTCCAGTAAGTAAGGAAGAGCTTTTTAGAGCTAAAGAACTGATGGTTATAAAAAATAATATAACAAATGGTTATATGAAGACCTTAGCATGGCGTGGCTGTGAGCAAATGACCATTGCTGCTAACCTCTCTAGCATACATTTACTAATTGCTGTTTGGCCTTTTAATAATTATTTCAATATAGAAGCTGGCAAAGGGTTAAAAATTTGTGTATCTAGATGGAAAAGACCTTCAGCTGATTCCTTCCCTTATCAAGCTAAGGTTGGCGGTGGCTATGTCATAAATACGTTAGCAAAGCATGAGGCAATGGCTCAGGGTTTTGATGACGCCATCTTATTAGATCATCGTGACTATATTGCCGAAGGTTCGAGCGCGAATTTATTCCTAGTTAAAAATGGAGAGTTATATACCCCAATTGCTGATTGCTTTTTAAATGGAATAACCAGGCAAACAATAATTGAACTTGCTACCGAGAATAATATAAATGTCAATGAAGTAAGGATCAAGTTAACTAATTTATCTAACTATCAAGAAGCTTTTTTTGTTGGTAGTGCAGCTGGAATTACTCCTATATCTTCAATAGCAGATCACAAATTCAAGATTGGTGAAACAGTTAAAAAAATGATCCAACTATATAACTCCAAGACATCGCAATAATAATCTATTTATCTGACGAAGGCGCCCTTCTGCTTACACCGGAGGATGCACCAGATCTTGGTGTAGATCCTCTTGCATCAGAACCCGCTCCTGCACCTGCGCCGGCTCCTGCTCCAGAATCATCTGTGGCAGGAGTTGCTTCAGCAGGATCTGCATCAGTTACCGTACCCGCCATACCACTTGCACCATCACCTCCACCAGAACCTTCTGATCCTCCATCATCATCACCCCCTCCTCCTACACTTGCTTTAAGTCCGGATACCGCTCCTTCGCTTAAACTAGCATTAGGTTTGTTTGCAACTGACTGCACTTGTCCAACCCCCTCACGCGCAACTTTCTCCCCTTCTTCCTTTAATCCTGAAGCATCACCAGTTACATAAGCGTAAGCAGCTTTTGCAGCTATCCTGATCACATCACCGGTTTTATCTATAATAGCTGTAGGACTGATCGCCGCTTTCCCTAAGTCAGAGCTGTTTGTTAAATCACCAGCGAAAGCTGCGAGTTGTTTAGAGAAAAAGTAAAATATATATCCAAATAAAGTAGCTTGCCATAGGGAAGTTATAACAGCTTCTCCCATTCCTGCTATTGCATTTACGTTCGGATAAAATAATATCGGATGATCATGCGGCCAGCCTGTAAATAACATACTCATTCCCATAGACGCTGTTGATATAAAATAACCTATCGTAAATTTACAACTTTCTGGGCAGGAACAACCAGAATCACCCATCAAACATTTTATTTCCCAATAAGGTTTACCAGATTCAGTCAGGGTAGTCATTGCAAAGATACAGTCACCATATACAATATTGTCAAATAATATGATCATCACTGCTACAAATGCCGACACAACAGCCGGCTGTAAGGAGTAACCTAATAGTAAAACTAGCCAGGAGTCAAAATTAGATTTTGTATTTTTGAATAAGCATAAAGGGACGAATATAGGCCCTAGATAGACCAGTATCGTGACAGAGATCATGCATAATATATATATGTTGGCAAAAAAGATTACGAAGGAAAGTAAAAAGATCGTAAAACACAGCATCAACAATAATATCATTATCTGGAATGAAAATAACAAACCGAATAGCAAACCAAAAAAGCCTCCGCTTAAAATGGTAGAAGAAGCTCCGGCTAAAAGAAGTTGCTTCCCTCCTCCTGTCGGTGAGTGTAAGCCAAGATAATAACTCACCCTACAATCAAGAGCATCCCATAAAGCTAGATAAGAATAATCTTCAGCATATAAGCTTAACGGGTAATGACACAAACAATTCTCTCCATTCTCCGGACTACAAGTGGCATTCATTATCATGTTAGGTAGGCTTTCCATTAACGCCAAAGAGGCTGTATATAAATATTCCAAGCCATTAGTAGGACACCAACTATTCCCTGTGCAGGTAACGTTATTATCATCCCCAGTATTGAAAGTTCCCATTCCAACCCATATAACAAAAATAAACTTTGTTATAAAAATAGCCATCTCAGATTTCTTAGGCAGCTCTCCTTTTATAGCAATCGACAAACCTAATATTATTACGTATAAAATTAGAGCAGCCTTGATAGCATTACGCATCTTCAACTGAAAATGCAATAGATTACTATTACATGTGCTATTACTCTTATCACCTTGAACGATGGACCTAATGGTCTCACTGATGCACTGCATGGCCTTACTTGTAATTGGTGCAAAAGTTGCTGGACCTTGAAAGTTACCCCATGTATTTCCACCAGCGGGCATGTTGACATTACCGACTTGGCAAGATGGGCTCACACACGAAAAACTCCAGTTAGGCCAGTTTAAGAGCGGCGTAGGGTAAGGCTTGCAACTTATTGTTGTATAACCGAAAGTAAATCCCATACTAATACAAGTTTTAGAACCAGATTTTAAGCCTTTCAGACCAACGCCTTTAAAGAATAAAGGGCTTGCTCCAACATATTGCTTTTGACCAGGTTCTAAGTTCACATAATCATTTTTTCCTTGAAAGTCACTGATCAAAATGGAAGATTCGAATCTTTTATCATCATACTGAGCAACTATATTTGTAGTTGGTAAATTACACCTTGTATATGGGCAATATAAAGTTTGTCCATATTCATCAGTTAAAATATTACCATCACCATCTAAAGCCGGTCTATCAATATTGGGCATAGAATTGCAAGGATCTGTAGTAGTATAATATGTAGTAGAAGAGCTTCCTATAGGAAGGACTTTGGCACAATTTAATGGATTAGCCTGACAGTTATTATGTATTCCTAGAGCATTATTGTATACACCATTCAAAGAATCATCTATATAATAGCCTTGCAATAGGATCTTTTGGCAATATTCCTTTTCTATATATGAGGGACAGTAATTGGTATCATTTAAAAGTGACTCTAGATCAAGAAACATACCTTCCAATGGTGGGCCGGTTCCTGTACAAGAATTATAATGCTGAGTTGTAGCCGAGCTAAAGCTCTTCATCATTAAAACGGCAAAACCAAGAGTTGTTATTGTATCCATCACCATACCGAAATAATTGGGCATTGCGATACATGATTGAACTGTGGTGTTGGTGCGCCCAAATGGAATTGGATAACTACTCTTATTTTCATATAAATTATATATATCACAATTTACAGCAGGACTTTGAAATTTAATCGGCTTTCTTGCTCTGCTACCATTCTGGGGACAATCAGAAAATGTCACCGGCACAGGAAGAGTTGTCATTTCACATAGATTGGCACTACTATTGATTGGACACGGATTATTGTGGCTAGAGAATTTTAGCACATTGGGGCTACAACATGCATATGTACTGTTTGATGACGAATTCCCACCGATTGGAACATTGGTTTCAGCTGGACTACCACCAGAAACGCCACTAGATGGAAGACCCATTGCAGAGATTGAGGGTGGGTTGTCATTCATTTTACATATATCAAATAGCGAAGCTGAACCAGCCAACGGATGGTAAGCACAAAATATGCTAAATATCATTACTAAAATTTTCAGATATTTTGTTATATATTTTGACATCAAAAATTTATGTGTATTAATACGCGAACTAATAAATTGTCCCTGTTTGGAGCTTTGATGTCAATTATTTATCGGCAAAGGGTCTAAAAAATTTAAAGCTCAATATATTTGCCAATCACCGCATAAAAATCATTCATAGAAACTGGTTTAGACAAGTAATCAGTACAGCCTAGAGAATGTAATGCGTGCTTATCTTGCTCTGTAACATATGCAGTAATAGAAATAATAGGAATATCTGAGATGTTTTTGGTGTTTTTTATATCACGCACTAATTTTATCCCTGAGACCTGACCCAAGCGAATATCAGTTATTATTAAATCTGGTTTTTCTTTCATGGCAGTTTCAATTACCTTATCGCCCTCAGAAACTTCTACAACATCTACTCCTTTTATACTTAAAAGATCTGAGAAAAGTTGTAGATTTAACTTATTATCATCAGCAATTAATACTTTGTACTTCTTATTCATAAACTGCTATTAATAACGTTAATAAAGTTGCTTTTAGATAATTTTGTATCACCATATATAATTTGATACAAATAAAAGATTATAGGTAGGTTTAATTTTGCTTTCAGCGCAATATGGTAAATACTATTCAATGTATAATAACCTTCGACAGTATTTGATCTAAGATATTCTGCATCTTTCTTTTTTGTTAAAGCCAAACCATAATTAGTGTTTCTAGATTTGTTACTTGTACAGGTTAGAATGATGTCACCAATTCCCGCAGGTGAAATAATGGAATTAATATTCCCACCAAGATTTTTGATTAATTCTTGTATTTCAATAATCATTCTTGTGATGATAGCAGCCTTAAAATTCTCTCCTAAATGAAGACCAGAAGATATCCCGCAAGCTATTGCAATGACATTTTTTATGGCACCAAATATCTCTGCACTTAATATGTCATCACTAGGATAAAGTTTGAAATTCTCTGTAGATAAATCATTTGCAATTTTTTGCGCTACCTCTAATTCTTTACAAGCAATCGTAGATATTGCAGGTAGCCCTGAAAAAATTTCGACAGCAAAATTTGGTCCTGATAATATTGCAATTTTATTATGTGGAAATATTTTCTCACAAATCTGATGAACTAACAAATCTGTCGTTTTTTCAATACCTTTTGAGCATAAAATCAACATTTGCTTTTCATTTATGCTGTTTTTTATATCAAGAAAAAGGCTTCTATTAGCTTGGGTAGGAATCACAACAAAAACATAATCAGCCGTAGGTAGCAAATCTATATTTGTAAGTGAGTTTTTTTCTTTCTTTAAGATAAAAACATTATGATTATTACCAAGAGTTTTTGCTATGGCAGTTCCCCATGACCCAGCTCCAATCAGCGCAATATTTTTCTTATTTTGCGATTCCAAAACTAAAACGCTCCTCTTCGATTTTATTTTCGATCTTTATAATCGGTTTTTCAATCTTATCAACAAAATTTATATTATCTGCTAGAACTTGCTCTTTAATATAATGTTGATTTTTCTCAACTGCTTTAGTTAATTTTTTATCTGCCACCAAATTAATGACAATGCGATCAGAAACATTTAACTCAGCCTCCTTACGTGCCTGTTGGATAGCTCTCACTAAATCTCTTGCCATCCCCTCCAAAGCAAGCCCTTCATCAATTTTAAGATCAAGAAGTACCAGCGCATCATTTTTTGCTAATGCTTCAGTATTAGATTTGTCAAAAGCATCCAGAGCTAATACAAATTCTTCGGCTAATAGCTTTTCACCACAAATCTCGACTAAATCACCATCTCGTTTCCATTCACCTGATTTACTAGCTTTAATAATATCTTTCATTTTAGCTGGAAGGCGCTTTCCAAGCTCTTTGAAGTTTAACTGAAGCTTTAGCTCAGCATGTTCAGATATATTTTCATTAAAAAATATAGATTTAACATTTAATTCATCCTGAATCAGATTGGCAAATTTCTTCAATTTTGATAAATCCTTACCAATTATAGTTAGGCTTGCTAATGGCTGCCTGATTCTGACATTTTCTCTGTTTCTAATATGAAGGGCTGCAGTACAAATTTCTTGTACTTTATCCATCTCCTCTACTAGCACCGCATCATAAACAAACTTATCAGCAGAAGGAAACCGACATAAATGTATGCTTTCTTCCTTATTTTCATCAGATATATTTTCAGTAAGCCCTAAATAAATTTTTTCCAGTGTAAGAGGAAGCAAAGCTGCCCCAGCCTTAGCTATATTAATTAAAATTGTATATAGAGTGTTATATGCGGCTTTCTTATCTTCATCATGCTCTGTTTTCCAAAATCTAACTCGATTACGACGAATATACCAATTATTCAATATTTCAAAAAAACCATGAAAGGCCTCACAGGCTGAAGGTAAATCGAAATTATTCAGTCCCTGATCGATGATTTTTATGGTTTGCGATAATTTAGATAAAATATATTTATCCATAATATTATCAGAGTCGCTAATTTCAGTTGCCTGAATGGCGTCAGCATTTGCATAAAGCGTGAAGAAATTATAAGCATTCCAAACTGGTTTAATAGTAAGGCGAATAACATCTTTTATCATCTCGCCATTCTTATCGATTAAAAGTTCCTGCCCACGCATTACAGCAGAAGATGCCATCAAAAAGCGAATCGGGTCTGAGCCTGACTCATCAAATATTTTTAGCGGATCAGCATAATTTTGTAAGCGCTTTGAGAGCTTTTGCCCTTTCTCATCCAAAATCACCCCGTGGCAAATACAATTCATGAAAGGTGGCCTATCGAATAATGCAGTTGATAGAACCATCAAAGTGTAGAACCAACCACGTGTTTGTGCTGTATACTCGACTATAAAATCAGCAGCTGAATGTTCCTCGAACTTCTCTTTGTTCTCAAACGGATAGTGAATTTGAGCATATGGCATTGACCCGCTTTCAAACCAACAATCAAATACATCTGATACACGACGCATCATTGATTGACCAGTTGGATCACTTGGGTTAGGACGTGTTAATGTATCGATGAATGGACGGTGTAAATCTTCAACTTTTACACCAAAATCTTTTTCTAATTCTGCAATTGAGCCATAAACATCAATTCTTGGATATTTTGGATTATCGGATATCCAAACCGGAATAGGAGTTCCCCAAAAACGATTTCTACTTATTGACCAATCTCTAGCATTTTCAAGCCATTTTCCAAATAACCCATCTTTAATATGCCCTGGTATCCAATTTATTTTTTGGTTATTAGCTACCATCTTATCTTTAAACTCAGTAACTTTTACATACCAAGATGGCACAGCTTTATAAATAAGTGGTGTATCTGTTCGCCAGCAATGCGGGTAATTATGGAGATATTGCTCAGTTTTAATCCAGCTGCCATTCTCTTTTAACTTTATGATAATTGGATCATTAGCTTCAAACACATTTAGTCCTTCATAATCTGGAACTTCATGCGTAAATTTACCAGCATTATCGACTGGACAAACCAACTCTATTCCATGCTGCTGACAAACTATTTGATCATCCTCACCAAATCCAGGAGCCATGTGAACAACACCTGTTCCCTCTCCTTCTTCAACAAAATCTGCTAAGAAAATTTTAAAGCTGTTAGGATGCCCTTTGAAATAAGGTAATAAAGGCTCATATTCTGCATTTTCTAACTCAGAATGGGGAATTACGGTAAATTCCGGCTCTTCTCCAAACTCTTTTTTGTAAGAAGCAAAAGCAGATTTTGACATAATAAGAAATTCGTTCTTCTCATTAGCCACACCCACATATTCCAACTTATTACCAATTGCCAAAGCCAAGTTTGATGGCAATGTCCACGGGGTTGTTGTCCAAGCAACGATTTTATAAGCCAAGCAACCTGTTGGTGCCGATACTGGCTTATTTTTTAAGGTAAAAGCTACTGTAACAGCTTTATCAGCTCTCTGCCTGTAAGAATTATCCATTCTAGTTTCAAAGTTAGATAAAGGAGTTTCGCACGCCCAAGAATAAGGCATAACCCTCATTGATTGGTAAACAAGTCCTTTATTATATAACTCCTTAAACGCCCAGATAACTGACTCCATGTACGGAAGCTGCATGGTTTTGTAATCATTTTCAAAATCCACCCAACGCGCTTGCCCAGTTACATATTGTTTCCACTCCGATGTATATTTCAGTACAGATTTACGGCAATGATCATTAAATTTAGCAATGCCATATTTTTCAATTTCAAAACGCCCATTAATCCCAAGATCCTTCTCAGCTCCCATTTCTGCTGGCAAGCCATGACAATCCCAGCCAAAACGACGCTCAACCCTCTTACCTTTCTGAGTTTGGTAACGTGCAATAATATCCTTAACAAAACCGGTCAGCAAATGACCATAATGCGGCAAACCATTAGCAAAAGGGGGGCCATCAAAGAAAATAAATTCATTATCTTGACCGTTAATTTTTTTAGGTCTGCTGTCGATAGATTTTTGGAAGCTTTTATTTTCTTCCCAATATTGCAGTATTTCTTTACTTATTTCAGCAAAGTTCGGATTTGAATTTACTTCTGGATAATATTTTATTTTGGTCATCTTTTGTTTTTAAATAGTCTGATGAAAGGTAACTTAGCAAAAATATTCGATATGGTTAAGTTCTTTTTTAATGAACCTATTTTCATAACATTTTGAATTCGCTTATCTAAAAAACTCCACGTATCAACATTATCTTTACTGTCATCAGCCATGTAAAAACTCGCAGTCGAGCTATAAACAGTAAAGAGCAATGATCTTTTAGTGTAGTAATTATAATCAGTTGATTTATCACCTGCAAATTTCCACATCAAATCAACACTTCGCCAAGCCGCCTTTAAACCTGCTCCAAAATTATTGAAGCTTTTATAATATTTCGAGGTTTTTGCTATTACTAATTTGCTGTTTGGGATGCCATTATCCAATCTACATCTGACAGCATATTTGATTTTATCTTGAATCCTTGGAATTTCTTTTAAATCTTTCGCCTCAAACAAATCAATCATCTTCTGATCTGCATATTGTTCATAAAAATCAACGACATCTGCTACACCCCGTGCAAACAACATAGCATACTGATTCTTGGGAGAGCCAAGCTTTTCATCTACTTTAACACAAAGCTCTTCACTCCAATCAGCAAAAGGCAATTCTTTCAGCGCTTCTTCAATAAATTCGGTTCTTTTCTTTTTGAGTAGATCAGACATGTACATATTTAATGTGATTGCAAGTAATTTACTCTAGCTAATGAAAAAAGTATAGTGAAAAATAGGACATAACTGCTTGAATAGCTTACAAAAATAAAAGAAGCTTTAAAGTAAAAAGGGAGCCAAAACGACTCCCTTTTTTAGTCTATAAAACCATCAATAATTATGCTGCAACTTCTTCAGCAGGTGGTTGCTCTGCTTGCCCAGCAATAAATTGTTCTCCTTCTTCATCAGAACCATAAACGTTTCCTGAAGCGTCTACCGCTACAATTTTTTGCCCAAGAGAAGTATCTGTTGAAGGAGAAGTGCCTTTGTAAAGCATAGCAGCCACCGCTTCGGCCATTTCATCACTTCCCACCTTAACAACTTTTTCAATTTTGTTTTTTTCATCAGCTGTTCCACTAACTACTGAATTATCACTCTCCTCTGATGAAACTGCGGTTTGCAATAATTTATCTTCATCTGCTATTACACTTATTGTCTCTGTGAGTTTAGCATGCAATTTCATTAATTCTTCGTGTGTAAGACTTGATAAATCTAAGTCTTTTATGTCCTCAAGAAGAATTTGAGAATCCATAATAACTTTAGAAGAAGTGGTAGCATGATGTTTCAGCAAACCCACATACTCACCAACCGCTCTCAGTAACTCTCCCTTCGCTTCATGCTCTGGACCATGATATTTTTTCCAAGTTGACTGTGTAAGATGCGATGTCACATCTTGTCCAAATCTTGACCCAGGTATTGCTATATATGAATAGGTCATACCACCAAGGGTCCTGGCTGCAGCCTCAATATGAGCAACCAAAGGAACCGTTACCGGTGATGCATAAGGTGCTGCTAAGAAAGTTTTTTCTAAAGTTTGATAGGCAGAATCAATGTGTTTATTGGGCCCGAAAGGATTTAAACCCGCCTGGATGCCAACTCTAGATAATAAATTTTCAGACAAATCTGTAGCAGCCTTTATAGAGTTTCCATGTATATTTAAAGGCTTAGCAAGTAAGCCTGTTAAAGTAGAAAAACCTTTTTTAGCCATAGTAGAAGTTACAGCAGAAGCTAAAATTTCATAATTAATCTTGTCAGCTGCATACTCAAAAAATGGTACATCTGTTTTTCCCTCTTCTTGCTGCTCTCTTCCAAGTAAAATCATTGCTCTAGATGGAATCTCACATACGATATTCGCCAATGGAGCAATGGTAGAAGCTGTTGCAGGCCCCCCATACACAAACGTTCCACCAATAGTTAAAGCCTTGCATGAGGTCTTAAGAACTTGAGCCCAAACATTGGCCATATCATACTCATAATCTGTTCCACCATATTTTGTGCCAGAAACCATTGATGCAAAGATTCCAAAAATCTTAGCAAAATCACGAAAAACTTCTTTGGATAAAATATCATTTCCAAGATTAAGCCAGGTTTCTCCCACCATCTCAGCCAATATAGTTGGTACAGTGGCAAGAAAAACTTCTTGTTTATTTGGAAAATATGGCTTTGCTGCCATTATAAAATCCTGAATAATCTCAGGCGAATAGTTATAAATTTGTTCTCCTACATAATTCAAACGATCATCTACATATTGCAAACCTCCTAGGGCGTAGGCATAAGGGGTATAGGCTACTTCTCCAGCCCAAAAAATTTTTTCAGCTGCTTGAGATGCAAGATAAGTTGAAGTGGAGTTTTGGTTGTTTAGATTTTCGTTAGGGGTTGCAGTTCCACTTGGCATTTGATACCTCAAAATAAAATGATAGTTAATATGCGCGCGAATACTAACACAGCACCACCTATTTAAGCAACTGAAAAAATCTTTTTTTAAGCATTTTATGCTAACTTTTTCAACATTAATGAACAAATAGTTAATCGCTCGCGAATGCTGATATATAATAAAAAAACTTTCTTAGAACCAATTCAAATTGCTGCAAGGCTTATTGACTAATAATAACATAAACACCTAACTTTCTAAAAGTTGGCACACTCATATTTTTATTTGTAGAAATTAAGTTTTTTCTACTTCGCAAAAAGTAAATTAATTTTTTAACCGCAAAGATTAGCAAACTAACATTTACTGCAAATCCATTGCCAAAAAATTTTGTTAATACAAAAACCCAAGCACTGTACGAAAACATACTACAAGCAGTCATCTTTAGATACAGAAGAACTAAAACTCGCCAACTAATCACATTAAAAACAATTAATAGGGCCACTAAACCACCCCTGCCCTCGTTGAATCTCACCCTAAACCCACTAGCAACAACATTGAAAAAATTCCTAAATGACATAGGAATTTCTTAAAAAATAATTTCACAACTGCAAAACGTCTGCAGTAACGGCAAAAAACAATTACATTTTTTCGTTTTTATTACCTTTATCACAAAAAAATAAAGTGAGTATATTAATACTTTTTATTAATTTTTTAATTATTTCTTTACATTTTTTATCTTGCACGTTATAATGGAAAAAAATTAATCGAGGATCAAAACATGATAAAAGAACAAGACATAATATCTGCCGCATCTAGTACTACTAATGAGGCATTACTATTATTGCAAGTGGCTGGAGCGCTATTTGATGCAGGATGCATCGATGAGGCAATAGAATTGTGCGCCGAAGCAACGCAAACTGATACAACAGGCTTAGCATGGCTGAATAAAGGTTACCTTGAGGCAAGTCATAACAAAAACAAAGAATCGATCATTTCTTTTGAGAATGCCGCTCTATATAATCAAGTAGAAGCAAAGCATATGCTGGGTTTATATTATACTTGGCAATGGCAAGAAAGTGGAAGTAGAAATGATTTTAACATAGCCCATAAATGGCTTTGTGAAGCTTCTTGCGAAGGCCACAAGGAATCTCAAGACGCAATTACACATATGATATATGGCGGTAGTAGCATCCCTTGGCAAAAGAGCTGCTCAGCTGTAACTGAAATGACATGTCCTGTTGCTGAAGATAACCATAATTTGCTAGGCGAATCTGCAGGACTCCCTACCAATTATTAATAACAGAATCTTTATTAACGCAATAATTATTTGTTAACAAATACACATAAGTGAGTCCACGTGTTTGAATTAAAAAACACAGAATGATGGTGCAACAGCTTTTTTAGAAGTCATAGATATTTATTTTTAAGCTATCTAGCACGTAATCAATGAGCTCATTAATTTGAGTATGTATTTTTTAACTTTTCATAGCTTTAAAAGTGACAATTAACTGACACAAGTCACAAGCACGTGCTGGTAACGTTGATCAAGCGATTAATTGTTAGTTCAATTTAAAGCCCATGCTAAACGTGGGCTTTTTATTAGCTTTATTACGAAAAATTAAAGTAAATATATTAATATTTTTTGTTCTGCATGCTATAAAAAACCAACCGAGGATTAAAAATGACTAAATCACCCAAAAAACAAAACACGGCATATGACGCGACCATTTCTGATGAAACTAAAGAACTACTTTATAATGCTTTAGTTGAAACAAAAGCAGGACACATCGACAAAGCAATAGAATTATACACAGAAGCAACGCAAACAGATACAACTGGCTTAGTATGGTTGAAGAAAGGTTACCTTGAGTTCAGTCATGGTAAAATCAAAGAATCTATCCTTTCCTTTGAACATGCAGCTCAATATAATCAAGTAAAAGCTAAGCATATTCTAGGTTTACATTATCTTATGCAATGGGAAAAAAAAGGAATTAGGGATAACCTCAAAACAAGCCATAAATGGCTTTGCGAAGCTTCTTGCGAAGGCAACAAGGAATCTCAAGATGAAATCACATACAATATATTTAATGGTAAAATCCCTTGGCAAAAGAGCTGCTTAGCTATAACTGGAATGAAATGCCAGACAGATGAAGTTAACCACAACTTGTCAGGTGCATCTGCAGAACTTTCAACAGACCTCTAATATAAGCATATTTATTGACTCAACAATTATTTGTTAACAAACACCTAAATGAGATCCCGTGTTAGAATTAAAACACAAAATAATGGGGAAACAATTTTTTAGAGATCATAAATATTGATATTTTAAGCGATCTAGCGTACAATCAGTGAACTCATTATATTGAGTATGTATTTTAACTTTAATACCTTTGAAAGGGGTAATTAATTTGACTCAAGTCACAGTACATGCTGGCAACGTCGATCAAGCTTTAAGAGCTCTTAAGAAGCTTATGCAAAGAGAAGGTGTTTTTCGTTGTATCAAACTTAAAAAGCACTACGAGAAGCCATCTCTGAAGAAAAAGCGTAAAGAAGAAGAATCTGAAAGAAGACGTCGTAAGCTAGACAGAAAAAAATTTGGACCTAGTGATTAATCACTTCAGTTCATTTTAAAGCCCATGCTAAGCGTGGGCTTTTTTATTACATTGTTATGGAGTGAAAATGTATTATCAAACTTTTAGTTTGGTTGCCAACAACTTGGCCCCTCTTTTCATTTATATTATGATGGGCTTCGTTGGAGGGAGGGTCTTAAATATTGATCGCCTCAGCATAGCAAATTTCCTTTTTTTCTTAGTGAACCCAGTCGTATTTTTTTATAACATCTCAACAGCAGATGTAACCAGCAGCTTAATTGCCATTCCTGTTATTTTTTATATTCTTTCATGCTCCATATGCTTGTTATTTTATTTTCTAGGAAAAAAAGTATGGCACGATGACACTGCCAATCTTCTGGCACTCGCATCAGGCACAGGTAATGTTGGCTATTTCATGCTACCAATAGTAATAACATTTTTCTCATCCGAATATTACCCGATGTTTTTTCTAATGATTATAGGAGTCTCCTTTTACGAGAACACATTAGGTTTTTATATATCAGCCGCCGGCACCCATACAAAGATAGAAAGCTTAAAAAAACTATTAAAGCTTCCTACGCTCTATGCTTTTATTTTAGCGTTGATTTTTTCCTATTTTAAATTAGAACTCCCAGAACCTTTATTTGTTTTCAGCAAAAATATATCGCGCCTTTATAGTATCCTTGGCATGATGGTAATCGGCTTGAGTATTGCTACAATTCGCAATTATCGAATAGATCTGAAATTTGTGGGCATGGCATTTTTAGCTAGATATGTTGTATGGCCCATAGGAAGCGCCCTTCTCGTTTTCTTAGATGATTATATCTTTCATATTTATGATAAAAACGCTCATAAATTATGGATGATTGCTGCTTTTATCCCAATGGGTGTGAATGTTATGATTGTTGCGATGATTCTTAAGAACAAACCAGAAAAAGTTGCCACAGCTGTATTATTCAGCACTATCACAGCTATGTTTTATATTCCTTTGGTTCTAGTTATCTTCAATTAAAGATAGTTTATTCATATTGCATCACTAGAAGTAGCATGTTATTTATAGAAGAATTAATCAAAAATTATAAATATGGGCCTTAAAAAAGAAGTCGAAAAAGCTGGCGAGAAAGCCAAAAATATAGCTAAACGAATTGAAATCGAACTTGAACAAGCTTCTGACAAAATCGATAGTTTTGTTGAAACAGGAATAGAAATTGCAAAAGATCTGTACCAAAAAACAAAAGATGAATATAAGGAGTACACAGCAAAGAAAAATACAGCTGAAGAACATCAGACAGATGAGGAAGTTAACAAATCTCTAGAGACTGTCAGCGTTTTACCTGTTAAAGATCCTGAAATTAAATTGGGTGGTGAATTTGATGCGCAAATTGGCCATGAATCACAAAAACCTAACGATGGTTTAGAAATTAAGCTTGGTGGAGAGCTAGACGTGCAAATGGGTTTTAGGTCGCAAAAATTTGAGTATGTACCATCTACTGGTATAGGCCTATATACAGCAAGAAGCTCTGAATCGCCGACGGAAGCTAAACAAAAAATTCTGCTCGATGGTGAAATTGACGCACAAATGAGCCATGAGTCGCAAAAATCCGAATATGATCATAAAGTAGCCGAGCTATGTAGTGGCGAATTAACAGAAAAACATGCCGAGTTATGCTCTTACATAATGGGTGACGGAAGCTATGAAACAACACAGGATGCATAGATCGCGCTGCCTTTATAGATAACCAAAAATTTTATTAATTTCAGCAGTTAATTTTTGTTGATTAAAGGCGTTTTTTTTATAGAATCAGCCTATCATATAATTTGAAGTCATAAATGAAAAAATTTCATACGAAAGTCCTGATATTAGGGTCTGGCCCCGCTGGTTGTACTGCTGCAGTTTATGCTGCCAGAGCAAATTTAAAGCCTATTTTAGTTAGCGGTGCTACACCTGGCGGTCAATTAACCATTACAACTGATGTAGAGAATTACCCAGGATTTGCTGATCCAATCCAAGGTCCATGGTTAATGCAACAAATGGAAGCGCAAGCCAAAAATGTTGGCACAGAATTCATCCATGACCATATTAATAAAGTTGATACTAGCAAGCGACCATTTACTTGCTATGGTGATTCTGGCAATGAATATACAGCTGATACGCTAATTATCGCCACAGGAGCCCAGGCAAAATGGCTTGGACTTGAGAGTGAAACGAAATTTCAAGGGTTTGGTGTTTCTGGTTGCGCGACATGCGATGGATTTTTCTATCGTGGAAAGCCAGTTTTAGTAGTTGGTGGCGGAAATACGGCCGTTGAAGAAGCTTTATATCTTACTAATTTTGCAAGTAAAGTTACTCTTATACACAGAAGAGATGAATTAAGAGCGGAAAAAATCACACAAGATCGTTTATTCAAACACCCTAAAATTGAAGTAATTTGGGATAGTGTTTTGGAGGAGGTTTTAGGTGACACTGATCCACTTGGGGTAACTGGCGCACGGATTAAAAATATTAAAACTAACCAATCTACAGAATTGAAGGTTGACGGAGTATTCATAGCTATCGGCCATAAACCAACAACAGAAATTTTCAAAGGTCAAATTGAAATGGATCACGAAAATTATATTGTAACAAAACCAGATAGCACAGCTACAAACGTAAAAGCCGTATTCGCTTGTGGTGATGTCCAAGATAAAATTTACCGTCAAGCAGTTACAGCTGCTGGTACTGGCTGTATGGCTGCTTTAGAAGCTGAAAGGTTATTGGCATCTGAAGAATAATCTCCTTCAAGAATTAGCACAATCTAAGAAACCAGGCATTTGTGCGTGATTTTGAAGATATGTGAGTCAACGAGCGTCGATTCATACATACTTGGAGTATTGGTTTAGAAGATATTTTTAACCATTTCTTTTTGCTGATAAGCTTTTAGGCTATAACACCTCTTAATCCAGTTGTTTAGATTTAACACACCCGCAACAGCCTTCTAGTTTCATTCAACTGATAATTTATCAAAATAGTTCTGAATTTTCTCTCTAATTTTTCTACAATTTGCTTAGCAAGTTATAATCATGCCATAGGTTCGGTATCGATTCCCACTAATTGTTGACTTGGCATACAATCACTTTCAGCCAACCATTGCGTGTGATAGTTAGTTTCGTTTACGGGAATTGGCTCTACAGGCTTACCATCAGGAAAATATCGTGTTTCAACCGTGGGAGCATTAAGATTTACCATCGTAGAAACATAATATATTGTTGATTGAAATGTATAATATGGAGCAGTATCATTTACTGCTACACCAGAATAGGCACACCCAACATTACTATCAGAATAAAGTACATAATCACATAACTTGGTATGAGCAATAAAATTATCTTTATTTCCGGGGAGAGAAAATAATTTGACTTGTAATGGGCAGCTAATTTCAGCAGCTTTTATTACGTTGGAGTCGGCCCCCGTAACAACTGTTCCATTGGCTAGTTTCTCACATAATGTTATCCAATTTGACATGGTAATCCTCCGAGTTAGTCTTATAATATTTATAAGAGCACCCTTATCGCACTTTCGCAAACTCTTTGTTGTTAAAAATTACATAAAATATTAAGAATTGTTGGCAATTGAATTATCACAGGAGTGAATAAAGGACGTCACTCTATTTCTTTGTCTCGAGCTGATTTGTGTCTCTCTCTAAGCTCAATATCTATATATAGATCAGTAGTAGCCCCTGATGCATGCCCTGCATCGTCTCTAACATGCTCTCTCGGTCTAATTTTCACATCGTCAGAAATACCAGTATGCCTTAACCAATGGACCGTTGCCTCCATTAAATTATCGGCTTCCTCCTCAAACCCATCTTGTCTCAGTTGGTTTGTAGCTTCATCAAAACAATTCTGGACTATCTCTCTAACATGGTGCGTACTTTTAATACTCTGCCCTCCTCGCACCTTAGGAAGAAGAGGCGTATTATCAGCAGGAGATGGCAGCGAGGATAACCCCAAGAAGGATCTCCATCTCTTTAATGCTTCTAGCATAGAGTTGCTGACTGCTATCTGACGCTCTTTATTACCTTTACCAACTGTTGTAAACCACCAAGACCCTTCCCCATCTCTAAAAAAGTGATTCATGGTAGGTTGCCATCTATCGCTAGCAGCAAGCTCAGAAATTCTTAAATACATTGAATATAATGATGACATAATAAATAATGTGCGCTCATGTATAGCTGGATTTTTCTCTGCCATATCTTTAGCAGTTTTTATTACATAATCCCATTGAAGTTCAGATAAACGCCTTATTTTCGGCTTTCCTTGAGTTTTTCTGATAAACCTACTTTTTTGGCGGATCATAGTTATAGGATTCGCAATAATATATTCTTCCTGTATTAAGTAGTTGAAAAAGCTCCCAAGTATAACAAATAGCTCTCTAATTGAACCTTGCGACAGACGAAAGTTCTTTTTGTCTAATTTAAGACCTCTTCTATTTTCGGTCTTGGATTGCGTGATAACAAAAGGACTCCATACAGGGTTAGGTAGGCGTTCACCATCATGATCAATAAATCTAGGAGGTTTGCTAATCCCAATCCACGTGTTTGGTGGATTTTGGCAAAAAGTAATAAATTCCTCAATAAGGTCTCGTTTTATTTCGGATAAAGCAATATTCTTAATCAAAGCGCACCAGTGGATTAAACGCTCAACCTCACGTCGGTAGGAATTAAAAGTACCTTTACTACCAACATAGGCACCTAAGAAATCCTTAGCCATTTTAATATCATCTAAATTGTAACTATTATCCAAATAGGAATAATCACAATCATCGTGTATATATTCTAGGGCATCAAATAAAGGTAGCGGTCTAAGTGACTTACTGTCTTTCTGCATTTAGTAGCTTTATTGGTATTTTTCTATTCCGCTATTATCGCATCTAAAATGCCTGCCACAAAGAAAATATTCCAAACCCACCCAAAATAGCCACAGATACAAGTCTAATATTTTGCATAAATGATACGGGCAATTTATGCTTTATTTTAATTATAATTAACCCTAAGATCAGCCACCAGCTCATTGAGCCTACAAAAATCCCCCCTACCATAATCAGGGTTTCACCAAGATTTGAAGCTCCTCCACCTATTCCAGCAAATATTCCTAAAAAGCTCAAAATTGTGGCTGGATTTGTAAGCGTCAGAAAAAACACCTGAAGAGTAAATTTCAATAGATTTTTACTGGTAGAGATGGGCTTCGCAGTGTTATCGTCATTACTTTTAAATTCTCGGTATGCAAGGTAAATTAAAAACACCCCACCAATCATCTTGATAAGATTTGCTTGCTCTAACATAAAATGGGAGATGGTAGTTAAACCTGTAGCAGCTATTATTCCGTATATAGCATCAGCAAAGGCTGCTCCAAACCCTAACGAAATTGCCCCGATCAGGCCGATCTGCATTGTTTTGCGTATACATAGCATGCCAATAGGCCCAACGGGGGCTGCAATTGCAATGCCAATCAACCAAGCCTTAAAAAAAAGAAAAAAAGCTTCCATAATAATTCTCCTAAAAACGGCATTGTATCAAATTTATCTTACTCATAAAAGAAGAATGTAAAAAAACTCAAGCGTTACCCAACCTATAGATAGAAGTAAAAATTAAGGAAATTTTTCCAGGAAGGTTCAGACTCAACACAATCTGCAATATGCTTAATCCATTTCGACATTTGACTGTTCTGCGCACCTGTAAGACGTTCTCCACTCCGTATTCCACAATTCTCTAAATAAAGTTTTACGCCTCCATCTTCTATGAGATGGTCAGCAGATGAATATTTCGCTCGCCTATCTCCATCGACGTCATTTCTTGGACGCTGTATGCATTGAAATTAATGAACTTTATACACAAAAACATTTTTAACATTATAGTCAGAATCACGCTATTTACATCTCACTGACATAACTATTCTATCATGACACGATTTACATCATTTTTTATGATTATTTATCTTACTTATTGGATAATGCTACAATTATTAATCCTTTTTTTGATGACATAATTTATTTTTAAGCTAAGATGCGAGCTTTATACGAAATCAAATTAGCAACATGAGACAAATTTTTTGCTTTCCAAAGATATTCAGCATAATCATTTTTTTAATACTTACTTCTTCTTGCACACATCACTATATAAAAGACAGTGAAATCCAAGGCTTAAAACGCAAAGAGAATGCCGTGATTATAAGCGGATGCAGGTACTATCACTCAACTAATTCATTTTTTTCGACGAATGGCGAAAAGAACTGTACCGCCATATGGAAAAATGAAAAGGGTGAAAAAATAGAATTTAGTGGTGCTATAGACATTATGTTTGTAAAACCGGGTAATTACGAATTTATCAGTTATAAATCTGAAACGGGCAAATATAAACTCTATCCCGGCGCGGTATCTGTCTTTAAGAAAGTCAATGTAAAGGCCGGACAGGTAAAATATATTGGAACTTTAAAAGTTGACGCCCAAAAATCATTTGCGGTTTATGATTCCATGAAATTTATTGTAGAAACACAGAAGGTAAAACAAATTCTGCAAGAAAGTGCAAAATATTTGTTAAGTAGATTAGTTGTTGAACCAGCTTCTTTTTCAGAGCGCGCTCAAAAATTTAAAAAATTATTCTCAAAAAAGGTCATTAAATGAAGCCATACAAACTTATTTCTATTATATTTATAATGTCTTCTTTATCAGGTTGCTTTCATTTCAGAAGTCCCAAGGAAAATTTAGCTGAATTTTATGCTGGCAATTTAGCGGTTGTGATTAGTAGTTGCGAAATGAAGGGAGAGTTTAAAGCATTTTTTTTTATGGATGCAACAAGCCGAAACACGAGATGTGATGTGAAGTGGAGACAAGTAGGTGGAAATGGGGAGAGCGTTACGTTTTCATATAGAAAACCTACATTAAAATTTATTGAACCAGGCACCTATAGGTTTAGTTACATAGGTGGTTCTACACAAGAAATCCGATACTCTTATACCCGCGAGGAAAATTCTCCCTCCATGCTAACAGATTTTACTGTTAAGGGCGGAGAGGTGATATATATTGGCAGTATGCTTTTTGATACTTTTAACAGCAAAATTGTGCTGCAGTCTATAAAGCCTTTTCATTATAAGTTAGACTATATAAAGAAAACAGCATTTGGAGAAGAGTACTCAATTCTCAAGCCTAAATTACAAAACAGACTTGTAAGACTAAAGGATTCCGCAAAGCTCATACGAGATAATTTACCTGTTATAGAAAAAATTAATTCTTAAAATATCCTAATATAATTTCTGGGATCTGCTGCACGGATTGAGGGCCAGTTGGCTTTGTCCAACAGATTTTGTAAAAATCTAATCAAGCAAATCAAACTCTGCCTTCAAATTTATATATAGAGTTTGGTAATGGCTAATTCTGCTCTGTTGTATATAAATTCAAATCTTTTGATAATATCTGCAAAAATATACTTACTTCCGAAACTTGCCAATAACCAATGGAATGACTTTGAATCGTAGAATGGAGTATCTATTTTTCTTCTTCCCCCTTTAATATTATCCATACTATTTGCTGAGGTTGCTTCTTGTATCCGCCATTTGCAGCCCAACCACCATCACTTACTTTATTCGCAGTTATTATCAACATATCTATACCTTGTTATTTAAATTTAAAATTACATACTTAGTTTTTTGACTTAATCGACTTCCGTGCCATATTGTTAATTTTTTTTATAAATCAAACCAAAAAACTCTCTATCCTCTTTTAAGATCATTCATTTAAAACCTAGCTCATAAACCGTTTTAGTTTTTTTACAAACTTTACCAATTCCCACAACAAATTATAGTTCTAGAAATATGTCCATCTTCGAAATTATAACTCTTACCAACTAAACATTAGAAAATTATTTAATAACTCTTGAATTCTAATGTCGAAGTAATTCCATATCATTCCTATCTAACTTATCGCAAACAATTCCTTACAAAGTCCCTTTTTTGTACCTTTTACGATTTGCTTTGTATAAAAAACTCAACTCTAAATGTTAAACCTCGAAATCTTCTCGAGGCTTGTGAGTCAAGCCCCAAGAATTCATACCTGAAGTTAACTTAAGAATATTAAATCTCAGAGCTATTATGCTCAATATTTCCTGCTGCTTCTGCTACGGAACTAGCATTATAGGCTGTGAAATAATATGGGTTATCATTTGTTGTCATTGTTTCAGAGATTGACCAACCTCCTGCATCATAATAGAGCGTACCTTGATAAGTTTCTCCATTATTGGTTGAGGTTCCATTATAGTGATACCAACGCGTATCACCTAAATCACTACAATAAACACCATAATTTATGGCATAATAATCTGGTGTAATAGTGCAATATGTAAACCCTTGGGCAGTACAAGAAGATGGGTTAGTGTTTATTGTGGCCCAATCTCCATCATCTCCGTTTGGATACAATAATACACCACTACCACCTGGCTCAGCATAATAATGTTTTACTCTTTCTAAATAATTTAAGTCTGACTGGCTAATGGGTTGCAAAGTTTGCATTATGTTTTTCGTTATAATATGACATTCTGTAGGTGTATCGAAACAACCCAAAGCCCCTCTCTCAGGGTTTGAAGAACTCATGATACTATCCACATTATGTTGAGCTTGTTTATATAAGACTTGTGATTTTTGATAAAAATTACTGGTGAGATTCCAGCTCACAGGGTATGTATCAACTAGTTCATGGAACTTCTGGACATAATACCTATTCTCAACCAAACTATCGGCCAGAGTAATTCTATCATCTAATATAGTTTGATTAACTAACGATGGCGTTGTTAATCCAATATACTCAATTGGCAAATATTCAACATTCCCAACCCCAAATGGAGCAAGCCCTTGGTTATGAGGGTAAGATATCTGATCAGTAAAATTATACTTTGCATAGCTGAGCATTCCACTTGCAGCATCTTGACAATCACTAATAGCATTAAGATTACAACTTAATGCATAATAATCTCCGTCACTGCTTTCTTTTAGAATATTTGAGATTTCTGCCGGATTACCTCCAATTTGGTATGCCTGCATAGACACCGAACCCTTTAAATTATACTCACTTGCGACCTTACTAATCGTAGCAGCTGCACTAAATATATCACCAAACGAGCCTGATGCTCCTACCGAAAATTGCTCTTTTTCTGCGTGACTAGCAAATTCTACATTAATTCCCATAATAAGCATTCCTCCCTGCTCGTAAGAATCGATATAATTATCACCACATATTAATCCAAAATATGGATTCTTGCCATCCTGGTAAAAGCTTTGTCCTGTTGAAGTGAGAGCCTCTTGACCAAAACCAGCTATGTTTACTGAAACTTTTTCAGAAGAATATGTATAATAGTTTAAAGATAAAGAGTAATCTTTTTGCTCCATAGATCTCATGTATGTCGCCTCAGCACCGGCTGAAAACATTCCAACTCCACCTTTGCTACTTACATCAATCTTCAATTCGCTTTGCATTTCAGAAAAAGACATAGCGGTTCCCAATTGCGCATATGCCTGCTGACCTGATATTTTTGTAGAAGAAATATTGAAACATGCTTCTGGTGCTATCTGCAGTGAATCGGATGAATACCCCCTACCGGCGGGAATATTTACTCCCAAAGTTTATGTTGTTATGTGTTTTTTCATAAAAACCTCAAAATAGTTGTTGTAGACGACTCACCCCTATACTCTTCATTCTTTGCTCAAGATATGGCAAAAAATTATTAGCATTAAATTTCATATAACCATATTATCAAAGGCAATGTCAATAAAAAATTTAATCTAAAATCAGCAGAAAGGCCTGCAATTGAAACATCAATGGATGGTTAAATATCTCACTTATTTCAAGAAGGAGAATAGAAATTTTATTGGATATGTAAGGGTTAAAACTGCAAATAATCCAAATAGCCACAAAGCAAAAAACCATAACCATTCTTTTGGCTTAGCTCCCAGAAACTTTTTTCTGTTGCTTATAGCTTTAGCAAATAAGCTTTTAATATGTGTGCTCATTATCGGTCTTACCCCTAAAAATATAATAACAGTAAGCAGTATATGCCAAAATTACAGGCAAAAATATAACCACACCTACTAATACCAAGGATAAGCCAGGAGCAAATGCTGCAGCTTGCCAAATATCATATTTATAAGGAATAATCCAAGGAAACAAGCTTAAACCAAAACCAATATAAGACAGCAAAAACAATAACATCGTGCAGATGAAAGGTCTATATTCACGCTGTGAATCCCTTAGGTCCTTCCACAAAACTACAAATACGATAGCAGTAAGTAAAGGTATAATCGATAAATAATACATATTTGGAGTTGAGAACCAAAAATCTCTGATTCTATTATCCAGTAAAGGCACAACCATACTTACCAGTGCCATAAACACTGCCACAAGAATCAATATATACGCTCCAACTTTTCTAGACCAGTCTTGAGTGACATCTGTAGTTTTCATGATTAACCAGGTCGATCCTAATAATGCATAACCAAAAACCACAGCTATACCTGTCATCATACTAAAACCTGTAGCCCAATCAAAAGGCCCACCAGCAAAACTCCGGCCTTCAACTTCCACCCCCTGAACAAAGGCACCTAAAATAATCCCCTGGCAAAATGCGGCACCCGTAGAACCAAAATGGAAGATATAATCCCATAGCCTTTTGTGACTATTTTTCTCAGACTTAAAACGAAATTCAAATGCAATTCCTCTTAAAATTAATCCAAGCAACATCATGATGATTGGCATATAAAAAGCCGGCAATAATATTGAATATGCTAAAGGGAAAGCCACAAACAACCCCCCTCCTCCAAGGACTAGCCATGTTTCGTTACCATCCCAAAATGGCGCTATGGAATTCATCATTCGATCTCGGCATTTATCTGAAGGCGCGAATGGAAACAAAATCCCAACCCCCAAATCAAATCCATCTAACCAAACATATAAGAAAACTGCTGTAGCAATTAAAATACCCCAAATTAAAGGAAGATCTATATAATTTGAAAAATCTAACATGACAATTACCTACCTTTTGTGGATTCAATAACATATGCTTGCTTACTATGTTTATACATTTGCTCATCCGATTTAGTTACTATTAAACCTTTTCTTATCATAGAGACCATATAATACATCCCAGCACCAAATACAAAAACGTAAATTAATACAAACGCAAGAAGTGACCATGCTACCTGAGGCCCAATAATTGCAGGAGTTACTGATTTCATAGTTTTTAGTACACCATATACTGTATATGGCTGCCTTCCTATTTCTGTTACAAACCATCCGGCCAAAATTGCTATAAAACCAGACGGAACCATCATAACCCATAATTTTTTAAGCCATGTTGTTGTAAAAAGCTTTTTACGATAATATTGAACTGCGCTCGCTATCCCAACAAAAAGCATAAGCAAACCGATACCTACCATGATCCTAAAAGACCAAAACACCCACACCACTGGAGGAATAGTACCAGGAGCGAAGCTCTTCAGCCCTCTAACTTCACCATCTTCGCTATGAGTCAATATGATGCTCGCAAGTTTTGGTATTGTTACCTCATATAGATTTTTTTCTTCTTTTTGGTTTGGAATAGCAAAAATTCTAAGAGCAGCTGGCTTTTCGGTTTCCCAGATACCTTCCATTGCAGCTACTTTTTCTGGTTGATATTTCAAACTATTTAACCCATGCAGATCACCAACATATATTTGGAAAGGAACAGCAAAGAATATCAGCAATGTTGCCATTTTAAGCATGGTCTTAGCATGAATTTCATATTTTTTCTTAAGTAAATAAAAAGCACCTACACCGCCAACTACAAAAGCTGTAGTTAAATATGCTCCCGTTATCATGTGAACAAAGCGATATGGAAAGGATGGATTAAAAATAATCTCCAGCCAGCTTGTTGGAGATAATCTACCATCAGCTAGGATTTCATACCCTTGAGGTGTTTGCATCCAGCTATTTGCTGATAATATCCAAAAGGCCGAAATCAAAGTACCTATAGCCACAATGCAGGTCGAAACAAAATGCATTTTTTTACTTACTCTTCCCCAGCCAAAAAGCATAATCCCTAAGAATGATGCCTCTAAGAAAAATGCAGTCAACACCTCATATCCTAGCAAAGGACCTAAAACGTTGGAAGTTTTGTCAGAGAACATCGACCAATTTGTACCAAATTGGTACGACATCACCACTCCAGAAACCACCCCCATTCCGAAGGCTACCGCAAATATTTTGACCCAGAATTTATATAGATCTCTAAATTTTACTTCACCTGTTTTCAGCCACAGTCCTTCAAGCACCATAAGGTAGCTAGCTAAACCAATAGTAAATGCCGGAAAAATAATATGAAAGCTTACAGTAAATGCAAATTGTATTCTGGCCAACAGAACAGGATCGAAATAGTCCATTTTATGAATCCTTAATTAACTCAAGACATATTCTAGGTGAAAAACCAAATTTTGTCTAGAATCACAGCTCTTCCAGTGAACATCATGCACCTATATATTTAGCAAGTGACTATTCTTTGGCACAAAGAGACAATCAATTACAGTTGGAGGCTTTATAAGAGGAGTTAAAATATCGTACAATTCAAAATTATGAGCGCTTAGAAAATGAACCAATTGACTAAATTTTGCACCACCTTCAAATCTTTCTTTAATCGAAGCTTCGAGAATAATAAATTCTACTGTCTTTAAGGTTTCTACTGCTCCTTGCAATATTTTCAGCTCATATCCCTCAACATCTAGCTTCAAACCATATCCAGCTTGATAATTTTTTCTTTGCACAAGTGAATCTAGGGTTATAACTTCTACACTCTCACTCGTAAATATCTCCCTTTTCTTACGCAAATCTTTTCTTTTCAAGAAAGAACTTCTAGCGGAAATATCACTCTTGTAAAAATCTCTAAACTCATTCTTCTCTCCTAAAGCTACGTGAATAAATTCAATATCATATTTATTCTTTTGCCAATCCTCTAAATTATCTAGCTCTAGTTTTTGAGGATCAATCAATACTAACTTAGCATTCTCGAATGCTGAATAGAGGTTTGGGGTACCTTTATTAACTCCAATATCAAAAAGGGTTTTTATATTAAATTTGAGGCTTTTGAAATAGTTGGTTGAAAACCTATTTCTTGATATGTGATATCCTTCTGACCTAAGCTTATCAAGTGCATCTTGTTTGCTTATCATATGCTGATTTACTGTAAATTTTTATTATTACTAAACTAATTTTTGCGATTCTCAAATAAAAAAAGGGGTTATAACTAACCCCTTTTCATAATTATAGTAATTATGAATAATTATTTTTTTAACTTTTTATACTTCATAATTAAATATGGAATTAATAGTGCGATTAAAATTTCAGTATATAATATCGTGCCAGCATTATCAGGAGCCCAATTATCAGCAATAATAATTTGCTTTATGTGCCCATAACCTGCGCCTAAATAAAATATACCACCAAAAATTGCTACAGCACTCCAGAAGCTCACATCATGTTTAGCCCTCCAAGCATATAAACCAGCTATTGATAAAGCTAAGTTCGCAACACCAATTTCAAACTGGAATGGACTTGGTGCCCATCCAATATATTCACTAGTTTGAGGAAAAAACACATGAAATATATACCCATACATCCCAGAAACACCATAACACATACCAATGAACACCCTTACGGCTATGTCTAATTTATCTTGCTCCGATGCAGTTTTTGGTAAAGCTTTGAACTTAAACCAAATAATTACAAGAGAAAGAATAAACAACACAAACATAAAGTTTATCATTGTAAAAGCTATAATTTTACCGATCATTAAGAAAACCATTTTAATTAGGACTATGATGGTAGGATAAGAATATTAAGAAAGAGTTAACAAAAACATTTCTAAATTGATAAAGAATTTGACTTGGAAGAAAATTTCATATTGATATTTGGAAGCTCGGATTTCTGTATAATTTTCTTAGAAAAAACACTCGCAAAATCCTTACATTCCTGGCTTTTGTAAGCCATGTCACCCATAGTAGTGACCCTGCTATATAGGTTTGTAGATTTCTCTAACAACTCCTTTTCAAATGTCGCTGACACCAGATTTCCTTTCCTTTCCTGTAAAAAAGCAATTTCACTTTCTACAAGCTCCAACCTCTTATTTAAAATCTGGACCTCAACCTCGCTATGCCTTTCTGGAAATTCAGCAGCTTTTTCAATTAAATGACTAGCTATAGATTGCTCCTCTAATAAAGAATTATAATAATCCTCTACGTCCCTATACACCTCAACAAAAACTTTCATCTGCTGAAATTGCTTAGCTTCAATTTCATCTATGTTTTCAAAAGAACCCTGTAACAATGGTGATTTCATCACCACTAAATATTTTGAGAGAAGATTTTCATGTATTTTCTTATTCTCTCCGCTCTGCTCTTCAAGCTTTTTAATAATATCAACAATACTGCTATTATTTACAGAAGGTTGAGAATTTTTGGAAACTATTTCAATCTGTGATTCGACTTCTCTAAATTCCTTGATTAGCCTCCCTCCTCCTTGTAAATTATGAACCAAACCAGATTGCATTTTTACTCTTAATTCATTCAATAGAAATTGGATTCTAGCAATACTAACTTTTGCGACAAGCAGCGTTTTAATCTGATACATACATGTTTTTAATTCCTGAAGCTGATCAGGGTTGAAGATATTTTCACTTTGACTCACTCTTAAACGGCTATTTCTTCTAGATAGTAACCTATTTACCCAGCTTTTTTTACCATCACCTGCAAACAACTTGACCCCATTTTTACCCTTTACGCTAGATGCTACTTGAGAAAAATCTATAGTGCTATATATTTCTTATTTATTAAGATAATCAACACACATATGCATATTGGAAAAGCAAACAGAATTATGATATTTGGGCGACCTGGAAGCGGAAAGTCCCATTTAGCATTTGATTTGCACTTAAAAACCAAAATTCCTTTGTTTCATCTGGATAAAATTTTTTACACCGACCATTGGGTCGAGCGCGATACTAGAGAGTTTTTACAATTACAAAAAAACATTGTGAATAACAAAAGATGGATTATTGATGGCAATAGCATAAAGTCGTTAGAAATGAGATATAAGAGAGCTGACTTGTGTCTTTATTTTGATCTTCCTAGGATCACATGCATCTATAGGGCGATCAAAAGGCAATTTACTGATAAATCATTCATTGATGACAGAGCACCAAATTGCCCAGAGAAAATTTCTTGGAGCTTGATAAAATACTTATGGGTCTTTGATAAAAGGGTAAAAAAAACTCTTCATGAATTAAAGAAAAAATACCCCTCCGTTGAATTCCGCCACATAAAATCCTTGAACCAAGCAAATAAGCTTAGGATTGAAATAAACGAATTATAACTTATAATAACAGCATAATATCAAAAATATTTTCCCAGTGATGAATCTAATAAAGAAAAAAATTTTTAATTTTATTGATAGTTTTAAGACATCAAAAAAATGCTCTTTTGGGAATGTTTTATACGACTTTTTACTTGGTTTACGCTATTGGCGTATCTGGTATATTTTGGGTAGTAAAGAAATCAAATTACGTTATAAAAGATCAAAATTTGGTCAATTATGGCATACTATAACCACTGCTATTTATATAACCTTTGTTGGCTTAATATGGGCTTATCTATTCAAGGTCCCAGTGGTAGAATTTTTGCCTTACCTAGCTATTAGCAAAATTTTATACGACTTTATTTCTTCAACTATAACTAATGGCTGCAAATATTATTACCTTGAAAAAAGTTTCATTCTTGAGTTACCCTCCCCAAAATCAATATACGCATACTCAAACAGCTTAAGAAACTTGCTATCATTTCTACACAACATACCTGTAATTATCATCGTGATTCTTCTATTCAAGGTATCAATCAATTCTTACATAATTTTTGCTGTTCCTGCATTTTTCCTTATCTTGTTAAACTCTGTGTGGATCACAATAATTATAGGATATTTGGGAGCACGATTCAGGGATATTCCACCTCTTTTAGATGCACTAATGGGGATAATTATGATGGTAACACCTATCATGTGGCAGATCAAACAGCTACCCGAACATTTACATAAATATATGCTATTAAATCCCTTCAATGTTTTTATTAAAATTACCCGCGATTCAATATTAGGAATAGCTCCAGATCCGTCATATTGGTTAGTAGCTGTCGGAATAACTATTTTCGGATATATGATAACTTTCTTATTTCTGAGAAAATGTCTGAATAGAATATCATTTTGGGTATAGATCATGGCTTACGTAAAACTACATAATGTATCACTGGAATATCCAATATTTGATGCTCAAACCAGATCTATAAGAAATAGCCTACTAAAAAATGTTGGTGGTAGAATAGCTCACGGACTTAAATCAGCACCTACAGTAAAAGCGATAAATAATATCAGCTTGGAATTAAATGATGGCGATAATTTAGCCGTGTTAGGCCATAATGGAGCCGGCAAGACCACTTTACTAAGAATTATCTCTGATATTTACCAGCCTACTCATGGAAGCATAGAAGTAGATGGCAAAGTATCATCGCTTACAAACATACAACTCGGCATGGAACCAGATGCTACTGGTTATGAAAATATTATTATGCGCGGTATTTTTATGGGAATGACGTTTAAAGAGATAAAGTCAAAAATGGATGAGATTATCGATTTTTCTGAATTAGGAGAATATATTAATTTGCCAATGAGGGCATACTCTACAGGTATGGCTTTAAGGCTTTCTTTTGCAGTATCAACTTCTTTTACACCTCAAATTTTGGTTCTGGATGAAATGATTGGTGCTGGGGATAAGAATTTCCTAAAAAAAGCAACTTCTCGTACGAAAGAAATAATGCAAAAAGCTAAGATATTAATTCTATCATCACATAATAATCAGATTTTAAAAGAGTTTTGTAACAAAGCTATCTTAATGAAAGAAGGGTCTATTATAGCGCAAGGATCCCTCGATGAGGTAATAGCAGCTCACGAAGCTTGAAATGCAATATTTGTTGGTGATTATTAGTTTGCTTATCGAATTCAATAGTCTACTAGGTGCAAAACCTTTCTCGAGACAGATTGCCTAGTCACTCCTAAGCGCAACTCCTTGAATAAAAATATTGTCAGATATGCGAAATTATACATTTAAATGTCATAGAACTAATTTCATTTACAGAGTTGTGACAGAGTAAAAATGATAAAAAAAAAGCCCGCAAACGACATGCGAGCTCCAAGAATTTTGTTTACCTATAAATTTCTATTCATCATCGGCATCAATGTGAGTTTTTTCATAATTTTCATGACGCTCTTGAGCTTCAATACAAAGGGTAGCAACTGGCCTAGCTTCTAATCTAGCAATACCAATAGGCTCTCCTGTTTCTTCACAATAACCATAATCATCATTATTAATACGCTCGATTGCATGATCGATCTTTTCAAGCAATTTACGATATCTGTCTCTAGTTCTTAGCTCAAACGCAGTCTCAGTCTCAGCTGAAGCTCTATCATTAATATCAGGCTCATTTAAATTCTCCTCCCTCAAATGATCCATAGTTTCCTGAGCCTCTTCCAACAGTTCACTTTTCCAAGCAAGCAACTTTCTACGGAAATACTCTAACTGCTTGGGGTTCATGTATTCTTCATTTTCAGAAGGTTTATAATTAGCTTCAATTTCAATTTTCATTTGATTCCTCAAAATTCGGTTACTTCAGTAATATTTTAAGATGCTTCTTTTTTCCGCTGGAGATAGTTATACCCTCTTTTCCAAAATCTGCCAACGAAACAATTTGATTTTCATCATGAATTTTTTCTTGATTGAGTTTAGCTCCACCACCTTTTATCAATCTTTTTGCAGCCCCGTTTGATTCCACTAAACCAGAAAGAGCCAATAATTGAAAAACTGGAACACCTTCATTTAACATAGCCCTGTCTAAGAAAAACTCCTCTACACCTTCAATCATGCCTTTTTCAAAGACGTTTATAGCTGTTTCCTCTGCCTTTTTAGCTTCGAACTCACCGTGACACATCTTTGTAGCTTCAAAAGCCAAAAGCTTTTTGTAATCATTGATATTGGTTGATTCGTCGGCTTCGTATTTGGTTATTAGATCACAATTAATGTCCGTGAAATATCTCATAAAACGGAAAACATCTGCATCTTCTGTATTTCTCCAAAATTGGTAATAATCATAAGAAGATAATTTATCCTCATTTAACCAAACTGCTCCACCTTCGGTTTTACCCATCTTAGCACCAGATGCTGTAGTAATCAAAGGAGTAGTTAAACCATATACTTCCTTACTCTCAATACGCCTAACCAACTCTACTCCGTTAATGATATTCCCCCATTGGTCAGAACCACCACATTGGATAAAACAATCATTATGTTGATTCAAATGCAAGAAATCATAACCTTGTAGAATCATATAGTTAAATTCTAGGAAGCTCATATTTTGTTCTCTTTCTAAGCGCAATTTGACACTTTCGAAACTAAGCATCCGATTGATAGAAAAATGCTTACCTATATCTCTTAAAAATTGCAGGTAATTTAATTTCGATAGCCAATCGTCGTTGTTCAACATCACGGCATCTGTTGCCCCATCACCAAAAGCAATAAATTTGGATAACGACTTTTTAATGCCTTCCATGTTACACTTGATGTCATCGTCCGTAAGAACTTTCCTAGCTTTATCTTTACCGGTTGGATCACCAATCTTGGTTGTACCACCACCAATTAAAACAATAGGTTTGATGCCATATTTTTGGAATAGTCTTAACGTCATTATCTGCATCAAACTTCCCACATGCAAAGATTCTGCAGTACAATCAAAACCAATATAAGCAGATACTATACCTTCATGCGCCAATTTTTTTACTAACGATTCTTCATCGGTACATTGATAAAAAAAACCTCTATCTTTAAACTCTTGAATAAATGAAGCTCTTTCCATTCTTAATCTCTCATTTTTTTCACTGGGACGTTCAATGTTATCTTACCAGCCTTCTCAAATGTCAAAGTAATTTTAAAATTATCTCCTGGCTTCAAAGATTTTTTTAAACCCATAACCATAACATGCAAACCCTTTGGCTTTAACTTTACTTTCACACCCTTTGGCAAAGCTAACCTATTAATATGAACCATCTGAGAAATGCCTTGCTCTATAACAGTTTTATGCAATTCACACATATTGGCAATTTCTGTATGCGCAGCAATAATATAATCCATATCACCTGTGTTTTCTATAGTCATATATATGGCTGAATTTTTACTTTGCCCAAAAGATTGTCTGGCCCAAACATCTTTAATATGAATATTTTTAGCAAGCTTATCATGTTTTTCACACGCACCTGCAGCAAAATTAATTAGCAAAAATATACAACAGAGAATTTTTTTCATTTATAAACCTTGCTTAATTCAGAGTAAATTAAGGCTTTTATACAAAGAATTAATATAAAAAACAAGTTATGTATCTTGGAAACCATATTTATTGGAAGATAAAAAAAACAAATCTTTTAAACTTTCATCTTTATTTCTGATCCGCGATATATGGGTTTCGACTGTGTGGGTATTTGCTTCATCATTATACCCGAACACCTTCTCAAGGATTTCTCCTTTCTTTGCCACTTTACCGGGTTTATCTGCTATAAAAGACAGTAATTTTGCTTCTTTGGCTGTTAAATCAAAGAATTTAAGCTCTTCTCCCTTCTTCACCAATAATTTCCGTTTTAAACTATTAAGATATGCAAATTTGTTAAGTTCAAGTAAATATAAACCAAAATTATTCATATTCTCCTTAACTGTATCTATTTTCTTCTTGAGATCTGAGTATTGAAAAGGTATTGAAAGAACGGAGCAATCTACTTTCTTCTGCTCGCAGCCCAGGATCACAGTTGGCAAAAAATAATACATAAATTCAGAAAGATACACAGATTCGTTAATCAAAAGATTTTGCTGATTTGGATTAATCTTGGCAATCAACTCCTTTTCAGAGGATAAAGTTAAAATCACATCTTCCGGATATATTTGCTCCAAGACTTCTTGCACAAATCCCCCTTTTGATAGTATAAATATTCTATATTCTTTCGGTACTAGCATATGTTGAGCAAATTATTTCAAAAAATTGATCAGAACCAGATTGTAATCAAAATTGAACGAGCTATCAACGATTTAAGGAAGGGATTACCGGTAATTTTGGATAATAACTACCTGGTTTTTGCTAGTGAAACCATAGAGGAAGAGTTTTTACACAATCTGGATAGTTGTCACAAAACCCTTATAGTAACTAAGAATAGGGCAAATACGATTGGTATAAAGACCAATAAGAATATCGGTATTAAAATTGACATCTTATCACTTAAATACATCGAAAATCTTTGTTTAGAGGCAAACTATAGAACCAGTAACACGGAATTTGATCACCAAACTATATACGACAATATAGTGAATTTAATGAATTTATCTGAATTATTGCCTTCCGCAATTATTGTAAAAGATATTCCATTTAATACAAATCTGATTCACATAAAATCCGAAGAGATCGAGCAATATTCCAAGGATGCTAATAAAAATTACAATGAAATATGTACGGCAAAGATTGATTTACCTTATGCTAAAAATGTAAAATTTACTGCTTTCAGACCAATAATAGGAGGGAAAGAACACTACGCTATTATTATTGGCAAACCTGAGTCAGTTGGTTCCCCTCTAGTTAGAATTCATTCATCTTGTTACACCGGGGATTTGTTGCAATCGCTATCTTGTGACTGTTATGAACAATTAAAGAATTGCATTGAACTAATTTATTCTTCACCAGAAAAAGCTGGCATTATTGTCTATCTGATGCAGGAAGGAAGAGGCATTGGACTCACGAACAAACTAAGAACCCAAAGCTTACAAGAAAACGGCCATGATATAGTGGATTCTAGTGTATTCCTAGGATTTGGAGATGACGAAAGATCATATGTTGTTGCTAGCAAAATATTAGAAAAACTGCATGTCAAGAAACTAAGACTCCTTACAAACAACCCTAACAAAGTCAGAGCCTTGGAAGAATGCGGTGTTAAAGTAGATGGTATTATCCCTTTAATAAGTGAAAAGACCAAAAATTCAGCATTTTTTAAGGTCAAGGTAGAAAAATTAGGCCATCTAGACAAATAAAGAGTTACATCCCCATCGAAACTTTTTTCGATGAAACATTTACAGTCTTTGTGGTTGTACCCCCAGAATTATGGTCTAACTCTGTAACAACTTCCTGTGCCTCAGAAGATTGCACCTCAGGTTTGGATGGCATTTCTTTTGTCGAAACTGTTGCAGTTGAGCTCGCACCTGCTTTCTTTAAGATATGCGCTAAAACGTCTAAACCATCTACACCAGATACTCCATAACGATTATCAACTGACGCTGCCCTTCTTGGGGTAGCGTTTACATCACCAATCACCGATGCATCTAGACCTTCTACTACTGTGCTGTCATCAATTAATTTCGCTAACGACTCCTTACCAGCTCTTTTTCCTGGTGGTAATACACCACCATTTCTTCTCGCAACAATAGCTTCTGCTCTTGCTAATATTGGTTTTGCATCTGCCTTATTTGCAGTCACTTCTGTTTTTTGCTCCTCTAAACTACTTAACATTTCCTTTTGCTTTCTTATTTCTTCATCGATTCTCGCCTTTAAATCATGGATTTGAGAATCCAATTCGTAATCAACTTCTTTTTCAATTTTCATTGCTTGCTTTTTTGAAGCCATTGGTCTTTTTGTGGCTTTTAACACGTGGGCAACTCTTGATCTACCGTAAAAAATCGCGTTCGATATTTTACGAAAGCTATTCATCAAGGCATTTGAAGTCATGTAACCTATGGCTCCCCCTGATACAAGAGTGGCAAAACCATATGCTGGAAACAATTTTGCGGCAATAATCATGCCTGCTGCTGTAATCCCCCCTCTGATCACAGGAGTAACAGGTATAAGAGGCAATTTTTTTAAATTTTTTAGACTGAATTTTTTTCCTTTTACAGCATCTATAAAATCACGAAACTTCTTCTTCCAGTTGATTATACCTTTTTGCCTTGCTAGCCTAGCTTTAACTATCGCTTTACGCCTGCTTGTACGATCAATCACAGCCCTAGTGATTTGCTGCTGCTGATCTTGGCTTAATCTGTCATCCAAACTGCTAACAAATAATGCTGCATGAATAGCATATTCATCATCCTCAACATCATTTGATACATCATCAACTGCAATCTGATATTCTTGCTCTTTCCCTTGCAAAGAAATAGATTCACCAGAATAACCTATGACAAATAGCTCTAACCAATCTCTGCGAATAGCAGGGTAGTTTTGTAGGTAAGATAGCAGATTATTTGCGCATTTTTCTGCATCTTTCTCAATGGCCATCGGCTCCTGATCAGAAACATAATTAACATAATCGCGCGCCTTCATCGCAAAAATAATAGCAAACATGTTAGAGAGAGTAGAAACCTCGCTTATATCAAGCTTTCCCTTGCATTTCGACATGATGGCATCTTTATACAGATCGATATTGACCCATTGCCCGAAATCCTGTTTTTTAATGATCGCTTCGTTCTGCTTTGTCATCTTTATGCCTCAAATTTTCCAACAAATCACCCATTTGGACTAAATATTCTTGAACTTCAGTTTTAAGCTTTTCTACATTCTCTTTATTTCTATTATCTTCAAGTTCAATTTCACTGAATATATGTAGCTCAACAAATATTAAATCTAACAGTTTTTTTAGAGCAATAATATTTTTTTCTTCATCACCCACCAACTTATTCATAGGGATTTTATTCTGTATAACCTTGCCATATTTATGGATCAATCCTATAACTACCAATAAATCATCCTCATTTTTGCACTTAATAGTTACATCAAGCTGTCCCGCGGAGTTGATTGACACACCCTGCCTAAAATCCATTGCTTTAAATATGGAATGGACTATATTGGAAATGTATGAGATTAAAGAAATCGTTGGATGAACGTGTTTTCTTGAAACATTAATGGTAAATTTCAGCTCTTTATCACTCATATAAATATAAAATTATCTATTTTTAGTTTAATATCTAATGTTATTATACAACATTCACTTGATTTAATAAAGCGTAAATAATTGTTAATCTTTAATTTTTATTAAATTTCAGCTAAATCTATTATTATGAAAAATAAATCCGATACAGCAAAAAAAACCTTCTTTTCCCTGTTAATTGGAGTTGCTCTCCTTACAATAACCGCTATTGCTTTCATTTCAGTCATTACATTTAATCCCGATGATCCTAATTTCAATAATATCAGCTCATCTGAACCAACTAATTTTTTTGGCTCTTTTGGTGCCATAACAGCGGATATGATGCTACAATTATTCGGATATGGCTCTTACTTAATTATCACCATACCCTTTATCTGGGCGCTGCAATCTCTAACTTACTACGATAATTATAATTTTTTTGTTAGATTCTTTGGTTACCTGGCTACGACACCATTATTCTTAGCCTTTATATCTGCTTTTGCAACTTCCCCAGAATGGATATTCATCTCATATGGTGGCACAATGGGAAATTTATTATACATATATTTTCTCAACCTACATATTGAGCAATTTGAATATTTTATTTTCTCCGGATTTGTTATCTCTTTATACTTTGCTTTAGGGTTCAGAGCCGATTTATGGGTGAGCTCGGTAAAATGCCTTGCCTCCTTTGTTTGGAGCGCAATATATCGAAGCCTTTCAGCAACAAAATTTGCAATCATAAAATTGTTTCGTCTTAGAGAGAAACTTATAAATAATGATGATAACTCACTTTCTATCGCTGAAGAAGATTCATTTGATGAAATTTCTGAAGAAAAAGTTCCAGCATTAAAAAAACAAACTTTGCCAGCAACTAAACCCAAAGCCAAGCTAGGCAAAATTTCAAATAGTGAGATTTTCAAACTTCCTGATGTAGATTTGTTAAATAAGCTGAATATTAGTACCAATAAGAAGAATCTTTCTCCAAAACAGCTTGAAGCAAATTCAAATGCCTTAGAGGAGATCTTAAAAGATTTTGGAGTTAGAGGTGAAATTGTTGGCGCCTACCCTGGCCCAGTAGTTACTTTATATGAATTTTCACCGGCAGCAGGAACAAAATCTTCTAGAGTCATTGGCCTAGCTGATGATATCGCCAGAACAATGTGCGCTAATTCGGCCCGTCTTTCAGTCATTCCAGGTAAAAACTCTATCGGTATAGAGCTGCCAAATGATTCAAGAGAAGTAGTTTACCTTCGGGAAATGATAGAAAATGACAATTATGCCATGACTAGTAAAAAACTTCCTATTATTCTTGGGAAAGATATTAGCGGCAATGCTATCACGGCAGATCTTGCTTCCATGCCACATTTGCTTGTGGCGGGCACAACAGGTTCTGGTAAATCAGTAGCAATCAATACCATGATATTATCTCTTCTCTATAAGCTTTCCCCTGAAGAATGTAAATTCATCATGATTGACCCAAAAATGTTAGAATTGTCTATTTATGATGGCATCCCCCACCTTCTTTCACCTGTAGTAACAGAGCCCAACAAAGCTGTTACTGCCCTTAAATGGGTCGTTAGAGAAATGGAAAATCGTTACCGTCTAATGTCACATGTCAGTGTGCGAAATATTGATGGCTATAATCAAAAGATAAAACAAGCAATCGAAAATAATACAACAATTGAACATAAGGTTCAGATCGGCTTTGATCCAGAAACTGGGAAACCTCAATATGAAAGTCGGGAAATAGAGAAAAAGTCCCTTCCCTATATTGTGGTAATAGTTGATGAAATGGCAGATCTGATGATTGTAGCTGGCAAAGAAATTGAGGGCTCAATTCAAAGACTTGCCCAAATGGCTAGGGCAGCTGGTATACATATTATTATGGCTACTCAACGTCCATCCGTTGATGTTATCACCGGTGTCATAAAAGCCAATTTTCCAACCAGAATCAGTTTCCATGTTACATCCAAAATTGATAGCAGGACGATCTTAGGTGAAATGGGTGCCGAGCAACTCCTTGGTAAAGGAGATATGCTATTTATGTCTGGTGGCAGTAAAATTAAAAGAGTTCACGGACCTTTTGTTGATGATAAAGAAGTCGAAAATGTTGTAAAATACCTCAAAAACCAATCTCAACCAGATTATTCTGTTGACATAACCGAGGAAGATGGTAACAACATAAATGATGTTGCGGTAAGTGAAGAGGGCGATGATCTATATAAACAAGCGGTTGAATTAGTAATCAGGGAAGGAAAAGCTTCAACCAGCTTTTTACAAAGATATTTTAAAATCGGCTATAATCGCGCAGCTAGCATCATCGATGAAATGGAAAGAAATGGCGTGGTTAGCCCAGCTAATCATGTTGGTCGCAGAGAGATTTTGGTAGGTAAAGGAAATGAGATTTAACAGCTTTGTACTTGTAGTTTGTTTATTAATACAAGGAGCTGCGTTCTCTGCTGAAAAAGAGGAATTCTCACCAACTCCTCCTACATTCTCAAAAAAATCAAAACAGCAAGTGAAAATAGCAGAGGAATATCTAAATTCCATCAAAAATCTTTCAGCTAATTTCATTCAAACTGACGAATTTGGTAATATTCAAAAAGGGACCATCTATCTCTCAAAACCTGGTAAAATGCGCTGGGAATATACCGATCCGCATGAAATATTGATTGTCATAAATGATAGAGATATGGTGCATTTCGACAAAAAATTGGACCAAATAAGTTATTTTTGTTCCAGGAATGAGTTTATAAATTTACTTATAAAAGAAAACATAAATTTTAAGACAGACGGGCTTTACGTAAAGAGTCTGAAATATAATGATCATATATTGCGAGTGATATTGGGCAAAAAGGGCTCTCCTGGTTCTTTAACTTTGCAATTTAAGAAGGACCCATTCCAAATCAAGAAACTAACAATAGTTGATGAAGCCCAAGAGCATATTGATATTACTCTGCTTGATATAGATCACCCAGACAGTCTAAAATCTTCGTATTTTGAATTTACCGACCATAAATATCTACGCAAAAAGAGATACTAATAATTTCTCAGTTAGAGCAAATTCTATATAGGAACTGTTAGAAATTTATATTTGCTCCCAATTGTACAGATCCCCCATAATTATTCTTAAATGCGCTTTTGTTCAGGCCTTTTCCTGCTTCACAAGTTAAGAATAAATGTGCAGATTTGTTCACTCGTCTAGAGAATCTAAGCCCTAAAAAAGCTTGATATTGGTCTGATCCCTTAACATCAAATTTATTTGACTGTCCTACAGCTACGATATTTACTTTTTTGCCGTAAAGTAATTTTCTGTGCTTTATCCCTCCGTAAAGGCTAAAATAATTATTTTTTCTAAAGCCCATATATTTCTTTACACTAAGTTGGATCCTATTATTAATTGTACCAATATTTCTGCTTTTAACTGTTTGCTTAGCTCCTCCAGTCCCAGTATTTTCTGCAAGCTCCCCTATTCTCTCATTCACGAAATTTACTGATAAAGAGGGTATTACACTCCAATCATTATCAATCCTATGTATGTAGGTTAAATCAGCACCAGGTGCGATAAAAAAGTTATGTGAAGTCCCATTGATGGTCTCAGAACCGTTACTGGTTAAATTGTTATAAATTTTTCTGTCTCTATCTTTATATAAATAACCACCTCCAAGAATCCAACTTAGATGCAAATCATCTTCAAGTTTCTTCGCTCCATAAAGACCAAGAACAACCCCTGTTCCCTTGCTACTAATATTACTATCGGAAATATTTTGCTTACCCGTTACTCCTCCAATATATGCGCCAACACTCATATCCATCACAGAAAATACATTATTCTGACCGGCGATAATCCCACCTGCTTTCATATCACTAGCGACCAAGCTTTTACTGCTATTTTTAGGTTGTTGTTGATAGCTACCAATGATTTCAACCCAAGAATTAAGATTATGATATTTTATTGCTCTGCCACATGAACAAAAATTGCACATGCCGCGTTTACCTCTCCCTCTCAATTGAGCACGGCATCCAGTCTCTTGAATATCTTCCAGCTTTTCTTGGGTTACATTCTGTACCATATTTGAAATTTCACTAGTCATTTCATTAGCACGTACATGCTGTGATTTATTGAAAATAGCAATTTTCTTGGTGCTGCTATTATGAGCTGACAATAAATTTCCAGCTACAGAAACATTGGCTGTTCCTTCATATGAAATTAGATGTTCTCTATCCTTAGCTCCATCTAATATGTTAAAGTTGTTAGAATCTGTGCTACCAAAAATTATTCGACCCGCCACAACACCATGCGTGTAGTAATTTAATGTATTGCTCGTAGTAGAGGTAGCTGAGTTATCAATATCAGTAAAACCAATCGCTATACGATCACCTGAATTTCCGGATGTATTAGCAATGATCGTTCCTTTGTTAGTGATGATATTACTATTTCCCGAAGTAACAATGCCCCCTACTTGCGTGCCACCAGAACTAACCGAGATAGTACCTGTGTTAGAGATATTGTTACTATCACCCTGACCATATATACCATTTGCATATGCAGTCCCTGTATTAGTTATAGAGATGGTACCATTATTAGTAACGGTACTATCACTTTGAGTAGCTATACCATTTGCATTATTTGATCCACTAAAAAGAATCCTTCCACTATTATTTAAGGTAATACTTCTAGCAACATCTCCGGAAGAACCCGTATTTGTAGAGTGAATACCATAGCTGATACCATCACCTCCCGAGCTTAAATTGATAGTTCCTGTATTTGATACAGAACCACCTTCTGTTACATCTGCATCGCCATTTACTGGTGGATTAATATATATAGCGGTAACTTCACCATTAGCTGCTGTAGCTGTTATAGTTCCACTATTAGTTACGCTATTATTAGTACCTTGTGCAAGTATACCTGTCATACCTGCTTGGCTAGTAGAAGAAGTAACCTCAATGGTCCCGCTATTAGTAATAACGTTATCATTTCCTCCTCCGGTACCTGCATCCTGAGGAAATTCATCTGTATCCGCTACTATAGCCCAAGCATCAACATTTCCGCTAGTAGTAACAGATATTGTACCTTGGTTATCAATTGTATTATTACTGTTAACACCAATACCCCAAGCATAATTACTACTTGTGGAATTTATTGTCCCCGTATTGGTGATAGTTAAAGGATTAGCATCATTTTGAATATTTATAGCGTTTGATCCCCCATCACCCGATGAGATATTGGTTCTCGTTGCACTTATAGTGCCACTATTTATAATTGTTGAACCTAAAGAGCTTGGACCATTATTATCTGATATACCGACAGCAACGATACTATCAGCTGTAGATGATGAACTAGCTGAAATTGTCCCTGTGTTTGTAATAGTATCATGATTACTGCTTATTCCTTCAACCGGACCTTCTGATATAGCCGAGATGGTTCCAGCATTGGATATCTGGCTGTTTGAAGAGATAACACCTGTTGCAAGATCTGAAGTTGTCGTAACAGTAATAGATCCATCTGATGTAATCGTCCCCGTACCGTCTGAAGCAGTTTGAGTATCGGTTACAGCCGTAGAAACATTAAAATCCGCGGCAAATGTCGAATTTGCATTGAAAAGAATTACCAAAGATAAGAAACCATATAAGACAAAAAACTTATACATTTGCATATATATACCCACTTACACACCCTTAAATAACGACCTAAAATGTATGGTTTCACAAATAATTAAATCTTGCAATTTTTAGATATTTTTCATCCAACATATTTATATGATAAGCACAAAAATACAATAGTTACCAAACGACAATAAATTAGAACTTATTTTTCTATACATATAATAGATTATTTTTTTTGTAATCACGATCATTGAGTCTTCCGCAGAAAATCGCTCTTAACTAAATGGCAACCCATGCTTTGCCCTCAAATATTTTAACTGCAATTAGATACTTCTGCAGAGACTAGCCATTATTTGCTAGATTTTTAAATAATATGTGTCACAAAAAGAATCAAATAGCCACCACCAACAAATTATTTTTATAAAAAGTAAAATAAATCTTTTTTTCTTAACATTTTATTAACCAATAC
The DNA here is from genome assembly GCA_030431375.1 of Alphaproteobacteria bacterium. GTDB lineage: Bacteria > Pseudomonadota > Alphaproteobacteria > Rickettsiales > JABSSG01 > JAUIIY01. The sequence goes on from JAUIIY010000009.1 coordinate 56,911, forward strand.
ATGCAAGAATTTCAGTAAATAATTTCATTATGGAGTAAGAGTTATGAGTGAAGAAGGAATGGCAGGAGCAGGAGCTGGAGCAGGTGTAGCAGAAATAGTCGATGCAACTGTGAGAATGGCAGCAGCAGGCAGAACAGACGAAGCAAGTAAAACTTTGCATGCAGCATTGCATGATCATTTTTTTGGTGCAGGAAGAATATTAAAGGGCAAAGAAGAATTTGCCATAGATATGGCAAGAATAGTAAACTCAATTTATCCAGAGGGCACTCCTACAAATACTAATGTAAGAGAGGAAATGGACTCTTTCTACAAAAGCTATCAATCTGCTTGTTTTTACACCGACCAGAAAAACAAATCAGCACAAAAAACCTCTGAAAGTAAATATAAAATGGTACAAGCTTTCGAAAATTTTTGGAACAAGCTTGACAGTCTATTTAGCGGGATGGCAGCATATGTTATGGATAAAATGGCACAACGTAAAATGAATCATATTGCCGATTTAATTGATGGAAAAACCTGGGGTCAGCGTTCAGCTAAAATGGTAGAAAAAGCTATGGAGCTAGGTGGTAAGGTTGGTCAAAAAGCAGTGGCAGCAGGAAGGGCATTGGCAGGTGCCGGAGCAAGAGTAGCTCAGGCTGCAGGAAAACATCTACCTAGCATAAGAAAATCTGGCAAAAAAAGTCCAGATTTATAATAAAAAAAGAATTTCTCTTTAAAGGTCGCTTCGGCGACCTTTTTTTATGTAAATCGGAATGTTCAAATAACTGTGTCAAGCTCATATATTTCCTCCAAATTCAATTCTAACTGGGAAGAAAATATCGAGTTGTGAGATCGGCCAATCACTAATAGGCTCTTGTCCCATAGCATAACACACAAGCTTAAACAAGGCATTCTCAAAAAAACTCCCTTAGTTTTAGTGTATTTCCATACCTGCCTATGGAACCCCTCCACTGGATTAGTTGTATAGATCAATTTTCTTATCTCAGGAGAATACCGTAAAAGCAAAAAACATATGCAGGTAGTTTCTGGCCCAATGCATAAACCAACAGCTCACTTTGAAGCACCGCCCACAAACACACTTAAGAGAGAAATGTTTAGATTTATTAAGTGGTTTAATTCTAGTGAGAAAAATTTACCTATTCTAACCAGAGCTGGAATAGCACATACATATTTCGAATCTATTCATCCATTTGAAGATGGAAATGGCCGTATAGGTAGAGCGATAGCAGAAAATGCGCGTTGGCTATACCTACACTCATTGCCCTTGCTACTGTCATAAATAAAGAGACAAAAGGGTTGCGCTGCGAGAAATTTATATTTGAGTTAAAGTTATATCATATGAGATTCAGAAGAGAGGTATTTTATGACTAAGCAATACAAGCCAATAGATTTTAAGTGGAGACATTATGAGGGCGAAGTTATTCTGTTATGTTTGAGATGGTATCTACGTTACAGACTTAGTTATAGAAATTTATCAGA
>JAUIIY010000010.1 GCA_030431375.1 Alphaproteobacteria bacterium
GGTGCTGGATTACTCGTTAGGCTATTTATTAGGAACATCCTAATTTGGAGTTTGTGATGATTACGCTAATTCGAAGCAGAAAGAACCGCGATTGTTAATAAACGTTAATCAATCTTGACCAATCTTTTTTAATTTGTATATCTCTAAGAGTTTCTAATTTAAAGAGGCAACATGAACTATTATCAATTTAAGAATTGTCAAAAAATCACAGGGATGAGTAACAGTGCACCCAGCTATTATTTGTGCCAAAATGAAAACGGCAAATTTAACATAAAACATATTTCTGATAATTGGACAATAAACAGCTTTGTTGTTAACGAAATGGCTAGAGAGTTTCTGGGTAAAGAGAATATCTCAGAAGTCAGAATAGAAAAAGCTAAAGGTTCCAGAGGAAAGAAAAAATTTGTTGTAACAAATCTAAATGAAGATTTAGAAGAGTTTGAAGTTTTGGAATATGGAATCTCTGGTAATGGGAAAATTCTTTCAAATGTACAGCTTCCATATAACTGGAAGTTAAATGCTGGTGGTTATAATATTACCTCGGATGGTGTAGATATAATTGAGCAGAAAACCTCTCAGGATTTGACTTATTATAATGGAAAAGTTGTTTCTGGATTTTATGAAGCTCTGATTTTTTCTGTTCTTGTACGTGATCATGATATTGATGGTGGAAATAATTTCGCTCTACTTGAGAAAGATAACGAATATATAGTGACTAGATATGATTTCGACGACGCATTTAAGTTTTATGACGTTGAACATATTGCCAAATTCCAAATGCAAATTCCTGAAAAAATAAAATTGCCAATGCAAGATTTTGGGATAACTACAAATAAGCAGTTTTCAGAATTTATGCGTAAGCAGCTCGAGAATATAACATTTCCCGCATCTTCTGGAGTTTCTGCTGGAGATATCAAATTTGCTGATATCAATAAGGAAAAAGCCAGTGAGGTTATAACCAAACTTGAAGGTCAATTTAGCGAATTGCTTAGAGTAGTAGACGAAGCATATGAACAGGTTGGAGAAATATATAGCGCGAAAGAATTGAAAGAAACATATAATCTAAAAAAGTTAAATTGTCACAAGACTGAATATCAGGGCAGAAGCACTATTCAGAAGAGGTTGGATAAAAATTTTGATAGATTTTGCAATTATAATGAAGAAGATACCCCTATCGACCAAATTAAGGAATATACTAAGTCTTTCCTTCGAAAAAGAATGGATGAATTGTTGAAGGCGAAAATCTGTTTCGGTATGCCATATGATACGGAAAAGGACGTTTCAGAAGCAAAAATTAGTTCACTGAAAAATAATGGATATTCTAAGTTTCCAATTGATTCGCATAGAGATTTTTATTTAAATGAAGAAGGGGAAGCCTTATTTTGTTATGGTGTAATCTCTGGTCAAGTAGCTTCAATTCCAGTAGACTAAGATTTTGTAGCTGGAAAATATGACTATTTATTTGTTGATTAAATATAAAAACTACATTATTGCGGCTATTTTAATGGCTTTTTATGTTCTGGTAGTATCCGCTGCCAGAGCAGACTCTTATGATGACTTTAGAGGTTTAGAAAATAAACATGGCGGGGTGCTCTCTGTTTACGCCGTCAATATGAATAATGATGATGTTGTTTTTTATAAGGATGAGATAAGACTCCCCTTTTGCAGCACCGTAAAATTTATGCTTGTTGCTTCTTTACTTAAAAAATCTGAAAATGAACCGAGTCTATTAAATAAAAAAATACTAATTAGCAAAGAGCGGGTAAATAAATCAGGCTATGCCCCTGTGACCAAGAAATTTATTGATTCATATGTTTCGCTGAAAGAGTTAGCAGAAGCTGCAATCACCCAAAGCGACAATGCTGCAGCTAATATTATCATTGAAGAGGTCGGTGGAATTAGCAAAGTGAATGAATTTGCGCAGACAATAGGTAATGCAAAATTTTCCCTTGATCGTATTGCACCGCAACTTAATTCAGCAATTCCTGGAGATTTGCGCGATACCGCAACCACTAAATTTATGACGAACGCAATGGCTAAAATTGTTTTTGGTAATATTTTACAAGAATATCAGCGTAATTTGCTTAAAGGTTGGATGATAAATAACAAAACTGGTGATAATAGAATAAGAGCTGCAGCTATTCAAGGCTCAGTTATAGGTGATAAAACAGGAGGTGGAGCTTATGGAGTCACTAATGATATCGGCTTTATTTTACCCAAACAATGTGAGAAGCCGATCATTTTATCGATTTTCTATAGGCAGTCAGAAAGGAATGCAACTCCAAAAGACGAAGTCATCAAACAAGCAACAGAGATAATTTTGCAGCATTTTTCACAAAAAGGATTTTGCGCTTAATTGCTCAAAAATTGCTCTTCGTAGTCAGTGTAGTTTCCTTCACACCAATTAATTTTATCTTTCTCAAAAGCAAGAATATGGGTTGATATCCTATCCAAGAACCACCTATCATGGCTGATTACCATTATGGTACCTGCAAATTCAAGGATAGCTTCTTCTAAAGTTCTCAGAGTATCAACATCAAGATCATTTGTAGGCTCATCGAGTAAAATTACATTAGAGCCAGTTTTTAGCAATTTAGCCAAATGCACACGATTTCTCTCACCACCAGATAACTGACCAACTAATTTCTGTTGCTCCGCACCTTTAAAGTTAAAGCTTGAGCAATAAGCCCTACTATTTACTTCTTTTTTACCAAGTAATACATGGTCATGACCGCCTGAAATTTCTTCCCAAACAGTTTTGCTATCATCTAAATGATCACGATTCTGATCGACATAACCAACTTTAACTGTTTCACCAATTGTGATGGTGCCTTCATAATCTTTATCTTTGTCGGCAATCATCTTAAATAATGTAGATTTACCATAACCATTCGGACCAATGATGCCTACAATTGACCCTGGAGGAACATTAAAGCTCAGATCATTAATTAGGGCCCTATCTCCAAATTTTTTGCTTAAATGGTCAACTTCAATCACTTTATTACCAAGGCGAGGACCGTCCGCAATAACGATTTTTGCAGTTCCAACATTATAATCTTTTTCTTGGGAAGCTAGCTTCTCATATGATTTAATACGTGCTTTATTTTTGGCTTGCCTTGCTTTCGGAGACTGACGTATCCAGTCTAACTCTTTTGCAAGCTCTTTTCTTCTGGCATCATCTTGTCTCGATTCTTCTGCCATTTTTTGTTGTTTCTGATCTAGCCATTCAGAATATTTCCCCTTCCACGGAATACATTGTCCGCGGTTAATTTCCAATATCCACTCAGTTACATTATCAAGGAAATATCTATCATGCGTAATGGTTACCACTGTGCCCTTATAATCTTTTAAATAACGCTCTAGCCAAGCAATAGATTCAGCATCTAAATGGTTTGTTGGCTCATCGAGTAAAAGCATATCGGGTTTTTCTAGTAACAGGCGGCATAATGCGATACGTCTTTTTTCACCACCTGATAAAGTACTTATATCAGCTTCTTTTGGAGGGCAGTTCAATTTTTGCATCGCTATTTCTGCTTCTCTTTCAATATCCCATCCGCCCACTGCATCAATCTTTTCCTGAATCTCACCTTGCTTCTCAATAAGCTCATTCATCTCATCATCACTCATTGGCTCGCTGAATTTATTGCTGATCTCGTTAAATTCCTGAATGAGATTAGTAACATCAGAAAGGCTTACCATAATATTCTCGAAAGCATTTTTGCTTGGATCAAGTTGTGGTTCTTGAGCGAGGTAACCTACCTTAATGTTTTTAGCAGCCCATGCCTCACCATCAAATTCAGTATCAAGACCAGCCATAATTTTCAGTAATGTCGATTTACCTGCACCGTTATGTCCAATTACACCAATTTTGGCCCCAGGTAAAAAAGAGAGCCAAACATTATTTAAAATATGTTTATTTTGGGCGTTGAATTTATTTAATTCTTTGATGACATATACATATTCAGACATTTGGTATCCACATAATTTTTGTTACCAATATAGTCTTAATAAGGAAATTTCAATAGTTTTATTTTTTATTCTTCTGGAAAAGTCTCCAATATGAAACCAACAAGTTCCTCTTTTGCTTCTGAACATCCAGGACAAATATTTGCTACAACATAAAAACCTATACCTTTAACTGACTCTATGGTTAATTCCTCCAGTAAGAAAAATGAATAAGCATGCTGAGCTCCCAAGAATCTACGAGAATCCTCAAGTAAAATAGCCCAAATTGGAGCCTCAACAGAGGAATGTAGTTCATATTCTTGGAGGAAATGACCTTGATTTATATATTTTTGCTTTGGGTGCGAATCCTCATAAAAATAATATCCGGTAGCTCTAACGAATGAGTTAAAAGCTTCTTGTTTTGCATCTATGGGGAATGCATTATTTTGCCCAAGGAGCTTAGTAAATAAATATATCGGGACAGCTTTATTCAATCCCTCTACTAGCTGATTATAAGTTTCCTGCTCACCAATTCCTTTAGTTGAATTGCTGCTTTTATAACTATCACAAAAATCTATAATATAGCCTGGTGAGGAAATGTAGGGTGTGTGGCCCACAGCCGTTAAAAACTCGACTAACGAGTCTTTCATAAATTTGCTCGAGATATAAAATAACGCAGGGTTTAGACCCTTGATAAAATGATTATGAGGAAAACGTTGTTGGACAAAAGCCCCAGAAACCCAACCAGTCAAAGATATTGATAATGAGAGCAGAGATTCAATGGAATGATTAACGGCTTCCGTGACCGAATGTTGGTAGTAAGTTAGCTTGGGCATCTATCTTTTTATGTTTTTTGTAAAAATATAATTATTGCAAGCTTTATTCATATATCAAAAATTTTTTGAAGAAATTTTAAAAAAGTTCTAGATAGAATAGATTTTATTTGTTATAAATTCTTCGCAGTGGTGTTCCTCGGTAGCTCAGTGGTAGAGCAAACGGCTGTTAACCGTTCGGTCGCTGGTTCGAATCCGGCCCGGGGAGCCACCCGCTTCCAGAACATATTTCTTTTTTATCAGATCCCCTTTTTTCGATGTTTTTTCTTTATTTGGAAATTTTACTTATCCTAAATCATTTTAGATTTAGCAAACCCAGCTTAACCAGTTGGGCTTCTCACAGCTGTGCAAGTTATTAACCCTATGGTTGCAAAATAGTTAAAAAGCCTTAAGCTAATCTTGAGTTTTATAAATAACAGTGATATAAGCACCCGCAGACAACTTAATATTTAGGAGAACGACCAATGAAACTGCTTGGAAAATTTTTCGCATGTTTTAGAGATATACCTTGCACCACAACAAATATGACTAATATAGAGAGCATAGGAATAGATAGAGCTCATGCTCATCCTCTGGCAGCCCCAAATGCAGGAGCAGGAGGAGATGCGGGTGCCGGAGCAGCTTTTGGAATGAGTTATAATAATCATGTAATATCAACGGCGAATGCTACACCCTCTGTAAAAGGACCTGTCTTGCCAAATGCTCCTATTTCAAGGGGAAAGGAACGTAATCTTGGAAACCCTCAAGGGGATGCCCCTGCTTGCGCTGATAAGAGTGGTCAAAGAGGAGTTGATGGGGTTAAATCGAGAAAACATCGAGTGATTAGGTCCGTTCCTATTCGTCCAACCTCCTCCCCCGTCACCTCTCTATCAACTCCTGATGTTAATAGGAGATGCATTGTTGGCTCTCCGGCGACCGTCCATGGGGCATTCTCACATGTAGATAGTTTATCCTCAACAAGATCAGCATCAGTTGGTGAAGAAGAATCTAAAGGATCTCCACCAAGCCTATAAAATTCATTTAATCTTAGAGAGCCTTCGGATTTGTCCTATACCCGGATAGGTTGCAAGGCTCTCTTATATAAATTTCCTTCCCCCCTACTCGCCGATGACTGGTCACTAACTGCAAATGCGCGATATCAACCTACCAACTCCTGCAAAAGAGTTAATAAACTAACCTTCCAATTGCGCTGTAAACTAGTATTATTTGCAAAATAGTTAAAAAGCCTTAAGCCTACCTTGCCTTTTATATGTAATATTGCTATAACAGATTACTGACAACTTACTACTTAGGAGAAAACAGGAGATGTGGTTCAGAAGAATTCGAGCATTCTTAACTAGAATGGAAGGACCTGTATTTAATATGCATGGCGGCGAACCTGATAGTATCCAGGAAGACTTGAGCAGAGATTTACTATATGCCGTGGAGTCCGGCGACAAGGATATGGTTGAGGCGTTGATGCATCGAGGTGCGGAGATTGATACTAAAGGTGAATATGGTTATACACTGCTTCATATTGCTGCCAAAAGAGGATATGCAGACGTTGTGAGGGCCTTGATTGCAGGAGGAGCAGATGTTAATGTGCAGAATAATTGGGGAAAAACAGCGCTACATTTGGCTGCTAATGGAGGACATGTAGATGTTGTTAATGCATTGATTGCAGGAGGAGCAGCTGTTAATGTGCAGAAGAGTTGGGGGAAAACAGCCCTACATTTGGCTGCTAATGGGGGACATGTAGATGTTGTTAATGCATTGATTGCAAAAGAAGCAGATGTTAATATTGTGAACAATGACGGTCAGACAGCGTTACATGTAGCTGCTGAGAAAGGAAATGCAGATATTGTTAATGCATTGATTGCAGCAGGAGCAAATGTTAATGCTATAGATAATAATGGAAAGACAGCCCTATTTGCTGCTGATGGGGAAAATTTAGATGTTGTTAATGCATTGATTGCAGCAGGAGCAAATGTTTATGCTATAAATGAGGATGGAAGGACACCGCTACATTTTGCTGCTGATGGGGAAAATTTAGATATTGTTAATGCATTGATTGCAGCAGGAGCAAATGTTCATGTTATTGATAATGATGGGAGGACGCCGCTACATTTTGCTGCTAAGAAAGGAAATGCAGATATTGTTAATGCATTGATTGCAAGAGGAGTATATGTTAATGCTATAGATTATTACGGTAGGACAGCACTACATTCTGCTACGTTTAATGTTCATACAGGTGTCATTAAGGTGCTTCTTGCAGCAGGAGCAAATGTTAATGCTGCAGATAATGTTGGAGTGACAGCACTACATGCGGCCGCTTTTATTGGCTATACAGGTGTCATTAAGGTGCTTCTTGCAGCAGGGGCAGATGTTACTATCAAAGATTTTTCGGGAAAAACGGCACTAGATGTGGCTAAATCTATTAATCATCAAGTTGTAAATATTATTGAAGAATGGGAACGTGCCAAAGCTAGTGCTGGTGCTGGAGCGGGTGCAAGTTCTGATTCTGGTTCGGTTACTACTAAAGCTCCTGATGCTAAAGTTTCCATGGACGATCGAATATGGAGCTTTTTTGAGGCAGTACGGCGTGGAGATGTAGCAGGGATCGAAACTGCTTTAGATCAAGAAGTAGACGTGAATGTTGTTAAATCCGGAATGACAGCGCTACATTGGGCTGCGCAGTCTGGCAAAACTAATATTGTTCAATTATTACTAAATAAAGGAGCAAAGGTTGATACCAAGTCAGAAGGTGGAATTACAGCGTTGGATAGTGCTGTGTATAATGCACAAGCTGAGGTTGTTGATTTATTGCTTAGACATGGAGCTAATGTTAACAATAAAAACAAGTTTGGGATGACAACACTTCATTGGGCTGTTAAGTGTGGCAATACAAATGTTGTGAAGACATTACTTACGGCAAGAGCAGATATTAATGCTAAAAATAAGGATGGTAGAACAGCACTAAATTTGGCTGAAGAATCGAAAAATGCAGACATAGCCGTGGCACTAATTGAAGCAGGGGCAGATACAAAAGGTATAAATGTGGGTAATTTTGGTGAGCATCGAGCAATTTCAAATGTTACTGCAGCAATAGCACGCGTTGCCATTGCAATGCCAGGTCAAGGTGCTGCGCATAAAGCAACTGACCGGAGAACTTCGTATGTAGATAGATTATCCTCAGAAAGAGAAGAATCCAAAGGACCTTCACCAAGTCGATAAAATTCATTTAATCTTAGAGAGCCTTCGGATTTGTCCTATACCTGATGAATAGGTCACAAGGCTCTCTTATATAAAGTTCCTTCCCCCCTACTCGCCGATGACTAATCATTAGCTGCAAATGCGCGCTATCAATCTTCCAACTCCTACAAAAAGGTTAATGAATTAACCTTCCAATTGCTAGACTTAAGAAGACTTGTTAGAATGTAATGTAACAGACAATTTACTTTTTAGGAGAATAACAAATGAAAAGACGTGATACTACAAATACTAGAGCCGGAGCGGGTGTTGGAGCCGGAGCGGGCGCGGTTATTCATTCCCAAGCACTAACAAAACAATTATTTGCTGCCGTGTATGGAGAAGATTTAGCAACGATTAACTCGATAATAGCTCAAGGAGTAGATGTTAATGTTCAAGATGATGCTGGTAGAACAGCTTTACACGAGGCTGCTCTTGTTGGCAATACAGATGTCATTGATAAACTAATTGCAGCAGGGGCAGATGTTAATATTCGAGATACAGATGATCAAACAGCTTTACACGGGGCTACTCTTGTTGGCAATACAGGTGTCATTGATAAACTAATTGAAGCGGGGGCAGATGTTAATATTCCAGATACAGATGGTCAAACAGCATTACATCTGGCTGCTGAGAATGGCCATATAGATGTCATTGATAAACTAATTGCAGCAGGGGCAGATGTTAATATTCGAGGTACAGATGATCAAACAGCTTTACACAGGGCTACTCTTGTTGGCAATACAGGTGTCATTGATAAACTAATTGCAGCAGGGGCAGATGTTAATATTCGAGATACAGATGATCAAACAGCATTACATCTGGCTGCTGATAATGGCCTTATAGATGTCATTGATAAACTAATTGCAGCAGGGGCAGATGTTAATATTCGAGAGACAGATGATCAAACAGCATTACATCTGGCTGCTGATAATGGCCTTATAGATGTCATTGATAAACTAATTGCAGCAGGGGCAGATGTTAATATTCCAGATACAGATGGTCAAACAGCATTACATCTGGCTGCTGAGAATGGCCATATAGATGTCGTCAAAGCATTGATTGCAGGAAAAGCAGATGCAAAAGTTAGAGACAAAAAAGGTAGGACAGCGTTACATTTGGCTGCTGAGAATGGCCTTATAGATGTCGTCGGGGTATTGATTGTAAAGGGGGTAGCAAATGTTCATGCTGTGGATAAGGAAGGAAAAACAGCGCTAGACTTAGCTCGGCAGCAGGGGCATGATGAAGTCTTAATTGCTATTAAAGCTAGAGTAGATACTACGGAAGAGCTAAAAAGAAGACTCCATAAGGCTGCACAGAATGGAAATGTAACAAGGATCACAGAAGCTCTAAGTGATGGAGCAGATGTTAATGTTCAAGGTTATGATGGTATGACAGCGCTGCATTGGGCTACGCTACTTAATCTTGAGCATGCTGTTCAAGCATTACTGGATAATGGAGCAGATGTTAATGTCATAAATGAAAAGGGTAAGACAGTTCTACACGAGGCCTTGCAACGACCAGGAACAACTGTAGTTGCTAGATTGATTAAAGCAGGAGCAAATGTTAATGCTAAAGATTTTTCTGGAGGAACGGCACTACATATTGCTTGTAAAAGGCAAAATGCTGAAGCTGTTCGATTATTACTGGATAATGGAGCAGATGTTAATATCAGAGATCTTTTGGGAAAAACGGCACTAGAGGTGACTACCTCTCAAGAAGTTGCCAAGGTTTTTAGAGAATGGGAACGTGACAAAGCTAGAGCAGGAACGGGTGCTGGTGCTGGTGCTGGCACCAACTCTGAACCAGCACAGGAAGATTCGAGAGAAAGGTCAGTTGCAGGTGCAGTTGTTGCTAAACCAGTTGCTGGTCATCAAACAACGGACAGTAGAGACGATCCAACTGCAGATACATTACTGGATGCCGCGAAGAAAGGCGATTTGATAACGGTCGAAAGGATTATCAATCTTAAATTAGTGGATGTTGATGCTCTGGACCCCGGTGGAGCAAATGCTCTATATTTGGCTGCAATGAATGGGCACGCAGCTATTGTTGAGACATTAATAGAAGCCGGATCTGACTTTAACATTCAAACTGAAGATGAGACAACAGCACTTCATGTGGCTGTACAAGGAGGACACTCTGATGTTGTTAAGCTATTGATTAAAAAGCAAGCAGATCTTGAACTTAGAAATAATAGTGGATATACAGCGTTACATTATGCTTTGATATATAGGCGTGAGGATATCGCGCGGTTATTAATAGATGCAGGAGCAGACATTTGTGCTGAGTTCGAAATAACAGAGCTTTTCATAGCTTTAGAGGTTGCAAGGAATTTGTCTATTAAAAATTTAATACGGGAGAACCAGAATCAAGAATCAAGATTTATAGCGGATAAGAAAAGTAATGAGTCCGAAGAGCTAAAAAAACAATTATTTGATGCTGCGAAAAATGGGGACGCGCTAAAACTAGGAAATGCAATCGCCAGGGGAGTTGACGTTAATTCTTTAGACGAGAAAGGTAGAACGGCTCTACATTTTGCTGTAATGCATGAACATGAAATAATAGCTGCCTTCTTAATAGGCGCAGGAATAAAGCTAAACGTTGAGTGTCAAATATCGGTTGCTGATTTAGCCGAGTCTCATGGGAGTGAATCAATTCAAGAGCTAATAGCTAGTCGTATCTCTGAGGTACAAAGAGTGTCTGAGGGTGCTAAAGGAAAGACAGTACTAAATCCCCGGATTGACTCAGAAGCTGATATGCCGAGTAGCGGCGCTGGAGCGGGTGCTGGAGCGGGTGCTGGTGCTGGAGCGGGTGCCAGGGTTGTGACTGCGGACGACAATCCAGCAGAAAGGTCATCTGCCATTGCAATGCCAGTTCAGGGTGCTGCTTATGAAGCAACTGGCCGGGGAACTTCGCATGTAGCTAGATTATCCTCAAGAGCTGAAAGAGAAGAATCCAAAGGACCTTCACAAGGAAGATAAAATTCATTTAATCTCAGAGAGCCTTCGGATTTGTCCTATACCTGAATAGGTCACAAGGCTCTCTTATATAAAGTTCCTTCCCCCCTACTCGCCGATGACTAATCATTAGCTGCAAATGCGCGCTAGCAACCTTCCAACTTCTACAAAAAGGTTAATGAATTAACCTTCCAATTGCGCTGTAAACTAGCATTCTTTGCGAAATAGTTAAAAAGCCTTAAGCCTACCTTGCGTTTTATAAATAACAGTGATATAAGCACCCGCAGACAACTTAATATTTAGGAGAACAACTAATGGATGTACCGACTCTACCTGAAAAAATCAAAGCATTCTTAACTAGAATGGGAGAACATGTATTTAATATGCATGGCGGCGAACCTGATAGTATCCAGGAAGACTTGAGCAGAGATTTACTATATGCCGTGGAATCCGGCGACACGGAGATGGTTGAGGCGTTGATACATCGAGGTGCGGAGATTGATACTAAAAATGAATATGGTGATACACTGCTCCATATTGCTACCGAAAAAGGATATGCAGACGTTGTGAGGACCTTGATTGCAGGAGGAGCAGATGTTAATGTGCAGAATAATTGGGGAAAAACAGCGCTACATGATGCTGCTTTTTTGGGAAATGTAGATATTGCTAATGAATTGCTTGCAGGAGGAGCAGATGTTAATGCTGTAGATTATGATGGTAAGACAGCCCTACATTTGGCTGCTAATGGAGGACATGTAGATGTTGTTAATGCATTGATTGCAGGAGGAGCAGATGTTAATGTGAAGAAGAATTGGGGGAAAACAGCCCTACATTTGGCTGCTAATGGGGGACATGTAGATGTTGTTAATGCATTGATTGCAAAAGAAGCAGATGTTAATGTTGTGAACAATGATGGTCAGACAGCGTTACATGTAGCTGCTGAGAAAGGACATGTAGATATTGTTAATGCATTGATTGCATAAGAAGCAAATATTCATGCTATAGCTAAGGGTGGATGGACAATGCTACATAGTGCTGCTCTTGGGGGAAATTTTGATATTGTTACTGCATTGATAGCAGCAGGAGCAAATGTTCATGTTATAGATGGTCAAGGAAGAACAGCCCTACATGTGGCCTCGCTGTCAGGATGTACAGATGCTGTTAATGCATTGCTTGCAGGAGGAGTAAATGTGAATGCCATAGGTGATATTAGGTGGACAGCGTTACATTTGGCCGCGCTGTCAGGGCATACAGATGTTGTTAATGCATTGATTGCAGGAGGAGCAGATGTTAATGTGCAGAATAATTGGGGAAAAACAGCGCTACATGTGGCCGCGCTGTCAGGACATACAGATGTTGTTAATGCATTGATAGCAGGAAGAGCAAATGTGGATGTCAGAGATAATTCTGGGTGGACAGCGTTACGTTTCGCTGCTAGTGGAGTACATGCAGATGTTGTTAATGCATTGATAGCAGGAAGAGCAAATGTTCATGTTATAGATGGTGAAGGAAGAACAGCCCTACATGTGGCCGCGTGTTTTGGACGTACAGGTTTTGTTAATGCATTGATAGCAGCAGGAGCAAATGTGGATGTCAGAGATAATTCTGGGTGGACAGCGTTATGTTTCGCTGCTAGTGAAGGACATACAGATGTCGTCACTGCATTGATTGCAAAAGGAGCAAATATTCATGCTATAACTAATGGTGGAAGGACAGCGCTGCATTGGGCTGCTAAGAAAGGACATGCATCTATTGTTCGATTGTTACTGGCTGCGGGGGCGAATCACAATCTTCAAGATAATGCTGGAAATGCTGCATTAGATTATGCTGCTATACATGGTCATAGAAGAGTGATAGGTGTTATTCGAGAGTTTGCGGCCGCTACGAAAGGTCAACGCGTAGTAGATGCAAGGCACGCACCGGCTGATCCAGACACCCCTACGCCTCCAACTATCCCTACATCTTCTCCCGTTAGACTTTCGGTTGGGACAAAATTATCTGTGCCAGGTGCTGTTCATGAAGCAACGAAAAACCAGAATAGAGTCCGATTTGTAGCTAGATTATCAACAAGCTCAGCAAGTCCAGCTGGTGTAGAAGAATCCAAAGGACCTTCACAAGGAAGATAAAAGTAATTTAGTTATAGAGAGCCTTCGGATTTATTATGGTCCTATACCTGATGAATAGGTCACAAGGCTCTTTGCTTCAGCGTAGACCATGCAGAATAAATTATAGCTACAAAGAAAATTCGCAAATTACAGGAACATGGTCAGAGGGTTTTTCTTTACCCCTTTCATCTTGGTCAATTTCGGATGAAGATAATAGATCAACGGCTTTGGCATTGCCAAATAGATAATCTATCCTTATACCCATATTTTTATGCCAAGATCCGCCGCGATAATCCCACCAACTATATTGAGCTGTGTCTGGGTGTTTTATTCTGAATAAATCAAACCACCCGGAATTTGTGAATCTATTTAAGCTGCGCCTCATTTCAAAGCTATAAAGCACACTATGCGCTAATTCTTTCGGGTTATAGACATCATTATCATGATGGGCGATGTTAAAATCTCCTCCAAATACCTGGATTTCCTCATTTTCTTGGAGCTTCCTCATATAATTATATAAAGCATCCAAAAATTCGGCTTTATAAACATATTTGTCTGAGTCTAGATCTTGCCCATTTGGGACATAAATTGAGGCAACTCTGATAAGCTTACCCTCAACATTAATTATTGCTTCAATATATCTTTTTTGCTCGGGAAGAGGCATGTTAGGAAATTCGGTTATAACTTCATCAAGCCTGTGCTTACTTAGGATTGCAACGCCGTTAAAGGTTTTCTGACCATTTATGGCGATATTATATCCTAACTCTTCAATTTCTTCTTTGGGGAATTTCTCATCTATGCATTTGGTTTCCTGTAATAAAAGGATATCCGGGGATTCTCTTTTCAGCCAATCAATAAGTAAGTTTAACCTCATATTGATGGAGTTAATATTCCAAGTGCTAATTTTCATTATTTTCGTTGCTTGAGCTATTAATTAAATTTTGTGATTTATTTGAAACTACATAAAAAACTGATTCGATGCAATCGGAGATTATCACTTCTTGCCCTTGCAAAAATTCTGTGGCATCTTCTCTTGGATCAATCACGGCCTTTTTGGCAAATCCGTGCCAAGATATCTCACCTATATGATCCTTTGTTACTATTTCGCTATGAATATGGGCATAATCGCCGATTGGTTCTTTGAGCAACATATGTCTTTTATAATTAAAGCGCTTGATCATAGGTGTCAAAAGCAAAATTCCGCTGGCCGACATAGTAAGATATAAAATCATCGTACTTGATATATCATGGTGATCTAGAAGCTCTAACTCTAGAAATATTGCGATAAAGCCGGTTGCAATTGCTATAATAAAAAGCCTGGGTTGGGATAAGGTATAAATCTGGATTGCCAATAAGACTAGTGCGAAGCTTATCCAAAAATCTCCGGAATGTTTGATAAGAAATTCTTGCATCGAAATAATCTGCTAAATTCTAAAGAGAATTATCTGCTTTATTTCAGAGTTTGTAAATAAGCGATTACATCAGCAACTTGTTGAGGTTTTTTTATGCCAGCAAAAGCCATTTTTGTTCCTGGGACATATTTTTTTGGATTTTGCAGATAGTGGAATAAGTCATCAACCGTCCAGGTTCCACTTAAGCCTTGAAATGCCTTTGAGTAACTGTAACTTGCCAAATGCCCTTTTTTTGCACCAACTATATTCCACAAATTTGGACCAACTCTATTTGCGCCACCTTGATCAAATGTATGGCAAACTGTACATTTTTTGATTTCTTTTTTGCCAGCCTCAACATTTGCAGTCTTCATCAATGCGGCAATGTCTATTTTTTCTTCTTTTGGGGCAGGCTCATTACTTTCAGAGCTGGATTCAGTCACTTCCACCTTAAAGCCTCTAGTGGTTTTTTCGTGATGACCTGGTAAATAGAGTATATCAGCAATATTTCCTGCGAGCATAGCAATGATTCCTGCGACTAAGACAGAAGCTGCAATTTTGTTAAACTCTAATCCATTCATCTTTTTTAAACCATTTTGAATGTTGAAGTTATATTAAAGTTTGTCATATCGGTCAATAACTTGGAAGAATATTTTGTTGATTTATCTAGCTCTTTTCGGTGCTTTTGATCTAGATTCTGTTACTCTATCACGGAAAGAAGTTGTGCTACTTGCTGCAGTATTTTCCTCAACGTCAAGCGTCTGGGATGGTATAGCCGATGATAATAATTTTTTATATAAAACTACATCAGCAGGTAACATTTTAGTTTCAGCTGTTGCTTGCTCTGATATTTTCGCGCATTTTTTTATAAATTTATTCTTTTCTTTTTCGGCAATAAACTCTGTTACAACAGGTCCAATCAAAATAGTTGCAGACGCAACAGTGAGTGCTGCAACAAAAAGTGGCGGAAAGGTTAAGCTCAAGAAAACAAGGCCGATCCCGATACCGGCGGTTCCGCTAATACCTGCTTTTCTTACATCTGCTTTTATGGTTTTAGCAATTTCATTTTGGGCAAAAAGAGCAAAATTTTGTTCATCTTCATCTAAATTTTTATTTTTACAAAATCCTGAGAATTTATTTTTTAAATGATTTTGAACACAATCATTTTCTATTTTGTTAAATAAATCGGGATTATCATAGCGCAGCTGTTTTATGGCTTCCAGAGGAGTTTTGCCTAAATTTATATTATATTTTCCTTCAATTTGTTTAGAGTTTTTAACCACATAATTAGTAAAGATACTTTTTCCAAAAAAAACATATTTTTTTTCATTTATTCTGGGAACTAATGCTTCACGTAATATCTGTTCGAATTTATGTAACTTTTTTTGCCGTTGAAAATAATTTACAGCAGCATCAAAGGTTGTAATTGCTATTAAAGCAATATTTTGAGCAACAGTAGAAGCGATGCTAAAGATTTTTGACAAGAAGCCAAAAGAAGAAGTAGCAAAAAGAACTAAATAAAAATCTAGTGATCTTTTTAAAGATTTATCCATTAATTTTGCCTTTTTTACTGCTTTATCGAATTTTGGTGTTTTGGAAAATTTATCTGCTTTTTCTTTTAGTATTTTCTGTATTTTTTCATTTTTTTTGAAGCCATCTAATTTTCTTTTTAGCAACTCCCTATTTTTATAGGTAGCATATGAAGTTGCTGCTAGCCCTATAGCTCCTGCAATGACTGCGCCAGCAAACAAGGGAAGAGCCACAGGTGGAAATACTATACTAAAAGAAACAAGAATTGCTATTACCGTGCTGGTCCCCGCAATCCCCGGAGATATAGTATTTTCAGTAATGTGATTTAGCATCTTTTTTTGAGAATAAAGTTCTAATGCTTCTTCTATATTATAGGCTTCCTTGATCTCGAGTAATTTTAATATTTCATCAGATGGTGCATTGTTAATTTCGTCAATAAATACACCATAAGAATTTACTATATAGTTGTAATTTGCCCAGGCACGATGAGCTGCATAAATTGCTCCAAATATTCCAATGAAGCTATTTGATATTGTAACAGCATGCTGGTATGACTGGAGCGATACTACTCCCTCTGAAGAGCCTAACTGTTGCATTTGACCGACATCTGCAGATCTGTCTGCGACTTGCTTATGGCGCCTTAGATATTGCTGTGCTTTATCAGAATGACTGTTAGCAGCAATTGTTTGTTCATCAATAATTATGGGCCCCTGAGTTTTACAAATCACAGGATTTGAACTGTCAATTATCCTTGAAACTACTTTTTTTGGCATCGGAAATTATATCTACATATAAATATAATCTAATTTTTTAACATATATATAAAGTAATAAATATAATGCCTGTACCCTTAGAAGTATGATTTGCTTGTTTTATCCAGAATGATTTTTATAATAATCCCAAATATTTGGGGAATTTAATTGAAGAAGAAGCTGCTTATTGTCATTACCATAATTCTATTTATAGCTGTAAGCTATAGATATAGGACATTCATTCCAGCATTATATTATGAATATTTTATTAGTTATGATGCTTCTTCTTTGCCCAAAAAAGGCGGGGAATTTGTTGTAAAAACTGAGAATGCAGGTGCTCCAAACTTTATCAAACATGTGATAAAATTTGCTTTTCCTGAATATAAGATAGTCTATTCAAATAATAGGACGCCTAACTTGGTAATAAGAACTGTATATAGAGATTCTGATGTGCCAGCGCTCGAGCAATTCTCCCAGCGAGTGCCATATATCAGCTATTCACCTGAGAAATCATCAATGAAATATAGAAGATATCGAGTTACAGGATTTCCCTTTTTTGAATTTATATCAAATCAACCTGATGAAGATAATCATATTTACATTCCTTATGCCTCATATCATCATGCTGATATGAGTTTTCTAACTTCTGAAAACCGAAAAGTGATTCCGAAAGAAGACATTATTAAACGATATAATGTGGTGCACGTGTTCAGGCATTGTGTTCCTATGAGAGAGAAGTTTTTTAAATTGCTAAATGAAAGAATGCCAGATGTACATGCTCCAGGCAAATGCTCTCATAACACCGCTAAGTTGATAGGTCCATCCATCCAAGAATTAATCGATACATATAGTAAATATAAATTTGTTATAGCTATAGAGAACGCTAAACAAGATGGATATGTTACCGAAAAAATCATCAATGCTTATAAGGCAGGAGCGGTGCCAATTTATTGGGGAGACAGCAAAATGGTTGGAAAATATTTCAATAAAGATTCATATATTGATTTAGATGATTTTGAAAATCTAGAGCAGGCAGCAGATCATGTGCAATCTTTGGGTCATGACCCCGCTAAAATGCAAAAAATACTTTCGGCACCTATTTTGACAAAAGAAGGTGAAACTATGCTTAAGATCAACAATAACAAGCTAGGGGAAGAAGCCGAAATATTCTTGCGTAATATTTCAAAAAAATTCCGTAAATATTATATGCAAAAAATTCATCAAAAAAGCTTGTGGGATAAGTTATTTGCCAGAAAGAAAAGCATATAGAAAATGCCTATGTGCACCATAATCGGCAATTCTGCCCCCTTCTCATTCCTTTTTACTTCTAGAACCTAGTTTCTGATCCTCTACAGGAAATGATGAAGAAAGGTAGCAAGAATCACGCAAGAAGAAAATTGAGAAGACGTTTTTTGTTTTTACTCTATTTTTATATATGAAAAGAACTATGCAATACCATACTAAAACCCCATTATGTCGAATGGATATAGTTTATCGTTTCATTAATCATTCCAACAGATGCACTTAAAGAGGCTGGCCTGATTCTGTTGGATATTTTGATCCCTAGAAAAATATCTGGATTGATACTTTCCATCACCTGCTTAATTTCGTCTTTACCTAATAAGCTATTTTTACAATGCATTTTAGTTGGCATGTGTGTATCTCTCCATGCACCATACTTACTCTCAGGATCGTCTGTACATCCAGAAAATATTACACCGGATAGCATCCCCTTCTGGCTCAACTCCCCTATATGGTCTAGCGGTTTATTTTCTGATCTACCCTCAATAGCAGATCTAGCCCAATTTATACTTATTCCGAAAGAATCGAATTTTTCAATTGCTCTCACCTCTTCTTCCAGAGATAAAAAACCTTTATCGGCCAGCTGGTTTGGAACATAGGCATCACAATGTTCCAATACAAATTTTATATCCTCAAAATCATTTTTTGATATATGGTATAGTGATTCCTCTAAGAATTTACTATCTGCTATTCCAACTTCATTATTTCTTGGTAAAGAATGGAAATGAATTATTTTTACAGCATTTCTAGCCAACCTATCATTTAATGATTTTGCATAATCCAGGGTTTTTTGGAGAGATATTTGCGCTTCTTTTCTGCCCTCTTCATTGCTGGATGCTATCCCAAAATATGGATTCTTAGACATTTTATTCATGAAAGATGGGAGACAAGTAATAAGTACATCCCAATTCTCTGATAAATTATTTAACAGCCATTCATCATTGTAGATTTCTGAGTCAAAAAAAGCTGGATGCTCAATTCCCCTTATACTCGAATTGAGCTTTAACTCGTGAAAAAATTCTCTTTCTAAATCTGGCTCCCATAATTTAGAAGGTCTGATTGCATAAGGTGAGATATAAAATTTATTCATTTTATCCTATATTTTCTTCTACTTCTCTTAATTCCCCGGCACAAGTTTGCTTATCTTGTATGTTTAGTATCAAACAAGCTGAAGCCATAACCCCATTGACACAATCTTCAAAACTATACGTAGCTTCTAGCAAATACTTAAAGGACAAAAAACTTGAATATATATATGAGGTAATACTAACCGCACTCACCTGTCGAAAAAATGCAAAAGAACCAGATGCCATTTTCATGGGAACCATCGCAACTGCAGCCGCTCCCATAATTACACCTAAAGATTCAATAAAGGGTGTATAAAATTCATTATAACAATTTTGATATTCTCTCTCCAATGATCGGCGTAGATTTTTAAAACAAATTTGGTTCAAGGCTGAACCTAAGTTACTGCTATCCGAAATATTGTAACGCACCTTTCACCTCATCAAAATTCGCATATATTATTCATGTTAATTAATAGATTTGCAAATAATGAAATAGATTTTTTTTTCAGAACGTGTATTATGACAACCGATTTAAAAATATTGTTTCAATGACTTACACAGATATAAGCATAGTTATAGCCTACTTGATTGCCACCTTGATAATTGGTTTATGGCAAGGTCGAGGCGTAAAAACAATGAAAGATTATACGATTGCTGGAAGAAATTATTCCACTTTTGTTATCGTTGCTACTTTAGCTGCCAGCTGGTTCGGTGGCGGAACTTCCATAGGGAAAGTCGAAAAGATTTTTAACCATGGAACAGTTTATCTTCTTACGACCGTGGGCATAATCATTCAACTATTATTAATGTCAGAAATAATTGTAAAAAGATTCAAACCATATCTAGGCATGCTAACTATTGGAGATATTATGGGGTCTATGTATGGGAATACAGCTAAAGTTCTTACTGGTTTTTTTGGAGTCATAATTTCAGTCAGCTTCCTCGGATCTCAAATTGCTGCTCTTGGATATTTCATGACAACAATATTTGAAATAAACATGCTAACTG
The DNA here is from genome assembly GCA_030431375.1 of Alphaproteobacteria bacterium. Lineage (GTDB taxonomy): Bacteria > Pseudomonadota > Alphaproteobacteria > Rickettsiales > JABSSG01 > JAUIIY01. Next base: position 20,122 of record JAUIIY010000010.1, read on the forward strand.
CTGTTCTTGTAAGTTATGGTATTGTTGTAATTTATTCGGCCTTCGGTGGTATTAGATCAGTCGCTATAACGGACGTTTTCCAGTTCATAGTTATAGTATTTATGGTCCCGAGCTTAGTGGTTTTAGCATTAACTCATTACAAATTCTCCCAAGGTTTTTTAGCTGAAATTCCAGCTTCCCGACTGAATTTCTTAGACATTTCATACGAAGACTACAAATATTTCTATATGATGCTAGTTTTCACCGTACCTACATTGATTCCAATGTCCGTACAAAGAATTTTGATGTCACGCAATGTTGAGCAATCACAATTTTCATTTAGGTGGTCAATAGTCATTTTATTAATAGTATCCCTCTCTATGACAATCATAGCATTGAGCGCAACTATAACAATGCCTAATATTGACGCAAATCAGGTAATACCTATTATGATCCGTGACTTAATGCCAATCGGGATTAAAGGACTGGTAATAAGTGGATTTTTAGCGATCATTATGTCGAGTGCAGATTCTTTCCTTCATTCAGCTGGTGTCTGTTTGGTTCATGACTTCATGAAACCTATGATGAAAAATGACCTTCCTGCCCACAGAGAGTTGTTTTTAACAAAAATCCTTACGTTAGTTATTGGAACATTATCAATTATCATAGCTATTTTCACGGACAGTCTGATGGAAACAATCCATCGTGGCTTTGGCTTTTGGATGCCTGCTGTGCTTATTCCTTTATTCGCAGGATTATTTTCTGTAAAAAAAGATAAGTCAGCTTATTTAGCCTCGGTTATTTTTGGAACATGCTCTGTTTTTGTTTGCATGTATCTGGACGTAGTAAATGCAGGTGTAACCCTAATAGCACTGGTTTGTAGTCTTGTTGGATATGTTTTAGTCGGGAAAAGATCGCCACAACAATAAAATAAGTATAATTTATTTTATATCATGCACATCTACTGTTACTGAATCCTCAGCCTGAGATATCTTCACCTTCTTATCGATTTCATCATATATTTTAGGAACCCAAATATTTGGATCTCTTCCATTTTCTACCATGATATCAAAACAATGCTCCGCAAACTCTCTTGATGCAGATAAAATATCTAGCTCAGGTATGAAGCCATATAAATCTAGTCCGGAAATAATCGAAACATCAGACTGCCTGATGATAAACTGCCTGCTCTCTTTATTTAGCGCTTCTAAATACATCTGTTCTTCGTCAGTAAGATTAAATATTCGCGTGATATTATTATAAGAAGAATCATCTGGTAGGAAGATTTTCGTAGCCATTTTTTCATTAAATATTTTAGCAACCCCCTCATTCCAGTTCACGGATTGGCTTTTAAACGATGCAGAAGCTAAGACAATCGAGTTACGCTCCGCAAGATCATCCAAAATATTTGCAAGATTCTTCTCAAAATATATACTGCTGAACAACATATTTGCGTTTGCCACCGCCATAATAGAAGGACTCCCAAGAAATTGTATCTTGAAGAAATGTAGGAAATATGTAATCACCGGAAGGCATTCAGACATATCTTTGTCATATAAAGCGGTAACGTCAATAGCTATAATATTGTTGTTATATATTAAATCGTCTGTTTCATTATCAAAAATATGAGCATATTTGCCCTTTCCATACCAATTGGATGTTTTTTTGACTATAGCTTTGTTTATATCACTATATTTCGCATCGACAAAAAATTCTGCTATATTTCTGAGCATTCTTTTTTCTTCAGGCAGCGAATAAAGTACATCGATAGCTGATTCTATTGCTGCACTATATTCTTGCATATTACTCGTATCTAAATATTTATCTGCCAGAAACAAAAACCAATATTTAATAAATTCTCTATTTTCTTGGCTATCAGACAATTTCAACGGATTAAAACTCGCTGCTAAATCATTTTTCTTAAAATCTACAACTAAATAGGTCCCACCCATAGCCCTTATGTATATTTCTGACTCGTGATAACCATCAAAGTAAAAGATATTTGGTTTAAGCTTAGATGATTCACTCAATAAAAAGTTAGTCAGAGTGGCCTTACCAGAATTTTGGTCACCCACAATTATGGTATGTCCGACATCATTGACGTGGAAATTGAAAAAATAAGGAGTTCCAAGCGCCGTTTTCATTAATGTAATAGCATTACCCCATTTTGAAATTAATGAACCTGCTGGGAAATTATGTAGAGACGAAAATCCACCAACCAAGTTTGTGGGCAATAGATTCTTTCGAGTAATATAGTAAAAATTCCCTGGCAATTGAGACCAAAAACAATGCTCTAAGTTTAGGTCCTCCCTTACAACAGGCACTCCAACTTTGCTGAGCTCCTTATATGATCGCAACACATCGTTTTCTAACCTTTCCAAATCACTTGATACAATCATGATCGTGATTTGGCTTTCACAAAATGCGGTAGGACTCTTCACATCCATTTTTTGCATAATATTATCCACCCCTATCATCCCGCGCATTCTTTCATCTTTGCTTAGATTAAGCAGATAATTTTGTTTTTCGAATTTTTTCTTCGCAGCTTTCTGATCCACAAAGTTAATAGTTTGCGTTATCACAAATTGCTGATTTAACTGTACAAATTTATCAATTGCAGCCGCTGATAATTCTTGATAATTCTTTAATGAAAGCACTGCTGCAAAAAACTTACTATTTTCTTTTCTAACTTCCAACGCATCATTTCCGAAGGCAACCTTATAGCGTGCTAGGTATTTAGAAAAATCGGCCATCGGAAGTGGCATAGGAGATTCATCCAGATGTATTATATTCCCAAAAAACTCAAGCAGTTCGGAGTGATAACCATATCTATCATCGTACACCAACTCAAGCCTTTCTGCACCGAATCTCTGTAAAAACTCCAACAAAGAATCTACCATCTCATCAAGTTCCGCTGAGCATCTAGCCAAAGACTCATCATGCTTTGCCTTAAGACCTTTATAATTCAATCTAGCTAAAGCATTCATCGAATTAACTTCTACCGGCATTCCAGAATGTATAATGGTAATATGAAGCTCGTTTATGTATTTATCATCCCACTTATTTTTTATTACCCATTTTTTATGCAGCTGATTTGAGAAAAATGACTCAAATTTTGGACTAGGGTCCAGATTCTTTTTCTTACGAATTGTATGCAAGCAAACTGAGAATTTACTATCATTTATCTTTTCTTGAATTGCCTTCCTTACCGTGTCACGAAGATTTAACTTATCACACCCTAACGTTTCGTATGTAAAACCAACAATTTTTAACGTTTGTAACAGTTCACCATTCTTAGTAAGAACTGTTTTTTTGTCATAATGGCATGTATAGGGAATAAAATTTGGAGCCGGTGATTCTAATCTTAGATAGTTTGACTTACTAGCCTTAGTTTTATCATTTGAGTCAAACTCTAAGTTATCTTGCTTCTTATTTTTTTTAAATTTACTTAGAATATTATCGAGCATCTAGTTACTAAATCCTTAATCTCACCTTTAAGCTTAAAGATTAAATATATTTATTTTTTATAGCAAGAAATAACTAGATATTTTGCCTCTTATAATTTAGGCCCGCTTCCTTTTTGCTTTATTGAATCTTCCAAGATTTTGGACAAAGTCTTTTAACATGCCAGTATCATCACCCAAAATTTCGGTTTTATCGTTAGAGAATTTAAGAGCTTTTATATCCGAGCTTTCGTATGTCTTCATTTCATTTATTTTATTATTCTTGAATGAAATCTGCAGAACTCTGTCAGATATGCTCTTTGGCTTAAGCATGGATATTTGCTTTGTTTGATTCCCAATGTAATACCATATGTTTTTATCGAAGTCTGATATGGTGGAAGGAGTACCCATAATATCCAAAACTTCTGACTTATCGGTTTTTCCTTTCTGTAACTTCTTTATACTAGATTCTTCAAAAACATATCCATGCTTCCTAGTTTTTACTGTACAAGAAGCTATATTGATTATAATCAAAGATATTATTAGCGTTTTTAGAAATTGTATCATAATTTTATTTTTTTCTGGATTTTTTGTCTGAATTCAGCTAAAAGATTTAGGAATTCAAGAACTAATTCGTTTAAGATACGAAAAATAATTTCTAAATACAATAATTTTTTTAAGGATAAAAAATGGCAGTACCTAAGAAGAAAATATCGAAATCCAGAAGAAATCAGCGCAGATCTCATGATGCTGCCAAAAAAATAAATGTTGTTGTAGATTCAAAAACTGGCGAATATAAATTACCTCATCATATTTCTCTGAAGGATGGATATTATAACGGTAATAAAGTTATTCAGACTAGAGAAGAAAAAAGGCTAGAAAAAGCTAGGGAAGAAGAAGAAACAAAATAACCTAAACGGTGTGAGTCTTCATGGCTAATCCATCTAACGCTATTACAATTGCACTCGACGCAATGGGGGGTGACAAAGCACCTGGGAGTGTTATAGATGGAGCTGAATCTTTTCTTACTCAATATCCTGACAAAAAAGTTTACTTCAAAATTTTTGGGAATAGAGATGTTATCAATAATTTGGTCAATAAAAACAAATTGTTGAAGGACAACTCAGAGCTTTTCCACACCGATCAAATTGTTTCTCCTGATGAAAAGCCATCTTCTGCTATCAGAAATTGTAGAAAATCGAGCATGCAACTTGCGATTAACTCTGTAAAAGCCAGAGAATCAGATTGCTGCGTATCTGCAGGCAACACAGGCGCCTTAATGGCAATGGCAAAGATAACATTAAGACCTCAGGATGGTATTAACAGGCCTGCAATTTGCGGCATAATGCCAACAATCAAAAATCATATTGTAATGCTTGATCTGGGTGCAAATGTTGAATGCGACGCAACAAATCTATATCAATTTGCGGTGATGGGAGAAGCATTTGCTCGAGTAGTGCTAGATATACGCGCTCCTAGAATCGGCCTTTTGAACATAGGTTCGGAAGATTTAAAAGGCAAGGATTCAATAAAATTAGCTCACAAAATGCTAAATGAAACCAACCTACCTCTAGATTATAGAGGTTATGCAGAAGGCAATCAGATTAGCAGTGGAGATTTTGATGTCATTGTAACTGATGGCTTCAGCGGGAATATTGCTTTAAAAGCCATTGAAGGTACCGCCAAATTATTCGGTCACCACATCAAAGAATCTTTCAAAAAATCTCTAATTTCAAAATTAAAATATCTGGTAGCAAAATCCTGCCTAGAGAACACTAAAGCATCCCTAGACCCCAGGAAGTTTAATGGAGCCATGTTTGTTGGATTAAAGGGAATTGTTGTAAAAAGCCATGGATCTATGGACAAGATTGGTATTGCAAATGCAATCAAAGTAGCATACGATCTTGCACACGCAAAAATACAAGAACAAGTCGCTGAAGAGTTGAAAAAAAGCGTAATATCAGAAATTTAATTATGAAAATAAGACCATACATCAAATCCGTTGGTGGATATTTGCCAAAAACTATTGTTACAAATGACGATCTTTCCAAGAAAATTGATACATCAGACGAATGGATAAGAACTAGGACTGGAATTAAACAGAGACATATTGCTGAGAAAGATGAATTTACTAGTGATATGTGCGCGGCGGCGGCTCGCGTGGCTCTTAAAAATGCAAATTTGGAATTAAAAGATATCGATTTAATTATAGTTGCTACAACAACACCTGATAAAACCTTCCCTTCAACTGCAGCATTAACCCAGGCAAAACTTGGAATACCATGCGCCAACTGCGCAGCCTTTGATGTACAAGCAGTATGCTCAGGCTTTATGTATGCATTATCAGTAGGGTCTAGTTTACTAAAAACTGGAAATCATAAAAATGCCCTAATAATTGGAGCAGATAAAATGTCATCCATTGTTGATTGGGATGATCGATCAACCTGTGTACTATTCGGAGATGGAGCCGGCGCGGTTGTCTTGTCTATCAATGAAGATGATAACTCTCCATCAGAAATAATTGATTTTGTTATAGGTTGCGATGGGACGTTGGGAGACATATTATATACAGATGGTGGCGTTTCGAGCACAGGAAAATCAGGCGTCGTTAAGATGCTAGGAAGAGACGTTTTCAAACATGGCATTGAAAAAATGATCTCATCAATTGAGTCACTCTTGAAGAAAAATAACTTAAGTAAAGAAGATATAAATTTTGTGGTTCCTCATCAGGCCAATATTAGAATGATTGATTATATTACAAACAAGCTTCAGATTGCCGAAGAAAAAGCAATTATTACTGTTCAAGATCATGCAAATACATCTGCTGCAACAATACCGTTAGCTTTATCTTGTGGCTCTGCAAAATTTAAGCGTGGTGATTATATAGTTATGACAGCAGCTGGCGGAGGCTTTAGCTGGGGATCAACGTTACTAAGATGGTAGAATAATGGCATTAACTAAAAAAGACATCTCACTTTCAATTCATAATAAAATTGGTTTATCCAAAGTTCAGTCAGCTAAATTTGTCGACAGTTTTTTTTCAATATTGAAAAATATGACGGTTAAAAATGACATTGTAAAATTGACACATTTTGGTACTTTTAAAACTAGAGATAAAAAGGAAAGGCTGGGTAGAAATCCTAAAACAAAAAAATCAGCTGTTATATCATCTCGTAAAGTTGTACAATTTGGTGCAAATACTAAACTGAGAAATATGGTAAATAAAACATCAAAATGACGGATTTAGATAAAGAAAAACTTTTTTTTACCATTGGGGAGGTTAGTTCTGAACTAAATTTAGATCAGCATGTTCTCAGATTCTGGGAAAAACAATTCAAACAAATATCTCCCACCAAAAATAATAATCGCCGCCTATACAGAAAAAGTGATATTGAAGTCATAAAAAAAATTCAGGATCTACTTTATAATAAAGGCTTTACCATAAAAGGGGTACAGAAATACCTTGAAAGTCGTTCTGACAAACAAAACATTAACCCAAATGAGCTGACAGATACCATCAAGAGCTCTATCGATAAGCTAAAAAAAATTCAGAATAAACTCCAGCTAAAATAAGATGACTACTTATCTAGAATTGACAACGGATGCCCTAATTGAGTCAATTTCAGCGCAGGCAAACCAATTCGCTGACCCGACGATAAAAATCCAGGTTTTAGAATTATGTGAGCAAAGAGATAAAATCACGTCTTTTATCGATATTGCATTAAAATATTATCAAAGCAAAATTGGAGACTCTCAGGAAGAACAAATGATATGTTTAAACTTGTTATGCGATCTCGAACATAATTTTGAGGATAATCCTATAACTGAAGATGAGAACTACATCCCCTCACCTCTATACAAATATTTAATGTCCGAAAATTTTAGAAGTAGCAACTTTTCACAACAAATTGATGAATATGAGTTACGAGAAAATCTAAAATATAATAAAACCCTGACATGCAGCTCTAAAGCTTTTTTAAAGTTGCTAGAAATTTGCGAAAAGAATGCTTACTCTAAGCTATATAAAGAAAACCAAGACACAGCAAAAAACGGGGCAAGAGACATTGAAAAACTCGCTTTAATTCGCCAAGAACATACAGAAAACAAAGATAGTTTATTCTGCACTCTACTAAAAAAGATTGGCATTCTTCATAAAAACTCTCTAGACATGATAGATGAAAAAAGGTACAAAAACATCACTAAGTCTAGCCAAGATAACTATGAAAGCCACTAATTCTCCCTTAGGGAAAAAAACATCTTATAAATCCATATATGATAAAAGCCTGCTTTTTCCGATTCCACGAAAATTGAAAAGGGATGAAATCAACATTCCTGAAAAACTTCCCTTCTCAGGGGGCGACATATGGAATGCATATGAAATATCATGGTTAGACCAAAAAGGTAAACCAATGGTGGCTCTTGGAGAATTTACCTTCCCTTGTGAGTCAGTTAACTTAATAGAATCAAAGTCATTAAAATTATATCTGAATAGCTTTAACAACACTAAAATAAGCTCGATTAACGAAGTATCTGATATCATAAAAAAGGATCTATCGGAAGCTGTACAAGCAAATGTTGAGGTTAATCTTTATTCTTTATCTAACGAGCAATTTTCTCAAATCAATCAGCTAGAAGGCATAAATATAGATGATCTTGATGTTGAGTGTTCGGAATATACAGTAAATAATAAATTACTAAAGCTAGAAGCTGACTCTACTTTTGTGGAAGAGAGCCTGAACTCCCACCTTCTTAAATCAAATTGCCTAGTTACTGGTCAGCCTGATTGGGCAAGTGTTCTGATAAAATATTCCGGCAAAAAGATAAATCGTGAAAATTTACTTAAATATATTATTTCATTCCGAAATCACGATGAATTTCATGAACAATGCGTTGAGCGTATATTTACCGACATACTTAGCATCTGCAAACCTGAAAAATTATTTGTCTATGCTAGATATACTAGAAGGGGTGGGCTTGATATTAATCCTTTCCGCACAAATTACAAAGAAGCAGACCTTAATACAAATATAAGGTTAATCCGACAATAAGGCGCTAGCTTCGTTGCAAAAACAAACCACTGACTCCAGCATCCTCAAATCATTTCGCTTTAAGTTGTGATTATACCAAATGAAAAGTAGTTTAAAAATGACAATGAGAGATTAATAAGCCTACCAAATGCTCAAAGAAGCATCCTAAAATCAGTTGTATAACGGTCCCTTATTTCTTAGGTTATCACCATTTTTATTCAAATCATTCCCTTTACATCTTTCGTCTTTCCTGCGGAAGCGGGGATGACTTAGAAAAAAAGGAATACCCCCCACAACGTCATCCCCGACCACGATCGGGGATCATGCGTACTAGCCGCTTCCTCCGCTGTTGCTGTGGATTCCTGCTTTCGCGGGAATGACCAAAAAGAGTAAAGGGAATGACCTCCCCGCTACGTTATCCCCGGCACCGATCGGGGATCCATAAAGATACCACACCGCTCTGCATAAATGGCTGCAAGAGTGGATTCCCGCTTTCGCGGGAATGACCAAAAAGGGTAAAGGGAATGACTAAAGAAGTAAAAGGGAATGACCTATCCCAACAATGTCATCCCCGGCTCGATCGGGGATCCAGGGGTAGGTAGCATCTTCGGGGACGGCTAGTTATCAACGACGCGCTCCCTTGCTTTCTCCACTTCCACGCCCAGAACCACCAGCTCCAGGGACAGCCCCTCGCGTCGCATCAACCAGCACTACTGAGCCTGCCCCAGCCTCTCGCAAGGATTCACCGGCTTCCTTCACCGCGGCCTGCATCATACTTACTGATTTTGCTACTGGCGGCAACTCTTTTCCAGTAACAGCCTTGTAGATTTGCTCTTGCAATGCTTTGCTAAATTTTCCTTTGCCAACATTTAAGATCGTAGAATGAGCGATTATATAGTCTTTTTTATCTTCATCATATTTAAATTCAACCGTATCATGACCAACTTCCACACCATCCTCTTCCCTTGGGAAAGTAAGTGTTATATGCTTCTCGGGTTCTCTACCTTCTCTAGTCTCAACTTTTAAATCTGTTACCATACCTGATTCATCAACAGTAGCGATTACAACAGCTCCATCAAAAGTGATAGACTCTTTACTGCCATCAACCTTTAATTCAGGGGAACCTGCAGCTGCCACTCTTTTGTGAATTTCTTTGTTAACTTTCCCCCTTCTATCTTCCAAAATTTCTCGACCAGCCCCTTCAAAATCTCTTTCTTGCAAAATCGGTTTTGTTAACGCATCCCTAAGCTCTTCCGCCGTCATAGCTCCGTCTAGCTTTCTCTTACCAAATTTCGCTACAGCTTCTTCATCTAACTTTCTGTCGTTATCAACCGCGTTGTAATGCTTCACTGCTGCATTAACTACCGAGTCATATATTGAAACATCAACTTCATCTCCAACGACGGCTTCTGCTCCACCTGCAGAAACAGCTACGTGGTCTGAAACCCCTACAGCAGCATCAGCTGTGGCTGCAACTTTTGCACTGCCTCGTGGAACAACCGAAGCTCCTAACGGAGCATCATCAGCAGCAGATGCAACGGCAGATAACCCTGCGCTCGCACCATTACTGGCTGAATGCTCTTGAGCTGCAGCTTGCAATCTTGCAACGGTCACAACGGCGGAGGTGCCTCTCATGCCTGATCTACCAGCTCTAACTCCAGCGCCTGCACCAGCACCTGCTCCGACACCTGCTCCCGCACCAGCACCTGCTCCCGCTCCTGTACGCCTGCGAAGTCCGGTTCCTCCTGCTCCTACGCCAAGAGGCTCTACTTCTCCATCTGGCATAGCAACAGCATATGTTGGTACTGACGACTCAGCTGCATCAACAGCAGCTAGCTCTTCCCTAGCTACTACTCCTGCTTCTTTAGTAGCCTCAGCCATTCTTAGCTTTCCTGCGTTAGCTATTCTTGCAACAGCATATTCGGCAAATTCTCCAGATGCTTTATACTGATTTAATATTTGTCCAAACGTTAGACTATTATCCGCGGACCCTCCATACAGTGCGTCTGCAAGTAATGGCCCTTCTTCATATACTTCTTTTTTAGCAACTACTCTCTGGTCCGCCGAAGACAAAGCATTGAATGAACTCAAACATTTAGCAAAAAGCTTTTTTCCGTCATGATCATCTTTCTTTAATTTCCCATGCTCTCCAAGTTTAGCAAATAATACTCTTATTTCTGAATCTGGATCATCCAATTGCCCCAGCATTACTTCTTTACTGAATAAGTCTACTCTCTGAGCTCCAGCATCTGTTGCTCTCTTACCTACTTCCGCAATCATGCTAACGGCATGTTCTTTAAATTCTCTAGATTTAGCATATTTACTTAAAGCTTCTTCAAAAGAAACTCTTGGGTCTTCCACCTCACCATGCAGCATTTCAAATGGGGATGGCCTATTTACGTTCACCACCTTAGTACCAACCCTTCTTTTAGCAGCGGGTGATAATGCGTTAAATGAACTCATACATTTAGCAAAAAGCTCTTTTTTTTCAAGATCCTCTCCCAAAGTTCCACCAGCTGCTATGGATTTAAATAACTTTCTAATTTTAGAATCATCTCTATCAAGCGCTTCTAATAATTCTTTTTCCGTGAACAAACCCGCTTTTTCTCTTTTTTTCTCAGCAAGCTCATTTCTGCTTAACATCCCCCTCGTCATTCGTTGAATCTTTACCGCTGCCGCTTGTTTTCTTACTCCAAGCTCAAGAGCTGGCTTTCTAACGCCATCATTATACTCATTAAACAATATTTCTAATTTTGTACTTCTACCCAAGCTTGCACCGATACTATTCCCTGCTATATCTAGGTTAAATATTGCCGCTTTTTCCTCTTCTCCTAATCCAGCTATCGACTGTTCAAACTTCTCAAACAAATCTTTCTCAGTATCAGTCAAACTATCAAAGCTACTATTACGTCTTCTATCAAAACTTCCTCTTGGAGTAGCCAGTTTTTGAAATAGATTACCTAAATTAGGACTTTCAGAATCACGCGATGGAGTTTGTATTTCTCTCATCATTCTATCAAAATCGTATAAACCTTCTCTTTTTCCTTTGCCTGACATTTTTCAACCTATTCTTAAATTTATTTTTGCCCCTTTAAATCAGCTATCTAATAATCAAAAATTATCCAATAGCTTTATTAACATTTGGTTAATGCGATAAAATTTCTTTATGTTTCTTTCCATAAGCACACTCCTCTAAGTTATAATCAAAAAACAGAGCATTTCTTTTTTACACAAGGAACGGCTAACAAGACAAAAATTTGTAAATTTTACTATGCAGGTCTACCTTTTCCAGCAGGTTTTTTTCTAGGCTGTCCTTTAGTAGCCGGGGCTCTTGGTAATGATGGTGAAACATAATTTTCAGCACCTGCATGGTGTGCTCTGGTAAGAATATCAGAGACTGATGCCTGCATTGCAGATATTGAGCTTTTTGTCTCCAAACTCTTGACATGCTCTTTCTTTTCTGCAACAGCTTGGTGAATTTTCTCCTGTAATTCTCTTGTCATTTTACTTTCCCCAACTGTATCCAAAATAGTAGCGCCGCTGATTTTATATGCACCCTCTTTTTCATCATATTCATATTCTACAGTATCATAAGCTCCGGCAATCTCGTTTCCTTGAGGATCAACGCGTGGCAAAGTTAAAGTAATTGTTTTTTCTGGTTTTCTGCTATCTTCAGGGGCGGATGGTAACAAATTACCTACTTTATCACCTTTAACAACTATAGCTGTAATTCTTGTGCCAGATTTAAATTCGATTGTTTCAGCATTGCCATCTACCTTTAGTTCAGGGGAATTTCGATTTACTATTTCATGAATTACTTGATTTATTTTTCTCCGCCTGACATTGACAATATCATTAAGCTCTTTATTCTGTGTAGGTTGCCATAATGGACTTTCAAGTACCTCTTTTAATTTCATCTCGTAATCATGCTGCGAACAAAATTCTTGAGGTAATTCCCGCTCACCAAATAATCCCTTATCTCTCTCTTCCAGCCTTTGTACTAAATCAAGTTTTTTGTAATATTCAACAGCTTCTTTCATTATCTTGCTGTAAATCGCACCTTCAATGACTGCCTCATCCGTGCTTGTAACAATTGCTGGTTTTGTAGCAACCATAGCGCTTAACCCAGATACAGAAACACCAGAATTTGCTACTCCCGAACCTGCCGCGCTCGGCATTCTTGCCGGCGGTGATGCTGGTGGCGTCGGTGTACTTGGAGCAGCTACGCTTGGTGCTGCTGGTGGCATCGGTGGCTGAACTGGTTGAGCAACTACTGGTTGTTTTGCTCCCTCTAGCGGAGTCAGCACTGCTGAGTCTGCTGCCTGCTTTCTCTCTGCTTCTCGCTTCTCCGCTCTCCTCCTTGCTAAATCTCTTTTTGCCACTGCTATACGATATGCGCGCTGTATTGCTTCTGCTGCATTCCCTGCTCTTAGGGCTGCTGTGCTTGCTGGTGCTGCTGGTGTGGGTACACTTGGTGCTGCTGGTGGCGTCGGTGGTTGAACTGGTTGAGCAACTGCTGCTGGTGTCGGTACACTTGGAGCAGCTGCGCTTGCTCCTGTTGCTGTTGCTGGTGCTGCTGGTGATGGCGGTATGCTTGGAGCAGCTGTACTTGCTCCTGTTGCTGTTGCTGGTGCTGCTGGTGTGGGTACACTTGGAGCAACTGCTGCTGGTGTCGCTGAGCCCGACCCTCCTCCTGCTGCTGATGATGGCGGTATGCTTGGAGCAGCTGTACTTGCTCCTGTTGCTGTTGCTGGTGCCGCTGAGCCCGACCCTCCTCCTGTTGGCGATGGTGTCGGTGGTTGAACTGGTTGAGCAACTGCTGCTGGTGTCGGTACACTTGGTGCTGCTGATGGCGATATGCTTGGTGCTGCTGGTGGCGTCGGTGGTTGAACTGGTTGAGCAACTGCTGCTGGTGTCGCTGAGCCCGACCCTCCTCCTGCTGCTGATGATAGCGGTATGCTTGGAGCAGATGTACTTGCTCCCGCTGCCCTTGCGCGTTCTTCTTCAGCCGCTCTTCTTCTCGCTGCTAACACGTCCCTCCTTTTTTCTCGTCTGAGCTTTTCTAATGCTAATAATCTCCTCGTCTTTGCTCTTTCCAGATTTTCCTCTGCGGTTTCACTTCTCCTCCTCCTTACTCTTGTACGCTCTGCAGCTGATCTTCTTCTTTCTGCTGCCCTATCTGCCGCTTCTGCCTCTCTCCTGTCTGGTTCTCTTACTAATAATCTCCTTCTCTTAGGATTTTCCAACTCTTCCTCTGCAGTTTCACTTCTTCTCTTTCTTACTCTTATACGCTCTACCTCTGCTCTCCTCCTCGCTTCCACTGCCCTCGCACGCTCTCTTGCTTCCTCCGCCCTTCTCGCTTCTTCCACTGCCCTCGCACGCTCTCTTGCTTCCTCCGCCCTTCTCGCTTCTTCCACTGCCCTCGCCTGCTCTGCTGCCAGTCGCCTTCTTGTTGCTTCTGCCTCAGCTCTCCTCTGTGCGTTATACGACTGCCTTGCTGCATGCATCCTCTGCAGAGCCTGAAGCTTTGTAGCTGCATCACCTTGTCTCTGCTTCCTCTTCGCTAACTCTCTTCTTGCTGACCACCTCCTCACTGCCGATTGCATCACCGTCGCTGCTGCTTTCTCTTGCTTCCTCTTCGCTAACTCCCTTCTTGCCAAGAATCCACGTGCTCCTGCTTGAGCCCTTGTTATCTTCCCCCTCTCCTCTTTATACTCCTTCCTTGCTGACCACCTCCTCGCTGCCGATTGGACCCTCGCCGCCGCTGCATGCTGCTTCTTTAACTCCCTCCTGTCCCGCATTCCTCTATACACACGCTGTATTGTTCCTACTGCTGCTTTCTCTCGCTTCTTCTCTGCTAACAACTTCTTCGCCGCTCTCCTCCTCACTGCCAATTGTATCGCCGTCGCTGCTGCTTTCTCTCGCTTCCTCTTCGCTAACTCCCTTCTTGCCAAGAATCCACGTGCTCCCGCCTGTATCCTTTTGGTTGCTTCCCTCCTACTATTTGCTTCTCGCTTCGCTGCACGCATCCTTTGCAGAGCCTGAAGCTTTGTTACCACTGCTACCTTTCTTTTCCTTGTCGCAATTCTTTCAGACAGCCTATTTCTTAAGATTTTTCTTCTTGATAATTTCTGCAACTTTGTTGCTGCCTTCATTCTCTTTGTCTCCTCTGCTTCTGCCTTTTTCCTCTCTAGCAACTTCTTCGCCGCACGCATCCTCGCTATTGATTGGATCCTCGTCGCTGCCGCATTCCGCTTCTCTAACCTCCTCTTCTCTAACCCCCTCCTTGCTAAAAACCCTCGCACCAGCGGTTGAATCTTTGCTGCTGCTAGCTCCTCTCTCTTCTCTTGCTGACTCTCCACCCCATATTCAAACCTATATAAATCGAGAAGATCACCTAAATTACTCGAACCTCTTCCTCCTAAAAACCTAGATATTCTGCCGCCTATATTTTTGCCGAAAACTTTCCCTTCTAAAAGCAAAGCCTTCTTGCTTCCATCATAAGCATCCACCATTTCATTAAGCTGCACTACTAATTCGTATTTATCATGATCAATGACGTCATATAACAAATAATCGCTTATGGCTTGCTTCACATCGTCTCTTTCAAGGAATTCTTCTATTGCCTTAAATTGCTGATCTTCAATCGCAAGATCTCTACCGGCAATTCTCTCATGAAAAGCACTATATTCAGCTGTCTTCAGGTACAAATCTGCTAAATTAGCGATATCCCGCCCCGTATCCGTACGTCCGCCTTCAAAACGGATCTGATTTAATTCCAGCTTCTGGCGCTCAGTGAGTTTGTCATAATATGAAACAAATGTAGCGAAGATTTCTTGCTCATTTTCTGTTAGACCTCCAGCTTCTGCTCTGCATGGCCCCGTCCACCCACTCCTTCTTACCAATCTGTCAAATAATTTATAAAAATCTGATTCTTTTGTTTCTATACGTGATTTAACTTTTTTAAATAATTCTTGCTGTTTAGCAATGCGATCAGCTTCAGCACGCTTAGCATCCCTGGCTAACTTAGCTTTTTTGAACAATCTCAGCAAAACCGGCCTCGCTTTTTCTTCTCTTTTTGCTTGCTCGAACCTTTCTCTTCTGAGTTTAGCTACAGAAACTCTTGCTCTAGCGGCCTTTTCTCTTAGCTTCTCTGTTACGTTAAGCTGAGTTTGTAACCTCTTCATCCGAGAAGAGATTTTTCCCAATCTCTCTGCCTGCTCATTCAGTTGCTGACTAGTAAGAACTCCCTCTCTTTCTTTTCCTTTGATTAGAATTTGTTTAACAATCTCTCTATTTGCTTCTAATAAACCTAATTTTTCTGCAAGCGTTGCTCTTTTAGGGATTTTTTTAAGTCTTTTCTTGAGAGATTTAACTTCTCTTTTAGCAACTGCAATCCTTTCTTTCTTTTCTCCTTCTGCAGCATGTTCCCTTCTTGTATCTTGTAACTTTGTTAGCTTTTTGATAGCTTCTTCCTCTACCTCTGCTCTATGCTCTTCTTTTATGTTTTCCATTAATTTAGCATATCTTTTCTCATATCTTTCTCTCTCAGAAGACGGTAAACTCTGATCTTTTATTTTCCCTGCTAAATATGATATCGCTTCAAATTCATTCTCAATAAATTTTTTTCTCAATGCAGCTCCCCTCGCCAACCTACCTCTATATACTCGCTGTAAATTAATTGCTGCTTTATTTTTCTCTTCTAATTTTCTTCTTGCTAAATTTCCTCTTCTAATGCTCTGAACATTTGTAGCTGCTTTAAGTAATTGCTTACTTCTTTCTTTTTCTTGGGCTATTAGTTTATTGAGACCATTCCTTCCTGATTTGAGTTTTCTGATTTCACTATATATAGACAAACGTCGAGCAATTTTTTCTAACTCAGTTAAATCACTAGCATTAACCTCTCTAAGTTCTTGCTCTTTCTTCTCAATTTCATGCCGGACTCCTTCAGATTTTTTCTTTTGCTCCAGCTTGGCTTTTTCTGTGCGTAAAACTCTTAATTTTTCTCCCTCACCCAATTGGTCTGCTAAAGATATTGCTCTGTCAACAATTCTTTCCCTCAAGAGTATCTCATCAACTCTTTCTTCATACGTAGCATGATCAACCATGCTCGTTCCTCTAATGCGAGCAAAATCTTTATTAAGTTGCTCTGTTTTTGAGGTAATCTCTGCCGTCTTTTCTTCTATTTGTGAGGATAAGGCAATATGTTTCCTTTGATATTGCGCAATCTCATCATCACCTAATCCGGCCGGAACAGCATCGGTAATTATTTTAGCTAATATCTCATTCTGCTTTTCTAGAAATTCAAGCTCCTCTTTTGGTAACCTTTCACTGCTATCACCCTCCAAAAGTCTATATTCCCTGAGCGCCTTGCTGACTCTCTCTCTAGCTGCCTCTTTCTTTCTGATTCCGTCCAACACAGTTCTTATTGTATTACCGACTAAATTTTTTGCTGCCTCTTTTGCTACCGTTTGTCTCTTTACTTCTGAAGATATTGCTGCTCTCACCTCTTTCAACTGGGCTTCATACCGAGCTCTTTCTACTCCTATATCATGGCTATCGGCTAAATTTTTTATCTCGCCTAATAGAGTTTCTTGTTCTCTAAGCGATTCAATTCCACTTCTATTTTTCAATTCAACGACACGAGACTCTTTCTCTGCAATTTGGGCTCTGGCTCTCTCTTCTGCTTCGGCTAATGAGCCTAACCTTGATTGATATACAGATAGTTCTTCTTGATAATTTTTTAACTTTTCAGCGCTTAAATACCCTCCCTGAGTGGCTAACTCTAATATCTGCTCTATTATCGTTGCCTTAACCTCTAATCTCTCTTTTTCCTTTAACTCAACCGAGTTAACCTCATATCTTTTATATGAATCTAATTCCGCTACTAGCCCATCTAACTTTGCAACCCTCCTGTCCCGCATTCCTCTATACACACGCTGTATTGTTTCTGCTGCTGCTTTCTCTCGCTTCCTCTTTGCTAACTCTCTCCTTGCCACCGCTGAACGTTGCGCCCTCTGGATTACACCAGCTGCTAACTGCCTACTATCCGCCTCGCGTTTCGCCGCTATCTTCTTCTCAAACTCCCTTCTCGCCAAGAGTCCACGCGCTCTTGACTGAAGCTTTGTAGCTGCAACTGATGCTCTCCTACTATTTGCTTCTCGCTTCGCTGCACGCATCCTCGCTATTGATTGGATCTTCGTCGCTACCTCACCTTGTCTCTCCAGCCTTTTCCTCGCTAACAACTTCTTCGCCGCTCTCCTCCTCACTGCCAATTGTATCGCCGTCGCTGCCTGTCCTTGCCTCGCCGCCCTCCTACTCTCTAACTCTCGCTTAGCCGCTCTCATCCTCGCTATTGATTGGATCCTCGTTGCTGCTTGTCTCTTCTCTGCTAAATCTTTCCTTCTCTTCCAACCTCTATATACTCGTTGTCCCGCTCTTGCTAAATTCTCCCGTTTAGTCCTCTCAGCTCTAGCTGCCCTCCTTCCCAGAACCCCCTTCATTCTTGCTTGTATCTTTATTGCAGCGTCTAACTTTGATCTCACGACGCCAACAACATCATCAATTTCGTGAGGAGCATCAAGTCCTATTTGGATCAATATTTCCTTGAGACTTTTTTTAGCACCGCTCCTTACCTCTGGTGATAAAGATTCATCGTTGATTCTATCTGCTAAGTCATTAATCAAGTTTAAGGCATCTGGGTTTCTCTTCAGCATATCCTCAATAATTGGAAGCTGCATTTCCTGCAAAATCCTTTTCTTCTCAGCCGCAAATTCAACTGGCTTTTGTGCAGGATCGATTCTTTTTTTTAGATCAGCAATTTTTATGCAAGCTTCAATATTTGGTATAAACTGCATAGCCGGAATTTTAGGTTTGTTTTTAACCCAATAGCTATGAAGTCTTTCTGCAAATTGCTCTTCTGGATGCTTACCATCTTTGATAGAATAGGGTATTGATAAAACATCTTCACCTATTTCTATATTTTTTAATCTATTACTTGATATAAATTCCCATTGTCTGTGCGCGAAATCATGAAAAAATTCGCGATAGGCTTCATGTCCATCCTGCGCCTTAATTACAGCAGATTTTAGGGCTCTTCTGGCTCTAGCACCTAATTCTGCACCTCTCGGAACCTCTTCTTCGGCTTCTTGTTCTGCTCTCTCTCTAGCAGCTCTCCTTCTTTCTTTATTAAACATGGCCTGGGAGATGGCATAGCCTGCCAATCCACCACCCATGGATAAAGTTGCCATAGCAGCAATAACGTTAGCGTCAGCAGCACTAATTCCTGCTGATCTGGCCACGGATTCCCTTGCAACATCAGCCGCAGCTATGTCAGCAATAGTCGGGCCTGCGGGTGCAGGAAAGTAATTATCAACAACATTCATAATCGCTGCAGAAAAAGCTGTAGGATCTGCCATAACCACCTCACCTTCGGCTTCAGGGCCTGCAGAATCACCAACTCCTTCTGCCGGTGCAGCTGCAGCTACCCCAGCGTCGACATCAGGCAAAGCACCTGGAGATGGTGCCCCAACAAATCTACCGGTTCTATCAGACACAATAAATGGGCTGTAATCCCCAGTAGCAGCTGCAACTAAAACTGAGACTGGAAGAGCTCCACCAAACATATGTGCTGTTCCAGGAGAGGCCGGGGACAATGCCTCCCCAACGCGTGCTGCTGTGTCTAATAAACTGGTTTGTGCCCCAAGCGGCGAATGACGCCTTCTTCCATCATCTGTTTCTTCATAAAAGATGGCATCAGGAGAGTCCGCAGGCATAACCACACCAGGAGTATCCATGACATCTACACCATGTGCTCCTGCAAAACGTAAACCATCAGAAAATCTTGCAGCTACAGTTGGAGGCGGTGGATTAACTAACGCTCTCTGAGATTCGTGCACTGATCTTCTGGCTACACGAGCCACACTTGGAGCAGTGCTGACTGCCCCTCCCGGGCCTCCACTAGCTGCTACCGCTCTTGCGGCGGTCCTAATTAACGATTTTCCTGCGCCTGACATTAAATTTTTATTTTAATGTTAGATCGAAAAGATTAATTTTTATTTAAAATATCAGTTTAGAGCCTTTTTATGACGCTAATTTACTTGGATCGAGCTGATAGGCTTTTCTGAGTTCGAGATTCCTGCTTTCCTCTCTCCCACCTCTTTACTCTTTTAGTGTGTATGGACCGTCTTCTCATAACCCGAGGATTCTTCGCATTTTTTATCTCTTCATTCAGGGCACCAGCATATTTGATAGCCTCCTCTTTTTGTTCTTCAGAAATTTTTAATCCATAATGCTGAACAAATTTTTCGAGACCTCCCATATCAATAATCTTATTGATCAATGCTTCTTTACCCATAGTCGCAAGATCAAATGGTATTAAAGATTTTTTCCTTAATTTATTAATAATACAATGTTTCAGCAGATCATTACGATCTTTGCAAGTATCCTTGACATTCTGCTCAAGAGAGTTGATATCTTCCTGCTTTATATCCAAGTCCTTTACCAAATTTGCTATTCTAGCTTTCTCTCGCCTGTAAGCATCTACTATTTTAGGGAATTCGCCAGAAGCCAATCTAGATGGACTCTGCCTGCCTTCTTTAATACCAAGTAGCCAAGTATTGATTTGCTTCCTCTCTAGCAAGATTTCAAAAACCTCTCTAAGGCCAGATAATCTATGCTCTTCTGGTAAATTTAATGCTTCATTTGCCTCCCAGTAGGGTATACCCAGATAAAATATGTCGTCTGCTTGTGGGTTGTGATTATTTTTATCCACTATTCACTACCCTCCCTGTTTTTTGCTTTTGCGACTGTAATAAGTTGGATCAAATTCAGCTTGTTTTTGCTTACGCTCAATCGCCTCTTTAGTAACAGGAGTAACTGCAGGCTTATCCACCTCAGGCCGACCAACCGTAGAAACATTGCCAAATAGCCGCATCTCTATATCTTCAGCTTTTTTTGCAGCCTTATGATCAGCACCTGTACCAAAGCTTGGAGAACTGCTTCGTGATGCTTCACTTCTTCCCGCTTCTGCTGTAGCAACAGCGCTGCTTCTTGCTGAAACGGTTGCAGCATCTTTTGAAGAGGCCTCACTTTTGATCGCTGCTGCTATAGATTCTACATCGGAAGCGACTTCGCTCGCATGTGCTGCGGCTGAAACTTCTCTTTCCTCCTTTACAACCTTCATAAAATCGCCAGGAAGTAAAAAACTCGAATAGTTTTTTTCATCTTCGGCTTCTCTTTGCGCCCTTCTAGCACTAGCCAATTCTTTTCTTTTGGCCTTCATTTTTTCTTCTAATTCTCTAAAACGTGCAATTTTTTGTTTTTTAAGGTTTTCTTCCTGCTCTTTACTCAAACCTTCTTTTTTCTTACCTAGAACGGCGATTTTTTTATTAAATTTTTCTGCTGCATCTTTAAATTTATTTAATTTATCAATTTGCTTTTGATCTAACTTTTCATTTCCAGAAATTTCCTTCTCTATTCTTTCTATATGCCCTTGTAAAATACGATTAAGACTATGATACGCTTGTAATTTGAGAGTAGTTAACCTAATCTCATCTCTGGTCCTTTGAACCGTTTTGTCTATATCCGCCTCTCTACTTCTTGCCTCCGCCCTAGCACGCTGGAGATCATCTCTTTGTCTTGGAGAAAGTCTTGCTATAGAAGATCTGTTTTCGTCTTTTCCTGGCTCATGCTTTTCACGCTCAGCAATCTTTGCTTTGATCATCGCGATCTTGTTGTTCTGATCTTCAATCAATGACTCGAAGAAGCCTTTTTTAGGCCTTCTATCTTCTTCGTGAATTTTTTTTAAATGCTCATCTAACGGTTTTCCATCTAATCTCGAACGTATCTCGGCTATTTTTCTGTTAGTTGATTCAATGCTACTAGTAAAAATACTATGTCCTCGCCCTTCTTGAACAATTCCAGATTTTTCAGCCCGCATTGCAGTTCTAGCCCTCATATCAACGTCATGCAATAAGGCAAATTCAAGCTCAGCAGCAAATCTTCCTGAATCACCTCCACTCCTGCCATCTATTTCATCGACCAAATTATTGATCATTGATATATACGAATCATCTGCGATTTCTAAATCTCTATTTGTATGTTCAGTGCCAGACATATATTAGCTATTTTTTGCTGAATGATAGCTTAGAATTACTAATAAATAATTAACTTATGCTTCTGTGAATAATTTTAGTAGTGTATTTTTTTGAGATTTTTGGTAAAAACTCTTATTTCCTAAAAAGATTTATTTCTTTTACACTAAAGAATGAATCAAACAATTATCAGAATGGAGAATTCATGTTTATTTCAAGAATTAGAGTTATTATGAAAGAGAACCCCCACTCTTCAAAATTTTTAATTGTACAATCTGAAACTGCTCATTTGATTCTTAAACTTGTAGAAGAAATAAAAGATTATATTATGTACTCCAGCGGCATAGACGCAAAATTCAAAATAATGCTTGATCAATGCAATTTTGAGGGCGATTGGGAGGTGCCAATGGAACCGGCATCAGAAATCGATCTCACCTCCATTGAAGGAACAATGACTATTCTGCCACTCGGCTTGTCGTCTGCACCTGATTTCTAATATGATTTATCTTATATTCTGACGAATTGTAGTGTTGATTTTAATAATATTATTTTATAACCTAATTAGATAATCTCATTGAGGAAAATATGGAAAATTTCAAAAAACCTGTAGCTGCTTTTTTTACTGTGGTAATATTGGCGGTCGTAGCATGGCTGTTATACGATAATTATACAAATAAAATAAAGACAACTAAAGTTTTCCTAGAAAAACCAAAAATTATCATGGGATTAACCCTAGATACATCTTTTGAATTGCCTCTAGACGAACAATCAAGAGAGATCGGTGATATGTGGAAGAAATTTCATGAAGAAGCCATCTCTTCAAAATTAGAAAATTTAGTGATAGACAACCCTAGTTTTTACGGCGTTTATTATAATTTTAATGATAAACAAAATGGCGCATATTCGGTACTAGCTGGTTCTGAAGTTTCTGCTGTTTCTGAAGTATCAAATTTTCAATTTGTTACCATACCAATCGGGAAATATATGCTGTTTCAATATAAATACCCAAAAGAAGGTTTCAGTGCTGAATTAGTAGTTAATGGCTGGATGGATGTCGACAAGTATTTTGACAACCATAAACTTTATGAAAGAACATATGAAGTTGATTTCGAAGTGTATGAACCAAATGAACTAAAAATTTATGTTTCATATGAGGCAAAAAAATAATCGCCTTACTGAGCAAATAATCAAAAAACAAGCCGGTTCAAATACCGGCTTTTTTGTATACAAGCACTTCTCTTAAATCACACATTGCCGCCACTTCCATCGTCATCCGTAAACAAAATTAGCAAAAGAGGAAATCACAATTTCCTCTTTTTTATTGCTTAAGCCCTTATACCTGAAGGCACTCGCCAGTCACTCTCTAAATCTACTCAAAAGACCGATCAAAATCATCTTAAGTCTCTTAATTGCAAAAAATTATTCTCTTTCGATTCGTAGAGCTATTGAATAATGGTTAAGCCCAGACAATCCCAGCCTAATTTATACCAGAATCACCATCATCAACATCCGATTGCTCCCCCAGTAATTTAGCATCTTCTGTAATCGCTTTATCCTCAAAAAACATTGTCAATACACGATGCTCAGGCTCCTCATCAAATAATCTCCTTCCCATTCGTAAAATTCCTTTAATTACCGATTCTTGATCATATGGCCCGCGACCTATAACTATGTCATCTCTCTTATCATCG
The DNA here is from genome assembly GCA_030431375.1 of Alphaproteobacteria bacterium. Classification (GTDB taxonomy): domain Bacteria; phylum Pseudomonadota; class Alphaproteobacteria; order Rickettsiales; family JABSSG01; genus JAUIIY01. The sequence continues at coordinate 43,356 of JAUIIY010000010.1, forward strand.
GATTTCTGCATAGTTTCAGGCTCCTCATCAGATAATCTCCCACCCATTCGTGAAATTCCTTTAATTACCGATTCTTGATCATATGGCCCGCGACCTATCACAATTTCATCTCTCTTATCATCGGATTTCTTCATGCACCTCTCCTCTAGCTAATTTTATCTAACCTTTAAGATAAACGCACCAGATGTCAATACATCATAAACATTGCCCGAAATATACTACTTGAGAATTTGCAACTTGTTGATAATATGACTGATAAGAGCGCAAAATATTATAAAACATATTATTAGCATGGCTGAGAAAGAAAAATTAATAGTTGTTACTGTTCACAGCACAGGAGACGGCAGGAATAATGTAGTCTTGCCTACAGTCGATATAGAAACGCAAAACTTAGTTAAAATAACTTCACCCACTAATAAAGATTCCGAATCACAAGAAGAAAAATTAATAGTTGTTACTGTTCACAGCACAGGAGACGGCAGGAATAATGTAGTCTTGCCTACAGTCGATGCAGAAACGCAAAGATTAATTAAACTCATATTACCTAACACAAACTCCGAGTTGCTGGGGGAAAGCGATGAAACCGATAGTGAAAGTTAGTGACGATTTTTTTTGGAATAACTAAAATAATTAAAACAAGCATCAGATAATACAGCCCTCCTCCGCAATCACGCCATCCCCAACGCAATCTAACAACTTCACCCCGAGACCATCCACATGATGTCATCACCAACTTGATCGGGCATCCAGAGTTAGGCTACGCCGTCCTGTGTAATTGGCCGCAGAAGTGGGTTTCAGCTTTCGCAGGAAAGATGGAAGAAGTAAAGGGAATGACGAAAAAGGAAATCCAAAAGGCATTCTATATAAGCCAATATGGAATTTTATCTAAAGGTCACAAAGAAAATGTTAAACAAGACTTAAAATAAAAAAATCTAGACTTTCTCTATATTTCAATGCAGAATGATTAAGTTTTAAATTAAGGTCTATATGGGAATTTCATTAGCTCAACTACTACTCATTTTGATTATCATCCTCATACTTTTTGGCGCAGGAAGGCTCCCTCATGTTATGGGGCAAATCGGCAAAGGCCTAAAAAACTTCAAGGAATCCATGAAATCGGAAGAAAAACACGATAATAGCGAATCCAAAAAAGATGAAAAATAATGGCTGAACACAAAAACATATTAGAAATCCTACATAATATCCTAAAGAATCACAAAAAAAAGGAAATCACTTTCGGTGAGATAATGAGCTTGCTTGAAGATCAGGGTTTGATGCTTCTTATAGCAATAATTGCCTTTCCCATGGCTATTCCTATCCCAACTCCTCCAGGATTCACCACTTTATTCGGTGTCCCGCTATGTATATTGACCTTCCAAATTTTTAGAAAAGATAACAAGGTTTGGCTACCAAAATTTATCAGCGAAAAGAAAATTAAAACCGAAACTTTTGTGAATTTTGCCAATAAAGCAGAGCCATTCTTTAATAAAATAGCCAAATATCTTAAACCTAGATATGAGGTCGTAATGAATGATACTTTCGAAAAAATTATGGCTGTTATAGCTTTTCTATGCTCGGTTTCTGTCGCTTTACCGATTTTATTTGGCAATGCTATCCCGTGCGCTGCTGTTTTGATAATGGCTTTAGGGATGTTATATCGAGATGGGCTTGTTGTCATAATAGGGATGATTACAGGAATTGTAGGCATAATCATCTCCACCACAGTTGTGGTACTTTTTTTCTGGTTAGGAAAAATGGCTTTCATGAAATTATTCAGTGATTATTTATAATAAGGAGTTCTTATGAGTATAAAATTTGGCAATTCAAAAGCAGATCAAAAAAACTACCCTTTTCAGTTACCTGAACTTCCATATAAAGACACTGCTCTTGAACCACATATGAGTGCAGAAACTTTTAGCTTTCATCATAAAAAACATCATGCTGCATATGTAAATAATTTAAATGCTCTGATTGAAGATTCTGATTTTGCGAAACTCAGTTTGGAAGAGATAATCACAAAAAGTAAAGATGATAAGCCAGCTATTTTCAACAATGCGGCTCAAGTTTGGAATCACAGCTTCTTTTGGCATTCTATGTCACCTAAAGGTGGCGGAAAACCAAAAGGTGAACTAATGCAAGCCATAGAGTCTAGTTTTGGTAATTATGAAAATTTCATTTCAGAATTCAAAGCTGCAGCCACAACTCAATTTGGTAGCGGATGGGCTTGGCTAGTTGCGAGAGAAAATAAGCTTTCCATAATTAAAACCTCAAATGCCGAAACGCCTATCACAGAAGGTTATAAGACACTAATAAACTGCGATGTTTGGGAACACGCATATTATTTAGATTACCAAAATAGGAGACCCGATTATGTATCTGTATTTTTAGAAAACTTGATTAATTGGGATTTTGCAGACTATAATTTTAAGAATGAATAATAAAAAACAAAAATCAGAAAGAAAAATATTAACTGTAATAGGTTTGATGAGTGGCACTAGCTTTGATAGTATCGATGCGGCCCTGATGAAAACAGATGGTGAGACAATTCACGAAATTGGTGCTTGTGTAACACTCCCCTACCCCGAATATTTCCGTGAAAAAATTAGAAAAATAATTTTTGGAGAGCATCATCTGCGTAATATTTTGGAAGTAGAAGACGAAATAACTCTATTTCATTGTAAAGCAGTTAGAAACCTTCTTAAGATAACAAAAATGAAGCCAAGCGAGATTGACTTAGTTGCGTTTCATGGCCAAACAATTTTCCATGATGCTAAAAAAAGCAAAACATGGCAGCTAGCCAATGGATCGCTAATGGCAGATCAACTTGGCATAAATGTTATAACTGACTTTAGAAGAAGAGATTTAGCCAAAGGTGGTGAAGGAGCTCCCCTCGTATGCTTTTACCATAGAGCACTGGCTGAGAACCTACCTAAGCCAGTTGTTTTTATAAATATTGGCGGTGTATCTAATCTCACATATATTGGAGAAGATAATAAATTAATTGCCTTTGATGCAGGGCCAGGATGCGCCTTGATTGATGACTGGGTATTTATGCGCTTGAAAAAGCCATATGATGAAAATGGGGAAATCGCAAGATCTGGATTTCAGAATAAATCCAAAGTTGACTATCTGATTGAAAATCATAGTTATTTTAAAAAAGCCCCACCAAAATCTCTTGACCGAAACGAATTCAATGATGCCCTACGGAAAGTATCAATGCTTACTACAGCTGATGGAGCTGCAACCCTAACAGAATTCACTGCTAGAGGAATATACGAAGCACGAAAATTCTTACCAGATGGCCCAATGAAATGGCTAGCCTGCGGTGGTGGAAGACTTAACAGATATTTGATCTATATCTTACAAAACTATTACAAGATGAATATCGATCTTATCGATAATGTCGACCTAGGAGGTTTTAGAGTAAGTGGCGATTATGTTGAAGCGCAAGCTTTCGCTTTCTTAGGTGCAAGATGCTATTATAATATGCCAATCAGCGTACCAGAAACAACAGGTGTTATTCAACCTGCGTCTGGCGGCGCCTTCTATCAGGCCTAGCTTTTTTAGCCTTTCTATTAGCCATGCAATATTTGATATATTTGTCGATAGAGTCGTTCATTTCATCCATTCTGGTTCTAAAGAAATGATCAGCACCTGGAATCATATCATAAGTAATATCTGCGTTTTTTTGTTTTGACACTTTATTATAAAGATTATGAACAGACTCCTCCGAAACTATACTATCTTGGTCACCTTGAACAATCAGGCCACGCGAAGGACATGGAGAAAGAAATGAAAAATCATATTTATTTGCTGGTGGAGATATAGCAACAAATCCTTGTATTTCTGGCCTTCTCATCAGCAACTGTAAAGCGATCCAAGCACCAAAAGAAAATCCACAAATCCAAACTTCTTTTGCTACTGGATTTTGCAATTGCAACCAATCAAGTGCCGATGCCGCGTCGGTCATTTCTCCGATACCATCATCAAACTTACCTTGCGACCTCCCAACCCCTCTGAAATTAATTCTTAAAACTGAAAAATCATTCTTTACAAAGCTGTGAAATGCATTATATACGACCTTGTTATTCATAGTGCCACCCTGCTGAGGATGTGGATGGAGGACTAAAGCAACTGGCGCATTAACCTTATCGCTATGATGGTATCTTCCTTCGATTCTTCCCTCAGGCCCGTTAAACATGATTTCTGGCATAAACAAAACTCCAAATAATACTTGACTAAAATACTAGGGTATTTATATTATCAACCTAAACAAAATATACTTCTAAACTCTATATTGCAAGAGATTGATGACATGAAACTATCGACAAGAAGCAGATATGCGATTATGGCTATGGCAGATATTGCTTGTCATGGTAAAGATTCGCCTGTGCGCCTTGCAGAAATTTCTCAAAGACAAGATATAGCATTAAATTATCTGGAGCAAATCTTTGTAAATTTAAAGAAGTCAAAACTTGTTATTTCGGTGAGAGGACCTGGTGGCGGTTATAAACTTACGAGTAGCTCTGACAAAATATTCATTTCTGATGTACTAAGTGCAATAACCCCCGAACTAAAAATGACAAGATGCCAGGCCAACGAAAATTGCGTTAGTAATAATGCTAAATGCTTAACGCATAAATTATGGGTGGGCCTTGAAAATAATATAATGAATTATCTTTCTTCTGTTTCATTACAAGATATTGCCGCAGGAAATATTCAAGTTCCCATATTACAAAACAAACAAAGATTTATTGAGGTTTTGTAGTGACTATTTTTCTTGATCATAATTCTACAACGAACCTACTACCTGAAGCTAAAGACGCAATGTTGTCATACATGTCAGAAGCTCTGAATGCGTCATCCATCCATAGTAATGGCAGAAAGGCAAAAAAACTCATAGAAGACACCAGAAAAAATATTCTGAATTCCTTAAAAGTTTCGTCTTCGGACTATGAGGTTATTTTTACTAGCTCAGGAACAGAATCAAATAATTTAATAATACAATCAGACAATTTTAAAAACATAATCATTTCATCGATTGAACATCCCAGCATCTCAGAGCCGGCTAAGCAAAAATCATGTGCTAAGATAAAAGTAAATCAAGAAGGGCAAATTGATTTATCACATTTAGAGAGTCTAGTTCAAAATGCTACTGAAAATACTTTGCTGAGCATTATCTATGCGAATAACGAAACAGGTGTCATTCAAGATTTTGATGCGATTTTTGCAATCATAAAAAGGACGGAGAAAGATATTATTTTTCATTCCGATTTATCGCAAAGTTATGGAAAAATAGAAATAGATTTTACGAAGCATCCTTTTGATATTGCCACAATATCAGGACATAAATTTGGTGGCCCACAAGGTTCATCTGCCATCGTAAAAAGAAAAAATCTTGTGATTTCCCCTTTATTTTATGGCGGGGGCCAAGAATTTGGGATTAGGCCTGGGACTGAAAATATAGGTGCAATAGCTGGCTTTTCTGCGGCGATATCGCATATCCCTCATTTGATTGAAAAATACAAACAAGTACGGATATTAAGGGATTACTTGGAAAGCCAATTAAAAGATTTGTCAGCCAAAGTCTTTATTAATTCCGCTAACGCTTCTAGGAACCCTAATACCTGCTCCTTTGGTATAGAAGGACTGAAAAATGACGTATTACTCATTAATCTTGATCTAAGGGGGTTTGCTGTTAGCGCAGGATCTGCATGCTCGTCAGGTAAAATTGAAATCTCAGATATATTACTAGCTTTTGGCTATAATCCAGAAAAAGCTTCATCAGTGATTAGAGTAAGTTTAGGAATCACCAATACAAAAGAAGAAATTGACCTTTTCGTCTCTGCAGTAAAAGACATTTTAATACAACAAAAAATCATAAATAAGAGTAACTATGAATAGTAATTCAGAATTAAAAAAACCTGTATATCTAGATTATCAAGCAACAACCCCAATGGATCCAGAAGTTCTCGATGCTATGATGCCATATTTTACTACAAAATTTGGTAATCCTCATTCACGTTCCCACTCTTTCGGATGGGATGCAGAAACTGCCGTGGAAGATGCCAGAAGCCAAGTAGCAAAACTACTCAACGCTAATGCAAAAGAAATTATTTTTACATCAGGCGCCACCGAATCCAATAATTTGGCTATAAAAGGAGTAGCGCATTTTTATAAGGATAAAAAGGACCATATCATTACAGTAACAACTGAACATAAATGCGTTCTTGATGCTTGCAGACATCTGGAGCATGAAGGGTTTAAGGTTACCTATCTAAAGGTTAATGACAAAGGGCTGATAGATCTAAACGAGCTTGAAAAAGCAATTACTGAAAAGACCTCGATCGTATCAGTTATGACCATTAACAATGAAATTGGCGTGATTCAGCCAATCAAAGAAATTGGTGAAATTTGTAGAAACCATAATGTATTTTTCCATACTGATGCAGCACAAGCCTTTGGCAAAATACCCCTAGATGTTAATGAGATGAATATCGACTTGCTTAGCATCTCAGGTCATAAAATTTATGGACCTAAAGGAGTGGGAGCTTTATTCGTCAGAAGAAAACCAAGAGTAAGAATCGAGCCTCTGATTAACGGCGGAGGACAGGAGAGAGGCATGCGCTCAGGAACATTACCTACTCCACTTATTGTTGGGCTTGGCAAGGCTGCTGAAATTGCAGCAAGAAGAATGGAACAAGACTACGTCCACGTAAAAAGATTAAGTGAAAAATTTATTAAAGAGATCGTTGATTCCATACCAGATGTATATCTTAATGGTGATAAAGAAAAAAGATGGCCGGGATGTATTAATTTAAGCTTTTCCTATATCGAAGGTGAATCCCTTATTTTATCAATTCGCGATCTTGCTGTATCTTCAGGATCTGCATGCACATCTGCCTCATTGGAGCCATCTTATGTTTTGAGATCACTTGGAGTTGAAGATGAGTTAGCTCACACTTCTATCCGATTTGGCATAGGTAGATTTACTACTGAAGAAGAAATTGATTTTGCTATCACCACCATTAAAAAAAGCATCGATAAATTGAGGGCTATGAGCCCATTATGGGAGATGGTACAAGAAGGAATTGATTTAAGAACCATTCAATGGACAGAACATTAAAATTTAATTAAGGGTATATTTATGGCTTACAGCAAAGAAGTAATGGATCACTACGACAACCCTCGCAATGTAGGTTCATTCGATAAAAAAGAAAAAAATATTGGCACAGGCATCGTGGGTGCACCAGCATGTGGAGATGTAATGAAATTACAGCTTAAAATTAATGATGATGGCATTATTGAAGATGCCAAATTCAAGACATTTGGCTGCGGATCGGCAATTGCGTCTAGTTCTTATGCTACCGAATTTGTTAAAGGCAAATCCATTGATGAAGCTGAGAAAATTAAAAATTCAGATATAGCACAGCATCTATCTTTACCTCCTGTAAAAATTCACTGCTCGATGCTTGCTGAGGATGCTATCAAATCAGCGATTGCAGATTATAAAAACAAGAAAAACTCAGATAATGTCTAAAGCCATCCTTACCATTACTAAAGCTGCTTCAGATAGGATTAAGCACCTACTTTCTCTCAGAGAAAATCCTGCATTAGGGATCAGGGTTGGTGTAAAGAAAGGAGGCTGCTCTGGTCTTGAATACACAATTGAATATGCTGAAGAAAAAGGTAAATACGATGAAATCGTCGAGCAAGATGGAATTCAGGTTATAATTGATCCTAAAGCTGTAATGTATTTAATAGGCTCTGAAATGGATTTTGTTGAAGAAAAAATGAAATCAGGTTTTGCTTTTAGAAATCCAAATGAAAAAGGCACTTGTGGCTGCGGTGAATCATTCCATGTATAAATATGCCAGCTAATTATTTTGAAATATTCGGTTTTGATGTTAATTTCAGGTTAAATGAACCTAAGCTTGAAGCATCTTACCTGAATCTGATCAAAAAATATCACCCAGATAAATTTAGTGATCCTGAGCATAAAAAAATAGCTTATCAAAACACCATAACTATCAATGAGGCATATAAGAGAATTAAGGATGAAGTAAAAAGAGCTGAATATATTCTATCTTTACATGATATTATTGTTGGAACTGAAAATGATAATGTAAAGCCTGACCAAGATTTCCTCATTCATTTGATTGAAATAGAAGAAGAATTAGAGGTAGCTACGAGTAAAAACGATTTTGAGCTCATTCTTAAGCAGCAGAAAAATAATTACTCAAACTATATAAGCTCATTTGAGAAGTTTTTAGACCAAAAAAACTTTGTTGAGGCTGCATCTAATGCTATAAAAATGCGTTATACAAAAAAGCTTATTTCCAAAATCGGAGAGAAACTTACTACATAATTATGCTACTAGAAATAATCGACCCGAAAGAAAGAAAACAAAAAACTACTTCAGATGAAGTTATAGCTGGTATTGATTTAGGAACAACAAACTCCTTGATTGCTATTAAGAAAGACCAGCAAATCCAAATTATCCCATCTGACGATAACAAAAATTATGTGAAATCTGCGGTTGATTTTATTGATGGCAAATGGCAGGCAACATATAGCCCCTCTTCTCTAGTTTCTTTCAAAAGATTTATGGGAAAAAACGCAGCAGACTTTGAGGATGAAGATTTTGAAACAAGGCACATAAAGCAAAATGAGAATGAGCTTCTTTTACAAAAAAACGAGCATCTTATATCGCCTGTAGAAGCTTCAGCATTGATATTAAAAAAGCTTGTTGAAAATGCTAAAAAACACATTAATCAGGCAATTAAAAAAGTGGTTATTACTGTGCCAGCTCATTTTGATGATGCCGCTAGATCAGATACGTTACAAGCAGCAAAATTGGCGGATCTAGAGGTAATAAGGCTTATCAATGAACCCACCGCTGCAGCCCTCGCCTACGGTCTAGAAAAAAACACAAAAGGCACCTATTTAGTTTATGATTTGGGCGGTGGCACATTTGACATTTCGTTATTGAAAATGGATGAAGGTATTTTTAGGGTTATCGCAACCAATGGAGATACCAAACTTGGAGGTGACGATATCGATTATGCTCTCGCGCAGCATATATTAGGCACAATAAATCCAGAAACTAAAAACCAAATAACGAATGATCCTGATTTATTTAGTTATTTCCTAGATAAAGTGAAAATTCTTAAACATGAATTATCAGCTAGGCAAGAATCACAAATCAAGCTGTCTAATAATGATATAGAATTCGATCTTACTGCTTCACACAAGGAATATACTGAAATTCTAAATAAGGTTCTTAACAAAACTTTCGATCTTGTAGCAGAAACCATCAAGGAATCCAAAATATCTAAATCTAGCCTTGATGGCATCATACTTGTTGGCGGTTCAACCAGAATACCATTTATAAAAGAGCAACTTTTAGAGAAATTTAAGGTAAAAATTTTTGATGATATAAACCCGGATGAAATTGTAGCCGTTGGCGCAGCTATCCAAGCCCATAATTTAGCTAATAACTCAGATGACCATTTGTTATTAGATGTAAATCCTATTTCCCTTGGAATTGAAATAATGGGCGGCCTAAATGATAAAATTATCGATCGTAACAGTACTATACCAGCATGTGTAAAAAAAGAATTTACTACCTATGCCGATGGACAAACGGGAATGCAATTTCATATAGTTCAAGGTGAAAGAGAGTTTGCTGCAGATTGCCGTTCTCTATGTAAATTTGAGATAAAAAATATTCCACCGCAAACCGCAGGAACTATCAAGATTGAGGTTTCATTCAATATTGATGCAAATGGGGTTCTAAATATAACAGCTTCTGACAAAATAAATCATATATATAAAGAAGTTGAGGTTAACCCTACTTTTGGACTGTCCGATAAAGATTTCAATGCAATGTATGAAGATTCTCTTATTCATGCCAGAGAAGATGTATCCAAAAAACTCCTCACCGAGTCTATTATCAAGTCGAAACAAGTTCTGGATATTACAAAAAAATTTTTAGATAAAGATTCAGAGCTGCTTAATAAGCAAGAATTTGATAATATAAATGCACATATTAAAATTTTAGAGGATACAATTGAGCAAAATAATCGAATTGAAATTGACAAAAAACTAGAATTATTAGAAAAAGTTACTGGAAAATTCATTCAAGATAGAATGAATAAATATTTAAACATGGAATTCTCTGGAAAGAAAATTGATATTGTAGAAGAAAAATTAGGCAAGAATTAAAAAACAGGAACAAAATATGGCAAAAATGATTTTTGTATTAAATGACGGAAGTGAAGTTGAAGTTGATGCACCAATTGGTTTATCAGTTTTGGAGATTGCCCATAAAAATGACATTGATTTAGAAGGAGCATGCGAGGGATCACTAGCTTGTTCAACTTGCCATGTTGTTGTTGATGAAAAAGATTTTGATAAGCTAGATGAACCAACCGAAGATGAAGAAGATATGCTTGATCTAGCGTTTGGACTTACTCATACATCAAGACTTGGTTGCCAAATCAAAATGACCGAAGCGCTAGATGGCCTCAAGGTAAAGCTACCTTCTGCTACAAGAAATATGATGGTTGATAAGTAATAGCAGCTTATCTATTAGGCTACTCAGGAAAATCCATGAACAACTTCATTCCTTCATTTAGCTAATTTTCACTTAAAAAAATTAATATAACTCAAAAGGCTTGAATTCACTCAAGCTTTTTTTTACAAACTTCTTTAAAGCATTAACATCATCCGCATTGAAAACGCTCTCCTGAATCAAGAGAGGCGAATGATAGCAAAAGAAGCTCTAGAACGACTAGTTCACATGTTCCAAGTTGACCATAAGGTTAATATATGTTAATACATAAGTAATGTAACAAAACATTAGGAGAACAACTTATGGAACAAATAGAAAAAAAAGAGTTAAACGAACGTCTAATAAAGGCTGCTGAGTTTGGCGAGGTAAAAATTGCAGAGCTTCTGTTAGATAAAGGGGCAGATATCCATTACCAGGATAAGTATGGTGTAACAGCTTTGATTGAAGCTGCTTACTCTGGTCGGGTAGAAATTGTAGAGCTTCTGTTGGACAAGGGTGCAGATATCCATCACCAGAGTGGTTCTGGTAAAACAGCTTTGATGGGAGCTGCTTACTCTGGTATGGCAGAAATTGTAAAGCTTCTTTTAGATGAGGGTGCAGATATCCATCACCAAGATAGTAGCGGTAAAACAGCTTTGATATACGCTTCCAGATACGGGGATGCAAAGGGTGTAAAACTTCTGTTAAAAAAAGGTGCAGATATCCATCACCAGGATAATTCTGGTGAAACAGCTTTTTCTATTGCAGCTGAACGTGGATATTCAGATTTAATAAAGCTTTTTGAAGATTATATAAATAATTTAGAAGTATCTTCAGATGATAAGAACAATCACCCAGAAAATGCAGAAGCTATTTCAGATGATCAGGTAGAATTTTCTTTTGATGAAATATTGGATAAGATCACAGAAATTCAAAAGGTTAAAGCCAATGTAATAAAAAAAGGTAATGATCTAGACTGGTCAAGGGATCACAATAGCAGAGAGATCCAAAAAATGCATTTGAAAGAGCTGGTAAAGGCTAGATTGGAGGCTCGAGATGTTTGTGGTCCGGACGAAAAATGTGATGAAAAGATAAAGGAGAATATGGAGGTATTAAAAGAAATACTTAATCCCCATAAACCTGCTATAGAGTCACTGTGTGAAAACTCCAAATATAGCTACTATACTGCACAGTCTAAATTTTGCGATCATATTGCAGAGTTAGAATGCTCTGGTGACGTAAAAGTTGCTGATATATGTGA
>JAUIIY010000011.1 GCA_030431375.1 Alphaproteobacteria bacterium
ACCTTATCAAACTAGTTAAAAAAATGATACAATATCCGAAGAAATTTGATTATTTAAACTAATCATATATGTTTTTAACAATATAATCATTTAGGTTTTTTTAATGTCTTCAAGATCAACTACCAAAGTTACAATACAGGATGCCCTAGATTTTCACTCTAAAAAAATAGCTGGCAAAGTTGCAATATCAGCAACAAAACCACTATTAACTCAAAGAGACCTATCTTTAGCTTATTCGCCAGGAGTTGCTTATCCATGTGAAGAAATCAATAAAAATCCTGAAACTGCGTATGATTATACCGCAAAAGGTAATTTTGTAGCCGTTATATCTAATGGAACAGCAGTATTAGGCCTGGGCAATTTAGGCGCCCTTGCTTCAAAGCCAGTTATGGAAGGCAAGGCTGTATTATTTAAACGATTTGCTGATATTGATGGCATTGATTTAGAAGTTAATACAGAAGATCCCGAAGAATTCGTTAATTGCGTGAAATATTTAGCTCCTACCTGGGGTGGAATAAATTTAGAAGATATCAAGGCCCCTGAATGTTTCATTATTGAAGATCAATTACGTAAGTTGGTTGATATACCGGTATTTCACGATGATCAGCACGGAACTGCAATCATTGCTCTTGCAGGACTAATCAATGCCGCAGAATTGACTGGCAAGAAATTTAGCGAATTGAAAATAGTTGCTTCTGGTGCAGGGGCTGCTTCAATTGCTTGTATTGAGCTGATCAAGAAGATGGGAGTTCGCCATGAAAATGTTCTCCTCACTGATTCACGAGGCGTTGTATATGAGGGCAGAAAAGAATCCATGAACCCATGGAAAGCTAAGCATGCTGTAAAAACAGACAGACGAACACTTGCAGATGCCATGGTTGGTGCTGACGTTTTCCTCGGCCTATCAGTAAAAGATATCCTGACTGTAGATATGGTCAAAAGCATGGCCCCAAAGCCAATTATATTTGCAATGGCCAACCCTGATCCAGAGATAAAACCTGAAATCGCCAGAGAAGCATGCCCTGATGCAATTATTGCGACAGGTAGGTCTGACTATCCGAATCAGGTAAATAATGTGATGGGTTTCCCTTATATATTTAGAGGGGCATTAGATGTTAGAGCGACCAACATCAATGATGAAATGAAAATTGCAGCCGCTCAATCTCTAGCTAAATTAGCAAAAGAGCCTGTTCCACCACAAGTTTCTACCGCATATGGCGGAAAAAAACTATCATTTGGCCCTGACTACATTATTCCAGTTCCGTTTGATCCAAGATTAATTACCACGGTTCCAGTGGCAGTAGCCAAAGCTGCTATTGCATCGGGAGTAGCCAAACAACCAATAACTGACTTCGAAAAATATAAAGACGAACTTAATAGTAGGCTAAACCCTACTTCTAATATTCTTAACTTAGTGTTTGAAAAAGCTGAAAATGACAAAAAAAGAATTATTTTTGCTGACGGCGAAGATGAAAATATCATAAGAGCTGCGATTGCCCTAAGGGATAATGATCTCGGCTGGCCAATACTTGTGGGACGAGAGGATAAAATTCATGAAGTCTTGGATAATATCGACCCTTCTGAAAAATTGGAAAATATTACAATAGCTAATGCTTCGATTTCTAATAATTTGGATCTTTATATAGACACGCTTTATAACAAGGTGCAGAGACGTGGACTGATACATCGCGACTGTGTTCGTCTAGTTAAAAGTGATAGAAACGTCTTCTCAGCTTGTATGTTAGAGCATGGCGACGGTGATGTATTGGTAGCAGGACAAACAAGAAAATATAAAAACACTTTGCGTGATATGAAAATGCTAATTGGCAATAATCAAGGTGAAGAAATTTTCGGACTTTCTATTTTAATTGGTAAAGATAAAACAACGCTTATTGCCGATTCTACGGTTAATATTGAGCCAACCGCCGAACAATTAGCTAGAATTGCTAAGCAATCAGTAAAAAAATGCCGTGAGCTTGGACATGAACCTCATGTAGCTTTTCTTTCATTTTCTAATTTTGGCGTGACCAGAAACCATAATGCCACCGATAATATTAGACGTGCAGTCGCAATTTTGGATCAAGAAAAAGTAGATTTTGAATATGACGGTGAAATGTCAGTTGATGTTGCCCTAAACCCTGAAATGGCTAAATTATATCCATTTTCAAGACTTTCAAAACCTGCAAATGTTTTAATTATGCCTAATTTACAAGCAGCACATATTGCTTCAAAACTTGTAACAGAACTAGGCGAATTATCATATATAGGACCTGTATTACAAGGATTCTCTAAACCAGTACAGATTCTTCATACCAATGCTAATGTTGAAGAAATAATCAATATGGCAGCTATAGCAGCTTCTGATGCATAATATATTAAAATTTGGCCTCAAGAAGCTTGACATAAAATGGTAAAGTTAGTAAAAAGATTCCTCAATGAATAATAATTTAGGTTTGTTATAGATGGCAAATTGTACTTCTGCAAAAAAAGCAATTCGTAAAATCGCAGCTAGAACTGCAAGAAATAAAGATAGAATGAGTCGTATCAGAACTTTTATCAAAAAAGTTGAGCAAGCGATAGAGAAAAAAGATGCAAAACTTGCTTCAGATAATCTTAGAATCGTTCAATCTGAGATTATGAAAGGAGTTAATAAGGGCATTATCAAAAAGAATGCTGCCTCAAGAAAAGTGAGCAGATTATCAGCAAGTATTAAAAAAATTGCTTAATCTCCTCAACTCACATGTATAAATTTCTAAAAAATTTATTATCTGTTTTTATTACGGTATTATTTATGACAAGCGCTAATGCGGCTGATAAGGAAAATATTATCCTTCTTGAATTAGCTTCTGGAATCGTTGAAATTGAACTTCTTCCTGAAGTTGCACCCAACCACGTCAATAGAGTTAAAGAACTAGCACGTAAAGGTTTTTACAACGGGCTTAATTTCCACCGTGTTATTGATGGCTTCATGGCACAAACTGGCGACCCTAACGGTGATGGCACCGGTGGGTCTGGAAAAAATCTAAAAGCTGAATTTTCAGATGTTCCTCATCAGCGCGGTACTGTTTCTATGGCGAGAGCAATGAATCCAGATAGTGCCGACAGTCAGTTCTTTATCGTATTTGAAGATGCACCGCATTTAGATGGCCAATATACTGTTTTTGGTAAGGTGGTCAAAGGGATGGAACATGTCGATGCCATAAAGAAAGGAGATTCTTTTAATAATGGCTTAGTTGAAGATCCAGATAAAATCATTTCAATGAAAGTCGCTTCAGACAAATAAAAAATGGAACTAAAGCTTTTCGATTATGACTTACCCGAAGAGCTTATAGCCACCTCTCCCCTGAAGGAACGCGATCAATCAAGACTTTTAGTTGTTGATCAGGGAAAAATAAGCGACGATAATTTCCTTAATATAGCTTCTCATTTTAGAGAGGGGGATCTCTTAGTTTTTAATAATAGCAAGGTAATTCCTGCTAAATTAACAGTCAGAAAAAATATCGCTGATATCGATATATTTTTACATAAACAATTATCACCTACAAAATGGCAAATTTTTGCAAAACCTGGAAAGAAATTAAAAATTGGTGATCAAATCACGATTTATGAAAATTCTTCAATAAAAATAATTGATAAGCTTGATGATGGACAAATAATTATTGAATTTATAGCAGACTTGCCAGTTGATGCTCTGCTTGACAAAATTGGTGAGATGCCACTTCCGCCGTACATTCAAAAACATCATAAGCCAGATGAATTAGATAAAATAAAATATCAGACCATTTATGCCAAAACCTCAGGGTCTGTAGCAGCTCCTACTGCTGGATTACATTTCTCTGCTCACGTGTTTAATGAGCTAAAAAATAAAGGTGTAAATAAAGCTTTCGTCACTTTGCATGTAGGAGGTGGAACCTTCCTACCGATTAAATCTGATAATATTAAAAATCATCAGATGCATTCTGAATTTTGTGAAATTTCTCCTGAAAATGCACAGCTAATTAATGAGACCAAAAAAAATGGCGGACGAGTAATAGCGGTTGGAACCACTTCTATGCGTACAATAGAGTCAGCGGCCCACAATAACCTGGTACAACCATTTGCAGGTGAAACCTCAATATATATTACTCCAGGCTTTGATTTTCAGATTTTTGATATGTTGATCACAAATTTTCACCTGCCAAAATCTTCACTAATTGTCCTAGCATCAGCTTTTGCAGGACATCAAAATATCATGAATGCATATAACCATGCTATCGAGAAAAAATATCGTTTTTTCTCTTATGGTGATTGCTGCTTATTAAATAGGGAAAATAATGTCTAACTTCAACTTTTCGATTAAAGCAAAATCAGGAAATGCACGTTCAGGAATCCTAAAAACAGGTCGCGGTGATATCCGAACACCAGCCTTTATGCCGGTCGGTACAGCAGCAACCGTTAAGGCTATGCTTCCTGAATCAGTTGAATCAACTGGAGCAGACATTATTTTAGGTAACACTTATCATTTAATGCTCCGCCCCACTCCAGAAGTTATCGACCGACTTGGTGGGCTACATAAATTTATGAACTGGCACAAACCTATTCTGACAGATTCAGGCGGATTTCAGGTTATGTCATTATCAAAATTGCGTAAAATAACAAAAGAAGGAGTAGAGTTTAGCTCTCATTTAGATGGTGCTAAATATATGCTAACCCCAGAAAGGTCTATAGAAATCCAGCATTTACTCGATAGTGATATCACAATGATTTTTGATGAATGCACTCCCTACCCTGCTACCCATCAACAAGCAAAAGAATCTATGGAGCTTTCATTAGGATGGGCTGAAAGATCTAGAAAAGCATTTAAAAACAGGGATGGTTATGGTCAATTCGGTATAGTACAAGGTAGTGTTTTTGAAGATTTGCGAGAAAAATCAGCTAATGAACTACAAAATATTGGCTTTGAAGGCTATGCAATTGGTGGGTTAGCTGTTGGCGAAGGCCAAGACCTTATGTTTTCTACCTTAGATTTCACTATTCCAATGATTACTGAGGAAAGGCCTAGATATTTGATGGGTGTTGGAAAGCCCGATGATATAGTTGGAGCTGTTCTGCGCGGCGTGGATATGTTCGACTGTGTAATACCGACCAGATCAGGAAGAAATGGCCAGGTATTTACCTGGAACGGGACATTAAATCTACGTAACGCAAAATATATAGAAGATAATTCCCCAATAGATGAAAATTGCAGCTGTAAAGCTTGCCAGAACTACAGTAAGGCCTATCTGAATCACCTAGTGAAATCAAATGAGATATTAGCTTCAATGTTGCTTACATGGCATAATCTGCAATTTTATCAGGATTTAATGAGCCGGATAAGATCAGAAATCGAAGCTAATAATTATGATAATTTTGCAGAAGAGTTTTTGGCAAAATATAACTCAGATAATAGTTAGCTCCTGCTCACCTGATCTCAATATATATCTACCTCTTTACTTGCAAAAGTATCCGTGTATTTTGAAATTTAGCAGGTATAATTTTAACTTAAAGAGGGTCGAGCATGAGTGCTAATAGAGTCAAAGCGGCTAATTCTAAGCTAACTGCTGAATGGAAGAGAAATAATGTTACCCCCGACGATAATAATTTAGAGAAAAAACTGTTTCAAGAAGGATCGAGGTATGATGAAAATAAACTTTTCAACGGGAAAACTCTTAGGCAAATTGCTGATGAACTAAAAAAAGAAGAACTTGAAAACTCACCAGCAGAACCTATAAAAGATGAAATGGCGTCTGATATTGACTTAGCTGGAAAATGCGATAGCACCAATAATCCTGCTGAGTAGAACATCTCGGATGGTGCAATTTTTATCTGGAATGTCCATCGCCTCGACTGAACCTTAATTCAGCAAATGCGTTAGTTACCTCTACTACAGCAGGAGCTGCTGCTGCTAGCCCAACCGCTGGCATTGGTATATCGACAGCTGCAGGATCTGTTACCCCAGCAGAAACTGGAGATCTTAAGTCCCTAATATTTCTTCGTTCTAAACCAGTTGACACAACACGTCTTGCAGAGGGAGCAGCCCCTGAATCTGAAGCTAAGGAAGCCATCTCACTTGGGGATAAATCACGAAAAGATCCTATAGCGAAAGATCTTGGCCTTCTTCTTAACCCCAAGCAAGGAGCTCGTTTCACTACTCCCTTTTTAGTATAACCTTTCAGCCTTTGATCGAGTCTCTCAGCAAAATATTGCTGCAACTCTCTCCTAGTTACCGGGGGCTTTTCAAAAAAATCTGGCCTTTCCCCCCTTAACTCTCTAACTCTTCGTGGATATTTCACTCCATTCTTATTTACTCTAAATTCATCGCTAATTCTCTTAATTGCTTCCGTCCCTTCGCTACCTATCTTAGCTTTTTCACATTCTCTTAATTCAGCATCAAATTGTACTAAAAGGCCAATAATGGGCTGCCACTTATCACCTCCAAAACATTTAAATCTAACATAGGCATCATATAATACAGATTGGACTTCTGGATCCTCACTTTTTAATTGCCCCATTTTATCGGCAACTCTCATTAGGTCTCCATCCCAAACCGCTTTCCTTAAATCACTTGGTTCAGATTGAGTTGTAGCAGCGAATAGGATACGAAATTGTTCTTCTGTAGGCATTTTCTTTTATCTTTTTTGATTTTTGAATGGAATATACAACAGAAAACAAAGAACTCAAGCACCATCCCTTAAAGAGGGAGGAAAATAATGTGAGGGCTATAAAAATAGCCCTCACAACTTGTATTTAATCGCCAAACAAATCATCAAATAATTGCTCTACTCGACCACAAAAACGTTCAAATGCATTTGGTGGATGATAATCTATGGCTTCATGAACCGTGCTTCTAACTTCACCGAAGCAATCATCAATCTCATCTCTAAAATCTGCAAGCAATGATTTACATTCTCTTCTTTCTGAACCGGATAACCAATCGTCAATTAACTTGTCGGCTTTTTTGGTATATTCATCTGTTTTTGATTCAAAAAAACCCATTACTTTTTCGTCTACTTTTCCTACCAAGCGGTCAAATGTCTCCCGCTCGTGATCTTTTTTCTTGAAACATTGAAAAAATCTACTGAAATTTGGCATGTTACTACCCTCCCAAAGCTTTTTAGGCTTTGTCATTATGTTAATAGGAGGGTCGACCCTATAACGCAATTATACCGCACAATAATTAACGAATGGTTAACGATGAGAAGTTGGGTTTTCTATTTTTACGGAGTGAAAATTAGCACCAAATTTAATAATATTACCGCCCAAAAGATATATTTCTTTCTGTTAGTATGGTGTTTAGTTACTAAATTTGCTACAGCGATAGTTATAATACCTGGATATAGCACACCCAGAATTTTCGATAAATAAACACTGATAGCTTCAAAACCACAGAGTGAAATAGCATAACTAATTAATACTGTGCCTTGTAAAGCAAAGTTATTCTTTTTGCTAGATATATTCTGCTTGATATAATCACAGAAAATTTGTGTCAGAACAACCGCAGTTGTAAAACATGCCATAAAGATTGTTACTGCAGCTAGTGGCCTAGCAACTCCACCCAGAGTTATATCAGCAACATGTACTATCAGCCTTTCAGCCGGAATTTCTGCTAAATCAAAACTATATTTAGCTCCTAGATATACAAAACCAAAATAGACTATTGATAAAAGGACACCTCCAATAATTGATGACCATATTGCAATTAATCTAATTTGCCTCTTATCAAATTTATGATGCTCTTCTTTATTCTTAATATATACCGCTATGGATACACCAAAGAAGAAAGCAGCCATTAAATCCATCGTGTGATAACCAGTTAGAATACCTGACGAAAAACTTTCATAATCAGTTTTAGGTATGATCTTTTCACCTATTGAAGGACAGTCAAAAATTCCGGCCAAAATTATTATTATTAAGCCAATCAATAACAGTGGGCTTAAGAATTTACCTAGAACTTGAACCAATCCAACTTTGGTTGCCAACATATAATAAACGGTCAGAGCAAAAAACAAGCTGAATATATATTGCGGTATCTCTGGCAAGACAAGCAGCATTCCAGATGTAGCTACTGTTATACATCTTGGTATAACACCAAATGGCCCCAACAAAGCCAACATTAAAAAAATCAGTAATTGAGAAGCATTTTTGCCAATATAATTGAAATAAGGACCTGCATATCCTTTATATTTCATGATTCCGTACAAGCCAACAAAAGGCACTATCACCCCAGTTAGAATTAAACCAAACATTGAAGGCCAAGTATTTAGCGAACTTTCTATGCCTAGCTTTATTGGAAAAACTAAATTTCCTGAGCCAAAAAACATAGAGAACATCGCAAATCCAGCAGTAATTGATATTTTGGCTACTTTATTCATCCCTCTACACGCACTCTTTCAAACCGAGGGATGCAGCTGGACTTACAAGAAGTCCAGTCACATCCACAAAGGCGGAAACTTTAAATTTGATTACAAAGCTGGATCATATCATGTAAAAACCAATTTGCAAGATATGACTAAATATCAATTAACTTATTTTCTGGAGAAGTTTCTCAGCATACCTACCAAAAATATCATATCTCCATCCTTGCATGCATGAAAATTTTTCTAACTCATCAGTAAAAATCAATTTGGCTAATTCATGATTTTTAGCAATTAATGATCTAGCAATTTTATGTTCTTCTGCTTTACTTGTTGCGAGGCTTTTCAACATCCCATAAGCCTTTCTCTGAAGTGGGCTCATGATTTTAACAGTAAAATCATATTCTGGATTTTGTTCATTAAACTTATCTACAAACTCAATAATTTCGTTTTTATATTCATTAAGAATTCGACTATTAGGCTTATTTCTACCAACACCAGAAAGATAAACAGCTATATTGATCATATCGTGATTTCCAAGAAAAGCTCTCCTGGGAACATCATGCTCCTGTGCTTTAAACTCACGCCAAATAGATAATATTTTGCAATATTTTTTGGCCTTTATAGGTATCTGAGGCAAGTTAAGCTTTTTCCATATTTCATTTTCATCCACTTGATAATAAGCAGGATCACTTAGCAGATTAAAATGCTTTTTTGCCCAAGAGGTTTTTCCTTGCTCTTCAAGCAAATTTTTTAATCTATGGTATATTTCAACAAGATACACAACGTCATTTAGTGCATATCTAATTTGCTCATTATCTAAAGGCCTTTTAGACCAATCGGTCACTCTGTGGGTTTTATCAACACCTATATTTAACAACAACCTACATAATCTGTTGTAGCTTGCAGCTTCACCTAATCCACAAAAAGCTCCGGCAATCTGGCTATCAAATATATTCTCAGGCATAACGCCGGTTGCCCTATATAAGATGTCTACATCTTGAAGGCAAGAATGAAACACTTTGATAATTTTAGGATTAGATAAAATTTCTGCAAAATCATTTAAATTAATATCAGGCGACAAAACATCTATGGCCCATGCACCGTTAGGGGTTGCAACTTGCAGAAGACAAAATTGCGGGAAATATGTTTTTTCTCTTAGAAATTCTGTATCAATTGTTACAAAATTATAGTTTTTAAGATTAGAAATTAATTTCTGAAAATCAGAATTCTTGTCAACAAGATCCATTTAAAACGTTTTCGTTGGATTTTAATAATATTTTCTTTAAAAATGCTTATTATTTAAGTATAAACATTACGAATATTTATATACTTATCTAAAAAATAAGTCAGGTAATTATTAGAGTAATTTTTTCAAAATTTCAATTAGTTTCGATTATGCATAAATACAGAACTCACAATTGTGGACAATTAGACATAAAAAATGTCGGTGATAAGGTGAAATTATCTGGATGGATTCACCGCAAGAGAGATCATGGAAATTTGCTCTTTATCGACCTAAGAGATTTTTTTGGCATTACCCAGATAGTGATTTTCCAAGAATCAAACCTAATTGACCAAGTAACCCATACTAACTTGGAAAGTGTTGTTACTATAACAGGTGAAGTAGTAGCCCGTAGTAAGGAAACAATCAATGAATCCCTTCATACAGGTTATATCGAAGTTAAACTGGATACATTTTTGGTAAACTCTCATGCTGAACAAATACCATTGCAAGTCAATAGTGATCAGGATTATGGTGAAGAAATTAGGCTAAAATATCGCTTCCTTGATTTAAGAAGAGAGAAAGTTAAGAAAAACATCATTTTGCGCTCACAAGTAATTGACGAAATGCGTTCGTTAATGAAAGAGCAGGGTTTCCTTGAAATGCAAACCCCTATTCTTACGTCATCATCCCCAGAAGGTGCGAGAGATTTTTTGGTGCCAAGTAGGTTGCATCCAGGGAAATTTTATGCGCTTCCACAAGCACCGCAAATATTTAAGCAGCTAATTATGACCTCAGGGTTTGATAGATATTTCCAGATTGCTCCTTGCTTTAGGGATGAAGATTCTAGAGCTGACAGATCTCCAGGTGAATTTTATCAACTTGATATGGAAATGTCTTATATCACCCAGGACGAAGTTTTTGAAACAATTGAGCCAGTTATTTACAAAATATTCAAAAAATTTACGAGTAAAGAAGTCACTCCCACTCCTTTCCCAAGAATCAAATATCATGATTCTATGCTGAAATATGGCAGTGACAAACCAGATCTCAGAAATCCGATTGTAATTTCAGAGGCAACCGATATTTTTGTAGATACGGAATTTTCTATCTTTGTAAATAATATTAAAAAGGGTTCGATTGTCAGAGCCATCCCAGCCCCAGGTACTGCAGAGCAACCTAGAAGTTTTTTTGATAAAATGATTAAATTTGCTCAAGAAAACGGTGCAGCTGGCCTAGCTTATATTATTATTGATGAGAATGGAGAAGCAAAAGGACCGATTGCAAAATTCTTAAATGCCGAAAAATTGCAAAAATTAAAAGAACAAGCTGGTCTTAAAAATGGTGATTCTGTCTTCTTTGCATGTGATAAAGAAGTAAAGGCTGTTAAATTAGCAGGTCAAGTTAGAACACATCTCGGTGAAATTCTTGAATTAATTGACCATAATAAATTTGAATTTTGTTGGATAATTGACTTCCCATATTATGAAATGGATGAAGAAACTGGAAAAATTGATTTCAGCCACAACCCTTTCTCTATGCCACAAGGCGAGATGGAAGCTCTCGAGAATGCCAAAACCCCTGAAGATTTACTAAAAATCAAAGCTTATCAATATGATATTGTTTGTAACGGCGTAGAACTGTCAAGTGGCGCTATAAGAAATCATAAGCCTGAAATTATGTATAAAGCTTTTGAGATTGTTGGTTACAGCAAAGAATTTGTTGATAATAAATTTAGCGCCATGATTAATGCGTTCAAATATGGGGCCCCTCCTCATGGTGGTATTGCACCGGGTGTTGATAGAATTATCATGTTACTAGCAGATGAACCAAATATTCGTGAGATCACCTTATTCCCAATGAATCAGAAAGCTGAAGATCTAATGATGCAAGCTCCTTCAACGGTTGACATAAAGCAATTAAAAGAATTAAATTTAGATTTGAGCCCTTCAATAAAGAAGAAAATCTATAATTAATTTATGAAGAATTTTGCTGTAATTGCTTTTATCTTAGCACTAACATCCTGCAGCTACCAAGAGGACAAAACGCGCTTACAAACAACTTCAGCTCGTGGAGTAAACAAACCTTTGGTCATCATTCATGACGGCCCCGGCCTGACATATACATATCTGGCCAAGTGGTTAGCACCGTTACAAAATTTGCGTAAACTAGTATTTTACGATCAACTGAGTTGTTATCACCGAAAATGTAGCGATCACCCCGTAACTATTGACGATCTATCAAAACAGTTGGAGAAAGTTACAGCACAATACGGCAATAACTACGGAATCCTGGCTCATGGATGGGGATCAGTTCTGTTAATGCATTACTTATCCCACACTCCGAAGCATCTTCACCCTGATGAAGTTATTCTAGTTACTCCAATGCCTTTGGATTGGAGTAGCATGATGAGCGCAGCGACAAAACATTCTAAAAATTTCACCTCTAAGGAAGAAAATCTTTTGCAAGAGGTCAAACACCCTAATCAATGTATGAAAGCTTTAGAGATTGGAGTCAAATATTCAGTTTATGATAAGAAAAAGCTTCCAGATATATATTTTGATCAATATGACTGCATAATTTCAGGATATTTAATGTCTAATATAACAAATTATGATTATCGATTCTTTGAACATCTTCTCCCCCAAAAAACCTTATGGGTTACGGGTGAAGTAGATTATTTTCAACTACCTGATTATATAAAATCAAGCAGCAAAAAAATAATAGGGAAATCTGGACATTATCCATTTATCGAGAATCAAGAAGCGTTTATACAAGTCACAAGTGATTTTTTAGAAGAAAAGAAACGCTGAGCCACCAACCAATCAATATCCTAATTTAATAAACTCATTGATCGAAATATAGCATTCGATGTAAAATGACAAATTATTTATTGGGATATGGCAAATGGAACATATTTTTGGTAAACATCAATCTCCTATTGATATAAGCAAACCTATTAAATCTGATCTTCCAGATTTAAGTTTCAAATATAAGGCAACTCAATGCAAACCACATGATAACCATTACTCTATCGAGATCCAATATGATAATCAAAGCCTTCTGTATATAGGAGACCATGAATTCCATTTATTGCAATTTCATTTTCATACCCCAGCTGAACATTCATTTGATGGCCAACAGCATCCAATGATTGCACACTTAGTTCATAAAAATACTCATGGTTTTTATGCGGTTATTGCTGTAATTGTGGATGAGGGAAAAGTTAACCCATATCTACAAAAAT
The DNA here is from genome assembly GCA_030431375.1 of Alphaproteobacteria bacterium. Classification (GTDB taxonomy): domain Bacteria; phylum Pseudomonadota; class Alphaproteobacteria; order Rickettsiales; family JABSSG01; genus JAUIIY01. Next base: position 12,845 of record JAUIIY010000011.1, read on the forward strand.
TAATAGGCAATCTAGAAGATAGCATTAGCTTTGATGCTACCAATTTGTTACCAAGCAACACCAGCGGATATTATTATTACCATGGTTCTCTGACTACAAAACCATATTCAGAGAATGTTCATTGGATAATTTTGAAAGATTCCATAACAGCATCAAAAGAGCAAATCGCCCATTTTGAAAAAGTGATGCATCATAATGCCAGAGAATTACAACCCGCCTTTGATAGAGTAGTACGATACAGGGATTAGGGAGAATAGATTTGATCTCATATTGAATAAAAAAAGCCCAGAGATAAGTCTGGGCCTTATTTACATGGAACAAAAAAATCCTAAGAAAACAAGTTCCCGAATTTTTGATTGAATTTACTTACTTTAGCACTATTTGCATTTGCACCCGTATGACCCTTTTTGGTCCATGCTGGGTGGTTTCTAAAATCAACATCTAACGCTATTTCGCTACTGCCTTTAAGAGCTGAATTTGTTTCAAACTTATCACCCTTAGGCATTTTCAAAGTAATTTTATTATATTGAGGATGAATATCTTTTTTCATTTTTATGAAACCCTATTTTCTTCTTGTTGAACTGCAACCTTCTTAACTTTACTTTTTAGGCTTTGACCTTTTTCAGTTAATTTACTTGTAGCAATATCAAGAAGATAATTGTCAAGACCACCTTTAGATTCAATTGTTCTAAGAGTTCTAACAGCAACTCTCATTTGGAATGATTGACCTAAAATTTCACTTGTTAAAGTAATATTTTGCAAATTAGGCAAAAATTTTCTTTTTGTTTTTCTATTGGAGTGAGACACTTTATTGCCTGATAGAACCCCTACTCCTGCTAAATCACAAACTCTGGACATTTATTCCTCAATTATTGACATCGAAATTAATATGATATTTACCACTTTTAGTCAAGTAAAAACACCTGATTATTTTGCTCTTGCTTTCTGGATTTTTTCTTTGAATGCATCTTCTGGTAAATTACCAGGAATGAATTCTTCACCAATCAAGAAACCAGGAACACCTCTAACACCGACTAATCCCGCAGCTTCACTATTACTATTAAGTAGATCTGTTACCTCTTTACTGTCCATCTTATCTACTAACATAGATGCATCATACCCACTTTCTTGAGCCATTTTTTTGATGTTATTCTCATTATAGCTATTAGCATTTATTAATTTTTCATGAAACGCTGTAAATTTAGATGGAGACAATGTGAATGCAGCAAGAGAAGCTCTCGCAGCTTTTTCTGACTGTGGACCTAAAACTGGTACAACTCTTAGTATTACCTTGAAGTTACTATCTTGCTTCATTAGAGATTCTAAAGTTTTATGCGCTGTTTTACAGTGACCACATCTATAGTCGAAAAACTTCACAACAGTTACATCACCGTCCTTATTTCCAAGAACTGGATAATTAGAAGAAATTATCTTGTCTTTATTATCAACTATTCTATCTTTTTGCTTTTGTGCTTGTTCTTCGAATTTCTTTTGTTGTAATTTTTCAAGAGATCTAATTATTAGTTCAGGATTTTCTTCTATAAACTCTCTCATCAGATTTTTAGCCTCAGCTACAGTAACATATCCTCCAGTTACATTTTCATTACCGGTAAGTTTTGTAAGATGGTCTTTTGCTCCAAACAAAACTACCACTATGAAAAAAACGATTATAACAGCATAAGTCAGCTTGTTACTTTTTTGACCATTTTTATTATTTGAACTCATCCTTTCTACCCTCTTATTTATTTTTCCTGTTAGAAATATTTTTTATAATATCTTCGGCCCTTACTTGCAAGCTATTATTTAGTCCCTTTTTCTTGGCAAGATTAATAAACATCTCCGCCTTTTCAATATCATCATATAACAACGCTTCCTCTGCTAACATTAAATTACTTGCACCTATTTGACCAACTCTACCATAAGCTATAGCAAGATTCCTAAAGGCCCAGGGATTTTGTGGTTGGCTAATGATGACTTCATTAAGCTGGCTGATAGCTTTTTTGTAATATTCTGCGCTTTTAACTTTATCATCAATTTTTACAGCTGCATTTATCAACGCTACTGCATATTCCAACTTAACAAGGTCATCAGACATTTGTAGTTGAACAGCTCTCTCATATACCGGAACAGCCTTGCGAACATGGCCCGATTCAAATAAAAATTGGGCTTTTAATTCATATAAATAACCATTTTTTGGTTCTTGCTTAATCAAACTATCCATTATAGATAGGGATTTTTTCAAATCATCCAACCTAAAATATGCAATGGCTAGTTCATATTGTCTTGCAAAACCAGTCAGCATCGAATCTCTTTGTTCAATTATTACATTAGGATCCGCTATAAAACCCTGAAGCTTAGCATATATTCGATTATAGATTTGTTGATCATGCTCATTCCTTTTCTTATCTAATGGCCACTCACCAAGCCTATCTGCAGCATATAAACGCTCGCTAGATAATGGGTGAGTCATCATATATTTGAACTTCTTGAGATCTATAGAAGAATTCCTACTATTGAAATATCGCAATATTTTAATTAAACCTTCTGGGCTATTCTCACTTAAGCGTAAATATTTATATGCTGCTTGATCTGCAGAATATTCGTTTTCTCTATTAAACCTCATCATATTTCTTTCAAGAGAATGGCCTGACCCCGAAATAATGGCTGCACCGGCATCCCCGGCTCCACCAAGAATAGCAGCTACTCCTAACAGGGAAGTAATCATACTATTTGAGTATAGCTCCCGCAATTTTTCTTGCCTCCTGATAATATGACCACCTGTAACGTGGCCTAGCTCATGGGCAAACACACCTTTTAGCACATTCACATCGTTGAAAAGAGTCAACAAACCAGTATTGATAAAAATATTATTACCACTTATAGCAAAAGCATTCGCTTCATCGTTGAGAACAATGAAAATATTCATCTCATCAGGATTAATGCCTGTAACTTTGATGATAGGAGTAACAATATGTTTTATGCCGCTTTCAATCTCTGCATCACTGATAAGATTTATCGCTAAACTATTTTGCGTTTTTGAAATAAGTACGAAGAATAATAAAAATAAGCTAATATTATTTAGCAGCTTTCGGACTAAAAAGCTCAAGCTTATCTTCTTTATCTTTGAATTCATCAGCACTCTCAAGAGGATCTTTTTTTTCTGTTATAACTTCCCATTTTTGAGAATATTCACGATTAAGCTCAATGATTTCAGCTGTAACCTCAGCATCTGGCTTAATTGCCTCAATCGGGCATTCAGGTTCACATACTCCACAGTCAATACATTCGTCGGGATTAATAACTAACATATTCTCACCTTCATAGAAGCAGTCCACCGGACACACCTCTACACAATCAGTATATTTGCACTTAATACATTTGTCAGTAACTACGTATGTCATATTAATTCCTCAAAAATATAAACTATTATGTATATAAATTAGCCTTGTAACGCAAGTATTTTTTCTCATTGATGGTTGATTGATACCTTATAAGAACTAGATGCATAAAGAAAAATATACATCCGCAAAACATTATGAGCAGCGGCCATAGCATCTCCGGATGGATCGATGGCCCACCCAACCTGATAATGCTCGCCTTTTGATGAAGACTGGTCCAATATTCCACTGAAAATTTTACTATAGGAACATTTATAAGCCCTACAATAGCCAAAACGGCAGGAAAATCATATTGATTAAAATTATTGCGCAATGCAGATGATAGTAAAATATATCCAACATAAAATAAGAACAAAATTAGCATAGAAGTCAACCTTGCATCCCAAACCCACCATGTCCCCCAAATTGGTTTACCCCACAAAGAACCTGTAACTAAAGTAATAAATGCAAAAACGGCCCCTATCGGTGCAGCGTTAATTGCAGCTATAGCATATAAAGTGTTGCGCCAAACAAGGTAAATCACACTTGATATGGCCATAAAACTATATATACCCAAAGCCATCCAAGCCGATGGCACATGTATATACATAATCCTTACCATCTCCCCTTGCTGGTAATCAGCGGGAGAAGCCCAAAAGGCCATATAAAATCCTACCGCAAAAAATGATAAACTTAAAGCTGCTGAGATGAGCAGCAGCACCCTAATATGCTTGCTAAATAATTTGGGGAGTAACTTCATAAGATCACTATATAAGATAGAATATGTCCATCCAGCTTATTATAGCCCAAATGACATTGCTTTCTATAACTAAAAAATTTATCGGTATTGCTGTAAGTGTCAATCTCAACTCTTTGAATATCTTCCACACCGGCATTTTTGAGTCTCTCATGGCAATATCCTTTTAAATCAAACATAAATTTTTCTGGATTTACCCCTGAGATAAAGAATTTACTATTACTGGAGTTTTGCTTGATAAAATTTTCATAAAATGCTTTATCTACCTCATATGATTTCTGCTCAATTGCTGGGCCAATAATCGCTTTGATTTCTCCTACAGATGCACCCATAGAAATTAGTTTCTGTATTGTTTTTTCGATGACACCGGAAAAAGCACCTCGCCAACCAGCATGAGCAATACCCACAATTACATTATTTTGATCATATAAAATAACTGGGACGCAATCGGCAGTTTGTACCGCTATAGGTATATTTTTTACTTTTGTAGCTAAAGCATCCCCTTGCAAATCAGCAAAGGAATCAACCTCATGACAATCATTTCCATGAACTTGTTCAGAAACCAATATATCATCAAGTTTTTCATGGATAAAACGTGCTGCAGCTTTTCTATTACCCTCTGCATATTCGCGAGCTCTATAAAAATACTCTTCCAGCTTTATATCTTGCTTTGAAATAAAGCCGTATTTTATCAATCCATTCTTAGTTTCTACTTGAAAGTCAAACATATTAACGCATAATAAATTTATATTATTTTGTAAACTTATATTGATTAAATCAACAAAAGTAAACCACACTCAAATGAAAAAGACAAACCCAAAGATAGCCGCAATGGTCGGTACGGCATTAGAATATTACGATATGTCTTTATATGGGATGATGCTTCCTATCTTAATAAATATTTTCTTACCTAATTTAGAAAAAATCCAAGCATTAATGTTATCATCTGTCTTACTACCTCTGAGCATGTTATCAAGACCGCTGGGTGCAATTATTCTGGGTAGGATAGGAGATCAAATGGGCCGCAAGAATGCGCTTATCATTAGCATAACCGGCATGGCAATAGTTACCGGCTTGACTGCACTTATTCCCTCATATGAATCTATAGGTGTTTTTGCACCTATAATTTTTATTATTTTTAGAGTATTTCAAAGTTTTTTTGTCGCTGGAGAATATAATGGGGGAGCCATTTTTGTATTAGAGCATTCTCGAAGGGAACAAAGAGGATATATTAGCGGTTTATATTGCTTCTACACTGTAATAGGAATCTCATCAGCTGCATTAGTTACCTCAATCATTTCATATTTCCCTGATGAATATTGGCGTGTTCCTTATCTACTTGGATCACTAATTGGTTTTTTTGGGATATATCTAAGAAAAAACATTGAAGAAACACCTGAATTTATTGCAGCGAAAAAAGTACATGCTGTTCCGCTTATGGAAATAGCAAAAAAATGGAAAATAATATTCTTATCGATATTTGTTGCTAGTTTTTTTAGTATGCTCTACGTTCTGCCAACGATTTTTATGAATTCCTTCATTCCTCTTGTTACGCAATATAAGACTTCAACCATTCTTACCGTTAATTCATTTACCACTTTCATTTATATGATTTCCCTTCCGATAATGGGGAAGTTCGCTGACAAACTTACAATCTCAAGATCCATGAAATTTGCAGCCATATCAGTTATTTTATTATGCTACCCTCTCTTGAGCTTAATTAAATTCAATGACCTTAAATATATCATCTTGATGAAAACTTGCTTTGCTTTACTGACAGCCTGGTATGTTGGTCCATTCCATGCCTGGATTCAAGATTCATATACTACTAAAGAACGATATACTGCTATATCTTTTTGTTATTCGATAGGATCACAACTTGGCAACTTAATTATGCCTTTAGGATTATTTCTTTGGCAAAGTACTGAATCCTACCTCGCATTATCAACTCCAATAATTTTCTTTGCGGTGGCTGCATTGTTTGCCTTGCAGATTGTAAGTAAACGTGATGTTAAGTGATATCCTTAGCAGATTCCATAATGAACTAAAAGCATTAGTGAAAATTGGTGCCGAGCTTGAATTTTATACCAATCCAGAGCTCACACTAACACAGATCAAGGATATTTTAGGTGAAGAAAGTATTTTTGCAGAAAGTGGTGAAAATCAATTTGAGATCAAGCTAGGTCCTTCAATCGAAATAGATACATTCATCAAGAAGTTAGTTCTTCTACAAAACAAATTACTGAACAATAACTTGTTTAACAATTCTCCAAAACCTTTCCCAGATCAACCTAGTAGTGGTCTCCACATACATATAAATTTATTGTCACTTGATGGAAAAAAGAATTTATATGAAAAAGAGGGAAATGACGAAAGCAAGCTACTTTTATATAGCATTAGCGGATTACTCAAGAACATAAAAAAGGATTTAAAAATTTTTGCTCCCTCGGAGGAGGCAATGCAAAGATATCTAGCTGGAATGAACAACCCTACCAAAATATGCTGGGGTGGGAACAATCGAACCACTGCTTTAAGAATTCCTCCACCTGAATCTGGAGACAGAAGGATCGAACACAGAGTTCCTTCCTCAGATTGCCAAATTGAAGAAGCAACTCGTGCAATTCTTGAGGCTATTTATCACGGAATAAAAGAAGAAAATCTACCCCCAGAAAAAATCCACGGTAATGCTTTTCTAGATATTTACAAAGCTGAAAAAATTATTTCTGAAGATTGTTAGTTGATTTCGGAATCTATCCAATCTTTTAAAGCAGTCTTTGGTAAAGCACCGACTTTCGTCGAAACATGCTTCCCATCAACGAACAACATCAATGTTGGAATTCCTCTAACACCATATTTTGTTGGAGTATCAGTATTCTCATCAATATTCATTTTCATCACTTCAACTTTATCGCCCATATCTTTATGCAATTCATCTAAAATAGGAGATAACATCTTACATGGCCCACACCACTCAGCCCAGAAATCAACTACAACTGGCTTTTTTGATGCCAAAACTACTTTTTCGAACTCGCTATCTTTTACTGCTTTTACCATTTTCTCATCTCAATTAAAATTCAAACTCTTCATCATCAATCTGCGTTACTTTTGTTCCGACATTCTCATTCGTAAACAAACCCTGCATTAAAACATGGGGAACCCTTCCATTTAGCAACATAACCTCGCTCACATGGTTGGTTAGTGCACAACTAATGTTACTAGATATTTCTTTATCTATGATATAGCTTTTTTTATTCTTTTCAAACTCCTCAGCACTTATCTCTTTATAAATCTGTTGTTTTTTTTCAGAGATGCCTTCTTCATCATCAATAATTATATATAGAGAGGCCACAATTGAGGAGGCAACGATGCTTGAAGTCATCAAGGAATTGATATGAAATGTCTCAGCATTTTCTCCTCTAGCAATGGAAGATACAACAGGTATCGATTTACTATCATCAAATAATAGTAAAATTTCCGGATTAACAATTGTAGGCTCCCCGTTAAATCCAAAATCTATTATATTCTCAATGTTGCTATTAGGAGTACTGCGAGATTTTCTAAATTTTTTAGCTTCAATCAGGCAAGCATCTTTACCAGATAAACCAACCGCAGACCCACCAGCATCATTAATCGCTGACACAATTTTGCTCGAAACGTAACCTGTCAAAGTCATTTCAAGGAGATCTATTGTCTTATCATCTGTTACAATAATGCCATCATCCATTTTAAATTCGAAACCTAGCTCATTGAACTTTTTTTCAACAAATTTGTTTCCACCATGAATTACTATCGGATTCGCCCCAAATCTCTTCAATAATGCCACATCGCTTGCAAAGTTTTTCAGCAAATTTTCTTCATATAAAACACTATTATCTATATGAATTACTATAGTCTCACCCTCATATTTTTTTACATTGGGCAAAATCTCTTCTAAAAAATCAATTTTATCGATAGATGATTTTTTTCTTTTAGGAAGGGCGATCACTGTCATTTTTTATATTCAAATAATAATTATTTATAATTTTTTTTATTTCTGATATTCCAATCTTACTTTTAGCACTACTATATACAACCTCTGAAATATTGTTAAATAATTTCAGAATATCTTCGATTGATTTTTTGATTTCTGCACTACTTCTTTTATCACATTTAGTAACAATAATCGCCACCTCCCGACCCAAATCAGCAAGGAACCCTAGCATCTCAATGTCGTTTTTCTTAATCTCATGCCTACCATCTACAAGCAGAAAGGTTAGTTTAAGATTTTCCGACGATTCAAAATAACTACCAATCAAATGGCTAATTTTAGCCTGCTCTTTCTTGGGCAGTTTAGCATATCCATATCCTGGTAAATCAACAATATAGGCCTTTTCATTCAAAGAAAAATAATTCAATGATATTGTTTTTCCTGGAGTAGCTGAAACTTTAGCTATTTTTTTTATGCCTATAATTGCATTTATAAGGCTAGATTTTCCTACATTAGATCTGCCAATAAAACAAAATTCTGGGAAATGATTTTTTGGAAGATTCCTAGTATCAAATATAGAATTAGCAAATTCTATATTATTTTTATCGAATAGTTTAGACATGGAGGTTAACTACAACTCCTATTTTTTTACATATGCCTGCTGCATTATCGACAAAACATTACTCCATGCCCAGTAAATTACCAGTCCAGCAGGGAATGATGCAAACATAAACAAGAAAATAAGCGGCAGGAATTTCATCATCGTTGCTTGAGCTTCATCAGTTGGAGCAGGGCTCATTTTTTGCTGTAAATACATCGTTGCAGCCATAATTATTGGCCATAAACCTACATGTAGGAATGATGGAGGATCCCAAGGAATTAAACCAAATAAATTGAAGATCGTAGTTGGGTCTGGAGCTGATAAATCTTTTATCCAACCAAAGAAAGGAGCGTGCCTCATCTCGATAGATATATAAATAACCTTATATAATGAGAAAAAGATAGGTATTTGTATAAATAAAGGCAAACAACCAGACAAAGGGCTAACTTTCTCCTTGCGATATAATTCCATGATGGCCTGGTTAAGCTTCATTTTGTCTTTACCATAAACTTCTTTTAATCTCTGAATTTCAGGTTGAAGCTTTTTCATCTTGTTCATTGATTTAAAAGATTTATTTGCAAGAGGTAGCAGTAATAATTTAACTATTATTGTCACAATCAATATGCTAACACCAAAATTCCCTACTAAATCATAGAAATATTTTAAGGCATTAAATAATGGTTTTGTAATGAAATAAAACCAACCAAAATCAATTGCTCTGTCAAATAAATCCAACTTTAGGTAATTCTGATAGAAATCTAACAAAGATAATTTTTTGGCACCCGCAAAGAAATAACTCACGTGATCTTCTCTTTCATGGTCACCCAATTTTTGCATTTCACCTAAATAATCCACCTGATAACGGTCATATTTATTATTATATTTTGAATAGCTATAGGTTGCCGTAAATTTGCTAGCAAAATCAGGAACTACTGCAGTTAACCAATATTTGTCCGAAAATCCAAACCAACTTCCCGGCGAATTATCTGCAAAGGAAATTTTTCCATCATCCTTAACATCTTCAAATGACTCTTCTTTTAGAATTTTATTGAATACACCTATTGGACCTTCGTGAAAAACTGCTTTCGACGTCTTTACTGGCATTAATTTACTAATTAAAGCATAATCCTGGTACGTGATATTTCTTCCAGACTGATTTTCTACAATTTGCTTTACGCTGAACATGTAATCATCATCTAAGATAACCTCGATGATAAATTTCACATTTTCTTTATTTACCCAAGTTAAAACAACCTTATCATCGGCACCTAAAGTTGTTTTATTTGCAGTCCATAAAGTTTTTGCATTAGGCAGTTCCAAAGTTGTATCCCTTGTTACCCAACCAAATTCAGCAAAATACGCGTCCTTTGTTGAGCTAGGAGATAGTAAAGCAACATCCTTACTATCTTTTTCAACCGTCTGCTTATATTTCTTTAATATAACATCATCAAACCTTGCTCCGATTAAAGAGATTGATCCTTTTATGGCAGGTGTATTAATTTTGATTCTTGGAGAATCAGCTAGAGCCGCGGACCTAGATTTGATTTTATTCTCCGCAGGTTTTTTCTTTGCTTGACTCATTTTAGCTAACTGAGCAGCTTTTTTCCTATCTTCTTCATATTTTGGCGTCTCATAAAAATAATTCCACGCAAATAAAACTATTGTTGCTGATATAACTGCAAAAATTAAATTTCTTAAATCTGACATTATAACCTTTCTAATTACTTTTTTTCTGGAACATTATCAATCCCATGTCCACCAAACGGATGGCATCTAGCTATCCTTTTGGCAGTCAAAATGATACCGGCAAAAACTCCACGCTTTTCTATTGCCTCAATAGCATAATCTGAGCAAGTTGGCAAAAACCTACACCTGGCCGGTATGGCAGGCGAGATTAATAATTTATATAAATAAACAATACCAATAAAGAATTTTTTTAGGAATTTAACTATAATTTTCATTATTTTACTTTTCTCATTTCAGCCAAAAATTCTTCTTCAAGCATTTTGAAGTCACAATCAACTATAGCTTTTTTTGCTATAAATGAATAATCATAATTTGAGTTTATTGTCTCTAAATGTTTTCTAAGCAAAGCTTTTATTCGTCTTTTTATATGATTTCGGATAACTGCTTTACCGATTTTCTTCGTAACTACAAGTAAATAATCAACTGATTGAGAGTTTTGGCTAGGCGACTTGATCAGCAGGAAATACTTCCCTACAACCTTGTCTCTAGAAGCTTTGATTTTTGCGATTTGTATTTTTGACTTTATAGAATTTAATTCCACACTAGAAAACTATGCTGAAAGACGTCTGCGTCCTTTTGCCCTACGCGCATTTAAGATTTTTCTTCCAGATGCTGTTCTCATTCTAGCTCTAAAACCGTGCCTTCTTTTTCTAACGATATTGCTTGGTTGAAATGTTCTTTTCATGAGAAATCCTTAAAATTCTAGATATTGTTAAAATTCAAGAAAAGTTTATACTAAATGTGGTAACGATAGTCAAGACCGTTTTATATGAGAGTATTTTTATTTATCTACACATTTTTTGCTTTTCTAAATGATGCATTTTCATCCACATCCGATGAATCGGCCTCTCTACTAAAGAAACCTATTGGAGAGTTCTGGAATTATGAATTAGCCAATGTACAGAATTCCAGCATCACTATATCAAATGTGATAATAGCTCTTGTCTTCTTAGTAATAGGCTTAAACATTGCCAAACGACTTAGCATAATTTTCAAAAGAAAAATGCTAGAATTATTTAAGTTAAATCGTAACTCAGCTAGCGGGTTAGAAAAATTTGTCCAATATACGCTAATTACCTTAGTCAGCCTTACTGCTCTTGATATAGCAAATGTTCCACTCTCGGGGCTAACATTTGTGGGTGGTGCGTTAGCAATCGGCATCGGTTTTGGTAGCCAGAATATTCTGAATAATTTCATTAGCGGTCTAATTATTATGATCGAGAGCCCTATCAGGGTTGGTGATATCGTTGAAATTGAAGGTAACATCGCAAAAGTATCAAATATTGGCGCCCGTTGCGTGCATTTGGAAACATTCGATAATATAGATCTGATGGTTCCAAATAGTAATATTATTCAGAATAAAATCATTAATTGGACTTTAAATGACTCTATCATGCGTGTTAAGCTCCCGTTCTATATATCAATTGATTCAGACCCCAAGCAAGCACTGCTAATAACCGATCACATTCTAGACAAAAACACACTGATTGATAAAACCTTTGATTCGCGCTCATTTGTAGATAGAATAGAACCAGTTGGCATTAAAATAGACGTATATTTCTATATTAGAGTGGGTGAAGAGATAGACAAAAAAGCTATTATTAACGCTCTCTCCTTGGAGATATTGGATAAATTTAGAAAGAGCAACATTGAACTTGCTAAAGCACCTACTCTCATTTCCTGGAAGAACTCAAACTCCTCAGAGGGTTATTAAGCTTTGAGCAAGAATATCGAAGCTAAACTCAGAAAGATAAAGAAACCAAGGAAATCCGTGAGGAAAGTTAAAAACACGCTCGATGATATTGCTGGATCAAAACCAAATCTGTCTAGCATAATTGGTATCATAGCGCCTGATAAACCTGCTAACGTAAAATTGATAACTACAGCCAGAGCAAAAATTGAGCTTAGGTTAATATTCTGATATAGCACTAATAAAATAAAAGCCCCGATCATCCCCAAAAGCAAACCATTTAAAGCACATGCTACTATTTCTTTAGTAACTACACGCCAAACATTTGAGCTTGTAATATCCTTATTTGCGATAGCTCTAACTGCTACCGTTACTGTTTGAGTTCCAGCATTACCACCCATAGATGCCACTATCGGCATGATGGCTGCAAGCACCACTATTTTCTGAATCTCATCTTCGAACTGAGCAATAATTAAAGAGGTAACACACGCCATCACTAAATTTACAAACAACCAAGGGAAACGTTGAATAGCCGTTTTGAAATAGGCAGAATAAATATCGCTATTACCAATACCACCCATTCTCATCAAATCTTCTTCAGCTTCTTCCTCGATAACGTCAATAATTTGATCTATGTCGATAACACCAATCATTTTGTAGAATTTATTAACTACAGCAACGGAACCTAAATCATAATGTTTAAAAATATATGAAACTTCCTCTTGATCTAAGAGAACATCTACCGCTTGAATATCTTTATTCATAACTTTAGATATTTTATCAGATTTCTTACTTTGCAAGAGTTTACTAAGCTGTACATTCCCCACTGGTCTGTTTTTAGCATCAACTATATATAGCTCGTCATAATCTTCAGGCAAACTCGTATTACCCTCCAGATAATCTAGTACTTCTCCCACTTTCTTAGTGTCACGAACTGACACATAATTACTATGCATCAAAATACCCGCACTATTCGCCGGATATGAAAGCCCCTGCCTTATCAGCCTTCTTCTTTTTACGGGCATATCATCTAGAATATTATTTCGATATTCTTCGTCTAGATCAGATAAGAAATCTACGGCCTCATCTACATCCAACTTATTGATAAGACTAGTGGTTTTTTTCACCCCCCAAATTTCTATAAGAGATTTGACAACCTCTTCTTCAAATTCAAGTAAAATTTCTGGATCGATTTTATCTTTTAATAATGCAAGAACCTTCTTACGCTGATCTTTACTTGCAAAGCTAATATAGTCAGCCAAATCAGCATAGTGAATATTGGTAAGGATTTTTTTGGCAAGAACATCATTCCCCGATTCGATAGCATCATCAATAGAGCTATTAAGCTCATCTTTGGTAATCTGAGGATCCTCAGTCTGGGTTATTGCTATTATTTCGTGTTCAGACATACTCAACCAATCATTAATCCTAGAACGCACGAAAACATGGTGCGGTCGAGAAGATTCGAACTTCCACTCCTTATTCAGGAACAGCGACCTCAACGCTGCGCGTCTACCAACTCCGCCACGACCGCGTATTATACTGCTTTAGCAAATATAATGCAAATTTATCTATAAATCACTCAATTTCGCTTGATGACGCTCTATTGATTGTTTAATCATTTCTTTTGCTTTTTCAGCTCCTTCCCAACCTTTTACTTTGACCCATTTTCCTTTCTCTAAAGCTTTGTAGCTCTCAAAGAAATGCTTTACTCTATCAAGTAAAATTTCAGGCAGATCATTTATATCATTCACATTTTGATATGCTGGATGAATTTTATTTGCTGGTACCGCCAAAATCTTTTCATCAAAACCAGATTCATCTTCCATCATTAACACACCGATTGGTTTTGATTTAATCACAGTTGAAGGGAAAACCTCAGTATCACAAATAACTAATACGTCGCATGGATCACCATCATCAGACAAAGTATGCGGTATAAATCCATAATGGAATGGATAATTCATTGAAACCATCATAAATCTATCGACAAATAATGCACCTGATTCCTTATCAATCTCATATTTAACAGGCGCTCCTCTACCAGGAATTTCTATGATGACGTTAACCTCATCTGGAGAGTTTTTACCAATTTCAATTTTGTCGATATTCATTTTCAGACCTCAGCTTCTTTTTGAAAACATAACTACCATAACCGTAAATATAAATAAAGCGCTTTATTAAGCCTCTGAATAAAAATTAGCCCCACAGGAAACTATAACCATCCGCATTCCCTCTCATAACGGAAAAGTCAAAACACTAAGAACTGTGCTACGCTCATTCATATGTAGTTTAATCATATAGTTTCTCCGAATTATAGTTGAACTTCTTACCAATAGTCATTATTATCCAAGGACTTTCTATAATGGAGGGGTGGCCGAGCGGTTTAAGGCGCACGCCTGGAAAGCGTGTTGACAGCAATGTCTCCGGGGTTCGAATCCCCGTCCCTCCGCCAATTTTCCCTTTTACCGCAAAATAAAAAAAGGCTCAACAGTGAATAAAAGGTAAAGCTTTTGTAATATTTTGACTTGTTTAAGTTGCAACTATAATTTTTACATTTCCTAATTAAATGCACATCACTCCTTACAATCAGCTTAGTTGATGACATTATGTAGTGAGTAATGCAATATCTCTCCGCCAAAATCTAATATCATCAATATGTAAACTCTGAAGGATCCATGCCTCCTGCTACAACCCCCATACATATATCAACTGCTGAAACATATTTTGTTTCAGGAATTTCGATACACTCTCCATACATTTCCTTAGCATAACCCAAGATTGGTTTTTCTTTTGTAGCTGAAGCTGCCCATTTAATACATTCAATCCTCGCTTCAAGTATGTAATATATACTACCCGATTCACTAAAAATAATTTTATTTTGTTTTAGCATTTCTGCATTTTCTGCAGCTTCACATGAATAAAATACACCTCCCTTTGTACTGATAGTGGTGAAGTAGTAAACCAAAGAAGCGTCTAAATGCTTGAGCTTGATATTTCTATCCTTTATATGCCTCTGAAGCCTAATGTCTTGACTCAAATAGGTATACAGGATATTGATTCACATATAACTTAGGAGATTGTAGATGAAAAGGTATCTTTGTAGAGCAATATATATAGAGTTAGTATATGCATAGAAGTTAGTATTATGTTTTGCTCACGACTTTGTATCATCATGTGATATCATACCCGATAATTACGAAGGTAAAATCTTTAAACTTAATACAAACTATCCAATCAGAATGCCCCTAGCAGAGTTCCCTTGGAAAAAATATAGCTTTAAACGTCAACCAAGAGAATATGCTTTCGAAATATTAGATTATATCTATCAAGGTAACATAGAAAGCAACTTTAATGTTCTGAGTAACGAGAAAAGAGAATGGTACCATGCCCCATGGATGCATTATGGTGTTTTAGGGAGAGAATTTGTAAATGGATTTACAAGGGAAAAATCTGTGAGACCTTATCAGTTGCATATTAAGCAAACTCATAAGTTTCAGAACTGGGCCATACCAATAGTTAATAAAGTTGGTGCATATACATACGGTCAGGTTTGGAAAGATCCCAAAAATCCAGATGTTACAAAAGGGATTTTTAACGAAGGAACGGTTTCAGCAAAGTTGATATTTACTGAAGCACCAGCAGAGCAGGTGCCTTTTCTAAAAAATTCTATAGAATGGCTAGCTTTTGCTAATGAATCCAAAAAAGGAACAAGAAAAGTATTTAAAACTTTAAGATTATTACAAATTGATTTTATGGTCAGGGATAATAGATCCCAAAAGACTGGTTGGGTAATGGGAACTTTTATGTATAATGGTCACTTAAGAAAACAAAGCTCATGGTATAATCTAGATTTAGTCGGAATAACCTGGGGCAATGACCCTACATATTCGATTGAAGATTATAGTTCGGGTAAAAAGCTAAAAGAGGCTTGGATAAATCCTAATATAGATAAAAAGTTTTTGGGTTATTTAGGAAGGCTTAATGGTCCAGTTGACAACAAAAGATCATCATGTATGTCTTGCCACGGCACATCTCAATTTGTTGGCAGTTCTCCGAACATACCAATAAAAGATATGAATTCAAAAGAGGTTAGCTACTGGTTTAGAAATTTATCTCATGGTGAGGCCTTTGACAAGGGGGCTTATAGTTTTGACTACTCAAAACAATTAAGCCACGGTATAATGAATTTTTTTGAGGCTAAAACTATAAATGATGATATCGGCTGTAGAACATTCAATATTGCAAAATAAAGTAAAATATATAGCAAACGAGATTGCGTCCTTTTTAAAAATTGGTTTGAGTGAGAAAGACGCTTATGCTTATGCTAAACAATTGATAAAGAGCGATGGCCAAATAGAAGGAATATGGCATCCGATTGTAATCAAATTTGACGAATCGACTTTAATTAAAGGAGTAAAATATCGTCCAAGAGACGACATTAAGCTAAAAAATATTGCTATTATTGATTTGGGTTTGATTCTTGAAGGAATTGAAATTGATTATGGTATTACTGTAAGTTTAAATAAAAAATGTCATGCGTTGCTTCAATCAGCTAGAAGTATTTTAAATATTGCTGTTAAGGAATTAGAAAAATCTCATCATAAATATACTCCGAGTGGTTTTTATCAGTTCATATGCGAACAAACAAAAAAAGCTACTCTGACACAAATATCTGAATCAGCTGGCCATTCTTTAGGGGTGTTTCCCACTCCAAAATCTAAGGTTAAGATTCGTCTTAATGAAACAGCAAAGGACTTTTCAGCTTATAGGGCTTGGATGGTTGAAATTCATGTTTCGGATGGATCTTATGGAGCTTTTTTTGAGGACCTAGTATATTTGTCTGAGTAAGCTATCGATGATCAGGCGAGTATAAGGCAACAATGTTGTCATCTTTTAAAATTTTATGCACTTCCAATTCACGGTATCTCCAGCAATCTGATTCTCAGTAATGGCATAGTTAGCTATATGTTCTTCTTGTAGAGAATCAGTTTTTAAGTTTGTTTCTTCTGCCATTATTTTACCCCTAAGTGATTTCTTTGCTAAGTTTTCGGAGGTAATTAAACTAAATCAAGGTATTTTTTGTCAAGCAGCCAAATTAGCAGATAATTTTTTTGGTATGAGAGTCAGAGATTCTTCTTCTTTAGAATCGCACGCAAGCTTCTGAATCAACGTACTTTACTTGATTCACACAAACAAAAAGAACTTCAGTGAAAAATAATTCTTGTAAGCTATATGTGAATAATATAGATAGAGTGCAGCCGAACTAAAATGAATTAATCCCTAGCTACCAACAGTTATCAAGTCGATTCATTCAAAAGTCAAAAGGAAGTAAAAAATGACAAGAAATATTAAAGGACTGATTTTGTCTTCAAAGTCAGAAAATCAGTTAACTGAGAAAGATTATAGCATTGGTAGATTACTTGCAGTTGCCAAAAGCCGGGGAATCGACATTAGAGTTGTGAAACCAGAACAATTTGAACTAGTCATCACACGCTCTGATACCAAAAGCATTTTGATAGACGACAAAGCCGAGAGTTTGCCTGATTTTGTAATCCCGAGAATGGGCTCTGAAACCACTTATTATGCATTTTCTATTATCAGACAATTGCAATATCTTGGGACTTACGTTTGTAATGATTCAGATGCTATTTATTCTGTGAAAGATAAGCTTTACATGCATCAATTATTAGCTAGAAGTAAGCTTTCTTCACCCAAAACAATGTTAGCAAAGTTCCCCATCTCAACTGAAATCGTAAAAAGAGAGATCGGCTTTCCTCTGGTCATCAAAAATGTTACAGGAACGCAAGGTTCAGGAATCTACTTATGCGATTCTGCGGATAAATTTGTCGATGTTATGGAATTGGTTTATAGCAATAACAGCAAAGCAAATATTATTTTGCAAGAATTCATTAAAAATAGTCACGGCAGAGACTTAAGAGTATTCGTGGTTGGAGGAAAAGTTGTTGGATGCATGGAAAGAGCTTCTAGCACCAGCTTTAAGGCTAATTTCTCAAAAGGAGCAAGTGTATCGGCTTTTGAATTAACTCCTGAAATCGAGTGGTTATCAATAGAAGCGGCAAAATTATTTAACCTGGATGTTGCTGGTATAGATTTGTTATTTGATAAAGACGAATTTAAAATTTGCGAAGCAAATTCTTCTCCTGGTTTCATTGGAATGGAAAAAGTTGTAGGAAAAACAATCGCTGAAACTATAATAGATTATATACTTGTAAAAATTGGTCTTAATTCGGAGATTAGTTAATGTGCAGATTTGCCGCTTATTTTAGCCATGAAGAAATCATACTAGATGAAATTTTAGCAAAACCTCAAAATTCTTTAATAAAACAAAGCCATGAAGCCCGAGAAGGTACTCATGGCATCAACGCCGATGGTTTTGGTATGGCATGGTATAATTTTGATATTTCAAATGAACCAGCTATTTTTAAATCAATTCAGCCTGCTTGGAATGATAATAATTTGGCACATCTTTCGCAGAAAATGAAATCTTCCTGTTTTCTAGCTCACGTTCGAGCATCAACCGTCGGAGATGTAAATCAAAATAACTGCCATCCTTTTTCTTACAATGAATATTCCTTTGTACATAATGGAACAATAAGAAATTTTGATCATTACAAAAAAATACTCATCAACAAAATTGATGAGGATTTATTTCTTCATATTAAGGGCAACACCGATTCTGAATATTTTTTCTTCTTAATTATGCATTTTATCAGACACGATAATAATCTTGAGACAGCCGTAAAAAAAGCCATTGAATGGGTTGTGTATGCGCAAAAAGATGCTGAAGAATTTTCTCGGATCAATATCGTTATTACAAATGGTGATGAATTGATGGCTACCAGATTTGTTTCTAAAGAACAAAAATCATTATCTTTCAAATATTCATCAAGATTACAAACAGATAATGAGACTATCGCTTTGATCTTGAGCTCCGAAGCTTTGGATGATGATGAAGAGGCTTGGCACGAATTACCAGAAAATCACTATATTTATCTAAATAAGAATAATATGCAGGTTAAGCTGGGCACCTTATAGTTTTCTAAGCTCTGTGTTAATCACATTTCATTTTTCTGCATAACAAGCAGCTACTATAAAAATATTTTCTATATAGCAAGAATGGTCAAGATTATCATAAGATAATATAATAATTTAAGCACAGTAAATTAATATATGCTTTTAAAGAATGGTAATCATGAATTACAAGGAACGCATTGACAGAGTTATTAGCTTCATTGGTACAAATTTAGATAAAGATCTTACCATTGATGAACTATGTAAGGTTGCGTGCTTTTCTGAATATCATTTTCACCGCCTTTTACTGCATATTGCGATACATCCTTACAAAACTATATTAAGTGGTTGAGGCTAAAACGAGCTGCATACCAACTTATAGCAAATAAAAAGGATAATATTATTAACGTAGCTTTAGATACGGGATTTGAATCTCATGAAGCCTTTAGCCGAGCTTTTAAAAAAATATGCGGGCAATCCCCCAGTGTATTTCGGAATAAGGCTAACTGGCATGCATGGGAGAATCCTCCTTATTCTTTGCATATGAAGGGGAAAAAAATTATGAATATTACTATCAAAGAAATACCAACCATACGAACTGCAGTTATGGAGCATTACGGTGATCCTTTAAAATTATCTTATACCATGGATAAATTAATATCATGGGCAAAAGTCCAGCCTATTGATCTAAAACCAAAATCTGGGATGGCATTCGGCTTTGGTTATCATGACCCAAGAGAGGTAGAAGCTGAAGAGTTCCGATTTGATTTAGCTTTGAAAGTTCCTCAGGATTTCAAACTAAGCAACGAAGTGACTGAACGCTTTATACCTGCTGGCAGATATGCGATCGCAATTCATAAGGGATCTCGAGATAATATCGGTGATACAGTTTATGGATTATACCGCGATTGGTTACCTACTTCAGGTGAAGAGCTTGGTGATTTTCCTTGTATATTTTGTTATCACAATTTTGATTAAGAAGTAGCTGAAACCGAGCTTTTAACTGAAATTTGGATATTGCTAAAATAGAAATGGCCAATCCATCTTAAATAAAAGTAGAAAATCGACTCTAAAAAGATTAGCTTCTAAATCAATTATTAAATTGATTCAGGCGATAAAACTCATGAAAAATATTTTTATTACCAATGGACATGAAAAATACGATTTCTCACCAGGCGAGTTAAATGGGACTTTAGTTGAAAAAGCAACAAAGTTTTTTACCGATAAAAATTGCAATGTAAAACACACAAACATGACTGACCATATTGATGTTCAAATTGAATTAGAAAAGCATAAATGGGCAGATCTTATCATTTTGCAATCACCTGTTAATTGGACTATGGTCAGCTGGAGCTTCAAAAAATATATTGATCAAGTATATTCAGCTGGTATGGGTGGAGATTTGAGTGTTGGTGATGGCAGGTCGAAAGATGCTCCGACGAAAAATTATGGTACCTCAGGATGCTTAAACGGCAAAAAATATATGTTGTCGCTGACATTAAATGCTCCGAAAGAAGCTTTTAATGATCCAAACGAATATTTATTCCAGGGTAAATCATTAGATGATCTTTTTATCTCAATACATATGAATTTTAGATTCTTTGCCATGACGCCTCTCCCAACCTTTGCGTGTTATGACGTAATAAAGAATCCTCAAATAAAGAATGATCTAAAAAGATTCGAAGAGCATTTAGATTTAATTTATAGTTGCATGTAGTAATTTTTGGGTTACAGTGCAAACAACTTAATAAACTTATGGAGAACTATTATGACAACAAACAAAAATATAGTAGATATTATAGCAGAGAAAGGATTAGATGGTTCTATTTGCTCTCTACTTTCAAACGAAAAATTTGCTGGAAACTCAGTTGAACAATTAAACAGCTTGGTAAAAGAGTTAGCTGATGCTGGAGCAAATGTGAATGCTCGATGTACTCGCTATGAAGAGCTTGTTTCTCATATAGCAGTGATTTTTGGAACACCGCTAGAGGTAATAAAAACACTTGCTGATCTTGGGACTGATTTTTCTAAAGCTGATGTTTATGGCTCAAATGCATGTGATGATGCAATTCAAATGCAATATAATGAAGGTACCGATGTTAGCTTAGCTAAAGAAACAGAAGCATTCTTGGTAGGTAATGATTACTGTCAACCAACAGGTGTATCAAACATCTTGGGTGAATAATCTATAATATCCAAATTATATAAAGCCACCTTTGGGATGCCAGAGGTGGCTTTTTTGTTTTTGTATTTTGTTCGAATATACTATAATGACCTACTGAGAAAATAAATCTTTGATCAATGGAAAAAAGAAATAGTAAATCTACAAACATATTAAAGATATTTCTAATCGGTATAATGCTAAATATCGGCATATTTATTGCACAGGAATATAAAGAAGATGATCTTTTATCAGCTTCTGCTGATTTCACCAAAGAAGAAAAAGAATTTATGGATGCTTTGGGTCACAGAGAATCAAGTGACAATTATCAAAAAATTAGTAAATATGGCTATCTAGGAAGATATCAATTTGGAGAAGCAGCGCTTGAGGAGCTTGGATATTTCAAGAAAACAAAAAAATATTGGGGACCAAAAAATCACTGGGTTGGTGAATGGACCGGCAAAAATAATATTTTTTCGAAAGAAGATTTTTTGAATAGCCACCTCGTCCAGGATATTGCTGCAAAAGAATTATTTCTAATAAATTGGCGCTATATTAGACATAAAGGCCTGCATGATTTTATTGGCAAGGAAGTTCAGGGAATAAAAATCACCAAATCTGGCTTGATTGCTGGGGTTCATTTGCTAGGCGTAGGTGGGTTATATGATTTTCTCATTCACCAGAAACAAGTAAAAGACGGCCTCGGTACCGAGATTCAGGAATATCTATTGGCTTTCAATAAATATAAGCTATCTTTTGATAAATCTGCTTGATTGAAACTTTTACGAATTTACCTCTTCCCAAAGCCTTTGCACATCGAATGTCTTTTTTTCTTCCTCAGCGATATCTTCGATGATTTTGCCGTGATTCATTACAAGCAAACGCCCACCCTCTTCAAGAGCATGCTTCATGTTATGCGTTACCATCAGAGTAGTTAATTTATTCTTTTTCACTATTTTATTGGTGAATTTCAAAACAAAATTTGCCTTTTTAGGGTCTAAAGCTGCTGTATGCTCATCTAATAGAAGCAACTTCGCTGGCGTTAAGGTAGACATTATTAAAGACAAAACCTGCCTTTGCCCGCCTGAAAGAAGACCCATTTTTTCCTTCATTCTTGAAGAAAGTTTTAGCCCAAGCTTATCCATTATTTCTTTATAATGCTGGAGCATGTCTTTATTCAAAGCCCGTTTCAGTCCCCTACCCACTCCTCTTCTGCTGAATAAAGAAAAATTCTCCTCGATGGTTAAGTCATCGCATGTGCCAACCATTGGATCCTGAAAAACTCTAGATATAAGCTCAGCTCTTTTCGATGGCGATTGTTTTGTAACATCAACTCCATCAATGATAATCTGACCTTCATCAGGTATAATATTACCGCACAAGACATTCATCAAAGTTGATTTACCAGCTCCATTACCACCAATGATCACTGCAAATTCACCCTCTTTTATTTTTAGGCTCAAAGAATCTAAAGCGGTGTGAGCAAGAGGGCTACCTGCATTAAATCTCACAGTAATATTTCTCAGCTCTATCATCTTACTGACCTCTTACTAATTTTTGGAACAATTAAAGCAAGTGCTACGATAATTGAAGTAATCAAATTCACATCTGAGGCATTTAAAGCTAGGAAGTCTGCATTTAATGCAAGCGCAATACTAATACGATATATAATTGATCCAGCAATGCAGCTAATAATTGCCCCTAAAATATTTTTTGCTCTAAAAAGCTTTTCACCAATGATAACTGATGCCAAACCTATGATAATAGTACCTGTTCCCATTGAAATATCGGCAAAACCTTGAGATAAGGCAAAAACCGCCCCTCCAAGTGCAACAAGCCCGTTACTCAAAGCAAGAGTTAACAGTTTCATCCGTCCAATATTTACGCCAGCAGATTGTGCAGCTTTCTCATTAATTCCGGTTGCTCTGACCGCCAAACCTATTTGGGTGTTTAAAAACCAAACCAGAATAACATTAACTAACAAAATTAAGGCCATTAATATAAAGACTAAGTAAGAGCTATCAAAAATATTATTCTCGACAGATAAGGAGATATTTGGTTGTCCCATAATACGAAGATTAATCGAATATAGAGCACTCATTGTAAGGATACCAGATAATAGATCCATTATCTTCCCTTTGACATTTAATAAGCCAGTAATAAATCCGGCAAAACATCCCATAAGAAAACTTGCCAACATAGCTATGGTTATGCTCCCAGTATATTTAGTAAGCAACACAGCAACAACAGCAGCTCCCAAAGGGAAACTTCCATCAACAGTAAGATCTGGAAAATTAATCACCCTAAAAGTAAGATATACACCAAATGCTACTAAAGCATATATCAAGCCAATTTCTACGGCACCAGTAAATTGCAACAAATTCATTTTAAAAACTTTTTGCTGCAATATAGCAAATTGTTACAATAACCGCAAGCTAAGTGACTAAAGCACTGACCTGATAGCAGGTATTTTCCTTAACACCATTGTAACTACCCAACTCAAAGATAAAGAAAATGAGAAAACTATATAGAATTTCTCAGATGCAGCTAAATCAACCGTATAAAGCATATATTGCAACCAAACCACGATGATGAAATGGAAAATAAATATCCCATATGCTTGATCAGACAGTGATTTCATTGATCTACTTCTTCTGTTAAAAAATTTAGCCACAGTTGCTATCCAAGCAGAAGAGAAAATCAGCGCAATAAATACAAATAAGGTGCAATATACGAAATCTAGTAACAAATCATCTCCTTGATTATGTAACATAGAAGTTTGCAAATATCTTAGTAAGCCAAATAGCATCACACCCAGAACAATTTTAAATAACCATGTATCAGTAAATCTTTTATTATCTCTTATTATCATATCGCGGAATTTTGGCGCTGCTCCACCGAATAAACCAAATAGGAAGAAAGCAAAATATACCACTATTCTCTTCTTTTGGAACCAGATTGGACCCAATTTAGCCATTTTATCCGTACTATCGGCAGGAATAAAAATATAACTTAAAAAGTAAATAATAATGGTTGCTGAGATGAATGTAAGAACAAAGTTCAACCTGCCAGCTTGCTGAACCGACTCTATCATTGCGCTAAATTTGTTTGGGGCCACTTTGTAGAATAATGCGATTATGCTATCAAACACAAACAAAGCAAGCAAAAACCAAATTGGCCCAGGTATATGGTAAAAATTGAAAATATAATCTTTAGAGATATAGTCAAACAGACCTAGATTATTATCCTGTAACAAATTTACCGGATAATATGATAATGGCATTAAAATCACCATTGAGAATAAGAACGGCACCATCAATCTCATAAATCTTTTTTCTACATATTTGCAAGCACCATGTTTAACTAAGGAATCGTATGAAAAGAACCCTGAAATTAAAAATATCAATGGCATAAAATAGATATCATTGAAATTTTCAAAATAATCAAAGATAAATAATTTTTTGCTATCTAAGATCTGTGCTGTAGAATATATAAAATTCTGATGAGAACCCTCAGCCAGACTATAAGCGAGACTAGAATGATGAGCTACAATGAGCACAATTATCAAAGCTTTCACGTAATCAAGAAAATAGACCCTAGAGTTATTTGTATGTGTCATATCCCATCCCATTTCTGTTAAGACCAGATTCATTAATATTATTATAGAGTATTTATGTCAAAACTTTTTCATCTCTTCATCGGAAACAAAAACTACTCCTCTTGGTCACTAGTAGCATGGTTGTGCCTTAAATCTGCTGGTATTAAATTTGATGAAACAAAGATTTTGCTTGGAATAAAAGGTTCAAAAAAAAAGATCTTAGAATATTCACCATCAGGACATCTACCCGCCCTAAAAATTGGGGAACTCCTAATCCATGACTCTTTAGCGATAGCAGAATATATTAATGAGTTATATCCGAATATTTTATACCCTGAAAACACAGAGAACCGAGCAGTTTGCAGGTCGATAATTTCTGAACTACATAGTGGTTTTAATAATTTCAGAGCGGAAGCTCCTATGAATATCAGAAATAACTATCAAAATATATTATTTTCAGAAAATGCCAGTTACGAAATTAATAGAATTATATCTCTGTTTCTCTCCTTATTTGACTCTTCAAATGGCCCTTTCTTATTTGGGAAATGGTCTTTTGCAGATATTTTTTACAGCCCTATAGTCATACGTTTTATCAATTATAAACTAGAACATCCTAAGAAATTGAATCAATATTTTGAAAATGTCTTAGAAAACAAGCATCTGCAACAATGGATTGCTAATGCTAAAGATGAAGTTGAAACAATTGAAATTATTGATAAGCTAGAAAAATCTAGAATTTGACTTTAGTTATAAATTCTTTATACAAAAAGAAAAAACAAAAATGCATAGACATAAAACACACGAAGTAAAAGTTGGGAATATATTAATTGGTGGAAATCAGCCAATTATCGTTCAATCTATGACAAATACCGATACAGCTGATATTGAGTCTACGGTAAAGCAAGTGATTGAGCTTAGCGATGCTGGATCAGAAATTGTTCGTCTAACCGTAAATAATAAAGAAGCTGCTAAAGCAATTCCATATATTAAAGAAGAGCTTATCAAAAAAGAGGTTCATACACCTCTAGTTGGTTGTTTCCATTATAATGGCCACAAATTACTCACTGATGAACCAGCTTGCGCAGAAGCTTTGGATAAATTAAGAATAAATCCAGGAAATGTTGGCTTTGGTGAAAAAAGGGACACGCAGTTTGAAAGATTCATCGAAATTGCCATAGAACATGACACACCTGTTAGAATTGGAGTAAATTGGGGAAGCCTTGATCAAGATTTATCTGCAAAATTAATGGACGATAACTCTAAATTATCTCAGCCCCTACCATCACAAGAAGTTATGATTGAAGCCCTTATTCAATCAGCCCTTCAAAGCGCTACAAATGCCGAAAAAATTGGCCTGTCGAAAAACCAGATCATCGTCTCTTGTAAAACTAGTAATGTGAATCATTTGGTAAAAGTTTATAGCGAACTTGCAAAAAGAAGTAACTACGCTCTACATCTTGGCTTAACAGAAGCAGGAATGGGGGTAAAAGGAATCACCTCTTCCGCCGCTGCACTCGCAATATTACTCAATCAGGGAATTGGTGATACAATCAGAGTATCGTTGACTCCCGAGCCTGGTGCATCAAGAACAGCAGAGGTAAAAGTCTGCCAAGAAATTCTGCAATCCTTAGACATCCGATCTTTTAAACCACAAGTGACTTCTTGCCCAGGATGTGGCAGAACAACTTCCCAATTTTTCCTGAAATTAGCTAAAGAAATTGATGATTATATAAAAGATCAGATGCCTAACTGGAAAGAAAATTATCCAGGTGTAGAAAATCTGAAAATCGCTGTGATGGGTTGCATCGTTAATGGGCCAGGCGAAAGCAAACATGCTGATATAGGGATTAGTCTACCAGGAACTGGAGAATCACCGGCTGCTCCAGTATTTATTGATGGAGAAAAAACACATACTCTCAGAGGCGAAAATATTCCTCAAGAATTCCAAAAAATAGTTAGCGATTATATTAAAACACGCTTCTCCTCTTAACCTTTTGTTAATAATGGATTGATAAAATTCTTTCTACTCAATATTAAGAAAGAGGGAAAAATGAAAAATAAATTTATTGCTGCAGCTGCTGCAGGATTCTTATCACTAGCTTCCAACACAGCATTAGCAAACATGGAAACAAACCCGAACTCACAACCAACTCCGGAGTCAAATGGTTGTAGTAGTCATTCTTGTGGCGCTAAAAACGGTGGTAGTGGATCTGATGGCGAATCAGAAGATTCCGAAGCTTCAGAGAAAACCTCGGAAGATGACTGCATGGTAAAATGCTATGGAGTCGCAATGGCTGGCAAAAATGATTGCAGCTCAAAAAATGGTTCACATGGCTGCGCTGGACAAGCCAAAGAAAATTGCAGTGATAATGAATGGGTTGCTGTAAAAGCCTCTGAGTGCAAGGCTGCAAAATGTGATACAACGGAAAATAATCAAGATGTCTCAAAAGCTGGTACATATGACTCTTGCATGCAAAAAGACTAATGATTAATGCAGGCATCGGATTAAGAAGTATTCACCATAAAGAAGTGTTAGAAAATCTCCCACCAATCCCATGGTGGGAGATTCACACTGAAAATTTTTTTGCAAGCGGTGGCGCTCAGATAAATTTTTTAGAAAAAATCAGAGCTAAATACCCTATCAGCTTTCATGGTGTTGGACTGTCTCTTGGCTCATGTGATAGACCATCAGAAGCACATCTGAAAAAAATAAAATTTTTAATAGAAAAATTCGATCCTTTTCTAGTTTCAGAACATATATCATGGAGCTCGGTCAATCAGATATTTGCTAATGACTTGCTTCCCATACCCTACAATGAGGAATCCTTATCTGTAATATGTCGAAATATTGATATCACTCAGAATTTCCTAAAGAGAACAATTTTGGTTGAAAATCCATCCAGTTATCTTAGTTATAAAAACTCAAATATGTCAGAAGAGGAATTTATAAACCAAGTATGCAAAAGAACTGGGTGCAAAATTATTCTTGATGTGAATAATATATTTGTTAGTGGTAATAATAATTATTTCTCTCCAAAAGACTATATTGATAATATTGAACTTTCTAATATATCCGAAATACATTTAGCCGGTCACTCTGTCCTAAAAACCGCTAATTTTACTAAGTTACTAGATACACATAATGATATAATTAGAGATGAAGTTTGGGAGCTTTTTAAATATCTAATGAAAAAAATCAAAAAGCCAGTTGCCACTTTGATTGAATGGGACCAAGATATACCATCACTTGCTACTTTACAGGAAGAAGCACAAAAAGCACAAAAAATCCTAGATAAATATGAAATTAAAAGAGCTGCAACATAATTTTATCAAATATATGCAAGGAAATGAATTTGATGACAACTTCATCGGAGAAGTCACATCTGATTGCGTATCTGACTCCTTAAAAATATACCAAAATAATATCTTTTTCTCTCTACTTGGCTCCTTAGAAAATCAATATAGAGCTCTGAAACAATATCTTGGAGAAAAAAAATTCATTTCTCTTGCTAAAGCATGCATTGATAGTAACCCTTCTAGAAGCGGGAATTTGGATGATTATTCCAAAATCTTTCTAGAATTTATGCAAAGCCATATTGATGACAAAACCTCTACAGATATTGCCAAGCTGGACCATAATTACTGGAGCATTTTTATATCGGAAGATGACGTCGTAACACCTAGAAATGAATTTGTTTCTATTAAAGCAAGTGATTATGCCAAGACCAAGCTCTGCCTTTCTCATTCGATAAGGCTGTTGAAGTTATATGATGCTCAGTCACTCAACATATGGAACAAGTTATTTTATGACAAAGAAATCACTTCAGGAATTCAAACTGAATTTATTGTAGGTAATCGTCCAAATTTGTTTCCTAAATTCGAATATATTGCAGAAAGCGAATATATTTTTCTAAAAGAAATTAAGGCAAAAAGAAATTTATCTGATATATTTTCAGGCATGTTAAAGCGCAAAGAAGAAGGCTATTTTAGTGTTTATATAACTAAAAATATAAATAAAGAAATAATCACTAGCTTTACTATAAATTAACTTTTATTGTCTATGTTAGAATAAAAACAGGTGTTTATGCGTCAGTGCAAATTTCTTGAGTTCACTTCTAGATTCATCAGTCGGATCTGCTTTTATGCAAGCAAGATAAGCTTTGCCCCAAACTTATTAGCCCGCTTATATTTAGCCGATATATTTTTCAATTCTGGTCTGGCTAAGATAGACGATTGGAAAGGCACCCTGTTCTTGTTCAAGTATGAGTATAAAGTTCCATTATTATCGCCATCAGTTGCCGCTTATTCATCTGCTTTGATAGAGCTAATTTGTCCAATTTTACTAGTTCTTGGTCTTGGAACTAGATTTGTATCTTTCATACTATTCTGCATGTCTTATGTAATAATAATCTCTTTTATAGAGTCCTCTGAAAATTATTATTGGATGCTAATTTTCTCTATGCTTATTGTATATGGAGGAGATAAATTATCTCTAGACCACCTGCTAAAGAAATATTTCAAGACTAACAATTAATACATTTTTCTACTAAAGATTTTGGGATCTCTATACCGAATTCCTTAAGCATTTTGACGTTTAGAAATAGTTTAGGAGCATCTGGAGAGCGAACTGGAATATTTTTTATACTCTCACCTTTTAGGATTCTATTAACAATCTCACCAGTTAATAACCCTACGTCTTTATAACCATTACCAACACACGCAATTGCACCTTTTGCAACCAAATCTGGATCTGTGGTAATTACAGGTATATTATGCTTCTTGGTAAGTTTGATAACAGAGTTAAACCCGGAAACTACTGTATTATCCAAAGGCACATATATAAGCTCAACTCCAGAGCCAACCATTTTATCAACAGCCGTTTTTATCATTCCAGAATTTGAAATAGTAACATCAAGCTGATCAATATCTGCAAGTAACCGATGCATTCTTTCAATGATTTTTACTGAATTAATCTCCCCTGAATTATATAAAAAACCAATTTTTTTCAACTGGGGAAAAAGCTCACGTATAAGTAAAGCTTGATCTTCAAGCGGTTGGTTATCTGTTACTCCCGTTATAAAACCAGAAGGCTTTTCAGTATTTGCTATTAACTTAGCCCCTAGTGGATCAGCAACCGCAGAAAATACCAATGGTATCTGTTTTCTTTGATCACTAGCTTTTACAGCTTGTGCTGCAGGCGTAGAGATGGCCACAATAATATCAGGGTTTTCTGAAACTCTCTTTTTAGCAATTTGAGAAACAAGCGAAATTTTACCCTGAGCACTATCTGATGTAATAACAAGCTCATCCTTAGGATATTTTTGTTCCAGATATTCTATTGTACTATCACGTACTAAATTTAGGGAAGGATGATCGACAATCTGGATTATTGCCACACGCTTCTTTTCAATCGGGTAAGAGGATAGGCAAATGAAGTTACTCCAAATTGCCAATATTAGTAATAATATTTTGTGATTTAAAAAACGCATTTTGGTGCTTAAAATATATAATCTTATAAAGAAAGCGGCGCTTATTGCGCCGCCTCTACTGATTCTTTAGATTTATTATCTTCATTCCTATCTAGATCGACTGCTTCTTTTTTCATCTTTCTTAGATATAGACCAGTTCCTGCCGGTATAAGCTTACCAACAATGACGTTTTCTTTCAAACCAGTCAACTTATCCTGTTTCCCAGAAACAGCAGCTTCTGTAAGAACTCTTGTTGTTTCCTGGAACGAAGCGGCTGAAATCCATGATCTAGTTTGCAATTAAGCTTTCGTGATCCCCTGAAGGACAGGAATAGCTTTTGCCGGTGCAAATCCTTTTTCAACAAACTTAGCATTAGATTCGTCAAATTCTTTCTTATCAAGAATCTCACCTTCCAACATTGTTGTTTCACCTGAATTAGTCACTTCTACTTTTTGAAGCATTTGTCTCAAGATAACTTCAATATGTTTATCGTCGATTTTTACACCTTGTAATCTATATACTTGCTGTGTTTCAGACACCATATATCTAGAGAGAGCTTCAACACCCATAACTTTCAAGATATCTTGTAACACAGGATTACCGTCCATTAACAAATCACCTTTCTTAACAAAGTCACCTTCATTAACGGAAACGTGCTTACCTTTTGGAATTAAATATTCGATAGGAGATACTGATTCATCTTGTGGTTTGATAATAATTCTTCTTTTTGACTTATAGTCTTTACCAAAATGAACTATACCCTCGATCTCACTAATAATAGCATGGTCCTTAGGTTTTCTAGCTTCAAATAATTCAGCAACCCTTGGTAGACCACCAGTAATATCTCTAGTTTTTGTAGATTCTCTTGGTATCCTTGCAAGAACATCACCCGCATGAACCTCGGTTCTATCATTAAGATTCAGAATAGCACCAATCGGCAAGAAATATCTTGCTTCAAGACCATTTGATAATGTGATCATGTCACCTTTATCATTTTCTAGAATAAGTCTTGGTCTTAAATCTATACCCCTTGTTTTTTGTTTCCAATCAACAATTACCTTGTTAGAAATACCAGTTTCTTCATCCATAACTTCTTTGACTGACATTCCTTCAACCAAATCTTTATAGATTATAACACCGGATTTCTCAGTAATAATAGGTATGGTATATGGATCCCAATCGGCAATTAATTGACCTTTGGTAACTTTGGCACCATCTTCAAAATGCACTTTCGCACCATACGGTATTTTATGACGAGCTTTTTCAACTTTTCTATCATCAAGCAATATAACTTCACAATTTCTGCTCATTACAACTAGTTTTCCTTCTGAGTTAGTAACAAAGTTTTTATGCTCGTATTTTATTGTACCTTCATGTGTAGCTTCAATTGTTGAGACTTCAATACTTCTTGTCGCAGCACCACCGATATGGAACGTTCTCATCGTCAACTGTGTTCCTGGCTCACCAATTGATTGTGCAGCAATCACACCAATAGCATCACCTGTGCTCACCATATTTCCGGTAGCTAAATCACGACCGTAACATTTCGCACAAACACCACCGTCTGTTGATTCACAAGTTAGAACCGATCTAACTTTGATTGAATCAATACCAGCTGATTCGATTTCTTCTAAAACATTCTCATCGATCATTGTACCAGCTTTTACAATGGTTTCCTCACGAGTCGGATGCATAATATCATTTGCAGTAACTCTTCCCAAAATTGAATCGGCTAGAGGAATAACAACTTCACCACCTTCAATGATTGATTCAACCACAACACCTTTTGTAGTACCACAATCATGGCTTGTAATGATACAATCTTGAGCAACATCCACTAATCTTCTTGTCAAATAACCAGAGTTAGCTGTTTTAAGCGCAGTATCAGATAGACCTTTACGAGCACCGTGAGTTGAGTTGAAATACTCACCTACACTCAAACCTTCTTTAAAGTTAGATAAAATTGGTGTCTCAATAATCTCACCGGATGGAGTGGCCATCAAACCCCTCATACCAGCAAGCTGCTTCATCTGCTGAACAGAACCTTTCGCTCCAGATTGAGCCATCATATATATCGAGTTAATACCTAGCTGCTTGTTACTTTCTAGTGAATCACATGTGTTGGCGGAAATTTCTTTCATCATATCGTCAGATATTTTATCCGTACAATGCGACCAAGCATCCACTACCTTGTTATATTTCTCACCTACTGTAATCAAACCATCCGAATATTGTTTTTCAAATAACTTAACTTCTTCAAGAGTTTCATCAACATGCTTCTGCTTGGTTTTTGGAATCACCATGTCATCTTTACCGAAAGACACAGCTGCTTTACCAGAATATTTAAACCCTAACTGCATCAATCTATCACAGAAAAGCACCGTATTTTTTTGACCACTATGACGGAATACATGGTTAATGATGTTAGAAATTTCTTTCTTTGTTAAAACCTTGTTTACTAAATCAAATCTGATTTTTGGTAGTAAAGGAAGTAATTCACCTATTAACAGCCTTCCTGGAGTTGATTCAACGATAACATCAACTGTTTCGCCTTCATCATTTAATTGTTTAATACGACATTTAACTTTCGAATGAAGAGCAACAACTTTCTGTTCAAGAGCGTGTTTTACTTCGTACACGTCTTTAAACAACATATTCTCACCAGCTTCACCATCAATAGCAATACTCATATAGTGAATACCTAGGATGATATCTAGTGTAGGTACAATAATTGGCTTACCATTTGCTGGACTCAATATGTTATTTGTCGACATCATCAGAGCTCTAGCCTCAAGCTGAGCCTCTACAGATAAAGGCACGTGAACAGACATAGTATCACCGTCAAAGTCAGCGTTAAAAGCTGTACAAACAAGAGGGTGTAACTGAATAGCTTTACCTTCAATCAATAATGGTTCAAATGCTTGTATACCCAGCCTGTGCAGTGTAGGAGCACGGTTTAGTAATACAGGATGCTCTCTAATGACTTCATCCAAAATATCCCAAACTTCTGGTCTTTCCATTTCCACCATTTTCTTAGCGGCTTTAATCGTTGTTGCAATACCATAAAGCTCTAGCTTCGAATAAATAAATGGCTTAAAGAGTTCAAGAGCCATTTTTTTAGGTAATCCGCACTGATGTAATTTTAGCTCAGGACCTACTACCACAACCGAACGACCAGAATAGTCAACCCTTTTACCTAAAAGATTCTGTCTAAACCTACCTTGCTTACCTTTAAGCATATCACTTAGGGATTTGAAAGGTCTCTTATTAGCATTTTTGACTACACGTCCTCTACGACCATTATCAAACAAGGCATCAATAGATTCTTGCAGCATCCTTTTTTCGTTACGTACGATAATATCAGGAGCGCGAAGATCAAGTAGTCTTTTTAACCTGTTATTTCTGTTAATAACTCTTCTATATAACTCATTTAAATCTGAAGTAGCAAATCTACCACCATCAAGCATAACCAAAGGTCTAATTTCTGGAGGTAGTACAGGAACTACATTCATCACCATCCATTCTGGCTTATTTCCTGAATCCAAGAAATCTTCAACTAATTTAAGCCTTTTAACGTATTTCTTGATTTTTGCTTCCGAAGTAGTTTCAGAAATAGCAGCTCTTAATTCTTTTTGAGCTTTTTCTAAATCAATACTAGCAAGTAAAGATTGAATTGCTTCAGCACCTATTTCGGCAGTGAAGCTATCTTCACCAAATTCATCTTGAGCTTTGTAATATTGATCTTCAGACAATAAGTCACCCTTTGACATCATTGTCAAACCGGGATCAGTCACAACAAACATTTCGAAATAAAGAATTCTCTCTATTTCTTTCAATGTCATGTCAAGTAAGCTGCTGATTCTTGATGGTAGCGACTTTAAGAACCAAATGTGAACAACAGGTGCAGCTAGATCAATATGACCCATCCTTTCCCTACGAACTTTTGATGTTGTAACCTCAACACCGCATTTCTCACATATGATTCCGCGATATTTCATACGCTTATACTTACCGCATAAGCACTCATAATCGCTCACTGGACCAAAAATTCTAGCACAAAATAAACCATCTTTTTCTGGCTTAAACGTTCTATAATTAATGGTTTCTGGCTTTTTTACTTCACCAAAAGACCATGATCTTATCTTTTCCGGGCTCGCTATTGAGATTCTTAAAAGATCAAAATCTTGGGAACTAATTTGGTTTGTAGTGTTTCTATCTCTCATATTCATAATATACCGACCAGGATTCTAATTTTCAGAAGTTTCTAATTCTACGTTCAAGCAAAGTGACCTTAGCTCTTTAATCATTACATTGAATGATTCAGGAATCGCAGATTCATAATCATTATCCCCACGGACAATTGATTCAAAGATTTTCACACGACCTACAACATCATCTGATTTAACTGTAAGCATTTCCTGAAGAGTATAGGCAGCACCATATGCTTGTAGCGCCCAACATTCCATCTCACCGAACCTTTGACCACCATTATGTGATTTACCACCTAATGGCTGCTGTGTAACTAAGCTGTATGGACCAATCGATCTAGCATGGATCTTCTCATCTACTAGATGGTGTAGTTTCAGCATATATTTGTAGCCAACGGTCACTGGACGATCAAAATACTCGCCGGTTTTTCCATCGATCAAATTCACTTGACCTGATTTGTTCACGCCCGCTAGCTCTAGGAGCCTATCAACATCCTCTGGTTTTGCACCATCAAATACTGGGGTAGAGAAATACACACCTTTGCTAAATCTTTTTCCAAGCTCTATAACTTCATCATCAGATGCTTTCTTTAGCCTATCTTTGAACTCAGCGCTATCATATATTTTACCTATATAGTCACGCAACTTGTCAGCCGCATCACTTCTATATTCAGCAATCATTTTGGATATTTGTTTACCCATATTTACTGAAGCCCAACCAAGATGAGTTTCTAAGATTTGTCCAACATTCATTCGCGAAGGTACACCTAGAGGATTTAAAACCATATCCACGATTGTACCATCTTCCGTATGTGGCATATCTTCTTGAGGAACGATTTTTGAGATAACACCTTTGTTACCGTGACGTCCAGCAAATTTATCGCCTGGTTGTAATTTATGTTTGATAGCAATAAATACTTTTACTTGCTTTAATGCACCTTGAGGCAGGTCATCACCAGCTTGTATTTTCTCGACTTTCTCTTCATATTTTTTGGTAATATCTTTCTGAGTATTATCATATTTAATTTTCAATGAAGCGATTTTCTTCATCTTCTTTTCATCAGCAAGAACAAAATCCCACCATTGACCTTTAGAATATTCTTTCAAATCTTCTTTGGTCACTTTATCAGATTTAAAGCCCTTAGGTCCTGATTTCACATCACTGCCTACAAGCATTTTTTCTAAGTTCATGTAAATGAAATTCTCAATGATCTTCAACTCAGCTTGATTATCTTCCGTAAGTTTTCTGATCTGCTCTCTTTCAATTGTCAGAGCTCTTTGATCTTTTTCGATACCTCTTCTAGAGAATACACGTACTTCAACTACAGTACCATTTACTCCTGGAGGAACATGCAGGGAAGAATCTCTTACATCTGCTGCTTTTTCACCAAAAATAGCACGTAGTAATTTTTCCTCTGGTGTCATCGGAGATTCACTCTTAGGAGTAACTTTACCAACTAGAATGTCACCTGGTCTTACTTCTGCACCAACATGAACTATACCTGTTTCATCCAAATTGCTTAAAGCTTCTTCACTCACGTTTGGAATATCTCTTGTTATTTCCTCAGGGCCTAATCTTGTATCTCTTGCCACAACATCAAATTCTTCAATATGGATCGAAGTATAAACGTCATTTTTTACTAGATTTTCTGATATAAGAATCGAATCTTCATAGTTATAACCATTCCAAGGCATGAACGCTACAAGAACGTTTCTTCCTAATGCTAGATCACCTCTATCAGTACTTGGGCCATCAGCAATCACTTGCCCTTCTTTTACAACATCACCTACTTTTACAAGAGGTTTTTGATTGATACATGTATTATGATTCGACCTTTGGAATTTCTGCAAATTGTATATTTCAACTGTTGGAGACTCATCTTTTCCGCCTTCAGACCTAATCACAATCCTTCTGGAATCAACCTGATCTACAACACCATTAACCTTTGATGTGATAGCAGAACCTGAGTCTTTTGCTACTACAGTTTCAATACCTGTTCCTACAAAAGGAGCTTCCGCTTTTAATAACGGTACAGCTTGGCGTTGCATGTTTGATCCCATCAACGCACGGTTAGCATCGTCATTTTCCAGGAATGGAATCAATGAAGCCGCGATAGAAACCACCTGCATTGGTGATACGTCGATAAATTGTATTTTATCTTTTGACGCCATAACAAATTCGCCTTTTATACGGCAACTTACAAGGTCTACATCAATATTACCATTTGCATCTAAAGGCGTATTTGCCTGAGCAATCACGTAATCACCTTCTTCAATAGCCGAAAGATATACAACTTCATTTGTTACAGAACAGTCTATAACTCTTCTATAAGGGCTTTCGATGAAACCATATTTGTTAACTTTAGCATAAGTAGACATGCTATTGATCAAACCAATATTTTGTCCTTCCGGAGTTTCAATCGGACAAATCCTTCCATAATGAGTTGGATGTACGTCACGAACTTCGAAACCAGCTCTATCTCTTGTTAAACCACCTGGTCCTAAAGCAGAGATTCTTCTTTTATGTGTGATTTCAGATAATGGATTTGTTTGATCCATAAATTGTGATAGCTGTGATGTACCAAAAAATTCCCTAACAACACTAGCTATAACTTTAGCATTTATCAGATCATTTGGCATAACAGTGTCAACTTCTACAGATGACATACGCTCTAAAATGGTTCTTTCCATTCTTACTAGACCAA
This sequence comes from Alphaproteobacteria bacterium, assembly GCA_030431375.1. Taxonomy (GTDB): domain Bacteria; phylum Pseudomonadota; class Alphaproteobacteria; order Rickettsiales; family JABSSG01; genus JAUIIY01. Next base: position 50,158 of record JAUIIY010000011.1, read on the forward strand.
GTCTGAATTGATTTTCCATCAATTCACCAACCGATCTAACCCTTCTATTTGCAAGGTGATCAATATCATCTATTTCACCATGACCATCTTTTAGGCCTACTAAATATTTAATTACGGCCTTAATATCTTCAACGGTAAGGATTGTGAAAGATTCTTCTTTCTGAACACCTAATTTTGAGCTTAGCTTAACTCTACCCACCTCTGACAAATCATATCTTGATGGATCAAAAAACAATGATTCAAGCATTGTCTTAGCAGTTTCATAAGTTACTGGCTCACCTGGTCTTATAACTCTAAAGATATCGAATAACGCTTCTTCTTCAGTCAGATTTTTATCAGCTTGGATAGTATTCCTAATATATGGCCCTGCTTTCCCTGATTGTACATCTAATATGCTTATTGCTTTTAATTTAAGCTTCTCAATAATTTTTATTTTATCAAGTGCTAGCTCATCTCCCTGCTCAATCACGACTTCACCAGTCTCAGGATCAATGATATCTTGAGAAACAAAGCTACCTAATAAATCATCATTTGTAACTAGCAGTTTTTTCAAACCAGCATCTATCAATTTTTTTGCTACACGCTTATTAAGCCTTGTACCTGCTTTAGCAACAGTTTCACCCGTGTCAGCATCTACTAAATCTGACTCGAGCTTAATTGATTTTGTTTCATCAAAAGAAAATTCTGTAGACCATCCTTTTGCTACTTTCTTATAAGTTATAGTATCATAAAAATAATCATAGATTTCTTTGGTTGATAGTCCTAGAGCGCGAAGTAAGGTACTTACATGAATTTTTCTTCTACGATCTATTCTAAAATAAACTAAATCTTTACCATCAAACTCAAAATCAAGCCAAGAGCCTCTATATGGAATTATTCTTGCTGAATAAAGGAACTTTCCAGATGAATGTGTCTTTCCTCTGTCATGATCAAAAAATACGCCAGGAGATCTATGCATCTGCGATACAATAACTCTCTCTACACCATTAATAACAAATGTCGCATTTTTAGTCATTAGGGGTATGTCACCAAAGAACACTTCTTGCTCTTTGATACCATTAACTTCTTTCACACCAGTATCAGGATCTACATCCCAAACAACTAACCTTAAAGTTACTTTTAAAGGTGCAACATAGCTGATGCTTCTGTGACGTGATTCGTCAACATCGTATTTTGGCCTATCAAATTCGTAACTGACAAACTCGAGTGTGCATTCTCCTGCGTAATCGGCAATAGGAAAAACAGATTTAAAAACTGACTGCAAACCTTTATTAACTCTTTTCTCAGGATCTACATTAATTTGCAAAAACTCGTCGTATGAATTTTTTTGAACTTCAACGAGACTTGGGATCTGGGCTACGTTTTTGATTTTCCCAAAACTTTTTCTTTCTATATCACGAATATAGGTATTTTCGAACATTCACGTCCTCACCAACTGAATAAATTAAACATAAGAGACAAAATAAAAAATACGAGTGCTTCAACAAATATGCTAAAGCACTCAATATCTTTTAAAAATCTAGTTTACTTCTACAGTTGCACCAGCTTCTTCTAGCTTCTTCTTAATTTCAGCAGCTTCTTCTTTGCTCACGCCTTCCTTAAGTGTTTTTGGCGCACCGTCAACAAGATCCTTAGCTTCTTTAAGACCTAAACCTGTAATTGCTCTTACTTCTTTAATAACATTAATTTTCTTATCACCAGAAGCTTTTAGAATAACGTCAAATTCTGTTTTTTCTTCAGCAACAGCAGCCCCTGCAGCAGGTGCAGCAGCCATAGCAACTGGAGCAGCAGCAGAAACGCCCCACTTTTCTTCAAGTAATTTTGATAATTCTGCAGCTTCCATTACTGTCAAACTTGACAAATCTTCTGCAATTTTTTGAATATCAGCCATTGTAAGTACCCTTTAATTAAATTGTTATTTTTTTGAATATGCTGAAATAACTCTAGCAACACCTGATGCTGGAGCATTAATAACTCTAGCAATATTAGTTGCTGGAGTTTGAATAAGAGCCACTAATTTAGCTCTCAATTCATCTAACGATGGCAATGAAGCAAGAGCTTTAATTTGCGAAACATCTAGTTTATTATCGTTAGCAATGCCGCCAAGAACTTTTAGTTTTTCGTTCCCTTTAGCAAAATCCACTACTACTTTCGCAGCTGCAACTGGGTCTTCAGACATAGCAACAGCTGTTGGACCTGTGAAAAATTCTTCAAGTCCTTCATATCTTGTATCTTTTATAGCAATCTTAGCTAATCTATTTTTGGTAACCAAAAACTTCGCATTAGCTTCATGCATTTTTTTTCTTAGTTCTGTAGCTTCACTTACCGTAATACCCTGGTAATGAGTAACTATAATTGTTAAGTCACGAGATAGCTCGTTATTAAAATTTTCTACAAATTCATATTTTTTATTTTTTAACACCACTATTCTCCTTATGCTATTTCACTTAAAGTAGTAACATCTACTTTTAAAGAAGGGCCCATTGTTGAAGAAACAAAAAGATCTCTCACATATGTTCCTTTAGCCCCAGAAGGCTTTGCTTTCAAAATAGAGTCAAATAATGATTTAAAGTTACTTTTAAGATCATCCTTTTTAAAGCTAAGTTTACCAATGCCTGTGTGCACGATACCAGCTTTTTCAGCTCTGAATTCTACTTGACCTGATTTAGCCTTTTTAATCGCAGATTCAAAGTCAACTGCCACTGTTCCTAATTTTGGATTTGGCATAAGCCCTTTCGGACCTAAAACTTTTGCGATCATGCTGATTTTAGGCATCATATCTGGAGTAGTGATACAAACATCAAAATCTATCTTTCCAGCTTTCACATCTTCAATGATCTGATCTGCTCCAACTAGATCTGCTCCAGCGGCTTTTGCTTTAGCGTCGTTTTCAGGTTTAACCAAAACTGCAACTCTCACGCTTTTTCCTGTTCCACAAGGCATCGGAGCTACGCCCCTCACTACTTGATCTGAATGGACAGGATTCACACCTAACTTGAAGATAACTTCAAAAGTTTCATCAAATTTTGCAAATTTATTTGTTTGCAAGAAGTCGATAGCTTCATCAAGTTTATACAACCTGTCGCTCAATTTTTCTTTAACTGATCTTAAATTTTTACCCATACAAATTACCTACTAGCCTTTAACTTGAATACCCATTGACTCAGCTGAGCCTTTTATCATTTCTACAGCGGCATCAATATCATTGGCGTTTAAATCAACCATTTTTGTTTCCGCAATCTCTCTCAATTGTGCAAGAGTAACTTTCCCTACATATGGGCCTTTTCTTGTTTCCCCTGAACCTTTTTGCAATTTCGCAGCTTTCTTCAAGAAATACGAAACAGGTGGAGTTTTTACTTCAAAAGAAAATGACCTATCTGAATATACAGATATAACAACAGGTATTGGACTACCTGGCTCCATAGACTGAGTTTTTGCATTAAATGCTTTACAGAAATCCATTATATTAACACCTCTTTGACCCAAAGCTGGACCTACAGGAGGTGAAGGATTTGCTTTTCCTGCTGGAATTTGTAATTTTATAAAACCTGCTATCTTCTTAGCCATTTTTAATCTCTACTCTTATAATTTTGTTACTTGCGAAAAATCTAAATCTATCGGTGTCGCTCTACCAAATATTGCTACAGATACACGCAATCTTTCTTTTTCTTCATCAACAGTTTCAACCGTCCCAACGAAAGACTCAAACGGCCCATCATTAACTTTAACGGAATCACCAACTTCAAATACCAATGAACTTTTTTTCTGCTCTTCACTTTTCTCAATTTGCTCTAGGATCCTATCAACTTCTTTCTGGGAAATTTGCTGAGGCTTACCGCCACCACCAAGAAATCCTCCAACCTTAGGTATTGACCTAATAGCATGCCAAAAATCATCCGTAAGGTCCATATTGACCAAAATATAACCAGGTAAAAATTTCTTTTCAACTTGAACTTTTTTACCTTTGCGTATTTCGAATACTTTTTCAACCGGAACAGTTACCTCATTTAGCTGTGCAGAGTAGCCATCTTTTTGAGCCTTCTCCCTAATCGCATCAGCCACCTTGTTTTCAGCACCTGATAAAACCTGCAGTATATACCATTTATGCGACACGTAACTAAACTCCCAAATTCATAAAAAATTGTACGGCATGATAAATAACAAAATCAGCCAGCAAAAAAAGCAGTGAAAAAACTAACACTACCGTTACAACCATTAGTGAAGACATAGACGCCTCTTTTCCAGTAAGCCAAGTAACTTTACTCAGCTCTTTTTTTACATCTTTAAAAAATTTAACTACTTTCATAATCTTCACTGTCATGGCAGGAGCGAAGGGACTCGAACCCCCAACCCCCGGTTTTGGAGACCGGTGCTCTACCAATTGAGCTACACTCCTATCATAAAACTAACCTTTAATCAAGGAGTTTTGCAACCATTTGTTATTTAATAATTTTAGCAACGACGCCAGCACCAACAGTTCTACCACCTTCACGGATAGCAAATCTTAGGCCCTCATCCATAGCAATTGGTGATATTAGCTCAATCTTGATCTTAACATTATCA
>JAUIIY010000020.1 GCA_030431375.1 Alphaproteobacteria bacterium
GGTGGGGCATTTTGCTATAAAAAGATTTTTGATTTGGTAAAAGAAAAAGCTATTTCGATATATCTGCAAGAAGATATTGATATTCTTACTAGTCGCTTTGAGCAACATGCTATGGACAGGCCTCTTATAGAAAAAAAAGAAGATTTAAATGATTTGTTCGAGAAAAGAAAAAGACTATATGAACGGGCTGATTATGTGATAGAATGTGAGAATCAACCTTCCGGAGCGATTGTTCAAAAAATAATTCAGATAATATCGTGAATAAATTTGAATTTTCATACACTGAAAAAACCGAGATTATTTTTGAAAATGAAGCAGGAAAACTCTTTGATGGGGAGAAGGTAGTAATATTCTTAGATAATAATTTATCAGACGTTTTTGATGCTTATTTGCAAAAAAGATATTTCTCAAAATGTAATATTATCTCGAACCATAAGGTGGTTGTTAATGAAAAAATTAAATCTATAGAATTTGTGAGTGAGATACTCAAGAAGGTTGGAGATATTGATCGGGACACTATCTTTATTTCAATAGGAGGCGGGGCTCTTGGTGACGTAACAGGTTTTATAGCGAGTATTACATTAAGAGGTTGTAGATATATTAATTTCCCGTCTAGTTTGCTTGCAATGGTTGATAGCTGCTTCGGAGGGAAAACAGCTCTAAATTTTTCTGGAATAAAAAATTATATTGGTAGCTTTAAAAATCCAGAAAAAATCATTTTTGATTTAAAACTCCTTGATTCCCTGCCAGACGATAATTATTTGGATGGATTTGCAGAAATTATAAAATATGGAGCTATTTACAAACCAGATATTTTAATAAACTTGCAAGATAATGTTGGTGTTTTTAAACATCGTAATTACAATGAATTAAGACAAATAATCAAGCAATCTATAAAGGTAAAATATCATTTTGTTTCGAATGATTTGTACGATAAAGATAAGAGAAGGATTTTAAATTTTGGACATAGTTTTGCTCATGCAATTGAATCACTATCAAATAACGAGATTACACATGGGCAAGCCGTCGCTGTGGGGATGCTTATGGCTGCAAGATATTCATATGAAGAAAAATTTTGTGGCCAGGTTGATGTTGAAAAGTTAGAGGAAGTTGTCAGGTTGTTTTTCGATCTAGAAACATTATGTAAGAAAATTAAATCTTTTAATATGGAAAAGCTGATTTCTTACATGTATAATGACAAGAAGAAAATCGGTAAAAAAATAAATCTTATTTTAATGAAAAAGCTTGGAAATTGTTTTATTTATCAGGTTAACGATGCCAGAAAGATAGAATCTTTTTGTAAAAAATTTATTCAAATAAACTAAATGTTTCTCTCATACATAATTGCGATTATTTTGATAATGCTGTTATCAGCTCTGTATTCAGCCGCTGAAACGTCAATCACGAGTTTGTCCCAACCATTACTTCATAAATTAAAAGAAGAGGGGAATAAAAAGGCCATATTAATCTGTGAGCTGCGAGAAAAAAAAGATATGTTGTTGAGTTCTCTTTTGATAGCTAGCAGCGCTTTGGATACAATTGGTTCTGCTGTAGCGATTTCCATGGCAGTTGAGATTGGTGGTGTCGCTATGATTCCAATTGCAACGATAATCATGACGCTGGTTGTAATCTTATTTGCGGATATCATCCCAAAAACATTTGCATTTGAGTACCCAAAGAAAACTGCATTTTTTACCGCCTATTTCATTAAATATTCGGTTTTTGTTTTTTATCCATTTACCAAATTAATTCAATTTTTGGTCATGATAATTTTTAAAGTCCTTAGAATTAATCCGTCAAAAAGGGCGAGAGAGGATGAAACAAGTGATATGTTGCGTGGTGCAATTGCAATGGGCCAGAGTCTTGGTTATTTGCCAAAGGAAGATAAACAAATGCTTGATGGTATTTTGGACCTTAGTAGCTGCAAAATAAAAGATGTTATGACACCAATATCAGAAATGTGTAGTACTAATATTTCTATTTCAGCGGAAGAGATGTTGAGCGAAATGCTAAGCACTGGACATTCACGTTTTCCCGTGTGGGATGAGAAACAAGAAAATATTATAGGTGTGATTTATATCAAAGATTTATTCCATCTGATTCAGAAAAATCAGAATATTGGCAGAAAGAAGATAGAAAAGCTCTTAATCCATCCATGGTTTGTAAGTGAAAATAATATTTTATCAACTCAGCTAAAAGAATTTAGAAAAAGAAAAATACATTTTTCTATAGTGGTAAATGAGCGAGATATTCCTGTGGGTATAGTATCGCTAGAAGATGTTTTAGAGGAGATTGTTGGCAGTATTTATGATGAGCATGATGCTTTGAAAGAATCGATCCAAAAAATAGGTCGAGGTTGGTATATGGTTAAAGCCTCAGTGAAGATCAAAGAGATTAACAGATATCTTGGTTGGGATCTTCATGCACCTAAGACTCTGACGATAGGTAATTTATTGCAGAAGGAGTGCTCTACAATGCCTGAGGTTGGAAAAATCGTTAAGTGTAAAGATTTAATTATGGAAGTAGTAAAACTTTCGAAGGGTAAAATCCAACAAGTTAAAATAAAGAAAGCCTGAAGTAAATTATAGAAATATATTATAATTTTGCAGATTCAATTTCTATAGTGTCTCTGAGTGTCTTTAGAAATTCTTCTTTTTCCAGGCCAGTAGGTATTACAGGCAGAAATTTTACAATAATTGTTCCTGGTTTGATGGTAAAACGAAAGTTTGACCAGAATTTTCCTGTATTGAGCGCAATAGGAACTATTGGTTTATCAAAAGTTTGGTATAAACCATAAACTCCGCTTGAATATTTCATAGTTTCCTTTCCATATTTAGTTCTAGTGCCCTCGGGAAAAATGATCAGATTTCTATTTTGTTGGTAGGATTCTTTGCCAAATTTTAAAATCTTTACCATACTTTGGTGGCCAGCTTTTCTATCAATCGAAATCATTCCAGTATGTTTAAGGTAGGAGCCAAAAATAGGGATGTTCAAAAGTTCTTTTTTTAGTATATAGGCAGGGTTTTTGATTAGTTGCCAGAATAGAAAGGTTTCATATGCGGATTGATGTTTTGAAGCTGCTATATATGATTCTGGTAACTCATAATCTTTGATTATTTTGCACTTTACCCCACATATTATTTTTAACAAATATAGAGTCGATCTACACCACATCTTAGAAATTTTTACTGCAAATTCTTTGCGAAAATTCACCAGTAATAATCCAGAGCCACCAAGTATAATTGTTAGAGAGATAAAAAAGATATAGAAAATAATAGTTCTAAAAAATGACATGTTTTAACTTATTTATATAATATTCGCCGCTAATATATATGAATTTTACATATTCTTTAAGCGCCAATTTCAAAGTCATTTTATGTTTTATAATATTATTCTTTTGGAAATTTACTGTAAATACAGGATGCGGGATGATTTTTACGTTAGGTAATAATTTGTTGAACTCAAAAATACTCCTCGGCATATGGTAGTTGGAAGTAACTAACCTGATTGTTTTTATGTTATTTTTCTTAATCCATTTATAGGTTTCTATGGCATTCTCTCTGGTTGAAGTAGCTTCTTTACCGATCTCAATTTTTTTATTCCCTAATAATAATGACTTAATCTCATTATCATGCAAAACAAATAACTCCTTTAATTTAGTGTCATTATAAACTCCGGAGATAAATAATTTTTGTGATTTGTCAGAATTGAGTATTTTGAATCCTGTATTGATCCTGTTTAAGCCTCCCGTTAGTACGATGATGGCATCAGTTTCTTCCTGCGATTTAGTTGATATGGAAGGAATTTTATATAAAAATAAAGCAAACCCTGCCAAAAAAAGCACGAGCACAAATAAAAAACTTCTTAGGATAAGTCTATTCATTTCGGTTTGTTATAATTTACAAATATTTGATAAAAATTCTTTTTAAATATCTCGTCAAATTCTTCAAAAGATATTTCTTTTTTTAATTTTTTTAAAGAGGTGATCCCAAATTCCGATAATCCACATGGTACAATGCCACTATATTTTGAAATATCAGGCGCTATATTGATTGCAATACCATGATAAGAAACCCATTTTCTTACTCTGATGCCTATAGCCGCTATTTTCTCATCAAAGCCATTATTATCAACCCATATGCCGACTCTGCCGCTACGTCTTGTGCTTTGTATACCAATATCTCTGAGGGTATTTATGATTATTTCTTCCAGCAGGAATATAAATTGTTTTAGGTCAGGTTTATTTGGCGCAAAGCTATTTTTTAAATTTAATAAAAAATAAACAACACGTTGACCTGGACCATGATATGTATATTGACCGCCCCTGCCAGTGTAATAAACTGGAATGTTGTTGTTTTTATGGTTGAGAAGGTCTTTTTTATCGAAACTTGTCCCGGCACTGTAAATATCTTCATGCTCTACAAGCCATATTTGCTCAGGGTCTCTGCCCTCAATAATACCATGCGCCGTTTCTTCCATCATGTCTATTATTTGAGGATAAGTTTGGCTAGAGTCTAATTTTTTCCACAGTAATTCCATGTTTTTTAGATGATTAAAATTGCAAACTACTTTATTATTTATTATAAGAATTTTAGGGTAATAACAATAAATCTTTATTTTTTAGATGGTTAAATTTTTATTTTGGGTTGTTTCAGTTTTCTCAATTATGAATGCATATGCTGGTGAGGGTGTGCCGCGTCCTTGGCAAATGACATTTCAAAATGCATATTCTCCAGTGATGGAAGAATATATAAATTTTCATGACATTCTCCTTGTAATGTGTGTTTTAATTGTTGCAATAGTATTTTTCTTGCTTTTATATGTTATCGTGCGATTCAACAAAAAAGCAAACCCCATCCCTTCAAAAACAACACATAATGTTTTAATTGAAATTGTTTGGACAATAATTCCCATAGTTATTTTAGTAATGATAGCTATTCCTTCATTTAGAATTCTCTATTTTATGGAAAAAGTACCCACTGCTGATATGACAGTAAAAGTAGTTGGTCATCAGTGGTATTGGCAGTATCAATATCCAGACCATGGTGGTTTTGAATTTGATAGCTACATGATTAAAGATGAAGATCTGAAACCGGGTCAATTAAGGTTGCTTGAAGTTGATAATAGAATTATTGTACCTGTTAACACTAATGTGAAAGTCCTGATCGCTTCAAACGATGTTATTCATAGCTGGGCAGTTCCTTCATTAGGTGTAAAAACTGATGCTATACCAGGTAGGGTTAATGAAACATGGTTCCGTGTAACAGAGCCAGGAGTTTATTATGGTCAATGTTCTGAAATTTGTGGTGTTGGCCATGGATTCATGCCTATTGCAGTTGAAGCTGTATCAAAAGAAAAATTTAATGAATGGGTCAAAGTGGCTCAGAAGAAATTTGCATAATATTTGAGGAATAATATTTATGGGAACACATACTCCTGCTGGAATTAAAAGATGGCTTTTTTCAACAAACCATAAAGATATTGGTACGATGTACATTGTCTTTGCTATTATGGCTGGCTTGATAGGAGGATTATTTTCTTTTGTGTTTAGACTGGAGCTAATGGAGCCTGGGTCTCAAATTTTAGGAGGTGACCATCAGTTGTATAATGTGCTTATCACCGCACATGCGTTCATAATGGTATTCTTTATGATAATGCCTGCTCTAATTGGGGGGTTCGGGAATTGGTTTGTTCCTCTTATGATTGGTGCTCCAGATATGGCGTTTCCTCGTTTAAATAATATTAGTTTTTGGTTGCTTGTGCCCTCATTCTTGTTGCTTTTCATATCGGCGCTGATTGATGGTGGCGTGGGTACTGGTTGGACAGTTTATCCCCCTTTAAGTAATATGCAATTTCATGAAGGTGCTGCGGTTGATTTGGCAATATTTAGTCTTCATTTAGCTGGTATCTCTTCGGTTTTGGGTGCAATCAATTTTATTGTTACCATAATGAATATGAGAGCGCCGGGCATGACTTTGCATAAGATGCCTTTATTTGCATGGTCAGTTCTGGTAACCGCGTTTTTGCTAATTATGGCTATACCAGTTCTAGGTGGCGGAATCACCATGCTTCTTACTGACCGTAATTTTGGTACAAGCTTTTTTGAGCCTTCTGGCGGTGGTGATCCAGTTCTGTTTCAGCATTTATTTTGGTTCTTTGGTCACCCCGAAGTATATATAATTATCCTTCCTGGTTTTGGCATAATCAGTCAAGTTATTTCAACTTTTTCTAGAAAGCCGGTTTTTGGTTATTTAGGGATGGTATATGCAATGGTTAGTATTGGTGTTGTTGGGTTTATAGTTTGGGCCCACCATATGTTTACAGTTGGCTTGAATGTGAATGCGTTAGCATATTTTACACTAGCTACGATGATTATTGCGGTACCAACAGGGATTAAAATTTTTAGTTGGATAGCGACCATGTGGGGAGGTTCGATCGAATTTAAGACTCCAATGTTATTTGCTTTAGGATTTATTTTCTTATTTGCGGTTGGTGGTGTAACAGGGGTTGTCCTTGCTAACGCATCTATTGATAGAGCCTTACATGATACATATTATGTTGTTGGTCACTTTCATTACACAATGTCATTAGGGGCTTTATTTGCAATGTTTGCAGGATTTTACTATTGGATCGGAAAAATGAGTGGCAGACAATATCCAGAAATGTTAGGCAAGATTCATTTTTGGATGACATTTATTGGTGTGAATTTGACCTTCTTTCCTCAACATTTCTTGGGTTTAGCTGGTATGCCAAGAAGAATACCTGATTATCCTGATGCTTTTGCTGGCTGGAATTATGTATCTTCTCTTGGCTCTTCTCTTTCAATGTTTGCTGCGTTTTTCTTTGTTTATATAGTTATATATACCTTGAGAAAAGGCAAAAAATGTCCTGACAATCCTTGGGGTGAGGGTGCTACGACACTTGAATGGACTTTATCATCACCACCACCTTTTCATTGTTTTGAGAAACAACCGGTTGTCAAATAATGCAAAAAATTAGCTCGGTTGGAACAGAGAGTGATTTTATCGAGTCAGAGGTAGGTAGTTATATAGAGCTGCTAAAGCCAGGGGTGATGTCTCTAGTAGTTTTTACTGCTTTTGTCGGAATTATTGCTGCTCCAGGGCATATTCATCCAGTGCTTGCAATCATGACTGTTATATGTGTTGCTATGGGTTCAGGTGCCTCAGGAGCAATCAATATGTGGTATGATAGAGATATTGATGCTTTAATGAAAAGAACTAAAAGCCGACCAATACCTGCAAAAAAAATCGCTCCAGAAAATGTTTTACAGTTTGGCATTGTGCTCGGGTGTTTATCCGTAATGATAATGGGGGTATTTGTAAATATTCTTTCTGCTATTCTTTTAGCTTCGGCAATCTTATTTTATGTTTTTATATACACAATTTGGCTAAAAAGATCGACATGCCAAAATATTGTCATAGGAGGAGCCTCGGGCGCTTTGCCTCCTATCATTGGTTGGGCTGCAGTAACAAATAATGTGTCTCTTGAGCCAATGTTAATGTTTTTGATTATTTTTTTATGGACACCGCCACATTTTTGGGCGTTAGCTTTGGCAAAATCTTCAGATTATGGTAGAGCGAATATCCCTATGATGCCACTTGTGAAGGGCGTTCAATATACTAAGAGGCAAATTTTATATTATACGATCATCTTATCTCTAATATGTTTGGTACCATATTTTTTGAACATCTGGGGAAAACTATATTTTGGCATTTCTACAATATTATCAGCCATTTTCATTTTTCTCGCTGTTAAGATAATATTTTCGAACTCAAAAACTTTATACATAAAAACTTTTATATATTCTATAATATATCTATTTGCACTTTTTGGAGTGATTTTGTTTGAAAAACTTGCGTAAATAGTTTTAATATAATAATTATTTATAAAGGTTAACTAATAGTGGCAGTTTGATGTTAATGAATTTAGATTCCGTAATTGTTGTAATGTACCTACTTTTAACCTTATATGTAGGTTTTAAGCAAGGCGCCACTGTAAAAAACCTGAAAGAATATTCTGTTGCAAAAATTGATTACACGACGTTTGCCATTGTAGCAACAATGTCAGCCACTCTGATAGGTGGTGGAACTATGGGGGTAGCAGATAAGGTTTACCAATATGGTATTGTTTATGTTTTGGTTGTTGGGGGTGCTGCAATAAACCAAATTTTCATTGGGCAATGCATCGTTCCTAGGATAAGAAATTTCAAAAACTTCATATCAATCGGTGATTTAATGAAGTCACTATATGGTAAAGACATTCAAGTCATCACAGGTATATGCGCGGCCATGGTATCAATGGGTTTTGTAAGTACTCAGATTAGTGCCATAGGGGAGTTGATAAGGCAATTTTTAGGATTTGAAAAAATTGTTAGTGTGATTATTGGATATGGTTTGGTAATTTTCTATTCTGCTTTTGGTGGTATGAGATCTGTGGTTGCTACTGATATTATCCAATTTATGGAATCATTGACAGACGCTACTATAATTAACTACTAACACTTTGATGAAATTTAGAAACACAGTTCAACAATCTAATTATATTTGTCCTAGATGTCAGTGA
>JAUIIY010000012.1 GCA_030431375.1 Alphaproteobacteria bacterium
TAAAAGAAATACTTAATCCCCATAAACCTGCTATAGAGTCACTGTGTGAAAACTCCAAATATAGCTACTATACTGCACAGTCTAAATTTTGCGATCATATTGCAGAGTTAGAATGCTCTGGTGACGCAAAAGTTACTGATATATGTGATCTTTACCTAGGTTAATAAATAAAACACAGACCCAATAGTATGTAGAGAGATCTACCGCTATGGGTCTGTTTTTTTACAAATTTCTTTAAAGCATTAACATCATCTGCATTGACAACGCTCTCCTGAATCAAGAGAGACAAGAGAAAAGATAGTAAATGAAGCTCTAGAACAACTAGTTTACATGTTATAAGTTGACAAGAAGATTAATATATATTAATATACACGCAATATTAAAAATATAAGTAGAGGTTATATGGAACAAACAGAAAAAAAAGAGTTAAACGAACGTCTAATAAAAGCTGCTATGCATGGCAAGGTGGAAGATGTAGAGCTTCTTTTAGACAGAGGGGCAGATATTAATCACAAGGATCAATTTGGTTCAACAGCTTTGCTTGACGCTGCTATACATGGCGATGCAAAAATTGTAGAACTTCTTTTAAACAGGGGCGCGGATGTCCATCATCGTAGTACATTTTGGGGTGACACAGCTTTGTTTAAAGCTGCTATATTTGGCTTTCCAGAAATTGTAGAGCTTCTTTTAGACAGGGGCGCAGATATCCATCACCAGGATAACTTTGGTAACACAGCTTTGATAGATGCTACTAGATCTGGCAAGGTAGAAATTGTAAAGCTTCTTTTAGATAGGGGGGCAGATATCCATCACCAGAGTGCTTCTGGTGAAACAGCTTTTTCTATTGCGGCCGAATGTGGATATTCGAACATAGTAAAGCTTCTTGAAGATTACACAACTAATTTAGAAGGATCTCCAGATGATAAAAATAATTACCCAGAAACTGAAGAAGATATTTCAGATGATCAGGCAGAATTTTCTTTTGATAAAATATTGGATAAGATCACTGAAATTCAAACAGTTAAAGCCAATGTAATAAAAAAAGGTAATGATCTAGGTTGGTCAAGGAAGTATGACAGCAGAGAGATCCAAAAAATGCACTTGAAAGAGTTGGTAAAGGCCAGATTAGAAGCTCAAGATGTTTGTGGCCCAGCGGAGAAATGTGATAAAAAGATAGAGGAGAATATGGTGGTGTTAAAAGAAATACTTAATCCACATAAACCTGATATAGAGTCACTATGTGAAAACTCTAAATACAGCTACTCTGCTGCACAGTCTAAATTTTGTGATCATATTCCAGAGTTAGAATGCTCTGGTGACGCAAAAGTTACTGATATATGTGATCTTTACCTAGGTTAATAAATAAAACACAGACCCAATAGTACGTAGAAAGATCTACCTCTATGGGTCTGTTTTTTTATTTCTATAATATATAAATTTTCATTCCTTCATGAGTAGCTTTAAAACCAAACTTTTCATAGAATTTGATAGCCTCTTTTCTTTCTTTGTTTGTTGTGAGTTGAAAAATTGTAGCCCCATGGCTTCTTCCCCACTTTACTGCCAGCTCAATCATCTTACTTCCAACGGATTTTCCTCTTACAGTGGAGCATACTCTTACAGCTTCAATTTGCATTCTTGTACTACCTTTAAATGTAAGTGAAGGCATTAAAGTACAGTGACATGTGCCCACAATCTTTCCTTCATTACATATCACCATTAGATATTGGTTAGGATCATTATTAATTTTGTGAAATGCTTCAAGATAACTCTTTCCTACTTCTTTGGAATTACTCTCTCGCTTCCTACCCAACTCGTCATCGACCAATAAAAAAATTATTTCAGGAAGATCTTCAATTTGCGCTTTTCTTTCAATCAAATTCACAATTTTTTTCTTAAATATAATTTTGCCATATAGCCTTCATTCTTATATCCTAATTTTTTATAAAATTCATGGGTCCCATCTTTTTCTCTACGCAAACCAGATGTTAAATCTATAATTGCTGGACTATTTGCTTTGGCTATTTCTTCTACATGTTGCATTAGTTTTTTTCCTATCCCTAAACCTCTATATTTTTTGCGAACCAAAATCCCTTCAATATGAATCCTTATAGAATCTATGACAAAAACTAATGATTTAGACCAAGCAATGAACCCGGCCAAATCATTATCATACAATACAACTGTTACACCATAACCATTCTGAGATAAAAATTTAGTAAAACGCTCTTTGAAGCTAGATTGCTCTGCTGGATAACCTAATTCGGCTAGCATCAATGACAAACCTTGGAAGTCCGCAGAAGTTGCTTTTCTAATTAAGAGTGAGCTCATACACAACCACAATCAGTTTCTACACAGATAAAGACAATTTATTATCTTTCTCCGTGATATTAATGACAGAACCATCCATCACTTTCCCCGAAAGAATCATTTTTGCAATTTCATTCTGTATCTCTTTTTGAATCAGACGTTTTAACGGCCTTGCTCCATAAACAGCATCGAAACCATTTTCGGCCAGCCAATTTTTGGCCTTATCATCTAGGTTCAATGTTATCCTTTTATCTCTCATTAGTGATTGCAAATAATTAATCTGTACCGATACAATTTTTTTGAGATTATCCAGAGATAATTTATTAAAAATAATAATCTCATCTAGCCTATTCAAGAATTCTGGTCTAAATGAACTTTTCAACATATCCATTACTTCTGAACGAGCTTTTTCTCCTTTCTCAATAAGCAACTGCGCACCGATATTTGATGTTAAGATAATAATTGTATTCTTGAAATCCACAACACGCCCCTGACCATCAGTAAGCCTTCCTTCATCGAGGACTTGTAGTAATATGTTAAATACATCTGGATGGGCCTTCTCTACTTCGTCAAATAATATGACTTGATACGATCTTCTTCTGACTGACTCAGTAAGCGATCCTCCCTGCTCATAACCAACATATCCTGGAGGCGCTCCTATCAGACGAGAAACAGCATGTTTCTCCATATATTCTGACATATCTATACGAGTAATATTGTTTTTATCGTCGAACATAAACTGCGCTAAAGATTTAGCGAGCTCCGTTTTACCAACACCTGTAGGGCCCAAAAACAGGAATGACCCAAGCGGTCTATTTGTATCTTGAACTCCGGCCCTGGACCTTCTTAGAGCATCACTCACCACAATAATTGCATCTTCTTGCCCAACAACATTTTCAGAAAGAATCTTCTCCATATTCATTAATTTTTCGCGTTCTCCTTCCATCATTTTATCTACGGGAATTCCGGTGACGCGAGAAATAATGCTGGCAATATCCTCTGCCTTAACAACATTATTTGCTTTAGTTGATTCTTTTAAATTTTCTGATTCTGCTATAAGTTTTTTAAGATCAGGAATCACACCATAAGCTAGCTCACTTGCTTTTGCTAGATCACCACTCCTTTGCGCTACCTCTAGCTGATGCTTAGCTTCATCTAATTTTTCTTGCAGTTTATTCGCCTCTTCCAATTTAGCTTTTTCTGCTTTCCATTTGCTAGTTAATTCTAGTGATCTTTCTTCTAAACCTGCAAGCTCCTTCTGAATTTTGGCAAGCCTCTCCTTTGATTGATTATCATTTTCCTTTTTAAGTGCAGATTCTTCCATTTTCAACTGCACGATTTTACGGTCTAGCTCATCAATATTTTCTGGCTTACTAAAAACTTCCATACGCAGGCGGCTAGCCGCTTCATCTATTAGATCAATAGCTTTATCTGGTAAAAAGCGATCAGTTATATATCTTTTTGATAAATTGGCTGCTGCTACTATTGCCGCATCCGAAACTCTTACACCATGATGCAACTCGTATTTTTCCTTAATTCCCCGCAAAATAGAAATTGTATCAGGAACTGATGGCTCAGCTACATATACTGATTGGAAACGTCTTGCTAAAGCCGCATCTTTTTCAATATGCTGTCTATATTCATCTAGGGTTGTAGCACCAACACAGTGAAGCTCGCCTCTAGCGAGGGCTGGTTTCAAAAGATTTGAGGCATCCATTCCGCCTTCAGCTTTACCAGCACCAACGAGCATGTGCAGCTCATCGATAAATAAAATTATATTATCACTACTGGCTTCAATTTCATTGAGAACAGCTTTCAACCTCTCCTCAAATTCACCACGAAATTTTGCTCCGGCGACCAAAGCACCCAAATCAAGAGCAATGACTTTTGCATCTCTTAAATTATCAGGCACATCACCATTTGCAATTCTAATTGCTAAACCTTCAATTATAGCTGTTTTACCAACACCTGGCTCACCAATCAAGACTGGATTATTTTTCATTCTTCTCGATAAAACCTGAACGGTTCTTCTGATTTCGTCATCCCTACCAATAACGGGATCAATCTTACCTTGCTTAACCAGCTCAGTTACGTCTTTTGAGTATTTTTTTAGCGCATCATAATTATTTTCTGCAGAAGATGAATCAGCTTTTCGCCCTCTTCTAATTTTTTCTATTACTTCACCAACTTTTTTAGAAGTAACCCCATTATTCTTTAATGAGGGGCAATAATCTGTAAGTGCTTGTAGCAACCTATCTATCGAAATATATTGATCGTCTGAATTTTTAGCCAATTTACTTGCTGCCTCAAAAACTTTTGCTGTTTCCGGGGCAAGATATGTTTGGGTATCACCTTGTACAACAGGGAATGTTTTTAGTGTAGCTTCCAAATCTGAGTAAACAATATTTAAATCTGCTCCACAATTTGTAATAATCTGTGAAATCAAGCTATCTGATTCATCTAACATAGCCTTTAAAATATGATCAGGTGTGAATTTTTGGTGTCCCGATGCGAGTGCTATAGATTGAGCAGCTTGAATAACTCCTCTGGCTTTATCTGTTAATTTTTCTAAGTTCATGTCCACCTTATGTAATAAATGTTATATTAAATAATATGGGAATGAATCTGGAAGTTTCAATAGCAAGGAAAATTTTTCTCTAAGCCAATGATACGCTGTGTAAAGAAAATTTATTTCTTATCTTTGGCAACAATATATATTTCTGCTGATTTCGAACGGCTAGCATCTGGCTTATAGGTATTTACCTTTGCAAATAATTGCTTTAGTTCAGTTATATATTCGGGAAATCCTACGCCTTGGAAAATTTTAATAACTAAAGATCCTTTTTGTGAGAGTATATCTTTTGCAAAATCCAGAACTTGTTCACAAACCGCCATAATTCTGAGCTGATCAGTATCTTTATGCCCCGTCATATTAGGTGCTATATCTGATAGAATCAGATCAATTTTCTCATCACCAATCAGGTCTATTATCTTGTTTCTAACTTCCTGATCAAGAAAATCCCCTTGTATAAAATCTACATCTGTCAAATTCTCAATTTCTAATAAATCAATTGCTATAACTTTTTTCGGATTAAACTCAACTGCAATCTGCGACCAACTACCTGGAGCTGCTCCCAAATCTAAAATATTGGAGTTATTTTTTATAATTTGATATTTCTGATTAATCTCAAGTAACTTATAAGCCGCTCTCGACCTGTACCCATCCTGCTTGGATTGCTTTACGTAAGGATCATTTAACTGCCTTTGCAACCAATTTTTGGAGGATAATTTACGCCCACGCGCTGTTTTAACTCGGGTAAATTTATTCCTAACAGTAAGTTTAAGCTTATTCGTCATATAACAGGAAATGATTATTTATCAGAGCCAATATATAATATTCTATAAGATTTACCAGCTTATTAATATTCATTCCTCATCTATACGCTATTCTACACTATTCTGAATAATCTTCGGCTACTATCACAGCACCCCTGCATTTTGCGGCCGCATCACCAATAGAAGTTAAAAGGAAACATTCTCCACCCATTGATTCCGCATAACCAATATCCTGCTCACTATTTGCCCATTTATCACATTGAGCTTGCCTCAAAATAAGTTCTTTTAAATTATTTGGATTCTTCAAAGTAATGGTAGTCACGCCATCATGTTTCCCACTATCCGCCATATCTGCACTAAAACAAGGATAAAATACGCCAGATTGAATTTTGGCAATTGTAATCGACGATTTTAAATTTACCAGAGTTGCAGCATTCTCATCAGCTTTGGCACTTGCAGCTATACTAGTAGCCTGCGCAGCAACGGCAACATCACTAACACCTGCAATCTTAGCAGAATCTTCTATAGATTTTGTATTTAAAAAGTTGATAGCCTCAACCAAGGAGCTTTTCACTTTCGTCTCAAGCTCATCAACTCCTTTACTACCAACTCTACTATTAATTGCAGCTATTTCTTCCGTATTTTTTACAATATCACTTTTGCTTGTAGCAATATCTGCTTTATTTTCTTTGGCTGCCGAAAGAACCTCGTTCACCCCACTAACCAATGAAGCCTTATTAGAAGTTGATAATTGTGACAAATCTCCGGTTCTCTGATCTAAATCAACTAAAGACTCTGTGACTGATTGGTTAGATCCAGGTAATTTACTATTCCCAATTATTTTTGTAATAGATGCAGCTTTCCCTAAAACACCAGATATATCCTCAGCACCAATTAATTCACCAATCGTTGTGGGGTTATTATCATGTAACTCAAACTTACCTATTATTTCAGTAACAATTACTGCCTTAATCTCTTCAAGAGCATTTTTCTCAGTTCTTGTTAGAACATTACTCTTATTTTTTCGAGAAGAGTTATTACTGGATCCCTCTTCACTCAGAGTTATAATCTCGGCAAGTAGATTTGCTAAATCGGCAGAAGTTGGAGACTCAGCCAGAATAAACTTTTTGTATAAACTATTATCGGATTCAAAGATTTGTTTTCTTATATCCGATCCAAGTGCACTCTTTTTTGATTCAAAGACTGCCTGAATATTTTCTTGTTTCTCTTTCATAAACTCTCTTTTTTACTAATTTTTACCCAATGTTTTCCTCTACAAAAATCATTACAAATCAATGTTAAAAAATAGT
Source organism: Alphaproteobacteria bacterium (assembly GCA_030431375.1). Classification (GTDB taxonomy): domain Bacteria; phylum Pseudomonadota; class Alphaproteobacteria; order Rickettsiales; family JABSSG01; genus JAUIIY01. The sequence continues at coordinate 6,954 of JAUIIY010000012.1, forward strand.
TAATAATTCGTTTGATATGCAAATATAAAAGGCTCGCTGGATTATTTTATCCTCAAGAACAACTTTAGTACGGCAAATTTCACGCTGTGAGATTTAGAAAATAAAATTAAAAAAACACTGGATTATTATTTTTTTATCTTTTATATTACACTTCGTCTTTGGGGCGGTTAGCTCAGTTGGTAGAGCACCTCGTTTACACCGAGATGGTCAGCAGTTCGAATCTGTTACCGCCCACCATTCTCCTGAACCAACATATTATCTAGCCTATATTTTCTTGTAATAGACTTGCAGCTTTTCCGAACAAAAACTGAGATGAAATATCTGTTAATTGGTGCCACAACTACCAAGCAATTGCTTTATCTGCGATGTCAGCATTTCAACTGCAATGAGGTTTTCTCCTCCATGAGGGATAATGACATCTGCATACTTCTTCGAAGGTTCAACAAATTCGATGAACATAGGCCTAACTGTGGATAAATATCTCTCAACAACTGATTTTATATCACTACCTCTCTCTAAAATATCCCGTTGCACACGCCGCAATAAACACAAATCAAGAGCTACATCTACAAATATCTTGATATCCAACCTTTTACGTATTTCTGGATCAGCAAAAACTAAAATACCTTCTAAGATATATATACGAGCAGGTTTTAGTGTCCTAGTTTTTTCTAATCTCATATGCGTCTTATAATCATATTTCGGCATCTCAACGGCTTTACCCTCATGCAATAAATCAAGATGCTGAGCTAATAATTGATGATCAAAAGCATCAGGGTGATCATAATTAGTTCTTCTACGCTCTTCCATTGAAAGATTTGCCTGATCTTTGTAGTAATTATCCTCATGGATAAGGCTTACATCAAGACCAGTAATGCCTTCTTTAATCGTCGATGCAAATTTACTTTTTCCGGCGCCTGATGCCCCAGCAATACCAATTATTATTGGTTTAGATCTATCAAGCATAAAAACCCATTTTATTTAGATGATACTAAAATGAAGCTGTAACTCCAATTACTTTTCGTTACAAACATCTCCCTTATGCTAAGAGATAATAGCTCGTACTCTATTTTAGATATCCCTTACCTCTCCTTTGTTTATTTTCAGCATAAGTAGCATTCTAACATAGGTTTAATACGAGAAATCAAGTAACTCCGTCCAACAAGTTAAGAAATTATAGTCATTTATGGCGTTGACCTGTTTTATTGCCAACATGTGGTGTATGGCTCGGCCCCTCTACCTGTCCTTCCTCAAAGTTAACTAATTTCATTTCTTTTATCCCTTCCTTTTTTAATAATTCATTTAACAACTCTGCTGAGGGAGGATTTCCTTTTGATTCCTTATGAATACGATCTGCATATTTCGTATATATCTTCTCCAGGGCATCCACCGTAAATTCACGAAGGGGTTCAGCCTCTTCCCTATTTTCTGCCACTCGCTCTTCTGCAGTCATGGCACCAGCTCTACCCCCAGCTCCTCCACCTCGGGAAGGACCAACATCAGTTCGCCCAGGAATGGCCTCTTGACCTCTGCTTGGGTGCGCTTTCTGCCACCTTGCTACAGCAGCTATCACCTTGTTCTTAAATGCACTCTTTCCACTGTCTATTGCCGCTTGCAAGGGCGTTCTACCCGCTTTATCAGGAATTGTAGGATCAGCACCATGCTTCAACAATTCCTCGAGAGCATCCATCCTCTCATTAGACACAGCTAAAAAAAAACGCCGTACGCCCATATTTATCTGGTTCATTTACATCAGAACCACTTTCTACTACTGCTCTTCTTACGCGCGAGACAAGTGTACTATCTAAATTATTAAATTCATCAGTTAGCTTTCCCATATTTTTACCCCATAACTAGTCATACATAAATAATGCTAAAACAAAAATCAACATGTTACAAGTATATGAATATATTTGCTCATCATCTGATACACATCTCAACTATTACTGTTTATCTTAACGATGCCCAGATCCTTTCCCTTTACCTCCACCTATACCAACACGCTGTTTACTTTTAGTTGGCGCAGCCTTTGTTTTTTTCTTATTTAAGACACGACGCAACCTCCTTTTCACATCTAATTGTTCTTTTTTTGAGACATTTTTTTTTGTGCTTTTTTCTACCATAAACGAAAATTCTAAAACAGACATATCAGCAGTACCCACATCCCACACTACCTCTCTCTCCTTCACTACTGACACACCTCTTGAACGAGAACGTTTCGAATTTTTTACTGAAGCAAGCTTAGAAGCAATCAATACGCTAACCAAAAATAAAATAGATGGAACAGCATCATCACACATATTTGGGTGAACCATAAAACCCAAAAATGTATTTCTGGCTGGCCCAGCAGCTCCGTCCTTTTTCCCACCTTCTAAAAGAGAATTTTCAGCTAAACCCCTTATATATTCGTCAGTCCAAGGTGAAGAGGCTCCAGTTCCATGCAACATATCAAAGCCAGATCGCACTTGCTCCTTCTTTACAATTTTACCTTTTCCTGACAAAATTTTATGCGTAGCTTGGGCTTGGTTAATTCCGGATCTAGCTGCCCCATGCACTGTTCCAACAGGGTCAGAGAGCTTAACTTCTCCTCTGCTAGCAAGCTGACAATCAAATGGTTGATAGTCACCACCAAATGACACAGCACCTGGTATTCTTGCTGTCTCCATTCTTTGCATCGGATTTGGATGTAATGGCCATGACCCCTCCGCAGATTTCACTTTTTGCCAAGAATGCGTGCAAGCTGCTATTGGTGTAGGCAAACCTAATTTACCAGAAACAATCGCTGATATTTTTTCTTCTAATGCAGTATTTCCTCCCTCATCAATGATTCTATCGGCTTTTTCTGCGGCATTACCTGTCAATATTACCCGAATAGACTGAGATGATCCGTCAAACTTCTGATGGTTTTCAACTACAACAAATCCAAATTCTTCAGTATCAATCATAGTATACACATTATCAGCGATTGCAGAGCCAGCAATTGCACCTTTTGGATATTCAAAAAAAACTCGCGATGCTTTGCCAGTCACTACCGAATCTAATGCAGGCAATATTTCCTCTGCAGGTCCTTCTATTTTTATATGTTTTACTGCAGAAGCTGGCACCGAAACATGAATATGATCAATTTCTTCTGTAACTTCCCTTCCTTCTTGCACATATGTTACTTCAGCACCTTTCCCAACTCCTTTATCTTTTATCTTGGTTACCCTTGCATTAGTAAGTATTTTGCCTCTTAATTTTTCAGCAGATTTTTCTACTGCACGGCTCCAGCCAGCCCCTACAGTATATGGCTCTGCCTGCACTCTAGAAAAACGAATACCCTCTTCACTTCTAGCTTGCATATCCATCGCAGCTTCATCTATAGCGCCGTGATCAGAACCAACCGCAGAGCTATAATGCATATATTCAGCAACTCTCATCGCATAACTCTTTACTTTCATTGAGGATGGCATCTCTCCTTCTTTTAAAAAAGCTATGACCTGGTCTGTGAGATCACTCCCATCTGCGGCGATAAATGCCATTCCACCTTCAGAAAGATTATTTGCTCTACCTGCTGGCATTTCTAAACCTGGAATCGGCTTTTTCGGAAAATGATTAAACGCCGCTCCTATTGGATGTTCGGAACCAGCAAAAAATACTGTTCTGGTTCTTCCTCCCAATTTGTCCTCTGCTTCTAAAATTTTGACTTCATAACCAAGTTCTTGCATTTTAGTCGCATAAGCTATTCCTGAAGGACCAGCTCCTACTACAACTACAGTTCCCTTTCCCATAAAATTAATTGCTCCTTATCGCTAATCTCACTAGTAATAACATTTAAATATTACAAGCCAATCATTAAGAAAGGTTTAATACATTGGGAATAAGCGATAGCTAAAATTATTACTTAGGCCATAAAAAAAGCCGCTAACATCGTAGCGGCTTCAAAAAAACTTATGATATTTTGGCTTTACTTATTGCCCAGTATCTACATCTACAGCATTATCTACAGCATTTTTTCCTGAAATATCAAAACACTTATGATCTAGAGGCATACCATTTGTATATTTTTCATAGAAGCCCGTAGGATCGGTGATTGGATCTCTTTTTAAAATGTTCTCCCAGGTGAAATAATCACGATGACTAGGATCGTCACTATTTATCATTTTATTATAACTTTCACAATTTTTAACGAATTGTGAGTACATATCACTAGAAACCACAAGGTCATTATTTTTACCCAATGAAGCAACTTCATCGGTAGACATTCTATATACAGCGCAACTCGCACCGTTATCATGCATAGATCTGACCATCATTGTACTTAAATCACGATCACTATCTTCCCTTATACAAGCACTATACACAAGCGTATCAGTTACTTCTTTACCTAAACTTCTATCTGAATTTACTGAACCATCATCTGGATTTCTTAACGCTAGCCCCAAATATGTATCAAGATCAAAAAACAAGTCGCTTTCAATTACTACTACATCTTCACCTGATAAAGATTTACTTTCTGGCTCGTAATTCATAGCTTTAAGTAGAGAATCACAATTACCTGACTCTAAACTTTTTTGAACAAAATGTTCTATTTTAATATCTCTAGGAACAGTTATAAGCCCATTAAAGTATGAAGCCATTGGGTCTCCACTATATACCGAGAATAACTCTCTTACAGCAGCAGAATTTTCTACTTCAGAACTTGAATGGTAGTTAATATAATATTTTCTATCTTGGACGGTAACGCTTGTCATATTTATCCTTTCTTTGTTAAATAAGGTTATGACAGCAATTTAAAGCATAAAGCATCAAAATGCAAATATTTAGTTAAAATATATTAACTTTCTTATTCTGTGCAAATTTCACCCTTTTAATAAAAAACACCTTTCTTGAAACCTTAAAAGACGTACAAAAAACATAAATTTAGGAATAAAGAAATTTGCTAGCTTGGTTATATCCAAACAACTTTAGAAGTTGCTTATATTGCTCTGAAGCTTCCTGGTTGGTCCTAACGATATCGTTTGCTAGGCTAGCTGCCTCAAACAACAAATCCGAGTGAAATTCAAAATTAGCAATTTGGTAATTAGGCAGACCACTTTGTTTTGAGCCCAAAATATCCCCCCCTCCTCTGAGTTTGAAATCTTGCTCGGCTATGTAAAAACCATCCTCTGAATCTTTTAAGGTTTTCAATCTAGAAACACTTGTTGCGGTCATATTCTTAGAGAATAATAAAATACAATGCGATTCTTTTGAACCACGCCCTACTCTTCCACGCAGCTGATGCAATTGCGACAAACCAAATTTATCAGCCTTCTCAACAACCAGCAACGTAGCATTAGGAACATTTACACCAACCTCAATAACTGTAGTGGCAACCAAAATTGATTTTTTACCACGCACAAATAAATCCATAGCGTGGTCTTTATCCTCCACTGACATCTTTCCGTGAAGCAACTCCACCTCATCACCAAAATGCTTTTGCAAATACATAAATCTTGCTTTAGCAGATGCGAAGGAATCTTCAGGATCATCCTCTTGTGATTCAATCAAAGGACATACCCAATAAATTTGTTCATATTTAGCAAGCTTATCTTTCATGAATTTAATAACTTCATCCTCTCTGGATTCAGAGATTGTCAAAGTCTTAATAGGTTGTCTTCCTGCGGGCTTATCCTTTATTGTCGTAATATCCAAATCACCATATACAGACATTGCAAGAGTACGTGGAATCGGAGTAGCACTCATTACCAAAACATCACAATTATCACCTTTATTCATGAGTTCCATTCTTTGATTCACACCAAATCGATGTTGCTCATCAATAACTACTAAGCCTAAATTATAAAAATCTACATCTGGCTGAAATAATGCATGAGTACCTATTAAAATATGAACTTCAAAATTTCTTAATCTACGTAATATTTCACGTCTTTTTGCCTTTGGTGTTTTACCAGTTAGTATCTCGACAACCACATCACGACTTTTAACTAAATCAGAGATATTTTTATAATGCTGCTGTGCCAGAATCTCAGTTGGAACCATCAATACTGATTGCATGTGAGATTCTCTTGCATTTAGCATTGCGCATAAGGCAACTAATGTCTTACCTGATCCAACATCTCCTTGCAATAAACGCATCATCCTTCTAGTTGAAGTTTGATCTTTCTCTATTTCAGCAAGGGCAAGTTTTTGCCCCTTTGTTAATTCATAACCATTTTCTTTGACAACATTCATCCATAAAATACCAAACTGGTCTAATTGCTTTCCTAAGATTTGAGAAGATCTGTTTTTCCGCACTATTTTGATTGCCAATTGACTCGCTAATAATTCATCAAAAGCTAACCTTCTGACAAATTCTGAAGATAAATCAAAGTTTTTTTCTTCCTCAGCATGATGAATCAAATTCATGGATTCATACCAACTAAGCCAATTTTTATTATGCAATAAATCAAGGTGCAACCATTCTGTTATGGGTGAAGTATTTAACAAAATATATTTGATATATTTTTGAATCATACGTGAATTTATGCCAGCTGTTTGCGGATATATAATATCGTTCTTTTCAATATCCCGAATCGAGCTATGAACATTTGGATGGATAATCTTAAACCTTCCGAAACCAATGCGCTCTATTTTTCCCGAAATTGTAACCTTTGCACCTATCGCAAATTTATTGGTCATAAAAGATGGTACATTATTAAAGAAAATAACATCAATCTCATCTCTACCATCTGTAGTAGAGATTTTTACAATACGCCCATTCTTTCCTGATTTATTTTGCACCTCAACAGAGAGCACTACTCTTGATAGATCTGGTATTAAATTTAGATCCGGATAAAAATATTTTTTTTCAATTCGGACAGGGAAATGATTTAAAAGATCAATTTTTTTATATATGCCAATTTTTTGGAATGCTTTTGCAACTTTTTCTCCAATTCCAGGCACAGAATCAATTGGAGCCAATAAAAAATCTAACGAATTATTATCCATAATTACTCATGATAAGTATTATGAATTGTAATATGCCTTTAATTTTTTCTCAACCAATTGCGAAACAAAACCTGAAACATCACCTTTTAACCGAGCAATTTCTCTAACAATGCTTGAGGCAATAAATTGAGTTTTTTCTGTTGCGGGCAAGAAAATAGTTTGGATTTTATTATCGAGTTTTGCGTTCATCGCCGAAAGCTGAAACTCGTACTCAAAATCTGAAACAGCCCTTAAACCCCTAATTATCAAATGAGATTTTTGCTCTTTAACAAAATCCACTAAAAGACCTTTAAATGCAAGCGCTCTAACAGTTTTTCCTTTAGGAATCTCCAAACGAGAAACTGTATCATTTACCATCTCAAGACGTTCTTCTAAACTAAAAATGGGACTCTTAACCACATCACCTGCGATTGCGATAACAAGCTCATCAACTACATCTAAAGCTTTTTTGATGATGTCAGTATGACCATATGTAATAGGATCAAATGTTCCAGGATAAATTCCTATTAATTTAGAGACCATATTAATTTACTCTTGCTCAGAATCTTCTAGTAAATCCTCATCAGAAATATCATCGTCACCTTTTTCATCAGAAATTTTAGCTGCAGCTATGATTCTTTCTTCTTTAGCAGTTCTAAATAATGTAACACCTTGAGTATTTCTTCCAGCAACCCTAATATCTACCACACGGGTTCTAATCAAAGTTCCCATATCTGTAATTAGCATAATATGGTCATTATCCATGACAGGCATACTTGATATTACGTTACCGTTTCTTTCAGAAGTGATGATATTTATGATACCAGAACCACCTCTGTTTGTTACGCGATATTCGTAGGCAGAAGTCCTTTTACCAAAACCGTTCTCAGTGATAGTCAGTATGAACTCTTCATTACGGGCCATTGTTAAGACTTTGTCATCTTCTAAATCAGTATCAATAGTTGCTAAGACTTCTTGTGTTTCTTCAAAGGTTTCATCTCGAAGTAATGATCTTTCTGCAAGAGGAATTTTTAGATATTTTGCTTTATCCTCTGTATCATAATTTGCGCCACTCAAAATAGTCATCGCAATTACTAGATCTTTAGAATCCAGCTTCATACCACGAACACCATCCGACGTACGGCTCTTAAATAATCTAACCGCTGCTACAGGGAATCTTATACATTTTCCTTGAGCCGCTGAAAGTAATACATGATCAGACTCTTTACATAATTTTACACCAATTAGATTATCATCTTCATCCAATCTTATTGCAATTTTACCATTTGATTGCACCCTATGGAAATCAGATAAATCATTACGACGTACATTACCTTTACTTGTTGCAAACATAATATGTAAATCATTCCAATCTTCTTCATTTTCTGGTAATGGCATTACGGTTGTAATTTTTTCATCTTCTTTGAGTGGGAAAATATTTACAAGCGCTCTACCTTTTGATTGGGCAGTTCCCAGAGGCAGCTTATACACCTTTAACTTATATACTTGGCCCAAATTCGAGAAGAATAACACAGGCATATGGGTGTTAGCCACAAACATCTCTGTAGTAAAATCTTCATCACGCATAGATAAACCAGAACGACCTTTACCGCCTCTACGTTGAGCTCTGTATGTTGAAAGAGGCACTCTCTTAATGTAGCCACCATGTGTAACAGTAACAACCATCTCTTCCTTCTGGATCAGATCTTCAATATCATGCTCAAATTCATTTATATCAATTTCTGTTCTTCTAGGTGTTGAAAATTCTTCTTTAACTTCTAAAAGCTCATTTTTGACAATCTCAAGTAATTTTGTTCTAGAACCAAGAATTTCAATAAATCTACGAATCTCTTCAGCTAGAGCTTTTAAATCGGATTCGATTTTTATCTGCTCCATTCCTGTCAAACGTTGCAAACGCATTTCCAGAATTGCTTTTGCTTGTTCTTCGGTAAATCTACATTTACCATCAGAAACTTTATTCTTTTTATCGCCTACTAACTCAATCAAAGCTTCAACCCCAGCAGCTGGCCAATCTTGAGCCATAAGCTTTTCACGTGCTTCTACTGGATCTTTTGCTTGTCTAATAATTCTGATAACTTCATCAATATTAGCAACAGCGATGAACAAGCCTATTAATAGATGTGCTTTATTTCTAGCCTTATCTAATAAATGCTTAGTTCTTCTAGAAACAACTTCTTCACGGAATTTAACAAACGCCCTAATTACATCTAGGAAATTCAAAACTTCTGGCTTACCTTCATTTAAAGCAAGCATGTTGACACCAAATGATGTCTGTAGCGGAGTATATTTATAAAGCTGATTCAACACGACATCTGGATACGCATCTTTTTTAACTTCGATAACAACCCTTACACCAGACTTGTCTGATTCATCTCTTAAGTCACTAATACCCTCGATCTTTTTATCTCTGACAAGATCAGCTATTTTTTCGATCATCCTGGCCTTATTAACCATATAAGGCATTTCAGTAACTATGATCGCTTGTTTATTTTTTACTGTTTCAATCTCAGTCTTTCCTCTAATAATAACCGAGCCTCGACCTGTTTTTAAAGCTGATATACTTCCAGCTCGGCCAAGAATCACACCCCCAGTCGGGAAATCTGGTCCTTGAACAACATCAACCAAATCATCGACTGTAATATTGTTATCCTGAATATACATGCAACAAGCATCAATTACTTCACCCAAATTATGTGGAGGAATGTTGGTTGCCATACCAACAGCAATACCACCGCCACCATTCACTAATAAATTAGGAAATCTCGCTGGCAAAACTACAGGCTCTCTCTCTGAACCATCATAGTTATCTCTAAAATCTATAGTGTCATTTTCGATGTCTTCTAGGATTTTGTGAGCAACTTTAGCAAGGCGAGACTCTGTATAACGCATCGCCGCTGGAGAATCACCATCCATCGAACCAAAGTTACCCTGACCATCGATCAAAGGTATACGCAAAGAGAAATCCTGCGCCATTCTTACTAATGAATCATATATAGCAGCATCACCATGAGGATGGTACTTACCCATTACCTCACCAACAATTCTTGCTGATTTTTTATATGGTTTGTTGAAGTCACAACCAGATTCTTTCATCGCATATAAGATTCTGCGATGCACCGGCTTTAAACCATCGCGAACATCAGGAATTGCCCGGCTAACTATAACGCTCATGGCATATTCCAAATAGGACTTTTTCATTTCATCTTCGATACCGACAGAAACGATGTTTGGGTTTTCGATGTTATTATTTTCCATTATCTAGATTGAATTCTATTGATTACGAACTAATTCTTTTGTTAAAAATTAACTTGTGTAGTATACATTATAAATAACCTAGATGATAGAAAAAATTCATATGACTTATTCAAATTTTATAATTTTTAAGAGCCTCATTGTAAAAGAAACAAAGAGATTCTTGAAAGTTTACAACCAAACACTCATAAGTCCAGTGGTTACATCTTTTATATTCTATATGATTTTTATTCTCGCCGCTGGAGAACATCGCACCTCCATTAACGGCATAAAATACGAGACTTTTATCGGATCAGGATTAATCATAATGACCATGATGCAGCAGGCTTTTGCAAACACTTCAAGCTCTCTGACAATAAGCAAAATGAATGGCACTTTTATAGATTATTTAGTTACTCCAATCTCTTGCAATTCCTTTATCACAGCTTTCTGCACGGCAGCTATGATCCGGGGGATTACCGTCGGCATCTTGATGTTTGGCATCATGTTCTTCATACTTAAAATCAGCATTCAGAATCCACTTATGTTTGTTTTTATTACCTTAATCGGCATATATATTTTGGCTATTTTGGGCTTATTAGCAGGCATTCTTTCTGAATCTTTTGAGCAGATGACATCCTTTACGACCTACTTTATTACACCGCTCTCTTTTCTTTCAGGAACCTTCTACTCCGTAAAAGAGCTCCCAACTTATTTAGAAAAAATGAATTACGTTAATCCGTTTTTTTACATCATCGATTTATTCAGATATAGCATAACTGGTTATCATGATTCAGATATAATGGTCGGAGTGATTGTTTTAACGACGTTCCTATCAGCCCTCTACGTAGCAGCGTATTTTATTATAAAAACCGGATATAAAATACAATCCTAATTAATATGTAAAACTTTCTCCTAAATAGACAGATTTTACAAGCTTGCTATTAACGATTTCTTTGGGTTTTCCTTCCATAATAACTTGACCATCACTGATAATATATGCTCTATCAACAATATCCAAAGTTTCTCTCACATTATGATCGGTAATTAACACCCCAATTCCTCTATCCTTCAAGTGATATACTAAGTCTTTAATGTCACCGACGGCTATAGGATCGATCCCTGCTAATGGCTCATCTAAAAAAACGAACCTAGGATTTGAGGCTAGACACCTTGCTATTTCAAGGCGCCTTCTCTCACCACCCGAAAGATTAATTGCCTGGGCATGACTCAGATGAGATATAGAAAATTCGGCCAAAAGCGCCTCTAATTTTTTTGCACGCTCTTCATAATCATCCTCTACTATTTCTAAAACAGCCATGATATTCTGCTCGACAGTCAACCCTCTAAAAATAGATGGCTCTTGCGGCAAATAGCCGATTCCCATCTTGGCCCTTTTATACATAGCCTTCATAGTAACATTCACATCATCAATGTAAATATTTCCTGCATCCGGACTTATCAAACCAGTTATCATGTAAAAACACGTTGTTTTACCAGCTCCATTCGGCCCAAGAAGTCCAACAACTTCGCCCGTAGAAATCTGCATAGACACCGACCTCACTACAGGCCTATTATCATATGATTTCTGGATTTTATCCACTCTTAGAGTTTTCATCTTTTTTATCTTCTATAATAATTCGCACACGTTTATTTTCGCCCTCAGGAGCACTTTCCTCCCCGACAACTGATATAAGCTCCTTGTTTAAATCATAAACAGCCTTGTCTGCTTCAAGATAGCTGCTCAGCTCCTTAGCTTTGACATTTCCCCAGAAATATACTTTTCTCTCATCTGCCTTATACTCAGCATTATCTGCATTCACCACTTTATTCTCACCTGCAAAAATAACGTCCTTTATAAACAATATGCGTTCAATCGCATCTTTCTGCTCATTTTTTTTCGCAAAAAAAACATCCATTTGACCACATTCAACCCTATAATTACCACTAATCACAAGGACTTCCCCTTTGTAGGAGGCGATTTTCTTTAAAAAATCCAACTCCATATTTTGAGAATTTGCTTTTATTCCACCATTATTAGCAAAGGCAATATCTACAAAGAAACAAATAAAAATGATAAATAATTTTTTCATAACTTCTGGTCAAACAACAAAGTTTTTACAGGACCATAAAAGAGTATTTTTTTGGTTTGTATTTCAAAAAAGAAACCATTATCAGAAAAGATTTTTCCTTTAATCCCTGACATATTAAATGGTGATTTTGTGTATATTGTCCTTTTTGATAAATCCACAGTTAAATTATCAGATACCCCCCTATATCCTTCACTGTAAATCATCTCAACGGATTCAACAAAATTCAATATATCATTCCTTTTATCCATAACACCCGAAAGAGAATTAGCTGAAAAATAACTTCCTTTATCTTTATCCATGTAATATTTCATGAAAACATCATATAAATCGTAATTATCATCTACCGTCTCTATCGCCTTGCTTGCATTTATTTCATATAGATTTTTATCTTTTCCTATCCCTCTAAAATAAGGCTTAACTAGGTATGAGCTATCATGATCGGCATTTGGATCATTACGAATAGTTTTACTATCAAAAAACAAAAAATATAATATCGTGAAAACTAAAATGACGCTTATTGATAGTAAAATTTTCTGAATTTTCTTTTTTTTACTCATCTACTCTTCATCCACCGGTTTTAGACCTAGCCTTATACAATCATGCATATGAATAATGCCCTTTAAATCACCAGAATCTATTATGAAGAGACTGGTAATTCTCAAATCACTCATTAATTTCAGAGCGTCTACAACCAGGAAGTTGCTGTCGATATATCTTGGATTTTTTGTCATTACATCACATACATTTTTAAGCACGAAATCATCTGACATATGACGCCTTAAATCTCCATCCGTAATTATACCCAAGAAATTTGCGCCTTTACTCAACACTGCTGTGCAGCCCAAAGATTTATTTGACATCTCAATAAGCGCATCAGACATAATTTGGTCTTCATAAACAATTGGCAACTCTTTGCCTGATTTCATCACTTCAGAAACCTTTAGAAGAGTAGCACCAATTTTTCCACCAGGGTGATATTTCTTAAAATCCTCATTTGTAATATTTTTATATTTGATTAATGAAGCCGCTAAAGCATCACCCGCAGCAATCATTAACGTTGTTGAAATCATTGGGGCTTTAATTGTAGTTCCTTCTCCTAATTGCGGAATCACAATTTGAATATCAGACTTTTTATACAAAGTAGACCCCACGTGTCCAACAACAGCAACCAACGGCGTATTGTTATTGTTGCAATAATCCAGAAGGTCAAATATCTCCTGAGACTCCCCCCCATTAGATAGCAATATAACAATATCACCACGACCAATTACTCCCATATCTCCATGACTTGCTTCTGCAGGATGTAAGAAAACTGACGGAATACCAATTGAGGAAAAAGTAGCAGTAATTTTATTTGCTATATGGCCGCTCTTTCCAATACCAGATACTATCACTTTTCCTTTACAATTAAGAATAAGCTCAACCGCATCAAAAAAGGAAGAATCTAAACTACCTGCAAATATATTTAGAGCTTCCGCCTCTTTCTTTATAATGTCCTGACCAGCTTCAATTATTATTTCTTTTTTCATAACTATTTATAAGCAAAAATATCAATATCGTTCCAGCCAATTAAGTCTAGCTTAGCCCTATCAACAATAAAGTTACAACAATTGGTATGAAGCTCTGCCCTATCCTCTTTTATAAGCATCAAATTCAAAATATCTCTGAGCTGATGAAGATATAACACATCCGATGCAGCATAATCTTCTTGGTCTTTCGTCAAGACGTCTCTTCCCCAGTAAGAAGATTGCTGAACCTTAGACAATGTAACACCTAACAACTCTCTACATAATTCTTTTAAACCATGATTATCTGTATAGGTACGACATAATCTCGAAGCAATTTTAGTACAAAATATATTACTTAGCTCTATACCAAAAAAATGATAAATAACTGCGACATCAAAACGTGCATAGTGAAAAATCTTTTGTGTATCTTTGTTACTCAAAAGCTCTTTTAAATTAGGCGCATCATAATTATCTTTACTAAACTGAACCAAATGAGCATCGCCATTTCCATTAGATAATTGCAACACACATAATCTATCACGGAGAGGATTAAGCCCCATAGTCTCTGAGTCTATGGCCAAATCACCTGGTAAATTCAAATTATGAGGTATATCATTTTTGTGTATATAAACTGCTATTGTTCTTACTCCCTATTGTTTTTCATATTGTTAATTGCAATAAAAGCTATATTATTTATATAGAATTTATAAAAGATAAAAACTTCACCATATAGTAAGTAATGAAAAACAAAATTGCAACGATTATTGGTGGCTCCGGCTTCATTGGAAGGCATATTGCGAGAAGTCTGATGAAAGCGGGTTACCTGGTAAAAATAATTTGCAGAGATCCTGAAAAAGCAAAAGAATTAAAAACAGCTGGTGACGTTGGTCAATTACATATAAAAAAAATTGATATCACGAGCATTGAAAGCCTGAAAAACGAAATTGAAGGCTCAGAGATTGTAATTAATCTTGTTGGCATTTTGTTTGAGAAAGGGAAGCAAAATTTTTATAATATTCACTCTAATTTACCAAGATTAATTGCAAAAATAACCAATAAGCTAGAAGTAAAAACTTTCATCCATTTTTCTGCATTGGGAATCGACAAAGCACCCTGCTCTAAATATGCAAAGACTAAATTAGACGGCGAAAAAGAAGCTTTAAAAGAAAATCCAAACACAATCATTATAAGACCAAGCCTGGTTTGCGGCTCTGATGATCATTTTGTAAATGATTTAGTGCGCACGGTGCGTAAACTTCCCCTTTTTTTAAAAATAGCGCCTAAAACAAAATTTCAGCCGGTTTATGTGGGTGACATAACAAAAGCTCTAAATATTATTATAGAATCTTCAGAAAAATTTTATGGTAAGATATTTGAGCTAGGAGGCTCAGAAATTTTCAGTTTTGGGCATATAATTAATTTAATCTTTGAGAGATTCCATATAAAAAAATATCAAATTGATATTGGCAACACATTGAATTTCATTGCAGCATATATGTTTGAATTCCTTCCTAAACCACCTTTAACAATGGATCAAATAAGGCTATTAAAATACCCTAATATTGTATCCAAGAATCCTTCAATACTAACTTTTGACACTCTAAACATAAACCCAAGATCATTCAGGGAAATTCTAAATGACTACAAAGACTAACAAAATAAAAATATTTGCCTCTGCTCTCTTTATAATGGCATTTTTGAGCTCATGTAAGGAAGCAAAGAATTTTAATAATTTCCTGGGAACAAAAACCCCTCCTGCAGCAGAATTAGAAAAACGAAATTACAAGCTATATGAGGTGATGAAAACTGATACAGTAGCTTCAATAGCACGAAAATTTAAAGTGGACACGGTTGAAATCATTAGATTTAACAAAGTGCCAAAGCCATATTACTTGGAGCCAGGAATGATCTTGAAAATCCCTCTACCTGAAAATAATGACTCTTTAACCACAGAGATAGATGAACTAATTAAAGAGAAAAATTCCAATACAACAATTGTTGTAGCTCCTTTTGAGTTCTATTCTAATAATAAAACTGAAACTACTGAACAGAACGAGTCAACTTCTCAAGGAAAAACCGAAGAAAACATCAAATCAGAAGCCATACAAGTTACATCCCCAGAATCTAACGACACTGGTGATAAAAAAGATGATATCGCCAGTGAAGATGAGATAAATTCTGAAAGCGAGAATGCAGATAATTTACCAGCTGATTTAGATTCTTCTGAATCTTTGGATCAAGATGTCTAGACATTATAGAAAAAGACATTTATTTTACTCTCTTGTAGTTTAAAGAAGATAATTGGGTAAACAACATGGTAACTATAAATTTTCCTGATGGAGCAATAAAAAATTTCGACCAAAACATCACAGGTTTCGAGATTGCTAAAACCATTAGCCCAAGCTTAGCTAAAAAAGCTCTGGCAATAAAAGTGAATAATGAATTGCTCGATCTTTCTAGAGAAATTACTCAGGACGCGAAAATAAAAATCATCACCGAAAAAGATCCTGAGGGTCTGGATATTATCAGACACGATGCAGCCCATCTTTTGGCGCAAGCTATCAAGAATTTGTACCCGGAAACACAAATAACAATAGGACCAGTCATAGAAAATGGCTTCTATTACGATATTTTGCCAAAAGAGCAATTATCAGAAAATGATCTACTTAAACTCGAAGATGAGATGAAAAGATTATCTAAGGCCGATCATAAAATTACCCGCGAAGTTTGGGAGAAAAATGATGCCATCAAAATGTTTAAAGAGACTGGTGAAAAATTCAAAGCCGAAATTATTTCAGACATAATACCTGAAGGTGAAGAAATCTCTATGTATCGCCAAGGAGATTTTATCGATTTATGCAGGGGGCCACATGCTCCATCCACAAGATATGTAAAATATTTTAAATTGATGAAAATAGCAGGCGCATATTGGAGAGGTGACAGCAACAACGTGATGCTTCAAAGAATTTACGGCACTGCATGGTCTACCGCCGAAGAGCTCGAAGGATATATTAAAATGCTTGAAGAAGCAGAAAAAAGAGACCATAGAAAAATAGGCCGCGAACTCGACTTGTTTCACATCCAAGAGGAAGCTCCTGGAATGGTATTCTGGCATGACAAGGGATGGAAAGTATACCGAATAATAGAAAATTTCATCCGCGAAAAAATTGAACAGCATGATTATATAGAGGTGAAGACCCCTGTTTTAGTCGACAGAAGCTTATGGGAAAAATCTGGCCATTGGGATAAATTCCGTGAAAATATGTTTATCAGTGAAGATGAAGATAAGAGGGTCATGGCCTTAAAACCCATGAATTGCCCTTGCCATATAGAGATTTTTAAAAAAGGCATTAAGAGCTACCGCGACTTACCTCTAAGAATGTCTGAATTTGGTAGTTGTCATAGAAATGAGCCTTCCGGGTCACTCCATGGCCTAATGAGAGTTAGAGGATTCGTCCAAGATGATGCTCATATTTTCTGCACAGAAGACCAAATAACCTCTGAAACAGTTGCCTTTTGCGACTTATTGCGCGAAGTATATAAAGAGTTAGGATTCCACCATATAAGTGTTAAATTTTCTGATAGACCAGAAAAAAGATCTGGCAGCGATGAAGTTTGGGATAAAGCAGAAAAATCCCTACTGGCTGCTCTAAAATCAACCGGACTACACTACACCCTAAATGAAGGAGAAGGCGCATTTTATGGACCTAAATTAGAGTTTGTTTTAAAAGATGCAATTGGCAGAGATTGGCAATGTGGCACACTTCAAGTAGATTTCGTGCTACCTGACAGATTGAATGCAAGCTACATTGGCAAAGATGGCGGCAAACATACCCCTGTTATGCTACACAGGGCAATATTGGGATCGCTTGAGCGCTTCATAGGTATTTTGATTGAAGAACATGAAGGTAAATTCCCATTCTGGATGGCACCAGATCAGGTTGCTGTTTTAAGTATCACGGATGATGCAATTGAATATGCAGACGAGATAAATGACAAGCTAAAACAGGCCAAAATTAGAACTCTACTTGACATTTCGAATGAAAAAATTAATTATAAAATACGTCATTATTCCCATAAAAAAGTGCCTGTCCTTGCGATTCTAGGAAAAAAAGAGAAAGAAACAAAAACTGTTTCTGTGAGGGAGCTCGGGTCTAATGAAACAAAGAATTATCACATGAGTGAATTTATAAATTATTTAAATAACAAACAACGGAGTTAGTTATAAGCAAGAACCTACCAAATAAAAACCATGAAATAACTGCAGAAACAGTTAGGTTAATTGATCAAACTGGAAAAATGCTTGGTGTAATTTCTAGAAACGAGGCCATCAGAAAGGCTCAAAGCCTTGGTATGGATCTTGTTGAAATGTCTCCCGAACCAACTCCGCCAGTATGTAAAATGCTGGATTTTGGCAAATTTAAATATGAAGCTAAAAAGAAAAAACAATTAGCTAAAAAGAAGCAAAAGACTGTTGAACTAAAAGAAATAAAATTGCGTCCTAATATTGGGGATAATGATCTTCAAATAAAAATCAAACATATACGCAAATTCCTTGAAGAAGGTCATAAAGTTAAGATAACAGTGCGATTCCGAGGCAGAGAAATCACTCATAATGAGCTTGGAATCCAGCTAGCACAGAAAATATTGGAAAATATCGAGGATATTGGTAAAGGCGAAGTTGAACCTAAAATTGAAGGCCGCCAAGTGTTAATGATTCTGGTAGCCAAATAAGCCCAACATTTTCTTCTAAATTTAGTTTGGCGTACAATCTTACTAATGGTAGCCTTTTCTTGAATTCAGCAATACGTAGGTTACCATCAATCAACCATTATTCTATTGTTCCAGTCCCTTGAATTAACTTTTTCTTAAGACAATTCTGCTAGCTTTTCCATAAACAAAATGTGGATATTTAAATGAGTTCAGCAGGAGCAGATCGAAGCTTTATTGGTAGATTTACGGGTAGAAAGAAAAAAACTCCACCAAAAAACCCTTTAGAAGGTTTGACCGAGGGTACAGCAGAATATGATAAGGCTATGCTTTCCGATGAATATGAATCTTATTTAGACTGGGAAGCAAAGCAATTGGGAATTACATTTGATCCATCTCCACTAGCTGATGTTGAACCAGGCTCTAAGGAAGAAGCAGAAATTTTAGACGGAGTAATGTCTGATGCTGAAGCCGAGGCTGAATTAGCTCGCCTCGAGAGCGGTGAAGAAGAGCCAGAACTAACAATGGAGCAATTGGAGGCTGAATTAGAAGCAGAAAAATTAGCAGCTCCTCCGCCCCCTAGGTCAGTTGATGAAATGGTAAGACAAGCAGCAGCGAATGGAATCCATTTTAGTGATAAAGCTGTAGCTAATATGAAAGAAGGAGAAAGATGGATTGAGAATGCTAATAAATTGATAGCAAGTGCCCGAGAGGACTGGGAAGAACAAATGGCTATTCAAGATGCAATTACACGAGCAGTTTCAGGCGATTATGCACATGACGAACCAACAGATGAAGAGCTTTTAGCGGAACTTGCTGCCCTAGAAGATGGCGACACCTCCCCTCCTTCACCCGATCTTGAAGCTCCGGGTGCGGCCGACTTGGCAGAACTCGAAGACTTAGAGAGATCTCTTGATGCGGATGAGGGCGATCACCTATTAGATACAGAAAGAGGAAAAACCGATGATGAAGTTCCTCTCTCACCCCGTGAAGCAAAGCGTCTTGAACATCTGGAAAAGAGAATCGACGAATTATCATCAAAAGATTTTGATAAATTATCCCCACGAGAATTAAATAGAGTATTAAAGAAGCTAGATAAATATAGCAAAGAAATTGCAGAGCTAGCAAAAAAACACAATATTGATTTACATGAAGAAATTGTTACAGAACAAGAAATAGACGATACTATTGCTGAAGTTTTAGGCACTTCTGCAAGAGAGCCTATTGATCATGAAAGAATAATTCGTGAAGCAGAGGAAGAAGCTGCTAGAGATGGTCACGAAGATGAAGCCGACATGTCATTGGGTGATGATGATGTTTCACCCGAGGAGGTAGATGCAGTGGTTGGAGAACTAACAGGTCAAAAACCTGAAGATGATGATCGAGAACTAACTCCAGCTCAACGTGAAGCGTTTGATAGAGTGATGGCTGAAGTTGAGGCTGAAGCACGATCCCGGCATGAACATACCGAAACAGAAAAATTGGATCCGGATGTTAGTAGAATGGAAGAGGCCGCATCGCAACTTGAGAAGGATAGCCATGATGGTCTGAATAAATCCGTAAAACAAGCTGAAAATCTTGGTGAGAAGGCTAAAAGAATCGCGGCCAATATGAAAAAAATCTTCTTCAAAGATCCCCCTAGCTCCCCTAGCACGGACGCTCCTAGTCCTCCACCAGCAAGCACCTCCAGATCCAGGGGTGGCGGACCCAGCATATAGCGTATAAAAGCTTATTTGCCACAGTTAGTAAAATTTTCTGAGCCCAATATTGCTAGGCATGTTGTTTTTCTTCCATTAGAAAAAAAGATCTGCTAGAAGGAAGCCAATAACTATACAAATTTAAAGGTATTTAAATGAAAAACTTAAACAAACTTATCGTAGCTGGTTTACTTGTAAGTTCAGCTATTACTTCTGCTAACGCAGCTGCTACTAAATCTTCTGATATTGTTCTTAAAGCTAGAGTTGGGACATTCAACGTAAAAGACAAAGCGAAGCAATCAGAAAGACTCATGTCAGGAACTACAAATGGTTACGGCCTAGAAGTAGCAGCTGATTACTTCTTCACACCAAATATCGCGGTTGAAGGTGCTATTGGTTATGACAAATTTGAAGTTAAGCAAACTGGGATTAAAAAGAATGTTTCATTTATTCCACTAACTTTAACAGGTCTTTATTACTTCACTCCAGAAGCTGATTTTAGCCCATATGCTGGTCTTGGTTACACACACCAGATGAGTTTCAGTAAAGTCGACAGCATTAAGATAAAAAATGGTGGTGGTTTTGTTGCTCAATTAGGTAGTGATTTCAAAATGAACGACTCAATGTCAATCAATGTTGATCTAAAATATACACATAAAGCTTCACATAAAACAAACACTGCATATAAAAGCAAATTATCAACTGTATCAGCTATGGTTGGTGTTGCTTTCCCTATGTAAGAAAGTTACAGATATATTTATAAAGAAAGCTCTCCTATTTGGAGAGCTTTTTTTTACTGCAAAAAACCTGACAAAATAAGCACAAAATCACAGCAAAATACATAGCTCGATTGCTTTTTCTTTTACTAGTTAAACTTCACCTGACAAGATATATTTCCTGACTTAATTTTATGGTATAAACATGAAAAACTTAAACAAACTTATCGTAGCTGGTTTACTTGTAAGTTCAGCTATTACTTCTGCTAACGCAGCTGCTACTAAATCTTCTGATGTCACCTTCAAAGCAAGAGCTGGTTATCTTAGTACTTCTGATAAAGTGAAAGATTCATCTACAGTAAAGCATGACTTCAAAAATGGTTATGCATTAGAAGTTGCTGCTGACTATTTCGTAACATCAAATTTTGCTGTAGAAGGTGCTGTTGGCTATGCTAGATTTGATATCAAAAGAACAGCAACAAATAATAACAAAAAAAGCTCAGCTTCAATTGTTCCTTTGACATTAACAGGTCTTTATCACTTCATGCCTGAAAGTGAATTCAACCCTTATGCTGGTCTTGGTTATTCATACCAAATCGTTTCTGGTGGACCTTCTGGAACAAAAATTAAAAATGGTGGCGGTTTAGTTGCACAGTTCGGTGGTGATTTCAAAATCAATGACACAATGTCAATCAACGCTGATTTAAAATATACACATAAAGCTTCACATAATGTGAACTTTAACAATGTGACTTACAAGAATAAAATGTCAACTGTAACAGCTATGGTTGGTGTTGCTTTCCCTATGTAAGAAAGTTACAGATATATTTATAAAGAAAGCTCTCCTATTTGGAGAGCTTTTTTTATTGCTTGTGACCCATAGCTCTTTTCAAGATGATCTAATTGCCTTAGTTGCAAAATAAGCGTATCCCACTTTTAATAAAGTGCCAAACATCGCAAACATTGTTAATAGCGCATTAGGAACAAAAATATCTAGTGATTGAACAATTAAATAAGGGAAGAATGCAAAAATCATTAATCTGAAAAAGTCCATATATCTTTTATCTGGAAAAAACACCCGGTTGAAAAAATATGTGATGGTAGCAAAGAGAGCTATTTCAATTAGCACAGAAACTAATCTCTGACCAAAAATTAAGATTAATAAAGGACCAAAAATTAGGATAGCTTTATATTTCAACAAAAAATCATACCCAGAATATAACAATTCTTTGTTAATCACCCCATCACCTTCAGGGAAAATTTTGGCGTAATCACTGGCCTGATAGCTGTTGCCTAACATAACTTTAAAACCATCTGGAAAAAAGACCACCTGATAATTCTCTTTTGAGAACTTATTCACCAAAGATTTATCAGAAACAAATGCCGCTGTATTCCCATTATTCAGATTGATAACATACGGCTCAGAAAATTTATCAACCATCTTATAATTCTGAATTTTTATATCCGGAAATTCATCTATTAATCTCGTTAAATCACTAGATAAGAGCGTCTTTGAGAAAAGAAAATAATATAAAACAACTCCAGGCAACGAAGTGATAAAAACTATAAGAAGTAAATATTTTAACTGCGCTTTCTTTAAATTGAAAAAAACATCTTTATAGAATTGCGCCGATTTGAATGAATAAATTATTATGCGATAGAAATTAATCATTTCCTTTAATTTTATTGTGTTTGCAACGATTTTAGGTTAAATTACATTATTCCAATTCTAAGAAAAATTAAAGTGCTCAATAGTAAAAATCTTAAATTTTCTAAAGATCAATATAGAAAACTTGCAAATATTATAAGAAGTTTATCTGCAGATGCAGTCGAAAAAGCCAAATCTGGACACCCAGGTATGCCGCTTGGCATGGCTGACTTTGCTACTGTTTTATTTGCTGAGTTCCTAAAATTTGATCCGAAATCACCTGACTGGAATAATCGAGATAGATTTATCTTATCAGCAGGACATGGCTCAATGTTGCAATATGCAATCATGTATCTTACAGGATATGAAGAAGTAACAATTGAACAAATCAAAAATTTTAGACAATTAGGGAGTAAAACCTCAGGACATCCAGAGAATGATGTTTTAAAAGGTGTAGAGACCACAACTGGTCCTCTCGGTCAAGGATTTGCCAATGCTGTGGGTATGGCAATAGCTGAACAAATTCAGGCAAAGGGAAGCCCAGAAATCGATCACAAAACCTATGTTATCATGGGTGATGGTTGCATTATGGAGGGAATCTCACATGAAGCGGCTTCACTAGCAGGACATTTAAAATTAAATAAGCTAATTGCTATATATGACAGCAATAAAATTTCAATTGATGGCTCTACTGACTTAACCATGTCAGATGACACAAAAAAACGTTTTGAATCATATAATTGGAATTATATTAAAATAAACGGGCATGATTTTGAGGAAATTCATGATGCCTTATCTCAAGCTCAAACCAGTGATAGGCCTGTGCTGATTGAGTGCTGCACAAAAATTGGATTTGGTGCACCAACTAAGGAAGATTCAGAGAAGTCCCACGGAGCACCCCTTGGACCAGAAGAGGTAATTGGCCTCAAAAAAAATCTAGGAATAACCAACACCGAACCTTTTTTTGTTGATCCAGATTTACTTGCAATATGGCGTAATGAAATTGGCAATCAAAAACACGCTCCTGTAAAAACAAAACTGACTCCACATGCTACCGGACAAAAGCTATTAAAAGAGCTGAAAAAAGCAGCTTTCCAGACGTCTAAAGAAGCAACCAGGGTTAGTTCGCAAAAAATCTTAGAGAAGTTACAAGAAAATAACCCATTTATCATAAGTGGCTCTGCTGATTTAAGTGGCTCAAATGGCGTATGGCATAAAAATATTAAAGCAATTAACCGAGATAATTTATCAGGCAATTTCATCCATTATGGAGTAAGAGAAAATGCTATGGCAGGAATATGTAATGGCATTGCTCTATATAACCCAAATTTTAAGGCTATTGCCTCAACATTCTTAGTATTTCTAGATTATATGAAACCTGGAGTTAGGCTTTCAGCCATCATGAATCTTCCAGTAACTTATATTTTTACCCATGACTCAATTGGCGTGGGTGAAGATGGCCCTACTCATCAACCAATCGAACAACTAGCTTCACTTAGGTCTACACCTAATTTAATATGTATGAGGCCCGCAGACAGCGTTGAAACAGCGGAATGTTGGGAAATCATCACAACAGAAATCAAAAACAAACCCTCTGTACTTTGCTTAACTAGACAATCTGTGCCGAGAGTTAGGTCATCTTATACAGATGAAAATATGAGTAGCAAAGGGGCTTACATAATCTCAGACACCGATATGTCGTTAGATGTAACAATTTTTGCTACAGGTTCTGAAGTGCAGATCGCTCTTGAGGCAAAAGAAATCTTGGAAAAACAAAATATCGGCACAAGAGTTATTTCAGTTCCATCTTTTGAGCTATTTGACATGCAATCAAAAGAATATAAAATGAATCTCATCTGTAATTCCTCATTAAAGGTAGCAGTAGAAGCCGCATCTCGTTTTGGATGGGATAAATATATTGGACCTCATGGATTATTTATCGGAATGGATAATTTCGGCCTGTCTGCACCAGGAGATGAATTATATAAATATTTTGGAATTACGGCAGAAAATATAGTTAATAAAATTACTGAAAAAAGAAATGACAGTTAATATTGGAATTAATGGATTAGGAAGAATCGGAAGATGTGTCCTGCGCGCATATTTTGAGAATAATTACCCAGATATCAACCTGGTTGCTCTGAACGTATCTACTAAGATTGAGGATTTTATTAATCTAATCAAATATGATTCTGCCCACGGTAAATTTAATGCAGATATATCGCTTGAAAATGGTGCGTTGGTCATTAATAACAAAAAAATAAAAATTTATTCAGGCCGTGACCCAGAGAATATTCCTTGGGATAACGACAATATTGATGTTGTATTAGAATGCACAGGCGCTTTTAAATCCAAGGAATTAGCATCGAAATATCTTAAATCTTCGATTAAGAGAGTGATAATATCAGCTCCATCAAATGATGCTGATGCAACCATTGTGATGGGAGTGAATGACGATACTCTCAAATCTGAGCATAGAATTATTTCAGCTGGATCATGTACAACTAACGCTCTTGCGCCAATAGCTAAAGTGATAAATGATAATTTTGGAATAGAGTCTGGCTATATGACCACAATTCATGCCTACACAAATGATCAAAATATTGTAGATAATAGACATAAAGATGCACGGAGAGCGAGATCAGCTGCTATGTCCATGATTCCTACTTCAACTGGTGCAGCTAAAACTATAGGAAAAATTTTACCAGATTTATCAGGGAAATTATCTGGATCTGCTATTAGAGTACCAACTCCAAATGTCTCAGTGGTAGATTTAGTCGTAAATACTGCAAAAGATTGCACAATAGAGGAAGTTAATCAGGCGATGATATCAGCGGCAAATTCAGATATGAAAAATATTTTAGGCATATCTGATGAAGAGCTTGTTTCCATAGATTTTAACCATAGAAGTGAAAGCTCTATTTTTGATATTCATGAAACTTCTGTCACAAATAAAAATCTCCTTAGAGTAATTTCATGGTATGATAATGAATGGGGTTTTTCGTGCAGGATGCTAGATTTAGCCTCAAAATTGATAGAATATAAATAAAAATGCAGTGCTATAAAATTGATGATTTTGATCTGAATGGCAAAGTAGTAATACTTAGAACCGATCTTAATGTTCCAATAAGCAAAGGAAAAATTACCGATACTACCCGCATCAAAAGATCTATGTCAACAATTAGGCATTTAATAAAGAAAAATGCTAAAATCGTTATTTTATCACACTTTGGCAGACCAAAGACAAAATTCAACCCCGATCTATCTCTTGCTCCAATTGCTGATGCAATATCGGAACAGCTCGGAGGCAAAGAGGTAAAATTTGCACTGGATATATTATCCAAAAAAGCAAAACAACAAATTTCAGAAATGTCTTCCGGTGATGTTTTAGTAGCAGAGAATATTCGCTTCCATGAAGAAGAATGCCAAAATGATAATGAGTTTGCTAAGAAAATTGCTGAATTGGGAAATTTATATGTGAATGATGCATTTTCTTGTTCACATCGCAAGCATGCATCTATAGATGCAATTACCAATCATCTCCCCTCCGCTATCGGTTTACTCCACGAAGAAGAGCTTATCTCTTTAAAAAAATATGTACTAGATGCTAAAGATATAATTGCTATTACTGGGGGTGCAAAAGTGTCCTCAAAAATTGGCTTGCTAAAACATTTAGTTACAAAAGTAGACAAACTGGTTGTGGGTGGAGCAATGGCTAATAGCTTTTTAAAAGCCAAAGGATATGATGTCGGGAAATCCTTATGCGAATTAGATCATCTGGTTACAGCTGCCGAAATAATGAAAATCGCCGAACAAAATAACTGCGAGCTAATTTTACCCTCAGACGTTATAACTTCTAAATCTCTCGATGCCGATGAGACAGAATGTAGATCAATAAGCATAGATAATGTTCATGAGGACGATATAATTTTAGATCTAGGCCCACAAACATTATTAGATATTATCGCTAAAATAAAAACTTCCAAAACTGTTATTTGGAATGGTCCTGTAGGCGCGTTTGAATATAGCCCATTTGACGTTGGAACAATTATGCTATCACGAGCTATCGCAAAACTAACATCTGAGAATAAAATCATTAGCGTAGCTGGTGGCGGAGATGTAGTAGCTGCTATTAACAAATCTGGGCTCGAAAATTCATTTAGCTACGTATCTACAGGAGGTGGAGCCTTCCTGGAATGGCTTGAAGGTAAAAATATGCCAGGTGTCGATGCTCTCATGAGAAATTATGAAAGACATATATCAAATTAATTCCTTTCGAGAGATAGAGAAAATTGACTCACAAGCTTTGTTTACTTTTCCAAGAGGTGCAGTTAATTATTATGGGTTGAGATTTATCTCCCATGGAATAAAACAGTTCAATTGCGAAGCTAGATTTTATCTTTATTTGGGAGAAAAAAAACATTTAGTTCCTGAGATAACCAAATGCAACATTCAAAATGTAATTCTCGATAATGATTTTGACAAAAAATTCCTACCTCTCTTATCTGAATATAATAAAAATTATTGTTACATCGATAATCTAAACATCATAAATATTGAAATAAATGATCCACACTATAGAAAATCTTGAGTCTTTCAAATCACTCCTAGAAAAAGGCAAGCCGTTACTCGCAATTGATTATGGCACAAAATATCTGGGGATTGCCAAAACAGATAATAATTGGATCTTATCTATTCCTCTGGATGTCATAAAAAATGATGGCACTTCTCAAATCAAAAAAACCATTGAAACCCTTAATATTTGCGGAATCATTATGGGACTACCGCTACAAATGGATGGTTTTGAAGGTGAAAATTGTGAAAAAGTAAGAAAATTTGCTGAAAAGCTTGTCCAAGATTTCAACCTACCAATTTATTTACAAGATGAAAGGCTTACCACTAAAGCCGCCCAGTATTTCCTTAATCAATCTAACCTAAGCAGAGAACAGAAAAATTTCTTAGACAATAAATTAGCAGCCTCATTGATTTTGGAGTCATTTTTACAAGTAGCTAAATTTGTATAATTTAGAGCATTTGGGAGTAAAATCATATTGACAATCCCAAAAAATTTGCGATATTAGCAAAGTACATTTTATATATAGGTGATTATAGTGTTCAAAACTTATGCTCTGAAACAAGGAGAGATAGAAAAAAAATGGTATGTAATTGATGCCAAAGATGTCGTTCTAGGAAGACTCGCTTCACAAGTAGCAATGATGTTAATAGGTAAAAACAAGGCTTCATATACCCCACATATGGATTGTGGTGACAACGTAATCATCGTAAATGCCAAAGATGTTAAACTTACAGGAAATAAGCTTGATGGCAGAAATGGAAAAAAATATTATTGGCATACAGGACATCCTGGTGGTATTAAAGAAGTAACAGCAAGAACTCTTAAATCCTCAGATGAAAAAGCATCTCGAGTTATTGTAAATGCCGTAAAAAGAATGATCACAAGGAATAAATTGGGCAGACAAAGAATGACACATTTGTTCGTTTACTCTGGTAGTGAGCATCCGCATGAAGCTCAAAAGCCTCAAGTTCTAGATATGCAAACACTTAATGAAAAAAATAAAAGGTAGGAAGGACATATGGAAAAAATCGCTGATTTAATTGATATGAAAAAAGCAGCACCTGTTGCGCAAAATTCTTCCGAAACAGAAAAAAAGACTCCAACTCTTGATGCTAAAGGCAGAGCTTATGCTACTGGAAAAAGAAAAGATTCTATAGCTAGAGTTTGGTTGAAGCCTGGTAAAGGTGAGATAATTGTAAATCATAAAAATATCGAAGATTATTTCGGTAGAGCTGCTTTACGTATGATCATTAAACAGCCTTTAGTTGCTACAAATTCTGAAAATATGGATATATATGTAACTGCTACAGGCGGAGGATTATCTGGCCAAGCAGGAGCAATCAAACACGGTATCAGTAAAGCTTTAGCAATTTATGATCCAAACTGCAGACCTGTTTTAAGACAAGGTGGATTCCTAACTCGTGATAGTAGAGTTGTTGAGCGTAAGAAATATGGATTGAAGAAAGCTCGTAGAAGCTTCCAATTCTCGAAAAGATAATATTTGGCTTATTGCCAATATTGGATGGGTGGCCGAGCGGTTTAAGGCACCGGTCTTGAAAACCGGCGTGCGTGCGAGCGTACCGTGGGTTCGAATCCCACCCCATCCGCCACTCAGGGCAAAATCTTAAAGATTCCAAGAAATTGAAAAACCTAAATAATCCTCATAGTAGTGATTTTTCTTTAACAATATCCAATATAATCAGTGCTCTTTTGAAAAAGTGTATAGATTATGGTTTTGGAATACTATAATATCATTACAAAATTCCTCGGCATAACTGACCTCTAGTCCTAAAACAAATGAGGCAATTTGTTCCAAAAATGTTGTAGTGATCAGTTATTTCTAAATAACTACCTCAGGAAAAAGAAATTATTTAAGGGTGACCCATCCTTCTACATATTGTTGTAAATTGTGGTAGATTTTCATCTATATAGACACAAATACACCGATGGCTTTGGTTTCTTAGAGAATCTATAATATAAACTTTATTTTCTTACTCATCAGACTGCAGATCATGGGTATCTCCACTAAGAGTTGGTTCTAATAACTCAACTGGATTAGATGATGAGTCCACTTCTGAACCTCTACTCCTTAATATAAAATCTAAAGCTTCCTTGGAGATATCTTCATCAGCATTGTCATGATCCCTGCCTTCACCTGCTTTGGCCTTTGACAGCTGTTCTAAGATAGCTTCGTCTAAAGATTTACCCCCTATTGTACTATCTTCAACATCTTTTCTCGTTTCTTCTAATTTTTCAACTAACCTAGCAGCTCTGGTGGCCGAACTCTCTGATGTTTCTTCTTTGTATTTCCTCATGACGACCTCTCTTTACTATTAACTAATACATTACTATAGAAAAATTCTTTGATTATTTGACATTTGATAACCCCTCTTGGATTAGTTGTGCCATGATTAAGCGATACATCTTTTTGTGATAAATGAAAACATCTATTAATTAAATAACGTGCGTAGATTCACAACCCATCTTGGATGGCTTAGCTCCTTGGATCAAAATTCGCACCATCTAGTTTTGTTACCATTCAAATTTTGGGTCTTTTTATATTTTTATAATAAATGAACTTTCATTGCCTCTACCTCCCAATGCAAATAGGATAGAATTCGCAATTGAATCTTTAGTGGCAATCCATTATCGGATAGTAGTTGAGCTACCGAAAAGGTCTGTTGATATAGCCCATCCTTTTATACAAAAAGCATTGACCATAATAAGAGATAAAATTATTTCACTTCCTATGTTCTCAATCATTGACAAAAAGTATTGAAATTCATATAAATAAGTGGTCTTTGTTGGGGCGTAGCCAAGCGGTAAGGCAACGGGTTTTGATCCCGTCATGCGCAGGTTCGAATCCTGCCGCCCCAGCCACAAAACTCATCTTACTTTCAAATAACCTTGCCTAATTCCCAGAGAAGTCATTCCACTAATATAGGATCTTATTATATCAGCATCTTTGATTTTCTCTTTTGCAGCGTACAAATATGTATTATAGCAATATTCGTCCAAATTTTCTTTGGTAATATTGACTCTATTAGCTGCAAATTGTTCATAGGTAACATTGAAAATCAAATGGTAAAGGGAAGCGTTAAATGTATTATTTTCGTTACTTTCCAATAAATAGTCTATAGGAATTGCCAAGGACCTTGCTATCTTGGCGATAATATCTCTCTTTTTGGACCTACCGTAAATGATATTATCAACAGAAGATTGTGGGAGCTTAGTTTTTCGCACAAGTTGTGAAATACTCATCCCCTGCCTTTCAAGCTCTTTTTTTATTTTTCTTCCAATGTCATCTGTCATTGTAATTTTTGACAATTTTTAAATAATCTTTTGCAATATCAAATCCTTTAGTCCCTGGAAAATAAGGTTTTATGAATTTACCATCTGGGCCAACCAAGTAAAAGAAAGACGAGTGATTTACCATATAGTTTGGATCTTCTTGCTCTTTGCCAGCTCCCTTTACTACAGAATAATAAACTCTGAATTTTTTAGCCACTTCGTTAATTTCTTGGTCACTACCTGTTAGGGCAATGATTCTTGGATCAACAGCATCGAAATATGACTTTAATGCTTCTGATGTATCTCTTTTTGGATCTATGGTAATAAATATAGGCACCAAAGAGCCCTTCAACTTATCACTCTGGTCAACCATATTCATCGCGTTAATTACCTCCATTAAACTTGCCGGACAAATATCAGGGCATGAAGTAAAGCCAAAATATATCAGCTGATATTTCCCTTTTAGGCTTTTGCTGTCGAAGTTATTTCCGTTTTGATCAAGCAAAATGAAATCTCCACCAAATTCACTAGCATTAAAGTTAGCATTTTCAGTAATATCAATAGCTCCTGCTTTTGGTTTAGGAGGTGGAGTTTTTGTAATAATGATAATAAGCGATGTAAGTATCAGGACGATACCAACAATCATGATATATTTAAACAAATTATTTTTCATAGTTTTACTAGGTTTCTAAAAATCATTCTGCAACATGATAGCAGAATATCTATACCGGACAAATAAAAAAGGCGCCAACTAACGTAGCGCCTTTGAAATTTAGTTATATTTAAACCGGCTAGCTAGCAGATCCACATCCACCGCCCGTGGTGGTGTTCCCTGATGTTCCTGAAGATATCCAGTTTACTATACTAGACGCACCAAAAATCATACCAATACCTATTGCTGTAGCTATAGCTAAAGGCCATGATAATTTACCAATGAACAAGCCAATCCCTAATACGATAATTGCGATCGTAGCAATCGCTTTACCAATACCACCGCTTAGCTGGTTAACAACATTACATAACACTTGAGTGATAGCATCAGTATTATTAGCAAAAGCTGCTTCTGATGAGAAAAACACTGAAAGCATCACCACCAACGACATTGGTACGAAATTTTTTGTTAAACTAATTTGATATTTTTTCATAATCCTTCCTTACTCCCTTATTAGTTCAAGTTTTCAAATTATGTTTTAAATTGTAACACTATTAGAAAATTAAAGTCTATAGGCTTTTTTAGATTTTTTTTGTCAACTTAGATAATTATAACTAATTATAACTAATTTCTATAATAATCATGCTAATTTGCTGCTTTTATATCACAGTTCAAGAGCTCTAGAATGCAAATATAAATCGGCTAACACACATGCTATCATGGCCTCTACAACTACTATCGCCCTAATAGCGGTAATTGGATCGTGCCTTCCTTCAACCGTAACGTCGACATCCTGACCATTTTTATCAATTGTTTTTCGCAACTTTTTTATAGAACTAGGGGGCTTGGTGACATATCTAAAAATTATATCCTGACCATTACTTATACCGGCAATAATCCCACCTTCTCTATTGCTTGTGTACGTATTATTGCTCATTTGATCATGATATTTTGAACCATTCACAGTCACGCCGTCAAACCCAAGCCCAAAATCAATACCCTTCACAGAATTAACCGATAAAACTGCTTCAGCTATTTTAGCATTCAGTTTCTTGTAAATAGGCTCCCCTATTCCAATCCCGACATTCGCAACTCGTACTTCAACAATCGCACCGAGGGAGTCACCTGAATTCACAGAATCTTCAAGCAGCTTCTCCCAAAGCCCAAATATATTTTTATCCGGGCAACGAAGTGGATTGGATCTGGCATATGCAAAATCTTTTTCAACAACTGGAATATTGCCAATTTGGGTTATAATAGAGCTAAATTTGATATTATCAGGGATGATTTTTTGAGCAATGGCACCTGCTATGACTCTTGCTGCTGTTTCTCTTGCACTTGCTCTTCCTCCACCTCTATAATCTCTATTTTGATATTTCTTATCATAGACATAGTCTCCATGACCTGGCCTATAAATATCTTTGATTTTTTCGTAATCACCGCTCTGGTGGTCTTGATTCCATATTATAGCAGATATTGGAGCACCTGTTGTTTTACCATTAAAAACTCCAGATAATAATCTGACTTTGTCCGCTTCTTTTCTTGCTGAAGAAAATTTATATTCTCCTGGCTTTCGTTTATCTAGAAATTGTTGGATATAATCCTCGGATAAATCGATTCCCGAAGGAACACCATCAACAACACAGCCTATAGCTTCACCGTGGCTCTCGCCCCAACTAGTAAAGCGGAATATATCACCAAAGCTATTGCTAGCCATTCAACCAACTTTGTTTAAACTGTTGTAATATCAGGAGCGTCAACCGCCTTCATACCAACTACATTATATCCAGAATCAACATATAATATTTGGCCAGTTGTCCCTGAACTCATATCACTCAAAACAAAAGCAGCCATATTACCAACTTCTTCAGTTGTGACAGTTCTTCTGAGCGGTGAGTTATATTCATTCCATTTTAGAATATATCTAAAATCACCAATGCCTGAAGCAGCAAGAGTTTTGATTGGGCCAGCTGAGATCGCATTTACTCTGATATTCTTTGGCCCTAAATCCATCGCTAGATATTTGACGCTGGTTTCAAGAGCAGATTTAGCAACACCCATTACGTTATAATGAGGCATAACTTTCTCAGCTCCGTAATATGTCATCGTAATAATACTTCCGCCATCTTTCATCAACTTCTCAGCTCTTTGCGTAATAGCAGTAAGTGAGTAACATGATACATTCATAGTAAGCAGGAAATTATCCAATGTTGTATCAACGAATTTCCCCTTGAGCTCATCTTTATTAGAATAAGCAATGGAGTGAACTAGAAAATCCAATTTCCCCCATTTTCTCTCAATAAAAGCAAAAAGATCATCGATAGAACCAGAATTTGTTACATCGCACTCATATAGCATATTTGAGCCCAAGCTTTCAGCAATTGGAGTAACTCGCTTTTTTAAAATCTCTCCTTGATATGTAAAGGCCAGTTCTGCACCTTGGGCTCTGGCAGCTTTTGCTATGCCTGTTGCAATAGATTTATCATTCGCAACGCCCATAATCAGACCTTTTTTTCCTTTTAACATATCTCCGCTAAAAATCTTATTGCTCATAAATTCTTTCCTTATCTAAAGATCAATCTGAAAGTAAAATATAATCAATTGCAAATAAGAAGGCAAATATTTTAGTTATCAATATAATTTTCTTTAGGCCATCTTTTGTGAAGCCAGAACCACTCCTCCGGATATTTTCTAATCCATTTTTCTTGTATATCGTTGATCTTTTGGGTTATAGATTCAACTGAATCATTTTGCGATATATCAACTAAATCCCCCACATGCATGATAAACTGATGGGGCTTATTCTTTTTACGAGTAACCATTACAGGGACAAGACTAACATTTTTTTTCAACGCCATTTTTGCTGGTAAAGTACCTGTCATAACTTTACTTCCAAAAAAGTCAACCTCAATACCTGTATTTTGTTTTTGATCTGATAGCAAACATATCATTCTATTTTGTGCTAAATCCTCAAGAAGCATTTTTAGTGCTGAAGTTGATTTTGGAATCTGATTTATGCCAATTTTTTCTCTAACTTGGCATATAACTTTGTCTATAAACTTATTATTCATCTTCCTATAAACTACGGAGATATCAAAATCTAAGCTTCGTAATTTTCGAGCAGCCATCTCCCAATTACCAAAATGAGCCGTTATTATCATTGTTGGTTTTTTGTTTTTTCTCAATTTGTCTAAAATGTCGCTACCCCGTATCTCCATGATATTTTTCAGCTGCCCCCCACTAATAGAAACAACATGCGGAAATTCTGCTATCATTCTTCCAACATTTTCCCACATTATTTTGACTATCTTCTGCTTTTTCTCGTATGACATCGTAGGAAAAGCAATATCGAGATTTTTATATGCAACTTTGGTAACTGGAAATATAGGCCCTAATGTCCTAAAGAGTCCTCCTAGTACATTGGACGCAACTGCATACGGAATAATTCTTATTATCGTAAATATAATTAGAAAAAATATATATAATATAAAATCACTTATTAGATGCATTTGTAACTAGCTCGATTATTTTTTTAGCATTTTCAAAAATTATTTTATAGTCAACAACTACAATATCATCATAGCCCTTCAATTTAATAGCATCTTTTCGCGTAGTGATTAATTTTCCTTTATGCTCACTGGCTAAATTCCTCAAATGCTCATAGTCCTTATTATTATAAATGTGATGATCTGGGAACTTAACTTCTTCAATTAAATCAACACCCTCTCTTCTTAAAGACATAAAAAACTTTTCGGGGCAACCAATAGCTGCAAAAGCAATATATTTAGCATTTGAATCAAAATTGCTAGGCATCTCCATCACTCCATCTGCATAATATATGTCCTTCAATTTCTCTTCTTGGAAATTAATCTTTACTACAATATCAGCCTTGCCCACTGAAGACTGTAAATCACGCAAAGGACCTGCTGGCATTAACATTCCATTCCCGAATCTCTGTACTCCATCTATAACGAGAATTTTGACGTCTTTAGCAAAATGAGGATTTTGCATCCCATCATCAACAATTACAAAATCAGCATCACTCTCACAAGCTGATTCAATTGCCTGAAGGCGCTTTGGAGCTACATAGGTTGGCGCCACTTCTGCTAACAAAAAAGCTTCCTCTACAATATTTTGATCATACGTATCTTTTGCAGTTAAAAGAAAATTTTTTGCAGAAGCACTTTTATAATTGCGCACTGCAAAAACCACTTTTTTATTTATTTTTTGTAACTCTTTAGCGATAGCTATTGCAGTAGGTGTTTTGCCAGCACCACCAGCTGTAATATTTCCTATACAAATAATTTTTTTACTGAATTTTTTGGGCACTGCTAAAAGTGCAATTAATTTGCTGATTAAATAATATATCCAGCTAAGAGGTAATAACAAGAAAGAAATCAAGTTCTTTTTTTTCCAATATGAAATCATTCTATGTCCCCAATAATTTTTTCGAATAACTTCTTCTGCGAATTAGCCATGCTACGAACTAACTCATAAGAATTATTCGCGTATTTTTTTACCAATTCAGGATTATCTAGCAGCTTTATTAGCTCTTCTTCAAGTGTTTTTTTATCTCTGAATCTAACCATTGCATTATTCGCAATAAAATCTTTGGTGATCTCTTTAAATCCATAATTCTCAGGTCCCATAAGGCACATAGATCTCATTATAGCAGGCTCAATTGGATTATGTCCTCCTATTTTGCTATTTAGCGAACCACCAACAATATTTATTTTAACAACATCAAAAAAAGTGCCGAGCTCACCTATTGTATCAGCTAAATATATATTTGTATTTTTTTCAATTCTACTCCCTTTAGACCTAATTGCATATGACAAGCCATTTTTTAGTATTATATTTTCAATATTTTTACTTCTTTCAACATGTCGAGGCACTATAAGCAACAACAAATCATTTTTGATTTTTTGTACTGATTTATATACTTCGATAATTTTTTCCTCTTCTCCTTGATGCGTGCTAAATGCCATGATAACGCTTCTGCTACCAATCTGTCTTATAAGCTCTTCTTTTAGATCTTTATTTACTGTCAATGGCTTACTGGAGTATTTTAAATTTCCACCATCCTCTATGGACTCAATATCCATAATTTGCAATCTGGATTTAGCTTGAAGATTCTGAGGATAAAATTTATGAAATTTACCTAAGATAATCTGAATAAATTTTCTATATTTCTTCCATCTCCTAAAACTTCTATCCGAAACTTTCGTGTTGAGCGAAATAATCTTAGTTTTCCTTGCAGCTTGGCAAATTATTACCGGCCAAAATTCTGATTCCACGAAAATTGCCAAATCAGGCTTCCAATAATTTAAAAACAACCTAATAGCAAAAAAATTTTCTAAAGGCAAAAATTGATGTATCACCTTTTTTCCATACTTACTTTTTATTATTTTGGCAGAACTTGTTGTATAGGTCGTTAGAAGAATCTTATAACCAGCCGCATCTAACCTATCAACTAAAGATGATACTGACATTGATTCGCCTACACTAGCCGCATGAATCCAGACTAATCTGCCCACCGGCCTTTTTGAAGAAGCAATTCCAAATCTTTCAAATATTCTCTTGTAATCTTCTTTAGCAATGATGCATCTATATACCAAATTAACCAAAAGAAATGGTGTAAGAAGAACATTAATAAGATAATAAAAAATTTCTACCATATGATTCTATTTACAGAGATTATCTGCTTTAAAGCATATATTATTCAACTTTGCTTCCAGATAAGACTGATAATTACTTTCGCTTGTCTCCGATTCGTTTTCATATGGCTTTACCAAGTCACCAAAATAAAAATATAATTTGTTAAAAGGCATTGGCATGCAAAATTTATCCCACGACCTAAGCCTTTTCATTTTTTTTGCAGAAAAACACACTGGGAGAATTGGAATTTTATTTTTTTGAGAAATTTTGATTATATTACTATGCTCAATTTTTTGAGCTGGCCCTCTTGGTCCATCAGGAGTGATCGCTACAGACTCCCCTTTATTCAAGGCTTGCAAAATACCCTTATATGCTGCAAAAGCATTTTTTGTCGATGATCCACTTACAATATTCATATTGAAAATCCTCATCACCTCTGCAATTAATTTTCCATCTGCATGCTCAGAAATTACAACATTTACTTTAATCTCATTTCTGTAATATGGCCCCAGAGCTAGCCTACCGTGCCAAAAAGCATAAATAATCTGTTTATTTTGCAGCTGTTTTTTTAAATCCTTACTTTCATAGATATATTTTTTTCTACTAGTGAAATAAACAAATTTAATATACAAAAATATTAGCAAAGCCAAAAACTTCTGCGTGTATTTGTGTTTTAGAATTTTTTTTATTATTTTTTTCAACTTTTTTACTTAAAATAAAGTTTATTTTACTTTTAATGTTAACATGTCCTATCTAAAACTAAAAAAGATATTACCTGTTTTTTTTATATTATCTTTTATAGCTGTCTTATCTATACCGAATAATCTTTTTTATTTCGGCAGTTATACACCCGAGTATATTTTGTGCATAACATTTTATTATTTGCTACTTCAGCCCAATAATATACCTTTACCAACCATAATTTTTCTTGGTGCAATATACGATATAGTTATGAAATATCCAACTGGAATTCATATATTACTTTTTTTGTTGTTAAGGCAAATTGTAGGGATGCATCGCAAATTCTTGATTCATAAAAATTTTAAGGTCATTTGGTTGTTTTTTGGTTTAGATCTAATTTTTTTAGTCATCATCAAGATGATAATGCTAAGTTATTTGTATAATTTATCGATAAAACATATATATTTTTCCAATATCATGAGAATATATTTTACGATTTTAATATATCCTTCTATCCATCTAATTCTTGATAAGATTAGCAAAATCTACATGTCATATGAAAAAAATAGATAATTTTAACAGAAGGTCATTTTTAATTACAATAGCCAATTTATTGGTTTTTTTATTGATTGGTTTACGCTTGTTTTTTTTACAAATCGTAAAAGGTAATGAGTTTAGGACCTTATCAAAAAGAAATAGTATTAAGTTGCTATTTATCGAGCCTAAAAGAGGTAAAATTCTCGATAACGCTGGACAAGAAATCGCAACAAACATGGATAATTTCAAATTAATCATATTCAAACAAAGAGAATTTAATGCTTTTGATACTCTGGTGAAGTTACAAAAAATAGTAAATCTGAGCAAAACAGATTATGAAACTATAAGAAAGAAGCTTGAGGAATCTCGAATACTTTCACCAATTACCATTAAAGAAGCAATGAGTTGGAATGAAGTGGCTAAAATTGAAAGCTTCTCTCATAACCTACCCGGAATCTATATCGAAAAAGGCTATAGAAGATTTTACCCACATGGCAATTTATACTGCCACATAAGCGGCTATATGGGATATGCCTCAAGAGAGCAGGTAAAATTATTTAACCTATATCACAATCGAGATTTTAAAGTAGGAAAGGCAGGAATAGAGAAAACCAAACAGTCCGAATTAATGGGAGAATTCGGCATGAAACGAGTCGAAGTTAACGCCTATAGAAAAGTAATAAGAAACCTATCCGAAATACCCAGTAAATCTGGAAATAATGTTCAGCTTGCGATAAATCATAACCTACAAAATTTTGTATCAGACGCTGTTAAAGGAAGGAATGCTGCTGTTGTGGTGCTAAACTCTCAAAATGGTGGCGTGCTATCGATGCTCTCTACCCCAGGCTTTGATCCCAACCTATTTACTACCGGAATAGATCAAGAATCTTGGGACAAAATAATTAATGATCCCAACCATCCTTTAACAAACAAGGCCATCGGAAAATTATATCCTCCTGGATCAGTTTGGAAAATCATTGTTGCCATTGCCATATTAGAAAGCGGGATTGACCCATACGAGAAGGTAGACTGCCAAGGCTTTGCAAAAATTGGTAATCATACTTTTAAATGTTGGCATAAATTGGGACATGGACCAGTTGATCTTGAAAAAGCGATAATGGTCTCTTGTAACCCATATTTTTATATAATGTCACAAAAAATAGGAATTAAAAAAATACATGAAGTTGCTGCTAAATTTGGTTTTGGCCAGAAAACGGGAATTGACCTTCCCGGAGAATTACAAGGAATAAATCCAAGCAAGAATTGGAAAAATAGGTATCTTGAGACTGAATGGATGATTGGAGATACCGCTAATGCGAGCATTGGACAAGGCTTTATCCTTGCAACTCCTTTACAACTAGCTAATATGACCGCAAGGCTAGCTAGCGGCCTACAAATCAATCCTCACGTAATGAATGATCACAATTCTATTTTCCCAAGATTAGACATAAAAAGTGAATATCTTGATATTGTCAAAAATGCTGTTATTAAAACTTCTAATGACCCATCTGGTCTCGGCTATAATAACAGAATTCGTCAGCATAATTACCGAATGGCTGCTAAAACTGGTACAGCTCAGGTAATTTCAGGTGATACCTCAAGGGGTAATGTCGCAAAACACCTAAAAAGTCACTCTGTTTTTGTCGGATTCGCACCCGTTCATGCGCCAAAATATGCTGCAGCAATAATTATTGATCATG
>JAUIIY010000002.1 GCA_030431375.1 Alphaproteobacteria bacterium
ATTGTCCAATATTCCCCACTGCTGCCTCCCGTAGGAGTCTGGGCCGTGTCTCAGTCCCAGTGTGGCTGATCATCCTCTCAGACCAGCTATAGATCGTAGGCTTGGTAGGCCTTTACCCTACCAACTACCTAATCTAGCGCGGGCTTATCTTGCAGCGATAAATCTTTCCTCCGAAGAGAATATACGGTATTAGCAGTCGTTTCCAACTGTTATTCCGTACTGCAAGGTAAATTCCCACGTGTTACTCACCCGTCTGCCACTAACATTCTCTAGCAAGCTAGAGATGTTCGTTCGACTTGCATGTGTTAAGCATGCCGCCAGCGTTCGTTCTGAGCCAGGATCAAACTCTCAAGTTAATGAGATCTGTCATTTAAGACAGGGTGCTATCTATTGATAGCTAAATTTTCCTGACATACTACCACCTTGATATGCTCATATTTACTTTTTTAAACAGCGCTCACTGCGTCAGTGAGTAGGCCCCTGTTTATACGCTCAAGTGCTGATGGTGTCAACAATAAAAAACATCTTTTTTTAAAAAATTTTATAAGGTAAAAATTTAATTATACCCAAACATTCAATCAAAACCGCACAACCATTTGTTATAACATAGTTTTGGCAAAAGTTATGGCGGTAACCCTCGATGCGCCATATTTCTTCAGAAGCCGTGAACATTCATTCAAAGTAGCTCCACTAGTAAACACATCATCTATAATTAAAAGTTTTTTTCCTACAAATAGCTTACTATCGCGTACTCTGAATGCGTTTTTAATATTCTCCATCCTTTCAGCTTTACTCAATAATGCTTGGGGTTTGGTAAATTTTACCCTGCTTAGATTTGTATAATCAATTTGCACACCACTAACTTTCGACAAAAACTTCGCTATCAAAGCTGCTTGATTGTAAAATCTTACACTCATCCTTTTTCGGTGCATTGGTACGAACACTATATAATCATGATCCAGAACCTCGTGAGAAAAGGATCTAAAAATCATATCAGCCATATATTTAGCAAAATTGGTCTTATCAAAGAATTTTAGGTTGGTAACAATCTTTCGCGAAATTTTATTATACTCATATATATATATAGCACGGTCAAAAAATGGCGGCGAAACGGCACATTTTGGACATATATCAAGCTCATCCGCATATTCAAGTGAAGTTGAACATATATTGCACATCCCACCAGAAACACCAATTTTTAATTTCGAAAAGCATTCCGCACAGAAATACCCTTGCGGTAAAGTGATCTTTTGGCAAGATAGACACTTACTTGGAAAGATGAATTCAAGGATCTTTTTATAGATTTCCACAAAAAAAATATTATTATAAAAAATTATCGATAATTACGCCTAATGCATTTATATCAAAAATATATACTAAATCTACTGGCCAAATTTTATGGTATTATAATATTAACTTTCGTGGTTATTGTGATATTGACCCAGTTCCTTAAGTTAATAAATAAATATATTGGAAAAGGGATCAATCTTGTACAATTCCTCTACGCTATCATATTAGCAACACCCGATATGCTAGTTAATGTCTCCCCAATCGCCCTTTTTTGCGCTATAATAGTAGCGTACCACAAGCTAATTAATGATAACGAGCTAGTTATATTAGAATCAAGCGGCCTCAGCAAATATAAGATCGCCAAAATCTCAATGTTTTTTGCCGTTATGATTACCGCTATCAATTTAATCATTACATCTATTATATCTCCTCTTGCAACAAGAACTCTAAAAAGGCAGCAGACCACCATCCAAGATAACTATGTTTCCAACATGCTAGAAGAAGGTGTATTTAACAATATCTCGAACTCAACAACAATATATATTGATAAAAAGTCCAAGAACAATGATTTATTCGGAATTGTTATGTACGACAATGCAAAAGGTAGTCAGGCAATTATCTCTGCTGAAAAAGCAAAATTTATCTTTAAAAAGGGACAAATGAAACTGATTATGTTTAATGGCATCAGGCAAGAGATAAACAAACAAGGCCAGTTAGATGTTTTATATTTTGAGCAGTCCAAATTTGATTTACTAAAGCCAAGCGTAAAAAGCTCTACTAAATCTAAAAAGCCAGAGGAGCTAGTTATCTATGACTTAATATTCAATGCTGGTAATAATAGTAATTCAGCAATCCTAAAAGAGCTACATAGACGCATATCTTGGCCTTTACTAAATCTTTTGCTTGCGTCAATAGCCTTATTATCAGCGTCATCTACAAATTTTTCCAGAAGGTGGTCTCCAAGAACAGTCTTAAACGGAGCAATAGCGGCCTCAATTTCAATATTTTTATTTTTCTCAATTAATAGCTTATCCCAGAAAAACACAAATATTCATTTGGCCAACTATGCTTATATATTACTTACAACTGCTTTCTGCGCATATTTACTGAAAAGGTTATCATCAAAAAACATCACCCTTAAAAAAATTCTTTACCAACTATATGACTCGGTTAGACATGCCAAAAAACTTTAGCACACTTCATGAGTTTATTGAGTTTCTTAAGAGCAAGAATGAGCTTGTTGTTGTGGAGAAAGAAGTTTCTATGGAACTAGAGGTAACCGAAATCCATAAAAGACTAATACAGACAAATGGGCCCGCAATATTATTCAAAAACGTAATAAAGCATGACGGCGAAAGAAGTAAGATTCCAATTGTTATTAATCTATTTGGTACAAAAACAAGAATTGCGTATGGCTTAGGTGTCAAGCCAGATGAACTGGGCAAGCTAGGAGATCTCTTAGCATTTCTTAAGAACCCCTCTCCACCTGAGAGTTTTAGCGATGCATTAAAAATGCTTCCTTTGGCAAAAAAAATATTCTCCATGCGAAACCCAATCGTTAAAAAGGGCCTATGCCAAGAAATAGTGCAAATGGGGGACGAGATAGACTTAGTAAATCTCCCAATCCAGATATGTTGGCCTAATGAGCCAGCTCCACTCATAACCTGGCCCCTAGTTATAACCAAAAATAATGGAAAGCATAATGTGGGCATTTACCGCATGCAGGTTATTGGTAAAAATAAGCTAATAATGAGATGGTTGAAACACAGAGGTGGAGCGGAACATTTTCGCTTAAACAAGAAGGCCGGAATGGCAAAAAAAATGCCAGCCGCTGTGGTAATTGGCTCTGATCCAGCGACCATATTATCAGGAGTAATGCCACTACCAGATAATATGTCAGAACTCAAATTTTCTGGTGTCATAAGAGAAAAACCCTTATCTCTCGTGAAATGCAAGACTATTGATATGGAAGTCCCTGCAAACGCTGAAATTGTCATCGAAGGCAATGTAATTTTTGATGAATACGCAAAAGAAGGACCGTATGGAGATCATACAGGATATTATAACGAGGAAGAATATTTCCCTACCTTTGAAGTAACAGCCATAACTTCAAGAAAGTCTCCTATATATATGACAACCTATACCGGACTTCCGCCAGATGAACCTTCGGTATTAGGTGAATCTTTGAACGAGGTCTTTACACCTATAATTAAACAGCAATTTCCTGAAATTCAAGATTTTTACCTACCACCTGAAGGCTGCTCGTACAGAATAGCTGTGGTTTCTATTAAGAAATCATTTCCAGGTCATGCAAAAAGGGTAATGATGGGAATATGGTCATTCCTTAAACAGTTTATATATACCAAAATGATCATTGTAGTGGATGAAAAAATAAATTGCAGAGACTGGAAAGAGGTTATGTGGGCTGTGTCAACTAAGTTTGACCCGTCAAGAGACACCACCATTATAGAAAATACTCCTATTGATTATCTAGATTTCGCCTCCCCTGAATCAGGTCTTGGAGGGAAAATAGGCATAGACGCAACCGATAAGATCCCACCCGAGACAAATCGCAAATGGGGAAAGGAATTGAAAATGTCTGATGATATAATAGATTTAGTGAATAAGAATTGGGATGCATACGGCATAAAATAGGCACTTGCTCGCTAACCCAAGGGCAATAAGGGATAGAGCGAAATACAAAACTGTCAGAAAAAGCTGTTGCAAAAGCCAAAAAAAATTGTATTGTATTAGCCTAAATTAAATTCGTTAATTTGAGGATTTTCTATGCCACTATATGAGTGCACTTTTATTGTTAGACAAGATGCGACTACGCAAGAAGTAGAAAAAATTACATCTACACTCTCAAACGTAATTACCGATAATGGTGGTAAGGTTCTTAAAACAGAATTTTGGGGCTTAAAGAGCCTAGCTTATGAAATCAAAAAAAATAAAAAAGGCCATTACATTATGTTGGTGCTAGATGCTAACCATGAAACAATGAAAGAAATGGAAAGACGCATGAAGCTTACAGAAGATGTAATTAGGAACTTAACAATACAAATTGAGTCCTTTGATGGTAAAGATTCAGTTATGCTATCATCAAACAAAGAAAAAGAGGAAAGATAATGAGCGGCGAAAATAAAGTAGAGTTAATCTCGTCAGTTTACGAAAATGCACATAAAAAACTTTTTTTCAGGAAAGAAAGGTCGTGCCCTCTTTCTCTTGAGGATTCTCCAGCAGTAGACTATAAAAACGTAAAATTGTTAGAAAGATTTGTTTCCGGCAGAGGAAGAATATTACCTAGTAGAATTACAGCTGTATCTGCAAGAAAACAAAGAGAATTAAAAACTGCTATAAGAAGAGCAAGAATTTTGGCTTTAATGCCGTTTGTAAAACAATCATAAGAGAAGAAGTTAAAATGGAAGTTATTTTACTTGAGAAGCATCCTAGACTTGGTAATTTAGGTGATGTAGCAAATGTTAAAAATGGTTATGCAAGAAATTACCTGATACCAAATAAAAAGGCAATCAGAGCTACAAAAGAAAATAAAGAAATTTTTGAAGCAAGAAAAGCTGATCTTCTTAAAGAAACAGATTTTAAAATAGCTGCTGCAAAAGAACAGAAGCTAAAATTCGATAATCAAACAATTACTGTTATCATGCAAGCTAGTGATGATGGGAAATTATATGGTTCTGTTAACTCAAATACAATCGTAACAGCTGTAGAGAGCGAATTGGGTCTTAAAATAAGCAAGCCTCAAATTACTCTTGATGAACAAATAAAATTTGTTGGCAGCTATATTGTAAAAATCGCGCTATATGCTGATGTCTCAACCAAGATAAGATTTATCGTCGCAAGAAGCCCTGAAGAAGCTGAAGTGATTATTTCAGGCAAAAAAGAATCTAAAGAACCTTCTATCTCAGAAGTAGAATATCAACAAGAAGAAGATAACGCTTCT
Organism: Alphaproteobacteria bacterium; assembly: GCA_030431375.1. Lineage (GTDB taxonomy): Bacteria > Pseudomonadota > Alphaproteobacteria > Rickettsiales > JABSSG01 > JAUIIY01. Next base: position 5,252 of record JAUIIY010000002.1, read on the forward strand.
CTATCAGAAGAAATAAGCGAATAAAATACTAAGCTGGAGCTCATCAGAGCTCCTAGTATTTACCTTACTCCTCAAGCAATAAATAAAATATAGTTTAAAGATCGCAGTTAAGCTTTTTAGATAAAGTGTTACTGATTTCTTGGTTTGATATGCTTCTATTTGGATATTCAATCTCCAAACGACTTAAAAGATTACATGCGCTTTCTTTATTTTGTTTTTCAGACAAATAAATAGCTAACTTAAGCAAACTATCAGCTGCCATGACGTTCCTTGGATAATTTTTATAGCTACGCAAATAATCTTCTGCTGCCTGTTTCTTATTACCTTGTAAATAATATGACTCTGCCATCAAGTAATAGGCCACCCCTCTATCATTATCACTACGACTTTTGGTAATAAATTTTTGCAAGGCTATAATTGCCTCATTATACTTCTTTTTCAGAATGAGATTATTATAAGATACCAAGCTCTCTGGTATTACGGGACAAACAGCTTCTTCATGTTTGACATTGTTTATTTCTTCCTTTTTATCACTCGAAACCAAGGCGGCCATATTGCCAGGCCCACCTGCAATATCATCGGCATTGCTCTTAACAGATTCTGCCCGAATTCTGAGCTGGGCTTGTAGCTCCTTAACATTTTCCTCAAGGAGATTTACCTTTTGCTCTAAAGCTGAATACTTAACCTCTAACTCAGAAAAATTTTGACTTTTATCCTCAGCGTTCGCATTTAGAATAATTGCCAAAGCAAATATGCTTACACCTAATTTATTATATATCATCTTCCACCAATATAGTGTCTACCCTTCTGTCATATGCAGCAGTTTTTTCATTATATTCACCCTTAACATCCTCGCTAGAACCTTTGGATATTATTTTTATCCTATCTCTGTGAACGCCTTTTTCCATTAAAAAATCCGCAACTGCCTTTGCCCTTCTTTTTCCTAATAAATAGTTATAATGTGCGGTTCCCTTGATATCACAATATCCCAGGACTTCTAAGTGAAAATTTGGATATTTATCGAGCCACTCTGCCTGACGCTCAAGCGTTTCTTTAGCCGCTTCTGATAATACAGCACTGTCAAAAGCAAAAAAGACTTGGTCACAAGAACTACTATCCGCTGTTTTTACAAAGCTACGATGCTCGCAAGCAACCGTAATAAAAGACAATAATATAATTACTAATATTTTTTTCATTACCAAACCCAGATTCTTTACAATGTTATAAACTTTAAATTCTAATATAAAATATCTCTTACTTCAACTTACTGCAGAAATTTTTTATTCTTGATATGGCCTCAGCAATATGCTCTTCTGATACCGCATATGAAAAACGGAAATATCCATCCATTGCAAAAGCCGTTCCTGGAACTACCACAACTGCCTCGCTTTCAAGTAAAAATTGGCAAAAATCTTGATCATTGGATATTAGTCTACCCTCGAAGCTTTTCCCCAAAAAGGACTTGCACTCAGCAAATATATAAAATGCACCGTCTGGATTTGGTACATTTATTCCTTCTAATTCTTTAAAAAGTTTAACAGCCAAATCACGCCTTTTTTTGAAGATCTTTTTAGATTCTGATATGAACTTTTTGCCCTTTTCTAGCGCACCTAGAGACGCATATTGACTAATTGAAGTAGGGTTCGAGGTACTCTGGGATTGGATAATTCTCATTAACTTAATAATTTCTTTATTCCCAGCAGAATATCCTATTCTCCAGCCGGTCATTGCATATGCCTTAGATACTCCATTGACTATCAACACTCTCTCCTTCAAATCTGGGCATATATTCAAAATATTGTAAAACTCTTTTTCGTATATCAGATGCTCATATATATCATCTGACAATATATGTACGTGCGGATGCTTTCTTAAAACCTTACCAATAGCTCCAAGCTCTTCAGCCGAATAAACCATTCCTGTGGGATTACTTGGTGAATTTAACACAAGCCACTTGGTATTAGGAGTAATTGCCTCTTCCAAAGAATCGGGGGTAAGTTTGAAATCGTTACTTATGTCAGTATCAACTTCTACGGACACACCACCGGCAACGTTAACCATCTCAGGATAAGATACCCAATAAGGCTTCGGGATTATAACTTCATCCCCTTCGTTTAATGTTGCAAGAAAACAGTTGAAGATCGCTTGCTTCCCACCAACCGTTACAATCAGCTCATCAAGAGAATAATCAAGATTATTATCCTCTTTGAATTTTCTCTGCACTGCTTTTTTTAATTCAGGTATACCGTCCACCGCTGTATATTTTGTTTTACCTGCTCGTATTGCATCAATTGCATAATCCTTGATAACTTGAGGAGTATCAAAATCAGGCTCTCCAACCGACAAAGCTAACACGTCTATACCTTCAGCCTCCATTTCCTTCGCTTTAGCTGCAAGTGCTAAGGTAGGGGATGGTGAAATTTTTTCCATGATTTTGGCTTTGATTCCCATAAAAATCTCTGTTTCGTTTTTATTCTATACAACTATTTTGTAATTCATTAATATCATTAATATGCAAATTTTCAAGATATAGTGATGATAGAGAATGTTTTAAGTGAAGCTTATAAATATTTTAGATTGGCATCAAGCAAGCTTAAAGAAATGATTAATTCTAATCAGAAAAAATTGTCAAATATAGCTGCTACTAATCTAGATCTGGGTATCTATCACTTGCGCGAAGGCAATATAAATGACGCAATTTTTCGTTTCCACCTAGTTTTGCTGCTTGATAAAGATAACATCCCCGCCATGTACAATATGGCAAGAGCATATATTGCCAAGGATAAAGAAACTAAAGCGTCTTATTATATTTCGAAATGCTTGGAATTATCTCCACATAATGTCGAAGCATTATTCTTAAAAAGAATTTTTGATAAGAAAACGCAAGTATCAGAGGTACCAATTTCTATTATAAAATCATACTATAATAATTTTGCCGCAACTTATGATGCCGAATTTAATATTGAAAAAGGTTTTTTTGCCCCAGAAGATCTGCTAACAATTGCATCAAAATTTGTTAAGAGTCCGAAGAATATTTTGGATTTAGGGTGTGGAACAGGATCATTAGGATTCCTTCTCAAAGGAAAATACGGAAATGCTGAGCTGGTTGGAGTCGAGATCTCAGAAAAAATGATCAAAATTCTACAGGAAAAACAATCAAAAACCTCCAATAGCTACCACTTAGTAGTTGAGAATGACATGTGGGAGTTTCTCCTTAAAACAAAAAAGAAATTTGATTTGATAGTTGCAAACCTCTCTCTTCACTATCATGCAGACATTGAGAAGTCTCTCAAGATGATAAAACAGTGCTTAGAACCAAACGGCATATTTGTTTTTTCTGTAGAAAAATCAAATACACCTGAACAGATTGCTTTAAATATGGGAAATGAGAATTTCTGCTTTTCAGCAAAATATATCAAAACCGCAATAGAAAATTCAAAAATGCGATTTTTGGATCAAACTGAAACCTCAATTAAAAATGATAGAATGGCACTAATATGCGCTTGTCAAAAATAATATTATATTTCTTTCTACTTGCAGTAAGCAAAACTTGCTTTGCAGACAATACTAGTGATCAGCCAGCGTGTTGTTATAATATTTATGACCCGTATGAAAAATTTAATCGCAAGGTTTTTACCTTCAACGAAACTTTAGACCGAACAATTTTTAGCCCTATGGCTAAAGTTTACAACAAAACCCTTCCATCTTGGGGAAGAGCTAGAATCAGAGGGATATTTACCAATTTATCCGCACCTTTAACATTTTTAAATAATGTTGCGCAAGGAGAAGGAAACGAAGCCGCAAAAACATTTTTTAGGTTTTTCGTTAATACCATTTTTGGATTTTTTGGCGCCATTGATTTCGCTAAAGATTTTGGTTTATATGAAAGACCCCAAAATTTTGGAGATACTTTCGCGCATTATGGCGCAAATTATGGTGCATATTTGGTGCTACCTATAATAGGCCCATCCTCAGTAAGACAGACAGCTGCAATCCCCTTCGATGCAGCCTTTAATCCATTGAACTTATATTTGGATTCAAAGGAAGTATTAGGAGTTTATATTGGTGATAAATTTACTCTCAGAGCTGATTATGTTGATATCACCTCGTCCCTAGAGGCATCGTCACTTGATTATTATGCACAAATAAGAAGTATTTATATTCAATATCTTGCTAAGAAAAACCCTAAATGCAAGAATGTATATAAGGTTGACCAATCCATTTATGATAGTTACGAGGATTAAAATGAAAAAGATAGCTTTATTTTTAACAATAATTTTTTCTGCTTTTCTATCTCAAGCACAAAATGAAAAAATGGAAGCATTTGTCGATGATATTGCCACACAAGTAATAAAAATTGCTAGTAATAAAGATTATAGTATTTCTGCAAAAACATCTCATTTTAAGAAGCTAATGGAAAAAAATTTTGATACAGAGTGGATGGCAAAATTTGCTATTGGTAGATTATATAAGTCACTTGATGAAAAACAAAAAGCAGAATATTTAAATCAATACGAAACCTATTTGTTATATAGCTATTTACCTAACTTGCTGAGATACACAGATGAATCATTCAAGATTATAAATACTGAGCAATCAGGCAAAAGAAACTTTGCTGTTCATACAGAAATCATAAGAAAAGACGGGAAACCCCCTGTCAAAACAACCTACATAATTAGGCCAATAGATGATGATCAGACCCAATTTAAAATCATCGATATAGTTGTTGAGGGTATAAGCACTATTATGTCTGAAAGATCAGAATTCAAAGAAATAACAACCAACTCCGGTGCTGATCACCTTATAAAATTATTGGCTAATAAAAATGCGAAATTAGCTGCACAATATAGTTAAATTGGTATTGTCACAAGAATCAGTTAGCCTTCCCACATAGATTAAAATCATTGTGCTCGAATGATATTATTTTTATAATCTTTTGGATAATTGACTCACATAACTGGTTACTTGAAGAGAAACTTGTAGACTTACCTAATATGACACCTAATGCATAATACAAGGTTATATGTCTTGTAAAAAAACTAGTTTAGTACAATACGAGATAGAGAAATGTTAATTTCACTCTAACCGAGAAAAATTTAGCAGAGCACTTCCTGTCAATAAAACTATTGACTCTTGCTTCATATGGAAGTATCCAGGAAATTAGGTTGACTAATTCTTACTACTTTGAGAGGCACTATGAATAATAATGATAAACTTCTAGGAAGAGGTTACTCGCTCGACTCCCAGCAGCTTGCTACAGAAATATGTTATAATACAACAGTGAACTCTATTTCAGGACAACAAGGATTGTCTAGACTTACAGCATCACTTTCATTCGAACAGTTCGTTGAAGAATTAAACATAGATTTCAGTGCAAAGGGAAGTGTCTATGCTTTTACATCTGGTGGAGAATTTGATTATTTGCACTTTATACAAGATCAAGAATTATCACTTTCGTTAAATTATTACAGTGTTGCATACTCACAAAGCTCTTTACAAATCAATGGACTGGGTACCGGTATATTGAACTCTGAGGGAGCTGAATTGTATGATAATGGTGAAAACGAATATTTTAACATACTTTGTGGCAATAATATAATTACCTCATACAATCAGGGTGCTATTTTAATGCTAGGTTTGAAAATTTCATTTGCTAGTAGTTATGACAAACAAAAGTTTACTATAGCTTCTGGTGGGTCTTTTTCAGATATTTTTTCAGCTTCACTTGATATCCAAAAAACTGTTACTGATCTCAACATAAATGGCAACACCGCACTTGGTGCTTACCAGAAAGGTGGAGAACCAGGTAAGCTTGGAGGGATTCTAAGTAAAGATTCACAAGGAAACTATTATTCTATCTCCTGTACTCTTACCGATATGTCTTCTTGTGTGAAGGCGGCGGACGGACTATTGAGTTATGCCAAGTACAATTTCACATCACAATTTTCTGTTGATACAAACCAAAATGTCACAATCTTGGGAGTTGGCCAATATCATTACGTACCAAGTTATGAATTCAACTTAACCGTCTCCTCCCTTTTAACTCCTGAAGTCCAAACTATTCGTGAAGAGTTATCAAACGCCCTTAAAGAATATCAACAATATTATCAACCATTTTTACACGCTTTGTTAGAGCATTACCCAGTTTTATGGAATGAAAATAGTGACTTATATCACAGCCTTGTTCTACTGAACAAGCAAGTAACCAACAATATTGAAACCATAACAAACACCGCCCCGCAACAGGGAGGTATTGGTTGCTTTGATTACCCTACACAATGTTCCGTTATTGCAAAGAACATCTTTGATAATATAACCCCAGTAACGAGTGAAAGTTTGCAATTCCTGAGTCAAATCCAATACTTCATTAACATAGGAAGCAGTGGTGCAGACTCATGTTTTGAAAATGCCCATTTTGCAAATCTATATTACAACGGCGCCCCGTTCAATGGAGCAGCATGGGGGTTTGTTAACCTGCATATAGGGTCTTATTTCGTACAAAATATAGACTTTATGTATGTTAACTATACCAAAGAGACTTTCGACACTCCTTCATTTCCATTTCTAAGCGATATGGTGGTTCAAACAACAAATAATATGGTACAACATTTTTATAATCCCAGAGTTAATCTAGAAACGCATGAAACCACCATGGATTGGACTCTGAGTAATGGACAGAATGGAAATCAGTGGAATACTTACACCTGTAAATCACCATTTTATTTTGAGCTTTATAACAATAGTACACTTGCCCTGGGAGAAATTGAGTCGACCCAAGAAGTCTAAATGTTGCCAGTTGCATTACTTTTATTCAATGTAGGAAAACTTTAGGGCTTATTGCTTGCACTACATGCTAAATTTCGTTTATTTAGAAAAAAGTTTTTTAGCAGATCAGCACATTCCCTTTCGCATATACCGGAATATATATTTGGCTTGTGCAAACTCATATCAGACTGAAAAATATTATAGTTACTCTCAATCGCACCAAATTTGATATCCCTCGCTCCATAAAAAAGAGAGTCTATTTTGCTATAAGAAATTGCAGTAGCGCACATAGGACAAGGCTCCAACGTAACATATATTGAGTAACCCTCTAAGCAAGAAGTTCCTAATGTGTTGCATAATTCTCTTATGGCAAGTATTTCAGCATGCGCGGTAGGGTCATTTAAAGATCTGTTTTTGTTAGATGATCTGGCAACTATTCTGCCATCTAAGTCAATTATGACAGCACCAACAGGAACCTCATTTGGATCAGATGCAGCTTGAGACAAAGCCTCTCTCATAATGTTATCACGAAACAAAATTCACTTCCTCATCTATATTATGTGGATCTTGGTGAATTATGATATCTGCACCCCTAAAAACTTTAAGGATTTTTTGTTCAAGATCTTCGGAAATGTTATGAGCATCATGCAGACTCATATTACCATCTAATTCAAGATGAAACTGAATCACTGGTTTTCTTCCTGAATATCTCGTTTTTAAATCATGAAAACCTTTTACTTTAGGATTAGATAGGATAATTTCTTTCACCCTCTCTTTCTTTTTATCTTCCATTTCATGATCAGTCAGATTTTTAAATGCTGAAGTAATCAATTTCACCGCATTAAATATAATATAAAATGATATAAATAGAGCAAATACTGGATCAATATAGGCATTATCAAAATATAAACTTAATAATAATGATATGATGACAGCAAGATTGGTTAGCAAGTCCATCGAGTAATGCAAACGATCAGCAGCTACTATCCTAGAATTTGTCTTTTTTACGACATAGCTCTGATAACTGATCAAGAACACGGTAACAATAATTGAGAATATCATCACCATAATGCCAAAAAAACCATGCTCTAGTGGCATGGGAACCAATATTCTTTTTATCGAAACTCCTAGAACAAAAACTCCTGATAATACGAAAAAAACAGATTGGGAAAAAACAGCCAAATCCTCTACTTTTCCGTGGCCAAACCTATGTTCATTGTCAGGTGGCTGCATTGAATATCTTGCCGCAACAAAATTCAGAAGCGAAGAGGCAATATCCAACATCGAATCAGTAAAAGACGCAAAAATTGTAGGAGAATCAGTATAATACCAAGCTAGCAACTTGATTAAAACTATAATTAAAGAAACAACTACTGACATGTAGGTTGCTCTTTTTATTAGAAAATTACTAACACTCATATTCTTATTTTTTATATTTGTATAAATTAGTCGTATAGTATACTATCAAATCTATTAAAAAATAAAATCTTTTGGGCAATATGTATAAAAAAGTTATTATAATTTCTTTTCTTTTATCTTTAATTTCTTCTTGCGATATGAACAAACAACAAATGGGAACCTTAATTGGTGGTGCTACTGGCGCTGCAATTGGATCACGTTTTGGTAAAGGCTCTGGACAATTAGTAGGTGTTGGATTAGGTGCTGTAGCTGGTGGTTTACTCGGAAACCAAATAGGTAGCTATATGGACGAGCAAGACAAAGCTCGATACCAAAGAGCTTCACAACATGCGTTAGAAGACACCAAATCAGGTCAAACAGTTGCATGGAAAAATCCTGATTCTGGAAATCACGGAACCATTACCCCTGTGAAGACATATGAAAATAACGGCCGTTATTGTAGAGAATACACGCAAACCGTTACTATCGGAAATAAAACACATGAGGCTTATGGAAAGGCATGCCGCCAACCAGATGGCTCGTGGCAAATCATCAATAACTAATTAGAAAAAATTCGAGTGATTCTTGCTCCGCACATACGGAGCTTGTCCTCGATTCTTTCATATCCTCTATCCAAATGATAAATTCTACTAATTGAGGTTTTACCCTGAGCTACTAAACCAGCTAAAACAAGAGATACTGATGCCCGTAGATCTGTCGCCATCACTTGAGCTCCTTTCAACTTATCCACTCCTCTAATCACAGCACTATTCCCTGCAACAGAAATATCGGCGCCCATTCTCGCCAGTTCCGATACATGCATAAAGCGATTCTCGAAAATATTCTCTACGATTTTACTAGTCCCATCTGCAACTGACATTAGGCTCATAAATTGGGCCTGCATATCAGTTGGGAAAGAAGGAAATACACCCGTAGAAATATCTACTGGTAAAATCTTATTTTTCCCTCTAACTATAACGGAGTTATCATATTTAATAATCTCAGCTCCCGCCTGTGATAGTTTATCGGTAATATTAGAGATGTCTTCAGGAGAAATATTGTCTAATTGTAGTTCGCCCCCTGTAATCATTGCAGCTATAGCATATGTCCCCGCTTCTATTCTATCGCTCATTACTTCAAAATACGCGCCGTGTAATTCACTTACACCCTCTATTTCAATCTTATCCGTCCCTTCACCATTTATTTTTGCCCCCATTGCTTTCAGAAAGTTAGCTAAGTTAACTATCTCTGGCTCACGCGCTGCATTATGAATAATGGTTTTGCCATCAGCTAGAGAAGCAGCCATGAGAGTATTCTCGGTTGCACCAACCGAAATTTTATCAAAAAATATTTCGGCACCCTTAAGCCCACCTTTTGATCTTGCTTCTATGTATCCTTCTTCAATCTCAATTTCCGCTCCAAGAGCTTTTAATGCATCCAAATGCATATTTATAGGTCTTGTACCAATGGCACATCCACCAGGTAAAGATACTCTAGCTTGGCCAAACCTCGCTAGAAGTGGACCTAATACCAGCACAGAAGCTCGCATTTTTCTAACTATGTCATAGGGTGCGGAGAAATCATTTACTTTTTCGCTATTCAGCAAAATGCTTCTACCTATTTTTTTACTATCCAAATTTACGCCATCAACACTCAACCTTGTACCATGGTGGATCAAGAGGTGAGACATTGTCACCACATCAGCTAGTTGGGGGATATTTGATAAAATTACGGTATCTTTTGTCAGTAAAGATGCTGCCATAAGAGGTAACGCAGCATTTTTTGAACCACTAACGCTTATTCTTCCATGTAAAGCTATACCACCATCGATAATTATCTGGTCCATATTATTTGCCTGATGAAAGATGTTTTAAGCTAATTCTGAGATATATATATCCCGTCAGAATAGTAAGAAAAGCTGCAAACCATAAAAGATAATTACCTATTTCCAAAGTAGGAATGTAACTAAACCCTGTGTCACCACATATCAAAAAACCAAGTGCACATAATTGCATTAGAGTTTTGATTTTAGACAAACCTGTGACAGGTAAACTTACTTTTAGTTTAATCAAAAATTCTCTCAAGCCAGACACCATAATTTCTCTACAAATTATAGCTATTGACGGAATGAGGGCGGCTTTGCCTTGTTGCACCAAAACCAGAATCATAGCAGAAACTAATAATTTATCTGCTATCGGATCTAGCAACGCACCAACTTTTGTTCTACTATCCATTTTCCTTGCCAAATAACCATCAAAAAAATCGGTTATGCTAGCTAGAATAAATACTAAAGTCGCTAGCCTGGACAGCAAAACGTCATTTGGGAAACACACCAAAACGATCAAAAAAGGTATGACTAAAATTCTGGCATATGTCAGAAAATTCGGGATATTACTCATAAAAGTAAAATTGAAATATTTATTATGCAAAAATGATAATATAAAAAACCCACAAATTATCCATATATTTCTTCAAAACTATGGATAACTATGAGTTTTTAAAAAATAAGTATATTGTTTCAGCTACTTTTTGGTTTATTCCTTTAACCATCGATAATTCTTCTATGGTTGACTCTTTTATCGCATCTGCAGAACCAAAATGATTTAGCAAAGTCTTCTTTCTTTGCGCGCCAACCCCAGGTATATGATCCAGAGAGGTCCGAAACATATCATTTTTCCTCCTCCTTCTATGTGTAGAAATAGCATATCTATGCGCCTCATCACGAAGCCTCTGAATAAATTTTTTTAAGGAAGTCCTCTTATCTAGCATATGCTCATTCCCTTTATGATCATATATTATCTCGTTACCCGAGTTCCGATCTCTTCCCTTGCTAACGCAGATATAAGCGATTTTGATGCCAAGCTCAACCATAGTATCATCAATAACCTTCTGATGTCCTTTTCCCCCATCAATTATTAGAAAAACATCTTCATGTGTTTTATCTTTAAACCTTCTTAACAGCACTTGCCTAAGCATGTCATAATCGTCTCCTCCACGAATGTTAGTATTATTCAAATTATATTTTTTATAAGCATTTTTATTGAAGTCACCATCCTCCCATACAACTCTACCTCCCACGGCAGATCTTCCAAAAAGATGGCTATTATCATATATTTCGATTCTCTGAAATTCATAATCAATCGAAAACAAATCTTTTATCTCTTTAAGCATTTCACCATATTGCTTACTATGCTTAATATAATCATTGAGGTAAAATTCTGCCTTTTCTGAAATTAAATTGATCAATTGATATTTATCTCCCCTTTTTGGGAAAATAATGCTCGTTTTTACTTTATGTAAATCATGTATTGCATCAATAATTATGCCTTTATCGGGTAACTCGATATTGGTAAGTATGGTTTCTGGGGGAATATTTCTTTGGTAAAATGAACCCATAAAACTTTCCAAAATATCCTTTTTGGCCTCATTATTTAAACTGGTAGGATAGTAGCATTTAGTTCCCAAATTATTACCTAAGCGGATAAATGAAATAACTATCGCGTGATTAACCCCATCACTCGCTAAACATATTACATCGGAATTTTTTAGGTAGTTTATTTCTATCGATTGTTTGACGGTAACTGCATTCAGTGCTTTCAGCCTGTCTCTATAAAGTGCCGCAAGCTCATAATTAGTTTGCTGACTAGCCACTTCCATTTTATTAGATATTTCTTCACGCAAAAATCGGTCTTGTCCTTTCAGAAATTGCTTAGCCTCATCTACATATTGTTGATAATCTTGTTTTGAAACTTTACCAACACACGGAGCCGAGCATCTCTTAATTTGGTATAATAAACATGGTCTTTTTCTATCCGCAAAATAACTATCAGAACAAGATCTTAGTAAAAATGCTTTTTGCAGAAGAATCAAACTCTCATCCACTTTGCCGGCTGACGGAAAAGGACCATAAAAATAACCGTCTATTTTGTCTTTATTACCCCGATATTTTGTTATTTGCGGATATTCATGCTCCTTTCTTATGACGATATATGGAAAAGATTTATCATCCTTCAACAGAACATTATATTTCGGCTTATGCTTCTTGATGAGCTGCGCCTCTAATAAAAATGCCTCAGCCTCATTTTTTGTCATAATGATTTTGCAACTAATATTCTCTCTAGCCAGTGCTATATGTTTCGCACTATTAAGAATAAGGTAATTGGCAATACGTTTACGTAGATTTTTTGCTTTCCCGATATAAATGATCTTTTCATTTTCATTATGAAATTGATAAACCCCGGGTGATGAAGGACAATTTTTTAAAAAATCACTAAGATACATCGTAAGTTCATGATTATTGGGACAAAAAATATACCCACAAAAATTGTGGATAACTCTGTGAATAATATATGAAATTTGCTCTAAAGAATAGTTATTCCTTCGAAAAAACATTTTGCCTCTTTTTTAGTCAAAAGACACCAAAAGCTTTGTAGAATTGGATTTCAAGGATATTTATAAAAATAAGATAAATTCGCACGCTAGAAATTAGTTAATTTATCGTGTAAATTGATTTTTGTGAATAATTTATACTGCAAGTTCCACATGACAGAAAGAATAGGTTGCATAGCTGACAAAAGAATGAGATCTCAACACCTTAAGAATAAATTGGTTGAGAAGTTCAAATTAATAGATTGTGAAAAAGCTAATGGTCCTTTTGATGTTATCATCATATGTGGTGGTGATGGAACATTGTTACATACAATTCACAATCATTTAGATAAAAGAACAAAATTTTACGGTATTAACAGCGGTAATGTGGGCTTTTTGATGAATGACCAATCTATTCTAGAATTAGAACCAAATGATTTTCAAGCTCACATGCAAAGTCTTAAACCAATCAAAACTGTACCTCTAAAGATGACAGTGATTAAGAATGACAAAAGTTCAGCCTCTGCTATTGCAATAAATGAAGTATCATTGCTCCGTAATACATATCAAACAGCTCATTTAGAGATCAGCATAGATGGTCAGATAGAGATGAAAGAGCTCATTGCTGATGGAGTATTGGTGTCTACTCCAGCTGGTAGCACAGCTTATAATTTTTCAGCCGGAGGACCTATTATGCCTTTAAGCTCAAATTTACTAACTGTAACACCCATCAGCCCTTTCCGCCCACGGCGATGGAGAGGGGCTCTTATACCGCAGACTGCAAATATAAAAATAAAAGTCATCTCTTCTCAACTCAGACCAGTAAATGCGGTAGCTGATTTTATTGAATTTAATGATGTTAAAGAGGTCCATATTAGCACTTTGCGAGATAAAACTGTGACCCTGCTTTTTAACGAGCATAAGACACTTGATGATAGAATTTTAAAAGAACAATTTTCAACATAGAAATTGTTCAATAATTCCTGTATAATTCTAAAAAATTATTTTAATTGCATGGATATTCTTTTCTTAGCCTTGATGGCAGCCTATATTATTTACAAACTTTACCTTACGTTAGGTGAGGAAAGAAGTATGTCGCATGAAATTTCTCTTGATAGTCTGTCTAAGCAAGAACAAATGAAGAATGCTACAATTAAGACTTTGCACGAATCACTCTCGGATGAAGAAAAAGTGAAGCTTGTAGATAAAAATTTCCATCTAAATGATTTTTTGCAAAAATCTGAAAAAGCTATAGATATAATTTTTAAAGCTTTAACAGAAGGCAATACAGCAATCATATCAGATTTAAGTGAAATTGATATTGTCAGGCGCTTTGCCCTAGTGATCTCAGAACTTGAAGATAAGAAATTAGAGCTTAATATTTCTGAACTAAAACTCAAAAATACAAAGCTCAGTAAAACTATAATTCATGAAAATTATGCTGAACTATCAGTAAAATATAAAGCCGAATGTGAGATGTTTATACTCAAGAAGCGGGATGAGTTATTTGCCGGAAACAGAGATAAAGTAAACAAATTTGACTTAGAAGCTTCATTCACAAAAGATTTGAGGTCTAAAGATCCTACTTGGAAATTGTCAAAAATAAACTTCATCCCTTTCGAGAAAGAGCTCAATGTTTGATGATGATTCAGGTTGGAAGAGAGAGCAAAGCTCTGTAAGACCAATAAATCAAACAAAAAGATTCATTACAAAAAAATCTTCTAAGGTCTCTCCTAAAAACAAATCGATAAAAACCCATAAACCAAAAGAAACTAGCTCGCTCTATGAGTATGCAATCGATCTTCACGGCAAAACTCTAAATCAGTCATTTAAATTCGTTCAGGAGACCATAAAAAATTGTATAAAAGAGGATATAAGAGCTTTGCTGATTATCACTGGTAAATCTAATAATGATAAAGAGATGAGTTTGCAACAAGAATTGCCTAGATGGCTTGATTTAACAGAAATATCAGAGAATATATTAGAGCATAAATTTGCCCCTATAAGACACGGAGGCAATGGAGCACGCCTTGTAATTTTAAGAAAAAGAAAGATTATCTAGGTATTTCTTTCCTTGCTTGTAGCTCATACCGACAATCCTATCAGCACAATCTCTTGGCACTTCAAAATGATGCCAGTCTTTTATGGATTGCCAGCTTCCTCCCCAGCCAAATATTTGATTTTTTCTAAAAATACCTACTATTTCCTCATTTATCATCCCAGGAGAATTTTTTGATCTATCCGCATAATCTCTGCCCTTTTTAGGTTCGATTACCAACTCTCCGGACAAGCTAGAAATATAAGGGTTTTGTACTGGATTAATATCTATAGCTAAGCCATAAGCATGTATAGAGAAAAGGGAGGAATTTTTGATCCTTCTACAATTAAAAGCCGAACTGTTATTTTCTTCCATAGATAATTCATCATTTCCTCCAAATTCATCAATTGTCTTGATTTGACATAAAGGGAATCCAACTTCTCTAAGTTCCTGAAAAATCTTATGCACATTATCTGCGATCACATCTAAAACGATAATTCTGCCGTCATCCTTAACATCCCCACCAAATGACATATATTCTACTTCCAACAAACGTAAACGGCTATGATGAACGGGGCAAGTATCATTCCAAATGTCGAAACTTATCATTTTCTCAACTAAATATTTTGGTAGTTTAGACATGTAAATTTCCTTTCCCCATGGCTTGTTTAATAAAAAAATTTGTTAATAATGAAGATTGACTAACTACATCTAGACCAAAATTCCGCAGTTTCTTTATAGCAATAGAATTATTTGAGAATAGGCGATTTATTCCATCAGTGAACATTGCCATAGAAAGAGTGTCAGCAATTCTACTCTTAGCAAACTCCTCAAACATTATAAGATTATTCGGCTCAAACCCACTATCTACATAATTTTTTATTAAGTCAGCTAGCTTTGCAATATCCCTCAGGCTCAAATTGAACCCTTGACCTGCAATTGGATGCAAATAATGCAACGAATCCCCTAAAAACAAGATATTATCCTGAAAATATTTTTTTGATATTTTAAGAAATAACGGATAGAAATTTAAAGGAGAGACAATTTCTATATTACCATGAGTATCAAATAACCTTTCCTTTAGAACCTCATTAACTATCGGCATCTGCTTTTGCTCAAAGAGACTAGCCATATTTGCTTTTTCAACCCAAACTATAGAGGAAATGTCTTTGTGCTTTGTTGGTAGGACAGCTAACGGACCATTAGGATAGAAAATTTCATATGCTGTTTCTGAATGTGCTTTTTCATGCTTAATATTAAAAACTGCAGCGATTTGGTCGTAATCAGACTCCAGATTTTTAATCTCCATTAATTTCTTAATTTTCGAGTTCTTGCCATCTGTAGCAATAATCAGCTTAGCTTGATATGTTCTTTTATTTGTTGTTAATATGGAATAATGATTTAGATTTTTTACCTGCAAAACCAATGAGTCGTCATGAATTATGATATTTGGATCTTTCTGAGCTAAAGATAAGAAGATATCGTAAAGATCGTCCATCTCAACAATGCACCCCATATGCTTTTCGTTGACATCCTCACTTTTAAACTGCAAATGCTCTTTCTCTCCATTATCGGTCACGATTATTTTTTTGATAAACCCAGCATAATCCGAGATATTGTCCCATAATCCAGATTGCTTTAGAATTTCTTCGGAACCTTTTGACAAAGCTATCCCACGACCATCTATCCTTTCCTTTTTAATACTACTTAGGTTCTTACCTTCAATTATGGTTGATTTAATCCCTTTACTTGAAAGTATCAAAGAGGTGGTGAGACCGTTGATTCCTCCTCCTACAATCAAAATATCTGTATCTTTAAAAATCATATTTTTCCCAAAGAATTTCCTCTTTACCTCTAGAAATCAGAGAATCTAAATCAAATCCAGCTGCTCTAACTGATAATAATTTTTGTAACAAGCTCTTCGTCCTAGTCACCTCGCATATTTTTACATCTTTGCCGAACTCCTCCTCCAGTGTTTGATACATATCAGCTAGTTGGTCTACTAAACCTAATTCCAAAGCTCTCTTGCCTGTCCAAAACTCACCATTAAATAAATCAGCTGCTTCCTCCTTGAGCTTTTTTCCTCTGCTCTCTCTTACAACATCAATAAATGATTGATGTATATCTTTCTGAATATTTTCAATAATGTCCTTATCCTTTTTTTGAATCGGCAAGAAAGGATCGGCAACGGATTTATTTTTACCTTGTGATATGACCCTTCTATCTATTCCTAGCTTCTTGAGCGCCTCAACAAAACCAAAACCAGCTGATATAACGCCTATGGAGCCCACTATAGAATTTTCAGATGCATATATTTTCTCACCTGCACAGGCTAGCCAGTATCCGCCTGATGCAGCGACATCTTCAACAAAAGAGTAAATTGGAAGCTTCTTTTTCTGAGCCTTATGCTTTATATAATTTGCAACGAGTTCTGACTGAACCGGTGAACCACCAGGAGAATTTATAGTTAGCGCAACGGCAACCATATTTTTATTTTCGAATGCTTTATCAATCCTTGATTTTAGGTGATGTAAGTTTATCGCCTCACCACCTCTATATCTGCCCACATCTCCTATCACCCCATGTAGCCTAATCACAGAAACACATTTCGTTTTTTTATTTTTAAAAAGTTGTTTTAATTTTTTAGAAAATTTACTTAGCATCCTTCCCTTGCTTTATTTGATTGTTATTTACTGGCCTACGGATCTTTAACGAAAATTCCTCAGATCGTGAGTTTGTTACTTTTATTTCATCCGGTAATTCTTTGCCATTTTCAAGTTCTACTGGAGCAACATTTGTCACTGCTTCTTTAGGTACTACTTCTTCTACTTTCAATTCTTCAGGATCAATCTTTTTAGCTTCAGCATTTTTTAATCTATTAGAAAATTGTGAATTCATCAAACTCAAATAATCTGCGTTCACTACTGGCTTCTGGCTTGCATGAGCTAACAAATTCTTGATCAAATCTTTATTATTCCAATCAACTATACCATCTGCTCTACCGACCTCGTAACCTGAGGAGTTAATGATTATAGTGGTTGGCAAGCTTGTGATGTTAAGATCTCTAAAAATCTTGTTTCCTCTATCTGTAAAACCTAATAAATTATATAGGCCGTTTTCTTGGTAATATTTCTCAACATCTTCACTATTTTTAAAGTCTTCCGATATAGGAATCACGATAATTGGCTTATCTCTAATTTTTTTCTGAAAAAAATCAATCTCCTTCATTTCTTGATAGCATGCATTACACCATGTTGCCCAAAAATGAAGAATTAATATATTACCTGCAAGACCATCAAGAAAATATTCTTTACCCTTAAAATCCTTCAGTGAAAAGTTAGGGATCTGAACAGGATTTCCGTATTTTATTTCAGATGCGTGCGCTTTACTAAAAAAGAAAATTTGAATTATTACCAAATATATTTTAAATATTCTCATAATATGCTAATTAAACAATAAAAAAATGTTTTCTAAAAAAATAATAACTATTATGATTATAGCAAGTTTTTTACTTATTTCATGCGGTAAAAAAGGTCCTATTTTCCCTCCTGAAAAAACGGTTAACACAACTTCAGAGACACAAAATTAATGTTAGCATATAAAAGCAACAAATTATTTTTTGACAATCACTCTATTGAGAGCCTGGCTGCAAGCTACAATACTCCTTTATATGTATATTCTCAGTCAGTAATAGAATCTAACATACTGAAATATAAAAATGCTTTCGGAGAATTTAGTCCAATCATTTGTTATGCCGTAAAGGCGTTATCCAACATAAACATCTTGAAAGTAATTTCTGGCTTAGGATGCGGGTTTGACTGCGTTTCGGAGGGAGAAATGAGACGCATTATGCAATTTTCTTCTAATCTCAAGCATAGTGTCATTTCTGGTATAGGTAAGAGCGAAGAAGAAATCAGCTTTGCTTTAGAAAATGATATCTTACTGATCAATATTGAGTCGATTGAGGAAGCATTTCGTATAAATGATATTGCCAAGAAAATGGGCAAAAAGGCCCCTATAGGTATTAGATTTAATCCTGATATTGACGGCAAAACACACAGCAAGATAAGAACTGGAACCAAAGAAGATAAATTTGGTATCAGCCAAGAAGATATTTTACTAAATATAAAAACCCTAGCTGAACAAGAATATTTAGAAATAAATGCAATATCCTGCCATATTGGTTCTCAAATCACTGAATTAAAACCTTACATAGATGCCTATAAGAGAATTCAGTCACTTCTAGACAATCTTTTAGCACAAGGTTTGAAATTAGAATATTTGGATATCGGCGGAGGAGTTGGAATTCAATATAAAGATGAGAATTTATTATCTCTTGATGATATGGCCGCAGCCTACAAAGAACATCTCGCAAAATATAATTTAAAGCTCATTATCGAACCCGGCCGCTCTATTGTAGGTAATGCTGGCATTCTGATTTCTAAAATAATAGAAATTAAGAACCAGGATTCTGATAAGCCTTTTATTATAATAGACGCAGGGATGAATGATATAATGAGAACAGCTCTATATGACATGTATCATCAAATAAAGCCAGCCGACACCTCAGAGGCAAAAAAAGTCACATACCAGATAGTTGGGCCTATATGTGAATCCTCCGATATTCATTCCAAAAACGAGTTAATGCCAAAACAAAAAAATGGCCAGTTTTTGGTTATTCTAGATTCTGGTGCTTATTGTGCATCTATGAGCTCTAATTACAACACCAGACCTCTCGCCAGCGAGATATTAATTACTAACGAGCAAACAAAAATCATTAGAAAAAGACAAAATTATAATGATTTATTCAAAAATGAGCTGCTTTAATATAGAATTACCCTAAGTTATTAGAGGATAAACTTGCTAGATAATTATCACATATTAGTTGTAGATGATGATGATAGGATCCGCAGCTTATTATCACGCTTCCTAAAGCAGGAAGGTTATATTGTTTCGACCGCAAGCAATGCAGAAGAGGCAAGATCACTAACAAATTTGTTTAGTCTAGACCTCATAATATTAGATCTGATGATGCCAGGAGAAAGTGGCTTAGATTTCGCTAAATCGATACGCAAACAATCAAACATTGTTATATTGATGCTCACTGCACTTGGTAGTACAGAAGATAGAATCAGCGGCCTAGAAAATGGAGCTGATGATTATCTACCAAAACCCTTCGATCCAAAGGAATTATTATTAAGAATTCAAAAGTTATTATTCCGCTCAAAAGCATATAAAAAATCTTTAAACACTATTCAAATTGGTAAAGCTCTTTTTAATAGCCTGAACAACACACTTGAATTGGACGGAAAGGTTAGCCCCTTAAGTGTAAATGAAACAAAATTGCTTAAATTCTTTTTAGCTCGTAAATCTTCTATAATACCCAGGGAAGAAATAGCTGAATATATGGGTAACATTAATGATAGATCCGTTGATGTTCAAGTAACGCGCCTTAGAAACAAAATTGAATCTAATCCCAAATCTCCAGTCGTGATTCAATCCATTAGAAATAAAGGATATGTTTTTTATGCTTGATTGGCTTAAGTTAACTTCCCCAAAATCTCTGATGGCACGTATGCTTATTATCATCGTGGTACCAGTAATCATCTCACAAATCATCGTCAGCATTGTTTTCTTCCATCGGCACTGGGATACAGTCGAAAAAAAAATGATGCATTCATTAGTCAGTGAAATCTCCTTTATTAATAATCTATATAAAAAAGGCGATAAAAAAATTCTGGAGACGTTCCAAAAGCATAATTCTATTATCATACAAATTAAAAATAAAAGATTACACTTAACTGATAACATTAAAGAAACCGAATTTTATGGTGCCTTGGAAAGATTTAAAGAAGATTTAAGGAAAAATATCCCTGAAAAATTTGAGATATCATATTCATTTAAATACAGACAAGTAATAGTTGATATTCATCACAAAGACCAAGATTTACTGCTAATTTTTTCCAGGAAAAAATTATATACTTCTACCACATCCATATTTATCTATTGGGTTATAGGAAGCTCTCTACTTTTCTTAGTCATCACCATCCTATTCGCGAAAAATCAAATAAGGTCCATTACCAAACTTAGTTCTGCGGCAAACGATCTAGGCAGGGGAAGGAAGATTGTGGATTTTAAACCTCAAGGTGCGATAGAGGTTAAAAAAGCAGGTTACGCATTTCTGGAAATGCAGAGAAGAATAGAGAATCATATAAATCAGAGAACCTCATTACTTGCAGGCGTATCACATGATTTAAAAACTCCTCTAACAAGTATGAAGCTAGAGCTTGAAATGACAAAAGATTCGCAATTAAAAGAAAATCTATTAGAAGATTTATCACGCATGGAGCAAACCTTGGATGATTATCTAGAATTTGCGAGTTCTGAAAATAAACAGCAGCATACAAGTTTGATTAATTTGAGTGATTTATTAAAAGAGATATCTGTGAATTATGAGAAGAAATTTCAAAAATTCGATTTCTCCGCAGAGAAAAATATTTATGCAAATATAAAAGCCAATCAATTTAGAAGAGCAATTGTAAATCTATTAGATAATGCTGCAAAATTTGCTACAGAAATTAAATTTATTACCAAGCAAGTAGGAAAAAATATCATGATTGAAATTCATGATAATGGACCAGGAATTTCAGCTGGGGAAAGGGAAAAAGTATTCAAGCCGTTCTATCGTATAGAATCATCCCGGAATAAAAAGACTGGTGGCGTTGGACTAGGCATGTCTATAGCTAACGATATTATATCAAAGCATGGCGGACAACTAAATCTTGGAAATAGTTATTTAGGTGGATTATTAATAACGATCCGCATTCCTATCTAAAAAGGAATATCATCGTCTAAATCCTGAGAAAGGAAGCTTTCTCCTTCTTCAGCTAACGAAGATGAAGAAGAACCTGACATATGAGAATTATTATCAAACTGACTATTCTCACCACCCCTAGCATCTAACATAGTCAATGAACCATTATAACCCTGTAATACAATCTCAGTGTTATAGCGCTCTTGTCCGTTATTATCGGTCCATTTCCTGGTCTGAAGACTACCCTCAACAAATAATTTCGAACCTTTTTTCACGTAATTTTTTACCACATTAACAAGCCCTTCCGAAAAAACAACCACTCTATGCCATTCTGTTTTCTCTCTTTTTTCTCCTGTTGATTTGTCTCTCCAGCTTTCTGATGTAGCTAATGCTATTTGGGCTATCTCTCTGCCATCCTGAGTAGACCTAATTTCTGGGTCTCTACCAACATTTCCTATAAGCATTACCTTATTTAAACTTCCAGCCATTTGACAAACTCCATAAAAAAATGTTTAAAAAATTACGTTAGCCTTTATAATAGGCAAATTCTTCTAGGAAAACCATGAAAAAATTTTAGTATGTTAGAAAAAATCGAAATACGTGGTGCAAAAGAGCATAATCTCAAAAACATCAATGTAGATATCCCAAAAAACAAATTTGTTGTAATAACCGGGCTTAGCGGATCGGGAAAATCATCCTTAGCGTTTGATACAATTTATGCTGAAGGTCAAAGACGATATGTAGAAAGTCTTTCAGCTTATGCAAGACAATTTCTCCAGCTTCACAATAAGCCAGATGTTGAATCTATAAAGGGGTTATCTCCTGCAATTGCTATTGATCAGAAAACCACTTCTAAAAATCCTAGATCTACCGTAGGAACAATAACCGAAATATATGATTATTTGCGCCTACTTTTCGCCAGAATAGGAGTTCCGCATTCTCCAACCACAGGAAAACCGATAGAAAAGCAATCATCCTCTCAGATAGTTGAAAAAATTTCTTCGTTACCGTTAAATTCAAAAATTTACATCTTAGCTCCTATTGTGAAAGGAGAAAAAGGCGAGCATAGAAAAGAATTTATTCACCTTAGAAAACAAGGGTTTCAGCGCGTAAAAATTGATAATATCGTCTATGATATTGATGATTTACCGCAAATTGATAAAAATAAAAAACATACTATTGAAGTAATTGTTGATAGGTTGGTTATCAACGATGAATTAGGCAATAGACTAGCTGATAGTGTTGAAACAGCTCTTAAGATGGGCCAGGGCATAGTTCATGTTGAAATTCTAAAAAACGAAGCAGATAACGATATATTAATTTTCTCGGAAAAATTTGCCTGCCCAGAATCCGGCTTCCAATTAGAAGAGATTGAACCTCGTATTTTTTCTTTCAACAGCCCATTTGGAGCTTGTCCCACCTGTGAAGGTATAGGTATTGAGCATTATTTTTCTCCTGAGTTAGTAATAGCAGATGATTCGCTATCTTTGTATGATGGAGCAATTGCACCATGGGAAATAACCAAAACCCGTGAGCAGCAACAAATTCTTGAAGCTTTGGCAAAGAGATATAAATTTAGTATTCATAAGCCTTTCAATACACTACCTAAAGAAGTACAAGATATTATTCTGTATGGCACAGACGAAAAGTTGGAAGTCACATTCCAAGTTGGATTGTCAGAGAAAAAAAGCGAGATATCCTTCCCAGGTGTAATTAATGACTTAACCTCAAAAGCAAAAGACCCTGCTACAAGTTGGGCATATGAAGATCTTATTAAATTTCAAACTACTAGACCTTGTAAATCATGTGAAGGGTTTAGACTCAAAGAAGAATCACTATGCATAAAAATAGCTGATTTTCATATAGGCCAAGTTGCCGCCCTAACCATAAATAAATGCTCCGATTGGTTTTCTGAACTTCCGTCTAGACTTAGCGACACTCATTATAAAATTGCTGAAAGAGTCATCAAAGAAATACGAGAAAGATTAAAATTTCTTCTCAATGTTGGCCTAGAATATTTAACATTATCGAGAAATTCTGGCACATTATCTGGTGGCGAAAGCCAAAGAATCAGATTAGCATCGCAAATCGGATCAGGTCTAACCGGGGTGCTCTATGTTCTTGATGAGCCATCAATCGGTCTCCATCAATGTGATAATGATAAGTTAATCGCAACCTTACGCAATCTTACAAATATTGGTAATACCGTGATTGTGGTAGAACATGATGAAGAAACTATGGCAGCATCCGATCATTTAATTGATATTGGTCCAGGAGCTGGGATTCATGGCGGCCAAATTATTTCTCAAGGCACACCAGATGAGGTGACAAATGATGAAAATAGTATCACTGGCCAATATTTGAAGGGAACAAAATATATTCCTGTTCCAAAAAAATGGCGAAAAGGTAACGGTAATCAGCTTGCCTTGTATGGTGCAACAGCGAATAATTTACAA
Organism: Alphaproteobacteria bacterium; assembly: GCA_030431375.1. GTDB lineage: Bacteria > Pseudomonadota > Alphaproteobacteria > Rickettsiales > JABSSG01 > JAUIIY01. The sequence continues at coordinate 29,091 of JAUIIY010000002.1, forward strand.
GATGTTGATATTACCATCCCGCTTTCAACTTTTACTTGCGTTACAGGCGTGTCAGGAAGTGGGAAATCTAGCTTGATCATTCACACTTTTTATAAAGCTGCCGCCAAAAAATTAGAAAGAAAGTCAGTTACTCCTCTGGCACATAAAAAAATTACCGGACTAGAATATATTGATAAAATAGTCGATATAAATCAATCCCCAATCGGCAGAACACCTCGATCTAACCCAGCAACATATACTGGTGTTTTCAATCTAATAAGAGACTGGTTCACTGCACTCCCTGAATCAAAATCTAGGGGCTATAAACCAGGCCGCTTCTCGTTTAACGTGAAAGGTGGAAGATGTGAAACATGTCAAGGCGATGGTGTAATAAAAATCGAAATGCATTTCTTACCTGACGTATATGTCAAATGTGATGAGTGTAAAGGACAAAGATATAACAAAGAAACCTTGGAAATAAAATATAAAGACAAATCAATTTCCGACGTTTTAGAAATGACAGTAGAGGACTCACTCAAATTCTTTGATAAAATACCTCTGATAAAAAGTAAATTAGTTGCTCTGAGGGATGTAGGCCTTAGTTATATAAAAATCGGACAACCCGCCACTACTTTATCTGGCGGTGAAGCTCAGAGAGTTAAGCTTGCTAAAGAGCTTGCAAGAAAATCCACAGGAAGGACTTTATATATATTAGATGAGCCTACCACCGGACTACATGTTGATGATATTGGCAAATTACTAACCGTACTACATCGTCTTGTTGATATGGGAAATACTGTATTAGTGATTGAGCATAATATGGATGTAATCAAAACAGCTGACCACATTATTGACGTTGGACCTGGTGGAGGTGATAAAGGTGGTAAGATTGTCTGTATTGGCACCCCAGACGAAATTGTCACACATCCAGAAAGCTTAACAGGCAAATATCTACTAAAATATCTTGAGAAGGCAAGAAAGAGTCAGTAAAGCTGGCTTATTTCTTGCTGCGTTTGAATTCTTCAATATCAAAGGAAGGGTGTAACTTGCCATCATCTGCAATAATAAACCCATCTTCATGGATTTTTTGGTCCTCTAGAGAATTTTTTTTACTGTGAGAACTATCCTCATCGATTGATGAAATAAAGTCGTTATGCAAAGAAACTAAGTTGCTTCTGACTTCTCTTTTAACTGAAGAAAATTTCTTAATGAAGGATCGATAAATTTTCGCTATTTCGGGCATATCTTTTTTATTTAAGAAAAACACACCTATGATTATAATAACTAGTAACTCATCAAAGGAAATGCCAAACATTACTTTATGTCTGCCCAAACTCTTTTATAAGCTATATAGAACAACGCTGTAAAAGCGAACATATATAGCAAGAATTTTATTCCCATTAATTTTCTTTTCTCCATTTCTGGCTCAGCAGCCCATTGTAAGAAATTCACCACATCTCTAGACATTTGATCTATGGTTGCCTTTTTACCATCGATATAGGTAACCATATCACTTGATAATGGTGATGGCATGGCAATTTGTTTTCCTTCAAAATAAGGATTATAGCTCATACCTTCTTGCAAATGAAACCCTTTGGGCGGATTCTCATATCCAGTTAGTAATGAGTAAACATAATTTGCACCATCTGGCCTGGCTTTAATAATAAGGGATAAGTCAGGTGGTAAGGCCCCATTATTTGCCGCTCTTGCAGCTTTTTCATTTTTATATGGGCTAGGAATTTTATCTGACGCTTTACCAGGCCTTTCATACATGTCACCATCATCATTAGGGCCATCTTGAACTTGATACTCTGCAGCTAAAGACTTGATTTCTGCCTTAGTTAGGCCAACTTCTTCTAAATTTCTGAAAGAAATATAATCCAAGGAATGGCAAACTGCACATACGTCTTTATAAACTTGAAACCCTCGCTGAACAGCTTGCTTATCAAAGCGCCCAAAAACACCATCAAATGGCCATGATTGCTGCATAGGCTCCAATTTATTTGCTGAGCCAAAGCAATTATTGAATGAAAAGAAACATAAAAAAATTACAAAATATTTTCTCATTTTGCCTCACTAATCGATTGAGGTACTTTCAGGGTTTTTTCATATTTGCCTAGCAGTGGCACAATCACAAAAAAATGGAGGAAATAATAAAATGTCGCTATCTGGCCAAAATATATGTACCAACCTTCAGGAGGGTTGCCACCAATATAGCCTAATAGAATTACGTCACATATAAATATCCAGTAAAAGATTTTAAATTTAGGTCTATAAGCGCCACTTTTAACCTTGCTACTATCAAGCCAAGGTAACAAAAATAATACTCCTATGGCACTAAACATTGCAATTACTCCACCAAGCTTACTTGGAATTGCCCTTAGAATCGCATAAAACGGCAAGAAGTACCATTCTGGAACAATATGAGGCGGTGTCACCATCGGGTCAGATTGTATATAATTATCTGGGTGCCCTAAATAATTTGGTTGATAGAAAATAAAATAACCAAACACTATTAGATAAACCCCAAATCCAACAAAATCTTTCACTGTATAATATGGGTGGAAGGGTATTGTGTCTTTTTTCGATTTAACCTCTACTCCAGTAGGATTGTTTGAGCCGTGAACATGTAGTGCCGTAATATGTAATATAACCATCGCTACAATTATCATCGGAAGCAAATAATGTAGAGCAAAAAATCTATTTAAGGTAGGATCATCCACAGCAAAACCACCCCATAACCATTGTACAATCGACTCACCTATAAGAGGAATCGCAGAGAATAGATTTGTAATTACTGTTGCTCCCCAGAAACTCATCTGCCCCCAAGGCAGCACGTAACCCATAAAGGCAGTTGCCATCATCAAAAGGAAAATGAATAAACCGAAGAACCATACTAACTCCCGAGGGCTTTTATATGATCCGTAATACAAACCCCTAGCTATATGAGCATATACAGCTACGAAAAACATTGATGCACCAACTGCGTGCATATATCTGATTAACCAACCGTAATTAACATTACGCATGATATTTTCTACACTATCAAAAGCAGTATCCGCATTTGGAGAATAATGCATTGCCAAGAAAATTCCTGTAAGTATCTGAATCAACAGCGCAATTCCTGCTATGGAACCAAAGCTCCACATATAACTTAGATTTTTTGGCGTTCTATACTCACCCAAATGTTTGATAAAAGTAAAAATTGGCAATCTATAATCGATCCACTCAACTATACCTTGTTTTTCAACTTTCTTATCTTGCATGATCACCCAATCTTAATTTTTGTATCGCTAATGAACTGATATTCTGGAATTATCAAATTTAGTGGGGCAGGCCCTTTACGAATTCTTCCTGAAGTATCATAGTGAGAGCCATGACAAGGACAAAACCAACCATGATAGTCACCTGAATCACCGATTGGTATACAACCCAAATGTGTACAAACTCCTATCATCACTAGCCACTCTGGCTTACCTAGTTTTACTCTTTCTGAGTCCGGTTGAGGATCTGGTAATGCTTTCCAGTCAACACTCTCTGCCTCTGCTATGTCTTTTTTTGTTCTATGACGAATAAAAACAGGCTTCCCCCTCCACATAATTTTAACTGTCTGACCAACAGCTATTGGCTTTAAATCAACTTCCACTGAAGCCAGGGCTAACACATCGGCCGCTGGATTCATTGAATCTACGAAAGGCCATAATGCTGAGGCAGCACCCACTGCGGTCATTGCTCCTGCAGTTAAAACAATAAAATCTCTTCTTTTCGGGTTCTTGGGACTATCAGTCTTACTCATTTACTTCTTTCACTTGTCATAAAGCAATTTATATACACCAACAAAAAATAATTATCAAATCTTGGTTTTATCAACATTTTAATTTATATTGAAACAATAAAAAATAATTAGTTCAAAAAAATGCGTATAGGCCTTTCTAATATAAGCGGAAAAATGGGTTTAGCACTGCAGGATGAGATCGCTAAGAAAGATGATTTTATTTTACAAGTTGGGTTCAGCAGAAAAAATATAAATAAAGATAATGTGCTTATCACCACTGAAACAAGCCAATTGTTCAGCTCTACAGATGTTATAATAGATTTTTCTACCCCAACTTTTACTGAAGAAATCGTAAATGAGTCACGTAAGCACCAAGTTCCATTGGTGATAGGGACTACAGGCCTCAACGAAAAGCTAGAATCTCTAATTAAAGAAACAGCCAAAACACTCCCAATTCTTCAGGACCAGAATACAAGCCTTGGCATAACGATAATTAATGCCATTTTGCCAACTTTAGTTAGCAGCTTAACTGAGTTTGATATAGATGTTTATGACAAACACCATAAATATAAAGTTGATGCTCCATCCGGCACCGCTAAAAAACTAATTAAAACCATTTTAGCAACTGATAAAAATCTCAAAGGTGAATTTTATCAAGCAGAAGAAGGGCCGAGACCAAAGAATTCATTAGGAGTTCACGTTACTAGAGCAGGTAATATATTTGGACAGCATGAAATTTCTTTTACTTCTGAAAGTGAGTCAATCGCAATTTCACATACTGCTTTTAGCAGGAATCTCTTTGCAAGCGGAGCATTAATAGCGGCAAAATGGTTAATTAACCAAAAACCTGGCTTATACTCTATGCGAGATGTTTTTGGCTTGTAGACATACGGCTTAGCTCATTTATAATTTTATGCTCAATTGCATCTTCACCTTTATAACCTTCTAGCTCATTAATCGTCACTATGGCTGTTGGGCAAGTGATATTAACTTCCGATAAATGCTCATTTATTAGGTCAATTCCAGCGATTAATATCCCTTCATTTTTAAGATCTTGAGCTAGTTTTATGGAAATTTCATATTCTCGCTCTGTAAGTTCCGTCTTCTCAGCACTCCCTCCAGCAATTAAATTTGCTATGATCTTTCCTTTCATTGGCACTCTATTAACCGCACCCACTATCTCTCCGTTAAAAATAAAAACTCTTTTATCACCCTTTGTTACCTCTGGAATATATTTTTGCAAGAGGACCGGTAATCCATTATATTTCTTCTCTAATTTCTGGAATGCATTTTCAAGCTCTGCCTCACTCTTCACCTTTTCTATATCATTGCCACCAAAACTATATAATGGCTTTATTACGACCTGAGCATGGCGATTTAAAAAATCATTTAATTGCTTAATGTCAGAAGAAATGCAAGTAGGGACCATATAGTCATAATAGCTTAAGCTAGACAATTTTTCTGGAAAATTCCTTAGTGCACTAGGATCATTAACTATCAGAACTCTATCCTTTAACAAATCCAACAAATATGTTGCAGTGATATATGACATGTCGAAAGGTGGCTCGTCACGCACTAGCAAACAATCAAACTCTTCCAGATTCATATATTGCTGCTTTGCAACTTTTATGGAACCCGATTCACCAAGATACAACTCATTGACGGTTGCATAAACGCTTGTTCCCTCAACATACAAACTCGAACGAATATAATAACAAACCACCGCGCCTTGTTTTAATGCCGCTTTGATTAGAGCTAAAGTTGAGTCCGTCTTGGAGGTTAATTTCTCCAACGGATCCATTTGGAAAACTAACTTCATGAATTACCTAAAATGATTCAAAATCTTCTTCTGAGAAAATATCGTCTTTATCTTTTTTTGGTGTAGATTTTGGTGCTGATGCTTTTGGTTTAGGCTCACTGATAGGTTTTTCTTCTTTAGTTTTTGGCAATTCCTGAGTTTTACTTTCCTCTTTTGCTTTATCAACATCTTCTTTATCGAACACATCTATTGAATCGTCACTGACCCCATCTTCACCGGTCACTTCATCTGTGCTCTTTTTCACCCTGATATAGGATACAACCTCTTTTACCCCGCTAATTTGAGATGCGATATCTGTTACTTTGCTTAAATTCTCCTGGGACTGAGCAATACCAATAATATAAACCACTCCGTCAATAGTTATAATATTATAGTTAACGGACTTAATATTTTTAGTGAAAAATAACTTACTTTTCAGTCTGGTTGTAATCCAACTGTCATGAGCGTACTGCTTTAGACTCGTATCATTGTCTTTAGATAATTTCAGCTCATTTATAACTTCTTTAACACCTGTTTGCTGCCAACATATTTTGATAATCTTCACCATATCTTCTCTAGAGGAAACGGTACCAGTCAACAATACTCTACCTTCACTCACTTTCACATTAACTGAACCTACCAGGCTATCTATATCTGCATTTATGAAAGCGGCCCTAATTTTTGCCCAAACTGTTTGATCGCTAACCGCTTCACCAACAGTTTTATCTTGATAAAGAGCTTTCCCTACACCAGCAGCTCCCCCAGCCACCAAAACTGGGACACATCCCTCAACAAAGACAAGGCTTGAGATTACAAATATTATTAGAAAAAACCGATTCTTAATCATCACAAAACAAATTTTACGTGTATTTTAACATCATTATTTTCGGAAATATAAATATTTTCAAGGTCATTCTCATTAATCGTCTCATTTAGGCTTATTGTTTTTGCATTTGAGACATTTTTGAGATCAACGATCATATCAGACGTTATAGTATTTTTATTATCCGCTAAAACAATGGAAAGCTTTTCAATCTCTGACCGCATAGAAAGTTGCTTGTCAGTTTTTGCCCTTCTAACCAGTTCAATAGCTTCTAGCATTTTAAGCCCACTGATATATATAGCATCGTTCTTATTAACAACAACCTGAGATGGCCAGTTTCCTTTACAATGTATGCTACCTTCTTCACGATGTTTCATATGAAACAATGTTGCATAGAGATCCTCTGTAATGTGCGGCATAATTGGTGCAAAAAGTTTCAATATGCTCTCAATAACAAAACTTAAAGCAACTTGAGCACTTAGTTTTCCGCTGGCTTCCTCTGGCTTGTCAGAGTAAACTCTTACCTTTACTATTTCCAAGTAATTATCACAAAAATCATTCCAGAAAAACCTTTCAACTGCCCTTCTTGCATCAGAATATTCATTTTTCTCAAAAGCAGCTGTAGCTAGATCAATTGTTTCATTTAACCGAAGAATGATCCACTTATCCATATCACAAATTATATTGCTTTCTTTCCTAACTGAGTCATCTAGGTTTTCGATATGTGAAGCAACAAATTTAGTAGCGTTCCATAATTTGTTAACCAGCTTTTTTCCTACATCTAATAATTTTTCAGAATATGCAATATCAGCACCCAACTTAGAAGTTGATGTCCAATATCTTACAATATCTGCGCCTTTATTATGTATGAGATCCACGGGCATTATTGCATTTCCCTTTGATTTTGACATCTTTGTCTTATCTTCTGCTAAACACCAACCACTAATCACAATATTTTTCCACGGGATAGAATTTTCGTGCAATAATGACTTTGCAATTGTATAAAATGTCCAGGTTCTGATAATTTCGTGTGCTTGCGGTCTCAAATCAGCTGGATATAATTTTTCATGTCTTGCATAGTCAATAGCATAATCTCTAGATATTGCCTGGCTGCTTAACTGAGGAGAAATCGCGCTGGTAGCCCAAGTATCCATCACATCAAGCTCAGCCTCTACTTCATCGCGTGTGTAACCTTTTGGTAAATCATGCGCAGGGTCAACTGGAAGCTCTTCTACATCTGCTACAATAATTTTGCCTTCTTCTCCTTTTCTTTTTGAATACCACACAGGAAAAGGAACACCAAAAAATCTCTGCCTACTAATGCACCAATCCCAATTTAAACCATCAACCCAATTTTCTAACCTGATTTTCATATAATCTGGGAACCAACTGATCTGACTTGCTTTTTGCTTTATCTCCTCCTTCTTATCGAGGAGCTTGATTAGCCATTGAGGCACCACCTGTATTTCAATAGGAGAACCAGATCTCTCAGCGCATTTTACATTTTTCATGACTGATTCAATTTTAACAACACAGTCGTTCTCTTTTAAAAAGTCGATCATTTTTGCGCGAGCAGCTTCTACTTTTAGCCCCTCAACTTCATCAATGATTTTTTTGGTTAAATCAGAATCGTTTAATCCTAATGCTTCGCTAAATCTAACCTTCGCATATTTATCTAATATCATTTTCAGGGGCAAATGATGCTTCTTCCACCATTCGATATCAGTTGTATCACCAAATGTACAACACATCACAGCACCAGTGCCTTTATCCATAGCAACAGTATCGTCCGCAATGAGCGGAACCTCAACGTCAAAAAGGCAGGTTTTTGCTTTTTGCCCTTGCAAATGTTTATATCTCTTATCCTCTGGGTGGTATAAAACAGCAACACAAGCAGGCAACATTTCTGGCCTTGTCGTAGCTATGGTAAGTTTTTCTGCTCCATTTACAGAAAAATTTATGTAGACCATATGGCCTTCTATCTCTTTATCTTCGATATCGGCCTGCGCAAGCGCCGTTCCATCTTTTGGATCCCACAAATTAGGTTCCATGGCTCTATAACAGTGATTTTTGTGAAATAAGTCCAAGAAAGACATTTGCGATATTTTACGCGAATGAGGGCTTATTGTTTGATATTTTTGTTTCCAGTCAACACTTAGACCAACACTGTTAAAAAGATTGTAAAATTCTTTTTCTGCCTCTTCTACTACACCATAACAAATTTTCTGAAACTCACTCCGCTCCATTTGATTTGGACGGATTTTTTTTACTTTTTCTACAAGCCTCTCTGTAGGCAAGCCATTATCATCGAATCCCATTGGGTAGAATACATTCATTCCCTTCATCCTTTGATATCTCGCTATGATATCAGCCTGAGTGTATGAGTAAATATGGCCCATATGCAAAGAACCCGAAACCGTTGGAGGAGGAGTATCAATAACATAATTTGCTTCTCGAGCTTGAGATTCATCCCAGACATAAATATCCTTTTTTAGCCAATATTCTTGCCACTTGGATTCAATTTCATTATGTTTATATTGTCCTGGTATCTTGCTCATCTTCTTTAATAATTATTTGAGTATAAAACTAGTTAATTTTACCGAAAATGCAAATATTTAATAAAGCACGACAATATATAGCACTGATGAGATTAGGAAATCCTACAGGTGCTTTGTTGCTCTATTTTCCATGCGTTTGGGGAGTAGCCTTAGCAGAACCATATTTCAATTGGTCCTATTTCCTACTTTTTTTACTCGGTAGTATAGTTATGCGCTCTGCAGGATGTATTATTAACGATATCTTTGATAAAGACTTTGACAAACACGTGGAGAGAACTAAAAACCGCCCAATAGCTAGTGGCAAGGTTTCTGTTACTGAAGCAATAATGCTTGTTTTAATATTATCATTAATTGGGCTTTTCGTTTTATTACAATTCAATTCATTATCCATTTACATCGGATTTGCTAGTATAATCCTAGTAATTCTATATCCTCTGATGAAGAGATACACTTTTTTCCCACAAGCTTTTTTAGGTCTGACCTTTAATTATGGAATATTAATTGGATATGCCTCGGTTCAAGAATCTACCTCTCTAGGCGCTATTTCAGCCTATTTTGCCTCTATATTTTGGACCATCGGTTATGATACAATATATGGCTTTCAAGATATCAAAGATGATAAAATTATAGGCGTTAAATCAACTGCTATTTTTTGCGAGAAAAATCCAAAATTTTTTATTGGAAGCACATATTCGATTTTCATAATTTTCTTTGCGATTAGCATCTATTTAGAAAAACTACATTTTTCATATATCAGCATAATTATTTTAATGACTATAATTTCCCACTTTATTTGGCAAGTTACCACGTTAGATACAAAGTCACCAAGAAACTGCTTTACCCGCTTCAAGTCAAATATTTTAGTGGGATTTGTGATGTTAATTTTTATAATAAGCTTAACAAAATAATTTCTTGACTAATAAAAATTTTCTAATAATTATATCCTAGATATTGAGCGAGGATTAATGAAAAAATACAAAGGAACATTAATAGCCTTATTGCTAGTTCTAGTAATCGCTTTTATGTTTATATTTAAAGAGAAAGAAAAAATGTCGAATATTGAATATACATTTTCCATTATTAAACCTGACGCTGTAAGCAGGCATTTAGAAAGCGAAATTAATGAAATTTTTGCACAAAATGGTCTTGAAGTGGTTGCCTTTAAACCTATGACAATGACTGTAGAACAAGCATCAGAATTTTATGCTGAACATAAAGGAAGACCTTTCTATAATTCACTAGTTGAATATATGACATCAGGACCTGTTGTGGTTCAAGTTTTAAAAGGACAAAATGCTATAACAAAAAATAGAGAAGTTATGGGTGCTACAAATCCAAAAGATGCAGCTCCTGGAACAATTCGTGCTCAATTTGCAGAGTCTATTGATAGAAACTCAGTACATGGTTCAGATAGCCCTGAATCTGCAAAGAGAGAAATTAGTATGTTTTTCGATTATAATGAAGTAACATCAAAGTAAGTTATACGCCGGATTAGCTCAGTGGTAGAGCAACCGCCTTGTAAGCGGTAGGTCGTCAGTTCGAACCCGACATCCGGCACCACTCTTTCAAAACTAACCTTTAAGCATTTCTTCAGCCAAGATTCTTGCGTTTTCTGTGATTTTTTGCCCAGATAATAATCTAGCAACTTCTTCTTTCTGCTCTTCCTTATCTAAAAGCTTTACCGAAGATTCAGTATAGTTGAGCTCGCTATCATTCTGCTTACAAACCAAATAATGCTGATCAGCAAATGTAATAATTTGAGGAGAGTGGGTGACCACTAAAAGCTGGTTAGATTTGCTGAGGCTTCTTAACTCTTCACCTATAGCTGATGCTACACTACCACTAACCCCTGAATCTATTTCATCAAATATCAGAACGCTAACAGGCAAATGTTCAGCAAGAACCGTCTTCATAGCCAACAGAAATCTGGAAAGCTCTCCACCAGAAGCAACCGCATCAACAGGCGCAAGAGCGATACCCGGATTCATCGAAACTTCAAAATTGATCACATCCGACCCATCCTGTGATATTAGTTCTGGGTTATATGAAACTGAGATAGAAAATCTAGCTTTACTCAAATCTAAGGCTGTTAGTTTCCTAAGAATTTTCTCAGCCAAGATTTCGGCCACCTTTTTTCTTTTTGCCGATAGATCACTTGCCAAGGACCTAAATTCAGATTCATATTTCTTGTATAATTCTTCAGACTTTTTACATAATTTCTCTGCATTTTCAAGATTATGAATCTCTGCTTTGAGTTCATCCAACTTCTTAGGAAGTTCTGCTGATTGACATTGATGCTTTCTTGCAATCTCACGAATTTTAAATAGCCTTTCCTGAATTTGATCTATGTCTTCAGACTCAAGATCACCAAACTGCTCCTCTATTCTTGCTTCAACATCTTGCACAGATTGCAATGCATTCTCTAAACCAGCAATTATTTCTTCATTCTCTTTGGTTTGTGTCATTGAAGAAGAGCTTAAGGTTTTGATCATTTTGAGAATATTCTGAGAGACAGCCCCCTCTCTCTCTGATAACAGCTCCGCAACTTCTTGATAAATCTGCCTGGTTTTTTCATAATTTAAGAATTTTCTTCTTTTTTGATCTAAGACTTCTTCCTCATTCTCAGTAAGATTAAGCTTTTCTATTTCGGCAATGGTATGATGCAAATAATCAATTTCCTTCTTTCTGGCCTCTTCAAGTCGCTTCAAATTTTCAAAACTATCTTTTTCTTCAACATATCTATGATAAATTTCTGATAAATTTGTAAGAATATCCCCATGATTACCATACTGATCAACTAAGGTTTTGTAGGAATTTTTATTTAGCAGCTTAAATTGATCACCCTGAGAGTTGTAATCTAAAAGCAGTCTTCCCAATTGCTTGAGAACAGATATTGATATTGGCTGGTCATTAATATAGTTTTTTTGTGACCCGTTTTTCTTAAAGATACGGCGAATTATCAGCTCGTTTTTTTCTTCGGATTCCAGACTATGTTCAAATAAGAATTTCTCTATATTTGAGCCGCTCTTAACTGAAAAACTAATTGATATTGATGTGTCCTTTTCATCCGAACTAACAATATCCTTTTTGATTTGCTTCTGGCCAAGCACAACTTCAATAGCATCAAGTAAAATTGATTTACCGCTTCCCGTTTGGCCGGTTAATACTGATAGCCCCTGACAAAAATCTACATCCACCTCTCTTAGAATGAGATAGTTTCTGATAGATAAATTCTCTAACATTGTCGGTATCAGTTTTGGACTATATTGTAGCTTTCTCTATACCATTTGCTCGCAGGGTAGTTATGCCCTAGAACAGCAGCATTTTTTCTAGCCTCATCTTTCAAACCCAAGAAGTTATATGATTCCACTAATCTATATAGGGCCTCTTCTATGTGAGAAGTTCTGCTATAGCTTTCTACAACTTTTTGAAAACGCTTGATCGCTGATAAAATACTTCCTCGGCTTAAATAGAATCTACCAACTATCATTTCATGGGCTGCAATATGGTCATTTACCAACTCTAATTTAACTTTTACGTCTCTTGCATATTGCGAGTTAGGAAAACGTTTCATCAGATGTAAGAATGCTTTTTTCGCCTGATATGTATTCTCCTGATCTCTATATGGTATATCAATTTGGTTATAATATGACAGAGCCTTTAGATATAAAACGTATGGCACTTCGCTGTTTGCTGGATGCAATTTTACATACTGATCAGCAACAACAACTGCAAGGTCATATTCACCCATCAAATAATTCGTATAAACTTCCATCACCTGAGCCTTGGCGGCTAGGTTATGATATGGATATTCATACGCGACCCTATTAAAATTTTTCAGCGCATCTTTATAGTCACCTTTTTCAAGGTCCTTTTCACCCTTTTCATAAAGAATCTCTGCTGAAACCTGTTCAATCTCTACATGTTTATTTTTATTACTAGAACATGCAGCGCATATACATAATAATAAAATACTCAATATTTTTTTCATAATTTGAAATGCCCTAAAATTATAAAAAGTATATTCATTAATACTCAAAGTGCAATAATATATATATTTAGCCACTCTAATTTTACAAAATATTTTTTTTCTATTACAATGACCTCGAATACATGATCGGTAAGCGTTATTTTTAGGAGAATAAAATCTTCAAATATTTTTTACCTGTTCCTGGCAATAATCTCTGCATCACTATATGGAACGGTCGGATATTATGGAACTGAAATAATCAATTCTGAAATATCAATATATAATATGTTATTTTGGCGATTTTTTATTTCATTCATATTGATGGGATTTTTCATATATTTTTTTCATTCATCAGAATTTGATTCCAGGAACTTAGTGTCTTTCGAAACATTTTGTTTATCTGTTTGTTATGCTGTGTCAACCTCGTGCTGTTTTTTTGCAAGCCAACGCCTCGGCATAGGAAGAGCTATGTCAATTTTCTTTATATTCCCAATTTTCAATGTATTTTTCAGCTGGATTTATAATAAGCAGGTTGTTTCTTTACATATTATATTAGCTGTTCTGCTAAGTTTAATTGGGGTATATATAATCTCACCAATGAATAAAGCTGGCAACCTAAATTATTTAGGTGCAATTTTCTCTCTCATAGCGGGATTTAGCTTTGCTTTATATTTATTCTTAACAAAAAGATATGCAAAATTATCTAGTTCAAATGCAGCGTGCTCAACTCTCTCAATATTCTTTGGTAATAGCATTTTATTTTTTTTGCTGTCTGTCTTCAACGGTGATATTACACAACCCGGTAATTTCAAGATATGGGGTGATACACTGGTTCTTGCCATAATTTCTACTATTATTCCTACTCTCTTGATGCTTTACGCAATGAAAAAAATTAGCTCTACAAAAATTGCCATAACATCGGTTTTTGAACCAATATTTGCAATCGCTATCGGACATCTTATACTTTCAGAGACAATTAAGCCCTCTCAACAAATAGGTATAGTTGTAATTATACTAGCTAGCCTTATAATACAGATTGATAAATCATCCCAAGACGTCTAGAATTTTCTTCTCATTTGCGGAGATAATTTATAAATTTTAGTAGCATGCCCAGATTATTATTCTATTTTATTTTTGCATTTATTTACACAGAGCAAGCCTGTGCTAATAAGATAGTGCTTGGTATCGGGAAATTTAATTTTAGAAAAAGCCAAGATTTGGAATATAGGTTGGAATATAGAGCTGCATTAAATCATTTTCTCAGCCCACTCGCTGGAATAATGCTTGCAAATAAAGAAGCTAAGTTTTTATATGCAGGTGTCAGTCTTTATAAAGACATATCTGAATCTTATAGAGTAAATTTTACATTGACTCCGGGTCTGTATATGAAGGGCCATAACAAAGATTTAGGAAGGAAGTTCCAAATAAGAACCCAAATTGAATTATGGAAGATATTTAGTGATAGAATGGAAGCAGGAATAGCAATTTCACATACATCAAATGCGGGATTGTCCGAGAAAAACCCCGGCAAAGAATCAATTACTTTTCAATGGGGGATAAATTTATAAATGTCCACAAAGCTAATATTATTTGATTTTGATGGAACTCTTGTAGACAGCGAAGCGATTAATATCTTAGCAATCTCACAAATTGTTAGCTCTCTCGGTTATAGAGGATATAATTTTACTGATACTTTCGAAAAATTCGTCGGTTTGAGTAAAAAAGATCTAATTGATATCATGCAAAAAGATGGAATTACTGAAATTGAAGAAATTATTCATCAGTTTAATAATTTAGCCCTAGAAATTGCATCCAAAGAATTAAAGGCGATAGATTATGTCACTTCAACATTGCCAAAACTAAAAATCCCTTTCTGTGTTGCCTCAAATGGACAAAGAGAGCTTGTAAAGAAATATATGGGATTCGTTGGAATCGATAAATTTTTCGCTGATGATAGAATTTTTACTAGCGAAGAAGTGCAAAATCCAAAACCCCACCCAGATTTGTTTCTACATGCTGCAAAAGAAATGGGGTCCGTAAAAGCCTCTGATTGCTTGGTATTAGAAGATACTGTGATTGGAGTAACTGCAGCTCATCGTGCAAATATTAGGGCTATTGGTATAATACCTAAAAAATATAATGAAGAAATTTATCAGAAAAAGGAGAAAGCTTTATTAAATGCAGGAGCATCTAAAGTAATAAACAAATTCTCAGAACTGCTTCTATATATCTAATTTTTGGCTTTCCCGAAAATCGATTTACTTTTTATATCTCTGCACAAAAATATAGGCGCTAAATGGAATTGATATAATATATGAGGCACAGATAATTGATAATGTTAACCATGGGTTAATCACTAACGAAGCGACCAAGAACCCTATAAAGGCCAACAAAATTGTCATATTCTCTTTTGAGATTTGAATCTTTTTTATTGAGAATGTAGGCACTCTGCTAGCCATAGCAAAAGCTACTAAAAGCATATACGCGCCGATAATCCATGGGTTGCTCAACCATTCAACTGCTGGAAATTGTATTTCTAACATCATTGGTAAAACTATCAACATGGCACCAAACGGGGCAGGAACACCTAAGAAGAATTTATCTTGCCATTCATATTTGGCTTCAGCCATGGTATTAAATCGAGCAAGTCTTAATGCCATACAAACCGCATAAACCAATACAAATCCCCATCCAACACCTTTTATTTCAATAGCGTTTAATGACCACAGATATATGACTACAGCAGGCACTACTCCAAAATTAACAAAATCGGCTAAGGAGTCTAGTTGAGCACCAAAGTCACTAGTTGCCTTAAGGTATCTAGCGATCCTACCATCCATGCCGTCCAAAAAGGCTGCGACTATAAGTAATAATAAACTCTGATCCCACTTACTATCAAAGCCATATCTAAGCGAGGTAAGCCCCACGCACAGAGCAACAATAGTTACGATACTTGGAACTAGACGGTAAATAGGCAGCCCTTGTATAGGACCTTCCTTAGGTTTTACTATTTTTTTTGACATTTATTCTGATATATAATTTTTAACTGAAGGACCTTTGTTAGACAAAGAGGCAAGTATTGTTTCACCAGCAATCATTCTCTGTTTTTCTTTTACCATCGGCTGAACACCCTCAGGTAAATAAACATCTGCACGGCTACCAAACCTAATGAGACCAAATCTACTTCCGATAACTGATTTTGAATCTTCAGTTATAAAAGTAACGATTCTTCTAGCGACTAGACCTGCTATTTGAGTAACAACTAGATCTTTTTTATTCCTAGTTTTGATATGCACATATTGTCTTTCATTCTGCTCACTAGCCTTATCCAAACTTGCATTAAAGAAGGCTCCAGGATGATAATGTAAATTCATGATATCACCATTTACAGGCAATCTATTAATATGCACGTCAAAAACATTTAGAAAAATACTAATTCTAATACCTTTTTTGCTTTCCAAACCCAATTCCTTCGGAAAGTTTACTTCCTCAATTTTACATACTACGCCATCAGCTGGGCTGATCACTAAATCATCTGAGTCAGGCGTTATTCTGACTGGGTCGCGGAAAAAATAAACACACCATGCAGTTAAAATCAACCCTATCCATCCTAGAGTTGTGCTGAACAAACTCAAAAATAGAGCTATAACGGCGAATATTAATATAAAAATATACCCGTCTTCATTGATACGCGGAACAAAATCTTTGATTTTCATTATTTATGCCTTATGAGATTAATTATTTTCTTTTCCCCTGTCTGAACCTAAAGAAAATTTTTCGTTAAATACACACGTGACTTCATCTCCATATCTCAATGTATATTTATCTGATACCGAGGTCAGAACTATATAATCACCTTTCACTTGGTAATTTACCATAGCTTCTTCTCCGTTTGATAACACACTGAAGAAAGCAGGGATAGGTTGGTTTTTATCCCTAAATTCAAAATATGTAAAGACCCCATCATCAAAAATTTTAATTGGAGCAATTAGATTTGAACCACTTACAGTGTAATCAAAATTATATTTGCTTTTATCTGTTAGATCAGGAAGGTCAGCATTTACATTTGAAAAATTCATAATATTGTCATTAGACGGATATAAAAACTTTACCTGAAATGCCAATCCTGGGTCATTAATACTGTCCGCTTCTTCAGCATGCATCTCAAAAAAATACAATCTCTGGTTTGTTATGAGAGTCATGTTTGTCGTTGCATCTGTGCTTGTAGGCTTCAAGAAAAGCCTGTTAGCTGAGGTAATAATTTGCCATCCTGTAGGATCACCCATAGAGATTGTATCTATAGTTTCTCCATCATCAAAAACTATGCTCCCCTGGTATCCGATATACCCTGTATATTTAAATATAATATTAGGGTCATAACTCCAAACTCTTAATCTGGTATCACTTGAGGTTGCACGAGGCGCTCTGGCTGCATGAGCATTAATGGCAAATGTCAACAACACCAACAAACTAATTAAATATCTGATCATCTATTCAAGCCTTAATTTCCTTTACAACGTAAGAACGAACTTTAAAATCAATAGGAGAACTTTTTTTAACATCAAAGTCTATTTTCCCTTGCACATAGTCTATCATTGCTTCAAGGTTTTGCGCAAATAAAACTCGATTATAATTATCAAGACCTTTTCTTGTAAATAACACTGTGACTTTATTATTGCCATTATGCATCACTTTTGTGATTTGCACGGTAATTTTTCCATTCCAACCATATGTTATCAATGGACTATTTGGATTATTTGTAGAAACAGCCTCTTGATATGTGTTAAAAATTTGAGGGCTTGAGTTTCTATATACAAATTTATAATTTAAAGGAAATCTATCAGGGACAAAAGATTCGCGCGCTTTTACATATCTGCTTGCTATGAATTCTGCAATATTTTGCTCATAATTACCGTTAACGCGTTTTATTACAGGATAATATGACAAGGTATTGTCTAATTTTGCAACCACTGTAATTTTTTTTGAAGTCGGAAAAATAGAGTATAGATTTACTGCAACAATGCATAAAATAACTGATGCGCACATCACATAAAAATACATTATTGCTGTTTCAAAAGCTGGTTTTAAAAAAATCTGACTGTACCACTCACGCGCCTCTGAAAAATATTTTCCAGAATCTATATCTCGAGAAATTTGTTTTGCAACCGGATCCATGACTTTTTTCTTTTAAGTCTAGCACCTCTAAATATGATATGGAACAAATTATTTATTTTGAATCATTTTATTGATGTCAACCAACTGATCAAATTGTTCTTCAGTCAATATATTTAATTTCACAGCTGCCTCTTTTAAAGTTATATTATCTTCAAAGGCAGTTTTTGCAACTTTAGCAGCCTTGTCGTAACCTATATGTGGATTGAGTGCCGTTACTAACATTAGAGATTCATTTGCAAATTTTGTAACCCTTGCAAAATTCACTTCAATACCATCGATACATTTCTTAACAAAATTTCTGCATCCATCTGAGATTAGTTGCATTGATTGCAGAACGTTATAGATAATAACTGGTTTAAAAACATTGAGCTCAAGATGACCGTTCGAACCAGCTATCGAAATGGTTGTATTATTTCCCATTACTTGCGCACAGGCCATTGTAATCGCCTCACACTGCGTAGGATTTACTTTTCCGGGCATTATAGAAGATCCCGGTTCATTTGAAGGGAGTATTATTTCTCCTATACCACATCTAGGCCCAGAACCTAACAACCTAATATCATTTGCGATTTTCATCAAACTAACTGCTATTGTGTTCAGAGCACCAGAGAACTCTACCATTGCATCATTAGCTGCTAGTGCTTCAAACTTATTTGGTGCAGTCTTAAAATTTTTGCCAGTATATTTATTTAATTCTGTAATGAAGAGGTCAACAAAACCTTCTTTACTATTCAATCCTGTGCCTACGGCAGTGCCGCCCAAAGCAAGCATTTCGATTCTTTCTAAACAATTCTCTACTCTTTTTATGCCAAACTCCATCTGTGTAACGTAAGCAGAAAATTCCTGCCCTAATGTAAGAGGTGTTGCATCTTGCATGTGAGTTCTGCCTATTTTCACCACATCTTTAAATTCATTGCTCTTTTTTTGTAGAGCATGTGAAATTTCTTTTAGTGATGGCAATAAATCTTCATGAATTTTTTCTAGAACTGCGATATGCATAGCAGTAGGGAAGGAGTCATTTGATGACTGCCCCATATTCACATGATCATTTGGATGAACGGGGTTTTTACTCCCCAAAACACCACCAGCTTTTTGAATTGCAATATTAGAAATAACTTCATTCACATTCATGTTGGTTTGGGTTCCAGAACCAGTTTGCCATACTAACAAAGGAAATTGGTCGTCATATGTTCCACTAATTACTTCTTCAGCTGCAAAAACAATTAAATTCAACGTACTTTCGTCAATCAAACCGAGTTTAGCATTGGCAATGGCAGCGCATCTTTTTAATTTTGCATATGCATGAATTACCTCGATTGGCATTTTTTCAGAGCTAATAGCAAAATTCTCAATAGATCTTTGAGTCTGAGCTCCCCATAACTTGGATGATTCAACTTTAATTTCACCAATAGAATCACTTTCTTTTCTAAAGCTCATATTTCCTCTTATCTTATTTTAGCTGTCGCGTAATATCCCGCCGAATCTTTTTTGAACAAGATCTATTATTTTATCTGATAAATCTGAAATTTCTGTATTATCAAGAGTTTTTGCTTCCGATTGAAGAGTCACAGACATAGCTATTGATTTCTTCCCCTCCTCAACTCTTTCTCCCTCATAAAGATCAAATAAATTCACTTCGCGCAGAATCTTTCTATCTAGTTTTTTGGTAGCTAGAAGAACCTCGCCCACTTTAACTTGTTTATCAAGTAAGAAAGCAAAATCTCTTTTAACCGGCTGATAATCAGAAATAATGTAATCAGAAAATTTGCTTTTATTAATCTCTACCAAATCTAGACTTATCTCGAAACAAATCACCCGATTTTTTAGTTTTAGCAATTCATTAAGCTGCGGGTGTAACTCACCAAAGTAACCTACTTTTTTGCCCCGCAAAATAATATTTGCCGTTCTCCCAGGGTGCATATAGCCAAGAGCAGAACCATCTTGCTGACATGTAATCTCAAATTCACTATATCCAAAAACCTCAAGAACTTTGAATATTGCATCTTTAGCATCAAATATATCAAATTTCCGAGCTTCACCGAAAATATCTTTGTCACTCTTTTGCCCTGTAAGAACTCCTGCTAGATATTGCGCCTGGTCTCCAATCTCAGAAGAGAAATACACACTTCCAGTCTCGAACAAAGAAATGTTATTGATGGACCTACTAGTATTTTTTTCAATTATTTCTACTAAATTAGGTATCAATGTTGGCCTCAAACAATCCATCTCACTACTAATAGGATTATTTAGGTGTGTTTGCTCTACATCCAAACCAAATTTCTTAGCCCTTTTAGAATCAATAAATGACCATGTTATTACTTCATCGAAACCATTCGCAGCAAGTATCGTAGGAATATTTCCTATCGCGCCTTCTTTAGCATTGAGTATCTTTTCCGAAGAGCTACCAATGCATGTAACTTCCTGAATTTGATCATAACCATAAATTCGAATAACTTCTTCAACCAAGTCAGCAGGAATGTTGATATCATGCCTCCATGTTGGCGCCTTCACTTTTAAAAGAGCTTGATTATCCTCCACATTAAAACCCAGATCTTCTAAAATCAGGATTATTTTTTCCTTCGGGATATCAATCCCAGCAAGGTTCTTTACGAGAGATACATCAAAATCAATAATTTTTGTTTCACATGAAACGTTACCTACAAGGTTAGTTTTATAAACTTGCCCACCGCAATATTTGCTTATCATATCGGCTGCAATTTCTAAACCTAAGACCGTCATCATAGGATCTACTCCACGCTCAAATCGATATTTCGCGTCGCTTTCAATTTTATGCCTTTTTGACGTTTTTGCGATAGCAATTGGATCCCATAAAGCAGATTCTAGTAATAAGTTATGACTTTCATTCTCACACTTACTCAAATCGCCTCCAATAATGCCACCTAAAGCTTGCACTTCTTTCTCATCCGCTACAACAACATCTAGGTCAGTAAGAATATGCTCATTACCATCCAGAGCTTTAAAAGCTTCCCCTTTTTTTGCTTTACGAACAACTAGATTTCCTGAGATTTTATCTGCGTCAAAAACATGAAGAGGTCTTCCCAAAGAGAAATTTATATAATTTGTTATATCAACAGCAAAATTTCTTGCATTACATCCTGCAGCTCTCAAATAAGACTTCAACCATGACGGGCTTTCGCAATTATTTGTGTTTTCAATATAGATAGATGCAAAAGCTTCGCACATACCATCTTGTATAATAATGCTTTTACTCGAAGCTAAACTGCGTTCTTGCATATCCACTCTCAGCTCTACTAATCGACCAATACCATAAGCAGCTAAATCTCTTGCGATACCATATACACCTAGGCAATCAGATCTGTTAGGGGTTATAGATACTTCAATGATTGGGTCGGAAAGATCTGGGCGGATATCCAAAAATGGCTTACCAGGCTCAGCATCTTCATTAAGAACCATAATGCCATCACTATCGGATCCAAGGCCTAACTCTTCTTCCGAGCAAATCATTCCGTTACTCTCGACACCTCTAATTTTAGAAATTTTTATCTTCAGACCATTCGCTGGTATTTCAACACCAGGCTGAGCTAAAACAATCTTTTGTCCGGCTGCTACGTTAGAGGCACCACAAACAACTATTTTTACATCTATACCATTAAATACTTGGCATATATTTAATTTGTCAGCATCAGGATGAGGCTTTTTCTCTTTCACCTCACCAACAATAAAGGGTGCTAAGTTTTTTGCTGGATCGATTATTTCTTCAACTTCATGACCAATTTTATTTAATGCATCGGCTACTTGATATATATCAGCATCAGTTTCAAGAAATTTTTTTAACCAAGATAGGGTGAATCTCATTTTTTTGCCTCCTTGAAAATTGAAGGAAAATCAAAATATTTAAACCCATGTTTTTTAGACCATCTAATATCCCCGTCAAAGAAAGGCCTTAAATCCTTCATGCCATATTTTAGCATGGTAATTCTCTCAAGCCCCATGCCAAAGGCAAATCCTTGATATTCGTCCGGATCAATGCCAACATTTTGCAAAACCTTTGGATGAACCATACCGCATCCTAATATCTCAAGCCATTTCCCACCTTCGTCTCTGGCTATATCAACCTCAGCTGATGGCTCAGTAAAAGGAAAATAGCTAGGGCGCATCCGCATATCAACTTTATCTTGATCAAAAAATTTGCTTAAAAATTCCTGAAGGCAACCCTTTAAATGCCCCATATGGACTTTTTTATCAATATACACACCCTCAACCTGATGGAACATCGGTGTATGGGTAGCGTCGTAATCACACCGAAAAACGCGTCCAACTGAAACAAATTTAAAGGGAGGTTTAGCATTCTCCATTGCTCTGATTTGAACTGAAGAAGTATGTGTTCTTAACACATGTCTTGACTCATTGTGATCAATATAGAAAGTATCATGCATATCCCTTGCTGGGTGATGCGCAGGGATATTTAGTGCTTCAAAATTATAATAATCATTTTCAATTTCTGGGCCATCTCTAAACGAAAACCCCATAGAACCAAAAATTTCGAGCACTTCTTGCTTTACCCGAGTAAGTGGATGTATACTTCCTGATTTTGTATTTCTGGGAGGAAGGGAGAGATCAATTGCTTCATCTTGAAGTTTTTGACGAATTATCTCATCTGAAATTTCTTTTTTTCTGATTTCATAGGCTTCCAGAAGTTCGTTTTTAAGTTGATTTACTTCCTTGCCTTTTTCTTTTTTTTCTTCTGCAGGCAAAAGATTAAGGTTCTTTAGCTCAACAACCAAAACACCGTTCTTGCCAAAAAAAACCTGCTTATTACTCTCAAGAGCCTTAAGATCAGATATATCTTTTATTTTCTCTATATTAGATTTAACTTGAGATGTTAAATTAGACATTGCTAAACCCTCTAAAGCTAACTAAGCAGCTTTAAGAGCCTGCTTCACCTTATCAACAATTGCTGCAAATGATTTTTGATCATTAACCGCGAGCTCAGCAAGCATTTTACGGTCAACAATTATATTTGCTTTATTCATGCCACCAATAAATTTGGCATATGTTAGACCATGGTCTCTCACTGCAGCATTAATTCTTTGAATCCATAGTGCACGGAAATCACGTTTACGATTTCTACGATCTCTATATGCATATTGTAAAGCCTTCTCAACTTTTTCAACAGCAACACGGAAACATGATTTTGCTCTTCCCCTGAAGCCTTTGGCTAATTTCAAGATTTTTTTATGTCTTGCTTTTGTTGTTACGCCTGATTTTACTCTTGCCATAATATTCTCCTGCTAACCTAAGCTGAATAAGGAATAAATTGTTTTACAATGGTCGCATCAGCCTTGCAAAGAGCTGTTGTACCTCTTTGTTGCCTGATATGTCTCTTTGATCTTTTTGTCATACCATGTCTTTTTCCTGACTGAGCAGAAATTACTTTACCTGTAGCAGACACTTTGAATCTCTTTTTTACACCTGACTTTGTTTTTAGTTTTGGCATTTCATTCTCTAATTAATTTATTGGCCTCTAATTTTGCCCCAAGGAACAGGATTCCCTTTTTCATCAACAGCTAACTGACCATTATCATACTGCACAGCCATATATTTTCTACCCTGACTAATAAGCTTTACAGGTTTTACCACCTTATCATTAAACTTATATACCTTAGCACTAGCACGTGCTGTTGGGTTATTTTTACTTGCTGTCTTGGCTTTTCCCATGTTTTACCTTTAACAAAAAACTAGTGAGGGTAGAATTTATCATTTTGCTAAATTTAGTCAAGCAAAATTTCTACAATTTCTCCAGCTAATTTCAAAACAAACCATTGCTCCTATTGACTACAGCAATCCTCATGCTAGAATCCATAAAATTTTGATTGCTGAACTAACATGTTAAAAAGATTATGTGTTTTATTTGCTATAATTTTTTGTAGCACAAACAACGCCTTTGCTGAAACAAAAGAAAGAAATTTGGATGATGTCACGATTTTGGTCTCTTCTTACGATAAATTTGCCAATTTATGGCCGGTCTTTTTCGATTTGCTTTTCAAGTATTGGCCCTCTCTAAAGACTTATAACAAGGAAGTTCCAATTTTGTTAGTTAGCAATACTAAAGATTTTTCCGACCCTCGTGTTACTGTGGTAAAGTCCCCTATTCAATTAGGGTGGAATGGCAATATTGCCGAAACGCTAAAACATGTACAAACAAAATATGTGCTTTACATACAAGATGACTATTTTATAGATGACGATGTCTCGGAAGACAAAATTATCAACATAGTCAATGCCGCGAAGAAAAATAATCTTGATTACGCAGAAATACGCCCTCGCTGCGCCTTTGGCAAGGAAAAGGTGGATGGTCTAAGCTACTTAAATTACAAAGACCCTAATGGACCAGAATGCTTCACAACATTACAGGTAGCTTTATGGAAAAAGGAGGCTTTACAAGAAATGACGTCAATAGGCACTCCTCAGACAATCTGGTCCCTTGAAGGAATACCTCTGAAAACCCATACTAAATTCGCATATTACACTCCAAAAATCAAACCAATGTCGTATTATAACTTTATGTACAGAGGACATATTAATTTTATGGCTTATTGTTGGCTGAATTATATGGGATATGATTTAAGTTTTTTAAACGACTATAAAATCCGCCCACAATATAAATTTTTTATTAGTGCGCAAGAATTTAGGGAAAAAATGCCAAAATTATCTAATTATGTTTTTTATGTGATTGGGTTCTTCAAAGAAGTTGGATATCGAGCTAAAAAATGTTACTTAAGTTTGGTTGACGCTGTCAATTCACAGTAAAAGCCTAGGAGTAGCGCATGGCTGGTTACAACCAGCAACTATACGTTCTGCCCTTTAGCTATTCTAATCCAACGCCCTATTCTTTTTTCATTTACCTTCAAAAAGGTTTTTAGTTTAGAACATTTGTTTTTATATTTCTTGCCCTTGACATTATTATACAGAACACCAAAATCCCAAGGGTATCCATTTGTCGGAGGGCATGAACGCATATTTTTATCTTCCGTCAGGGTAAATAATGCCCTTAGAGGAAAAAATCTCTCAGGCATGTGATTAAGTATAAACTCTCCATACCATTGCATTTCATATGGAACTATTATGAGTAAGTCCGTTAAATCATAACCATGTTTTCCCCATACGTAGCTCTCAAGTCCTCTAACTATATCAGAAGACCACATTGCATATCCTGCCACCATATAATTATAGTTATCTGTTTTATCATCTAAAACTTTCTTAACTTTAGAATGTATTCTCATTCCCGGATTTTTGAAAAACCGCTCTTTATTATTTTTTTTCAGTATTCGTGGAGACAATGTTTTTGCTTGCCCATCCTTAAAAAGGATTTTGGTTGTAAATTTTCTTGTAAAATATATATCAGAGTCCATAGTGAAGTAATTTTTTGCTATTCCAGTTTTTCCAAAACACATTTTTACAGCTTGTTGTACATACCAACCATTCTGGGTTGTAATTTTGTTGTATGCATCCTCGCCGCACGCATCTACTACAACTTTCTCATCCATAAAAATTGGTGATTCTTTTATCTCGCCTCTGTTTTGTTGCTCATGAAAAGCCTTTTTGAATAAATCAATTTCCTTTCCAGGCACAATAACATAGAAATCTACTTTTTCCTCAACATATTCCTCAAAAGACTTATACAAACGAACACTGTTAGATAAATCCTTAGAGTAACTTTTATTTACAAAAACCAAATCTTTTTCCGCATATGCAGAAAGGGCAAAAAAAGAAATAATAAGAACTAACAAATCTCTGAGCATATAGTTATTACCGCATTAATTGATCTATGCCGCCTCTCATAAGAGACGACTTATCCATTGAGCTAAATTTCTTCATCATTTTTTGCATTTTCAGGAAATTTTTCACTAGCTTATTTACATCCTGAACTTGTGTACCAGAACCTTTAGCAATTCTTATCTTCCTTGAGGCGTTTAATAATTTAGGAAATTTTTTCTCATCTTTTGTCATTGAGCGAATAATGGCAATCTGCTTATCAACCTCACCATCTCCAGCAATCTTTTCAGCATTAATCGAACCCGTTAGCTTGTTCAGGCCAGGAATCATTCCCATCAACTTTGTAACTCCTCCCATTTTTTTTATTTTCCCTAGATGAGTTGCCAGCTGGTCCAAATCAAACCTGCCTTTTTGCATAGCTTTTTCTAGCTCTGCCGCTTCTTTTTCATCAACTAGCTCTGCCGCTTTCTCAACCAAAGATACGACATCACCCATACCAAGAATCCTTGAAGCAATACGCTCTGGATAGAAAATTTCAATTTCATCAACAGCTTCCCCCACACCAAGAAACTTTACTGGGCAATTAGTTACATAGCTCATACTCAAGGCGGCACCACCACGAGTATCGCCATCTATTC
The DNA here is from genome assembly GCA_030431375.1 of Alphaproteobacteria bacterium. Classification (GTDB taxonomy): domain Bacteria; phylum Pseudomonadota; class Alphaproteobacteria; order Rickettsiales; family JABSSG01; genus JAUIIY01. The sequence goes on from JAUIIY010000002.1 coordinate 55,565, forward strand.
TAGTCATTACGATACCTGTAACGCCTACTTTTTCATTAAACTCTCTGGCAACATTGACGGAATCCTGACCAGTCATCGAGTCAACAACGAGCAGCTTCTCAGTTGGCGAAGAGATATTCGCGACCTCTTTTACTTCCAGCATCAACTCATCGTCCAGATGCAGCCTACCTGCCGTATCAAGGATCAATATATCATATAAGCCTTTTTTTGCCTGCTTAACAGCACGTTCCGTGATTTCTTTTGGCGTTTGACCACTTACGATTTCCAGCGAATCTATATGAGCCTTTTTTGCTAAGATCTCTAATTGCTGTTGAGCAGCTGGCCGGTATATATCCAGCGAAGCTACTAAAATTTTCTTATTTTTCTCTTTAGCGATTTTGTTAGCAATCTTCACAGTTGTTGTGGTTTTACCTGACCCTTGTAATCCTAACATTAACAAAATCACAGGCGGTTTTGCTTTTAGATTGATTTCGTGACCAGACTCAAATGTTAGCAATTCTTGAATCGTATCTTGAACTATTTTAACAACCATTTGGCCAGGCGTTACACTATCCAGAACCTCTTTTCCTAGAGCTTTTTCTTTAACAATCTTAGTGAATTCCCTCACCACATCCAGTGAAACATCAGCTTCAAGTAAGGCCACTCTGATTTCCCTAAGAGCAGTGTTTATGTGCTCTTCACTTATAAAACCAACACCTGTTAATTTGCTAAAAACTTTATTGAGTTTTTCACCAAGATCTTTAAACATCATTTCACTAAAAAATTTCATTGATTTTTAACCTTTTTAAAAAGACTTTGCAAGTTTTGCACTTGCTGTATAATGCAGCTAACTATCAAAATTAGGGTTTTTCGATGACAATTGCATATATATTTCCAGGCCAAGGCTCACAAAAAGTTGGAATGTCCAAAGATTTATATGACGAGTTTAGCTTCGTCAGAGAAATGTTCCAAGAGGTTGATGATACGCTCAGGCAAAATCTATCAAAAATAATTTTTGAAGGGCCCGCTGAAGAGCTTACAATGACAGAAAACACACAACCAGCTCTGATGCTATGTTCTGTCGCAACAGCACGAGTCCTAGAACATGCAACGGGGAAAGCCATCTCCGAAACAGGAAAATATATCGCAGGGCACTCGCTAGGTGAATTTAGTGCATTAACAGCAGCAAATTCTATATCACTAAGAGATGCTGCTAATATTCTAAAAATAAGAGGGCAAGCAATGCAAGAAGCAGTTCCTCAAGGTAAAGGCACAATGTTTGCTTTGCTCGGAAGCGACAAAGAAACTGCCAACGAAATTTGCCAATCAATTACTAAGGGAATATGTGAGATTGCTAATGATAACTCAATTGGTCAATTAGTTCTAAGTGGAACTAATGATGCTATCGACAAAGCAATTGAACTCTCTAAAGAAAAAGGATTGAAGGCAATAAAATTAAACGTGAGCGCTCCCTTCCATTGCAGCATGATGAAGCCAGCTCAAGAAAAACTAGCTTCATATATTGATAGAATAAATTTTAATAAACCATCATTAGATTTAATCGCCAATGTCACAGCAAATAGCGAAAATAATCCTGACAAAATTAAAGCAAATCTTATCACTCAAGTAACTGGGACAGTAAGGTGGACTGAATCTATACAAAAAATGATTAAATTAGGTGTAACCGAGTTTATCGAGGTCGGTCCTGGTAAGGTCCTCAGCGGGCTAATAAAAAGAATAGATAAAGATGTCGAAACAAAATCTCTACAGAGTTTAGAAGATATAAACAACTATGTTACATCTTTGTAAGCTATTGAATAATGATTGACAGATTTATATACTCATATTTAACAAGCTCGTATATAATCGTCGTTAGTAAAACAAGTAGGAAATTATTGTTATGTCACTAAAAATCACAGTACCAGAAAATGTCCTGTTAAAGCCAACAATTACTGTATTTGGAGTAGGTGGAGCTGGTGGCAATGCAATAAATAATATGATTTCTGCTAATCTAAAAGGTGCTCAATTTGTTGCCGCAAATACTGATTCGCAGGCACTGGCAAATTCCTTGGCACCAAACAAAATTCAGCTAGGAGAAACGATCACTAGAGGGCTCGGCGCAGGAGCGCTGCCAGAAGTAGGGGCTGCCTCAGCTGAAGAAGCTGCAGAGCAAATTATTGATAATTTGCAAGATAGTAATATGGTTTTTATTACTGCAGGAATGGGCGGTGGAACTGGAACAGGTGCTGCACCAATTATTGCTAAAACTGCCAAGGAACAAGGTATTTTAACAATAGGTGTGGTAACTAAACCTTTCCATTTTGAGGGCTCTCACAGGATGAGAACGGCTGAAAAAGGGATTGAGCAGCTCGAGCAATATGTTGACACGTTGATAGTTATACCTAACCAAAATCTTTTTAGAGTAGCAAATGAGAATACTACATTCGCAGGGGCATTTTTGTTGGCAGATGATGTGCTTCACACTGGCGTGAGAGGAATCACAGATTTAATGGTGATGCCTGGCTTAATTAATCTAGATTTTGCTGACATCAAAACTGTTATGAGCGAAATGGGCAAAGCCATGATGGGAACTGGTGAAGCCGAAGGTGAAGATAGGGCTGTTAAAGCAGCTGAGGCTGCAATATCAAATCCTCTACTTTCTCATGCTTCAATGAAAGGAGCTAAAGGAGTTCTAATAAATATCACTGGTGGTAATGACATGACTTTATTTGAGGTTGATGAAGCTGCAAACCGTATCCGGGATGAAATAGAGAATGAAGACGCGAATATTATTTTTGGCTCTACTTTCGACGAGAATGTTAGTGGAAAAATGAGAGTTTCTGTTGTTGCAACAGGTATTGACCAAAAGAGTAAAATTACAATCTCGCAGGTTAAAACATCTTCAAGCAAGGCAGTGATTGAAGAAAATGGCGATGTAACCATAGACGAAACAACTGTTACACACAGCACAATTCACCCTGAAGCAAATGGAGAGCAAAAACAACTTGATGCAAAAGAACAAAATTTGGGTCCAAACTTGGAGTTAAATCTTGATGTAGAAGTTAATAACCCATCGGATAACGAAGAGGCAAAAACCTCTGATCTTAAGAAATCAATTAGTAAATTATTCAGTAAATTTGCTAGAAAAGCAAAATCTGAAGAGAGATCAGATGTTGAACAAGAAGCAAGTCACCTCTCCCATCAAGAAAATAATGAGGACAAAATTCCCCAAGAGGTCTATGACATTCCTGCTTTTATAAGAAGAAATAAAGGTGATTGATTTTTATAACCCACATTTTTTATTCACGACTTTTTTTGGATTAGGAAAACTTTTCAAAAAAGGAGCTGGGACGGTTGGATCAATCATAGCATTTCCAATGATTGTTATTTTATTCAAGCTTTCTCACTTTATTATAGAAACAGTAACAGGTAAATCGGATATTTTTTCAGCCTGTTGTGTGAGTTTAGGGCTTAATTTTTTAATATGTATAATTGCAATTTATAGCTGCTCAAAATACGCAAAATTAGCAAATAACAAAGATCCCAAAGAAGTTATAATTGATGAGATTGTAGGCCAAAACTTGGTTCTACTTACCACGTTGCCATTTACGGATAAAATAATCGAACTATCAGTACTTAAACCCATAAATTATAATTACCTCGAAATAGCCGTGATTTCATCTCTAGCAGCTTTTATCCTATTCAGAATTTTTGATATTTTTAAACCTTGGCCAGTCAATTATATTGACCAAAAAATGGAAGGCGGTTTAGGAATAATGCTTGATGACGTAGCAGCCGCTATCTTGGCTATCATAAGCTACTATTTCATATTATTTTATATAGTGATTGATATTTTCCTAAGCTAACTTTTTGCTAAGTTCCCGAAATTTCTGCACATGAATTTTATGGTCTTTGTAATTTGAGGAGAAACTATGCTTTCCCTGGTCATTTAAAACAAAATATAGAGCATCTATTTTTGCAGGATTCATAACTGCTTGAATCGACTCAATACCAGGATTACAAATTGGTGTGGGCGGCAACCCATAGACATAGTAGGTGTTATAAGGTGATTTAATGGATAAATCCTTCTTGGTCAAAGGCCTTTTTAGAACATACTCACCATTGGTAATTGCATAAATAGTTGTTGGGTCTGCCTGCAACTTCATCCCCTTTTTAAGACGATTTAGAAATACAGCTGCAACTTGTGCTCTTTCATCATCATGCTCAGTTTCTTTTTCAACTATTGAAGCTAAAATTAGGGCATCATTAATGTTTTTTAGTTGCAAATTTTTATCCCTTCTGTCCCACATACTTTTGAGATTCATTAACATAGATGTTTTCATCTGGATCAACATATAATCTCTTGTATAGCCATATTTATAATAATACGTACTTGGAAAAAGGCTGCCTTCTGCAAATTTATATGTGACCTCACCTTTTAAGTAAGGAACAGCTTTAATTATATCTAGCACCTGGCTTGTGTAAATCCCTTCCGGAATTGTGATTTTATGCTGCATCACATCACCGTCTATCATCTTCAAAATAACTTGAAGAGGAGAAGTATAAGGTTCAAAAAGATACTGACCGGCCTGAATATAGCCCATAAACCGTAGCATCTGTACACATAACCAAAAACTATATGGCTCTCTGAGTACAGCTTTTTGTTTCAGCTCTTTGGCTACTTGATAGCTACTACCATTTTCAATAATTACTTCTTGATTCTGATGATTTGGGCCAGGCAAAACCAGAAAAAGTGTAAAAATACCTACTAAAAATAGCAGAGTAACAACTCCACGCTTTAACAATTTCATTTAGAGAAATGATTATATTTTCTTCATTATCAGTGTAGCATTTGTTCCACCAAAGCCAAATGAATTCGACATAACCGCCGAAACCTTCTTTTCTTTAGCCTTATGTGGCACAAGGTCAATTTTGTTATCCGCTGGAGGATTGTCCAAATTCAAAGTTGGAGGCAATATTCCGTCCTGCATAGCCAAAATTGATAAGATTGCCTCTACACTACCCGCAGCACCCAATAAATGACCCATAGCTGATTTTGTTGATGACATAGAAATTTTATCAAGATCATTAGCAAAAAATTTAGCTACATTATTTAGCTCCATACTATCTCCAACTGGAGTAGATGTTGCGTGCGCGTTAACGTAACCAATATCTGATTTTTCTAACCCTGATTTCTTTAAAGCCATTTCCATAGCTCTGAAAGCACCTTTACCTTCTGGGTGAGGCGAAGTAATGTGGTAACCATCACCTGTTAAGCCGTAACCAACAACTTCGCAATAGATTTTAGCACCGCGCTTTTTAGCATGCTCATATTCCTCGAGCACTACTACACCAGAACCTTCTCCCATCACAAAACCATCTCTTTTTTCGTCCCATGGACGAGATGCTATTTCCGGAGAATCGTTATATGATGTAGAAAGAGCCCGCGCTGACGCAAACCCGGCCATACCAGTTTTGCAAACCGCTGCTTCAGCTCCACCAGCAACCATTACATTAGCATCACCACAAGCAATTATTCTCGCTGCATCACCGATCGCATGAGCTCCTGTTGAACAGGCAGTAACAACTGCGTGGTTTGGACCTCTAAAGTTATATTTGATTGATAAATGCCCAGAAGCGAGATTTATCAAACTTGCAGGTATAAAGAAAGGACTTACTCTACGTACTCCTTTCTCACTAATCATAATCGAGGTTTCTTCAATTGTTCTCAAACCACCAATACCAGAACCAATCATGACACCGGTCATGTCCTGATCATGCTCATCTTCAGGCATCCAACCGGAATCTTCTATTGCTTGAATACCTGCCGCTAGGCCGTAAACAATAAATTGATCCATTTTTCTGATATCTTTGGAAGAAACATATTTTTCATAATCGAAACCATCCTTTGCATCTGGACCAGGAACCATTCCAGCGATCTGACATGTAAGTTCAGAAGAGTCGAAATGGTTAATTTTTATAACCCCTGACCTAGAATCAAGGATATTCTTCCACGTAGCAGAAACATTACCTCCAAGAGGTGTTACCGCTCCTAGACCTGTTACTACTACCCTGCGCATGTGACTATTTTGAATTTTCGTTTATGAATGATACTGCATCTGAGATTGTTCTAATTTTTTCAGCAGCTTCATCTGGGATTTCTACTCCGAACTCTTCTTCGAACGCCATTACTAGCTCTACCTGGTCAAGGCTGTCAGCACCCAGATCCTCGACAAAGTTAGCATCTTCTGTGATGCGAGATTTATCTACATCTAAATTTTTTGAAACAACTTCAATTACTCTTTCTTTAATGTCACTCATATTATTTCCAATTTTAGTTAATAAAAATATGGTCCCTAGCTTTTTATCACAATTTTTTATAACAAGCTAGTAAAACCTTAAACCATAAGCAAGCCGCCATTCACATGGATAGTCTGCCCTGTAATATACCCTGATTCTGAAGACGCAAGGAAAGCTACAGCATTTGCTATATCACTTGCCTCACCCATTTTTCCAGAGGGAATTCCTGATAAGATTGTTTTTTGCTGCTCTTCATTCAAAACATCCGTCATTGGAGTTTTGATAAATCCTGGAGCTACAGCATTTACGGTGATACCTCTTGTTGCGCATTCTTTGGCAATGGACTTGGACATTCCAATAACACCTGCCTTTGAAGCACAGTAATTCGCCTGCCCCGGATTACCCGACACCGCAACAACAGACGATATATTGATTATTCTTCCCCAACGATTTTTCATCATTAATTTAACTGCTGCTCTATTTATGATGAAAGTGGATTCTAGATTTACCTTAATAACATCGATAAAATCTTCATTTTTCATTCTCATAACTAAGCCATCCTTAGTTATACCGGCATTACAAACAACTATATCAACACCACCCATCATTTCAGCTGCGTCAGGAACTAAAGCTTCCACTTCATCTGTATTTTTCAGGTTGCATGGCTTAATAAAAATACCATTTCCTCCCAATTCTGCCTTCAACTCTTGTAGTTTCTCTTCACGCGTACCACTAATAGTTACAGAAGCTCCTTGGTTAATTAGGGTTTGAGCTATAGCTTTACCAATTCCACCTGTTGCACCAGTAACAAGGGCTTTTTTTCCCTCTAAACTAAACCTCATCTTCTACCTCACTAACTGCGATATCAATCGCATCTTCTTTCTTTCTTAACATAGATTCTAACTTGTCCATAAAGTCCGGATTATCTCTTAGATATTGCTTAGCATTTTCTTTTCCTTGGCCAATCTTATCACCACCAAATGAATACCAAGATCCCGCTTTTTCAACGATATTATTCTTAACAGCAAGATCGATAATTTCACCTTCTTTGGAAATACCTTTGCCGTACATAATATCAAATTCTACTATTCTGAAAGGAGGAGCTACTTTATTTTTAACAATTTTTACTCTTGTTTCGTTTCCAGTGACTTCCTCTTTATCTTTTATCGAACCGATTCTCCTTATATCCAATCTCACAGAAGAATAAAATTTTAGAGCATTACCGCCAGTAGTGGTTTCAGGGCTACCAAACATTACACCAATTTTCATTCTTATCTGGTTGATAAATATAACCATGCAGTTAGTTCTGGATATTGAGGCAGTTAATTTTCTTAAAGCCTGGCTCATTAACCTTGCTTGCAGTCCCATATGTGAATCCCCCATATCACCCTCTATTTCGGCTTTTGGTACTAAAGCTGCAACACTATCTATAATTACAACATCCAAACCACCGGAACGCACCAATGTATCTGCTATCTCAAGAGCTTGCTCACCTGTATCAGGCTGAGAAACTATCAGATTATCAATATCAACACCCAATTTCTTGGCATATTGAGGATCTAGCGCATGTTCTGCGTCAATAAATGCACATGAACCGCCCTTTTTTTGACACTCAGCAATAACATGGAGTGTTAGAGTTGTCTTCCCTGAGCTTTCTGGTCCATAAATCTCAATTATCCTGCCTTTGGGCAAGCCTCCAACTCCTAAAGCTATATCTAGCCCTAAAGAGCCGGTTGAAATAGTATCTACGTCTATAGCAGGCTTTTGCCCAAGCTTCATCACTGAACCTTTGCCAAAAGCTTTTTCAATTTGAGATAACGCGCTATCTAAAGCCTTTTGTCTGTCCATACAATCCCATTAATGTGTTTTCTGACTAAAAAAATTAATATATATCACTTTACATAATTGTAAATATGTATCAGAGATTTTTGTTTAGATGAAGCGTTCCTAGAACCGCCAGAGCCGCTACCATACTTGGTTTCTGGCCATCTTTTGGCTGTAGCTTTTTTATCTCACCTAAAGATTTTTTCACCTGCTCATCAGCATTCTTTTTTTCTAGCAGAATACTCAACTCGCTTGATATTTTATCTGCATCACAATCTTCTTGTAGTAATTCTGGTATTATCATTTTATTCGCTAATAAATTGATTATGCTTACAAAGCCTCTAAATTTTAAAATATTGCGTAAAATCCAAGCTGTAACGAATGATACTTTATATGCTACAACGATAGGTAATTTTGCAATGGCGATTTCAAGGCTGGATGTCCCAGATTTCACTAAAGCAATATCAGCTGAAGAATATAAGGCTTTTTTCTCTGCTTCAGGTACAAATAATATTTTTACCATATCTGAATCTCTTACATTTTCAGAAAGGAATTTCCTATGTGCATTCGAGACATAAGGGAATGCCGCCACAACCTTTTTCTGATTCTTTTGCGCCATTAAATTTATTGCATCTAGAAAAATAGGCGTAAGTTTCCTATACTCACTCTCTCTACTCCCTGTCATCACAACTAACAATATTTGTTCATCGGAGATTTTATGTTTTTTACAAAAGCATCTACCATCAGAATTCTCAAAATCCTCTTCTAATATCGGATGACCTACAAAGTCACATTGTATTAAGCTTTTATCAAAATATTTTTTCTCAAATGGCAGAATTGTTAAAACTTTATCATAAAATTTCTCCAAGAATTTTACTCTTTTAGGCTTTATCCATACAGAAGGTGCTACATAGTGAATTTTTTTGCAATTTAACCCTTGTAGGCCTTTAATAACTCGGAAATTAAAACCAGGAGAATCTATTGTCACTATAATATCAGGATTAAATCTATATACTTCTTCTATTGTTTTATTTATAAGATGCTTCACCCTAAAAATATGAGGTAAAATCTCCAAGAACCCCCACAAGGCTATTTTTTGAATAGAAAAAAGAGATCTGATCCCTTCTTCATGCATTTTTGGTCCACCAACCCCTTTGAAAACAATATTTCTCTCTTTGCTCTTTAAGCTTCGCATAAGCTTAGCCCCTAAAATATCACCAGACATTTCACCAGCTATGATAAAGATTTTTGTTGGTGACTTTTTCTTCATCTAGACAAGATATAATCAGATATCAGCTTTATTACTTCCTGTTTCTCAAAAGGTTTTTCTACTTTACCACCCCCTTGAGCAAATTCAGGGCTACCACCCCCTTTAAGGTCAAAGAATTTTGCCACTAATTTTATCACCTCACCAGCACTCACTTTTTTTGCAGCAGACAGGGTAGCAGATGCAACATATGAAATTGTTCCTTCGTTTCCTACATTTAAGATACAAACTAGCTTATTCTCATCTTTATTTACATGCGAGGAAATGATGTTTTTAAGGTCCTTAGCAGCCAACCCTTCAGTAAAAGAAATTATGTAATCTACATCCTGATGCTTGTAACAATTTTTATCTGAGAACACATCTTTTCCCGCCATTGATGCTTTAAGATTTTGCAGCTCTTTTTCTAGGGATTTTTTGGAGTTTGATAAAGATTCGACCTTCTCAAATATCTCATTATCAGGGCATTTTAAAAATGCTGTCATCTGAGAAACAAGGTCATTTCTTGATTGAGTCCTGACAAATGACTCATCCCTAGTCACCGCCTCGATTCTTCTAATACCAGCCGCAATTGCAGATTCTGAAATAATTTGAAACGAACATATTTCGCCTAAAGAGGTCACATGTGTCCCCCCACATAATTCTATCGAATATTTATCTTCCTCTTCTTCACCTATATATATTACTCTTACTTCAGAATCATATTTTTCCCCGAACAAGGCCATAGCACCAGCATCAATTGCTTCATCATATGATTGGACTTTCGATTTCACTGGTAAATTCTCAGCAATAAGTTGATTTATCTCTTTTTCAAGATCATTAAGAATATTAGGAGGAATAGCAGAAGAGTGGCTAAAATCAAAACGCAACCTGTCTGCAGCTACTAATGAGCCTTTTTGCACAACATGTTCTCCTAGCTTTGATCTTAATGCCTGATGTAAAAGATGCGTTGCAGTGTGATTAGCTTTAAGATTATTTCTATGGTTAGAATCAACTTCTAACTTAACCACATCATCAACTTTTACCAGACCTCTTTTCAGCTTACATTTATGTATTATGAGTTTAGGCAACGGCTTCAAACAATCAAGCACTTGAATTTCAGTATTTTCTAAACTGATAGTACCAATATCACCTTTTTGTCCCCCAGATTCACCATAAAAAGGAGTCTGATTGGTTACTAAGTAAAATTCGTTGTGATTATCAACATAATCAACAAAATTTTCTTCCTGAAGTAGGGCAACAACCTTTCCTTGACCAGAAATGTTGTTATAGCCGATAAATTCAGTTTTCCCTTTTTCTTCTAACAAATCCATCCAGATTTTACTAATCGACTTTTCTCCTGAACCACTCCAAGATTTCTTAGCTAACTCTTTTTGCTTATCCATAGAGGCTTCAAAAGCTTCTTGGTCAACAGCTATGTTTTTTTCATTTAATATAGTCTGCGTCAAGTCTAAAGGGAATCCATAGGTATCATGAAGTTTAAAGGCAACTTCCCCTGATAAAATTTTACCTGAACCAAGCTGATCAAGCTCTGCATCTAGAAGTCTTAAACCTCTCTCAAGAGTATTGCGGAAATTTGCTTCTTCTTGTCCTAGAACTTCTTTGATGAGACTTTCAGCTTTTATCAACTGAGGATAAGCCTCACTCATTTGATTGGCTAGTGCTGGCAGTAATCTTGGTAATAGTAAGTCATTATAACCAAGCTTATGTATATGTCTGACAGCTCTACGAATGATTCTTCTTAAAACATACCCCCTACCATCATTAGAAGGCATGACCCCATCAGCAATCAGGAAAGAGGTTGACCTCAAATGATCTGCGATCACTCTATGAGAGAATTTTTTATCCCCCTCTGCCTTGGTAGATGTTAGCTCTTCTGAGGCGTTAATTAGGCTTCTGAATAAATCGGTTTGGTAATTATCTTGCATTCCTTGAACAACTGCAGCAACCCTCTCTAAACCCATCCCGGTATCAATAGATTGGTTGGGTAAATTTGTTCTACTACCATCTGCCATCTTCTCATATTGCATGAATACCAGATTCCAGATTTCTACATACCTATCACCGTCTTCGTCTTTTGTGCCAGGCAAACCTCCAAAAACATTCTCTCCATGGTCATAAAAAATCTCTGTACAAGGTCCACATGGCCCAGTATTTCCCATAGACCAAAAATTATCATCAGTTTTAATTCTGATTATTCTGTCATCCGAGAAATTTGATACTTTCTTCCAAATATTAAATGCTTCCTCGTCCTCATGGTAAATAGTTACATATAATCTGTTTTTATCTAAACCCAGATTCTTGGTAACAAACTCCCAACCATAAGCAATTGCATCATTTTTAAAATAGTCACCAAAAGAAAAATTGCCCAACATTTCAAAGAATGTATGGTGACGCCCCGTAAAGCCGACATTATCTAAATCATTATGCTTTCCGCCTGCACGCACACATTTTTGGCTCGTAACCGCACGTTTCATGTCCGTCTTTTTCTGACCAGTAAAAATATCTTTAAACTGTACCATCCCTGAATTGGTAAACATCAGGGTAGGGTCATTATAGGGAACTAAAGGGCTAGAATCTACATGAGTATGGTTCTGCTTTTTGAAATAGCTGATAAATTCACTTCTAATATCACTTAGGGTTTTCATAATATGTTGCCGATAATTATTTTCTCATTTGTTATTTTTTAACAAAATTTGTTAGACTAATATTTATATAATTCTGTAGTTAATTACAGGAGTTAAACTAAAAGATTTTTATATCTTATATAGTTGAATGATTCAAGATAATAGGGGTCAAATAAATGGTCGGCAATAAAAATAATTTGGTCAGCTTTTTTATAAGCGATGACAAAATTTCTGCCTATTCTTTGAATGAATGCGTGTTCGAAACAAATCTTGATGCTTCTTCTGAAGAAAAACTCATGGATTTTATTAGGGGTCAAAAAACGGAAAATTTTAATATAATACTTCACTCTAGAGAAATATTGTCCGAAATAGTTACTTATCCTGATTATGGGGCTCTAAACATACTCAAGAAAAATGACGAAAAAATAAGAAAAAACAACTCCAAAAATTCTATCGCCGGAGCTTTATTGGTCCAGAAGCCAAGTCTTTCTGAGGAAAAGTGGAAATATATTCACTCCAATTTCTCTATTAGCCATCAGGTTCAAAAATTATTAAAAATCATTTTTTCAGCACCAAATCAGGTAACTGGAGTTTTTTTCTTGTCTTTCGAGATAATAAAGGCAGTAAAAAATTTTTATAAAACACTCACAGACAAAGACAGAAAATTAACAAATATTTTTTTGATAAGAAGCAAATATGATGTTGCGACGAAAATCGTCATTAGCCATGATTCCTTCAACGACATAACATATTACCAAATTAGCAAAAAACTAAATAACACGAAGATATTTTTAAAAGAAAAAATTAATGAATTATCTCTACAAGAATCTAAAACATATAATTATTTTATGTTTTACCCCAAGAAAAAAAATCAACACTCGCATCACTCGAGAGAAGAATATTTCTCAAAAATAACCCAGGCAAATATCAATAAAATAGAAGAACGCATAATATTTTTTGAAGATTCTGCCCAATCTTTTATGGAGTCCATTAATAGTAAGCCACTTAAAATTGAAAAACTCAAAAAACTAAATTTTTTAAAGAAATACAAGCAATTACACGTCATTCCCACATTAATTTTAGTAGTCTTACTAATACTTATCTTAGGAAGTCTTTATTACGAGAAACAGCGCTTTGAATTAAAAAAAGATACCCTCCACCAAAAAATTGAAGAAACTTCCTTTAAAACAGATGAACTGCGGAAACATCTACTTAAGAGAGATGAACAACTACTGAAGGACCACATATTTATAGAGAAAACCTCTCTTGATAAAACTTCTCCTTCTGAGTTGAATGAGATAGTCAAAAAAACCCATGACAAAAATGTTAAGTTAATATCATTAGATGTTGTTCACAATCCAACCAAACAGATTTTATTATCTGTGGGCTTTAGATCTCAAACCTCTAGCACTCCAAAAAACCTCATAGAAAATTATATCAGTAACTTAAAAAGAGAGTTGCCCAATAAACTAATCACCTATGCCAGAGGTAGTAGGGGCAACGCCGAATGCGGTAATTTTTGCTTTATTTTGAAAATAACTATCAAAGAAATGGATAGCAAATGATCTATACATTAAGTAACCTTTCCAGCCTAGAAAAGACTTTTCATAAATATTTATGCCTATATTCAACTTTAATACTTCTTGTGATTGCTTCTCTTGCTTATGTTAACCAATATCAGAAAGAACAATCGCAAGAGCTCGAGCAAATAAAAAAAGAGCTCTCGGAAAAAAAAGCTTTAAATCATAAAATATTCCACGCGATAGAAAAACGCTCTGGTTATGCTGAGTTACAGCAGCTTGCCATCTCTAAGCAAACTATTGATATTAACCAGGCTATTAAAAATCTTACAACAAAATATCCAGATGTCACTTTACTAAATCTTACAATCAAAGAAGCTTCATCTATATCTCCCCTAAACAAGCAGTTCAAGCTTGAAACTGTGTCAATGGATTTGGAGAGTAATGACCCTAAAACGCTGGGAGCATTCCTCCAAGCTTTAGAAAAAAACAGCAAAAGCTTAGTTTATATTGATGCTGTCTCTATAGATTTACACAAAATTTCTTACATTCTGAAAAGTAAAATATTATTTATTAATTTCAGACAAGGGCCATCTTGATCTCGGTGACAAACTCATATCTGAAAACTCACCACGTTTATATTTCTCTACACCAACCCATGCAATCATCGCTGCATTATCCACACATAATCTAGCTGGCGGCAATACCACATCAAAGCCAAATTCTTTGGCAAAAATAATCAAATTCTCACGCAAGAAATTATTACTTGCTACACCACCTGCAATAACTAAATTTTTTGCTGCTAGCTCTTTTTTATCTGCGGTAAATTGTTTGAAGGCATTAAGAAGCCGATTCTTGATAATTTCTAGAACTGTATTCTGAAACGAGCAACATAAATCTCTTTTATCTTGCTCTGTCAGACCTTCTTTTTTCACTATATAATTCCTGACCGCAGTTTTTAGTCCAGACAGCGAAAAATTACAATTATCTTGATTACGAAGCGGTAGAGGCAAATTTATATTATTTATCCCCTCTTTTGCGTATCTCTCGACAGCAGGCCCACCGGGAAAGCCGAGATCTAACATTTTTGCTACTTTATCAAACGCCTCTCCGATTGCATCATCAATTGTGCCACCAAGAATTTTATATGAACCAACATCGTTTACTTCAACAAGTTGGGTATGCCCACCCGAAACAAGAAGCAATAAATAGGGATACGCAATCTCGTTTGTCAGCTTAACCGTCAAAGCATGCCCTTCTAAATGATTTATGCCTATCAGGGGCTTAGCAATACTATAAGCGATGGCCTTCGCATAAACTACTCCTACAATCAAGCCACCAATTAAACCAGGCCCGCTGGTAACAGCAACAGCATCTATCTCATTAATTGATATTTTTGCTTTATCAAGGGCAGAGTGAATTAGTGCTTCTAGCTTCTCCATATGAGCTCTGGAAGCTATCTCGGGAACCACACCACGAAATTCTCTATGCTCATCAAATTGCGAGTATATTTCGTTCGCTAAAATATTCTTTTTACTATCAACAACTGCAACCGCAGTCTCATCACAACTAGACTCTATACCAAGAATTACTACATTTTCCTTAGGATACATTTTTGTTGCTAAAATAATTTACCATTGTCACCATTTTGGTTTATACCAAAATGATCTAGAGTTAAGTTCGTAACCATTCTCCCCCTAGGAGTTCTCTGAATGAACCCTTCTTGCAGCAAATATGGCTCTATAATATCTTCAAGTGAGTCTTTATGCTCAGAAAGACCTGCTGCTATTGTATCAATACCAACCGGACCTCCTTGATATTTCTCGCATATGAACAAAAGATATCTCCGATCATTACTATCTAAACCTTTTTTATCCACATCTAAATTCGCAAGAGCAATATCTGCTATTCTTTTATTTATTTTATCTTCCTGGTGATAATAAGCATAATCAGCGACTCTTTTTAAAAGCCTTAAAGCAATTCTTGGAGTTCCCCTAGATCTTTTTGCGATTTCTTCTGCTCCTTCCTCTTCAATATCAGAATTGATTAATCTAGCACCTCTAACAATAATTTTTTGCAAGTCAGATGGTGTGTAAAACTCCATTCTTAGAGGTATACCAAATCTATCACGCAGAGGATTGGTCAATAAACCTATCCTGGTAGTAGCACCAATTAGAGAAAATTTCGGTAAATCAATACATACGCTCCTTGCTGAAGGACCTTCTCCGATAATGATATCAAGTTTGTAATCCTCCATTGCTGGATATAAGATTTCTTCGACAACTGGATTTAAGCGATGTATCTCATCGATAAATAAAACATCACCCTCTTCCAAATTTGTCAGGATAGCTGCTAAATCGGCCGCCTTGCTCAAGATTGGCCCTGCGGTTGACTTAAAGCTTGCGCCTAGCTCCCTTGCTATAATTTTAGCCATGGATGTTTTCCCCAAACCAGGAGGTCCATGCAATAAAACATGGTCTAGGGGCTTCTTCTGATCCTTCGCTGATGTGATGAAAACTTTTAAGTTACCTATAATTTGCTTCTGACCAACAAAATCCCCAAAGGCTTGAGGCCTTAAACTATTTTCAACCAGCTCCTCTGCAACATCATTATTTTCTTGGTTTGCTATATTTTTTTCCATGTAAATGCTAATTTTTATTCAACTTCAAAGCTTTTTTAATGAGGTCACTCAAATTTATCCCTGGTTCATTCCTAAGAACTTCTGAAACATTACTATAAGCTTCACTTCTGCTCAAACCAAGATTTTGCAATGCTTGAACTGCGTTATTCATATTATCTCTTTCCTGGTCATCCGCAGCATTAGAATTGGAGCTTTTCCCTGCGACCTGAAAATTATCAGCACCAAAAATAAAGTCTTGCTCCTTAAGCTCCGTGATAATCCGATTTGCTAGTTTAGGACCAACTCCTGACACAGCCGAAAAAGCTGCCTTGTCCCCTGACGCTATAGCAATCGGAAGTTTAGATGCGCCAATTGCACCAATAATTGACAAACCCATTTTGGGCCCAACACCTTTTACAGTCACAAGCTTCTGATAACAAAGCTTTTCGTTCTTATCTTTGAATCCGAAAAGAGTTAGTTGATCTTCGCGAACGTGGGTTTCAATATATAATTCAACCTTATCACCCTTTCTATATTTTTGCAGAAGATTCGTCGAGCATAATACCAAATAACACACACCATTAACGTCAACCAACATATGGTCCAAATCTACTTCTTCAACTAAGCCTTTTAATTTACCTATCACGATATTTCTTCCAGATTGCTGCTAATCCTTCTTTATATGAAGGATATTGCAACATATAATTTAACCTATTTTTTACTTTGGTGTTATCAATTTTTTTATTCTCCAAAAAGAATTCCCTCATTCTATCTGAAACTTCCGGATCATGAATATTTTTTGCCACAGGAATGTCCATCCCCATCATTTTTCCACAATATTCAATAACTTCATGCAATTCAGATGGCTTGTCATCAGCTACATTATATATTTCTCCTTTATCATTTTGGAGAGCTGATCTTCGCAGAATCTCAACTAAATCGTCTATATAAATCCTCGAAAAAAAATGCCCCTCTTTTTTTATATTAGCAACCTTACCTTCATTGATTCTCTCTATAGTAGAACGCCCTTCACCGTATATTCCAGCAAGTCTAAAGATATTCAGGACATCATCGCCAAAAGCCTTACGCCACATCTCTTCAGATTTCAAACGTTGTTCCCCAGAGATGGTTTTTGTTCTGGTCTGTGATTCTTCATTTACCCATTCGCCATCATAATCCCCATATACTGACGTCGCAGATAAATAACCAACCCACTGCAAATTTTTGATCTTTGGCAAACATTTCATCACATGATCACACAATATTTGTTCTGCTTCATGCGGAGGAATCGTAATCATAATATGAGTTATCGCTTCGGCTATATTGAAATCCTCGTCTATTTTTTGCCAACCAGAAAAATTGTTAGGACGATTGCGAGAGGCAATATTTATGGCCGAGAAATCGCTGCTACATCGATCAATAAAATGCTGCGCGATATATCCCCATCCTATTAGAAAAATTGATTTCATAAGAAGACTTGATGGGGCGAACGACCGGGTTCGAACCGGCGACCCCCAGATCCACAATCTGGTGCTCTAACCAACTGAGCTACGCTCGCCATATTTTTGTGAAGGCAAAACTAATTGAAAGCCTTTACTTCGTCAAGATAATTATATATTATAGCCTTCATAAAAAATATATATTTTTGTACAAGATGCAACTTTTTCTCCCCATAACTCACACTCAAATCTCCTAAATCTGGTAATCCAGAAAGCTTATTGTCTTTACAACAAACAAAATATTAAAATGAAAAAAATAGTTTTTATAGGAAGCATTGCAAATAGCCTTGAATGGTACGATTTTGCCCTATACGCACATTTAGCATCTATATTAGGAGAAAAATTCTTCCCTCAATTTGATGAAAATGCCTCCTTATTAGCAACCCTAGCTGTTTTTGGAGCTGGCTTCATAATGAGACCGTTCGGAGCAGGCCTATTTGGCGTTATAGGAGACCGATATGGGAGAAAAACCTCACTAAGTCTTGCGATATTGTGCATGTCAATTCCAACTGCGATGGTCGGTATTTTACCATCATACGAGACAATAGGAATAGCAGCACCAATAATATTATGCTTACTAAGATTGACCCAGGGCCTATCTCTCGGCGGAGCTCTAATTGGCTCAGTGTCATACATAGTAGAACATGCTCCCAAAAATAAACGTGGAGTTGCAGGTAGTGCAACGATGTTTAGCCTGTGCTTTGGATTCATGCTCGGGTCTTTTGTTGCATGGCTTTTTACTGGTTTAATGGGTGAAGAAAATTTCCGAAGTTATGGATGGAGATTTCCTTTCTTCCTAAGCCTTGCAGCCATGTTTATCAGCTATTATTTAAGAAAACATGCTGATGAAACGCCTGAATTTACCGAGGCTAAAGAACAAGGAAAACTTACAAAAAAACCCATCGCAACCTTGTTCAAGGCATATAAACATAATTTTATATCTTCAATTCTCATAAATGCGTTAGGCTCTGTTGGGTTTTATGTACTAGCTGTTTATATCGGCATATATCTTGAAAATGCAAGAGGTTTATCGATATCAGATGCAAGCATTATGGAATCTTTTGTTATGATGGTTGTAATGATTTCGGTTGTAATTGGTGGGACTTGTTCCGACAAAATTGGTAGAAAAAAATGGTTTACGCTGACATCTATTTTAACTGCCATCCTAATATACCCAATTATATATTTTATAACCTCTGGAAATTACTATGAAATCTTTACAGCTCAATTTATTTTCGCTTTTCTTGTAGGATCATGGATAGGTCCAGAGCCATCTCTGCAAATGGCTTTATATCCAACTAATGTTCGTAATACTGGCGTTTCTTTGTCGTATAATATAGGCTGCACATTATTTGGCGGATTAACTCCAGCTTTATGCCAATATCTATATGATAAGACGGATAATATAAACTTCATTGCAATATACATAATAATTATTGCTTTGATAAGTTTAGGCGCTGTAAGACTTGCAAAAAGAATTGCGTAGATTCCTGATTGCCAAAACGCATTGATATAATCTATAATAGCGTTTCGGTTAAAATTAGTTTTACGTGTATATAAAAAAAAATATTTATAATTTGAAGAAATTAAAAAATGCTAAAAGGCATAAGATCTATTTCCTCATAATATTTATAATTGCTATTTTTATATATTCTAGCTTCTTTTTTCAGTCATATCTTCCATCGGAGCATAAAATTCTTAGACTTCCTGATAAGAGTCTGAAAGAATCGATTGAGATTACCAAGGGTGATAATTTATTTAGTTTATTATCCCCATATGATCTGGGCTTTGCAGAAATCAAAAATATGGTAAACGCTGCCGAACCGTATATAAATCTTGCTAATCTACGCTTGGGCCAAAAGTGGAATATTTATAGTTCTGATGAAAAGGGCAAAAAGATTTTCAAGAATTTACAAATACAAATAAGTAAAGATAGCTGGCTGAAAATCACAAAAAGTGAAAATGGTGAGTTTACAATTAAAAAAATACTCAAACCACTTATAAAGAAATATGAATATTATTCGGTACCAATCGAATCAACTTTGCTTCAATCAGCTTTAAAGCATAATGTTCCGTACCAAAATATTATCCAATCCATCAACGCTCATAGCTATGATGTTGACTTTCAGAGGGATGTTAAGGATGGATCAAAATATGATGTGATAGTCGAGAAATTCATAGACCCCGATGATCTAACTGAAGAATATGGAAAAACAATCTTTTCATCAGTAAAACTAAAAGATAAAAGCCATGAAATTTATTTAACTAAATTGACAGATGGTCAATATGATTATGCCACCTCCAACTATACAACAATAAAAAAATCCCTTCTAAAAACCCCCGTTCAGGCCACACGAATTTCTTCTAAATATGGAATGAGAAAACATCCTGTCCTTGGATATTCAAAGATGCATAGAGGGATTGATTTTGCTGCTCCTCCAGGAACACCAATATATGCTGCTGGTGATGGTACTGTCGTAGCATTGGGTAGAAAAGGAGGCTATGGCAGATATATCAGAATAAAACATAATGGCCGGATATCAACAGCTTACGCCCATCTTTTATCATATGCAAAAGGCTTAAGAAAAGGGCAAAAAGTAAAGCAAGGTCAGGTTATAGGTAAAGTCGGAGCATCTGGCAGAGCAACTGGTCCGCATCTTCACTATGAAGTTTTAATCAATGGAAAACATGTAAATCCGTTGTCAATCAAGTCCCAGCCTTCAAGAAAATTAAATCAAAAAGAAATCACTGATTTAACCACAATCAAAAATATCGTGGCCAATATATTAAGTAACTCTGGAAGAATATCGGAAAACAACAACTCAAATCTAGCAGCATTCTATGAAACAAAGTAATCATATTCATATTTTCATGTGCGTGAATAAAAAGCCAGAAGATCACCCAGGTAAATCCTGCGGGAGACAAAATTCTGAACAACATGTTGAATTGCTCAAAAATAAAATTCAACATATCCCTAATCTAGAAGTAAAAATCACAAAATCTCTTTGCCTAGGTAAATGTGGTAAAGGCCCAGCCGCGATCATATATCCAGAAGGTCAATATATCAAAATGGAGAATAAGCACGATATTGAAAAGCTAGTAAGTTATCTTGAAGGAAAAAATGACATTAATGATATAATTATATAGACTATAGGGTAGTTTCACGTGAAACCAATATAGTGTATGGGAACAAATTATTACCACTTAATCCATTTTTTACCTGGTCTCGAGCGAGAGCAAATGATGAAAGGGCATGAAAAACTGGCAAACCAGATTGTTCAATCAGGGCGCTTTAGAATCGATGCCGGAGATAAAATAAACTTTGCTCGTCTCTATGTACCACATCATAATATTAGCATGATGTTCAGTAAAAGAGAGCTTTACGACGAAAGACTCGTTGACAGAACCAGAAAAATTATTGGCCAACAATTCTCTTCCTCTTACAGAGGCTCAATGCTTGAACAGGTGATAACCAAGCATATTAACATCATGAAAAAAGAGGTGAATAAATATCAGAAAATCTCTGAAGAGGAGGAATTAAAATTAGCTCGTTTAGTAGTACAAGCAGCTCATCCATCTGTAATCATGTTAGTGCTGCTTGATAACACCGAAATCTACCTTTCTCACTCTTATAATATCGGTGATATGCTAGATATAAATTCATGGCGCACTTGTGGTACAAATAGTGGAATGCAGAGCACTGACGGTAGGGATGCAGCCATCTTTATCTCTTGCGGAGGTGATCCTCTAAGACCAAACGCAAAACCAGAGGCAACTTATGGTGATGGATGGCCAGCTATCGCAAGGCTACTGGTAATTGGCGGCCAGGAAATCGGACATTATTCGGACATTAAAAGAGACAAATATGGCAGACAAATCTCACGATATTCTGCAGATCTCGGCGCAACAAGAGCAAAACCCCACGTAAAACTTGCCCGCCGGAAAGATATAGCGCATGATAACAATATGCTAACTAAATTATATCATAAAGGTTTTGGCAATTGGCTACGCTGCACTGAAGAACTAAAATTCTTTGATAAAAATAAAAGAAAGGGTTGGGTCAGATATAAAACAATATTTTTGATATGGTTTTATAAAATCAGATTATTCTCTAAGGTTAAACATAGTGAATTAGACTTCGTCGAAGATTTCCAAATTGAGAAATATCCAGCAATTATGGTAAAAGCTTTATTTGAAGATATGCTATTTAATCTAACACCTATAGCAGATGTTTATAAGCGGGACGATCCTGAGGAAGAGGAGGCCATTGCATGTATAGAGGCTCTAGCCCGGGTACCTCAGCAGGTAAATAAGTGGGGGCGGAAAGCAACAAAAATCATGATGAAAGAATTATATAAAGTTTATTACAGAGAGGTCATACCTGGTTGCATTACCGCCTACGAAAATATGTCAGGTAAAAAATATTACTTTGATAAAACCCCTGAGGAGCAAAGCCCCATATATAAAATCAAAAACTTCTTTAAAAAAAGATCTTACCCTTCTCGGGAAATCTGATTGCCAATCACCTGAACGTAATGCAAATTACGCAAGTCAAACATTGGCTCTAATAAAATTAAACCAGCATCAACGGATATTATTTTTCCTATCGCCATTCCCTCAGGAAAGTATCCCCCTTCACCAGTAGTATAAATAACCTGCCCTATCTCCATCTGATGCTCCTCTTCAACAAAATCAGCTTGCAGTTTCTTATTTCCAAGGCCATAAATTATCATCTTATTCTTACTAATAGGGTTGAAACCAACTATCCTTGAATTAGGGTCTGTAATTAATATTACATCACTGAAATTTTTACCAACATATGACACCCTACCTATAACACCCAATTCACTTACAACACTCATTCCCGGTTTCACATCTGAAATTTCACCAGCAGCAATCATCATATTTCCAATAAAATCGTCAATGGACTTAGAAATTATTCTCGTTGAAACAATGAGGCTAGGCACTGTTTTAGAAAATTTTAACATTTTC
The DNA here is from genome assembly GCA_030431375.1 of Alphaproteobacteria bacterium. Classification (GTDB taxonomy): domain Bacteria; phylum Pseudomonadota; class Alphaproteobacteria; order Rickettsiales; family JABSSG01; genus JAUIIY01. The sequence goes on from JAUIIY010000002.1 coordinate 78,190, forward strand.
TTGAGTTCACGATTTTGGCTTTCTATGAAAGATTGCTCATTAAATTTATGAATAATGCGCTCATTTTCTGTCTTAAGCATCCGTAATTTATCAACCGATCTTATATGGTCTTCATATCGATTTTTTAGATTTGCTATTTTTTCTGTACTGTAAGAGATATAAGACTGCAAAATGCTATATATATCTTCGACTTTATGTCTAATTAAATCACTTTTTAGATAAACAAAAACAGCCACTACTAGGCTAAGCAGAAGAACAAAAATAAAGGATATATATTTCGATAATTTAAATTTCTCTAACAACTGAATCTAATCTTGTTTGAATAGTACATGTTTTAATTTTTTCATATTTTCAAGCACCATACCACACCCTTTTGCCACACAATCTAAAGGATCTTCAGCTACAATAACAGGGAGTCTAGTCGCATCGCTCAGAACTTTATCCAAATTAGTTAACAAGCCGCCGCCGCCGGTTAGAACGATCCCCTTATCAGCAATATCAGAAGATAATTCTGGTGGCGTACATTCTAAGGCAATTCTTACAGCTTCTACAATCTGATGCACTGGATCTGCAAGACTTTCCGCTATTTGATATTCAGTGAGCACCACTTCTTTCGGCAAGCCATTCACTAAATCGCGCCCCCGAATTTCTAAGTGCCTACCTCTATTATCTTTTGGTGCCATAGCGCTACCAATCTCTTTCTTAATTCTTTCTGCTGTAGATTCACCTATCAACAAATTATGTTGTCTTCTTATGTAAGAGATAATAGCGTCATCCATTAGATCTCCACCAACCCTAACAGACCTTGAATAAACAATACCACCAAGAGAGAGAACTCCAACCTCGGTAGTACCACCACCAATATCCACAATCAACGAGCCTGTAGGCTCTGTCACTGGCAAACCAGCTCCTATAGCTGCTGCCATTGGCTCTTCAATTAAATATACTTCTCTTGCGCCTGCACTTTCGGCCGCTTCTTGGATAGCCCTTCTTTCTACTGGCGTAGAACCTGAAGGAACACAAACGATAATTAAAGGCCCTGTGAAAGTTCTTCTATTATGCACTTTATGAATAAAATGCTTTATCATTTCTTCTGAGCCCTTAAAGTCAGCTATTACACCATCTTTTAGTGGCCTAATCGCATCAATTTCACTCGGGGTTCTACCTAGCATCACCTTAGCCTCATGGCCAAAAGCATATGGCTTAGTGGTGCCATTTTGTTTAATCATTGCAACTACTGAAGGCTCATTCAATACAACGCCCCTTTCTTTCACATAAACTAGCGTGTTCGCCGTACCTAAGTCGATTGCCATATCAGATGATAAGAAACCCAACAACTTCAAAAACATTTTATACCTATTGCAATTATATTTTGTTCAATATATTGATTAGAAAAACTAGAATCAGATTCTATTTATTAACAATCAATAAAATAACACCAATCAATTAAGTTATCTATGGATTTCGTATTTTATTTTGTTTTTTTCTGTATGTCATGGTGGATAATATTATTTATTATCCTACCAATCGGAGTAGTGACTGCTAAAAAACCAGAAAAAGGTCATGCTGATAGTGCACCACTAAATCCGCGTATTGGCATAAAATTCCTTGCCACAACAATAATTGCTGTTTTAATTACCGCAATTTTGGCATATTTTGTAGAGATACAAAATTTTAACTTAGATTTCTTGAAAAACTAAAATGAGCATTATTACAAGATTTGCACCTTCTCCAACAGGTTATTTACATATTGGTGGAGCTCGAACAGCTCTATTTAACTATTTATATGCACGCCATCATAAGGGGAAATTTATTCTTCGTATTGAAGATACTGATAAATCAAGATCTACTAAAGAAGCTACACAAGCTATATTGGATGGTATGTCTTGGTTAGGGCTTGATTATGATGAACTTATTTATCAGTCACATAATGAAAAAGACCATGTTGATGTAGCAAAAGCTTTAGTAGAAAAAGGAGCAGCATATTATTGCTATACTCCCCAATCAGAAATAATAGAAAGACGCGAACAAGCACAGAAAGAAAAAAGACACTTTAAATTTGTTAGCCCATGGAGGGATAAAAACCCTTCAGAAGCTCCAAAAGATCAAAAACCAGTCATAAGAATAAAGGCACCATTATCTGGTAGCATTACTATAAATGATGAAGTTCAGAGAAAAGTGGAGGTTTCATGCACCGAACTTGATGACATGATTCTACTGCGTTCTGACGGAACACCAACATATATGCTAGCAGTTGTAGTAGATGATCATAACGAGAAGATTTCTCACATCATTAGAGGAGATGATCACCTTAATAATGCTTTTAGACAGGCACTAATTTATAATGCAATGGGCTGGCAAATTCCTACCATGGCGCATATACCCTTGATTCATGGTTCTGATGGTAAAAAGCTTTCTAAAAGACATGGGGCTCTAGGCTTAGATTATTACCAAGAAAATGGTTATTTAAAAGAAGCTATCTTCAACTATTTACTGAGACTAGGTTGGAGCCACGGCGATGATGAGATTATATCTAAAGAGCAAGCTATAAAATGGTTTAATACAGCCTCTTTAGGAAAATCTGCTGCCAGATTAGATTTTGACAAAATGCTTCATGTTAATTCGCACTATATTAAAACCCTTGGACATAAAGAAATCTTTGAACAACTTAATCTCCTATCGAGTGATGTTGAAAAGATCTATCCTGCAATTGACGTCATCAGAAGCAGAGCGAAAACTTTAAATGATATAAGAGATTTCTTGACTCAGGTTATTCTGACAAATAAGTCTCTTGCAAAGGATGAAAAAGCAGAAGAAATTATCCAACACACAGACAAATCGGTAATTTCTGAATATGTTTCTGGCCTGGAGAAAATTGCTCAATGGAGCGAAGAACACATCAAAAATTATACCAAAACTTTTACTGATGAACGTGAATTAAAATTGGGAGTAATAGCACAATTTATCAGAGCTCAATTAACAGGAACAGCGTCTTCACCTAGCGTATTCGAAATCATGCCAATCCTTGGCAAGGAAGAATCCTTAAAAAGGTTAAGGGACTATTAATTGACAATAATTAAATTAAACTTATATTATTTCTAAATTACTAAGGCTTTAATTATGGCAATTTTAGATATATTAATAGCACCAGATCCAATTCTACAAACACCTGCGGAAAAGGTAGGTGAGGTAGATCATGATATAAAAAAAATTGTCAAAGACATGATAGAAACCATGTATGATGCCCAAGGTGCAGGTCTTGCGGCAAACCAAGTTGGTATATTAAAGCAAATTCTTATTTTAGATGTAACAAGCTACGGAGTAAAACAAGATAAGCCTTATGTAATGATAAATCCGGAGTTGACCTATGCATCAGATGAAACTTGGGATCACGAAGAAGGATGCCTATCTTTTCCGATTGTCAGAGTAAATGTAACTCGGCCGCAAATTATTCGAATCAAATATCTTGATGAAAACGGAAAAGAGCATTCATTAGAAGCTGATGGATGGCTAGCAAGAGGAATTTTGCATGAGATGGATCATTTGAAAGGTGTAACTCAATTAGATTATGCTTCATCACCTTTAAAAAGGGAAATGATGATCCGCAAGTTGAATAAATATAAAAAATTACATAGCAAATGAGAATTGTTTTTATGGGTACTCCCGAATTTGCCATACCAGCAATTTCGGCTTTGTTAAACTCCGAACATCAAATTATAGCTGTTTACTCTCAGCCTCCGTCTATCTCCGGGCGTGGGAAGAAGCTTCAAAAATCGCCTATACATATTTTTGCTGAGAAAAATAACATTGAGATAAACACTCCAAAAACGTTCAAGATAACTGAAAATGTTAAATATTTAAGGGGACTAAATCCTGATCTTATTGTAGTGGCTGCATATGGTTTAATCTTGCGCCAAGATGTTTTGGATATACCAAAATTTGGATGTTTTAACATCCACCCCTCAATGCTACCAAGATGGAGAGGTGCTGCGCCTATAGAACGTACAATAGAAGCAGGCGACACAGAAACTTCTGTTTGCATAATGCAAATGGATGCAGGACTAGATACTGGTGATATTTTGTTACAAGAAAAAGTAAAAATTGAACCAAAAGAGACCGGATCCTCCTTATCTAAGAAGACTGCACAAATAGGAGCAAAACTCCTTCTCGAAGCTATTGCAAATATTGGCAAGTTACAACCTACAAAACAATCAGATGAAGGCATTACCTATGCACATAAAATCTCTAAGGAAGAAGGAAGAATTAACTGGGAATTATCGGCTCAAGAAATAGAAAGAAAAATTAGAGCCTTTGACAATTTCCCAAAATGCTGGCTGACGCTTAACCATGAAAATATAAAAATTCTGTCCTCTGAAATTATCCCGGTCAATTCAAATCACAAAGCTGGAACAATTATAGATGACAAGTTCAGTGTTCAAACTGGAAACGGGCAGATAAGGCCTCTTATATTACAAAAACCAGGGAAAAATCCTGTCTCTATTAAAGATTTCCTTAATGGTACAAAAATTCATCCGGGAACAATTCTAGATGAGATATAAAATTGTTGTAGAATATGACGGCACTAACTTTGCTGGATGGCAAATTCAAACGGATGCAGCTTCAATTCAAGGCGAGATAGAACAAGCCATCTTTAAAGTTACTAAAGAAAAATGTTTTGTATATTGTGCTGGCAGGACAGATGCTGGAGTGCACGCAAGGGGGCAAGTAGCACATTTTGATCTTGAGCAAGGGAGTCTACCCCCTGATCAATTAAGAAAGGCGATAAATTTTCATTTGAATGAAAAACCCATCTCTATTTTGTCTTGCCTAGAGGTAAATGAAGAATTCCATGCCAGATTTTCAGCTAAACAACGACATTATCGTTACTTAATTTTAAACCGAGCATCAACGCCAGCTCTTGATAAAGACAGAGTTTGGTATATCAGATATCCAATTAATTTAGCTTTAATGATTGAGGCAAGTAAGCTTCTGCTAGGCAACCATGACTTTTCTAGCTTTAGGTCAAGCCAATGCCAAGCAAAATCACCAATTAAAACCATAGATACAATAGAAATATCTAGATTTGACGACATCATACAAATTGATATATCAGCCCTCTCATTTTTACATCACATGGTAAGAAATATAGTTGGAAGCCTAGCAGCTGTTGGTACAGAGAAAATATCCACTGCTGATTTTAAAGCCATTCTTGATGCTAAAGACAGAAAAAAAGCCGGCGTTACAGCACCGGCTTGTGGTTTATTTTTTATGAATGTTGATTATTAGTCAGCAAGTTTTATCTTCGTTGTTTTTGCCAAATCATCTATATATTTTCTTACAATCTCTTCTTTCGCCATAGCTTCCATTTGCGGCTTCACTTCATCAAAAGAAGGAATTTTTTTCTTGCTTCTGTTATCTAATTTAATAATAAACCAACTAGACTCAATCTGCACCGGTTTAGAAAAAGCACCTTTTTTCAAATTCTCAGCTGTTCTCTCATATGTAGGGTTAAACTGACCTTTTGAAATCACACCTAATTTACCACCATTCTTTTTTGTAGTTTCATCCTTAGAATGTTTTTTAGCTAGAGAATTAAATTTTTTCCCTTGCTTAAGTTGTTTATATAGATCGTTAGCTTCCCCTTCAGTTTCAACCACTATATGGCTTACTTCTAAATCATCAGAATTTTTTAGCACATCTACAAATTTAGAATATTGTGCTTTTAAAACAGAGTTATTGATTTTCTTACTGGCATATTCGTCTAAATACATTCTTACTAATAAGCCAATTCGTGCGTTTTCTATTTGCTGCTTATACTTATCTGATTGCGCAATTTTTGACTTCTCAGCAAGAGTGATTACCTCTTGATTCACTGCATATTGTTTGAAAATCTCTTCCCTTGTTTCCTTACTTACTTCGGACAAAGAACTTTTCCCTTCGGGCATTTGCCCTCCAGTCTGCGCCAAAACCCACTTTGTCACCTCTGCCTTGGTAATTTTCTTTCCATCCCCATAAGTTGCAACCACATCACTTGCATTTGAATTTAGCGCAAGCATCATAATTGCAGCTACAAAAAAACTTATTATTCTGTTCATTTTTAATAACCTTTGTAAAATTGATTACATCTGTGCATAATAATGCACCAAGCCGTTATATTGGTAAAGAATAAATCTTTATTAAAAAGATTTCAGTGATATAACCATTATTTAAAAAGAATTAGATACTGATGATCAAATCAATTTTAAGAAAATTTTTTGGCTCCGCAAATGAACGTTTGCTAAAGTCATTCGAGCCAATAGTAAAGCAAATAAACCAGTTAGAAGAAAAATTTCAAAAATTATCTGATAGTGAGTTAAGCAAGCAAACTAACCTATTCAGAAAAAGGTTAGACGAAGGCGAAACCCTTGATGACATTTTACCAGAAGCATTTGCAGTAGTAAGAGAAGCTGCAAAAAGAGTTTTAAATCAACGTCATTTTGATGTTCAGCTAATGGGTGGTATAGCTTTACATAAAGGTATGCTTTCTGAGATGCGTACGGGTGAAGGAAAAACCTTAGTATCAACGCTACCTTCATATCTTAATGCCTTGCCGGGTAAAGGTGTGCATATGGTTACTGTAAATGAGTATCTGGCCCTCCGAGATTCTGAATGGATGGGAAAAATCTTTAGGTTTTTAGGTTTAACAGTAGCATGCATCCATAATAATCAGGATGAAGAAGATAGGAAAAACGCCTATGCATGCGATATCACATATGGAACAAATAACGAATTTGGCTTTGATTATCTTCGTGATAACATGAAATTCGATCATGAACATATGGTGCAAAGACCATTTAATTATGCTGTGATTGATGAGGTTGACTCTGTTCTTATTGACGAGGCAAGAACTCCTCTCGTAATTTCCGGCCCAAGTGATAGCAACATTGCTATGTACCATCAGATTGAGAAAATTATCAATTTTATCAAGCCTGAAGATTACGAGTTAGATGAAAAATCTAAAAATGTGACTTTATCAGAAAGTGGGGTATTAAATGCCGAAAAAATACTGGGACAAAATAAAATAATAGAAGAAAATACCAGCCTGTATGATATCGAGAACGTACATGTATTGCATCATCTAAACCAGGCTCTCAGAGCTCACATTGTGATGAAAAAGGACATCGATTATTTAGTTAAAGATAACCAAGTAATGATTATTGATGAATTCACAGGACGTGTGATGGACGGAAGACGCTTTTCTGATGGCCTGCACCAAGCTCTTGAAGCAAAAGAAAATGTCCCTGTCCAAAATGAAAACCAAACACTTGCTTCCATCACATTCCAAAATTATTTCCGCTTATATCCTAAACTTGCTGGTATGACAGGAACTGCCATGACCGAAGCAAATGAGTTTAGAGATATATATAACCTTCAAGTAGTTTCTATACCTACACACAATCCCGTAAGGAGAAAGGATGAGGACGATGAGATTTATAGAACTGCACAAGAAAAATATGATGCAATTATTGCTGAAATAGAAAAATGCCATGCAGCTAAACAACCTGTACTAGTTGGAACAATCAGTATTGAAAAATCAGAATATCTCTCGCAATTACTGAAAAAAAAGAAGATCCCCCATCATGTTCTTAACGCAAAAAACCATGAACTTGAGGCTTATATTATTGCTCAGGCAGGAAAGCCTGGTGCTGTAACAATTGCTACAAACATGGCTGGTCGTGGTACGGATATCCAACTTGGTGGTAACGCTGAAATGATGTTTGACGAAGGTCAAAGAATAGGCAAAAAACTTGATAAAGATCAAATCATCAAACAGGCAAAACAAGATCATAAAATATCCCATGATGCTGGCGGGTTGTATGTTATCGGGACTGAAAGGCATGAAAGCCGTAGAATAGACAACCAGCTTAGAGGGCGTTCTGGCAGGATGGGTGATCCAGGTAAAACCAAATTCTTCTTATCTCTTGAAGATGATTTGATGAGAATTTTTGCGTCTGAAAAACTTTCAAATATCTTAAAAACCCTAGGCTTGAAAGATGGCGAAGCCATTTATCATCCGATGATAAGTAAGGCAATTGAACGGGCTCAAAGCAAAGTCGAAGGAAGAAACTATGAAATTAGGAAGAATCTTCTGAAATTTGATGATGTAATGAATGATCAAAGAAAAGTAATTTTCGAGCAAAGAAATGACATTATTAGCTCCGATAATATCCACGATATTGTTGAAAATATGTATCAGGATCTAAATGAAGAAGTCACAAATAGCACAATTTCTGAAAATACTCATAAAGAAGAGTGGGATTTGGAAGGGCTTGAGAGAAAAATCCATGCTATCTATAATCCAAGCATTAGGTTAATTGACGAAATTAATGCAAATGATATGGGGAAGAAAGAAATAATCTCGCTTCTCAATATCAAGGCTGAAGAGATCTTTACAAATAAACTCCAAAATTTTGGAGAAGAATTATTTCATGCAGCAGAGCAAAAGATTCTTTTATTTACAATCGACCAATTATGGAAAGATCATCTTTTGTCTCTAGATCATCTAAAGCAGGGAATTTATCTGCGCGCTTATGGACAAAAAGATCCGCTAAACGAATATAAAAAGGAAGCCTTCACCTTATTTTCTGAGATGTTAGACAAACTAAAAGAGGTTTACATCACAAGGATTTCTAAAATGGAAATAGATAAAGAGCAAGAGAGTAACGAGCGTTTATATAGGAAGCTTCAAGTTAATCAAAATATGAAAGCTCATAAAGACTCTGTAATCGAAAACTCCGATCAGACCAATAGCGCTAGAACTGTAAAAAATCGTAAGCAGCCTTCAGACATTGATGCAAATATACCAGATTCATGGGGGAGGGTTGGCAGAAATGATCCATGCCCGTGCGGATCAGGCAAAAAATTCAAACAATGTCATGGTAAGTTGGCTTAGTTTTTTGACAAATTCTTTGGAATTGTTAAACTGGAATTCTAATAGTTAAAATAGTTAGGGTGAAGATGAAGAAAATCTTTTTACTTATAGCAGCATGTCTTGTGATTGCATCTTGTGCGTCAAAAACACCAAAAACCATGAGCCCTTGCGTATCTAGCGATTTATCAGGAAAGTCGAGTCCTTGTATAAGACGTCCTGTGAACACATGGATGGCATAGGAAAAGATTACTTAAATTCCACAATAAAAGAGGTGGTCTTACTCGTGGATTGAACTGATATCTTCCAGTTATGCTTGTCACAAATCGACTTGACTATTGACAATCCAACGCCTTTACCACCAGATTTCTTTTCAGTGATCGAACTTTCATTGAATAGTCGAAAAATAGATTCAATCTCGTCTTGAGGCACGTGTGAACCATAATTTGCGACAATAAGTTTTTCATTGAATATTTCTATAGTGACCGGGCTCGCATTACTGCCATATTTAAATGCGTTTTCGATTAATTCTTTGAAAATATATGTCAATAAATCCTTGTCAGCATAAATATGAGCATTTTTCACACGACGCTTTATATCGACATTGTCATATTCGAGAATAAATTTCTCCACAAATTCTACCAAATTTATCTTTTTCTTATGAAGATGGCTCTCATTATTCTGTAATTCAGTGAAGAGCAACATATTTTTCATCAACTCGTTCAATCTTATGGCATTACTAGATATGCTTTCTGTTAAATATAGTTTTTTTCTTTCGTCCATTTGCCCCCAATGTTCTAACAGCCCTTCTGAGATATTTGTGAGCGCATGTAACGGGGTTCTTAACTCATGACTTATATTTCTCAGGAATCTATCTTTTACTTGGAGCGCGTCAACGAGATCCATTGTTTTTTCTTCTAGCCTTTGATTAAGAATAGCCTTGACCTTTCTTTCTACTAGCTCTTTGTTGCGACAGAAGATATAGCCTATTAACACCGAGAAAATCGTTAGATATATCGCCAAATATATATTATCAAAACCCATATTTAAACGCGTAACCGGGCATAGGAAAGCTAAATATGCGCACCAAGCTAATAATGCGCCAGAGATACTTAATATAACAAAACTAAACCAATCTACTAGAACTATCAAAAGCAATACACATAATGACATATTGATAATCCAAGTAATATCGCCACCACTCATTAGGAATTGTAGGAAAGTCATAAAAGGTAGGCAATAAAGGAGCAAAGCGTACCAATATAATGGAGCAAATTTCCTGATTTTGTTTGGTAACATATCTTTGCACAGCATCACAAAGCATGCAACTGCAGCAATAAGCCTCAATTTTAGTGCTACATCACTACTACCAAATTTAGGGCTATACCACATAAAATATGGCAGTGCGTAATTTACTAACGCAAACGAAGCAAAGGCAATGTAGGGATTACCCATATTTTCGGTCGATTTCACCATTTGTCTGTATAGTTTTTTCGGAAGATTCTTAAAGAAACCACTAACAAAATATCTCTTAATGACCTTGTTCCTAAGCTGAACTTTTTCTAATTTATCAAATTGATATAGCAAGGTAAAAACCAGTAAATTTACTACCATGGATGGAATAATGGCACCAAAATGGAAAATTTCGGCTGCACCTGCATATTTCCAGAGCAAATATGAGGCAACACCAGCAAATGCTGATATAGCGAATATTTTACTATTTTCCTTTACCCTAAAACCTAATATGCCTGCCAGTAATGGTACGACCACTATAGGCCCCCAGAAATCTAATGATGCCAACGCTAGATCAACTATGCTTTTATATGAAATAGAAAAATATATGGATAATATACCTAATAAAGCGGTTAGTAATTTAGCTAAACTTAACTCTCTTTTTTTACTAAATGTTGGAACCAGTGGTTTGATAATATCATTAATTGCTAGAATGCTGGCTGCATTTAAAAAAGAGTCTGCTGTTGACATAATAATAGCAAGCAAACCACTAATAGCTAAGCCCTTAATAGGATCGGGCAACAAAGATGTAATTATTTGTGGAAACGATAAAGATGGGTCAATTTCAGGATATAAAATAAATGCACATAAACCTATAACACCAACCATGCTATAAAAGAAAATATCGATTATACCAGTATATAAAAAGGATTTGGATAATATATCTCTTTTCCTGCTCATCAACAATCTTTGCACCATCGCCGGATTCAAGAAAGGGATTATGAATAACGGAAATAGTGCTATTACTTGGTTGCTATCCATTCCCTTTGGAAAAATAGATAATTTGTCAGAAGGAAGAGCTAAAAATAACTCTTTATACCCACCAATATGCGCAACAGCTATATTAGTGATTAGGGGAATAACAACAATTAACACACAAAATTGTAGAACATCAGTTGCTGTAACAGACTTAATTCCACCAAATGAAGAATAGGCTACAACTACACCGGCACCAGCCAAAACTCCAGTAATATAGCTAATGCCTAAAAAGTAATTAAGGACATATCCCATTGCGCTTACCTGCGCGCCTATATAACCAAGAGAAAGTAAAATACCTGCAATTGCCGTAATAATTCTCGCTGTTTTTCCATATAGCTGGCCAACCACATCTCCCACTGAAATCGCGCTTTTAAACTCTACCATTCGTGGGGCAATATATAATGCTATGATAAATTTAGATATACAATTTATACAAGGTAAAATGATAAAGATGATACCAAGTTCAAAGACCTTCTCGCTTACACCCATAGCGGAATCACCGCCATACCAGGTGGCTGCAATTGTCATCACTAGAACGATTGTTGGGTAGTCTTTTTTTGATACTGCGTAATCCCTCATGTCCTTAACATGAGAGCCTTTAATTAGCCCAACAACTAAAGAGCAGATAAGATAAGTGCCTACAACAAGTAATTCTATATTCAAGATTGCCTCACAAAAATAACTTCCTGAAATATAGTTAACACAGATTTAATTAATGCGCAATATTGATTTTGTAAGCTAAATGATATATTTTGCAAGGGTAAAGGTGACAGGGCTGTTGCTTGTTGTAACAGATAAGAGGAAAGTCCGGACTCCAGAAGCAATAGCACTGGGTAACGCCCAGCAAGAGTGATCTTAGGGAAAGTGCCACAGAAAATAAACTACCTCATTTTATGGGGAAAAGGTGAAAAGGTGCGGTAAGAGCGCACCGCGCTTTAGGTGACTAAAGTGGCAAGGTAAACCCTGCTAGGAGCAAGACCAAATAGGAACGATGCAGGCTTCAGCGATATCGTTCGGGTAGGTCGCATGAGGTAAATAGCAATATTTACCCTAGATAAATAACAGCCACTCTTTGAGTACAGAATCCGGCTTACATGTCACCTTTGCAAATGACCTGCTGGTTACCCATATAATCTTGCAGCACATCCGGAACAACTATTGAACCATCTTCTTGCTGATAATTTTCTAATATTGCAAGCAAAGTTCTTCCGACTGCTAATCCGGAACCGTTCATGGTATATACAAATTTTGTTTCCTTATCATTGAAATTTTCTTTATAGCGCGCTTTCATTCTACGAGCTTGGAAATCCTCGAAATATGAGCAGCTAGAAATTTCACGATAGCAATTTTGCGAAGGCAACCAAACTTCTAAATCTATGGTTTTTTTTGCAGAAAATCCTATATCGGCAGAACATAGTAGCATTTCTCTGTAAGGCAATTGCAAACGATTTAACACCTCTTTTGCAGCCGCCAATAAATTGCTATATTCCAGCTCATTATCCTCTTGCTTGCATATTGTTACCAACTCCACTTTGCTGAATTGATGCAAACGTATCATGCCTCTTGTATCTTTACCGGCACTTCCTGCCTCAGAGCGGAAGCAAGGAGTATAGGCAGTCATCCTTAGAGGAAGTTCATCTCCCATAGTAATTTTATCAGCAGCCATATTTGTTAGTGAGATTTCCGATGTTGAAATCAACCATTTTTCATCCGTTGTACAAAAAGAATCTTCGGCAAATTTTGGCAACTGACCAGTACCAAACATTGCATTACTTTTAACCAACAACGGAGGAGACATCTCTTCGAAACCAAATTCTTTTACATGAAGATCAATCATAAAATTAGCGATTGCCCTTTCTAACTTAACCAAATCTCTCTTGAGAGTAACAAATCTGCTGCCAGAAATTTTTGCAGTTTGTTCAAAATCCATCATTCCCAAATTTTCACCAAGCTCGTAATGTGGCTTTGGTTCAAAAGAGAATTCTTTTATATCACCATAAACAGCAATTTCTTTATTATCCTCCTCCCCTTTACCAAGTGGCACATCACTTGCAAGAATATTAGGTATATTATTTAAAATATTATTGAGTTTCAAAGAAGTTTCATCTTCTTTTTCCTTTAGGTTTTTAATCTGGTCGTTAATTTCGACAACTTTATTTTTGATTTCATTAAACTCATCAGAATTTTTTGCAACAGAAGCAAGGCTTTTAGAATAGCCATTTCTATCTTGCTGCAAGGATTGTAAAAGATTCTGCGTTTTACGAAGTTCAGCATCTAAAGCCAGTAATTCAGATGATATTTTTTCACCGCCACGATTGATCTGATTATTATCCAAAACTTCAGGGTTTTCTCTAATCCACTTTATATCAAGCATAGCTAATTTTTCCGTTCTATTAATTTACAAATAAAGATGGATAATTCGTATAATATTATCATGATTACTGCAAGTATTACCTGACTTATGATGTCTGGCGGAGTTATTATTGCTGCTATAGTGAAGATTATCACTATGGCAAAACGACGAAATTTTACCAGTGATTGACTGCGTAAAAGTTTAATTTTGGTTAGAATAACAAGCAATATCGGCAATTGAAAAGCAATCCCAAATGCAAGCATTATCGACAAACATAAAGATAGATATTCACTGACCCTAGCCTCTAAGATAATCGGCATGTTGCCTTTTGTTCTTACCTCTTCAAAGCTTAAGAAAAAATCAAAAACCGAAGGTAAGACATAGTAATAAACAAGCAAAATCCCTGAAACAAATAATATAGGCGCAAAAATTAGAATTGGTTTGATAAAAGACTTTTCATTTTTTTTAAGACCTGGGGAAATGAATCTATAGATCTGGAAAATAAAAATCGGGAATGTCAGAATAATGGCCACATAGCATGATAATTTCAGATACGTAAAGAACGCCTCTGATAAACCTGTATATATTATTTCTCTTTGCAAATTATGCTTACGAAAATAAATTTCCAATGGTTCAAGTAGAAATTGGTAGATAGAGTCGGAATAATAATATGATAAGGCAAGAGAGCACAGAAAAAACATAATAATGATTGCCAAGCGAACCTTCAATTCATGGAAATGATCACTGAAACTACCAATTTTATCTCTCATAATTAACCTTTTCTTAAGGAATGCAATATAGCATAAAATATAATAATAATAACTAAATTTCTATGACTGCAAAACCAATGCCAGGAGTCTTCCAAGTAATGCAAATAGGCAATAATAATACTGCCATTTTTGGTGATGCAATCATCAAAATACCAGTATTTCCTACTATGGAAGAAACTTTTCAAGCATTAATGTCTACTCCTATGATGAAAGCTATATTCCCTAATGTGCCAGACGCCTCCATGTTTTTTGGGCAGATGATGGAAAAATCATTAGAAGAAATGACTGACGGGGGGCCAGGCAAAATCCTCAAAACCATTATTGATTCAAAAACAAATTTGCTAGATTATGGCCAACATGGAATCCCTGGCGGTGTTGGTGTTGCTATAACAGGTGGCGGCAAAGGCAGAGGATAACTTAGCAGCCTCTTCTCACAAAAACATTGACATTTCTTAACCTTTCCGAGATAATGATGCCTACTGTAAAGAGAGCTAGGCATGACAAATCAAATGATGCAACAATCGATGAGAATGGTGACAAACCCCGCTTCAATTGGGCATGTTGGCAATCTTCAACAACAATCAAAAGAAGAAATTCTATCAGCTGGTTTCCCGGATGATGTGATTCAATTACTTGACATTCTAATGCAAGGTGGGTCCTTTCGAATTATTACCCGAAATTTTGAAGGTATTTTTCAGGCGTTCTCACAGCTAAAATTACATCCACTAACCATTGAAGATCTTATTCCATTAAGTGCAATCGGAACCTTATCTCCACCAAAACCACATTTAGGTTTTATAAATAGGAATGCCAGAAATTCTCCAATGATATGGCGTCGAGGATAATCTCCACTCAGCAAAAAAAAGGCAGGATTAAATCCTGCCCTAAATCTAAAAAACAATAAACTGCTTATTCTTCAAAAGATGGGGAAAGAGCCATGTCTAATTCTTTCTCATGAGCTCTCATTTTCTTTTTGAAGCTGTGCTTGACCTTGTCGTGATATTTACGAAGCTGGTGCTCTAATTTATGAAGTGCTGAGTCAAAAGCACCATGAATATCAGCATTTTCACATTTTGCGAAAAAATCTACATGTTTACCTTTTGGGTCATGAATCAGGATTTCTGCCTTAAACATATTATGATCTTTCTCGAAAAATACTTTTGGCTCAATTTCCGAGTCAAAATATTTCTCCAGTTTCTGTAGATGCTCATCCACATACACCTTTAATGCATCTCCCGTATCCGTATGATGTCCTGATATTATAAGTTTCATACTTTCCTCTCTATTTTTAGGTTAAAAGAAATAACTCACACTACTTTTAGGCAAAGTAACCTTTTTGTTCATGTATATATTAATTATTATACCAAAGATTAACATTGTAGTCCCAACAATTGTGCCGCCATATGACATAAAAGGCAATGGTATACCTACCACCGGCATTAGCCCCATCACCATGCATAAATTTATAAAAACATGAAAAATAAATATAGATATCAAACCAAAAGAAACCAACCTCCCATAAATATAGCGACAATGGTTAGAGACTTTTATTCCAAAAAACATTAAACAAATATACAAACCAAGTAAAATAAGCGCACCAAGATAACCAAATTCTTCAGCAAACATTGGAAATACAAAGTCAGTTTGATGCTCAGGCAAAAAGTCTAATTGAGCCTGAGTTCCTTCTGTAAAACCTTTTCCTGCAATACCACCAGAACCAATTGCTATTTTTGATTGAATAATATTATAGCCAGAGCCCAAAGGATCCAACTCAGGATTCAGAAAAATTTCTATACGCTTTTTCTGATAATCATGCAATTTCGTCCAAATTATTGGCATAGAAATTGCGATAACTGCAATCACAAAAAGGAATTTCCATACTCTAACACCAGCTAAAAATAATACCGTTCCACCAACTAAAATTAGAATAATTGCCGTCCCTAAATCAGGTTGTCTCATAATAACTAAAGCTGGCAGAATAATAAGCAAAATCGGTATCGGGAGTTGTTTAAATCTTAAATAATCGAGTTCCCCGAGAGAGTGAAAATATCTAGATAAAGCAAGAACCATTGAAATTTTCATGATTTCGGATGGCTGCATCTTAAAAAATCCGAGATTAATCCATCTTGTTGCACCCATAGCTTTATGCCCTATAAGTTCTACAGCTATTAGCAATAGCAAGCTGCCCATGTAGAAAATATATGAATAAGAAAAAATCAATTTTAGGTCGATAAAAGATATAACTATCATACAGATGAAAAATACAATCATATAAGCTAACTGCTTAGATGCATATGGAGTGAAATTCCCACCCCCTGCACTATACATCATTGCTATTCCTATGCTGCATAAAGCAATAATCAAACATATGGTTAGGATTGGAAAGCTCTTAATGTTCTCTTTTATCTCTGCTAACATCAGCTCTCAACTTACTTTTAGGGAAAGATAATATCACCTTTGTTCCATCACCTATTTTACTAGAAATATCCAATTTACCTCCAAGCGTTTCCACTAATTCTATCACTAAGGGAATACCTAATCCAACAGATTTAGTATTTTTTTCTCTATTATTCTCTACCACACCGAATTTAATCCTGGAAATATCTATATCTGTGCTGCTCATTCCAAAACCTTGATCTTTAAAAATCAGTTTCAACCCTTCATCATCACTTTCAGAGGTAATTTTTAATATTGTACCTTCTTTAGAATATTTAATTGCATTACTAATAATATTATTAAATATCTGTAACAACCTCTTAGGGTCAGTTCTAAGCAATGGCATGTTTTCTATGTTAGTAAACTCAAAATTAATCTTATGATTATAGTTAATATTATTGATTCTCACAGATCGCATTAATATGTCTCTTACATCCACATCGCTCTCTTTACTATCAAATTTGCTATATTTTGCCCTCATTTCACTAAGCAAATCATCAATAAATTCAAGCAGCTCTTTACTACTTCCATTGATATTCTTGACATATTCGTGATATTTCTGGGGGAACTTGCCAAACGCCTCCTTAATCATCATTTCAGAGCTTGAAATAATATATGCCAGTGGAGATCTTAATTCATGCGCTGTATATGCCAAGAAATCCGTTTTTGCCTGCAAAGCTTTTTCAGTTTGTTGCTTTGCATGCTCAGCCTTCCTACGCAGGTTCTTCTCCCGGTTATAAACAAACCCAACTATTGTTAACGCAACAAAACCAATAACTATAATCTCAATAACTCTGAAAGTAATATCTTTCCAGAAGGCGTTTCTCACAGCGATATTGTCATAGCGCAGATATATTGCATAAGGGTAATCTCTGACCTTGTATAAATAATGATTCATCCCTCCCTGAATCAGATTTATTTGAGATATGGACTGTAGAGTTTTCATTGAAATCTTTTTCTCAGCAATAAATTTTTTAATATCAACAGTCTTGATAGCAGATTTCCTTATTTTGCGTATATTATTAGGTGATTGCATTATGATATTGAAATTTTTATCTAGAAGAGCAAAATATACTTCACTATTTTTAGTAGAATCCGCTAAAGCCTTACTAATTTGAACTAAATCAAAATTTAAAGTCAAAGTACCAATATATTTATTCCCATCATAGGCACCAATACCTGCAGGTACAGAATATCTCTGACTTGTGAACCCATAAATCGGCTCTCCCAGATGCATTCTTTTTGGATAAATTTTGGATTTTTGGATATAATCCTTATTAGATAAGTCCTTTTTTCTGGCATTTACTCCAGCAACACTATCCACTATCAAATGTTGATCTTTATCCACCCAAGAAAAAACCAACCATGATAAGATATTGTTCAAACCTGGATTTACGGCATATTTATTGATAATGTTATAAATATACTCTTTATCTTCATAATTTGGCTTTATCTGCATGATAATCACTTTCATTACAAAGGCTGAGTGATCAATTATGTCATTTAACTTCGTCTCTATTCTATCCGCTTCTGAAGTTAGATTATCTAATATTTTTTTTCTATTATGGTTATATTCTTCGAAGGCAAAATAGAAAAATAAAAAAATTATGGTAATTAATATTGCTAAAAACGGTATTATATAAGGATGGCTTAATGTTCTTTTACTTTGCATTAGAAAGCTTTTATCAATATATTCATATAATATGTGATTTTAATAACAGTACAATTTAAAAAATGTCTTTGCAAATCTATAATAGTCTTTCTAAGCAGTTAGAAGTCTTTCATCCCGCTGATCTTCAAAAAGTCAAAATGTATGTTTGCGGCCCTACTGTTTATGACCGCCCACATATAGGAAATGCCCGTTCTACGGTGGTTTACGATGTTTTATACCGGCTTCTAATGAATTTATACGGAAGCGATAAGGTTTTGTATGTTCGTAACATTACGGATGTTGATGATAAAATTATTGATGCAGCTTTAAAAAATCATATAAAAATTCAAGAACTCACAGAAAAAATTCATATTCAATTTTCTGAGGACATGTCATATCTCAACTGCTTAAAGCCCAATATGGAACCAAAAGCCACTGAGCATATATCGGATATGGTTTCTATGATTGAGAAGCTAATTTCTGAGGGGGTTGCCTATGTTGCAGAAAATCATGTTTATTTCGATGTAAGTAAATATGATCAATACACCAAATTATCTGGCAGATCGCTTGATGAGCTTGAATCTGGTTATAGGATCGAAGTTAATTCTGCCAAGCATAATCCTGCGGATTTTGTTTTATGGAAACCAGCCAAAGATGAAGATGATGCATCCGCTAAATTTGAGAGCCCTTGGGGAGTTGGCCGTCCTGGATGGCATGTTGAATGTTCTGCAATGAGCACAAAATATCTGGGACATGATTTTGATATTCATGGCGGGGGTGTAGATCTTATTTTTCCGCATCACACTAACGAAATTGCCCAAAGCTGCTGCGCATATCCAGGTTCGCAATATGCTAAATATTGGGTGCATAACGGTTTCTTGACTGTAGAGGGTGAGAAGATGAGCAAGTCTCTCGGTAACTTTATCACTGTACATGATCTAGAAAATGAAGATATTAGTGGAGAAGCCATCAGATATTTTCTCTTATCTAGCCACTACAGAAAACCTCTCAATTGGACCAAAAAAGGCCTGCATGATGCTGAACAATCAATTAGTTATTTCACAAGAATTTTGGACAAGGCAGAAATTAACCAAGAACGAATTGATTCTGAAATAATATCCGCTTTGAAAGAGGATCTCAACACACCAAAAGCCTTTGCCAGACTTCATGAAATTGCCAAAGAATATCATAAAACCGATAAAGAAGAACAAAAAAGGAATTTGGCTGAGAAGCTTTTGGGGAGTGGTAGATTACTTGGCTTATTTTTTGAAGACAAAAAAGTAAAAAAGGATATTCCCCAAGAAATTAAAGATCTAATTGCCAAACGCCAACAAGCCAAAAAAGATAAAGATTGGAATTTGGCCGATCAAATTCGCGATCAGTTACAGAAGCAAGGCATTATTCTCGAAGATAAACCTGGCGGAGAAACTAGCTGGAAATATGCAAAGTAAAATGTCAGATCAGATCACCATCATTTTAGTTAAACCACAGCTTGGTGAAAATATTGGCATGGCAGCCAGAAGTATGTATAATTTCGGCTTTACAGATCTTCGTATTGTGAATCCGCGAGATGGATGGCCAAATGAATCTGCTGCAAAAGCATCAGCTGCAGCTATTTCTGTCATTGAGACAGCGCAAATTTTCCCGTCTCTTGCAGAAGCAATTGAGGATTGTGATTATATATATGCCTCGAGTGCAAGAAGAAGAGATCTTAATCTAGCAGTCACCTCACTTAAAAATAGTGAAGAAATTTATACTGATATATCAAACAAAAAGAAGATAGGAATATTATTTGGTCCCGAAAATTCTGGTCTATCGAATGATCATCTATCTTTCTGCAATAAAATTCTAACGATTCCAGTCAATAAAGATTGTCCCTCTATCAACCTTGCTACATCGGTTGGTGTTATTTGTTATGAATTCAGCAAGAACCTCCGGGCTTTTGATACTAGTAACCAAGAAAAATTAGCTTCCCGCAAGGATCTAACATTTCTGTTTAATCATTTGGAAAATAAGCTGGAGGAATGTAATTACTTCCAGATTGCAGAAAAAAAACCTGTAATGATGCAAAATCTAAAAAATATCTATAACCGCATCCCAAATCTTAGTAAAAATGAGTATAACGCTTTGATGGGGGTTTTTAACGCTTTAAATCAACATAATAATAAATAGGATGAAAACTAAATATCACAAAAATATAAGATATAAGCTTTATTCAGAAAATCCTGGAAGCACAAATTGGTTATGCATTCCTGGGGGGCCTGGAGCAGATTCAACTTACTATTCTCATATGCTTGATTTAGTTGAGTTTCCAGGGAAAGTTTGGCTGGTTGATTTTCCTGAAAATGGCGATAATTGTGATGAGCCAAATGGTGATTACGACTTTGAGCAATGGTTTGAGCTTTTTATACCTTTTATCGATAAGTTTGATAATCCTGCAATTATAGGCCATTCATTTGGAGCGATGCTGCCTTTATATTTTCCTGAGCTCGAAGAGAGACTTAAAGCATTTATCATTTTAAATAGCACACCAACAAACTGGCTTGTGGCAGCTGCAAAAAAAAGAGAAGAATTAGCTTTACCAGAGTTAAATTCACAGCTTCAAGAGTTCAGAGAAAATCCAAATCAACAAAGTTTCAAAAAAGCTTTAAGAGCATGCTATCCATATTATTTTTCTGGCGATTACAATAAAAAGGGAGATAAAGTTTTTGCAGATTTACCATTTAATTATCATGCCGCCGCATGGTGGCAAAATAAAGTTAACGACCAAGGCTTTAATGCTAAATGGGTGCCACAGAGTGTTCCAACAATAATAGTCGGAGGTGCACAAGATTATATAACTCCTATTGAGGTCTATCAGAATGATAAAAGATTTCAACATATTCATATAGAAGAGATTGAAGATGCTGGCCACATGCCTTGGATAGATCAACCTGAAAAATTTAAAAGCATTATCAAAAGTTTTTTATTGTCATTGTAAATAATTTCTTGTTATTACCTGCACCTTCCTTTCCCCTTTTTTGTCCGCACACCCTATACCCTTCCCGCTACTCTCTGTTGTCCTTCTTTTTTCCTTTTTCTCTTTTTTTGTATTCTCTCACCTTTTTTTGTCATTCCTCTTCTTTTTTGTCATTCTCGCGAAAGCGGGAATCCATCCCTACAGCCAATTATGTAGGACAGTGCAGCCTCTTCTGGATGCCCGGTCGAGCCGAGCATGACGTTGTGGAGAGGTCCTTCCGTTCCTTTTTTTTGTCATTCCGCTCACCCCTTTTGTCATCTTCGCGAAAGCGGGAATCCACTCCTGTAGCCAATTACGTGGTGCAGCGCAGCCTCTTTCTGGATCCCCGATCGGGGTCGGGGATGACCATTATGTGGAGTGTTGTGGATGACGTTGTTGGGGGTATTCCAACACCCTTTTTCGTCATTCCCCTTCTTTTTTTTTCATCAACTAAGTTGATAAGAAAGGCAGAAGAATTTTAATTTGGCATTAGCGATAGTGATAATTTTGCGCATCAGGGCTGTGATAGCAACGATTTTCTTTTTGCCGTTATCAACTAAACGGTTGTAAAATTCTCTCAAAGGCGAATAGGAATTTCTAGCAGCAAGAGCAGCCATAAAAAGGGTCGATTTAACTCCGCTCCTCCCATAACCCACAGAGCGATATCCAGAGTAATATCCACTATCCTTAGCTCTAGGGGCGACCCCTGCAAGGGCAGCGATCTGTCTTCTATTTAATTGGCCAAGCTCAGGTAGTAAAACCAGCAGCTCTGTTGCAACAATATTGCCAATCCCAGGAATACTCATAAGGATTTCCTTCTTTTCTTGCAGCCCCTGATCTTGGGCAAAGAGAGTTTCTATTTCTTCAGCAAGAGATTTAACCTGTCCTTCTAAAAAGATAATTGTTTTTTTAACAGAATGTTTGGTGCAATTAGTAGCAGGAGATTGCAATCTGTTTGAACTTATTCAAAGTCCATTAGAAATCTAATTCATCTAATAAAAATAAAAAAGGCCCTATAACGTTAGTGGGGCCTTTAATATCATTATTTGCTTACTACTTTAAGGTAATTGCTCAGCTGGTATAACCTCACCATATACATAACTATCAACTTCTCCCAAATCTTGAGCTTCTTCATCTTCTTGGGTAGTTTTACAATGTCTTGCCATGAGATCTTTTTTACGAGAGGATACAGGCCCACCCGCTTCCATTGGCGAAAAAAACTCTCCGCATGGCAGTTTCATAGCCTCTTCCACATCCATACCACATTTAATCATATCTGCTATATATGGTCGGCAAATTTTTATCGCTATCTCAGGATCTAACTCTAGATCAAGAGCATATTCTTGTGCTGTAATCCCAAACACATTTCGGAATCTTAAAGCCAATTCAGCATCTGCCCCAGCTTTAAGAGCCTTCAAAGGTGCTCTAGAAGCCTTGAACTGTAAGGAATCATCAACAGATTTTTCTATAGATGCACCTTGCTTCTCAAGTAAAATCCCCAAGGCTTGGGCTTGTGTTTCCCATGTATATTGTAATGCTATATCTGCAATTTCACTTTTATTAACATCAGA
This sequence comes from Alphaproteobacteria bacterium, assembly GCA_030431375.1. Classification (GTDB taxonomy): domain Bacteria; phylum Pseudomonadota; class Alphaproteobacteria; order Rickettsiales; family JABSSG01; genus JAUIIY01. Next base: position 101,148 of record JAUIIY010000002.1, read on the forward strand.
GTTAACTAAAAATTTTGCTGCAAGAACTTGTGCTGTATTTGTTTCAGTAAACCAGCTCCTACCAAATTTTTGGTAATCCTCCGGTAACAGTTCCTTTACTTCTTCTCGATATTTTGCTGATAAAATATCAATCCAATAATGTTCGTAAAATATACTCACGAATACCTCCATTAAAAAATTATTAAGAGATTAACTAACGACGACCGAACAAATTGCCAAGTTTATTTATATTTGTTAAATAATATGCACCTACTTATAATACGTAACGAAAATTGCTTATATAGAAGCTAATCAAAAACCTCGTTGATAAAAACAATAGATACGGCAATTTATTGGTTCTGCAACATGAATTATGTCTTGAAAGAATGACTCCAAAAACATATAAGTCCTTAATTTAAGCGCTTATCTTGTGACCTTAAAGCTCAACCTCTTCTTGCTCAATTCCACCAACTATATTCGTACTAGCATCTCCTGGCTCTTGGACGTTTGTACAATATGTTTCCTTAAGTTCTTTCATATAAGAGGGTGAAGGATATAAAGACGTCCAGAAACGTGGAAGTTTCAAAGCTTTTTCTGCGTCCATACCACAGTCGATCATATCTGCTTTATATGCTTCGTCAATTTTTATAGCTATCTCAGGAGCTATCCCCTTATTAAGAGCATATTCTTGTACTGTAATCCCAATCGTATCTCGAAAGCTTAAAGCCAATTTAGTATCTGCCCCAGCTTTGAGAGCTTTCAAAGATGGTCTAGCAGCTTTAAACCGCAAAGAGTCGGCAACCGATTCTTTTTCAGATGAGCTATTCCTTTCAAGTAAAATCTCTAAGGCTTGCGGTTGTGTTATCCATGCATATTGTAATGCTATATCTGCAATTTCACCTTTATTAAAATTAGATTTAACTAAAACTTTTGCTGCAAGAACTTGTGCTTTATTCGTTTCAGTATACCAGCTTTTACCAAATTTTTGGTAATCCTCCGGTAATAAATCCTTTACCTCTTCTTGATATTTCGTTGATGAAGTCGGTGAAAAATCAATCCAATAATGTTCGTTAATTATACTCCAAAAAAATTCGTTGAGTACACTCATGAATACCTCCGTTAAAAATTATTAACGGATTAACTATCAATAACCAAACAAAATGTCAAGTTTGTTTATATTTGTTAAGTGATATGCACACATACATAACATATAATAAAAATTGCCTATCATTAGTAAGTTATGTTTGATATATTTTCTTCCAAAGAAGCATTTGACAAAAGAAATATTTCTAGTATATTTCTCGGATTCCAGAGAGAATTTGATAATTTTTATTTGAGGATTTATTAAGTGACAAAAATTGTATCATCTAAGTACAAAATTTCTAGAAGATTGGGTGTTAGCCTTTGGGGCAACGCCAAGGATCCGCAACATAAAAAGAACTATCCTCCTGGACAACATGGCTTAACAGGTCAACGCCGTAAAACAGTACACGGCACTCAACTTCAAGCTAAACAAAAGCTTAAAGGTTACTACAACCTAACTGAAAAACAATTCAGAAGAACATACGATAAAGCAAGAAATATGAAAGGCAATACTAGTGAGAATCTAGTTGGTCTTTTAGAAAGAAGATTGGATGCTATCATTTACCGCATGAATCTTGCTCCAACTATCTTCTCTGCTAGACAAATTGTTAGTCACAAACATGTTTTGGTTAATGGAAAAATTGTTAACATCCCGAGCTACGTTGTAAAAGAAGGTGACGAAGTTGAGCTTACAAAAAAAGCTAAAGACATGGTGTTGTGCCTTGAATCAGCACAAAAAATGGAAAGAGCTGTTCCTGAATATCTGACATTTGACCAAAAAGATATGAAAGGTTCTTTTGTAAGAACTCCAAATCTTGAAGATATTCCTTATGCTTCAGTTATGGAACCTCATTTGATTGTTGAGTTTTACTCTAAATAGTTAGAGAATTACCTTTTTGGTAATTTTTGATGTTAGATAAAATTCTTCTTCGAAAGGAATATATATCCAAACGGAATCTTATTCTGAGAGAGTTTTCTGGTTTGGCAAGAATAGAGGCGGTCTTTTTTACTCTTCTTGAAAACATCCAAAAAGTTTCAAATGTAGCTGGATATTATCCAACAAATCAGGAGTTGGATATAAGACCTCTCTTGCTGAAATTAAAAGAGAAATCTTACAATATTTTACTTCCCAGACTGTTACCTGAAAATAAAATGGAGTTTGTCAGATGGAATGGAAAATTACAAGCAACCCCGCATTTTGACTCGAAAGAACCGCCTGAAGGAACAATCGTTATACCCGATATTGCTATAATTCCTTTAATTTGCTGTGATAGATGGGGTAATAGAATTGGCTATGGTAAAGGCTATTATGATCGATATTTAGCCGCCAATCAAAAGATTATCAAAGTAGCATTGATACCAGAAGAACTAATAGTCAACGAGCCAATACACACTGAAAGTCACGACATTAAGCTAAATTATATTGTTACAGAGAATGAGCTAATTGCCATTTCTTAACTGATCCATTTGCTTCTGGTATGCTCTATACCCTTTGGTGCTCTCAAAAACATATGCACCTGCTACCAAAATATCGGCGCCAGCTTTTATTGCTAGCTTGGCAGTATCTGAGTTAATACCACCATCAACTGAAATTAATGTGGCTAGATTATTGTCTGATATGTGCTTTTTAAGAATTCTGATTTTTTCCAATTGCTCACTCATAAATTTCTGCCCACCAAAACCAGGTTCCACAGTCATAATCAAAATCAAATCGAGATCCCGAGATAGTTCTATAATCTGTTCAACAGGCGTAGCTGGCTTGATTGAAATACCCACTTTCACACCCAGATCCTTAATCTTCCCGATCAACATGCTCACATCCCTTACTGCTTCAGCATGAAAGGTGATGATGTCAGCTCCAGCATTAACAAATGGCTCAATATATTGCTCAACTTTATCTATCATCAAATGTACATCAAAAGGCTTTTTGGTGTGGGACCTTATCGATTTTACTACACATGGCCCTATGGTAAGATTAGGAACGAAATGACCATCCATAACATCAATATGTATATAATCACATCCCGCCTGATCAATGGCTTCTACTTCTTGACCTAACTGAGCAAAATCAGCTGACAAAATTGAAGGAGCTATTTTAATAGTCATAACGGTCGAAGATTAATTCTCTGAATATAGATAATTTGTCACTCTTGGCCTCAGTTGAGAGGGCGTTTCTAAAGATAATTGCCTTATTAAGAGAACTGGTATATTCCTCGGGGTTAACATCTTGTAATAATTTAACAGCCTGCTTTTCATAACCTAATATGTAATACTCAGTTGCTGCTGAGATTAGAGCTGCTTTGGAGCTATTAATTTCCAATAATTTCTCAATTAAATTTAACATTTTCCCCTGGGAGCTATCCCCATTTATTTCCAGATAACAATTTATCAAGGCATTATTAGGACTAACTGCCCATTTGGACTCGATTAATTTGTTATATTTCTCACCGTCTATTTCTTTACTAGGTAATTTTCTTAGATTTCTGACAATTTGCGCATCTAGCGAAATTGAAAATGCTTCAAACAAAACCTTTGCAGCATCTCGCATCTTCCCAGATTCAATTAAATGAAATGCTTTGGCACATAAAATCTCAGTTTCCACAAGCGCCAAACTTTTCTCTGATAGGACCTCTGCTGACGTGATCTTCTTATGCATTTTCTTTGCCAGATCAAAGTTATTTTCATGCATATGTATATATAGCTTAACCAAATCAAATATAGGCGAGTTGATATTTCTGATTCTTAATTCGGTAGTGAACCTCTCTATTTCTGCTAACTTACCACTATGGTAATTTGGTAAAATAAATTCCTGCCAGATTATTTCTCCATTAACTGGATTCCTTGATAAATCTATGAACTGATCCAATAGCTCCACCTCATTAAAATGCGACTTATTGAACGTGTAATTCAGCAGCATAAATAATCTTTGATCATGCTTTTCTAATTTTGATCTATGCTTTTTAAATAGATCAAATGCTTTATATGGCCTGCGCGCTTCTTTGAGGAACATAATATCTAACAATAAGTTCCTTGCTTTCCTTTCTCTGATCTCCGAAAAATAAGAAATTATACGGCTCGGTAACTCAATGATAAATCTCAAAATAGATGCCATGTAAACTATTATTATAACCCAGATAAAAATAGCTGCAGCTATAAATGATAAGGTAGTACTTATTTCAACATTTGTTGTTTTAATTGAAATTGGCCCATACTCACCAAAATAAAAGTAGGTCAGAATTACCAGTAAACATAATAATAGGATCTTAAGTAAGAATTTGGTCATTTTTTCTCAGGGTGAATTTTTTTAGTAATTTGCTCTAATAGCATAAATGTTTTTTGTTGATTCTGTAGGAAACTGAACTCTTGTGTCTCGACACATTTGCATTCATTTTTCATCTCTTGCAGGCTAGTTAGGGCTGACTCATAGTTTTGCCGTTTCAGGTGGAATAATATATCCTCAACCCTTTCTGATAATGCAAAATTAGAATTTTTATCTCTTATTTTGACAAAATTATTTAAAAACTCCCCAATTTTCCCATGAATTGTGATAATTTGATGTTTATTTAGTATTTTTTCTAATTTATCTTTTGCGGATAAATAATCTTCTACAGGTTTATAAATTTTATTTTCTGAAATTAGTTTTTCTAATTCTATAACAGATGCATTTATGATTTGGTCTTTTTCAGCCGTCTTTTCAAATTCTGTTAAATCTTTCTGAATATCTTTACCGGTAAAATAATTCACAACAATCTTATCCCAGATCTCTAAGTCAGAATAATCATAAACCGGTTTTATAGTAAGTGGAGTTTCTTCCTGAGCATTTGGCTCCTTTTCGATATTCGAAGTCAACTCATCGCTAACCACTACATTTTTTGTAGAGCTATCAAATGTCACATAGAAGGCAATTCCAGCAAAAATAAGGAATAGAAAAATCGTTATATATCTACTAACTCGCGATTTATTTAATCTAGGGTGATTTTTGTTATTTTGTTTTTCCATTATTTTCCTAATGCACCAATTAAACTGCTGATATCACCAACCTTAAATCTCTGAATTTTCTTAACCAGTTTTGAATCAACATAACTGTCTAATGGTACTACAAAATTGAGATTTAAAACAGATTTTTTTATTGCTTCAGATTTTATAGAAACGAAATTATTCAATGCTTCTTGGGAGAAAAAAACAGCATCTGTAATTTCTTGATTATCAATTAATTTTTCTAATTTATTTGATATCTTATTTTTATAGATAACTCTATATATAATTTCTTCTTCCACCTGAACATCTGAACTAGAAAGGATCTTTTTTAGATCATGCGAAGCCACTTCCCCCCGGGGATAAAAGATTTTCTGCCCAGGAATGTCATTTCTTATCTTTTCGAGCAAACTTTCCGCATTACCCTCAGCAACGACTAAATTATCCTTTAGAGAGTTCTTTATTGAATCAGCTGTTCTCATACCCACAACAAAAATCTTAATTTTCTCGTTTGGTGCAATTTCATTCACAGCATGAGCAGCGTTTTTACTAGTTATAACGACATTCTGGAAATCATGAATATGACCAGAATTAGGAATATATTCTATAGTAACCAACGGCTCAATAAAACTCTCGACTCTATGCTCCGCAAGCTGCCTAGCTGTTTCAAGAGAATCCTCCAATTTCCTAGTTAGTAGGACTTTCATGAGCCTAATCCAAAAAATTATCTGGCATTTGACTTTTTATTTTGTCCAGAACTGCATTTCCAATTGCGATGTTATTAACCACAGATCCCGAAGAATGAGCCTTGATTATTTTACTTCCATCCATTGAAGCAACCAAACCGGTAAAGGAGATTTGATCACCTTCGATAAATGCATGTCCTGCAACAGGCTTATTACAATCTGCATTTAATCCTTCCAGAAAAACCCTCTCACATTCAACCGTTTTATATGACATTTCATCATTTATTTTACTCAATAATTCTCGAGTCTTCACATCATCTTCACGACATTGCGCACACAGTGCCCCCTGACCTATTGCAGGTAGCATCTCTTCTAATGACATTTGTGAATATTTAACATTATCTAGCATATCCAGGCGCTTGAGACCAGCAACTGCCAGTAAAGTAGCCTCTGCTACCCCTGAATTTAACTTATCGAGCCTGGTACCAACATTTCCCCTAAATGGCACTATTTTTATATCTGGACGAACATTCAGAATCTGTGCAGCTCTCCTTGGTGAACAAGTCCCTAATGTGGCATTGAGTGGCAACTCAAATAAATTATTTGCTATATTAGAAATAAAAGCATCGTAAGGATTATCTCGCTCAATAATTGCGGCAATATGCAGACCCTCCGGGATAATGCTCGGCATATCTTTCATTGAATGAATGGCAATATCAATCTCCCCTCTAAGAAGAGCCTCTTCAACCTCTTTTACAAAGAGGCCTTTTCCTCCTATCTCATGTAGGCTTTTATTCTGGATTTTATCACCAGTTGTTTGAAGAGGTATAATTTTGATCTCATCAGGATCAATATTTGCTCCGCTAATTAGTTTATCCCTAAGAATATACGCCTGCTTCAAAGCAAGTTCTGGAGCTCTAGTGCCAATCGTAATCATTATCTATCCTCAAAACTCCTTCTTCGCTTACTTCGTATATAGGGCCAAAAATAAGCGGGTTGTTTATTTGCCCATGTCCAATTTCTTCTGTTTTATAAACCGGTATATTAAGATTCTCAGCGAACCTTTTCAGAGCAAGATCACATTTTAGCAAGCCATCATTTTCTGGAGCACATTGGAAATTCCCTAAAATAACCGCTTTTGCTTCTTCAAAAATGCCCGCTTGCATTAGATGGTTTAGACTACGATCAATCCTGTAACCTCTCTCCATTACATCTTCTAAAACTAGAATCTTATTTCTTGCATCAATCTGCCAAGAAGTCGCTAAGCTTGTTTCTACTAAAACTAAATTACCACCTATTAAAGGTGCTTTTACAACCCCGCTATCGACTGCAGCTTTGTTATATGGCTTTAATTGCATAGAGCAGCTTTGTCCTTGCAAAGCCAATTTCATATTTCCAACTTCTTCATCTTCTACATCTTTATGAAAATATTCACTGAGAGTCCTGCCATGAATGGTTTGAAAACCATGTTTTTGGGTAAAATAAAGATGTAAAGCCGTTATATCACTAAAACCAATAAGCAGCTTGTCTTTTATAGATGGCTTAAATTTCTCAAACTCTGGGATTAACAAAGCAGAACCGTAACCCCCTCTAAAGCACCAAATAGCTTTTGAATCTTTTGCTAAGAAAGCTTCTTCAAGATCCTTATAACGCGCCTCCAAGGAGTTTGCCGAAAATTCATCTCTCCCCTTTTCTTGAAAATTTTTACCAAATCTTGCTTTATAACCCAAAGATTCAACAAATCTTATTACCTCAGCCTTATCATATTCATAAAAAGCTGCAGCAGGTGCAACTATATCTATCAAATCACCTGGAAGTAATCTCATTATATTCCTCGCTTTCTTGATTGTTCGGTAAGCATCGCGAGTATGAATCCGTCAATTTCACCGTCCAAAACATCATCTGTGGAGCTAGTCTCAAAGCTTGTACGGTGGTCTTTTACCATTCTGTATGGGTGCAATACATACGACCTTATTTGATTACCCCAAGAATTATCAGTCTTTTTAGCATTTTCAACATTTGCTGCATCTTCGCGCTTACGCAATTCAAATTCATATAACCTTGCTTTCAGCATCGAAAAAGCCTCTGCTTTATTCTTATGCTGCGAACGATCATTTTGACATTGAACAACTATCCCTGTTGGTTTGTGAGTGATTCTCACCGCACTGTCAGTTGTATTAACATGTTGACCACCAGCACCTGAGGCTCTGTAAGTATCAATTCTACAATCACCTTCATTTATCTCTATCTCTATGGAATCATCTATCTCAGGGTATACCCATACACTAGCAAAACTGGTTTGCCTTTTCCCTGCAGCATTAAAAGGAGAAATTCTTACAAGCCTATGTACACCACTTTCTGCCTTTAACCAACCAAATGCATTATATCCTGATATTTTATAAGTTACTGATTTAATCCCAGCTTCTTCTCCCTGCAGCATATCTATAATTTCGGCGTTAAAATCATGCCGTTCTGCAAATCTCAAATACATTCTTTGTAGCATTTCGGCCCAATCATGACTCTCTGTACCCCCAGCGCCAGCATGTATTTCAAGGAAACAGTTATTTGCATCAACTTCACCAGAAAAAAGGCACTCTAACTTTAGGTTCTTAACGTTCTCCGCTAAAATCTTGATATATTGCTCAAGTTCCTCAAACATAGAAATATCAGCATCACTATCTAGCAAAATCAACATCTCCTTACAAGTCTGATAATCTTGTTGAATTGAATCATATTTATTGACCAACTCCTGCAGGATATTCTGCTTTTTTAGTAGTTTCTGGGCTTCAGACTGATTGTCCCACAAATTAGGATTATTCGTTAGCTCTTTAGTTGTCTTTAATTCTTCTTTTATAGCATTAAGGTCAAAGAGACCTCTCAAGCAACTCTTTGTCCTGAGTAACGACTGATATTTCTTGATTTAATTTATCTTTCATAGAAAACAAAATATTAAAAAACTACAATGAGTCAATTGATTATACAAAAACTTCACAAAAGTTTCAATTTTCTAGCAATAGATTGTAAAAAAGTTCGTTTTATATTAAATTCCTCAACAGAAAACTTAAGTTTATATATGTACGACATAAAAAAAATTAGAAATTTTGCTATTATTGCCCATATTGACCATGGGAAGTCAACAATAGCTGACAGATTGATACAGGAATGTGGCGCGGTCGAGCTCAGAGATATGAAGGCTCAGCTACTAGATTCTATGGATATTGAGAGAGAAAGAGGCATTACAATTAAATCTCAAACGGTGCGCCTATCGTACAAGGCCTCAGATGGAATAACTTACAGTTTGAATCTGGTCGATACACCAGGTCACGTTGATTTCGCATATGAGGTAAATCGGTCACTAGCTTCATGTGAAGGATCTCTTTTAATTGTTGATGCAAGCCAAGGTGTAGAGGCTCAAACATTAGCAAATGTTTACCAAGCAATTGAAAATGATCATGAGATCATTCCGGTTCTAAATAAAATTGATTTGCCAGCTGCAGAACCAGAAAGAGTGAAAACTCAAATAGAAGATATTATCGGCATTGATACGGAAAATGCGATTGAGGCCTCGGCCAAAACTGGTGCAGGCATCAGGGAAATTCTAGAAACAGTTGTAAAAACGCTCCCAGCACCCTCCGGAGATGCAGAAAAACCTCTATGCGCCATGCTAGTTGATAGTTGGTATGACGCATATCTAGGAGTTGTTATTTTAATTCGCGTAATTGATGGAGAAATAAAACGTGGATCAAAGATCAAGATGGTGGCTACAAAATCACTCTATTCGATTGATCAAGTTGGGATTTTCACTCCAAAAAAGGTTACTGTGCCGTCATTAAGAGCAGGAGAAATTGGCTTTATCACAGCGTCAATAAAAGAAGTATCCGACTGCAAAGTAGGTGATACAATTGTCGAAGAAAGAAACACAAATCCACGGATATTGAAAGGTTTTAAGCCAAATCTTCCAGTTGTATTTTGTGGTCTTTACCCTGTAGATTCTGGAGAGTTTGAAAGGCTTAAAGAGTCCTTGGGCAAATTAAAGCTGAATGATGCAAGTTTTGAATATGAAATGGAAACATCTGGAGCACTTGGCTTTGGGTTTAGATGTGGCTTTTTAGGTTTATTACATTTAGAAATTATTCAGGAAAGGCTATCACGTGAATTCGATCTGGACCTTGTTACAACGGCACCAAGCGTAATATATAAGGTACACAGCAAAGATAGAGGGGTTCTAGAGATTCATAATCCGGCAGATTTGCCTGATCCTACTTTAATTGACTTCATCGAAGAGCCTTGGATTAAAGCTACCATAATGCTTCCCGACGAATATTTGGGAGCCGTACTAGCGTTATGTACCGAAAAAAGGGGAGAACAGATCGATTTAACATATGTCGGATCAAGAGCCATGGTAGTATATCGACTGCCTTTAAATGAAGTTGTATTTGATTTTTACGACAGACTCAAGTCATGCTCAAGAGGCTATGCAAGCTTTGATTGGCATCTTGATGACTACAAAAGAGAGGATTTAGTAAAATTGTCCATATTAGTAAATAATGAGCCAGTTGATGCTCTTGCAATAATGGTACATAAATCAAATGCTGAATTTAGGGGTAGAGAGATATGTAAAAAACTAAAAGATCTTATCCCAAGACAGTTATTCCAAATAGCTATTCAAGCAGCTATCGGGGGGAAAGTTATAGCTCGTGAAAATGTAAAGGCAATGCGTAAGGATGTAACGGCAAAATGTTATGGAGGAGATATTTCTCGTAAAAGAAAATTATTGGAAAAACAAAAGGCCGGAAAGAAGAAAATGAGATCAATCGGAAATGTAGAAATACCTCATTCTGCTTTCATTGAAGCACTAAAAATAAGTGACAAATAAATTAAAAAATGTAAGAATAATTTTATAATTTTTTTATATAGAAACTATGAGCATGATAGAAGAAAGCAAAAAAAGACTTTCTCTTGCATTTAATAATTTAGAGAATCTCATCGAGGAAAAATTATCTAAACAGCATAATATCACCACGGCGAAACTCGCACAAACTGATGAGATGCTTGTAAAGGCTAATGAGAGTTTGCTTGCCCAAAACAAACACTTACAAGGCAAGCTCTTTGAGATCGAGAAAAAATATAATGAGCTTATAGAAACGAACAATGAAACCTCAAAACATATTGATGAAATTATTGCAAATCTTAAAAAAGCGGTAAATGAATAATGCCTATTCTTGAAATTAAGATAAGAGACAAACTTCACCAAGTTGCTTGCCCAGCAGGAGAAGAAGATCACCTAAAGGGGTTAGCAAGTTTTTTTGCAGATAAAGTTGAAGAACTAAGCGCGTCATATCCAAATGCTTCTGACACAACTCTATACATGATGGCCGCTTTAATGATTTGTGACGAATTAGATGAAACTAAGAAAAAGCTCGTCCAATCTCAGAATGAAAAAATCTCAAATCAATCAGGCGCTTCTAACAAAGAAGAAGTGGAGAATGCTGTCGCAAAAACCATTGATATGGTCACCGAACACATAGAATATATTGCATCTAAACTGAACAAATGATAACATGCCGCTGAGTGGTACTGTGATGTTCGAGATGTGCAAAATTCCCAGGACCGACACTTTTCTCAGAAGGGGCCGTCTCTTATTTTTGCCGTGGCATTAGTAATATGGCTGCCACCATTAACAAATGGGTCGCTGAGGATAAAAAAACTACCGGCATATATGGTACCGCTCTTTCGATTACATTGAAGATATGAACTTAAAATCAAAACTTGAAAATAACGCATCCGAGGTTTCGGAACACATCTCTTCTTTGTTGAAAGGGCAGGAAACTATTCTTGAATCAATGCGTTATTCTGCACTCTCAGGTGGTAAATATCTTAGATCTTTTATGTTAAGAGAGTTCTCAAGAAATTTGCATTTAAACGAGAAAGAGACACTAGATATAGCTGCTGCTATAGAAATAGCGCACACATATTCTTTAGTACATGATGATCTTCCAGCCATGGATAATGCTTCTTTACGACGCAACAAAAAAACTTGTCACCTAGCTTTCGATGAGGCTACAGCCATCCTTGCAGGTGATGCTTTGTTAAGTTTGTCATTTGAGATAATTGCTAATTGTCCAATTTCTGACCCAGAAAGTAAATTGCAAGTAATAAAAGAATTAGCAATTGCTACCGGATATTCTGGAATGATCGAAGGGCAACTCCTAGATATAAGAGCACAAAATAATATGTTGGATTTGCCATCATTGCGAAAAATCCACTATCTTAAAACAGGAAAGATCTTTAGATTTTGTGCTGTCTCTCCCTTTATTCTGAGCGGAAATATTAGCCTCATCCCATTAGCAGAAAATTTTGCACTTAATTTCGGTTTATTATTCCAAATTATTGACGATATTCTGGATTTTTCTGGCAAAAGTTCTGAGACCGGAAAAGACAATAATAAAGACCTAACCTTAAATAAGATCAATTACGTCAGTCTCTTAGGCCCTGGCGAAAGTCATACTGAGGCTGAAAAACATGCTAGTAAAGCTATTGCAGTTTTGAATAAAATGCCTTTCGATACTAGCATTATGCAAGAATTGGTAAAATTTAATATATCAAGAAAAAACTAGTTTAAGCCTCTCATATATGGTAATAAAAGTTAAAAAATTTACAGCTATATGAAAAGAGACCTAACTTACTTATGTGCACAGAAAGGCCTGAAACTAACTGGCCAAAGAAGGATTATTGCCGAAGTGATAGCCAAATCTAATGACCATCCTAATGTAGATGAAATTTATAAAAGAGCCTCAAATCTCGATCCTAAAATTGGTATTGCAACTATTTACCGCACGGTTCGGTTGTTTGAGGAGTTAGGTGTTATTGAGAAATTAGAAATTAACGGTAAAGCTAGATACGAAATATCTGATAACAACCACCATCACCATTTGATTGATATTGTGACCGGACAAATTATCGAATTCGAGAATGAAGAATTAGAAAAAATAAAAGAAAAAATTTCTGCTGATTTAGGCTATGAGTTAGTCGATCACAAATTAGAATTATACGGAAAACCTCTAAAAAAATAGAATATATGGAAAAAAATCTATACGTCAAAACATATGGCTGCCAAATGAATGTTTATGACTCCATTAAAATGGAAGATCTTCTAAAGCCTTTTGGGTATAAGTTTAACGATCAACTTGATCAAGCAGATATGGTTATATTAAACACATGCCATATACGTGAAAAAGCTACTGAAAAAGTATATTCCGAACTGGGCCGTATAAAAAAATTAAAGGATAAAAAACTTGCTAATAACTCAAATATGATAGTAGTTGTAGCAGGGTGCGTTGGTCAGGCAGAAGGGAAAGAAATTTTCAAGAGATCACCTTGGGTAGATGCCGTGGTTGGACCGCAATCATACCAAAATCTGCCAGAATTAATGTCACAGTTAATGCGCGACAAAAAACATGTTTTTGACCTGAGTTTTGTTGAAGAAGAAAAATTTGATAAGCTACCTGAGACAACTAAATCGCAAGGCCCTTCTGCTTTTCTGGCTATTCAAGAAGGTTGTGATAAATTCTGTAAATTTTGCTGCGTTCCCTATACTAGGGGTGCGGAATTCTCTCGTCCGGTCGCAAATATTTATAGAGAAGCCTTAAGCATGATTACACAAGGAAGTAAAGAAATTCACTTATTAGGGCAGAATGTTAGCGCCTATCATGGATTATCACCTGAAGGGAAAGAAATCTCACTTGCGTCCCTAATAAACTCATTAGCAAAAATACCAGGATTAGAGAGATTAAGATATACCACATCACACCCAACTGAAATTTATGATGATCTGATCGAAGCTCACGGCAATATCCCGCAATTAATGCCTTATCTACATCTTCCTGTACAATCAGGATCAGATAAAATATTGAAAGACATGAATCGTAGGCATACAGCAGAGGAATATTTACAAGTCATCGCTAAGCTAAAAAAGGCTCGTCCTGATATTGCATTTTCGTCTGATTTTATAGTTGGCTATCCCGGTGAAACAGAACAAGATTTCCGCGATACAATGGCGATTGTGCAGGAGGTGAAATATGCCCAAGCTTACTCTTTTAAATATAGCCCACGACCTGGTACTCCAGCCTCAGTGCTGCCGCAGCTCCCGGAAGATATCAAAAATGAAAGATTGCAGGAACTACAGGCTTTGATCAAAAAACAACAAGATGAGTTTAATGCAAGTTTCCTCGGTAAAGAATTAAATATCCTGTTAGAAAAAACTGGCAGGAAAGAAAATCAGCTTGTGGGAAAAAGTGAGTATCTTCAGGCTGTAACAGTGGAAAATAGCACAAATGCCAAAATCGGTGACATTGTTAAAGTGCGCGTAAATAAAATTATGACTAACAGTCTTATTGCAGAAGAAATTTAGCAAAATATATTTACATAGCTCTAAAGTTTTTATAATTTAAGGACTTATAGACAACTATTTTACATGATAACAGAAATATCAACTGTTGCTTTCAAAGGCATAGAAATTTCAGATGTAACAGTACAAATACATCTGCAGAACGGCATTCCAGCTTTTAACATTGTTGGCTTGCCCGACAAAGCGGTGGCAGAATCAAGAGAGAGAGTTAGGTCAGTTCTAGCAAATTTGGGCCTGAGCCTACCTGCTAAAAGGATTACAGTTAATTTATCTCCTGCAAACCTTATAAAAGAAGGATGCCATTTTGACTTACCCATCACCCTTGGGATCCTAGAGAATTTGGATGTTATACCAAAAAATTCTCTTGACCAATATTATTGCCTAGGAGAGTTAAGCCTTGATGGAAAAATTCTTCATGTGCCAGGCATCCTTCCTTCTTCTGTATATGCAAATGAAAAAGCAAAAGGACTCATTTGCCCTCATGAGAACGGTAGTGAAGCAATATGGTCGGGTAACCAACTTATAATCGCTGCAAAAAATATCACTGACCTTATCAGACATTTCAAAAATCAATTAAAGATACCTTTTCCTGAAAAGTCTCCATCCAGCAAAAGAAAGAAGGATAATACAGATTTTAGTGATATTGTCGGACAGGAGAGCGGAAAAAGAGCAATGGAAATTACCGCAGCTGGTAAGCATAACCTAATGATGATAGGCCCGCCTGGATCAGGAAAATCTATGCTTGCAGCAAGGCTTTGTACTATTCTGCCGCGATTATCTAAGCAAGAAATTCTAGAAACTAGTATGGTACTTAGCATTGCTGGTAAAATAAAGCATGGGCAGCTTTCTGACCAAATATCTTTCAGATCACCTCACCATAGCTGTTCAGAAGCTGCCATGACAGGTGGGGGTCAAGGAAAAAGAATCATGCCTGGAGAGGTCTCGCTTGCTCATAATGGTGTTTTGTTTTTAGATGAAATGCCTGAATTTAACCGCTCCGTTATAGATGCTCTAAGGCAACCTATTGAGAATCATTATGTTGATATAGCTAGAGCCAACTCTCATGTAAGATATCCAGCAAAATTTCAACTTATAGCTGCAATGAACCCATGCAAATGCGGTTATGCAGGAATAGCAGATAAACAATGTAGGAAACATCCTATCTGCGCCAGTGACTACATAAATAAAATCTCAGGCCCAATATATGATCGTTTCGATATTTTTATTCATATCCCCGAAATAAAACCAACTGATATTCCTAAATACCAAGAAGTTCCACGTGAAACTTCTGACACAATTTTAAAAAGAGTGGAAAATGCTCATAATTTACAAGCTGAACGATATAAAGATTTAAAAATTTTATTTAACTCTGAGCTACCTGCTCAAAATATTGTAACTTATATCCAGCTTAGTGATAAAGCGTCTGACTTGCTTAACAAAATTACAGATAAAATGCAGCTTTCTATGAGAGGTTACTTTCGCTTGTTAAAGGTTGCTCGAACTATTGCAGATTTAGATTTATCTGAACAAATTCTCGAGCATCATTTACTAGAAGCTGCTAATTATCGATCAGATTTAAGAAGCCTAATTTAATATTTATAACTCTTTTCACCTTGGTTTAAATATCCCAAGTTACGCTTCACTTGTTCATCCAGTAAATCTTTATCTACAGATTTTGAATTTAGCATGCCGACTTTTTTCGACATTCTAGATTTTTCTAATTCTAGCTCAGAAATCTCTTTTTCTAACTCACTCTTGTTTTTCATTAATCTAAAAAGATTCAGAACTCCATACTCCCCCTGAAGTATATGATATCCAAAATAACAGAACAAACCAACTATCAGCCATATCAGCGCGGTTTTTTTACTGCCGTATTTTTTTTTGCGAACTACATACATGAAGGAATTTTACTAGGATATTTCGCTTTTGTACCGAGATATCTCTCTATCCTGAGAAGCTCATTATATTTTGCCGTCCTATCCACCCTAGAAAGAGATCCTGTCTTAATTTGCTTTACACCCGTTGCAACTGCAAGATGAGCAATTGTAACATCCTCTGTTTCACCCGAGCGATGAGAAATGACAGCGTTATAATTATTTGCTTTTGCAAAATTAACAACCTCTAGGGTCTCACTAATTGTTCCAATCTGATTTGGTTTGATTAAAATAGCATTTGCTATATTAGCCTTAACATAATCTTTAAAAATGCCTAGATTAGTGACAAATACATCATCTCCTACCAATTGCACTTTATTTGCAAAAGAATCAGTCAGCTCTTTCCAACCATTCAAGTCATTCTCAGCCATACCATCTTCTATTGATGCTATAGGATATTTGGCAGCTAAGTCTTTGTAAAATGCCACCAACTCACTTCTTGATAGTTCTGCGCCTAAATCCCGAAGTGTGTATTTATCGATATTTGGTTTGTAAAATTCTGTAGAAGCTGCATCCAAAGCAAGATATACATTTTCTCCTGGCTTATAGCCTGCCTTCTTAATGGCTTTGATTATCATTTCCAGCGTTTGTTCTGTAGATTGCAAATCTGGAGCAAAGCCTCCTTCATCACCGACATTTGTTGATAATGAATTTTCTTGTAAAATTTGCTTCAAACAGTGAAATATCTCCGCACCACAACGTAAAGCCTCTGCAAAAGAAGGATGACCAACCGGCATGATCATATGTTCTTGTATCGAAATATTATTATCGGCATGAGCACCGCCATTTATGAAGTTCATCATGGGAATAGGCATAAATTCGCAATTTGGATTTAAAAACTCACAAACCAGCTTTTTTTGAAAACGCGCTGCAACATTCAAATTAGCAATCGAAGTGGCTAAAATTGCGTTGGCACCGAGGTTAGATTTATTTTTTGTTCCATCCAAATCAATCATTATTTGATCTATGGAGAGCTGATCCAAACAATCTTTTCCTATGATTTGTGGAGCTATTATATTATTAACATTATCAACCGCCTTAAGAACTCCCTTTCCTAGATATCGCGTTTTTTCTTGATCTCTAAGCTCAACAGCTTCATATGAGCCCGTTGATGCACCGCTTGGAGCTATTCCTCTGGCTGTGTCCCCGTTATTCAGAGTGATCTCTACCTCAACTGTTGGATTCCCTCTACTATCTATAACCTCCGATGCAAATATCTTTTGTATAATTGACAAAATTTCTACCTTTTCTTATTTAACGTAGTTTCTATAAGTTCTACCATAGCATCAACGCCATATAATTTTGTGAAAGAACCTAATCGCGGCCCCTGAGATTGACCTAACAAGATTTCATATAGGCTTTGAAAATAATCTTTTATATTCTCAAAATTATTTTCTTTACCGACTTGGTAGAAAATATTTTGTAATTCTTGGGCATCAAGGTTAGCGTCACTGACAGATATTAGCATGTCTTTTAAAGATTTTAGCATCTTCATTTCTTGATCATTCGGCGTTTTATAATTTTTTTGATCTTTCAAGAAATCATTATAATAGTTAATTGCATACTGAACCAGATGATCTAAGAATGGCGCTTCACTCGGAGTTGCACCTGGAGAATATGACCTGATATATCCCCAAAGAATTTCTTTATTTGTTGGATTACACACAGCAGCTAAGTTCAATAATAAGCTATAGCTTACGCCAAAAGTTTCTATAACTGGCACCTCACCATTATGGATAAACCAAACTGGATTATTAACTTTCTTATTGTCATCTTCTTCATGGAAATTACTGACATATGTTACATATTCATCTACAGATTTTGGCAGGGTTTCAAAAAATAGTTTTTTTGCTCTTTGAGGGTTCTGAAACATAAATAAAGCAAGGCTTTCTGTTGGTGCATATTTTAACCAACCATCAACAGTAACCTCTTCATTCCCTTTAGATTTCGATATTTTTCTGCCATCTTTATCTAAAAATAATTCATATACAAATTGCTCCGGAGGATTACCACCTACAATCTTACAAATTTTTGAATATATAGGGCCATTTGCCAAATGATCCTTACCATACATTTCAAAATCAATTCCTAATGCAGCCCACCTAACACCAAAATCTGGTTTCCACTGTAATTTACACTGGCCAGCGGTAACTTTATTGATTGTTTGTTTTTTTGTTACAGGATGAATAAAACTAACAGTGCCCGCAATTTTATCTATTGAGTCAATCGCCACATAGAGCACTTTTCCTGTATCCTGGCAAATCGGCAAGAAAGGGCTATAGGTCTTTCTTCTGTCTTCACCTAATGTCGGCAACATAACGGCCATAATTTCTTCATATTTTGATAAGGCTTTCATCAGATACTCATCAAAAGCACCAGATTTATATAATTCTGTTGCACTTTTGAATTCATATTCAAAACCAAAACTATCCAAAAAGCTTCTTAATTTACTATTCATATATTCACCATATGAAGCTTTCTCTCCAAATGGGTCGGGAATAGAAGTTAGTGGCATATCAATATAATTTGCTAACATTTCTTGATTAGGTAAATTTGATGGAATTTTCCTCATGCCATCATAATCATCAGAAACTACATATAAAATGGTCTTCTTTCCAGTCAGTTTTTCAAAAGTATTTTGTACGAACTTAGTTCTTGCCACCTCACCAAATGTGCCAATATGTGGCAGACCAGACGGCCCATAACCTGTTTCAAAAATGACTATATCCTTATCCGAGTTTTTTAATCTACTAGATATCTTTTTAGCACATTGAACTGGCCATGAATTAGATGCTTGCAAAATTTCGGTAAAATCTGACATAATATTATGTGTGATAGTAAATTGATCGTTAAATATTAATACAAAAAAACTAGTAAAATGGCAAATAGTAAACAAATAATTATAAAAAACACCCTCATATCTATTATGGTAGCTGCAGCGCTTGCTTTATGTGGAGCCTATATTGGCGAGCATGTATTTGGGTTAAAGCCTTGCATTCTCTGTCTTTATCAAAGGATCCCTTATTTCATGGTCATAGCAATCGCTTTGATTGGTTACTTCTTCAAACAGAACAACCTATCTAGAACCATAATCTATTTTAGCAGCTTAGTTTTTTTATTAGGTGCGTTACTTGCCTTATTCCACGTGGGGGTTGAAAGAGGTTGGATCAATGAGCCATCCACCTGCACAACTAATATAGAGGAAGTTTATGGATCGATTTCAGCCCTAAAAACTGCGGTTTACAGCTCAGCAGGTAACATGCCTTCATGTAAAGAAGTACAATTTGTTTTCTTAGGAATGTCTATGGCAGGATGGAATTTTATCTATTCTCTGATTCTTGCAATATATTGCTTTTTCACAGGTAAAAAACTAGGCGACCTTTTTTAAAATATTCTCTAATGCAAGTGCCAGTATTTCTAAATCTTCAGGCCGTGATAGCCTGTGATCCCCGTCCTTCTTTAGCATTAAGGTTACATCTTGTGAGATTAATCTTTCCTGTGTCTGTAAGGCGAATTCATAGGGTACATCAACATCCTTTATCCCATGTATCAAAGTAACAGGCTTAGTAATCGCAATATCATTATCCAAGAGTAAATGCTTTCTTCCATCCTCTATTAATAATTTTGAAAATAGAAAATTTTCGCCACATTGCTCCTCGCCATAATGTAAAATGCCGGTTTGTAACAAATTTTCTTTTTGCTTACTTGAGATATTTTCCCAAACTAATTTCTCTGTAAAATCAGGTGCTGCGGCCATGCCAACAACAGCCTGAACCAGATCTGGTTTTGCTAGTGCCAGAAGAAAAGCTAACCACCCACCCATGCTGGAACCAACAATAATAGAAGGGGTTTTTACCAGTTCTTCCATTACCATAACAACATTATCTAACCATAAGGATATACTTCCTGACAACAAATCTCCTGATGATAATCCATGCCCAAAATAATCAAACCGAGTATAATTGATGTTTTTATTTCTACAAAACTCGTCCAAGTAGCTGGCTTTACTTCCACTCATGTCAGAATTATAGCCTCCTAAAAAAACAATATTGTTGTTTGACTTGCACTTGAACTGTTTGTAAGCTAAATAGTGATTATTATAATATAACTTTAAAAATTCTTTTTTCATTTTACAAATGGCTGATACGGCTTCTAAGAAAAAATACCATAAAACAACGATTTTACAAGTTCTTCCCGAATTGCACACAGGAGGCGTAGAGAGAGGTACTGTTGATATATCGCGAGAATTGGTCAAACAAGGTTTTAGATCTATTGTAATATCAAATGGCGGTCACTTATCAGACTTAATAAAACAGTCGGGTGGTATACATTATAAAATGCCCGTACACAGCAAGAATCCTTTTGTAATATATAAAAATATTAACCGAATCGCTAATATCATCAAAAAGGAAAAGGTAGATCTTATTCATGGCAGATCTAGGGCACCAGCCTGGAGTTGCTATTATGCTGCTAAAAAATGCAAAATCCCTTTTGTTACAACTTTCCATGGATTTTATAAATTCTCTAACATATTCAAGAAATTTTATAATTCTATCATGACAAAGGGTTATATGGTAATTGCCGTATCAGAATTTATAAAAGAATATATTTTGAGCAAATATACTATACCTGTTGATAATATTGAGGTGATTCACAGAGGCGTGGATCTTGATTTATTTTCACCAGAAAAAGTTACTTTTCAAAGAATGAATAATATAGTTACGGAATGCAACATTCCTGAAGATAAAACTATAATTTGCCTGCCTGGGAGAGTCTCTAGATGGAAAGGTCATCACGTTTTGATAAATGCTCTTTCTTTGGTGAACTCAAAAAATTTTCACTGTATCTTCGTTGGGGATTATAACAAAAAACCAAAATATAAGAATGAATTGATAGATTTAATCAAAGAGAAAAATTTGGTAGATAATGTATCATTCACTGGCAACATTCGAGACATGGCGTCTGCGTATAAATTATCAGATATTATTGTCTCTGCCTCTACAGAGCCAGAAGCTTTTGGTAGGGTAGCAATTGAGGGGCAGGCAATGAAAAAAATTGTAATTGCCTCAAATATCGGCGGCTCTAAAGAAACCATAAAAGATGGAAAAACAGGGTTTCTTTTTGAAAGCTCGAATCACGAGGATTTAGCAAAGAAAATTGAAAAAATATTAAATATGGATACTCAAGAGATCCAAAATATAGGTGACCAGGCTCGCACCCATATTCTTGCTAATTTCTCTCTGGATTTAATGCTGAATAAGACCATAGATTTATATAAAAAAGCGATTGAATCTTTCAGGGATTAGAGGCTAAAAACTTACTTCCTCGGTTTCTTCCTCAGAAATAATTTTTTCCACTTTTAGCTTTGCCTCTTTTAAAAGCAAATCACATCTCTTTTTCAACTCTACACCCCTTTCATATTTTTGTACTATCAAATCAAGTGCATTATCCTTAGTTTCGACGTCCTGAACTATTTCCTGAAGCTCTCTCAAAGCCTCTTCAAAGCTCATTTCTTTTACATTTTTTTGCATTTTTATCGCTTTATTTAAACAACTAAAGTTAATAATAATATATTCAGAGATGCAAGCAAGGCTTTTCATCTTACTCAAAAAAACATATATTGCCTATTATCTATCTAAATTAAAATCTATATAAAGTGAATCAATTACCTGAATACCTAGCAAATCTTAACAAACAACAAATGGAAGCAGCCAAATATGTGGCTGGACCTTCATTGATATTAGCCGGAGCTGGAACTGGAAAAACAACAGTCGTTGTCAGTAAAATAACATATTTGATAGATCATGGCATTGTTGCCCCCGACAATATTTTAGCAGTCACCTTTACAAATAAGGCTGCCAACGAAATGAATCAGAGGATTTCAAACCATTTATACTACAAACTGCCTTGGGTTGGAACTTTTCACTCTATTGCATTAAAAATTCTGCGAACATATCATGAAGAGGCTGGCCTCAATCAAAATTTTGTGGTTATTGACACCTCAGATCAGTTAAAAATCATACAAAATATTTTGGAAGACCGTAATTTAAGTAAAAACGATTTTTGCCCCAAGGCTACCTTAAATATTATACAAAATTGGAAAGATAGCGGCCTTGCTCCTGATGATGTGGATAATAGTGATCTACAGAGCTCATTACATGAATTTGCTAAATCTATCTATTCCTCATATCAAAATCAGTTACAAAAGATGGATGCAGTTGATTTCGGTGATATTATTCTAAAAAATGTGAAGCTCTTTCAGAATTACCAGTTCATTCTTTCTGAATATCAAAGGCAGTTCCGTTTCATCTTCGTCGATGAGTATCAAGATACTAACACAGTACAATATATCTGGCTGCGCATGCTATCACAATCAGATAACGTAGTTTGTTGCGTTGGGGATGACGACCAATCTATATATGGGTGGCGAGGAGCAAAAATTGGTAACATACTAAGATTTGAAGATGATTTTTCCAATGCCAAGATTTTTAAGTTAGAGCAAAATTATCGCTCAAACCACTCTATATTGGAAGTTGCGTCAAACTTAATAGCTCATAATGCTACAAGATATAAAAAACATCTTTGGACTGATTCAACCACGCATAATAATAAAGTTATCCTTAAATTAACCTGGAATGATCTAGAGGAATCTAGTTTTATTGCACATAAAATCACTGAAACATCCCTGAAAGAGGAAACACCATTATCAGAAATAGCTATATTAGTTAGGGCATCTTTTCAGACAAGGGTAATTGAAGAAGCTTTAATCGCAAATGCAATTTCCTATAAAATTATAGGCGGACAAAAATTTTATGATCGTATGGAAATAAAAGACATAATTGCCTTTTTGAAGCTAAGCGCCCGACCAAATGATGATATATCTATATTAAGAGTGATAAATAAACCAAAAAGGGGAATAGGCAAAACTACTATTACCAAAATTAGAAATATCGCAAATGAGCAGAATATTTCTTTTTTTGAAGCCACAAAACAACTAATTGCGGCAAAAGGATTCTCCAAAAAAATCGATGAATCTTTATGCGAGTTTATAAAATTAATTGATGATTGGAACAAAATCTCTTCAGACCTATCTCCTAATGAAATATTAGATGAGGTTATTAGGTCGACTAAGTACGTAGACTGCCTCAAAATGGAGAAAACACTTGAGGCTCAGACGAGAATCGAGAATATCAACGAATTTAAATCTGCATTATCAGAATATGAAAATTTAGATGACTTCTTTGAACATATTACTTTAGTTTCTGATACAGATGACCTCAGCTCAGATAATCTAGTCAATGTTATGACATTGCATGCAGCAAAAGGCCTAGAATTTGATACAGTCTTTTTACCTGGTTGGGAGGAAGGACTTTTCCCTCATCAAAAATCTATTGAAGAAAAAGGCAATCTGGGCTTAGAGGAAGAAAGACGCCTGGCCTACGTAGGAATAACGCGTGCTAAAAATAAATTATTCATATCCTGCGCATCATCGCGGCGAATGTTCAACCAATTCATCAATAGTTTGCCATCGAGATTTATAGCCGAACTCCCTGAACAACATATTATGAAAATTGGATTTAATCGCCATCAATATAACGATTCCTATATCCCTACCCCCCAAAATAATAATATTACTAAAAAAACTGAGTCTTTGCCTACAAAGGTTTTTCACCAGAAATTTGGTAAAGGTGTTGTCATTAGAAAAGACGGGGAGCTGCTTGAAGTTTGCTTCGATTCGGTAGGAATAAAAAAGATTATGAGACAATTTCTCAAGGAAATTTGAATGGTGGCTGGACCAGGAATCGAACCAGGGACACAAGGATTTTCAGTCCTTTGCTCTACCAACTGAGCTATCCAGCCAACAATTCGTTTTGTAAATTATATGAAAAATAATTTTTTGTCGAGAAGAAATCTCTAATTTCTCTTTATATTATTCAGAATTTGTAAAATTCTATCTAATTCCTGGAAGTTTTTGAACTTCAGCAGCACCTCTCCACTATGATTCGACTTAGCCCTGATTTTCAGATCCATAGCTAATTTTTCAGACATAATATTTTCCAAAGAGCTCAAATCTTCTGTTTTTAAAAGCTGGCTCTTTCTTTTCTTCTTCGCCTTAGCCTGTTTCTCGGATAATAGCTCTTCAGTCTCTCTAACAGAAAGCTGGTTTTTGACCACATGATCCGCTATCTCTTCAACATTGTTTTTCCCAACCATTACTTTTGCATGACCAAAAGACAATTTGCCTTCCTCTATCATTTTTATTACTTTTTCTGGTAATTTTAAAAGTCTGATTAGGTTTGTTACGTAAGTTCTGCTTTTTCCGAGAGCTTTGGCCAGGCTTTCTTGCGAATGGTCGGTTCTAGACAAAATCTCATTACATGCTCTTGCTTCCTCTATCGGGCCTAAATCATCTCTTTGAATATTCTCTATCAAAGCAATTTCTAATATCGACTTCTCATCAATATTTTTTACTATAACCGGGACCCGTTCTAAACCAGCCAGTTTTGAGGCTCTATAACGTCTTTCTCCAGCAATGATGACATATTTGCCTTTGTTTTTCTTATTAACTAAAATCGGATTGATAAGCCCTTGAGATTTTATAGATTCTGCTAATTCATTGATTTTTTTGTCGTCAAAGAACTTTCTTGGTTGGTTCTTATTTACCTCTAGGTCATTAATATCCACTAATAGGGATGATACTTGATTATCAAATGCATTCTCTTTGCCTTGGTCACCAAAAAGTGAAGATAATCCCATACCTAAAGCTGATTTCTTAGACATATATACAATCCTTATCTAATATTTCCTTTGCCAAAGAGATATATGCTAATGAACCTGCACAACTCTCATCATATAATATGACCGGAAGACCATGGGATGGAGCTTCTGACACTCGAACATTTCGTGGAATTACAGTCCTAAACACTTTGTTGCCTAAACAATTCCTGACATCCTCTTCAACTAATGTACTTAAATTATTCCTTCTATCCATCATAGTGAGTACCACACCCTTTAACTCTAACGCCGGATTCAAATTCTCTTTTACCCTTTTAAACGTCTCAAGCAAATGCTTTAGCCCCTCTAATGCGTAAAACTCACACTGTATTGGTATCAGAACAGAATCAGCGCAAGTAAGCGCGTTAATACTCAAGAACCCTAATGAGGGCGGACAATCAATAATTATATAATCATATTCTTTGAAGAATTTTCCAAAAATCTCTTTGTATAAAAACTGCGGCCTTGAATGTCTTGCTAACTCAACTTCTGCTGCAGCCAGATTTACTGACGACGCAATAATATCAACATTCGGTATAAGAGAAGATTTTACTGCATCTGCAGGCGAACATTTGCCTGAAATCACATCATACATACTTACCGAACGGTCTGCGAAAGAAACTCCCATGCCAGTTGAGGCATTTCCCTGAGGGTCATTATCAATAAGCAAAACCTCATTGCCTAAAGCTGCAAGCGAGGTAGCCAAGTTACAAGCAGTCGTTGTTTTTCCAACCCCACCCTTCTGATTAACCAATGCTATAATTTCTTTTGTCATTTTTTGTTCAAAATAATAATTTTACTGGATTTACCGGTTACGCTATCTACAAGTTTATAATCAAATTGATATCTGTCTGATGCGTTATCAATTTCATTTTGATAAGACTCACCCTTAGGCAAAATATATTTTACATTGCGATCAAAATAATGCTCAGTAAGAGAAATAATATCTGATAAATCAGCAAACGCTCTACAAGTTATTACATCGAAATCGCCAATATTCATATTTTTTTCAAGCCTTAAATTTAGAATTTTCGCTTGTAATTTAAGCAGCGATTTAATTCTACACAGGAATTGGAATTTTTTGAAGCTCTTTTCAACTAAGGTAACATTAAAACCTAGCAAACTAAGAACAATTCCTGGCATTCCTGCACCACTTCCTATATCTAAAACTCTTGACTCCTTATTTATCAAAGGCTCTAGCTGAGCGCAATCCATAATGTGCCGCTCAATTACATTTGCAGCAGTAGAGTCACCTATTAGGTTTATTTTTTCATTCCACCTTAAAAGTTCAGCGATATATATTTCAAAATTCTCAGACGTTTCATGTGAAACATTTATGTTCTTGATAAATTCATGCATTGCTATTCTTTTGTAATGCAACTAAGAGCGAGGTAATTGCAGCAGGCGTTATACCTGGGATCCTTGCTGCCTCACCAACTGAGGCAGGCCTCCTATCCGAGAACTTCTCTACTGATTCAAGCGAAAGACCACAAACGCTTTTATAGTCAAAATTTGATGGTATCAAACGCTCTTCATTTTTTCTGAAATTAGATATATCTAGATTTTGCCTATCTAAATAACTATTATATTTTGCAGAAATTGAGACTTGTAGCCAAGCCTCATCTGAAAATGTTTGCTCTATATCAGACAGGAAATCTCTTTTGATGACATCTGTTTCAATAGAAGGATAGCTCAGAAACTCAAATAAAGATCTCCTTATTCCATCTTGAGACATTTTATGTCCCTTCGAAATATATGTTGCAGGCGTATATTTCTCAGATTTCAACAGATTAGATAACTTCGCAATCTCTTGCTCTTTCTCCTTAAATGTTTTGTAGCGGCTTTCTTCTACTAAACCAACCTCAAATCCTTTTTCAGTTAGTCTTTGGTCCGCATTATCAGAGCGTAAATTTAGCCTATATTCGGATCTTGAAGTAAACATCCTATATGGCTCCCTAGTACCATGTATAATAAGGTCATCTATCATAACACCAATATATGAACTAGCCCTATCCAAAATGAAATTTTTATTATCTAGTTTTAAAGCTGCATTTGCTCCAGCAACAAGCCCCTGACCGGCAGCTTCTTCATAACCTGTTGTTCCGTTAATTTGACCAGCAAGAAACAAACCTTCAATCTTTTTTGTTTCTAAGCTGCTCTTCAGCTCTGTTGGCTCAACATAATCATATTCGATAGCATATCCGTGCCTAACAATCTTACAATTCTCAAAACCTGTTATGGAATGGATATAGTTTTCTTGCACGTCCCTTGGCAATGCTGTGGAGATTCCATTTGGATAAATCAAATCACTATTCAGTCCCTCTGGCTCGATAAAAACTTGGTGACTTTCCTTCTCAGCAAAACGCATAATTTTATCTTCGATTGAAGGACAATATCGCGGCCCTTTTGAACCAATAACCCCGGAATACATAGGTGATTTAGATATATTATCTCTTATGATTTGGTGCGTTTTTGCTGTTGTTCTAGTTACATAGCAATTAATTTGAGGAACTGTAATTTTATCATTTAAATATGAAAAAGGCTCGGGAATTACATCTCCTGGCTGAACCTCAACAACTCCATAATTTATACTGTCTCGTAAAATACGAGGAGGAGTTCCCGTTTTTAAACGTCCCATTTTAAATTTTTGTGAATATAGAGAACCAGCTAAACTAACAGACGGATCTTCACCTATTCTACCAGCTTTTATTCTCTCATCACCTATATGTATCAAACCATTTAGAAAAGTACCTGTTGTTACAACAAGAGCGCTACACAAAACTTTGCCATGATTCTTTGTTGTTATGCTAGAAATTTTATTATTTAGTACTTCAAAAGCTTCAGCTGAATCATACATAATCTCTAAATTTTTTTGTTTAGATAATATATCTGAAACAGCAATTTTATATAAATCTCGATCTGCTTGAGCTCTTGGTCCCCAAACGGCAGGACCTTTTCTTTTGTTTAATATTTTATAGTGAATACCAGCCATATCAATGGCTCTGGCCATAATTCCGTCCAACGCATCTATCTCTTTTACTATAGTTCCTTTTGCAATCCCTCCAATAGCAGGATTACAGGACATTTCACCCAAATTTTCTGGCTTTAAAGTTAAAAGCAAGGTTTTGGCCCCAATTCTTGCAGAAGCGCAAGCAGCCTCCACTCCAGCATGTCCACCACCTATTACTATTACGTCGTACTTGTTCATAATTTATTAACAATTTGTCACACATTATTTAATATGTTTTGCTAACTTTAGCAAAGATTTTTTTAATGGATCTTGCTCAAGCTGTTCTTCTTGTTTCTCTGAAATTGCTTGTTTTGCTTGGGTGAAATCAAAATCTACATGTTTATTAGCATTTGCTTCGATAAAAAATTTTATATCTTTTATTTTTTCATCGGGCAAGAAGGCTCTTATATTACTAAGCATACCATTTTTGAAGTATGATGTCTGGCTCATAAGGGAGGGAGATTCTACCGCAACATATAAACAGCTTTTAGTTATTTTTGTTGGAAATGAGAATTTATATAATTTGTCTCCTGCTATCTGTCTCCATTTGTCGACCACAAGCAAATAATGCCGGTCGATTTTTGCCGTTTTCGAAATCTTAAAAAATTGTTTTTTGATTATGTCATATAATGACGATGTGTTTCGAGTTTTCATTTAAAAGCAATGTTTTTAAATTCTTTTACAAGCTCTTTATATATTCTTTTCTTAAAAGCAACTACCTCTAACGGTAGCTCATCAGGTTCAATCCATTTATACTCGCTAAACTCCTGATACTCATCCGCTTCCAAATTTATCTCTTCCTCTTTACCTAAAAACTCACAAAAAACCCATTTTTGTTTTTGTCCTCTATATTTTCCGTCCCATAATTTTGGTATAAAGAATTCAGGCAAGTCGTAATAATGCCACTTCTTGCTTTCAGCTATTATTTTAATTGAAGTGATTCCAGTTTCTTCGCGGATTTCTCGTTTCACAGCCTCATCGATTGTCTCATTATCATCGATCCCCCCCTGCGGCATCTGCCAAGCGTGAGTCTTAGTATCACATCTTTTACCAACAAAGACTTTTTTCTCTTTATTTATTATAAAGGCACCAACACATCTCCTATAAGGTAAGCTTGCTTTATCCATGGAAAGTATTTATTGATTTTGGTAGTTGATTTAGCGGAACAAGAATTAGGTTCCCCTCTTTTAAAAGCAAGAGCAACTCATTTACTTGATTAACAAAATTTTGATTTGCTTTTATCAGTAAAACCGACTTCTCTTTATTAGACGACAAATTAAGTGCCTTCGTTATTTTTTCACTTAACTCTGTAGCTTCATCAACTTTTACAATATCATCACAAGCTTCAACCGAAAAAATATTTTCGCTATCTGATTCAAAAATCGTGGTTTTACCGTTAACTCCATATAACAAAAACAGGTTCTTCTTATTTAAAAACGAAATTATATTAGCGAAACTAAATAGGTCTTCTTTAATGAAATCCTCATTCCCCTCATGATAAACGCCTATAGCAGAGCTTTTTTCTAATAAATTCTCTAACTTTGCACTCAGCTCATCCTCATCTATATGAGGATAAATTGCCGTCTTCTTATCTGTTTTTTTGTTTTCTAAAGGAATTTTTATCAGATAATTGACACCTGCTTTGTTCAATATATCTTTTTTTTCGTCAAAATTCTTATCATCTTGAGAGATAGCAAAATTAACTTCTTTCGGTAAGGCATCTAATACTTCTTGAATATTTCCTGAATCAGGCAATTTGATAATTAGGGAAATCATTTTTGCAGTAACAGGCCCTTGTTTATTACTCTCTATTGGGTTCAGGTCATTTGACTTATCACTAAATTCATCTAGCAAAAACACAACCTTTTTACCATTTAGAGATTTTACAGATTCTGCTTCAAACTCATTGAGCACACCAACAAAAACCTCCGCTATCCACAGCGCAACTAGAAATAATATAGAAACCGTTAAAAAAATAGAGGTTCTTTTTTTCTTTATAATATTATCTTTTTTGTTAACCATTCGCTTTTTTGTTTTTTATATATTCTATTGCTTGATTTAATTGATAGTCAATTTTTTCGTTATCAGCGCCCCCCACATTAGAGTCTTTTTTAATTTTGTTTTCTGCTGTTACTTCAATATCTGGCTCAACGCCAAAATTTTGAATTGAGCGGCCTGAAGGCATATAATACAAGGCCGTGGTTAAACTAATTGCTCCTCCATTATCAAGCGGTATTACTTCTTGAACAGATCCTTTGCCAAAAGATTTTTTACCCATTACAACTGATCTTTTATGATCCTTCAAAGCCCCAGCAACAATTTCTGCACCTGACGCAGATCCTTCATTAATCAGCGTTACTATAGTCACATCACACGGGACTTTATTATCGGCTTTGGAGACTTTGAAAATCTGGAAATTTTTAGGGTTCTTTCCTTTGGTAGAAACTATAACACCATCTTTAAGAAATAAATTTGCAACCTCTACTGTTTGGTCCAAATACCCTCCAGGGTTATTTCTTAAATCTAATATTATACCGTCTAAATTCGTCTTCTTTTTATTATAAATTTTTAGGATTTTCTCAAGTTGTTTTGCCGTTTTACCGCCAAAAAAAGTTATCCTTATATATAATATATTGTCTTGCAAAAGCTTAGAATATACTGATTTTATTTTGATCAACTCTCTAGTCAGTTTTTTTGTAAAAATAGTGCTATTTTTAGCGCTTTTTACGCCCAATACAACCAATGTCCCAGGCTTACCTCTTATTTTATTAATGACCGCATTTGGGCTCAGGCGATAAACCGATCTGCCATTGACACTATATATTACATCACCTGATGTAATTCCAGCTTTGTAAGCGGGCGTGCCCTCAATAGCAGAAATAACCTTAATTCTACCCTTATCCTCGGTCAACTCCAGGCCTACTCCGCCAAATTCACCGCTAGAATAAATTTGCATCTCGTTATTGCTTTCCTGATTTATATAGACCGAATAAGGATCTAAAGAAGAAAACATCCCGCTCAACGCACCTTCTAATAATTGCTCCTCCGAGACATCTTCAGCATAATTTTCTTGAATGATTCTCGCAACTTCTTCGATTTTTTTTATGCCAGCTCCTCCAATTTCCACCTCATCATTGGCAGAACAAAAAAAGGCAATAAAACTAATTAGTACTGCTATTAACCTATACATCCAGGCTTTTCCTAATAACATCAATTTTATTTAGAGCTTCATTTTTAATAAAATTATATCTTAATTCAGGATTTTTCCCCATGAGCCTCTCCACCTGATTTTGTGAAGATATTAAATCTGAATCAGGGCATAGTTTTATTAAAACCCTCTTCTTCTTATTCATAGTTGTTTCTTTCAGCTGTGAGGCCTTCATTTCTCCTAAACCTTTAAACCTGCTGGTTTCATAGTTTTGTAATTTATTCTCAGCTATAATTTTATTTTTCTCTTCTTCAGTCATTGCATACCAAGATTCCCCTTTAGAAGAAATTTTATAGAGAGGTGGTTTAGCTAAATATAAATGCCCTCCCCTAACAAGCCCAGGCATCATTTTGAAAAAATATGTCATTAACAATGTTGCTATGTGCGCACCATCAACATCGGCATCAGTCATGATTATTATTTTTTCATACCTTAAATTATCTGTAGAAAATTCATGTCCTGTACCACAACCCATAGCAAGCTCAATATTTGCAAGCTCCTGATTGTGATTAATTTTGTCTTTAGTGCTGCTAGCCACATTTAACACTTTCCCTCGTAAAGGTAGCACAGCCTGAGTATCACGGTCTCGCGCTTGCTTTGCGGAACCTCCCGCACTGTCTCCCTCAACGATAAACAACTCTGTTCCCTCCTTAGCCTGTTTGACGCAATCGGCAAGTTTTCCAGGTAAGCGCAGCTTTGATACAATTGTCCTACGCGAAACATTTGATTTCGTTTTTCTACTGAGCCTGATTTCGGACTCTTCCAACACAAAATTTATGAGCAAATCAGCCCAGTCTTTGTTTTCACCAAGCCAATGATCAAAAAAATCACCAACAATAACCTCTACACCCTTGGCAAAATCACGATTTACCAATTTATCCTTTGTTTGCCCTTGAAATTCAGGGTTGCTTAAAAAGGTTGATATTACAACTTGCGCGCTATTAAAAATATCATCTGCTATTATTTGGGATATTTTTTTAATCCCGATCATCTCTCCATATTTTTTTAGAGATTTCAGTAAACCTAGCCTAAAACCGTTCTCATGTACACCTCCTTGAGGTGTGGGTATTGTATTAGCATAAGACTCAACGTGGGAAACACCCTCTTTCTGCCAAGCCATACACCATTCTATTCGATCATGCCCTTTTTTTAGAGATGCCTCTCCAGAAAAAAAACCTGGCAAAAGATTATCTTCCTTCTGAACAAGGGTTTGCATATAATCCTCAAGCCCTTGAGGAAATATAAAGGTTTCTTGAGGCTGAACCTTATCTTGCGGAAAAGAACAAGACCACCTTATCTCAACCCCTTTGTACAAATAAGCTTTAGATTTTATAAAATTATATATTGTTTTTACATCAAACTTGCCATTATGAAAAATAAGCGGATCTGGCGTAAATAGAATTTTGGTTCCTCTTTTCCGTATCTTGCTATCTTCTACTAATAAACTAGAAGTGGGAGTCCCTTTGGAAAAGGTCTGTTTATATATTTTACCACTTCTAAATACCTGAACCTCAAAAAACTCTGATAACGCATTTACAACCGAGATACCAACACCATGTAGCCCTCCAGAGGTGTGGTAAACCTTATTGTTAAACTTGCCACCAGAATGCAAGGTGGTTAAAATTACTTCCAGAGCTGATTTTCCAGGAAAATTTGGATGCTCATCAATAGGTATTCCTCTTCCATTATCAGTTATTTCTATGAGCTTATCACTATGCAAAACAACTTCTACTCTGTTAGCGTGACCTGCAATAACTTCGTCCATGCAATTGTCAAAAACCTCTCTCACCAAATGGTGTAATGCCTGAGAGTCTGTACCACCCACATACATGCCGGGCCTTTTTCTAACCGGCTCCAACCCCTCTAAAACCTCAATGTCTTTGGCGGTATATTTGTTATTTTCTGTGTTATCTATCGAGAACAGATCGTTCATAAGAATTTTATCTTTATAAAATTATTAAACTACTCTAGCAGAAGCTGAATAAATTTACTATAAACTAATAAATAAAGGAAAAACTATGTATTTAACATATATTAATTGAACAACAGTGCGTAAATCCTTTTAAGAATTCTCTGTTTTTTGCTACTAACTATTCTCTCACGGAAAAAGTGACTGGTTTTTCTCCAATAGCTTGGACAAAATATAAACTCTGCAATAGCTAGAACAGAAGAGAAACTATGAAGAATGTAATAAAAAGGCGAGAAAATAACTAAAAACACTCTTTTTTTGAAAGAAAATAATTTTGAGTTAATAAAGCTACTATACCAACAAAATATTATCCATAAAACTAGGCTCATAACAGACGAAAAAAGACACTCTTTTATTTTAACGTTGGAAACATAAAGAGCTATAACATATAGGAAAGGGTAAAAGAATGATAATGTGGGCATAAGCAGAAAAAGGTGAAAATATATTATCGATAAAGGATGGTCTTTTGCTATAAAAGCTTTTGCACTCCTTAAATGAACACAATATGTTGTGATATGACCTTTTATCCAGCGAGATCTTTGTTTGAGCCAGGACCAAACTGAAACTGGCCCTTCTTCCATTGTTATAGAATCTAACATTTTAGTTTTGAATCTATATTTATGAATTCTTATGCCTAAATCAGCGTCTTCAGTTACATTATAAGGATCCCAGCCTTTTAACCTCACAAGTTCTTTAACTTTAAAATGGTTACTGGAGCCACCTAATGGTATTGCAGAATTTTTTCCTTCCAAAAATTTCAAGAATCTCTCAAACCATATTTTATATTCTATGGACATTTGGGCAGCTAAAAAACTCGACCTTCTGTTATAAAAACCTATTCTAGCCTGAAGACATATAGTCTTTTTATCTGAAACACTAAACTCTCTAACCGCCTTTATCAGTTGGTCTGGTTCGGGCCGGTCTTCGGCATCATAGACAACTACATATTTTCCTGTAACAAAGTTGAGAGCATAGTTACAAGCTTTCGGCTTTGTATTTGGCTGCCCTGATTTTATACAAATAATTTGAAAATATTTTGGCAAAGATAGTTTTTTTACAGCTTGAATCGTTTTCTTATCAAATTGTTCAACAATAAGCTTCACATCAAGTAGCTCTTGTGGATAATTTAAGTGTTTAATAGAGTTAATTAGGCCTTCCAACGTCGATTCCGTTTCTTTGAATAATGGCAAAAGAATGCTGTATTTTGGCAATTCACACTCTATATTTGAGTCAACAGTTTGTCTTGGTTGCCCTTTCAACATCACAAATTTAAACAATATATTTAAAATAAGAATTAAGTTCGAGAGCCGGATGAAAAAATATATTTTTTTCTCATGAGCAAAACCTAAAAATAAAAAAAAACCCAACAAGAGAATTAAGATAAACGTTCGAGAAAATGCTAATTTTTTTGATGAGTAAAGAGGTTTAGATAAATGAAGTTTTAAAACAGAAGAATTAAGAAAATAGCTTGAAAATTTTAATTGTAAGATTTTAATAAACCTCTTTTCTGTTATCGGCACAAATTTTATTTTACCTCGATATATCTGATAGACAAATTCATGCGATTTAAATCTATCGGTTACACCAACAACTAAAACATCATCAAATTTTTTTAATGGCAAGAAATGTTGTGATAAATAAAATTTCAGATGCTCCCTCCTTAAACAGGAAAGGAGAACATCCTCTGCCCCTAAGCCCAGCACATTGTTATCTCTCTAAGTTAAGTAAATTAATAATTCAATTTTAACAAATTGCAATTTAAAAATTTTCTTTGAGCCAGGATAAAACTTTCTTTAAAGGACCCGAAAAAATGTTATGTTTAGGACGCTCAGACGTTCCTTTTGATATATAGTTTAACATTCCAGCCAGCACATAATCGTTATCTTTCAGTAACTTCGCGCCATCATGTTTTTCTACTATATGACCGGATTCTGAACTTACTTTGAAAACTGTTTCCGTTATTTCTTCTATTCTAGGCAACTTAACACCACCGCCAACCAATTTTATATGTCTTGGCTTTCGCACGCATCTCTTTTGAACCTCCTCCACGATTTCCTCTATTCTACTTGAAACGACCTTGTCTAATGTTTTAAAATCCACCTCACCATACTCTGCTTCATTCTCATGAAAATTTGAGCAATAGTGATTTTTTGCCTTTTCGGCCTCTGCATAAGTTACAGAAAAAATATTTTTTATATCTTGGGTTATTTGCCTTCCACCAATATCTATAGCGCCACATTCAAGCAATGCTTTATTCTCAAAATAGGCAAAAGAGGTAACTTCATGTCCAAAATCTATTATTAAGAGCTTGTTCAACTCTTCCTCTGTACATACAGCTATAGCGGAAGCAAAAACATCTAAAACAAAATCATCTACCTTTAAATGACAGTCGGCAAAAATTGTTGCTAAGCTGAATAACAAGTCTCTATCTGTAAATAGTAAATTCACTTCACATTCCAACTTTTCTGCAAATAAACGTTCCGGGTTTTTAACAACTGTAATATCATCCAGACAAAATCTTACCGGAAAAAAATGTATTATTTCCTGTGATGCAGCATCTATTGAGGTCAGAGATTTATTTATAAGCTTCTTGATATCTTCTTTCAAAACCTGTCTGCCCATTAACGAATCTTCAACTATTGCCGTTTTTGTAGCAATTTTTAGTGCAGACACACTCACTATTACTTTCTCAATATCTAGCTTTGTTGCTTTTTCAGCTTCAACTATTAGGGAAAGAACAAGGTTTTTAATTTGTTGTTTTGAAGTGACCAAACCTTTATTATAGCCTTGGGTTGGTTTGGAGTTTCTATAGATAATTGTTAAATTGCCATTTTCCTCAACAACTATTGAGCAAGATATTTTATATGAACCAATATCAAAAAGACAAAAAGTATTTTTTTTTTGAAACAACATGTGCTAGTCTCTGTGCGATACCAAGAAATATAACAGATTTTTTTATTAATCAAAATGGAATAAGAAATGAGCAAAGAAAATAATTCTCCAGAAAGCACATCTGGAAACAACCAACAACAACCAAATGTAGCTATCAATGCGCAATATGTAAAAGATCTTTCCTTTGAAAACCCTGGAGCACCAAACATCTTTGCTAAAATTAAATCTGCTCCTAAAATCGATCTTGCACTTGATGTAAATGTAACACCTATGGAAGGAGATAACGTAGAAGTAGCCCTTTCTATAACTGCCAAAGCCCTTCTCGAGAAAGAAACTTTATTCGTGGTAGAACTTGAATATGCAGGTTTGTTCACTGTTTCTAATATTGATAACGAACAACAAAAAGAGCAAATTTTATTAATATACTGCCCAAGCCTGTTATTCCCTTTTGCAAGAAGCATAATTTCTGATGCTACTCGCGATGGTGGATTCCAGCCTTTAATGATTAACCCTGTTGATTTTGGCGCATTATATATGAAGCAAAAAAGTGAAGCTAGCACAGCTAACTAAGATTGTTCCACAAAGAATTTTTTAATTTAGCCACCAACTCTTGGTGGCTTTTTTCTTCTTCTTCACTTAGCTTAAACTCTCTAGGTGCTATAAATTTAGTATCAGCCTTTATGCTACCTATTTTTTTTTCTTCAAGTTTGTTCCTGCCGAAATTTAAAGCGTCTTGACTCCCCCCACATAACTCAAAATAAACTTCAAATAACAATTCTGAATCTAGAAGAGCGCCATGCTTTTCTCTTTTGTCTAAACTTACTCCAAATCTTTTACATAATGCATCTAGACTTGCTGGGGATCCAGGAAATTTTCTTCTTGCCATAATCAATGTATCGACAACTCTATTCATCTTAAGAGGAGGGATTCCTAGTAAATTAAGTTCAAAATTAATAAATTTAGTATCAAAAGGAGCGTTATGTATCACCAACATATCATTCCCTATAAAATCTAAGAATTCTTCGCTTATATCTTTAAATAAGGGTTTATCCTGTAAAAATTCCGTTGATATACCATGTACGCGAAAAGCCTCATCTGGCACATCTCTCTCTGGGTTTATATAACGGTGGAAATAATTACCGGTTTTTCTTCTATTGATTATTTCTACACAACCAATCTCTATAATTTTATGGCCTGATTTTGGTTCTAAACCTGTTGTTTCAGTGTCTAATACTATCTCTCTCATTTTCTATAACTCTCATTATTTCTTTTTCAATTTCTCCTTTTGGCCTTGAAGTATTAATGACATAATCACAAAGATGCACTTTTTTACTATTAGCTATTTGCTCATTAATCATTTTTTCTACTATGTCTTTTCCTATCTGTCTCTCTTTTAATCTAATTTCTACATCTTCTTGACTTGCATCTGCCAAAATAATTTTATCAAACTGATTTTGTAAATTTTTCTCAAATAACAAAGGTATTTCAAAAAATATATATTCTTCACCAAGATTTTCATTAATATATTTTTGCCTGGCTTTAGCCACAGCTTCATATATTTTTTCCTTATATTCTTTGCTAAATTCGCTATCTTCAAATATATATTTTGCTAATAATTTCTTATCTATATCCCCATATTCATTTATTATTTCAGGGTCGTAATTAGTGAGATAATTTCTAATTTCATTATCATTTTCTAATATCGCTTTTACCGCTTTATCACTACTAAAGGTCTTAAAACCTTTATTTTCTAATATGCTTAAAATAAAACTCTTTCCAGAAGCAATAGTTCCTGTAATAGCAATTTTTTTCATCTTAAATTGATCAATTTATATAATTCTTCATTAATTTTGGGCTCAAACCCAAACCATATTTTAAAATTCTTTTGAGCCTGATAAAGTAACATTTTTAAAGCAAACGATATCCCTTCTCGTTCTCCCCCTATATAATTAATATCTATATATAATTCGGGAGTTATATATTCTGCCAACATGCTTCGTATTGTAGTGCAATTAATATATATATGATTTTCTTGCTTTTGGAAATTTTCTATTTCTTTCCTGGAAAGCATTATATTCTGGACATTTAACTCATCTAGAGCTCTCTTTACTGCTTTTGCTGCTCCTCCCGAGCCTAATATTACAGCTTTGCTAAAAAAATTAACCTTTCCTTCTAAAAAAGCCTTTTTAAAACCATATATGTCAGTATTAAAACCTTTGCCTTTCCAGACACAATTAACTGTGTTTATTTCTTTTGCTTCATCAGATAAGTTTCTAAGAAATCTCGTAATTAAATTTTTATAAGGGGCTGTTATATTAAGCCCATCATAATTTTTAAATATCTCTTCTATTTTACTTGCAAATTCTTGCTCATATATCTCTTCCAATACATATGAGCAATCTAAATTATTTTCCCTAAACCAATAATTAAATATTATAGGCGATAAGGAGTTTTTAATATTATTTCCTACTAGGCAAAATTTAAGATTTTTTCCACTCATAATATAGCTGAATAATTCTAGCGGCCGTCTCTTCAACGGATTTTCTTGTTACATCTAAAAGTGGTATATTATGCCTTAAACAGATATTTTTAGCCTCTATAATTTCATCCTTTACAGAAATGATGTTGGTATAGTCAGATTCTCTATCTTCATCATAAGATAACATTCTACTTTTTCTTATTTCAACAAGCCTTCTTGGCATTATTGTTAGACCTATGAAGAAAATATTTTTATTTTTAAATATTGTTTCATCTATTTGAATTCCTGGTACTAAAGGAATATTAGCTGTTTTAAACCCCTTATAGGCAAGATACATCGATGTAGGAGATTTCGAAGTTCTGGAAGGTCCTAACAATATGATATCAGCTTGGTTTAAATTTTCCGATATTTGACCATCATCATGCGTGATTGTAAAATTCATTGCCTCAATACGCTGGAAATACTCATTATTGATAATATGTTGCTTACCTATTTTAGGTTTTGGCTCTTGATCTAAATATTTTGATATTAAATTAGTAAAATGCGACAAAGCCTCTATACAAAAAATCTTATTTTCATTCGCATATTCCTCCAAATATTCTCCCAATTCCTTCTCAGCAATAGTATATATTATAATACCGCCTTTTTTCTTTACATTGCTTAAAACCTCATCAAGTCTCTCTTTGTTTTTTGTTAAACTCCAAGCATATTCTTTGACGTTCAAATCATCAAATTGTGCAAAAATTGCCTTTGATAGAAGGCTAATCGTTTCCCCCGTGGAATCAGAGATTAAATGCACTATTAAATTCTTCATGTGGATAACTTGTTAGTTTTTTTCGATTCTTATATTTATTAGAAAAATACCCTTTTTTTTATCACTATGTGAATATATTATTCTTTTACTCTTTTTATTTGTGGAAAAACTCTCTTTTTGTTGTTTTTCTGTAATGTTATAAGTATTTTACGATGTGGATAAGTATGTTATAAAAATTTTATCCACATAATCCACCGTAATTAACAAAAGGAATAAATATATATAATTTATTTTTAAATGATAAAACGAAAATCTGGTTAATGAGACAAGCTGGAAGATATTTACCAGAATATCGAAAAGTTAGATCTCAACAAAATAGTTTTTTAGATCTATGTTTTAATCCTGAAAAAGTGTGTGAGGTTACTCTACAACCCATAAAAAGATTTGATCTGGATTTTGCTATTATATTTTCTGATATTTTAGTGATACCCTATGCTGGAGGAATGAAAGTTGACTTTATTGAAAAAAAAGGTCCGATATTATCAGGTGAATTTAATAATTTTGAAGTCGCAAAATTACAAAAAATCTATGATGGAATATCTCTTACAAGGAAGGATCTTCCAAAAAACAAACCTTTAATTGGTTTCTCAGGCGGGGTTTTTACCCTACTTACCTATATTATAACAAAAGGAAAAGTTACAGGTAAGGAAGACTTGCTAATTGCAAATATAAAAAATAATAAGAAAAAATATCAATTGCTAGCTCAAAAAATAGAAAAGGCTGTAATAGATCACTTGATAATGCAAATAAAGTCAGGAGTAAATATTATTAAAATTTTTGATTCTTGGGCAGGTTTAGTCAGAGATGATTCGTTATTTGATGAATTTGTGGTAGGTCCGGCTGTAAGGATACGAAATAAATTAAAAGAACTTTATCCAAATATTCCAATAATGTTTTTTCCACGAAATATAGGTAAAAAATATCGTGAATTTGTCCAAAAAGTAAGGCCTGATGTGATCACTATTGATTACAATACTGACTTAAAATGGGCTAAGAGCAATATAGCTGATAACATTATTTTACAAGGTAATCTTAATCCTGACACACTTTTGGGGTCAAAATCAGAAATAGCAGCTTCGGTAAGAAAGATAGAAAATACTTTGGGAAAAGGCAGATATATTTTTAATTTAGGGCATGGCATATTGCCACAAACCCCGATAGATAATGTTGAGTATATGTTAGAAGTGTTGAGAAATGGATAAGAAAATAGCTGTTATATTATTTAATCTAGGTGGCCCAGATAGCGCCAAGGCCGTGAAGCCGTTTTTATTTAATTTATTTTATGACAAAGCAATTATTAATTTACCAAACCCTTTCAGATGGTTGCTGGCAAAATTTATTTCGGCTAGAAGAGAAAAAACAGCGATCAATATTTATAAACAAATAGGTGGTAAGTCTCCTATTCTTGAAGAAACTGAATTACAAGCTTTTGCGCTTGAGAAAGCTTTAAACAAAGATGATGCAGGCAAAAAATACAAAATCTTTTCTTGTATGAGATATTGGAAGCCATTTTCAAAAGAAGTTGTACAAAAAATCAAGGAAGATCATTTTGACGAGGTTATTTTGTTGCCTTTATATCCTCAATTCTCAACAACAACTACTGGCTCTTCAATAGATGATTTTATTTTAAATTCCAGAGATTTAAAGATCCCTATTAAAAAAATCTGTTGTTATTATGATGACCCATTATTTGCCAAAGGATATGCAGAATTGATAAATAAGACTGTCAGTAATAATAAATTAGATGATTTTAGAATATTATTTTCGGCTCATGGTCTTCCTAAAAAAATTATAGATGAGGGTGACCCATATCAATATCAA
Organism: Alphaproteobacteria bacterium; assembly: GCA_030431375.1. Taxonomy (GTDB): domain Bacteria; phylum Pseudomonadota; class Alphaproteobacteria; order Rickettsiales; family JABSSG01; genus JAUIIY01. The sequence goes on from JAUIIY010000002.1 coordinate 142,180, forward strand.
GTCGAAGAGTCTGTAAAAAAGATTATTGCAAATATAAAAGCTAAGATAATAGACTATAAAGTTTGTTACCAAAGTAAAGTAGGACCTCTGGAGTGGCTTCAGCCAAATACAGAAGATGAAATAATCAAAGCGGCAAGGGAAGGTAAGCAAATTATCATAGTGCCAGTTGCTTTTGTTTCAGAACATTCTGAGACCCTTGTAGAGCTTGATATGGAATATAAGGAAAGATTTTATAAAAATGGTGGAAAAGAGTTTTTTAGAGTGTCTACGGTAAGAAACAACAAATATTTTATTGAAGCGCTTGCTAAGTTGTGTAAAAAAGTGCAAATTGAAGAGGGTTCCATGTGTTATTATAGTGGAAAAAGATGTCCTAAAAAATTTAACAAATGTTTGAATAATGGATAGTTATTACGACTGGTTTAAAACGTTTCATATAATTGCAATGACAGCCTGGATGGCAGGTATGTTTTATCTACCAAGGCTTTATGCTTATCATGCAGAAGTAAAAGTTGGATCTTCCGAAGACAAAAAATTCCAATTAATGGAAAGTAGACTGTTGAGGATAATAATGAATCCGGCAATGATAGTAACGATAATTCTAGGGTTGTTGTTGGCATATATATATGGGTTCTATTCTCTGGGAGTATGGTTTCACCTAAAAATGACTTTGGTGCTGTTGTTATGTGTTTTGCACGGGTATTTTGCCTATGTTAGAAAGAGGTTTTCTGTTGGAGAGAACAGACATAAGCCCATATATTTTAAAGTTTTAAACGAAAGCGTTACTATTTTATTCGTTTTGATAGTAATTTGTGTTGTTATAAAACCGTTTGAATAAGTTTAGGATTTGACAAAGAGAGAAATTTTTGTTACTTCTTTATCTAGTATATTTCTTACGCACCCAAAATTTACGCAAAAAATTTTCAACAAATATTTAATATAAGTTATTATGACCGAAGAAGAAAAAAGCTCAGAAGTAGCTGATGAAGTGAAGCTGGAAGCAGATGATGTTTCCTCAGAAGAATCTTCAAAAAAGTTCAAAAAAAAACCAAAGAAAAATAAACCCCATAAAAACCCCCAGGAGCACATAATAGATAATTCACTTGCGGGTGAAATCATAGATTTCAAAACTCTTAAGAAGGAGTCTCCTGAGGCTTTGCAACATATGGCAGAGAAATATGGGGTGGAAAATCCTGGCTCAATGCTAAAGCAAGATTTGACTTTTGCCATTTTGAAGAAGACTGCAGAAAAAGGAGGAACTCTTGTAGGCGAAGGGGTTTTAGAAATATTGCAGGATGGCTTTGGATTCCTGCGCTCTCCAGAGGCAAATTACTTGGCTGGTCCGGATGATATATATGTATCTCCTAGCCAGATAAAGAAATTTGGCATTAGAACCGGCGATACATTGTCTGGTCAAATACGTGCACCTAAGCATGGTGAAAGATATTTTGCTTTAGTAAAAGTTACAGAGATTAATGGTGAAGAGCCAGATAAAATAAAGCATAGGGTAAATTTTGATAATTTAATCCCATTATATCCGGAAGAAAGACTTAAGCTTGAAACAGAGAATAAAGCAGATCGTAGCTCACGAATAATTGATTTGATTTGCCCATTAGGTAAAGGGCAAAGAGCACTAATTGTTGCACCTCCGAGAACTGGTAAAACTACCTTGATGCAAAATATCGCTCATTCAATATCTCAAAATCATCCAGAAGTTCTCTTGATGGTTCTTTTGATTGATGAAAGGCCGGAAGAAGTGACAGATATGATGCGTTCTGTGAAGGGAGAGGTTGTTAGTTCTACGTTTGATGAACCGGCGACTCGTCACGTTCAGCTTTCAGAGATTGTTATAGAAAAGGCAAAGAGGCTAGTTGAACAGGGCAAAGATGTGGTTATTTTGCTTGATAATATTACCAGATTGGCGCGAGCTTTTAATAATGTAATTCCATCTTCGGGAAAGGTTCTATCTGGCGGTGTTGATTCAAATGCCTTACAAAGGCCTAAGAGATTCTTAGGAGCTGCACGAAACATCGAAAATGGTGGATCTTTAACAATTATTGCTACTGCCTTGATTGAAACTGGATCTAGAATGGATGAGGTGATTTTTGAGGAGTTCAAAGGAACTGGTAATGCTGAAATAGTATTAGATAGAAAGATTTCAGACAAAAGAGTTTTCCCAGCTATTGATGTTACAAAGTCTGGAACGAGAAAGGAAGATTTATTATATAATAAAGCTGATCTTGCCAAGCTTTGGGTTTTAAGAAGAATTTTAATGCCAATGGGTGGAGTCGATGCAATGGATTTCTTGCTAGATAAATTAAAAAGCACTAAGAATAACGCAGAGTTTTTTGATTCAATGAACTCATAAAATTTTATTAAGGGGAAAAGGTGAAGAAGAAAAATAAAATTTCTTTAATAGGAGCAGGAAACATAGGTGGGACACTCGCGCATCTTTGTGCTCTAAAAAACCTCGGGGATGTTGTTTTGTTTGATATCGTTGAGGGTATGCCTCAAGGAAAGGCTTTAGATATCTCACAAAGCGGAGCTGTAGAAGGTTTTGAAACCAAATTAATCGGCACAAATGATTACAAAGATATCGCAGATTCAGATGTAATAATTGTAACTGCTGGACTTCCTAGAAAACCTGGCATGAGCAGAGATGATTTAATAGCTACTAATGCCAAAATAATTAAATCAGTTGGGGAGAATATTAAAAAATACTCTCCTAATGCCTTTGTGATAGTCATAACCAATCCGTTAGATGTTATGGTTGCTATCATGCAAAAAGAATGTGGAATTTCCCATGCAAAAGTTGTGGGTATGGCAGGAGTTTTGGATTCATCTAGATATAAACATTTTTTGTCGGAGGAGCTTGGTGTTTCTGTAAACGATATTACTAGCTTTGTGTTAGGTGGTCATGGTGACACAATGGTTCCGCTCACAAGATACACTTCAGTTGGTGGCGTTCCTTTAGAGCAGATGATAAGAATGGGTTTAACAACTAAAGAAAAAATTGCTAGAATCGAAGAGCGCACCAGAAAAGGTGGAGCAGAAATAGTAGAGTTGCTAAAAAATGGTTCGGCTTTTTATGCTCCTGCGAGCTCCGCGGTTCAAATGGCCGAAGCATATTTAAAAGATAGCAAAAAAACGCTTCCATGTGCTGCGTATTTGAGTGGAGAATATGGTGTTAGCGATTTATATGTTGGCGTGCCGGCTGTAATAGGTAATAAAGGTGTAGAGAAAGTGGTAGAAATTGATTTAAATGCAGAAGAAAGATCGATGTTTGACCACTCTGTAAATGCCGTAAAAGAATTAATGAAATTGATATAGGAAGAAGATGAATATTCATGAATATCAAGCGAAAGAAATTTTAAGAAAATACAATGTTCCGACATCGGTAGGTGTTGTTGCGCTAAAAAGAGAAGAGGTTAGAGAGGTCGTTAAAGATCTTGATTCCCCTCTATATGTGGTAAAAGCACAGATCCATGCTGGTGGCCGAGGAAAAGCAGGCGGAGTTAAGCTTGCGAAAACAAAAGAAGAGGCTATCAAGCTTGCTGAAGAAATGTTTGGCAAAACTTTGGTTACTCACCAAACAGGTCCTGATGGCCAAGTTGTAAGAAGGCTATATATTGAGGCTGGCTCTGATATTAAGAAAGAATATTATTTAAGTGTAATTTTGGACCGAGCTACAAGCAGACCCGTATTTATAGTTTCATCAGAAGGCGGCGTCGATATTGAAGAAGTAGCGGATAGCGCTCCAGAAAAAATTAAAAAATTACAAATTACCACGGATAGAATGTGGCCTTATCAAGCGCGTGAATTAGGTTTCTCTTTAGGTTTTAAAGGTGATTTGCTAAAGCAGTTTATAAAGGTTGCAATAGGAGTATATAACGCCTTTATGAATGAAGATGCTAGTCAGATTGAGATTAATCCTTTGATCGTGACTACAGAAGATCAAATTAAGGCGTTAGACGCTAAGGTAAATTTTGATGAAAACGCGCTTTACAGGCACAAAGACACCCAAAATATGCGCGATCTTGATGAGGAAAACCCTCTTGAGTTAAAAGCGAAAGAAAACGACTTAAGTTATGTGAAAATGGATGGTGAAATTGGCTGTATGGTTAATGGAGCTGGTCTTGCAATGGCTACAATGGATATCATAAAATATTATGGCGCTGAGCCTGCTAACTTTTTAGATGTTGGTGGCGGGGCAACGAAAGAGAGGGTAACGGAAGCGTTTAAAATTATTCTTTCCGATCCAAATGTAAAAGCTATTTTAGTAAATATTTTTGGTGGAATAATGCGTTGTGATATAATCGCGGAAGGCGTTGTTGCTGCTGCTAAAGATGTGGGAATAAAAGTTCCTTTAGTTGTTAGGTTGGCTGGAACAAACTTTGAGCTAGGTAAAGAGATTCTTAGCAATTCAGGTTTGAATATAATTTCAGCAGATGATCTTGCTGATGCAGCAAAAAAAGTTGTGAATACAATCAAGGGTTAGAAGAAAAATGGCAGTTTTAATAAATAAAGATACTAAAGTAATATGCCAAGGCTTCACAGGATCTCAAGGCACATTTCACTCTCAACAAGCAATAGAATATGGTACAAAAATGGTCGGGGGAGTTACCCCGGGTAAGGGTGGAATGGTTCATCTTGATTTGCCGGTTTTTGATACTGTAATGGAAGCAAAAGAAAAAACAGATGCTGATGCTTCAGTAATATATGTTCCCCCTCCGTTTGCGGCGGATTCGATTTTAGAAGCTATTCAGGCAGAGATTGAGTTGGTGATATGCATTACTGAGGGAATTCCTGTTTTGGATATGGTTAAAGTAAAAGAGGCACTTAAAGGCTCAAAAACTCGCCTAGTCGGTCCAAATTGCCCAGGAGTAATTACTCCGGGTGAGTGTAAAATTGGTATCATGCCGGGCCACATACATGTTCCAGGTAAAGTTGGTATTGTTTCTAGGTCAGGAACTTTGACATATGAAGCTGTAGCTCAGACTTCAGCTGTAGGTCTTGGGCAGTCCACTTGTATAGGGATAGGTGGTGATCCTGTCAATGGAACAAATTTTATAGATTGTCTAGAAATGTTCCTAGCTGATGATCAAACAGAAGCGATTGTAATGATTGGTGAGATAGGTGGTTCGGCTGAAGAAGAAGCTGCTGAATTTGTTAAATCATCTAAAATCAAAAAACCAATTGCTGGTTTTATAGCAGGTGTAACAGCTCCTCCAGGAAAAAGAATGGGGCATGCTGGAGCTATCATTGCCGGGGGTAAAGGTGGTGCAGAGGATAAGCTTGAGGCGATGAGATCGGCTGGCTTTGCAATCTCTAATACACCAGCAGAAATTGGAAAAACCATTTTTGAGGCTATGAAGTAAATGTCAAACGCAGAACTTTTCAAAAATTCTTTTTTATATGGTTCTAACTCAAGCTATGTTTTGAGTTTATATAAAAAATATGCGAAAGGTTTTGATGTTGGTTCTGAATGGAAGAGTTTTTTTGACAATCTCAAAGAGAATGAAATTGAGGTGTTGAAGTCTTTGAGCTCGCCTTCGTGGGTTAGAGAGGAGGTTGCTTCTCAACCAAAAGAAGAAAGAGTATGTGATTTATCTGTTAACGCACAGATGTTGATCGATGCGTTCCGTAATAAAGGACATTTTTTGGCAAATATTGACCCTTTGGGTTTAGAAAAATTGCCGTCGGCCGATGAGCTAGGGATTTCTCCAAGTGGTTTTGGTTTGTCTGATGATGATCTAAGAAAGCCGGCTCATTTAAACAAGCCTTTCAAGGAAAAAGCAGATTGGATTCTTGAAGATTTATATGCGGAGCTAAAAAAAACTTACTGTAACAAAATCGCCTATGAATTTGAGCAAATAGATGACTTAGAGCAGCGTGAGTGGCTTGCATCAAGAGTTGAAAATTTTGATTTATCAAAAGAGTTTGATGATAAAGAAAGGTTGGAAGCTTTCCAGGTTCTGAATAAAGTTGATATGTTTGAAAAATTTCTACATTCACGTTTTCCGGGAGCAAAGAGATTCTCTGTGGAAGGTGGCGATGCGTCAATTGTATCTGCTAGAAATATTATAAAATTAGCGGCTTTATCAGGAATAAAAGAAGTAGTATTTGGCATGCCTCACAGAGGTAGATTAAACATGCTAGCCAAAGTATTTAATAAAAGCTATCAGGCAATATTTGCAGAATTCCAAGGAGTGTTTGCTCATCCAGAAGAGTTAGATGTTTCTGGTGATGTGAAATATCATTTGGGGCAATCAACGGATTTAGAGTTTGATGGTAATGAAATACATGTATCGCTTACACCAAACCCTTCTCATCTGGAAGCAGTAAACCCAGTGGTTGCTGGAAAGGTGAGAGCAAGACAAGATATGATGGGCGATGCTGAGAGAAAACAAGCTATGGGAGTTTTGTTCCATGGCGATGCTGCTTTTTCTGGGCAGGGAGTTGTCTTTGAATCTTTAATGCTAGATGATTTAGATGCATATAAAACTGGTGGTGTTGTACATGTTGTGGTGAATAACCAAGTTGGTTTTACAGCGACCCGAGAAAATGGTTGCAAGACAAGATATTGTACAGAAGTTGCAAAAGTAATAAAGGCGCCAATTTTTCACGTTAATGGAAATTCCATCGAGGATGTTCTCGCAGCTACAAAAATAGCAAGCGAATTTAGGCATAGATTTGGCAAAGATGTGATTATAGATATTGTTTGTTATAGGCTTCATGGGCACAATGAAATGGATGAGCCACGCTTTACTCAGCCAGAAATGTATAAAAAAGTGGATCAAGAAATGGCTCCATGCAAGATTTATGCAGAAGAGTTGATTAAAAAGAATATTGTTTCACATGAAACAGTTGAGCGAGAGGGGGTAGAGTTTAAAAAGGCGTTGGAAGATGCTTTGGAAAAAGCAAAAGCTCACAAAAATCTCGAAGCTGATTGGTTCAAGAATAAATGGAGTGATTTCAATTCTGATACAAAGCTTCATGATGCAAATAACACGGGTGTTGCTAAAGCTTCTTTAACAAAGTTAGGCATACAGCTCGCTACTATCCCTGATTCAGTAAATATACATAAAACTGTTGGAAGAGGATATAAAGCAAGGCTTGAAGCAATAAATAGCGGCCAAGGAATAGATTGGGGAAACGCAGAGATGTTGGCTTTTGGTAGTGTGCTACAAGAAGGTTTTAGGGTTAGGCTAACAGGTCAAGATAGTTGCAGAGGGACTTTCTCTCATCGACAAAGTGTAATTATTGATCAGCAAACATATGAAAAATATGTTCCTTTGAATAATATATCTGAAAACCAAGGTTTTTACGAAGTTGAGAATAGTTCATTATCTGAATATGCCGTATTAGGTTTTGAGTATGGATATAGTATTGCAGGGCCGAATAACCTAGTAATTTGGGAAGCACAATTTGGTGATTTTGCCAATGGAGCTCAAATAATTATTGATCAATTTATTGCATCTGCCGAAACTAAATGGCTTAGGATGAGTGGATTGGTTATGTTGTTGCCGCATGGTTATGAGGGGCAAGGTCCAGAACATAGTTCAGCAAGGCTTGAGAGGTTTTTGGATTTATGCGCCGAGGATAATATGCGTGTTATGAATCTAACAACACCAGCAAATTACTTTCATGCACTTAGAGGGCAAATACATAGTAAATGCAGGAAGCCTTTAGTGATTATGTCGCCAAAGTCTCTGTTACGTCACAAAGAGGCGGTTTCGAAAATTGAAGATTTTGCTGAAAATACAAAATTATTGAAGGTTATAGATGACCATAAAGCTGGTAAATCTGTAGACAGATTGGTTTTATGTTCTGGTAAGATTTTTTATGATCTTGATGAGAGAAGAGATCAAGAAAAAATTTCTAATATAGCAATTGTTAGGGTTGAACAACTATACCCATTCCCTTCTAAAGAGATCGCATCAAAATTGTCTAAATATAAGAATGTAAAAGAAGTTATTTGGTGCCAGGAAGAGCCAAAAAATAATGGGGCTTGGTCTTTTGTGCGTGATTATATTGAAGAGTTGCTAGACCAAGAAAAATTAAAAAATTGTAGATTACAATATGTTGGTAGGAAAGCTTCTGCTTCTCCTGCAGCTGGTTATGCTAAAATGCATAAGCAGCAACAAGAAGAGATTATAAAGAAAGTTTTATATTGAGGTTCCAATGAGTGAAATAAAAGTTCCAGCTTTAGGTGAATCAGTTACTGAAGCGTCAGTCGGAGAGTGGCATAAAAAAGTCGGTGATCCGGTAAAAGCAGATGATCTGTTAGTAGAATTAGAAACTGATAAAATTACGGTTGAGGTGAATGCTGACTCTGATGGGGTTTTGGAAAAGATTGTTGCTGATACAGGTGCAACGGTTGCCGTTGGTGATTTGCTTGGTCTTTTTAAAGCCGGTGCAGTTGCTTCCCCTGCCAAAGCTGATGTAAAGCAAACAGAAGAAAAAACTAGTGCGAAAAACGAACCACAACAAATTATTGCAAAATCTACAAACATGCCTTCTCCTGCAGCAAATAAAATTGCAAAAGAAAATAATATCGATTTAGGGAAGATTTCCGGATCAGGTAAAGATGGCAGAATTACTAAAGGTGATGTTTTATCTGCAGGTAATGCGTCAGTTAGCAATAACAGAGAAGTAGAAGTTGTAAAAATGACAAAGCTTCGCCAACGTATTGCTGAAAGGCTTAAAGAATCACAAAATACAGCGGCTATTTTGTCAACTTTCAATGAAGTTGATATGTCCAACATCATGGCTCTTAGGAACAAATATAAAGATAAATTCTTTGAAAAGCATGATGTTAAGCTTGGCTTCATGTCGTTCTTTGTAAAAGCTGCGGCTGTTGCGTTAGAAGAAATTCCAGGTGTTAATGCTCAGATAAATGGAGACCAAATAGAATATCACAAATATTGTGATATCAGTATAGCGGTAGGTACAGATAAAGGCCTTGTGGTTCCAGTTTTAAGAAATGCTGAAAAACTCTCATTTGCTGGCGTTGAAACAGGAATTCTTGACTTGGCTAAGAAAGCTAGGGCAGGAAAATTAACTATGGAAGATCTGACTGGTGGAACATTCTCTATCACAAATGGTGGTATTTACGGCTCACTGCTATCGACTCCTATCATTAATCCTCCTCAGTCTGCTATTCTAGGAATGCACTCGATAAATGAGCGTCCTGTTGTGGTAAAGGGTGAGATCAAAATTAGACCTATGATGTATCTTGCACTTTCTTATGATCATAGAATCGTAGACGGAAAAGAAGCTGTTACTTTCCTAGTTAGGATTAAAGAATTGCTGGAAAATCCAGAAAGATTGCTTTTTGAAATTTAACAGAGGTAAATATGCAGGAATATGACGTTGTAGTGATTGGTGGAGGACCAGGAGGTTATGTTGCAGCAATTAGAGCAGCACAACTTGGAATGAAAGTAGCTTGCGTAGAAAAAAGGGCTACTCTTGGCGGCACATGCTTAAATGTTGGTTGTATTCCATCAAAAGCGCTTTTAGATTCTTCGGAAAAATTTGCTGAAGCAAAACATAAGTTCGATTCAATTGGCATTGAATGCGGTTCTATTAAATTGAATTTAGCAAAAATGCTAAAAAATAAAGACGATATTGTTGCTGGTTTATGTCAGGGCATAGAAGGTCTATTCAAAAAAAACAAAATTAGCCATTTTATTGGCGCTGGTAGTTTATTAGATAAAAATATAGTTGAGATATCAGGTAAAAAGCCTGAGAAAATCAAAGCAAAAAATATTTTAATTGCTACTGGTTCTGAGGTTGTATCTCTGCCTAATATTAAAATAGACGAAGAAGTAATCTTATCATCAACCGGGGCATTATCTATACCTAATGTTCCAAAAAAAATGGTGGTTATTGGTGGAGGAGTTATAGGTTTAGAGTTAGGTTCTGTGTGGAGCAGGCTTGGAGCAGAAGTAGAGGTTGTTGAGTATTTAGATCATATTGCTACAGGTATGGATTCAGACATCTGCAAAAATCTACAAAAATCTTTGCAAAAACAAGGAATGAAATTTTCCTTATCCAGCAAAGTTTTATCAGTAGAGAAAAAAGGCAAAGGTGCGGTTGTAACAATGGAGTCTAATGTTGACGGTAAGAAATCAGAGATAGACTGTGATGTTGTGTTGGTTTCTGTGGGCAGAAAGCCATATACCGAAGGGTTGGGTCTAGAAAAACTAGGTGTTAAAACATCCGATAGAGGGCAGATCGAAATAAATCACCATTTCCAGACAAATATACCAAATATTTATGCGATTGGTGATGTTGTTAAGGGCCCGATGCTTGCTCATAAAGCAGAAGAAGAGGGTGTTGCTGCAGTAGAGATTATGGCTGGTAAAGCTGGGCATGTGAATTACAACGCAATACCGGGTGTAATATATACTTGGCCGGAGGCCGCTTCAGTTGGTAAGACAGAGGATTTGTTGAAGAAAGAAGGAGTTGCCTATAATATAGGTAAGTTCCCGTTCCTTGCTAACTCAAGAGCACGTGCGATTTCAGATACAGAAGGTTTTGTGAAAATTCTTTCTTGTAAAGAAACTGACCAAGTTTTAGGTGTACATATTTTAGGGCCCGATGCGGGCACGATGATAGCTGAGGCTGTTCTTGCGATAGAATATTATGCTTCATCTGAGGATATTGCGATGACATGTCATGCTCATCCAACCCTAAATGAAGCTGTCAAAGAAGCAGCTTTAAGTGTCCTAAAAAGACCAATACATATATAAAGAATTTGTTTATTTAAGCAAGGGGATGTGTCTATGCGTTTTTATTTTTTTGTTCTGTCTACTCTGTTGTTGTTTGGTTGTGGAAAATCGACAGAAGACGTTGTATTCATAAATTATGAATCTGGTCCAGTTAGCTCAATCAGTAAGTATGAAATTACGGGAAATAAAGACCTTATAGATCATTCAGGGGGATATAGCCCAGCGATAGGATCTAGTTTGTTTTTTATAGAAAAAAAGAAAGATGATTTGTTTTTCTATGGCCTAACGGACAGGGGGCCTAATGCACCCATACAGCAAAATAACCTAACCAAAGTGATTTTTTTCCATCCACAGTTTGAGCCTGTAGTAGTAAAAATTAAAGTTAACAAACAGAAAGCTGAAATAGTGGATTTTTTTAAAGTTATTAAAAATAACGATATCCATATGACTGGAATGCCAACTAAAGGCATTGAAGGCCCCTCTTTTTATGAGGTGCCTGTAAACCACAATATAGATGATATACATATTTATGAAGGGGGAATGGATTCAGAAAGCTTAACGATGGATAAGGAAGGGCATTTCTGGATTGGTGAGGAATATGATCCTGCGATAATTAAAGTTAATGGCAAAACGCGAGAGATCGAGAAAATTCTTAGACCCGGACAAGGTCTGCCAGAATTTGTTACGCATAGGCAGATTAACAGAGGGTTTGAGGCTATGGCAGTTGCCCCTAATGGAAAAGTTTATGCTTTCTTAGAGGGGGTTCTAAAATTCGATCAGGACGATAGTAAAATTAATAATAAAATAATACGGTTATTGGAAATAGATCCGAATACAAATAATACAAGAACTTTTGCTTATAAATTTGATGAAGAGGCTTACCAACATTTTCGTAAGGTTAAGATAGGTGATTTAACTGCTATTAATGACAATGAGTTTTTACTAGTTGAGCAAGGTAAAGCAAAAAATGGCAATATGACTAATATTATTTATAAGATAGATATTAGCAACGCTACCGACATACAACATTTTGAGAACGGAATATTTATTGAGCATATGTTGCCAGAAGATCTTTCGAAAGTGTCTGTTATAACCAAAAAAGAAGTTCTTAATACTAATAACTATGGTTGGGACGAGGAGAAACTAGAAGGGCTCACTATAGTGGATTCCAAGACTATTGCACTATCTAATGATAATGATTTTGGAATTGATGGTATAAATTCAAAAGAAAATCATGCTGAATTGAGTGCAAATAGCTATGATATTAGGAAACCACACTCAAAACAGCATACCAAATTATGGCTTGTAAATTTCAGAGAGCCTATCTTTTAATGAAAGGAAATTTCAAAAGAGGTTATCCCGCTACTAGATGTAAAGGCTCGTATCTTCCAGTTATGCTTTGTTAGAATCGCTTGGGTCACTGCTAGTCCTAACCCTCTACCACCAGCCTTGCTGCGGCTCCTAGAGCTTTCAAAAAATGGCTCAAATATCTGTTTCTCTTCACCTTTTGGTATTCCTATTCCCTTATCAGATATTAATAGTTTATTATGAGTTATCCTAATAATAACCTCTGAGCCATCACTAAATCTATAAGCATTATCAAGTAGCTCATTTATTGCTTGTGAAATAAATAATTTGTCACACAAGATGTTTATTCTTTGGTGAGTAGAGGAAAATTTAACATTAGAGTGTTTTTTTACAAGAGCTTTGCAAATTGCTACTAGATCGTTAGGTTTGAGATCAACTTGTAATTTATTGCTTTGTAAGCTGCTAAAGTCTAAGAGATTTTTCATCAAAGAGCTCAGTCTTTTTGTATTAGTTTTGAGCTCATTAACATATTTCATTCTATCTTCTTCTGAGAAATATTCCCAATGTTCAATTAGTCCTGATGAAATATTAGTTAGTGCATGAAGTGGTGTTCTAAGTTCATGGTCAATATTTTTTAAGAATCTATTTTTTACGCTAAGAGCTAGAGTTAGATCTGATGTTTTTTCTTCAAGTTTTTTATTGAGTGTGTTCTTATACTCAATTATTTGTCTTTGAACATAGCTCCTATTTCGCGAAAAGATTAACCCAATCAAAAAAGATAGAGCTAAAAGGTAAATCACATCATTGTGTATATGTTCAAGGTTGATTGTAACAATAAAAACTTCGTACGTTCCAAGGATATAATATGCGAATAAATAACCTAATGCCAAACCAAGAACTAGAAGGACTGAACAGATAAACCAATCAGTTAGAATGGTTACTAGATAAATCGAAACGGCAAGATTAAACCACCATATAATTTCTCCATTATTGGAAATTAGCATAAAAATACTGTTGAAAGGTAATATATATAGAATGCTTGCATACCAATAAATAGGGAGGAAGATTTTTAATTTTTTTGGCCATGAGTCGTGCATAATCAACCCAAAAGCAATCACAGCGGATAAAATTCTGGTGAAAACTATAATATTATAGTGAGGTACACTCAGACTGTTACTCCAAATAATGGTAGGAAATATAAAACTTAGGATTATGAAGCCTCCAAAAGTTTTATATTGTGCTCCCGATTCATGAGCTTTGTCTGATATAATGTGAAGGCATTGTTTAGCGAGTAATTTAATTTTGGCTTGAGGGTTAGATCTAAAAGGTTTGCTGCTATATGGTGCTTTACTGTTTCTCTTTACAGGAGCGCTTCTCCTGTTGATTAACAAGAAAGCAAAAAAAGATAGAGCATTAACAAGGGTGCTGATCAAGGCTGAAAAATCTTTTAAAAGCTCTAGGTTGTTGCAAGCAAACAGAGATAATATACCTAAGAATATACAGATATATAATTGCTGAGTTCTTATTTTTACATTCAGTAAACCTAAAAATAGAGGCAACATAACTGTTGCAGACCAAATGCTCAATGTGTTGGCTATAATATCTAAAACATTTTCATGATATATCGCTATCAATACACTTGCCATACCTCCTATTACTGAAACCAACTTTGCCAAAAAAACTGTCTTTTTTTCTGAGTTTAGCTTTGGCATGATATCATTAACAAAGCTTATTGCACCAGTATTCAGGTTTGAGTCAGCTGTAGACATAATAACAGCTAGAATACCAGCTATAGCAAAGCCTCTAAAGCCACTCGGCAAAATATCATTAACTAAGTGTGGTAAAACTAGTTTTGATGGCAAGTCAGGGTATAGAGCTAAACCTAATAAGCCAATAATTGCTATGACAAGTAGGAATGGGGCCTCTATTGCTGCACAAATATACATAGACCTTCTTGTTTTATCTGCGCTTTTTGCAATTAATATCCTTTGTGCCATCAATGCTTCAAATGGTATAGAGAAATAGATTATGACAGGTAAAACGTAAAATAAAGTTTTATTGTCCGGTAAACTCAAATGGTTTTTAGGGATCTCCTGAAATAGCGCTCCATATCCTCCTATCTTTGTAAGCCCTAAATTACATATTAGTGGAAATGCTATTATTAAGATCAAAAATTGAAAAATATCAGTAGCAATGACTGACTTCATGCCACCTAGAGCAGAATATAACACTACTATGCCTGCGCTAATATAGATGCCTGTAGTTCTATCAAAGTGCAAATAATATTCCACTACATATCCTATGGCTGAAACCTGGGCAGTGACCATGCCCATTGAAACAAGAAATGCAATTATTCCGGTAACCTTTCTGCTTTTTTTGCCATAAATTTGGCCAAGTAAATCTCCACTAGAAATTGCGCCAGAAAATTGTTCTATATTTGGTGCAATAAATTTAGCAATTATAATTTTTTGAATTACCTGACCAAAGAAAATTATGCCAAAAATTATACTTGTTTGGTGGATTTGCTCTATGATACCGATCGTGGCGCCTCCCCCGATAAAAGTTGCAAAGATTGTTGCTACAACGGCGAATGTTGAGTAGTTCTTATCACCTAGGGCATATTCGTTGAGAGTTTGTGCTTTCTTTCTTTTGCACAAACCGATTACCATTGTTAATACTAAATATAGTATAATGATATATTGATCTAGATTCACCCCACGACTCCTACCAGGACTTAATTATAATTTAATATATCGGGCGCAGAATTTTTGTCAAAGTAAAATCATTATGGTAATTTTTAGGAATATGTAATTTATACTTGTATCTAATTTTATGTTATTGTATAAAATACAGAATCGGAAGTAAGGGGATGTAGCTCACCTGGTAGAGCGCCTGCTTTGCACGCAGGAGGTAAGCGGTTCGAGTCCGCTCATCTCCACCATCTTCTGATGTCTCTAAAAAGCATTTCTGCGAATAATTTCCATCTGTTGCACATAATAGGGTTCCTCTGCGCGTTTGCAATTGCACTAACGGTTTGTACAAAGCTCCATAAAATAATTCGTCTTTTATCTAGTTTTAGCTTTTCAGAGATTGTTTGCAGTCTTTTCTCAAATAAATTCTTTTTATAAAATTGTGGCTCATCAAAAATTGGATTACGAAGAAAAGCCCCAATCTCAAACTCTGCTTCGCCCAGATAACCCTTTGGGTCAATGATCAACCACCCATCTTGCTTGGAAAATAAAATATTATAATGGTGGAGGTCTCCATGTAATAAGAGTTTTTTATTTTGAGAGGAAACAAGGTAATAAAAAATCTCTTCAGCGAGAGAAACCATATAAGTTGTGATATGTAGAGAATTATACGCTCTACCACTTGTAAGAACTTCCCCTAAAGATGTAACATCCTGTATCTCACCAATTATGTTTGCTGATATTGTAGCTGAAAAAAGTTTTTTGAGTATTTGGCAGAATATAATAGTGGCCTCTACATCATCTTTCAGGGCAGTTTCCACTAATGTTGAGCCAGGCAGTATTTTTTTCTGTAAGATGGCTCTATGGCTCGTTTGATATATTATGGGCGATATATGTTGTAAACATTGTTTCATTATATAGCCCTGGCTTTTCTCGTCAGAGTGCTCTTTAAATATTTTCAATAGAGATGGAGTTTTTTTATATGAAACCTCATACAAAAAGCTCGAGTGCGTTTCTTGATATTTTTTGATATTCTCTAGATCCCAGAGACTTTTGTAAAATTCAATCTCAACAGAGTGATCAGTCATTATTTTTTGTGACAAATTTATTCAGAATTCTGTAAATAACGATTATGGCTAGCAATATACTCAATCTTGGCAAGAAAACGGATAAGATACTGAGTGAGAGAAGCACGCTGTTATATTTAATAATTTTTTTGGTCACTTTAGCGTGGCAGTTAAGATTTCTGGCGGCTACTTGGAAGAAATGCTGGGTATGAGGTTCCCAGAATCTTTCTTTCCTTATAATTCGTTTCAATAAGGTTATTGTGCTATCAGCTATATAATAGCCAGGAATTATTATGGCTGCAGCTAGGAATCCGTTTTTAGATAGCACAAGCATCAATGTGCCGCATACAAGCCCTATAACAGTGCTACCAACATCTCCTAGGAAGATTTTTGCAGGAGACCAATTGTGAGCTAAAAACCCCTTACATGCAAAAGATAGGGTTAAAGCTAAGAAAATAAAAAACTTATTATCCTCATAACTTCCAAAGCATGCGACTATTATTATGAAACTTACTGCTATATGGATAGCTACGGATGAGGCTGAGCCGTCAATCCCATCCATAAAATTATATATATTAATGAAATAAACCATTCCAACCAAGATAATAATATTTAACATATCGCTAGGTATGAAATCAAGTTGAGGAACATGTATAGGAGATAGGCTTTGGATAACCAACCAGGAAGACAAGAATTGTACAGGAAGCCTTATGATTATTTGTAAATGAAAAATATCATCTAGAGTGGAGATAACTGCTAATATAATAATTGCAGCTAGCAAATAGATTATTTTAATTTCCTGATTGATATAAAAATAATAAAAAATCGTTGCCAGAGACAATAATATCGCCACAACAATGCCACCAGAAGTTGCGGTAGAGGCTTTGTGTTTTTTCCTTTCGTTAGGGTTGTCCAGTAGTTTAATTCTCGGGAAGAATTTAACACATAGGCCCGTCAGATAGTGTGCTAAGCTAAATATAACTACACTGTATATTAATAGGGTAATGAGCATAACTTTTTGTATAATTTAAGATATTTCTTTGCCATTATATCAATTGTGAAAAGTTTCTCGAATCTTTTTTTAGCATTAGCGCCAGCCAGTTTGTTGAATTCTCCTTTAGATACAATATCCATAGCTTTTCTTAGGTCTTTTGGATCTGGTGCTACACAGCAACCTGTTTCTCCAGAAATATTTACAAATTCAGTTCCTGTGCCTATTTTACAAGAGATGAGGGGTTTACCTAAAGATGCTGCCTCAAGCAAAACTGTACCAAAAGCTTCTGATCTTAGATGTGAAGGTAAAATTAAGCCTGATGACTTTTTCAGAATATGTATTTTCTGGCCTTCAGGCAGCTTACCTAAAAAAGACACTTGTGAATCGACAGCTAATTTTTTTGCGAGTATTATCAGCTTCTCACCTTCAGGCCCATCCCCTATGATTAACAGCTTGTGTGAGGTTCCTTGTAGTGCCCTAATTGCAAGGTGAAGGCCTTTATAATATCTAAGTACTCCTATAAAACAAAAAAATTTATCAGGTATAGAGAAATCTATTGGTGTCTCATCTTCTATTTTTAGTGCCTTAATGCCAAGAGGAATAACTTCTGCTTTATTTTTAAATTTCTCAAGGTTTTTACTATTTTCAGCATATTGAGGCGAGGTTGCTACGATAAGATTGACACTCTTTAAAAAAAATTTTTCTATTGGAGAATATAGTTTCATCAAAAATTTCTGCTTTACTATGTCGGAGTGGTAGGTGACTATAGATTTTTTGTTTCTTGCAAACAATAAATGCAGGAGGTCTGCAAAAGGCCAAGGGTAATGGTAATGAAGAATGTCGTATTTTTTTATTATTTTTTTGAAATTAACCAGTAACGAAAGCGAAAAGGGGCATGAAGAGAGTTCAAAGGTTTTTTTGAATGTGTAAATGGTTTTGTTATCATATTTTTCGATGCTGTTTTTTTCGCCTATGCATAAAATATCGGACTGAACATCTTGTTCCTTAAGTTTAGCAGATAAATTTTCTATAATTGTTTCAACGCCACCATAAGATAGGGGGTTGGCTGTTTTATAGATGTGCAGAACTTTTAACATTGTGCTTTTTTTGTATATAATATATTCTCTGACCCGAGATAAATTACATTATATATTATGATCATACCAGTTATTTTGTGTGGTGGTGTTGGGAGTAGGCTGTGGCCTTTGTCAAGGAAGTCCAATCCAAAGCAATTTATTAAAATTTCGGGAGAGAATCACAATTCTCTTCTTGAAGAAACTGTAGAAAGAATTAGTGACAAAGAGATTTTTGACGACCCTATCATATTGTGCAATAAGGATTATGAGTTTAAAATAAGGGAGATTTTAGCAAAAAAAGCCATTTCCCCTAAAAAGATTATTCTTGAGCCTGAGGGCAGAAATACTGCGCCGGCGATTGCTGCAGCTTGTTTTCTTGCTGCTGAAAAAGAGAATGAAGACAAAAGTTTATTAATACTTCCAGCTGATCATTATATTGAAGATTTTTTTAAGTTTAAAGCTAACCTAGTTGATATATCTAGGTTGGCACAAAGTAAAATAATAACTTTTGGGATAAAGCCCACTCATCCATCTACAGCGTACGGTTACATTAAGCAAGGGCAGGAATATGGGTCAAATATCTTTGATGCAGAAGAATTTGTTGAGAAGCCTAACAAGGATCTGGCTGAAAAGTATTTATCCTCAGGCATGTATTTTTGGAATAGTGGTATTTTTCTGCTTAACACAAAAATTTACTTAGAAAATCTTAAGGAGTTTGAACCTGAAATCTATAACAACACACTTTTAGCTGTAAAGAATGGGAGTGATCTTGGTTATACATTTAAACTAGAAAATAAGTCTTTTGGAGCTAATAAAGATATCTCTATAGATTATGCTGTATTAGAAAAGAGTAAAGAAATTTTATTATCTCCGACTCAGATTAATTGGTCAGATGTCGGGAGTTGGTCTGCAGTATATGAAATAGCCAAAAAAGATGAAGAGGAAAATGCCATAATAGGAGATGTTGTGGCAATTAATTCTAACAATAATTTAGTTTATTCCGATGATATGTTGACTACATTAGTGGGGGTTAAAGACTTGGTAGTAGTCTCGACAAAGGATGCAGTGTTAGTTGCTAATAAGAATGATTCCGAAAAAGTAAAAGATATAGTAAAGAATCTGAAAGAAAATGAAAGAAAAGAATCAGATGAGCATCTAAAGATATACCGACCTTGGGGTTTCTATGAGGATATTAATAAAGGAAAGAGTTTTCGTACCAAGCAAATAACTGTTAATCCGAAATCTTCTCTATCGCTTCAGTCTCATGAGCATAGATCAGAGCATTGGGTTGTAGTAGAGGGACAAGCCGAGGTTACCAAAGGAGATAATGTACTCACCTTAAAGACTGGCGAGTCTATCTTTATTCCAGCAAAAGAAAAACATAGGATAGCAAATAAAACAGACAAGTTGTTAGTTATCATTGAGGTTCAAACAGGAAGCTATTTGGGTGAAGATGATATAACAAGATACGAAGATATTTATGGTAGGTCCGACGGGTCTCTGAATTCATAGACAACATAATATTTATCAGCATATATTTTGTGCCACTCTTTCGTGTTTTGTAGCGCTTTATGCAGCATTTTCTCTTTTGCTAACACGTATCCTTTAATGTTATATTTTTTCATTATTTGATAGTTTTTCTGGCAAACGAACATAGGTATATCTAGATATTCTTGTAAAACTTCTTCTGGGTATGCTGTTCCTGCCCGGCCATCCACGAAGACTTTTTGGTTTCCATTGCCGTAAAAAATAATTGCCCCGCCCATAGAATAATCGTTTAAGAAATTCTGGTTTGGGTAGTTTTTGATCAAAAACTCAATGGCATTTTTAGGATCTTTTTTTGAGGTGATCTTGTCTGGCATATATTCTGAGAAATAAAACACGCAAACTAATAGGTTTAACAAGAGACAAATTGATATGTTCCTTTTTGTGTTGAGTCCTAAAAAATCTAGTTTTTTTAGAATATTTAGTTGCTGAATATTCGTAGCAAAGAAAGCGGACGATAATACGGCAAATATTGGGATGTTACGCACATGGAGTAAAGCCAAGAATAGCCATATGATAGCGTTTAATTTATCTACCAGAGAAACTTGTTTGTTCTTTACATTAAAACTTAAAATAAACAAAAAGAGGTAAATCGCAAAAGGGAAGAAGTTATTGCCAAGTTTATAGGCTTGCCATTCATCGATCGCTTTTGTGAAGTTGCTTGCTGTTGTGCTTGTGACTGCATATATAATTTTGAAATGATATGGATTTACCAATATTGATAAGGCAGTTATTAAGCAAAATAAGAAGAATAATCTGTCTGTTTTCTTTAATGTTTTAGCCTTTTTCCAGTTTTCTAGAAACCGGAAGACTAAGATTAGACATCCGGCAATAAAGCCACCATGCATATTGACCCATAATAACATTATGATGGGTAAGGGAATGAGATATTTTGTTTCTTTTTTTGAATTATAAAGTTCTGTTAGAAGTAAGTAGCAAATTGAGAATAAATATGTAGCTATTTGAGGGCGTGAGACTGCGAAATCCCACATCACCAAAGAAAGAACAAATATGGTGAAAAGAATAGAAATATTGTTAAGGTTATTTTTCTGCTTCAAATATAGGGCTGTTAAGGTAATTGTCAGAGAATTTATAAGACTGTCAAAGAAAAATAACCACTTTCCACTAACTTCATTATATATAAAGGATGAAAGGATGTCCCATAACCAAGAAATATTATACCAAAAATGATCGGGGGAAGAAAAAGACCAACTATTTGGTAAAATAAGTTGTTTTTTCTCTAATATCCAATTTCCGGCTGTAATATGCCAATATGTGTCATAATCATCTAAAAGTGGGGGTGAGTTTAGAAGGAAAAATGTAAGGCCCCATAGGAAAACAAACAACAGGAAGATGCAATTAGAGTTAGTTTCGCTTTTCATATCTATATTGATTTTACAATTAGATATTCTATAGGGTTTTTTTAATGATCAGCAAGGGTTTTTAGTAATTCGAGGAATTTTTTCCTTATATCCTTTTTACTAATGCCTGAGTAATTTTTTATTAACAGCATTAGCTCATATTCAGAGATGTCTGATTTGTCAAAATGCTCTTGTTCATCTTCTAAGGTATTGTCATTCTGTGGGAAAAATTTTTCTATAGGGGTCTTTAGATACTTAGAAATAGCATATAAATATGTGCCAGATAGCCTGTTAACTCCTTTCTCATATTTTTGCATTTGTTGAAAAGAAATGCTCAACTTATCACCAATTTCTTTAAGGCTCTTGTTGTTTAGAAGTCTTTTCGTTCGTATTGCATTGCCAATATACTGGTCAATGTTTTTCATTTCTGTAGACATTTAGGCAAATCTTTAAATTTTTCACATATATTAATATCATAATAATTGTGAAAATCAATAATTGCAAAGAAAGATATTTTTCATGGATTGTTTCTTTATCATCAGATTTTATGTGATTTAGGTCTAGGTAACCTTGTTCATTCAAGTGGAGCTTTTTTACGATTCGCCCCCTAGAATCAAACATAGCCGAGATTCCAGTGTTTGCAGCGCGAACCAAAGGTATATTGCTCTCGATAGCCCTAAATTGAGTCATTTGGTAATGTAAATAAGGCCCTTGTGTCTCGCCGTACCAGGCATCATTGGTTAGATTGATCAGTAAGTTGGGCCTGTTTTGTATTTTATATGAAATTGGAAAGAACGATTCAAAGCAGATAAGAGGCATCATTTTATCTTTATCTAGATTTATAGTTTGCAGTCCTAAGCCCGGAGTAAAATCAACAGATCCTTCAGTGATTTTTGCTAAAGGTAAAAAGCTTCTAAAAGGAATATATTCACCAAATGGCACTAACCTGCTTTTATCATAATAGCTAATTACGTATCCGTTTTTTAAGAAAATACTAGAATTGAAAATATGACGGTAAGTAAATCTAAGTGTGTTAGATATTAGTGTCACATTATATGGCAATTGATTCCTAATTTTCTGCACTATTTGGGTTTTAAATAAATTGAGAGGAGTTGGGATTTCAGGCCAGATTATATAGCTTGTTGATATAGGTAAGTTTGTCGTAGACATATTTAGCAGTAGATCTAAATAAACTTGTTTTTCTTTATTATCCCAAGAATGAAATTTTTGAATGTTTGGCTGTATAATTCTTATGGTGTTTGGTTGTATTGTATCGCGGTGCTCTAGCCTTTTCACCCCATAAAAATAAAAGCATAAATTAAACATAAAAACGCTAATTATGACGAAATTAGTAGCTTTGCTTGGTTGATTGGTAACCAAAAATAGTATTCCATAACTTAAAACAATAAATAAACTCATTCCAAATATACCAAAAAGGCTGGCAGTCTGAGCTAAATTTATATCGAAGCCATATATATATCCAAAGGCCAGCCAGGGGAAACCAGAAAAAAGGTAGGTTCTGCAGATTTCAAAAACCACCCACATAAAACAAAAATTGAAATAGAAATGAATAGGAGATTGTATTTTTAAGCAATGCGTCACATAGCCAAATACTCCATAATAAAGGCCTACAACTAGCGGTATTACAATTATTGCAATTGGAAATAACCAACCAAAAGATTCGGCGTCAGTTAATAAAGCGTTATTAAACCAGTACAATCCTGCACCTAAAAAACCAAAGCCGTACATCCAACCTGTCAAAAATGAACGACTTTTTGATGTGCTTTTATATATAGCGTACATTAAGAGTGGAGTTGTAAAAAACGGTATAAGAAAATACTCGTATGGGATAAATGCAAAAATATTGGCGGTGCCTAGAAGTGGCATGAGAAATAATTGCCATTTTTTAAATTGCTGTGACTGGATGTTTTTTTGGAAAAAACTGTGCATATTTATATCCTCCTAATAGGTAGGCGAAATATTATATTCCGATAAAATTAAAAACTCTAATTCCTGCATTATTTTTTCTTCTGAATCTGTTTGGTGATCATAACCTAATAGGTGAAGAAGGCTGTGTACAAAGAGATGTTTAAGGTGATGATCGAATTTTATATTTCTCTCTGAGGCTTCCTCTTTTATTTTGTCATAAGAAAAAAGGATATCTCCTAAAAATTCTACAGGCTTCCTCTTGCTGCTCCAATCGACATATTCAAAGGATAAAACATTGGTGTCAGTATCTTTTTGGCGATATTTATTATTTATCTCTTTAACTTCAGCTGTATTAGTAAAATTAATATCAATCTCCCAGCCATGATCTAATAATCGTTTATCTACTGCTCTAAAACATGTTTTTGTTATATCTACTAGCGTTTCACATGAAACTTTTGGCCAGCGCTTATCATTATATATTTGATTAATGTTGATTTTATTATTCACTTTTAATTACAAATTTAATAAACTTTTTAATTAGATGTTATAACATACATAAAAACTATATGAAAATAGCTATTACAATTGCTGCTATATTGGTTTTTCTTTTTGCATTTTTTCTGTATCGCAAAAAAAAGAAAGATAGTGAGGGCAATAAACCGGAAAATCAAGCAAATATAATTGTTCCTAGGAATAGGAAAATTAATTTTAAAATGATGACATATCAAGAGGCTTTGGAGGCTTCTAAACAGTTTATATATAATATTACCAAAGCTGTTATGCAGAGATTTACCCCTGATTCGCAAGAGACTTTGCTCGAGTTAGGTAAAAAACTTGTAAAGAATGGTGTTACATATTTGCACGTGGTTGATGTAGCCGCGTTATCGGCTGAGAAGGAAAAACAACTTTCTCATTTGCAGCAGCAGCGAGATAGTAGTAAAACTCAACAAAGAAGTTAAGAGTTTTTTATTATGAAGAATAGTGATGCTGTAAAGCTACTAAGTTGGGTTATAATTTTTGGCCTATTTTTATGGATGTATGACCAATCATCTAAAGTCTTTTCTTCTTCGGTCAATAACCTGTTTGAGCTAAATTTTACTGTTTTGGCCGTTATGAACGTCATTTTCTGGCTAATAGGTTTTTTTGGTCTTATAGCTTTTAGTCAGGTGCAAAGCAAGGCAGGAAGAATCATTTTTTGGGCTATGTTTGCCCTAGTTTATACAATTAATTTTTTGTATAACTTTCACGATCAAAGTCTCTTATCACAAGCAAACTCTGGTGATCTTGTATCCTTATTTACAATGAAAAATGATATAGCTAATATTAGTTACATCAAATATTTTGGTTCAGTATCATTCGTTCTAGCTTTTGCATATTTCACCAAACCTTTGGGAATAAACTTACACAAATATTTTATTGTAGGATTATTGATTTCTGCGGTAGCGATTATTGCTCTATTTAGCAATTTGGAAACTGTGCCAATGCAAAAAATATTTATTCTTCCACTGATAGTGTCATATTGTTTCTTATTAAAAGTTGTGGCGTTCGCTAAAGCTAATATTTTTTAGGTTTAATTAGCTTATTTGCAATAATAAAGCTAATTAAGTTGGCAGATATGCCGGCTATTACGGCATCTAGGGACCCTTCTGCCAGCTCACTATCAATGAAAAAGATTTTCCATGATATTAATGCTATGAACGCGCATATCACAGATATAAAAAAGCTCTTAGGAGATGATTTAACTCGGTAAATTGAAGCAAATAATGGTACCAAAATAAAAGGTGTCCAAAATTGGTATGAATATAATAACAAATCAAGAATACTGGTTGATGAAAGAGCAAAAATTGTTGCTAAACAACCTATCAAGAAAGAAATGATTCTAGATTGAGTTAAATCTTTCTTTTCATCTGTCGGCTTACCAAAAATTGGTTCAAAAATATCTTTTTTAACTGCCATGGAGGTTGCGTTCATAAAAGCATCTGCCGATGACATAATAATCGCAAGCATTGCAGCAATACCAAAACCTCTAGCTCCTGAAGGCAGAAACGTTTCTATTGCAAATGGCAGTGCAAATCTTGGCTCTAGTAAAGGATTTAATGAAAATGAAACGATACCGAGAATACCAATCATAGAAAAAATAAAAATAGAACTAACACCGCTATAAAAGGTGCCTTTTTTGGTTTCATGTTCACTTTTTCCAATCAGAAGCCTTTGTACATATGGTGGAACAAGAGTTTCGCCAAAAAAGAAGCTTAAGAATAACACTCCTAAAGCATAGTAGTTTTGATTTCCTATGGGCGAAAAGTAATATTCCGGTGTTGTATTTACTAGGTTGCTTATTCCTCCGGTATCCACCATTGCAATAATAAAAACAGTAACGATAACTGATAGTAACACAAGAAAATGTACAACATTAGCTTTGACCACTGACTTTAAACCACCGAAAGAAACATACGAAATGATGATAAGGGCCGTAGCAATTACCCCTATAGTTGAAGGTATTTGTAGAAAACTCTCAAATATATTACCACAAGTGGCCAATTGTGCTCCTATCACTCCACCGCAGACAAGTACTGATGCAAAGCCTGTAAAGATTTTTGCGTGTTTCCCAAAGCTGTTGGCTATTATATCTCCTGCTGTTGCACAATTTTTCTGAAAATATTTCATATGGGGAGCTATGTATATAGCTATTAATATTTCTTTCAAGCTAAAGCCCAATATGGCAATAACAAAAATAAAACCAAATTTAAATGTTTTCTCAGCCAATCCCATTGTGAAGCCGCCACCCACATATGAAGCAGTCAATGTGCAGAAAATAATGAAAGCACTATAGGAGCTGCCTTTTGCAAACTCATCAGCATTTTTAACTGATGCTGAGTTATAAACACCGAAAGCAAGGACAAAAACTAAATAAATTACTACTACAGTAAGATCTAACATTCAGACACCTCCAAAATTTTTATACTATGAAATTTAGTGCTGCTTTGGCTAAACTATAAGTCTCAGAAGAAGATGGGTAGGTCCTCTGGAAAGGAGCCGTTGATATACAATTCAACATGTCATGTAGATTTAATATTTTTTGGAAGCAGTTATTTGCAATATATATTACGGTGTTCAGGGTGGATTGAACCAAGCCTTGCAACGCAGCAATGATCCCAGCGTTATCTAATGCTTCGTACAATTTATATACTACATAAACAGCTGGAGGGATCATCAACATGTACCATTTGCCAATGACGTTTATAATTGCAAGGAAGTAAAATTTCACTGATCTACCAGCAAAAACGCTTTCTAGAGCGCCCAGGAAGAATTTCTTGAAATACTCCCACCATAGCCAAAATTTTAGAAACATAATATTACGTAAGATTTAATAAGAAAATTATATTCTAGATATTAGCTTCCCACAAGACCAAACGCATAGGGGGGTAATTATTAGCAAAATAGCGAAGATAATTAGTAATTCATGAGGCATATTATCAACAGATGTGTAAAGCAGAATACTTGCGTTATATAAGACAAAGCCCAGCATGAGAGGGAAAGAAATTATAAAACCAACAATTTCTGAGTTTTTGATGTTACATGTTATGAGAGAAGAAAAAATAATAATTTCCGATATACCAAAGCATAATAATGTAAAAATTAGAATCTCATAAAGATTCAGTATGGTTTCTGTATCTATAATTTGCTTTATTAATATGCCAGATAAAGCGCAAAAAACTAATATTAAAAATGACGGTATTATTTTAGAAATGACAATTAGGTCAGTTGAAATACCAGCAAGTAATATTTGTTGTGAGATTGAATTATCGTAGGTTCTTTTTACCGTGTACCTTAGTATAAGGGAAGAAGAGAGCATAAGAGATATAATGATGTTTAGATTTAGACTCTCTGTGTAGAAATAATTTAACAAAAAATTTATTATTAAAAACAAAGCAAAACTCTCAAAGATATATGAATTTGCGGCAAAAATTGACCTTATTTCATATCCAACAAGTAGAAGAAATTTTCTCATTTTTTAAAATCCTCAATATCTAGGAAATTAGCAAAACCGAGATCAGTCTCGTTATGTGTAGTCATGATAACTACCCCACCTTCTTTAACGCGTACTTTAATTAAATCTATCAATATTTTTCTAAACTTCTGATCTAAACTCACATCCGGTTCGTCAAGGAGCCATAAATTTGTTCTAAATAAAAGTAATTTACTAAGTTCTACTCTCCTTTTTTGTCCACAAGATAGATCGCCTACATTTTCATCGAGAAGATTTTCTAACTTGAAAAATCGGATAGCGGGTAAAAATAACTCTTTTTCGCCTCTCAGCTGGCACCAAAAATGTAAATTATCAAAAACTGAGAGATTGTCATCAAGTGCATTTTGCGATGCTATAAAGCATAAATTTTGCCGGAATAATTCAATGCCTTCTTTTGTACTAACGCCATTCCATAGGACGTCTCCACTTGCTAGGGGTAATAATGTTGCTACGGATTTAAGAAAAGAGGTTTTCCCGCTGCCATTTGGTCCTCTTACTAAAATCAAACTCCCAGTAATAGCTGTGAATGATAATTTGTTGAAAATTATCTTATTATTTATTTCCAAACATAAATCGTTACAGCTTAGCATTATTTTTTTGGTTTAATTGACAATAATTCGCACATTAAATATAAACATTTATGAGTCAAAAACACAATTTATATTGCTAACAAATAATTGCTGGAGTGGTAGAAATGTCTTCTCTGAAAGAAGTTGCCAAACAAACTTTATCCGTACAAGGTACCAAATACGAGTATTACTCACTTTCTGCTGTAGCAGATCAGCTGGGGATAGACCTGAAGAAACTTCCTAATAGTATTAAAATATTATTTGAAAATCTTATTCGTAATATTGATGGAAAAACTGTTTGTGATGAAGATATTCATTCTATCAAAGATTGGCTAAAAGAGAGAAGCTCCGATAATGAAATAGCATACAGACCAGCTAGGGTTTTGATGCAAGATTTTACAGGTGTACCTGCGGTTGTAGATTTGGCTGCTATGCGAGATGCAGTTCAAACTCTTGGAGGAGATTCAAAGAGAATTAACCCTCTAACAAGAGTAGATTTAGTTATAGATCACTCACTCCAAGTAGATAAATATGCTTCTGCTGACTCATTTAAGAAAAATGTTGAGCTGGAATATGAGAGAAATAAGGAAAGATATAAATTTCTGAAATGGGGGCAGCAGGCATTTCAAAATTTTAGAGTTGTTCCTCCAGGTACAGGTATTTGTCACCAGGTAAATTTAGAGCACTTATCGAAGGTTGTCTTAATTAATAATGATAACGTTGTTTATCCGGATACTTTGGTGGGCACAGATAGCCATACTACTATGGTTAATGGTTTATCAGTTCTTGCATGGGGTGTTGGCGGAATAGAAGCCGAAGCGGCGATGTTAGGACAACCAATTTCAATGGTTCTTCCTGAGGTAGTTGGTTTCGAGCTCACAGGGAAGTTAAAAGAAGGAATCACAGCTACAGATTTGGTGTTAACCATTACACAGATTTTGCGCAAAGAAGGAGTGGTTGGAAAATTTGTTGAGTTTTTTGGTGAAGGTTTAAAATATTTGAGTTTGGCTGATAGAGCGACTATTGCTAATATGGCTCCTGAGTATGGTGCTACTTGTGGTTTCTTCCCAATTGATGATGAGACCTTAAGTTATTTAGAGATTACTGGAAAATCTGCGCATGAGGTAGAGTTAGTAAGGCAATATGCAAAAGAGCAAACTTTATGGAATAGCCAAGAGAATGCTCCTAATTTCACAAAACAAGTCTATCTTGATGTTTCAACAGTAGAGCCGTGTCTTGCTGGTCCTAAGCGCCCTCAGGACAGAATATTGCTGAAAAATGTGAAGGAATCTTTTGCTAAAGAGATTGCCAATATTGGTGGTAATTTGTCAGGAAAAGAGAGCGAATTAGGTCATGGTGACCTAGTGATTGCAGCAATAACGAGTTGTACTAATACTTCAAATCCTAACGTTATGCTGGCAGCGGGCCTTCTTGCCAAAAAGGCTGTTGAGCTAGGTGTAGTAGTCAAGCCTTGGGTCAAAACCTCTTTGGCTCCGGGCTCAAAAGTTGTTACTGAATATCTAGAAAAATCTGGCTTGCAGAAATATCTGGACCAAATAGGTTTTAATGTGGTTGGTTATGGCTGTACAACTTGTATTGGTAATTCAGGTCCTTTATTGCCTGAGATTGAAAAATCAATCAAAGAAAATGACTTATTAGTAGGCTCAGTTTTATCAGGCAATAGGAATTTTGAAGGTAGAGTACATCCTTTAGTCAAGGCTAATTATTTGGCTTCTCCTCCATTAGTTGTAGCTTATGCTATTGCTGGGTCTGTTAAAGTGGATTTATCAAGTGAGCCAATTGCTCAAGATAAAAATGGTAACGATGTTTTCTTAAAAGACTTGTGGCCATCTAACTCTGAAATTAGAGATGTGGTGAGTAAGTGCGTAACTCGCGAAATGTTTGAGAAAAAATATGCAGATGTTTTTGAAGGTGACCAATATTGGAAGGAAATAACGGTTGAAGCTTCTGACAGGTATAATTGGGATAATAGTAGTTACATAAATAATCCGCCATATTTTGTAGGAATGCAAAGACAGGCTGGAAAGTTAAAAGATGTTATTGGTGCTCAGAGCTTGGTGAAGCTAGCAGATAGTGTTACCACAGATCATATTTCTCCTGCAGGTACTATTTCAGCCAACAGTCCAGCGGCAAGATACTTAGAGTCACTTGGCATCAACCAAAAAGACTTTAACTCATATGGGGCAAGAAGGGGGAACCATGAAGTCATGGTTAGAGGAACATTTGCAAATGTAAGAATTAGAAACGAGCTTGCTCCAGGTACCGAAGGTGGTTTCACGACCTTATTTCCGGAGAATAAAGTTATGTCTATATATGATGCTGCAATTGAATACGAAAAAAGAGAAACTCCCCTTATTGTGATAGCAGGTAAGGAATATGGAACAGGATCATCTCGTGATTGGGCTGCAAAAGGTACCAAATTGTTGGGTGTGAAAGCGGTTATTGTTGAAAGTTTTGAAAGAATTCACCGTTCAAACTTAATCGGAATGGGTATTGTACCTCTTACATTCACAAATTCGCAGACCAGGCACGATCTTAATTTAAAAGGTGGTGAGTCTTTTGATATTATTGGTATAGAGAATAACCTATCCCCTAAAGCAAAAATTTCCTTGCTAGTTAACTACACAGATGGAAGTAAGGCAGAGTTTGAGCTAGAGCTAGCTGTTTATACAGCCAATGAAATAAGTTATCTTGAGAATGGTGGTATTTTAAACTATGTGCTTAGAACGCTTGTCTAAGCACAAAATTATTAGTTAAATAAATCTTTTACTTTTTTGAAGAAGCTAGTCGTTTTTGGACTACATGTGTCATTATCTTCTTTAGCAAATGATTCTAAAAGATTTTGCTGTTCTTTAGATAATTTTACGGGTATTTCAACCATTACATGGACATATAAATTTCCTCTATTTGTAGATTTGAGATAACGCATGCCCTTCTGTTTCAATCTAAATTTGTCGTTCGGTTGAGTTCCAGGTGGAATTTTTAGCTTAACCTTTGATCCATCAATAGTTGGAACTTCAATTTCACCACCTAATGCCGCCGTGACCATGGTGATTGGAATTTGACAATGAAGATCGTTATTCTCTCTCTCAAATATTTCGTTATGTTTTACATGGAGGAATATATATAAATCGCCTGAAGGCCCACCTTTTAGGCCTGGTTCTCCTTCACCCGCTAACCTTATTCTTGTGCCATCTTCAACACCCATTGGGATTTTTACCGACAAAGTTCTTTCAGATTGTACTTTGCCTGATCCATGACATTTTTTGCAAGGATTCTTAATTTTGGTACCTTCCCCTTTACAATCATGGCAGGTTCGTTCAATGGCAAAAAAGCCTTGTTGAGCTCTTACCACTCCGGAACCATGACAAGTATTGCATTGATCTATTTGTCCATCTTCGCTACCAGATCCATTACAAGATTTACAGTTGACTGCAGAGCTAAATTTAATTTCTTTGTCAATTCCTTCGAAGGCCTCTTCCAGAGAAATATTCATGTTATAGCGTAGGTCAGCACCTCTTGCTCTATGCCCCCCTCTTTTGCCTCTTGGCCCGCCAAAGCCACCGCCAAAAATATCTTCAAATATGTCAGAAAAACCAGAGGAGCTAAAGTCAAAACCTCCAAAACCACCTCCACCAAAAGGATTTCCGCCACCAGGTCCTCCTTGTTGGAACGCATTGTGACCAAATTGATCATAAGCAGCTCTTTTTTGGTCATCACTCAAAATCTGATATGCTTCGGAAGCTTCTTTAAATTTATGTTCAGCTTCTTTATCATCAGGGTTTCTATCAGGATGATATTTCATGGCAAGCTTTCTATAGGCTTTTTTTAATTCATCCTTACCGGTTCCTTTTGGAACACCTAGAATTTCGTAATAATCTCTTTTTGACATATTTTAATCTTGTTGGGGAGAAGTCATTGCCTCTCCCCAAAATTTAAAGTTATTTTTTAGAGTCTTCGTCTTTTACTTCTTCATATTCAGCATCGACAACATTATCATCATCTTTTTTCTTTTTAGAAGAGGTTGATGAATCTTCAGCAGGTTGTTGTTCTTGAGCTTGCTTATGGATAAACTCACCTAATTTTAGAGAAGCTTGCATTAATTCTTGAGTTTTGTTTTTCAATTTTTCTGCATCTTCACTATCAGAAGCTAAGGTATCTTTTAATTCTTTCAATTTTGCTTCTATTTCTTCTTTTACTGAAGCATCAACTTTATCACCATGCTCTTTTACACTAGATTCGGTCTGATGGATAAGAGACTCTGCATGGTTACGCGCTTCAACTAATTCTTTTTTCTTCTTATCAGCTTCAGCATTAGCTTCTGCTTCTTTAACCATTTTCTCGATCTCGTCATCTTTGAGACCACCTGAAGCTTGAATGGTTATTTTTTGTTCCTTACCAGTAGATTTATCTTTAGCAGAAACATGCAAAATACCATTAGCATCGACATCAAATGTAACCTCGATTTGCGGCATGCCTCTGGCTGCTGGAGCAATTCCTTCAAGATTAAATTGGCCTAAAAGTTTATTATCAGCTGCCATCTCCCTTTCGCCTTGGTAAACTCTGATAGTCACAGCAGTCTGATTATCTTCAGCTGTTGAGAAGACCTGGCTCTTTTTAGTAGGAATGGTTGTGTTTCTATCTATCAAGCGTGTAAAGACGCCACCCAATGTTTCAATTCCAATTGATAAAGGTGTTACGTCTAAAAGCAATACGTCTTTAACATCACCTTGTAGGACGCCAGCCTGTACTGCTGCACCGAGTGCTACTACCTCGTCAGGATTTACTCCTCTATGTGGTTCTTTATTGAAAAAGTTCTGAACCTCCTCAATGATTTTTGGCATTCTCGTCATACCACCAACTAATACAACATCATCTATGTCGCTTGCTTTTACATCTGCATCTTTCATTGCTTTCCGGCAAGGCTCCAAAGTTCTTTTGATCAGATCAGCAACCAAGCTTTCTAACTTAGCACGCGTTAGTTTCATATTTAAATGCTTTGGTCCAGAAGCATCAGCTGTAATATAAGGTAGATTTATATCTGTACTTGTAGCGCTTGAAAGTTCAATTTTTGCTTTTTCAGCAGCTTCTTTAAGTCTTTGTAGTGACAAAGGATCTTTTGATAAGTCAATACCTTGTTCTTTTTGAAATTCTTTGGTGATATAGTCAATAATTGTAAGGTCAAAATCTTCACCACCTAAGAATGTATCACCATTTGTGGCTTTTACTTCAAAAACGCCATCTCCTATTTCAAGGATAGAAACGTCAAAAGTTCCACCACCAAGGTCATAAACTGCGATAGTTTTACTTCCTTTTTTGTCTAAGCCATAAGCTAGAGCAGCTGCAGTTGGCTCATTTATAATTCTCAGTACTTCAAGACCGGCAATTTTACCAGCATCTTTGGTTGCTTGTCTTTGAGAATCATTAAAATAAGCTGGAACGGTGATTACAGCCTTAGTTACTTTTTCTCCTAAGAAATTTTCTGCTGTCTCTTTCATTTTTTGAAGAATAGAAGCGCTAATTTGGCTTGGAGAGTATTTTTTATCATCAATCTGAACCCAAGCATCACCATTAGAGTTTTTTACTATTTCATATGGAACTAGCTTTTTATCTTTTTGCACTGTTTCATCTTCATAAGATCTACCAATTAACCTTTTGATCGCAAAAAGTGTTTTTTTAGGGTTAGTAACTGCTTGTCTTTTAGCAGATTCACCTACTAGTTTCTCACCTGATTCAGTCAACGCGTAAATTGATGGTGTGGTTCTGTGTCCTTCGCTGTTTTCGATAACGCGAGGATCTTTACCGTCCATTATAGCAACACATGAATTTGTTGTGCCTAGGTCAATTCCTATTACTTTGCTCATAATTTAAGTCCTCGAATAAATTTCCATTTTTTTATTAGATATAGGTATCAAAATTCCTGATACAAGTACTAAAAGCAAAATTTATTTATGATAAGGATGATTTTGATTAATTTGTTGCGCTCTGTAGATCTGCTCAACTAAAACAAGTTTGGCTATTTTGTGAGGCATAGTCATTTTACTAAGAGAAATTTTCTTATTAGCTAGAGATAATATTTTTTTAGATAGACCATTTGCCCCGCCGATCAGAAAGACAATGTTTTGGTATATTTGATTTTGATAGAGAAAATCTGAGAATCTTTCGGAGGAGAATGAGTCTCCATTTTCATCCATGGCTACTATAAAACTAGAATCAGGAATTTTTTTCTGGATAAGTTCAGCTTCAAAGTCTTTCTGTTTTTCAGTAGATGAAAAATGTTTATTCAGCTTTATTTCTATTTCGGTAAATGATCCAAAAATCCTTTTTGAATAATCTGAAACAAGATTTTCTATATTAATGTCTCTGCTGGTCTGAATAGATATAATGAAAACATTCATCTTCTGCAGGTTATTTCCAGATTTCTTCTAATTTATATTGCTCACGGACTTCATTTTGGAATATATGGATGATCGCATCGCCCAAGTCAATAACCATCCAACTGCTGCCGCCTTTACCTTCTGTTGGAACATTTTGCATTCCAAGCTCTTTAAAGCGTTTTATTACATTATCCGCGATAGATTTAATGTGTCGGCTGGATGTTCCAGATGCTATATACATATAATCACATAGCGAAGTTTTATGACTGACCGGTATTTTTATTATATCTTGCGCTTTGCTATCTTCCAGAATTATATCTATTTCTTTTTCTATATTCATATCTTCTTAAAAATTTTATGCGAAGAGGATAATATCAGTTTTAGTTATTATGTTAAGTAGAAATTAAACTAGATGATTTTTATAAAGTGATTATAATGATCGAAAAGGTGTAATTATGGCAATATCAGAAAGAGAGCTGAGAAATTTATTAGAGGCCCATTTTCCTGGGGATGAGATTGAAATAAAGGACCTAGTTGGAGATAATGATCATTATGAGCTGATAATAAAATCTAGTTTATTTATCAATAAGTCTAAGATTGAACAACATAGAATGGTAAATAATGCGTTGAAAGATTGTTTGGGTGGTAAGTTGCATGCCTTATCAATAAAAACTATAACAAAATGAGTAATATAAATGACAAATATTAAGGAATATATTGAAAAAGAAATTAATGACAATGATGTCGTTCTTTTTATGAAGGGAGATGCTAAATTTCCAATGTGCGGATTCTCCTCGGTAGTAAGCACAATTTTACAACGCCTATCTGTGAATTTCCGAGATATAAATGTTCTCGAAAGTAACGAGCTTAGAGAAGGTATTAAAATTTTTAGTGATTGGCCTACAATACCACAACTTTATGTTAAAGGTGAGTTTATAGGTGGTTGTGATATCGTAAAAGAGATGTACGAGTCTGGGGAATTAGAGGATCTATTAAAGGGTAAAAAGATTTTATAATGAGCAGTATTCTAAAAATAGATAATTTGGTTAAATCTTACAGCGCAAAAGACGGCAAAAAGCTTGTTCTAAAAGGAATTAATTTGGAAATAAAACAAGGTGAGTTTTTTGGGCTACTCGGTCCCAATGGAGCAGGTAAATCGACTTTGATTAATATCATCGCTTCTATTGTAAAGAAAACTTCTGGCTCAGTAAAAATATGTGGTTACGACTTAGATGCACAAAAATCTATGGTTCAAAGATCAATAGGTGTTGTCCCTCAGGAGGTTGTTTTTGACCCATTTTTTACAGTTAAGGAAACATTACGCAACCATGGTGGGTATTTTGGCATAAGAGTCAAGGACAGCGATATAGACAATATTCTAGAAAAGGTTGGCCTAACTAAACAAGCCAATTATAATACCAGAAAATTATCGGGTGGGATGAAGCGTAGGCTACTTATTGCTAAAGCTCTCATTAACAAACCAAAATTATTATTTCTTGATGAGCCAACAGCAGGAGTGGATGTAGAATTGAGGGAGCAGTTATGGTCGAATGTTAAGGAGCTAAATAAATCTGGGACTACGATTTTTCTTACGACGCATTACATGGAAGAGGCTGAGGAGTTATGTAGTGATATTGCTGTTATAAATAATGGAGAAATAGTAGCTCATCAGAAAAAAAAGAAGTTCTTGGAAGTTTTCTCGGGAAAAAAAATTCGCGTTATTTTTACAGAAAGCCATAAAAAATCAGAAATCCAAAAAAGATTTAGTTTAGAATTTACAGAAGTTGCAGATAATATTTTTGAGTTTTTGTGTCTAAATCAAGAACAGATAATGTTGTTAATTAATGAGTTAGCCAAATATTCTCATGGCATCAAAGATATAGTTACAAACGAAGTCAAACTTGAGAATACTATAAAGGAATTATTGTCAAAAAATAGATAAAATGAGTTTAGTAAAAAAAATAACCCTTTTTTGTATTATTATTTTTTTGTTGCTTGCGACATTATCTATCACATTTTACTTGTCCGCGATCCTGGCATTTCTAATAATTGTTACCTTTATATTTTTCAAGATAAAGGGATTCTTTAGTAAAAAAAAGACGTCTCCAGATAGGCATGAGCTTAAATCTTTCCTGAAAATTTTTGGAGAGAAATATGATATCGTTGCATATGATAGGGAAAATTCTGAGGTTATTTTTTGTAACAATAATGATTTCCTGAATGAAATCAGCCACTATGTTTACACGCATAGTTCAGTTAATCTGATTAAATTTGTTACAGAAAATAATATAGAGAATCTTCAGATTATACATAAAGTTTTTGCTGGAATAGATGTTTACTTAAAGTCTGTCAGTACATCAATGCAAATATTAAACTCTTTCGATAATTTTCCAAGTCCAGTTTTTGCAATTTCTGCTGGAAATGTAATTTATCAGAATAATTTGTCTAAAAAATATAGCAAAAAGGATCTTTTAAAGCTAGGCCGTGAGGAAAAGAAGCTCATTCTTGCTACTGACCAATTAAATATATATTCCTTTTTTGATGAGAATGATAAGTCGTCCAGTATAGCTCTTGAAAGCCTAGTTTTCATGGGGTGTCTGATAGACAAAAAAGGAACAGTAATTGCCGTGAATAGCAAATTGGCCGAGGCAAAATTTTTGCAAGTGGGAGACATTCTCTTAGATAAATTTGATATGGTTTCCTCCAAAAAAATCACCCAGTTCATCCAAGATGAAGAGCAAAGCGAGACCTTTCTGGAATCTAATCTAGAAGACAAGAATATAAAAAGCCTAAGTTTGGGTATTGCAAAAAAAGAGCATTTTCTCATAGTGCAGTTTTTTGACATTACAAAAAATAAAAAAATGGAAGATGACTTCCTACATTCACAAAAAATGCAAGTTGTAGGGCAGCTTGCAGGGGCCATGGCTCATGACTTCAATAACTTGTTGACTGCCATTATAGGTTTTTGTGATTTGCTTTTAATTAGGCATACACCAGGGGACCCATCATTTGCAGATATTATGCAGATAAAACAAAATGCAGGTAGGTCAGCTAGTCTAGTTAAGCAGATACTCGATGTTTCACGTAAGCAAAAATCTTCAATAACCTATATAAATACTGAAGAGGCTTTAGTAGGATTATCGCATCTAATACGTAGATTAATAGGTGCTGATATAGATTTTCAATTTGAGAAAGATAGGAATTTAAATTATGCATTCATTGATCAAAGTCAATTTGAGCAGATAATAGTGAATTTCATTGTTAATGCTAGAGATGCTATTAAGACGCCTCAATATGAAAAAGGAGGACAAATCTCACTCAAAGCAAAGAATGTTGACCTCAAACAAGGAGAATCTCTGGATATTAACTTTATTAGTTCAAAAAATAAACCGATAAAATTATTGCCAGGAAAATACATATCCATTGAAATAAAAGATAATGGCACAGGTATAGAAAAGAAAATTTTAAATAAAATTTTTGAGCCATATTTTTCAACGAAGAAGTTGGGAGAAGGAACTGGATTAGGGTTATTTACAGTATATAACCTGATAGAGAAAGTTGGAGGCTACCTAGCAGTGCAAACGAACCCAGGTAAGGGAACATGCTTTACCATTCTCTTGCAGGCAGAAGAGGAAAGTAATGTAATTGATAAAAAGAGAATAAAAAATAATTTCATTAACTCTGATATTACAGGTAATGAAACTATATTACTTATTGAAGATGAGGATCCGGTTAGACTTTTTGCCTCACATGCACTAGAAAATAAAGGATATCACGTTCTACAAGCCTCATCGGCAGAAGAGGGGATAGATATAATAGAAAAATACAAAGGCGAGATAGATTTGATCATAACGGATGTGGTCATGCCTGGAATGGATGGAACAATGTTATTAAAAATTATTAGAGAAAAAGGTTGTGATATAAGAGTGATTTTTATCTCTGGATATGCTGCTGATACCCTAACCATCGATATAAAACAAGAGAGGGGAGTAGAGTTTTTAGCCAAACCTTTTAATTTGAAAGATTTAGTAGTGAAAGTGAGAAATGTTTTAAATGATATTAGAAATCAGTAACTCTACCATTTTTCTCCCAATCCCCAAACCTTGTAGGTTCGGGACCTTTTTGTCCTCCAATTTCTTCTTTCTTTGGTTCTTCGAGGTTTGACACATTTTTCTGGCTTGTTTTTTTTACTTGATCTATCATATGGAAAATTTTTAATTATATGTTCACAAAGTTAAGAAGATTATATCTCAATAACAAGCTAGTTGAAGCAGAAAAAATTATTATTACTGACAAGGAAGTAACTAACCGGCTCGTAAACGTTTTAAGAATGAGCGTAGGGGATAGAATAAGGGTTTTTAATCAAACAAATGGTGAGTTTCTAGCAAATATTGCTGCTCTTAAGAAGGGGCAGGTAACGATAGAGATAGAAAAGTTGATTAGGAGGAATACAGATGAATTCTCCATTGGGCTAATTGTCCCATTATTTAAACCTGATAGAATGAGGTGGTTGATTGAGAAAGCGGTTGAGATGAGGATTGAAGAAATTGTGTTTTATAGGTCTCAAAACACCCAAAAATATAGTTTCCAGGATGAAAAAATTGCTAAACAGATAATATCTGCCTGCGAGCAAAGTGAAAGGATATCCCTACCAGCCATTCAGTTTTGTGAAAATATTGAAACAGAACTTGTAAGATCAGAGAAAACCACATTACTGTGTAATGAGAGGGAGAAAAAATATTCAATTCTAGGAACGCTTCCTACGATTAAGCAGGGTATGGGTATTAGAATCATGATTGGTCCAGAAGGTGGATTTACCGAGGGTGAAATAAATCAACTTAAAGAAATTAAAGATGTTTTTTCTGTTCATCTGGGAAAAACAATAATGCGTGTAGAAACAGCTGCATTATATTCTCTTTCTGTTGCAACAGCTTATTTGGAAGAGGATGGTTATAAATGAGTCAGATTGAAAAGCTTTTAGAAGTATGCGATGTCAAAATCGAGAATTGGTTTGGAGAACAATATAGAAAATATCCTAGGCTAGTCTATAGCTCAGTTGATATCAGAGACAACGGTGATATTGTAGCTCCCGTTGATACAAACCTATTTCCGGCAGGCTTCAATAATGTTCATGAAGAAGAGTTAGAAAATTGTTCTAGGCAGTTTCGCGCCTACATTGATTCACTGAAAATTTCTGTAAAAAACATATTTGTGTTATCAGAAGGTCATACCAGAAATAAAAAATATTTTGAAAACCTAAACGCTATCAAAAGGATAATTTCACTATCGGGTTTTGAAATGACCTTTATTAGCGAAGTGCTAGATGCGCCAATGGATTTGAGTGAGCATTTTGGTATAGGATTAACATTATATCCATTTAAGATTATCGATAACATCGTTTTTGTCGGAGACTTAGCGGCTGATATTATTATATCAAATAATGATTTTTCTGATGGTGCCAAGCTTTTCCTAGAAAATAAGATCAAACAACCAGTCATACCTGAAGTAAATCTTGGTTGGTTCAGAAGAAAGAAGTCTGAGCACTTACTTATGTATTCGGAAATAATAGGAGAATTTTGTGAGGCGTTTGATTTAGATAAGTTCTTTTTTTCCGCTGAGTTTGAGAATTGTGGTGAAATTAATTTTAAAGAAAAAAAAGGAGTAGATTGCGTTGCTAATAAGGTGGACAAATTGATTCATAAGTTAGCAAGTGAATATAAAAGGAATAATATATCGCAAAAACCATATATCTACGTTAAGGCTGAAAGGGGAACCTATGGTATGGGTGTGATGAGCGTCAGCCAAGGAGCAGATATATATGAAATGAACAAAAAGCTCAGAAATAAAATGGATGTAATAAAAGGTGGTGTTAAAAATTCTGAAGTTATTATACAAGAGGGAATCTCTACAAAATTGCGCTATTCTGGCATGCCTGCTGAAATGATGGTATATCTAATAAACGGTGAACCAGTTTCGTTTATCACTAGATATCATGAGTCTAAAGACGAATTCAACAGTTTGAATTCTCCTGGGTTAAAGTTCGTAAATAATATGGGACAAACCCATCAACCGAGACAAAAAATCTACTCAATTATTGCAAAATTAGCGTCTTTAGCGGCAAGTAAGGAAATAGGTTGTTCCTAAAAACATAAATTTATGCTAAGATGCCGGTAAAATTAATCGCGTAAATTATGGGAAAAGAAGAGTTAATCCAGTTTGATGGTGTAGTGAATGAGTTGCTTCCGAATGCAATGTTTAGAGTTACACTTGATAATGGGCATGAAGTTATAGCTCATACCTCTGGTAGAATAAGAAAAAATCGTATCAGGATTCTAGTAGCTGATAAAGTTACTGTTGAGATGACACCTTATGACCTAACAAAAGCAAGAATTATTTTAAGACATAAAAAGTAGTTTTAATGGCAGGACACTCCAAGTTTAAGAATATTATGCACCGTAAGGGTGCTCAAGATGCTAAAAGGGCAAAAAAGTTTACAAAGCTTATTAGAGAAATCACAACAGCGGCAAGACTGGGGCAACCTGATCCGGAGTTTAATCCAAGGTTAAGAGCAGCGATCATAACAGCGAGAGCTGAGAATTTACCTAAAGACAGAATTGACAATGCCATCAAGAAAGGGTCTTCTTCTCAAGATGGAGACAATTTTGAAGAAATTACTTATGAGTGCTACGCTTTTGGAGGTGCGGCGCTAATAATAGACTGCCTTACTGATAATAGAAACAGAACTGCATCAGATGTGAAATCCATCATCAACAAGGCTGGAGCAACTGTTGCAGAACCAGGTAGTGTGATGTTCATGTTTGATAGAGTTGGTTATGTGCTCTACAAGAATGATCTTAACCCAGATAAAATGTTTGAGCTTGCGGTTGAAGCAGGCGCAGAGGAGTGTGATTCAGATGAAAATACGCACGAGATATATTCATCAGTTGATGGATTGAATGCTGTAAGAGATGCGCTGGAGAAAGAAATAGGACCAGCTAATGAATCCAAATTATCTTGGAAAGCCAAAAATATTGTGGAGATCAGCGATAAGGAAACAGCAGAGAAATTGCTGAGACTAATTGATTTGCTTGAAGATAATGATGATGTGCAGCAGGTTTCTGGGAATTTTGAGATTTCTGAAGAAGTCTATAAGCAACTAAATTCATAAATATGATTATAGGGATTGATCCAGGTCTTGGTAAAACTGGTTGGGCTGTCATAAGTAAGGACGGAAATAATTTGAAATATATTTCCAGCGGAGTAATCAAAACAGAAGCTGCTTCTGCACTTCCTGACAGGATACATCATATATATCAAAATTTAGCAAATATTATTCAGAAATTTAAACCAAATGAATTTGCAATTGAAGAAACGTTTGTAAATAAAAACCCCTTATCCTCCCTTAAGCTTGGTTATGGTAGAGCTGCTGCTATTTTGGCTGCTGCAAATTCCGGCATTGAGGTTTTTGAATATTCGGCCAAGCATGTTAAAAAGGCAATTGTTGGTGCAGGAGCCGCGGATAAGAATCAGATTAAGTATATGGTATCGGTTTTATTGCCAAAAATAAAAATTTCCTCTGAGGATGAGGCAGATGCTGTTGCTGTTGCCATTACTCATGCTAATCGTTCTAAGAGAATATGAAAGAAAAAATCCAAAAGAAGCTAAGAGCTAGTTTGAACTGTGTAGAGATAAAAGTGACAGATGTCAGCCATTTACATCAGGGGCATAGCGGATGGAGAGAAGGTGGGGAAACCCATTTTAATTTATTCCTAGTTAGCGATATTTTTAATCAGAAATCGAGACTCGAAAGACATAAGTTTGTGCTGAATATTTTAGAGGAATATATGAAAAGTTCCATTCACGCTTTGTCAATGAAATTGCTTACTCCTGATGAATTCAAAAAGATTAGCACAAATTCAAAGAAGTAGCATTTTCTATCTTCCAGATTTGCTTTCATTTGATAATGCGTTATGACGTTATCGTCGAAACTTTTGTGAAAGTCTCTTGTTAAATCCCATTCAAAATCACTGTTTTGGTCAAAAGTAAGTAATATTGATTTTGCATAGTCTGCATCATCTGTTGCTGTGCATATTACTCCTTTTTCTTTTAATTTATATTTCAGCTTATTCAGAAGATACTCGTTTATGATACGGCGTTTCTTTTGTTTCTTTTTGGGCCACGGATCAGGGAATAAAATAAAAACTTTATCAAAAATTCTGTCAGGCAGATCTTCAAGTAACAACCTCACATCATCATTCCAAATATAGACATTATCTATTTTGTTTTCTGTGATTTTCTCGAGTAATTTAGCTACTCCATTTATATAAGGCTCACATGCTATATATTTTATATGAGGATTTTTTACAGCCTGTGAATATATAAAATCTCCATGGCCAGAGCCTATTTCAAGCACGTAGCTATTATTTTTATCTATAATATGATTTTTTATATTGTAGTTTCCAAATTCTTTTTCAATAAGCTCTTGGTGAGTTTTTGATAAAGACTTACCTACTCTTCTAGCAAATGAGTTAAGAAATTCTTGCTGCATTTATTTTACTAATTTTTATCTCTGAACCAAGAGGTGATAATAAGTTTTGTCAATGTGATAGCAGTAAACATTGATGATAAAATACCGATAGTCAATGTCACTGAGAAGCTTTTTACCACACCTGTTCCGAAAATATACAAGAAGAATGCAGCGATCAGGGTTGTGATATTTGAGTCAAGAATAGTAGCGAAAGCTTGAGAAAAACCTCGTTCAATTGCATAGGACC
Organism: Alphaproteobacteria bacterium; assembly: GCA_030431375.1. Lineage (GTDB taxonomy): Bacteria > Pseudomonadota > Alphaproteobacteria > Rickettsiales > JABSSG01 > JAUIIY01. Next base: position 184,654 of record JAUIIY010000002.1, read on the forward strand.
TAGACGCTTTTATCTTCATCTCCTCTGCTATTCTCTCAAATATTAGTACATTAGCATCGACGGCCATACCCATTGTAAGTACTATACCAGCAATACCTGGTAATGTCAGGGTTGCTTGCAAAATGGTAATGGCTGCGATTAAGAGTAATAAGTTGAAAATTAGAGCAATACTAGCAAACACACCATTTGTGCCGTATAGAAGCACCATAAAGACTACTACTGCTATTATAGCTATTATGGAGGCTTTCTTGCCCAATTCAATCGAATCCTGTCCTAATGTAGGTCCCACTGTTCTTTCTTCAATGATTTTCAGTGGAGCAGGTAGTGCGCCAGCTCTTAGTAAAAGAGCCAATTCATTGGCTGTGCTCGCTGTAAAATTACCTTGTATAATTCCGCTGCCACCTAAAATCGGCTCATTTATGGTAGGCGCGCTTACAACTTTATTATCCAAAACTATTGCTAATCTTTTTCCTGGGTTATTCCTTGTAACATCACCAAATAATTTTGCTCCGACCCTGTTAAATTCAAATGCAACAACATGTGAGCCATTATTAATTTGTGCTTTTGCATTATTTAGCAAATCTCCACTGAGAAGTACCCTATTAAAAACAAGATATTTGTAATTTGGATCGTTAGAGGACCCCATTATACTACTGCCAATGGGTGCAATATTATTGTAAGGGGTTTCATTTATAAGGTGAAAAGTCATTTTGGCTGTCTTACCAAGAACACGCTTTATTTCTTCAGGGTCTTGCAAGCCAGGTATTTGCAGTAAGATGTTATTTTTTCCTTGCCTTTGTATCGAAGGGTCAAGAGTCCCCGATTCATCAATACGCATACGAATAATTTCACGAGATTGGTCTATCAGATCTTTCTGAAGATTATCAATATGGTCGTCTGAGTAGGATAATTTTACCAATTGGCCGCTATCCAACTCTATCCGTAGATTCCTATCGGTATTTTTAATGATCTTTTTGACCTTGTCAAAATCAGCTTCATTTTTTAACTTAAAGCTTACATATTGGGTTTTGTTTTTTAGCTTCAAATACCCAATTTTATTTTTTCTGAGTTCTTTTCTTACCAACTCCACAACAGTATTTAGCTGATCTTTAAGATAAGTCTCAAAATCTACCTTGATTAATAGATGGCTCCCTCCTCTTAAATCAAGGCCATAATTTATTTTCTGCTTAGGTAGAAAGCTTATATCACTACCAAGAAAATTAGGCGCAGAGACATAAAGCGCCAAAATACAAGTAAGTAGTGTGATAAAGGTTTTCCACCTAGGAAGCTTCATTTCTCTATTTCTTTTTTGTCGTTTTTTCTTGAGAAAGTGATGTTATAGTTGATTTCAAAGCCTGAATTTGTACAGATTTTGCTATTTCAACTTCTACCATTTCATCTTCAGAAATCTTGCTGATTTTACCTACGATTCCTCCAGCAATAATGACTTTATCGCCCTTTTTAAGAGAGTTAATTAATAGCTGTTGCTCTTTTTGTTTTTTGGTTTGAGGCCTGATGATAAAGAAATAAAATATAATAAAAATCAGAATTAATGGCACAAAGCTCGCTATAGAACTCTGAGGGGCTTGTTCAGCTGCTTCTGCAGCCCATGCGTAACTAATCATTTTTTACCGTTTAATTTAGTTAGATTCTTTCTGTCTATTATATAAACTATAATATTGCGATTTTCTAGACATTAATTGCTCGTGTGTTCCTTCTTCAGCAATTTTTCCTTTTTCTAGAACAAAAATCTTATCAGCATCTTGTATAGTTGACAATCTGTGAGCTATTACAATAATAGTATGCTTTTTTCTTAAGTTTTCTATTGATTCTTTAATTTTAAATTCAGAAATTTGATCAAGAGACGATGTGGCTTCATCGAAGACTAAAATTGGGCTGTTTTTTAGAATCGCCCTTGCAATGCATATTCTTTGCCTTTGTCCACCGGATAACTTCAAACCAAATTGACCTGCATCTGTTTCATATTTATTTGGTAACTTCGAAATAAATTCGTGTGCAGCAGCTATTTTTGCTGCATTTTCTATATCTTTATCTGTTGCTTTTGGATTTCCGTATCTAATATTTTCCTTGATAGTATTTTCGAATATCATCACGTCTTGACTAACCAGAGAAATGGATTGACGCACTGATTTATTATCAAATTTGCTGATATCTTGGTTATCAATTTTAATAGTGCCGCTGGAAGGTTTAAAAAATTTAAGCAATAAATCCACTAAGGTAGATTTCCCACTTCCTGAGGCTCCAACGATGGCAACGAACTGTCCGCTTGGTATGGTGAGGGATAAATTTTTGATTGTTTCATGTGAATCATCATGGGCAAAACATACATTCTCAAACTCAATTACACCTTGCTTTACATGTAGTTTTTTTAGATTCTTATTGTCAGATTCAATATCGAAATTCGTATCTAAAATCTTAAATACTCTTTTGGCTGAAGCTATTCCAGATTGAATAGTAACATTTATATCTGCTAAGCTCTTAAGAGGTTTATATAAACTAAGGAGAGCTGCAATAAATGAGAAGAAACTACCTGCACTTGTTTCACCGTTTAAGACTTGTATACCGCCATACCATATTACTGCTGCAAATGCTAATCCTCCCAGTAATTCCATTAAAGGTGAAGTTAAGGAATCAGTCCTAATTGCTTTTGCGTAATATTGAAGTATTTGATTTAGGACTTTATTGGTAAAACGAATCTCTCTTTCTTCAGCAGTAAATGATTTAACAGCTCTTATATTGCGAAAAACTTCATCTAATTTACTAGTATAAGTACCTAATTCTTCCTGGGTTTTTCCTGAAACTTTCCTCATTCTTTTGCCCATTCTCATTATAGGTATAACCGCTAAAGGAAAAATAAACAGCGTAATGAATGACAAAGTTACATCATTTGTAAACATCACACAAATTAGGAAAATAGCAGTTAAAGATTCCTTTGTAATGTTAGTAACTATGTTTGCTACGGAATTTCTGAGGTTAGTAATATCATTGGTAAATCTAGAGATCAGGTTGCCTGAGGAGTGAGATTTTAAAAAATTTATGTCTGCATATATAAGATGTTTATATAGCTGCAGTTGCATGTCATTTACTATAGATTGCCCAATAAATTTAATCAGAAAATTTTGATAATATGCTGCTATCCCTTTAACAAGTGCAATCAAGAAAATTATGAAAGGGATAAAAACAAGAAGTTCATGATTTTTGTCTATGAATATACCGTCCAGAGCGGGTTTTATTAACCATACATGGAATGCACTCGTAACAGCAACTATTACCATTAAAATCAACGAAAAAAATAACTTCTGGGAATAGTGGCTTAGATAGTCCTTAAGGATGCGTTTTATGATTTTCTTCGCTCCGAGAACTTCCTTTTCATCCTCTAATTGCATAAAGCCCTAAAATTATTTGTCAAAATCCAAACAATATCCAACTGATCGAACAGTTTTAATAAAGGGAACTTCTTCATTTGGAAGTTTTAAGGCAGATCTTAGCCGATTAACGTGAACGTCTATCGTTCTCATCTCGACATTTGCGTTATTGCCCCAAACATATCTCATAATATCGTCACGTGAATATATCTTGTTAGGCTTTTCAATAAGACATTGAAGAATTTTGAATTCAGTTGGGCCAAGATGTATTTCTCTGTTATTGCGTGACACCTTAAATGATGCTAAATCCATTTTTAAATCTTTGTAAGCTAATATCCTTGAAGCCAGAGAAGGCTTGTGTCTTCCAAGAATCGATTTTACTTTTTGTACCAAAGAGCTTTGTGAAAAAGGTTTCATAATGAAATCATCAAAGCTATTTTCTAGGTTCTTTACTTCTAATATTTTCTTTATATTTTCTGATATCATCAAAACAAGAGTGCTTTTTAATGCCTCTTTAGTTTTGATGATTGTGCATACTTCGATGCCACTTAAATCTGGCAGCTCATCTCTTAAAATAACCAAGGTAGGTTTTTTATAATTTGGGAGTCTATCAAATAAACCAGAAGCTTCTGCCCATTTTGAAGCAGTTAGAACATTAAATCCGCTTCTTTCTAAACTATTTGAGATGTTCGTTCTTAGGACCACATCAGGGTCTAGAACTAAAATGGTTGGCGGTAGATGGTTCAACATATTCTCATTCGCAAATTTGTTAGGTTTTCGTGAAGAATATCACTTTTAATAAATATGTAAATATATTAATTAATCAAATCTTCCAGTAATATAGTCTTGAGTTTTCTTAGATTGGGGTGCAGTAAATATTTTATCTGTTCTTCCTGCCTCTATTACTCGGCCCTTATCTAAAAAAATTGTTTGTTGCGATACACGTGCAGCTTGGCCCATGGAATGGGTTACAATTATTATGGTGAAATTCACTCTCAGTTCGTCTATTAGTTTTTCTATTTTTGCTGTGGCTATAGGATCAAGGGCCGAACATGGCTCATCCATTAAAATAATTTTAGGATTAATAGCAATAGTCCTTGCTATGCAAAGACGTTGTTGTTGACCTCCAGACAATTCTAAAGCTGAAACTTCCAGCCTGTCTTTCACTTCATTCCATAGGCCTGATTTTTGCAAACTTGAGGTTACAATATTGTCGAGATCAGCTTTGTCATCATATATACCGTGAAGTCTAGGGCCATATGCAACATTATCATATATTGACATAGGAAAAGGATTAGGTTTTTGAAATACCATTCCTATTTTTGTCCGCAGCGATACCAAATCCACAGAAGAATGGTTTATGTTTTTTCCTTCAAACATAATTTTTCCTGAGACTTTTAGATCATCGATAGTATCATTTATTCGATTAAAACAGCGCAAAAGAGAAGATTTTCCGCACCCAGAAGGACCAATTAAGGCTGAAACAGAATTTCTACTGAAATCCAAATTAATATCAAACAGAGCTTGTTTTGCTCCATAAAAAAGATTTAGGTTATATACTGAAATTGCGTTTTTTGTCATTTATTTTTGTACTTTCTTCTGGAAGAGACCGGATATAATATTAAAAATAGCAATAATTAATAATAATAACAATATAGCTAAAGAAGCTTTTTGTGAAAATTCAGGATCTGGGTTATTTGTCCAAGTATATATTTGAACGGGCATGGTTGTGGCAGGATCAGTGATGGTGTGTGGTGGAGCTGTTATAAATGCAATCATTCCTATCATTAAAAGAGGTGCCGTTTCTCCTATAACCCGAGAAGTTGCAATAACCGTGCCTGTTATAATTGAGTTAATAGACATAGGGATGACGTGTTTAAGAATAACTTGCATTTTGGACGCACCAAGTGCAAACGCTGCATTTATTGTGTTTTGATCAAGGGAGTTGATAGTCTTGTCCGTCAAAACAAAAATAATTGGTATTGCTAGCATAGAGAGTGTAAGTGCACCTGCAAGAGATGAAGATCTTGGAATATCCAAAATATTAATAAAAAGATATAAGCCGATGATCCCATATATGATAGATGGTATAGATGCTAAATTTGCTATTTTGGTTTTTAGCAAAATTTCCAAAAACTTTGGTTTGACATAAAAATTGGTAAAAATGGCCAAAATTATGCCGACAGGTATAGATATCAGAATACATAAACTTACAGTTAATAATGAACCTATTAAAGCTTGGTAGATACCGGCCATTTGAGGGTCGCTAGAGTCTGGGTTGATAAAGAAGCCCCAATTGATTGATTTTCTTATTAATCCAAAATCTAGCAATCTATTGATAAATTCAGTTAAGTTTTTATTTACGAATACAGCCCTATCTTCTGATTGGTCAGTCAAATAATTTTTTAGCTTTTGAGAAACTGTCACCCAGTTTTTATTTGTTTGCTTTTCAACTTTAGAATTCGCATGGTAATCAAGTAATGCATTATAATTAACGATGTATTTTACGTCGTCAAAAGTGAAGTTGGGGTCAATTTTCTTATAAATACCTACAAATTCTTTTTTATAATTGGCCAATTTACTTCTTGTATCTAGGTTTTCACCTATAGAAATATGACCATTATCATATGGTAGCTTTACTTCATAGTTTGTTAGAGCTTGGTAGCCATTTAGAATAAGTGAGAATAAAAAAAAGAACAGAAAAGCCAGGCACAACATCGTGCTAGTAAAACATATAAAATGAAAAAATCTGTCTATGAGTATTCTTTTATTCATCTGAAATTATTTTTAAATTTTTTCATTACTCTTTGTGAGTAAGCGTTTATATAAAAAGTGAGTAATAACAAACATAAAGCCAAAACAAAGCATGCTAGAATCGCAGGGCTATCAAACTCCTGATCACCTGACACTAGAGAGACGATCTGAGTTGTTATCGTGGTGAGTGATTCAAAAGGGTTCAGGGTTGTTTTGGCAACCAATCCTGCAGCCATTGTTACGATCATTGTTTCGCCTATTGCACGAGATACAGCTAGCATAATAACGGCCAAAATACCCCATTTTGCTGTTGGTAAGGTCATGTTAATTATAGTCTCGGATTCAGTGGCTCCTAGGGCAAAAGATGCTCGTTTTTGATGGTCTGGTACATCTTGAAGAACATCATATACAAGTGAGATGATATAGGGTGTAACCATTATACCCATCACGATTCCTGCTGTTAAAGCATTTTCCTGGGAGCTTTCAATTCCTATATAATCGGCAAAATTCTTTACTAATGGTGCAACAAAAATAATGGCAAAATATCCAAAAACTACAGTGGGTATTCCAGCTATTAACTCAATAAACGGTTTTATGAGAGTGCGAGCTTTTTTACCACACAACTCCGACAAGTAAATAGCGCTAAAAACAGCAAATGGTGAAAAAAAGAAAATTGCTATAAACATTATCAGCAAGGTTCCGTTTAAGAGTGGTAAGATTCCATAAGAAGGCTCATGTGAAGATAGAGGATTCCAGTCAAGACTAAAAAAACTAGCAATTGGAACTTTTGAAAAAAAGATGACAGTTTTTGAGAGCAAGATATATATGATATAAAAAGATATCATGACTACTGCTACTGTAGTCAAATATAGAATTATCTCTAAGATTTTTTCAGAAAAATCCCTGTATTTAACAGTTTTCAAACATGCAATTACTAACAAAGATAAGAATAAAAAGGTTGAAATAAGATATTCAGCCACCAGATTGACCAGCCATTAGTTCCAACAACATTATAAGAACAAAAAACAAAATTGTTAGAAAATTGTTATAACAACCTTGAGTTTCTTTATGATTTTTCTAAAACTTGCGTTAAAAAGTTACTCATTCTCTCGGAAAATTCCTTTGGACTCTGAACAGGTTCACCTTCAACCACACAGGCTTGATCAAATAATATCTTTACCAAATTTTCAGTTGTTTTGTTGCCTGGACCTGCTTTCAATTCGGAAGCGATGAATTGAAAGATTGGGTGCTCAGCGTTAATCTCAAAAATTTTTGCCGAGGATTCTTTTAATTGCTTCTGCTCTATTAGGTAACGTTCCATCCTGATATCCAGAGCGCCTTCCTTCACTGCAATACATGCTGGTGTTGAGAGTAATTTTTTAGAGATTTTCACATCGGATACCAAATTTCCTAGGACCCTTTTACAATATTCTACCAGTCCTTTTGGTTCTTCAGGGGTTTTATCTTTTTCTTTTTTGTCATCTTTCTTATTCTCTTCACCCAAGTCAATATCTGATCTTGTGATAGATTTAAGGCTCTTATCTTTATATTGATGTACTACACTAACCCAGAAATCGTCGACTGTATCACACAAGAATAAAACGTCTATATCCCTTTTTTCGAAAGCTTCGAGTTGAGGGTGTTGTTTTAATTTTTCGTAATCCCCTCCACTTATGTAAAAGATCTCATTTTGCTGTTCCTTCATATTTTGAACATATTCAGCAAGAGAAATATAATTATCGGACTTTGAATGTCTAAATATACATAAATCAATTAAGTTTTCGGGCACGTTCAGACTTTCACATAGGCCTTCTTTTAATACTGGCCCAAAATTGTTCCAGAATTTAATATATTCTTCTTTATCGCTTTTTAGTTTTTTCTCTAAAGAATTAACAACCTTCTTTGCAATGGAATTTTTAATTGATTCAATGATATTGTTATGTTGAAGATTTTCACGGCTAATGTTTAACGGTAAGTCTTCTGAATCTACAACACCCCTCAGAAACCGCATATATTGCGGAACAATATCTATTCCTTCGTCATTAATAAATACTCTTTTAATATATAATTTTACTCTCCTTACTCTATCTGGGTGGTACATGTCAAAAGTTGGGTTGGATGGGATAAATAGCAAATTGGTAAATTGCACTTTTCCTTCATTGACATTGTGAAGTGTCATCCATGGTTTATCACCGGCAGAAGCTATTTTTTTGTAAAATTCTTCATATTGTTCGTCAGTAATATCACTTTTTTGTTTAGTCCATAGGGCTGAAGAACTATTTAAGATTTTTTCTTTATCTACTTCCGAAGAATAAAAGCTAATAGGAATGGAAATGTGATCTGAGTAGGTACTAACAATATGGCTTATTCTAAATCTATCTAGATATTGTTCTTCATTATCTTTTATTTTTATAACAATTTCAGTTCCTCTTTCAGTGAAATCATTATTTTCTTCTATGCTAAAATTTGTATCACCTTTGGAATACCATGTCCAGGCAGTCTTCTCTCCAGCTTTCATTGTGTGGACCCAAACTTCTGTGGCCACCATAAAAACCGCATAGAAGCCTACGCCAAATTGTCCGATTAGTTCAACATCTTTACTTTCGTCACCGCTAAGTTGATCAAGAAATCTCTTTGTTCCGGAGCTTGCAATGGTTCCAAGATTATCAATCAAATCCTGTTTACTCATTCCAATGCCGTTATCTTTTATTTTTAGTAACTTTTTTTCCTTATCTACAGATATTGAAATTTTAAATGGACTATCATCATCTAGCAGATCAGGTTTTTTGTTGGATTCATATCTTAATTTATCACAAGCATCAGAAGCGTTTGAAATCAATTCTCTCAAGAAAATATCCTTATTTGTGTATAAAGAATGTATCATCAGGTGTAATATTTTATCTACCTGTGCATCAAAATTTCTGGTTTCTTTACTCATATGTGATCCATAATTGTTACTTAGCTGTACTAAGATTTATGTATAAAAAAAACTTTTTCAAGCAGGTGGATATACTTTTTTATGGGTTTTATATATAATCCACTTGATAATTTTGTAAAAAGATGAAAAATTTTTTATATTTTTTAACAGTTTTCTTATTGCTTTCGTTTAAAAACAATGTTTTTGCAGCAGAATGTGATGCAGTGCAACAAGCACTAGATAAAAATTGGGACAGGTCACTATTCTGTGCAGCAAAGTTAAAAAATAAAGATGTTATCAAAACTGTAAAGTGGTTGCGGTATAGGGAGCCGGGTAATCAATACACATTTAAAGAAATAACCAGTTTCATTTACCAGAATCCTCATTTGCCTGATATGTCCCAGTTGAGGGCAAATGCAGAAAATCTAATAGATTATAATACAGACTCAAAAGATCTAAAAACTTGGTTCCAGAGGTATCATCCAACTCAACCAAATGGTTTTAAGAATTTTGTAAGAGTAGTCAAAACAACTAGCCCCAAATATGGTGATGCCATCAGGAAAGCTTGGATATATGGGGAATTTGGCCCAGACGAACAAAAGGAGTTTTACCAAAAGAATAAAAAATATTTCCAAAAAAATGATAATTATAAAAAGGTAGATTTACTACTCTGGAATAAAAAAACAAAAATTGACCCATTTTTAATAGGTTTACTTACACCCGATGAAAGAAAGCTTGTGAATGCACGCATTTCACTTCTTAAGAATCATAGAAACATGGCGCAGATTATGAAGTCTGTTCCAAAAAAATACTACAAAAGTGCTAGTTTGCTATATGCAAAATCGATGTGGTACAAGAAAAGAGGAAGGGAACATAAATTGGCAAAATTGCTTATCGATAATGAAAAAAATATATATATGCACTTAGACAGGTGGGCAAGACTCAGATTGGTTCTGGTATCACATCTGATTGATAGTGCAGATTATAAACTTGCTTACAGAATTATTTCCCAACACAGGTTTAAAAGCTTAATTAACTATGTTGATGCAGAGTGGGTGGCTGGAAAGTTAGCTTACTTATATTTAGGAGATTATGAAAAGGCGGCAAAACATTTTCAGAATTTGCTAAATAAGTCAAAATTCTCAGTGAGCAGATCAAAAGGAGCTTATTGGTTGGCAAGAGCTTATTACCGTCTTGGTGAGCGACAAAAAGCTTATGATACATATAAGATAGCAGCTATGTATCCTGACACGTTCTACGGACAACTTGCCACAATGAAAATCCAGAAAAATCGCACTATAAATTTACCGGCTTTGCCTCAAATCACGGAAGAGGATATAAAATGGGCAAATAAGAATGACTTAGTTCAAATAAGCAAAATTTTATCTGAAAAGAATAAGCATATATATGCAAGAAAATTTATCGCCCAAGCTATTATTAAGGCACCGTCCCCTTCGAAGAAATATTTACTTACAAAAACGGGCCATAACATAAAAAAAAGAAGCATTTCAGTAGTAGCTGGTCGTGAAATGGCTAGAAGGGGTATGTTCGAAAGAAAATATTCTTACCCGCTAAAAGACTTTGGATTGCCATATAAAATTGAATTAGCTTTGGTGAATTCAATAATCCGGCAGGAGAGCGAATTTGATCAATATGCAAGAAGCTCAGCTGGGGCAATGGGTTTAATGCAGTTAATCTATCCTACGGCGAAATATGTAGGTAAAAAATTAAAAAGAAATTTTAATAAAACACATTTACTTAAATACCCAAAACTAAATGCCAGATTTGGTTCCTATTATTTGTCTGAGCTGATTGATCGTTATAAAGGATCATATGTTTTGGCAATTGCGGCGTATAATGCGGGGCCCGGCAATGTAGATAAGTGGATTACCCGATATGGGGATCCTAGAAAAACAAATAATTATAATGTTGTTGTTGGTTGGATAGAGAAGATTCCTTTCTACGAAACAAGGAGTTACGTTCAGAATGTCTTAAGCAATTTGCAAGTCTACAGGAGTATCATAAGAAACAGAAACTCCCAGCAAATAATAGTTAATTTGGATTATGACCTGATTCGAAAGAGTAACAAAAAACTGCTCTAGGTCACCGGTTCAGTCTTGTCCATAGAAATGGACTGAAAATTCTTAATTTTTCTAGTGATTTTTTTCTTTTCATCATCCCAAAGATAGTGCACCGTAGTGGCTTTATATTCTGTTATTATTATTTCTCCGTTTGGCAGTTGCATAACGTCGCTTCCGTGCTTGAGGGCATTTGTAATTATCTCTGAAGAGGCGCAAATATATGCAGGGTTAGCTAAAATATCGGTGTTATCATCATCTGCGGCTGATGCATATTTCTTAATCATGAAAAAGACCCATTTTTGTATCCATTCTTCTACCCATACTACTATTTTCTAATAATATCAAATCTAAAGTTACTTTTTTTCGTTAAAGAGCTTTAAATTTCTGCAGAGCCTTTATCCTAGCATCTTCATGGCTAACTATAGGTGTTGGATAGTCTGCATACAGATGCGCTTCAGAATGAATTTTAGACGGTCCTACGTCCATAAGGATGGGTAAATATTTTTTTATATATTCACCATTTGGGTCAAATTTCTTGCTCTGCAAATATGGGTTAAATATTCTAAAATAGGGTTGTGCATCAAACCCGGTAGAGGCCGCCCATTGCCATCCTCCTACATTTGAAGATTGTTCATAATCCATCAAATATTGGGCGAATATTTTTTCACCTATACGCCAATCAAGAAATAAATGTTTGGTAAAAAAGCTGGCTACTACCATCCTAGCCCTATTATGCATCCAACCTTCTTTATAGAGTTGCGACATTGCGGCATCCACAATCGGATATCCGGTTTTGCATGAGCGAAATTTCTCAAGATATGTCTCCGAATTATTCCAATTAATGTTGCGATATTGTTTGTTAAATTCTTGGTTAGTAATTTCGGGGTGGTGGAATAAGGCGACTGCATAAAATTCTCGCCACAATAATTCATTGATCCAGGCGAAAGAATTTTCGTGCTTTAAGGCAAAATCCAGACATTGTCGTATTGATATAAAACCAAATCTTAGATATGGGGAAAACTTACTCGTCCCATCAATGCACAAAAAATCTCTTTTATTTTTATAATCTGAAATTTTTTCTGCGAATTTTTCTATGTCTCTTGAGTCAAATTTTGCACTCCATGGTGAATAATTTGTTGTCTCGTAGCCAATAATACTAAGATTCTCTCCTTTGGTTTTGTTAAGGTCTATGGACCATCTAGTGGAACCTATTTCTATATTTGAAAATTCTACATTTTGATGGAAAAATGATATTTTTGAGGCCTTGATCTTTTGAAATAGTTTTTTAGCAAAAGGTGTAAAAACCTGATAAATTGTGCCGTCTTCCTTGGTAGTTTCTTGTGGTGGAAAGATTAAATGGTCGTTATCCAGGCAAAAATTAACTCCCATTTGTTTGCAAATATCTAAGATTTTTCTATCTCTACTGAAATCATAAGCTTCATAGCCTAAGGCTGCTAGTAGGTGTGAGGCTTTTGTTGCTTTTAATATGGATGGGATTACAGTTTCAGGATCGCCAAAGTAGATGTTTAATTTAGAGCCTTGAAGCCTTAATAGTTCATTCAAATGAACTAGCCTATCATATATAAAACTAATTCTTCTATCATTTTTTGACGGGAATTCTTTTAGAATATTGCTGTCAAAAATAAAAATTATATGTGATTTGGCCTTTAACTTCTTCAATGCCGAGAAGACGTAACTATCGTCTAAGCGTAAATCCCTTCTAAGCCAAATAATTGCTCTATTTTGCATATAAATTTTGTATAAGATTATACCACATATTCCTGATCTGTTCTGGTAAGAATTTTTTATACCTTTCTTTAGATTTTTTTGCCAAATCTTTCATCAAATTGCTATTGCTATTAGCTAATGCTAGTTTGTTATATATATCTTCAATTGAGAAGGGATTGAAATGTAGGGATGCTTTACCAGTAATTTCATGAAATACTTCTATATTTGAACAAAGGACTGGTTTACTGAAAGCAAGAGCATCCAAAACTGGTATACCAAAGCCTTCTACCAGTGACGGCATTATGAAGCAGTAACAATTGTGATAGAGCCATGCGATTTGCTCTTTAGAGAGGTTCTGAAAGTGGAAAAATTTATGGTTATATTTGTTTTTGAGATAGTGCAAATACTCCACTGACTCTTTATTTTTCCAACCTATATTCCCAACTAATATCAGCGGCTTACATTGCTTTTCCTTTGATAATAAAATTTCATAGGCTTTCAGAAGTCTTAGCACATTCTTTTTGGGCTCGAGAGAACTTATTACCAAGAAGAAATCATTTGAAATTTTTATTTCAGGCTTTTCCATTACTGCATCTTGCATGTTAAATGAAGACGAGCATGGGATAGTTGAGGTTTTTTCCCTCAGATGAGGAAAGAATTTTAAGAAACTTTTCCTTGTAGTGTAGGAGTTACAGACAAAAAAATTATTTTTTTCTGCTACATTGAAAAAAATGTTGTTTCTAAATAATATATGGCTCAAGAGAGGTACTTTTTTTGGATATTCAATAGGGATTAAGTCGTGTATTCGCGTAATCTTTTTAGTATCTTCTGAAATTTGATAATTATTGGGATTTTGACAAAAGAAAATATGTGCGTCCGTTGTAGGAATGTTAACTTTTTTGCCAAACAGCCCGAGAATTTTATTTTTCACAAAATCCAACCCTTTGATTGTCTCCACATCTTTAGGTAAAGGTTTTTTGCTCAAAGCAAATTGTCTTATTTTGTAATTCTTATTTTTTTGGAGAAAAAAAAGGATTTGTTGCGAGTCATTAGCAATTCCACAATATGGTCTGTTGAAATTGAAAGATAAATCGCAAATTATGTTAATCATATCTTTGAGTTTGTCGTACAGATCCAATGATAGATTAGTTCTTACTTAAAGTCTTTATATTTTTTGACTGCTTTTAACATCAGTTCTGCGTCTTTATAGCCAGATTTCATTGCTGCTACCCACCATTCTACTGCTTTATCTAGATCTCTCTTTACACCTTTTCCATTATAATATAGCCAACCTAAGTCAAACTGAGCCGGAGAAAAACCATCCTCAGCTAATTCCTCTAGCTGTTTTTTGGCAGCCTTAAAATTTCCTAGGGATATCAATATAACAGCATCCTGATAGGCTACATATACCTTTTTTGATGGGATATTACACTGTTTCCTTAGTAGATTCATAATACAATATTGGCAATAAATTTTTCTTTAAAGATGATTTGAGAAACTAATATATAGAGCAGTAAAATCAACAAAAACTTGATAAATGTTTTCTTAATCGATTAATAAGTGATATATAGACTTTATAAAAACATGTAAAGAGAAAAGATGAAAAAACCCTTGATTGGCATAATATTAGATTATGAAAATAAAACAACCAAAGAAGGCGGATATTCTGATTTTCCGTGGTATGCAATCAGGACTCATTATGAAAAAGCGGTAGCTAAGCACGGGGGTATTCCCTTGCTAATCCCATATCAAAAGGGTTTGATAAATGAGTATGTAAAAATTATGGATGGGTTTGTTTTTCCTGGTGGAGAATATGATATTGACCCGTCATATTACGGTGAGGCAATGAGTGACCATACGGTTATCTCAACAGATGACAGAACAAACTTTGAGCTTGCCTTAATGAGTCAAGTTTTGTTAGCAGACAAGCCAATGTTGGGTATTTGTGCTGGGCAGCAGTTACTAAATGTTCTATTGGGAGGAAATTTATATCAAGATATCAACGATGAGGTAGAAACAAAGGTTTTGCATAAGCATAAAAAACCTCAAGACGCGAATGTGCATGATATCAAAATTCTTGAAGGAACTGTGCTGAGGGGTATTACTGGATGTGATTCATATAAAGTTAATAGCCACCATCATCAGGCTGTTAAGAATCTTGGTAAAGATTTGGTGGTTTGTGCTATTGCAGAAGATGGCGTGATAGAAGCAATAGAGCATAAGCATAAGAAATTCTGTATAGGCGTGGAATGGCATCCTGAATATGAGAAAAATGAGCAGGATAGTTTATTATTTTCGGCATTAATCAGCAAAGCTAGTGATAGATCGAATGCGCCTAAATAAGAGAATTGCAGATCTTGGTTATTGTTCTCGTAGAGAAGCTGATGAGTTGATTAAAGATGCCAAAGTTAAAGTAAATGGCTCAGTGGTTACTGAATTAGGAACTAAAGTTGCAGAAAAAGATAAAATAGAAATTGTTGATCGGCATGTTAAAACTGATCAAGCCGCTAGAGCTTGGATCTATTATAAACCTGTTGGGCAGCTGGTTTCAAATAAGGATTCTTTTGGAAGGCCTTTAATATTTGATTTTTTGCCTAAGCACATGCCAAGAGTTATGTCTGTAGGAAGACTTGACTTTAACAGTGAAGGTTTGTTAATACTGACGAACAAATCTGATATTGCTCGTAAGCTAGAGTCTCCAGGAAACAATTTTGAAAGAATATATAAAATCAGAGTATTTGGTCGCGTTGATAAAGCGAAATTAGATGCACTCCAGGCTGGAATAATTATAGAAAATGTCCAGTATAAGAAAAATAAGATTCATGTTCTTAGAGAGGGACAGCATAATACATGGATCCAGATTTCGTTGTTTGAAGGAAAAAACCGTGAAATCCGGAAATTAATGGAGCATGTTGGTTTAAAAGTAAATAGGTTGATAAGGCTGCAATATGGTCCTATAAAATTAGGAAATCTTGCTCCTGGGGAGATAAGGGAAATCAAAAAGGAAGAATTGAATTTTGTATATGAAGATCATATCAGGTAGGCTAAAGGGCCATAAAATTTTAACAAAAAGCAATATGGATTATAGGCCTACAAAAGCGCATGTAAAAGAGGCTATCTTTAGTATTTTGCAAAGCGGCAATTCTCTTGGTGAAGAAAGAAGAGACTTTATACGAAAAGCTAAAGTTCTTGATGTATTTGCAGGTACAGGGGCTCTTGGATTTGAGTCCATATCTCGAGGTGCAGAATCATTGAGTTTTGTTGAAATCAACCCTGAAAATATTAAGCTCCTAGAGCAAAATATCAGAAAATTATCCCTTTTGAACGTGGTTAATATCATCAGAGGGGATTCTACGAAATTACCAAAAGCTGATAAAAAACATGATCTGATTTTTTTAGATCCTCCTTTTCATAAAGACTTCGTCGAACCAACTATTGACTCTTTAGGAAAAGGCGGATGGATAGCTTCAGGGGCATGTATAGTAATAGAAACGGAAAAGTCAGAAAAATATGAGATATCAGAAAAATTCTCCTTATTTGTTGAAAGAATTTATGGTTGTGCAAGGTTAAGAATATACAGATATGAACATAACGAATAAGAATCAAACTTTATCCCAAGGAGACGTGAATGGTACAAAGAGGTGGTTGTTAATAGCTGTGTTGTCATTGGCTATATCTGGTATATATTCGATAATAGTAGCCCTTTTAAGGGTGCCGCAGATTCATAAGATAATGCCTTATGATGAATCATTTAAAGTTTCTCTAATCATCCATGTTGATCTTTCAGTTATTATCTGGTTTCTATCTATTCACCTATATTTCCTCTCAAAAAGTTTGTCTATCAAATTTCAATATATCACAGGACAATTCTTCTGGATCGCGTTGGCTTCAATCATATTAATTTCGATCTCTCCATTTCTTGCTGAGGGCAAGCCATATTTAAATAATTATGTGCCTATCCTGCATAATATTATTTTCATTGTTGGTTTAGCTATTTTCCTTTCTACATATTTTGCGATGGTTATCTTGTTTTTGATTGATTTTTTTACAAGAAAAAGGCGTTTAAACGCTTATATTGATGCTTTTCTGTTAACAAGTGCTCTTACAGCAATCATTATGTTTTTTGTTACTTATGTGTCCTATAAGCAGCTGATGGAGTTACATGCTCTTTGGGAAGGAGATTATTTCTTCTTTTTTGAGTATCTCTTCTGGGGCGGGGGGCACGTTTTGCAATTTGTGTATATTGCACTTGGACAATTTGTGTGGATTTACTTCTTCACTAAGATGTTCCCAAAGGTGAGTGAAAAAGATGGCTGGCTATCATCTGTTTTTATAATAAATTTTTTATGCGTAGTACCTGCGATATATTTTTCAATAGCGTTTAATGTTTCCAGTAATTCTTATATAGAATTTTATACGTTTCACATGAAACATTTTGGTGGTTTGAGTTCATTGATTTTGGCGGCTATCTTGATTTTCTGTGCGGTAAAATTTGATAAATCTAAAACAAGAAATTTGGATCATTATTTCTTCTGTTCTGCGGTTATGTTTGTTTTTGGAGGTGGGCTAGGTTTTGTGATTAACGAATCAAGCACTATCATTCCTGCGCATTATCATGGATCAATAGTTGCCATTACAATTGCCATAATGGGTTATATATATGAACAGCTAAAAGAGTCGGACTTAAAAGATAAGTTTAACAAAATTTCTCTATATCAAATTTATATCTATTTTTTCGGACAATTTTTACATATTGCAGGGCTAGCATTTTCTGGTGGATATGGTGCCTTACGAAAAACCCCAGGTGGAGTATATACAGCAAAAGCAAAATTTTTCCTTGGGTTAATAGGTGCAGGAGGACTGTTTGCGATGATTGGTGGTTTGATTTTTGTATATATATCAATACGATATTTTATGCTTAGAAAAGGGCAGAACAATTATATTGCATAATTTTAATATTAGTTTTATACAGGTAGCTCTACAATTAATATCTTAATTTTATGTCCGTAAATATAGCAGTTGTGGGCGCAACAGGGAATGTTGGTAGCCAAATCTTAAAAATATTACATGAAAGAAATTTTCCCGTAGGAAAGATATATGCTTTGGCGTCTAGTAAGTCTATTGGTAAAGAAATGAGTTTTGGCGATAAAATAATTAAAACTGAACTATTGGATGATTTTGATTTTGCTAAAGTTGATTTAGTTTTATCTTCGCCTGGGGCAAAAGTTAGTGCAGAATTTGCTCCAAGAGCTGTTAAAGCTGGGGCTGTCGTAATAGATAACACTTCATTCTTTAGAGACGATAATGATATACCATTGGTAGTGCCGGAGGTGAATTCTAGCGATATTGCAAATTATAAAAATAAAAATATCATTGCCAATCCTAATTGTGCAGCGATCCAATTGGCTGTTGCCTTGAACCCAATTCATGAGCTGTTTGGTGTGAAGAAAGTGGTAGTATCAACATATCAATCGGTCTCTGGTGCTGGAAAAAAAGCGATGGATGAGCTTTATCATCAAACAAAAGGTATGTATTCATACCAAAAAGTAAAACCTGAGAATTTTGCTAAACAAATAGCTTTTAATCCTTTACCTCAGATCGATAAATTTATGACGGATGGTTATACGGGAGAAGAGGATAAAATTCGCAAAGAAATAAAAAAGATTGTGGATGCATCGATTGAAGTAGTGCCAACATGTGTTAGAGTTCCTGCATTCATCGGTCACGCAGAGTCAGTTTACGTCGAGTGCGAGGATTCAGTAGATCTAGAAAAGCTGATTAAAGAATATTCAAAACGAGACGGAATAGTCTTTTCAAACAATGATTACGCTACACAAGTTGAGGTTGCCGGCAAAGATGAGGTTTATATATCTAGATTAAGAGCAGTAGAGGGTGATTCCAAGGCCCTTTTATTCTGGGTAGTTGCTGATAACTTAAGAAAAGGTGCGGCACTAAATGCTGTCCAGATAGCAGAAGAATTAGTAAAGAATTACTTTTGATTATCAGAAAATCTTTGAATTTTTGGTCGTAAATTTGTAGAGGTGAAATTAAGGTTCGATTTTTGCCCGGTATATTTGTAATTTGTAACATAAATAACAGCAGAGGGTGAAATTAACCCCATCAATCCTTCTTTAGGTTTTTTATACCAATTCACTCCTAGCGTATGCAGGTCTTGCATTGTAGGTATAGGATTTACACATGGCTTACATTCATAGATTGGCCATGAATAAATAAGGGAAAGATTTTTATTTTGTTTCTTGCCATTCTTTACTTGCCCGGATTTGGTAATAAATATTAAATCTGAATTTTTTTCTACATCCAACAATTCAAATTTATTGCCTTTTTCCTCCAGGGTTACTTGCACTGGTTCCAGAGAATTAATTTCTTGCTTAGTTTGTGCTACAGCTAACAGAAATTGTTGTGAATTATCATAGAGGCTTTTTAAATCGTTGCAGAAATCTGAATCAACCTTGTTTTTCTGAAGAAACTCTATAGTTGAGTTCCGGTCTAATATCAAAGTTTCCACATGTGCAAAACTTAAACTATTAGGCAAATGATGTCCGACAGCCTCAAAGTCAGAAATTTCTTGGTATGATGAGTTAGGATTTCTTTCTTTGATGATCTCTTTTCTTGAGGAGCTGTACGAATATATGTCTTTGATTGGTTGAGGATTGATTGTACGGCTTTGTATTATTTTATATTCATTTTTTATGGGGGTAAGCCAAATGATTGATCCTTTGCTATTTTGAAAAATAGGTAGGAAAGTTATTGTTGTGTCCTTGTCTGCTGAGGCTACTATGACCACATTTTGTTTGGTAGAAGCTTTTTTGCCATTTATTAAAAGCTCGGAAGCTAATGCGTTCTTGCCTACAAAACAGAGTAAAAATAAAAAATAGAGCGCTCTGAACATTTTTATTTTTACTTTAGCATGGGAAGGTTAAAGAAGTGTTACTGGTGCACTCGAGACGATTCGAACGTCCGACCTTTGCCTTCGGAGGGCAACGCTCTATCCAGCTGAGCTACGAGTGCATGAGATTATTTATATTCAATTGCAACTATTTCGTATTCTTTTATGCCACTCGGAATATTTACTTCTGCGAATTCACCTTTCTTCTTTCCGATCATAGCTTTTGCTATAGGAGACACTATTGAAATTAGTCCTTTATCGAGGTCAGCCTCATATTCTCCAACTATCTGATATGAAGATTCTTTGTCAGTATCACAATCTATGACTGTTATTGTTGCACCAAATTTCACTGTATCTCCAGATAATTTGGCAACATCAATCACATCAGCTAGTGATATTCTGCCTTCAAGCTCTTGAATTTTTCCTTCGATGAAACTCTGACGTTCGCGTGCAGCTTGATAATCAGCATTTTCAGATAAATCACCTTGCTCTCTTGCATCGGCAATAGCTGTGATTATAGCAGGCCGTTCAACCGTTTTGAGGTGCTTTAATTCCTCAATAATTTTCTCATACCCTTCTCTTGTAATAGGAAACTTTTGCATTTTTTACTCTTTGACGCTAAATTAATTGTTTAGATTGTATGAACTTACAGATATTTATAACTTTATAGCAAAAACACGTATAATAATCAAAGATATTCTTATTCTGACCACGATATATGCAGATTAGCAGCCATTTTATAAAACAATTGAGGGATCGTTTAAAGATTTCTGAAGTGATCTCCAAAAAGGTCAAACTTATCCCAAAGGGCAAAGAGTTTTTGGGTTTATGTCCATTTCACCAAGAAAAAACCCCATCTTTTACGGTGAATGACCAAAAGTCATTTTACCACTGTTTTGGATGTGGGGCGCATGGCGATCTTATAGGTTTTGTGATGGAATATTACAAAATGCAATTTCATGAAGCTGTAGAAATCGTGGCAAAAGAGGCGGGGATACCAGTACCTAAAGATCATTTGATAGCTGATGATCAGATAAAAAGAGAAAAAAAATTATTAAATATATTAGAGGAGGTTGTTGCTTATTACCAAAAACAACTTAAACAGAATTTCCAAATATCTAGATATCTAACCGAAAGAGGCTTGTCAGCAGCAATTATTGATAAATTTCGTCTGGGTTTCGCTAAGCCTGGTGTTGAGATAGTGGAGCAATTATCCAAAAAATATTCAAAAAATGAACTCGAATCTTCAGGGGCATTTAAAATATATAATAATAAAGTTGTGCAATTACTTTCAGGAAGAATTATCTTTCCTATCTTTAACCCGCAAGGATCTGTGATAGCTCTAGGGGGGCGCTCTGTCGATGGTAAGCAGCCTAAATATCTGAATTCACCTGAAACACCGATTTTTAAGAAAAGATCATCCATATATGCTTTGAATTTTGCAAAAAACGAATCTTATAAAACAGGAGAAATTATTGTAACTGAAGGTTATATGGATGTGATTGCATTGCATAATGCAGGGATTGGTAGTGCGGTAGCTACTTTGGGAACTGCGGTAAGTGCAGATCATCTAAAGATGCTATGGAAAATTGTTGATGACCCAATTTTTTCTATGGATGGTGACTTGGCAGGTCGTAAATCTGCTATAAGAGTTTCCGAAATAGCCTTGCAGAATTTAACTGTCGGAAAAACGGCAAGCTTTGTTACTTTACCTGACGGAATGGATCCTGATGATATTTTAAAACAAGGTGGAAGAGAGTCATATAAAAAATGCTTGGAAGATAGGCTTCCGCTCTCTGAATTTGTTTGGCGAAACAAAATAAAGGGCTTAAAACAGCCATTATCTCCTGAGAAGAAGGCTTTTTTTGAATCTGAAATACAAAAAATTACTGATTCCATATCTGATAATGTTGTTCGCAAAACCTATAAGGAGTTTTTCAGAGAGAAATTATGGTCTCTGACAAGTTATAAAAATTCTAATAATATTAGATCTGCAAATAATCTCGCACTTAAATTTAAAGGATTACCGTTAGTTGCAAGATATGAATTATTGCTAATTCTAATGGTGAAGGAATATCCAGAGCTTCTTAGAGACGACAATATAGTAAAATTTTTGGAAGATTATTCTTCGAAAGAGATAATGCTAGAGCCAATATTTACAAAATTATATGATTTAGCTGTAAAGTCTAGTGAAATTGACGACAATATAATTATTGAAAAGTTGCAAGAAGAAGTAAAAAGTAATAATATCAGTCACTTATTAAAAGAAACTTCATACTTCCTTGAAAAAATTGATATAAAAAGCTATATAGACTGTAATAAAAAATGGTTTTTAGTTGTGCAATTTATACATTTGGAGTCATTGAAATTAGAATATCGTAATTTACTTAAGGTTATGAAAGATGATTCGTACGTGAAAGCAATGAACATAAAAGATAAAATTTCCGAGCTAGAAGCGCAAATCAAAACTAAGCATATTTTATAAAGGTCTATAAATGTCAGAAAAAGATAGTGATAATGCAACAGGATTCTCTCAAGCTGAGACTAAGGCGATAAAGGAATTGTTGAATAAAATATTAATAGATACTTCTAAAAAAGGTCTAATTACAGTAGATGAGTTAAATAAATATCTGCCAAAAAAATTAGCTAAACCGGAAGTTATTGAACATATCTTTGCTTTCCTAAAGGAAAAGAATATTACAGTTATCGAATTTAGCGAAGAGAGCGAATCAGAGGAAGATGTTCTATCTGTAGAAGATGATGACGTAGAATATGAGTATAGTGAAGAAGAAAATATAAGTGTTGCTAATGCCACAGATGATCCGGTCAGGATGTATCTTAAAGATATGGGTGGGGTAAATCTTTTATCTCGGAAAGGCGAGGTAGATATAGCAAAAAGAATCGAGTCAGGCAAAGAAAGTATGCTCCATTCTGTTTGTCAAATGCCTTTGGTTATGAAGAGGTTGATTGGATGGTATGAGGATCTGATAAATGAAAAAATCTTGTTAAGAGAGATTATTGACTTAGATGCCTACGCTGGGAATGACGGGATTAGCAATAACTCATATGGTGAAGATGGAGGCGATTCTGAAGGAGATAGTGATGATATAGATGAAGCTGATGAAGATTCAGATGATGACTCCTATGATTCTTCCGATGAGGAGGAAGCAGAAGAATCAAGTATGTCAATTGTGAACCTTGAAGAAACTCTTCTGCCTACTGTATTAGATCATTTTGAAGATTTAACAAAAATTATTCATAAATTGAGTAAGTTAAGAGAAAAAAATAAAACAGACTCCAAAGAGTATCAGGAAGCACAACAGAAATTTATTGATTCAGTTAAAGAAATGCACTTTAACGACAAAACAATCGAATTCTTGGTGGATGTTTTATACGGCTTGAATAAGAGGGTTATTAGCTATGAAGCTAAATTATTAAGGAATGCTGTAAATGCTGGTGTTGATAGAATTGAATTTCTAAAATCTATTGCAAGTTCAGGAATATCAGATGAGTGGCTTAATAAAATAGTGAAGCTTAAAAATAGTGCTTGGCAAAAATTCATCAGCGACTACTCATCATCAATCCGAGAGGCACAGGAAATGATTGAGGAGGTTCAAGAAACATCCGAAATGAATATAAACGAGTTTAAGGACCTTGTGCAATTGATTCAGAAAGGTGAAAGAGAGTCAAATAAAGCTAAAAAAGAGATGATTGAGGCTAATCTACGTTTAGTAATTTCCATTGCAAAAAAATATGCGAACCGTGGTTTGCAATTTTTAGACCTGATCCAAGAGGGTAATATTGGCCTGATGAAGGCAGTTGATAAATTTGAGTATAGAAGAGGTTACAAATTCTCTACATACGCGACATGGTGGATAAGGCAGGCAATTACAAGATCAATAGCAGATCAGGCAAGGACAATCCGCATACCTGTTCATATGATCGAAACAATCAACAAAATTATCCGAACATCCAGACAGATGTTATATGAGCTAGGATACGAACCTACTCCAGCAGAAATTGCCGACAGGCTCTCTATGCCTGTTGAGAAAGTGAAAAAAGTCATGAAGATTGCTAAGGAACCAGTTTCACTAGAAAACCCAGTAGGAGATGAAGACGGTAACACACTTGGTGATTTCATTGAGGATAAAAACGCTACATTACCAGTTGAAGCTGCCATACAAACAAATTTAAGGGAGACTACCACAAGAATTTTGGCTAGCCTTACTCCGCGTGAGGAAAGAGTGTTGCGAATGAGATTTGGTATCGGAATGAATACAGACCATACATTAGAAGAAGTTGGCCAACAATTTTCTGTAACCAGAGAGCGTATTAGACAGATAGAGGCAAAAGCCCTGCGCAAATTAAAGCACCCTAGCAGGTCCAAAAAGCTGAGAAGTTTCCTCAATATGTCATAGATTTGAGTGGCTTCAAAAAAAGATCTATCTGGTGATATTTTTGAAATCGGAACTTTAATTTTGGTGCGATCAAGAAGAATGATGTTCAGGTTTCTAAGGTGGGTGCAATCTCCTGCGAAATTTTTTATCTTTGAATAATTTGAAACAGTTTGTATTATTGTTGCTATCTCAGAATGAAGACAACTCACTTCTTGAGAAGCATGAATCTAGACATTAGATTAAGGCATATAAATTCTTGCTTTGTTTGGTCTGTTGATCTATACGAAGGTAAAAGGACCCAAACGACTATATAGTGATGAATTCTAATCCCAAAGATATATTAAAATTTTGGACTTCGGTCGAAAAATTTATTCCCTTCGAAGTAAAAACAGAACAACTGCCCGAAGGGGTAGATTCCATCCAGAAAGAAGTTTTAGCCGATCAAGACATCCCGTGGTTAAACACTCATAGATTTGGGCACTCGGAAACTAAAACACATAGTTGGGTATACACAGTTTTTATTGGTATTTTAGATTATGATTTCATTACTTCCGAAATTAAAAGACTGCTAAATGTAGATGCCCCAAATTATAACCCAGGGGAGTTAAAAAATCTCTCTTGCATTGCAAGCTTTCAAGTTACTTTAGAAGGTAAACCAATATTTAATAGTTTCAAAATCCCCGATTATTTTATTGGAGTTGCAAGTTTAGCTAAATATGGAGTTAACGACAAAGAATGGCTTGAAAAGGGTGATAAGGTTATTCGTAGCAAAATGTTGGATTCATACTTAAATTTTCAGCAATATATTAAAGGAATTCCTGGTCCTGCCTCTTTTGCAGAGTTAAAAAGATTTTTGGATGATCTAATCAAGCTGTCTTCTTGGGATGCTGTAAAAAATAATGTTAAGGTGCATAACACAGCCGTTATTTATTCCAGCAGAGTAGCATTGCCCAAGGCGCAGGAAAATCAGGAAAAAGGTGATTGTGAAGAGGAAGTTGATGAAAAATCAACTATGATCAGTAGTTTCTATATAAAAGATCTCGAGGCAATCAACGGTTTGATAAAAGAAGGAGATCCTGAAAATAGTGATCTTGGTTTAGCATTGAGGCAATACGTAAATATACATTCTTGCTCTAAACCTAAAGAGGATGTATGTAGAGAAAAAAGCTATGCAAAGAAATATTGTGACCCTAGTTTATTGCCTCCAGCTCGCTGGCCAGGTAAAGGCGACTTCCCTTTAAATCTTGCCCAACAAATGGCAGTAAATTTAGCATTCAAAAAAGATGAAGGAATATTCTCGGTTAACGGTCCACCAGGTACCGGAAAAACAACCCTGTTAAGGGATATAATAAGTAATATTATCGTTAAACGTGCTGAGGTTTTGGCTAAGCTAAAAAATCCTAATGAAGCCTTCCACAATCCTACAACTATAAAAATAGGCAATTATCATTACAAAGTTTGGGATCTTATAGAGGGGCTGAAAGGACATGAGATTTTTATTGCCAGCAGTAATAATGGTGCTGTTGAAAATATTTCAAAAGAAATCCCCTTGAGAGACGAAGTAGATACTATATGGAATCTAGATTATTTTGCTGATATAGCATCAAACGCTATAGGTGAGGAGTGTTGGGGCTTGGGTTCAGCAGCTCTAGGGAACAAGAAAAACATCAGC
This sequence comes from Alphaproteobacteria bacterium, assembly GCA_030431375.1. Classification (GTDB taxonomy): domain Bacteria; phylum Pseudomonadota; class Alphaproteobacteria; order Rickettsiales; family JABSSG01; genus JAUIIY01. The sequence continues at coordinate 210,496 of JAUIIY010000002.1, forward strand.
AGTTTTTTCAACAGGTTCTGGGATGCAAAGCCAAGGGACGAGAAAGATGGTAATGTCGGGCTGGAGCATTACCTCAAGAATCTCAAAAATAAAATGAGTTGGCAAGAAACCAGAAAAGCTTTTTTACATTACCGAGAGTTATTTAATGAGCACCAGAAAAATTTAATCAATATAAGCAATATCCTAGACGAGATTGGAAAAGATCAACAAGAAATCAAAAAATTAGAAACTGATCTAGATAATGCAAAAAACCTATTAGTTTCCCTCAAAAATGAAAAGACTAAAATTGAAGAAACTTTGGATAGGTTAAGAGAAAAAGTTACTAATCAGAAGGAGTTGCTGTCATCTCTAAAAGCTATTGAGCCCTCTATTATTGCAAAATTTATGGCATTTTTAGGATTCCCTTCATCATACCATGGTTGGAAGAAAGAGAATAAGCAATTGTCTCATGAATTATATATCTTACAAAAAACATACAATATAAGCTTGTCTGCTCTTGAAGAACAGAGTTGTATGATTAGTAATCTCGAAGCAGAGTTAATAGGTAATCAGGAGAAACTAAAAAATTGTGGAGAAAAATTGGCACTTAAACAAGTAGAGATAGAAAAGTTTAGGAAGTATATAGGCAATAATTTCCCGGATGATGAATTTTGGCAAAAACCTGAGCAGGAATTACAGTTGCTTTCACCCTGGATGCACCAAATTCTTCACCATTTGAGAGGAAAAATTTTTGTTGAGGCAATGAATCTGCACAAAGCTTTTATACATAATACTGCTGAAAGATTGATGAATAATTTGCGATGTATGAATTACATGGTGAGAAATTCTCTACCAAAAAAATATAATATAACCGAACTAACCGTACCAATTTGGGCTAGTTTCTTTTTAGTAGTTCCTACAGTTTCTACTACGTTTGCTTCTTTTTCTAATTTTTGTAGTAATTTAGACAAAGAAAAAATTGGATGGTTGCTAATAGTGAATTAGGTTGTTTTTATCTCGGGTAATTAGTTAAATTGCATGCGGCAAGCAAGTTATCAGTAATAATTCTTTTTTCACCGTGAATTCCTTGGTCGTATTTATAACGACATCTCACTGCCTATAAATCTGATACTTGAAATGGTAGTCTCTGAATAGATCTATAACTGGCTCCCACAAAATTGAAGATCTTACTCAACTTTAATCGTTAACATATTTTTCATATTGCTTAAAAATAGCTCTTGACATGGTGGACTTGATGTGTATGTTAATAAAGGGACATTCTAACTTAAAAAAAGAGGTTTTATGCGAGAAATTGCATCAGAAATGTCCAAACTACTCAAAGCACTTTTTTCACTTGATATCCCTAGTGCATGCCTTCACCAATGCGTCGTTCCTATGACACATGATGTTGACAGTGCTGCTTGTGATATTTGTCTAGCTGGTGCGTTACCTGAAGATATAAGTTAGTTTTAAAGATATGGAGCAAGTTTAATCCTGCTCCATATCAATTTTCAGAAAATTAATAATAGTATATATCTTTTGGTTCTGTCGCAAACTTTTTGTAATCTAAATTGTGGCATTCCTAACTAAATATAGACAGGGGGGGGGTTGAATCATGATATATTATGGTAAAAAAGGTGAGTCATGGTTCAAATATGCAAGAACTGCGGAAGCGAAGATAAAGTTAAGAATGGTTATGTAAGAGGCAAGCAGCGTTATAAATGCAAAGTCTGCGGCAAGACCTAC
>JAUIIY010000013.1 GCA_030431375.1 Alphaproteobacteria bacterium
TTTCCTTTATTGCCATCAAAATATCTGGAGTGATTCCAGAATTTGGATGCCTTTGAATTCTATTTATCACACTTTCTAGCAAATCTTTAAATAGTTGTTCTTTTGTAAAACCGTACTCTAACAAAACACTCTCATCAACTTCTTCTTTCACTCTCTTTCTTATATCGCTAACTAAACTTTCACCATCGGGAAATAACACCTCCCCTGCAGCACTCTCACCGCCTTCTCCGCCACCGCCAGAGCCACCACCTCCGCCGCCGCCAGCTGGAACTCTTGGCGCTGAAGATCTACGAGCTGGCGCCGCCTCTGCTGCATCCGCGCCCGGAGACCTACTAGCAAATTCAAACTCATGTCCTTTCTCTCTTAAAGATTTTGCTATAGCGGATGTCGCTTCCTCAGGTAATCTTTCACCTTTACATATTAAAACATCTCCTGTTGGACGCTTAATCCAATGTAATGGCTGAAAATCTCCACCAAACCGCTCTGTTAGCCACTCTTGAGTTTCTCCATTAATTTCCGTTAAAACGACCTCTCCTGTTATCTTTTTAATTTGAATGAGCATTTTTAGTCCTAAATTTAATTAACCATAATAAATTCTTCCATAACTTTCTTAACAAATAGTTAAGCTTTGCTTTTTAAATATCCAAAACCATTCAAAACTAACGGTGCGAAGATTTTCTTCCTTTTCCACCGCCAATTTTTGAACTTTTTCTTATTCCATTTGCATTCATAGACTTTGTATCTCTTTTTAGACTTATCCTGAGTTTACGTGCTTCTGCTTTTGCTTTTTGCATTCTCGCTAACAAATCACCTTTTTCTTCTGAATTTTCTATATGCGTAGGTCGAACCCTTGGCTTATCATCGAAACTTGCAAATGTAGATAAGCTATCCAATGATGAATCTAATACATGCTCCCTTGCCTCAAACTCTCTCACTAATCTTGGCGCATGCTTTATATATGAACTTCTACATTTTTTAACAGTTTTCTTTCTAAAAGCACCTCTTACTCCTAACACAAGAAGAGAAGCTAATAAGACGGCACCAAGTCCACTATTAACATCTCTTGTCATACTGCTACTAGTGTCACTTGCTATAGTTCTCGCATAATCATCCTGCCATACACCGCCAGCTTCAACACCAGGAAATGGCCAGGCTGATCCTACCTCCACTTCATATAATGGCTTTCCTATAAATTTAGCATGAGCAATTTTCGCTGCATTCTCACCAGACTTAATAGCTCCATGAACTGTACCTGAATAATCTAAACATTCTTGTTTACCTGAAGGTGTTTTTTTGCAATCAAAGCCCAAAAAGTCACCTCCAAATGTTGTTTCATGAAAAGGTTTAGCTGCAAGCATCCTTTTACTTCTATTATGCTCAGAAACCCACGCACCTGCAGCTGTAGGATCACGCTGCCAAGATTTAACTAGCGCTTCTCTTGGTCTTTCTAAATCAGGAAAAATTTTATTTATCACTTTGCTTAAATGCATTTTTAAACCATCATCACCTAGTGCATCTATCATCCCCTCCGCTGCTATAGCTGAATCACCACTTAGAAAAACAGAAATTGTTGTACCTTCTCCTTCAATAGCAGGTCTATTTTCAATAAAAAACAACCCTAACTCATCATTTTCTATCTGAATATATTGCTTATCCTTACCTATTCCTGATTTCTTTATAGCTTCATCATCATAATCAAGCAGTACTCTCACCACCTTTGTAGTAACTACAGATTCAAACGCTTCTCGATGTTCCGGAGATAGCGGGGGGTCAAAGTCAATTTTATCAATCACAGCAGCGGGAACTGCAACATGCACAGCATCAGCCTCTATAACATGCTGTTTACCTTCTGAAATATACGTAATTTTTGGCTTTTCACCTGTTTGATCAACCTTTATAACAACCGCTCCTGTTACAACATGCTCTAAATCTCTTGCATGTTCCTTTAACAAATCATGCATTCCCGTACCAACATGAACGTCGTCTGTAGCTACTCCAGTTACTCGAGTTGACATGCCAACATATACTTCCAAATCATCAAGCTCTTCAAACTCAGCAAGTGGTAGACCATCACAACTTTCATTTGCTATAAAAGCTTTAAAATATTCTGCTATCTTTTCATCAACTCCTTCACAAGCTTTTTCTAACGCCATCTCTTGGCAATTGTCATGATGAATAGTTGCAAATTCTTCTACATATTTATTATAATTTTGATATATCTCGAACATTTCTGCCGAAATATCTTTGCCTTTTGAATCAATGATACGTATATCCGACATTTCAGCATCAACTGAAGGGGTGCCTTCTGGAAATTCTAATTTATGTGGGCTCGTTTCAGAGTAATGATCATATGTTGCTCCCAACGGATGTCTTCTTCCTGCAAATTCTACGCTTCTAACTCTACCACCAATTTCATCATTTGCTTCTAAAATAACAACATCATGGCCCTTTTTAGCCATGGATCTTGCATATGATATTCCTGCAAAACCTCCTCCAACAGTAACAATTTTCATAATCACTTTATTTATTCTTTACAGCACAATTTTACATAATTATTGTGAAGAAATGGTTAAAAACTAGAACGCAATAAAAAAGCTGCATCTGTTATCCTGTAAGAATCAGCATGCAGCTTCAAAATTTTATGAACTCAGAGAATTATCCTCTTCCTCTTCCTCCATCTCTTCCTGGGGCTGCAGCTGCCCTATGATCTCCTCCTACATTTGCTCCAACTGCCCACATCGAACGTCCATGAGCTCTAGCTCTTATTCGTGTTTTTAAATCTTTGACATTTGATTCTTTAACATCTAAAATCGCTTCCGCAATATCATAAGGCACATCTCCAAATCTTCTTTGATCCTCATAAAAAACATCTTTAATCAGTGAATTTCTAGCATCTTCAAACGCCATTTCTCTTGGCACCCCTAATTCAACCGAATCATTAACCTTAGTGACTAGTCTTTCATCAATTGCCTTAAAAAGCGATTCCGCGTCCCACTCTAGCGCACTTGAAACATCTTCACCGCCGCCGCCAGAGCCACCACCTCCGCCTCCGCCGGCTGGAACTCTTGGTGCTGAAGATCTACGAGCTGGCGCCGCCTCTGCTGCTGCATCCTCACCTCTACCTCTGCTAGCCTCAGCAGCTAACTCCGCTTTTATTCGATTTACCCTATCTAGATACTCTGGATCAATCATAGAAGATCGAAAATCACGGCCTGGATAATTAATTGCCTCCAAGTATAACATATTTTTAAATATATTTTTGGATTCAGCATTTTTGAATACAGGAATTTCACCGTCGATATAAAATTCACCATCACTGTCGTAAAGTCTAATGTGTAAAGTCTGCCCCCGACGTTTTTCCAATCTTTTTTTCAAATTTTCAGATATTTTCTCTTTATCAAAAAGATCTATAACATTTAAGCAAGCCTCAAAAATAGTAATGCTATTCCATGTACATTCGAACCTATGCCTAGAACGCTCTGACTGTTTCTTTATAGCTTTTTTTAAGGCAACATCGTCTTTTAATGCAGGATCAGATGAAAATGGATAAACTCTTGGCTTAATAGATTCTTCTTGCTTTACTGCTTCATAAAGAGCATCTCGTATAGCTCTATTTTCAATTTCTTTTCCATCAAAGAAAAAATGAGTTTCCTTGACTCTTCCTTTTCCGCCTTTAAGCATCACTTCTACTAGATTACAATCCTTATCTTGCAAATCTACACCATGCTCTTCTCTAAACTGATCTAATATTTTTAAAGGAATCTTAATTGAGTTAATTTTTGTATTTGAGTAATTGACAATCTTGATTCTAACCATTTCGCTCTCCAAATCTCCGCCTTCTCCGCCTCCGCCAGAGCCACCACCTCCGCCTCCTCCAGCTGGTACTCTTGCTGATGAAGATCTACGAGCTGGCGCCGCCTCTGCTGCTACAGCTAAATCTACACCCCTTTCAACTTGACGCTTCCTCTCCCTGATTACCTGAGCTTTTATTTCTTGCGCTAAAGTATGCACCATATCACGTTGCCTACTCTCACCTGCCGTATGGGCATTTAAAAATGCCCTAGCAGAATCAACAATGAGATCCATCTCATTATAGCCACTCCTTGGGTTTATAACACGATCTAAGCTAGCTTCAAACTTCTCAATAATTCTAAGCTTTTCTTCTTTACTTTCACTTTCTCTTAAGAGTTCATCTAATTTGCTATTTAATGCATGGTCTAACATCATGGCAATATTTGCTACAGCAGCTCTGTTTTGACCAGATTGACAGTTTGTCATTACACCACCGCTCAGGCCACCTGTTTCTTTTAAATATTCAACTGTCTGCATGAGTAAATCAGACTTAGCTTTTCTAGCAGCTTCTTTCTCAAGACAAGCTTGAGAATCTGGGAAATTCCTAAAACCTACATATTTTACTTCCCTTGTTTGTTCTCTACCTTCGGCATCTACAAAATGAAAAACATAATCTCTAGTACTTGATGATATTGTATATTCTGCTTCACCATCAGGAATTGTGTCTTCTACAAAACCTGCAACATTTGTACATACAACCCTAACATCATTACCTCGAACATCCTTAAAAACAACCTCTTTACCTAAGTCTAAAACATTATCTCCACCCGAACTTTCTACCATGTTTACTATACCTGTAAAACCATGATCAAATATTGCAGCAAAGTAACCTTCTTTTGCTTTACCACCCTCCGCTAATATTGGTGTCTGTGCTAAAACTAAACCTGAAGGGGTTGTAAATTTGTTAGCAGGATAAAATTGCCCCGATTCTCCGTCATAAGGGCGTGATTCCAACTCCATAAAAGTTCCAAAATTCACATCCTGATCATTTCTTGCTCCAATAATCATATACTCAGGACCACCAGCCTCATCTAATTTAAGACCACTGATAATTGGACCTGTAAATCTTCCCCTAGCACCAACCCCAATTGCAGCTGATTCTCTTCCTTCAGTACGTATACGATCTACATAACCTGAAATCTCCCTTTTGTAATCGGCGTTTATATGTACCTGTTCACCTGTTGTTTTATCAAATACTTTACCACCATCTCGTCTTTCAAAGCCAAACCTATCAGCCTGCTCGGATATTTCACATAAAAAATCATCATGCTCACGAGCCGCTCTCTCAAGATTTGCAAGCATTTCTCTAAATTCAGGTCTAGGGTCAAATATTACTGGATGAATTGGTTCTTCTCCACCACCGCCAGAGCCGCCACCTCCACCGCCTCCAGCTGGTACTCTTCTTGTTTCAGAAGCTCGTCTGCTAGCATGTCTATTGGCTTGATCAACGAAGTCTTTAATCATCCCAAGATTTCCTTCTAAACCTTCATAAGAAATTTCCTTTATTGCCATCAAAATATCTGGAGTGATTCCAGAATTTGGATGCCTTTGAATTCTATTTATCACACTTTCTAGCAAATCTTTAAATAGTTTCTCCTTTGTATAACGGCGGTCTAACTCTAACAAAACACTCTCATCAACTTCTTCTCGTACTCTTTCCTTCATATATCTAACAAAACTTTCACCATCGGGAAATAACACCTCCCCTGCAGCACTCTCACCGCCTTCTCCGCCACCGCCAGAGCCACCACCTCCGCCGCCGCCAGCTCTAGCTGAAGCTCTAGCTTTTTCCTCTCTCTCTCTCCGAGCCCTCATTTCTAATTTTTCATGAAAAATTGGCAGAACTATATCTTTAAAATCTTGCGATAATTCACGCCCCCCATACAGCAATATTTCCTTCTTCTTAAATGTAACATATTGCAAACCTTGTGTACTCTCCAAACTTTTGCCAAAATCTTTTTGAAATATTCTCTGAAGTTCATCTCCTTGCTCTCCATCTATATCAATTGTTTCTGCCCCTCGAGTAATATCTTTTATAGTAATTTGTACCATTATTTTCTCATTATTAAATTATTGTTTTTATTATTTTCCCACGAAATAATTAACGAATTCTTAACGCAAAAAATTAATTCGTATATCTCTTTTTATTTAATTATTTATGTCCTTTCCATTTTTGATAATATCCTTCCAAGACATCACTAATCGCCTTACCAATTTTTGCATATGCGCTATCATCTAGGTTAGCTAAAGAAACCCTAACTGACATTTGCGGCGCATCAAAACCGCCACCATCCATCAACACAACAGATTCCTGTTCTGCAAGGCTTACTATATAGTCAATTGGCTCATAATCTTCAGACATATGTTTGGCAAAATCTTTGCCATATCTTTTTTCAGCCATCACTTTGATATCGATGGTTGTGTAATAATGGGTGTGGTTAGGATCCTGTGGAACCGGTTCACCCATTGCATCATATAAAATTTTAAAACGCTTCTTAACGATATCTTGCGCTGTCTTTTTATATTTCTCTTTTTTATCAACCAATGTAGATAAAGCGAATAAAGCCATTTGAACCTGCTGAGGCGTAGACACACCAGCTGTATGATGCAGTGCAACAAGCCTACTATCTGCTACCATTCTTTCAATAAGCTTCATTTTTTCTGGCACTAAAGTTACAGAACCATAACGCTTATGAAGCTCCGCTTTTTCTTCTGCACTCTTATTAGCAATAACCTTATCAAAATGGTTATGCTTATGTAAGCCAATTACACCCTGACGCCAACCCGTAGCTCCAAAATATTTCGAGAATGAATATACTAAAATTGTATTGTGAGGGGCAATCGCCATCAGTGACTTAAAACCACCATCCACAAAAGTGCCATAAACATCATCAGTAAGCAAAATCAAATTTGGATTCTCATGCTTTACGATATGCTCTATGCGTTTTAGCGTTTTTTCATTAATTCTTACTGAACCCGGATTTGCTGGATTTACTAAGAAAAAGGCTTTAATTGAAGGATCTGCTAATTTATCAATTTCTGAATCTGGATATTGCCAATCCTCATCTTCATCTTGCTGAACATAGATAGATTCAAACTCAAAATCATTAAGCTCAGGTATTTCTAAATATGGCGTAAATACCGGAGTGCCAATTGCAATTTTATCTCCTTTATAAAGAAGTTTATTTTCCATCAATGAATTAAATACATAATCCATTGCAGCTGTACCACCTTCTGTTGCAAAAATTTCAACATCCTCTGCCGGCAAATGACCAGCATACATTTCTTTCTTAAGATATTCCTGTACCACTCTTGTACAATGTTTTAGCATTCTATCAGGTGCTGGATAATAATTCCCCAAGAAACCATTCACCATTTCTAGCATGAAATCATCTGGATTTACCTTCAAATCCTCGCACACATAGTGGTACGCAGATTTTAAGAAGGATATACCTGCAACAGAGTGATTTTCTTCAAGGAACGACTCAAATCTTTTTGCAATACCAACTTTTTCCGGGCTACCACCAAAATCTTCCCTTATTTTTACGCGCTCACATTCCGACATCGCAAAATGCCCTAACTGCAAGAAGCCCTCGCGTGGCGTTATTGCCACCCAATTAGGGTTCCCCCTACCGGCATTCAACATCATCTTCTCATGATCATGCTTTGATAATTCAATCAATTTATTTTTAAGCTCAAATGGGCTTAAAACCTCATATTTCTTTTCTTGCGGTCGTCTCATATGCATAAATACACCTATTTTTTCTATTTAAAAAATTCTAGATGACACTTATTAATAAATGGTTAAGACCCAATTTGTCCTCATAAACTCTACAGCCCAGTATCTATACTTTATTTGACAAATATCGCTAAAAAAATTCTAATTATATCATAAGTATATAGGGTTAAAGACTGGGTATAAAATGGGATTATTAAACTGGGCCAAAAAACAGGTTCGTAAGGTAAGAGTCAAATATTTTAGCGATGAAAAAACCAGAGAAGCTCACGCTATAGTTGATGAAGCTCTAGAAAGGTCTAGGGAAGAAAATGGTGGGTCTAAATGGGCTGGAGATGGCTTTAGAAAGGACAAAGGTCCTGCTGTACATTTATCCGAAAATGCTCGAGAAACTCTTGTGAGTGAGATTTTAGGAAACCTAAAGCATGTTAAAAAGCACAGAGATGAGATAACCAGTAAATTAGGAGAAGCACTGAAAGATAAAAATAATCAAGTGGTACGCACTGAACAAGTAGTTTCCGGAGCAAGTGAGACTGTTGATATATATAGAGGCCAAGACGGTGGAATAACCCATAGAACCATGGGTGGAAAAGAAGGTTTCAAGGCCTTTGCTCAGAAACATGTATCTCCAAGAGCACAAAGAATGGCAAACAGCTTAACCAAAGGATTTTCTGTATCCAGAGGTAACCTCTCTACTCCAGAAACTTCATCCAGACGCCCCTCTAAGAGGCGGGGTGCTTCAATCGGAGGGTGATTTCAAATATCCTAAAACCATAAAGATTGACTTAGTATTTTATTGATAGTAGATTGGCCGGTAATTAGGAAAATTAGAGGCAACTATTATGACAACAGAAGATCCTTTAGATAAAATCTCGCAAAAAGCATATAATACAAGAAAATTAAGCCTTGAAGAAGCACGTCTTTTTAAAACTAAATTACAATTTGCAGCTTTAGATCTAGGTGTTCCGAAGGAGCTAGCCTTACAGTTTAAAACTGACTTACAATATAAAGCTCTAGTATTGGGAATTTCGGCAGAACAAGCCTTAAAATTTACGACAAGATTACAGCATAAAGCTTTAAAGTTAAACGTCTCATCAGAAATAGCCTTACAGTTCAAAACTGACTTACAATATGAAGCTCTAGTATTAGGTGCTACACCAGAACTGGCTCTAGACTTCAAAACAGATATTCAGATGAGAGCTTTCAAGCTACTTGGAAACGAAGCTTTAGCACTAAAATTTTCCCAGGACACGCAAATAGAAGTTCTGGAATTTGATGAAGAGCTAGGCAAAGAAGCCCTCGAATTTCACAACCCAAATGCTGTGACAGCCTATAAAACCAATATAGTCTCTGTAAAACAAGCATTGCAAGTTTGGTCAACGGAACAAGTTAAATGCCTACATGATTTAATGGATAAAAACCCACAAAATCCTTTTGATATCGATGAGTCACTTATTAATCAGTGCGTCGGCATTACTTCTGAAACCACCGAATTATAGGATAATCTAAACCATATCCATAAGAAGGCCTGGTGTACATACCAGGCTTTTTTTATTTAGCTCTGGTAACAGCAAGAAATCGTTAAATTTGTAAATATATTGCGTTTTATTATTCTGTGATGAGCTTCAATCCAACAATCCCAATTGTAATCAGGGCGATGAAAATAAATTTTAGCATCTCAGTGGATTCAGCAAATAATATAATGCCAAAAATTGTTGTTCCAATTACTCCCATCCCCGTCCAAATGGCGTAAGCAGTTCCCAGAGGAATATGTTTTAAGGCAAGAGACAAAAAATACAAACCTAAGCAACTAAGTATAATGGTGATAACACTTGGCCATAATTTTGTAAACCCTCCTGTGTATTTCATGCCTACCGCGAATGAAATTTCAAAAATCCCTGCCAAAATCAAATAGAAATATCCCATAACAAAACCATATTTTTTCCAAATCATAGCATATATGATTTTATTTTTTATAGAAATTAATTTCCCTTTAAGAAAATATTAAGATTAATTAATTTTTCTTGACGAAACCCAGCCATTTTTTTAAAAGAATACTCAAATATAAAATCTATATCTCACGATCTGGCAAATGGTCAAATAGATGAATTAACAAGTCCAATTTTAGTTGATATAGCCGATCTATTAGAAACAAAAAAATTTCTGAAACTGTAAATCCAGATGGAACTTGTCAAGATAAGTCAAATTTATCAGCAGAAGAAAATATAAACGAACAAAATAATGCCCCTGATAAAACCACATACGATGTTGCATACGCCACAGAAAATACTCAAACTGATGATTTTTCTGAACCTTCTAACATTAGTTATGTAATATCTGATAAGATCGATAAACCCGGTAATGTATGTGAACGAGTAATTTGCTCAGAAGAAACGGGTGAATGCACCAAAACATATATTAAATGCTCAGGAACTCATTTCGATTTTGCTGATTCACACTCAGAATTTTAAGCGTAAAAATTATATTTGGAAGTTTAAATAATCAGAAATATTACAAAGACTTAATTTAAAATGTTTGAATCCGATTACAATAACTTAATAAAAACTGTGACAGGACTAGGCTTAAATCTATTGAACCTATACAATTTTTAAAAAACTTTTGACAATGGTAGTAAAATTGTATTAATAATATAGCAGTGAGTGATGAGTTCCAAACAAATACGGAACCAAATAAAGAAAGTGCCGATTAGTCGCAAAGGACTAATAGTTGAATCCGATTTGGAGGGCAGTTTTTATGGGTTATTTTTTTAAAACGAAGTGTTTCTTTAATTTTTAGTGTATTTGTATGAGTTTGGCTAAGAATATCAGAGGTTTGTACGAAAACTCTCACTTCAAGTCTATCTCTGCGCTCGAGCGCGAGGCTGGACTTAAACAAAGCGCCATAAAGAATATTCTCCAGGGTAAATCCAAGTCACCATCAATCAATATTTTACTAGCAATCGCAGAGCAGTTAAATTGCAGTGTTGAAGAGTTAATGCATGGATATCCCCCTGTCGATTCTAACTCTGAAGAAAAGCAAGAACGAAATTTCAACGTGACTTTATACAAAAAGACTGTTGATTTTGTAAAAGAATTACTAGGTGATTCATTGGATAACGTTTCTAAAGATAAATTCACCAGCATAGTGAATGAGGTTTACGATTATTCTTGCGAATATTCTAATGAAGAGCTAGACAAGAATTTTGGCAAATGGTTTCTTAGTAATAAAGGGAGGTAACTCTTATTTCTTTTTCATTGGTATTATATTTCCCATCTCGTTCGCAGAGGACTCTTTCGTGACTGATAATGGTAATTCTACTATGAAATTAGTTCCTGCAGACTTTTTTGTTTGCATAGAAACTGTTCCGCCTATGGAGCGGAAATATTGTTTTAAAGTTTTAATACGAGTAATATAAAATCCATCTTGATATGTAGCCAACTTACCTCCCAAGGCAATCTCAACCAGCTCATCCCTGCCCTCTTCGCTAAGCCCTACACATGAGTGCTTTATATTTAGAGATATATTTGGAACCGACTCACCTGCAAGGTTAGGGCAAATCAGTGATATTTCAATTTTTGAGCCTTCTTTAGAAAATTTTAAAACATTTGAGATTAATCCAAATAATGAAATTTTAAGTATCTCAGCTATCGATTTAATATTGGGCACATTTTTTTCATTTATAACAATTTCAATATTGTGTGCACATGTATATGTGTAAAAATAGCTGTTTATTTCTTTTATAAATTTAGCTAGGTCAATTATCGTGGGTTTAGTATATACATGATTTTCAAGTGAAAAACCCTCTAGCAGTTTAGTGAGCTTAAATATATTCTCTATCGATTGCTTATATAATTCAATTTCCTTTCTTTTTTTAAAAATCTCAAATTTATAATCACGCATTTTTGCAAATAACGCTTTGATTTCTATCACTAACTCTCTGAATTCCGGAAGAAAAAATGATCTAAAATTGATTCTTCCTAGTTTGTTACTTTCTCTGAAGCTTCTCAATAAACCTGAAATTGACCTAGAAAATTTTATTATCTTATAATTCAGAAAAATTGTTGAGATTATACTAAACAACGAAATAATCGTAATACCAATAACAGATGGAAGAAATAAGGCCGACTTTTGGGCATTCAAATAGGAAACATCAAACCCTGTAAGTAGATAGAACGGATATCCTGTTACTTTGTGTAAATCCCCATACTCGACCGTACCAATCAACAATAATTCTGCGTTCCTTGTTTTCTGAGTTAAATTTTTCTCCAAAATTTTTCTGATATCTTTATTTTTGAACTCTCTCTCAGCAAAGGAATAGCTATATGACGAACCAAGCACTGGATTAAAATCAGCATCAAGAAGCAAAAACTCTACTTCTTTATCAACTCTAGCTTCCAGTAATTTGACTTTCATTTTATTTAGATCAAACCCCAATGATAAAAAACCTATTATATCGTTTTTATCAGAAGTAATGGCCATACCAGCAGGTATAATTTTTCTTTTACTCGAAATCCCTACATCACTTCTATCAAAAATCAATTTCCAGGGATATGTGCTGCCTTCTACCACATAAGCACGACTAGCTACATCAAATGGCCTTGCATACACCCCATTAAGGGAACTAGCCAACATTTTGAAATTTTCGTCTGACCAATCAAATAGATTCCATGCAAAAAGATTCCTGGAGAACTCATTTGTGATACTGGGACTGGAGAGAATTTTTGATATAGCTGAAGCATCACGATTCCTCAAGTTACGCAATTTTTCTCCAGTTATTCTCAACATAAAATCTGTATAACTAAAGCAATGCACCAAAGCCAGTTGCATAGCCATACTATTTTCAATTAGCCTTACTCGCCTTGATTCGTTTTGAGCGTTTACTTGAGCAAAGAGCACGTATGAAGAAATTGCGGCTGATAACGAAGTGATAGATACAGTGAAGGCAACTACATTCGTATATTTCTTTAAAGTTCTTTTTAGTGAATATATCACAACGCACTCCCATTTTGTTAGCTATTACTTACAACTAGTTAATTCCCCTTTACAACCGCTAAACCTATGATATATCTGAAATAATATCTTATTATATAAGTAGAATGTCAACGAATATCAACGAATTTAAAAATTATTTAGCTAAACAAAAAAGATTTATAGGAGAAGCAAGAGATTTTGTATGGGTAACTGAGGATCCTGATATTATAAAATCCATCAATGAATATTGCCCAGAGATCGAGTTTATTACAGGGATTACCCCCATCAAGCAAAAACTAGAATTTCCTCCGCATGAACTTGAAATAATTGATATTACGGAAGTACCTAAAAATATCCCTACTATGAAAAAAAGGTACGGGCTCGTAACTGCAGGTGGCATATCTGCAAAGATTTTATCGATATTTTCTGTAGAATCTAACATATCACCTATCTTGTTTGTAGAGCATCAATTAGGTTTCATGAATAGCACCTATGGAAGCTCTTGGCAATATCATGTTAGCCATGCTATGCCAATGTATACAGATCCCGAATTTTCTACGCTCAATATTATCTACAAAACTATATGCAGAAATTTTTTAAAATGCCCTGAAAATCCCGAGCAAGATAATTACCTTATTGTTGAAATCTTTCCTAAAGCTTTCCTTTGCTCGAAAACAATTAAGGTTGGATTTGGTTACTTCGCTAATGAGCTTAAATATAAATTTAATAAACTTCTTGGCAAAGAGACAATAATTGATGAAACAGTACCATTTGCCGTATTGAGTGGAAAAATTTTAGATAATTTTATTAAATATCACAAACTAGCACTAACTTATAGGTTAGATACCGTAAGACTTGCTTATAATAAAAAAGAAACGAAAGAGTTTTTTGGATTAAAAAGTGATTTACAAAAACACGGCATCGAAACTCGCATTTTATCCCCAGAAGAATATAAAAAGCAAGTTGGCATAGACTCTCCCAATATCGTCTCTGGAGGAACAATTTGGAGGTTTCCAGGTGACGGTGTACTACCAAAAAAACTGTTTGAGTATTTCGATGAATTTTTACAGAAAGCAAAAAGCTATCAATTTGGTCTAATAACAAAGGTCGTTGTGGAAAATAATGAGTTTTTTGGTGTTGTGATTAGGAAAGAGGACAATAAGGAATATCTTCTGAGATCAGAAAAAACATTATTATCCTTAGGAGCATCCGTATCTTTCAAAAAAAGCCGAAAAGTAACTTATCTGGAAAAGCCAGAGACAGTGATTGAAGGATCTGGCTTTTCTTCATACTTACTCATTGAAGGTCATGTTAAGGCACCTATTGACTCCAACAACTCACATTTTAGTCCAATTAAAAAAGTAAAATTTAAGAATAAATTATTTACAATCGTAAAAGCTTCCTCTGGTGCAACTGTTGGTTATAAAGGTTTTTGTAAAGATCACGCCTTGAATTGTTTATATTATGCAACAGAGATTATATTCAGAGGTCTAGAGGTACACGCGATTTCATGTCGTGCATGTGCCAGACCAATTAACTCAAAAAATTCATTTGTACTTAAGGAGTTAGTAAAAAACTTCTTTGTGGCACAAGGTTATGGAGGTAAAGGAATAACAGACGCACCTGCAGCTGGATTATATTTCTTGCAGAAAGTTTTTGAAGATAAAGATTCACACTCAATAAAGAAGGTTGTAAAGAAATATAACCTTGATTAGTCAAGCCCTGATTTTATAAATTTAGATTATCTTCAGAGATATTTATATTTAGATTATACGCAAGTCTTGTTACGACTTTTTTTTGCATCAAACATAATTCTTTTAGCTCAATGATCTTCTGGGCGTCCTTTATTTCACAAAAAGGGATTACGTTGTCAGTAATACGCCGAGGAGCTGCTAAGTTATTTTCTACACTATATTTCATGTGATCACTCCCTTTTGGGTAAATTTACCCCATAAATACATATCCATCAACAGTAAAATACAAAATATTTACTAAACTGCATTTTTACAGATCACTCAGCGCAGAATAGTCAAAATTTTTATTTTCTTACAACTCCCTGTCAAAGCATAATAGCTGAAATTATATGATAGTTGACTCTCACCAACTATTTCCTTAAAGTGAAAGGTAAACTTACTTAATTATAGTGGTAGGCTTTGATGCTTGATAAAATCTTAGATTTCTTCCTATCAGCGGCTAAAACTGTAGCTTTCCTGGTCCTGGCCATTATAGCTATAATTTGGGCTCTATTTTGGTATCACTATGAATTTTCTCCGTATCGTGGCGCGAAATTCAATAAAGAAATTTGGATGTTGGCTGGTGAAGCTATGGGAGGTGGAGTAGATTGGTCCGTACCTGTATTTCCGACTGATCGATGCCCAATGTATAGTGACCTGGTACATAACCACCTGCATAAAGGTATGAGCCTGCAAGAAGTTGAAGACCTCCTAGGAAAAAATGAATTATGGCATTATTGCAAGGATAAGAAAATTAAAGCTACAGGTTATGTTGTTGGCTCGTGCGCAAGCAGCCCGCTATTTCATGGAGGCTTCAGAATTCTTCGTTTAGTCTTCAATAAAAATAATGATCTGATAAAGTTTGGTAAGTCAAGTGACATTAACTTCTGCTCCGATGAATATAATGAAATCACTTGTGATAAATCAAAGCAATTTTGTACATGCTATAAAAAAGACAAAATGTGGCGAGAATCATATAAATGCAAAATAGATCAATGGTAATTTAACTTTAATAGAGAGGCATCTATGACAAACATAAACTATTTTTCAAATTATGAAGCTCTGATTCTAACTAAAGCAGCATATTTAGGTAAAAAAGATCAAGGAGATACCCTTAAAAAATACAATTTGATAAACATCGCCACAATTGATCCTTCATACTCAGATTATCGCATGAACATAGCTCCAAAACAAACTCTTACCGTTGCAGAGTTACCAAAAACTAGTGAAGGTCTTTCTGCTAGCATATTTGTAAAAGAGATTAATGGTCAAAAACATTACTCTCTTTCCATCGCCGGAACAGATGGTCCAAGAGATTGGGATGATGATTTATCAATCGTTTTAGGTAATATGCCTGCACAAGTTTCATTATTAAAAGGTTATTGGTCATATTTTAAACAAAAATATAATGCTACAGGAATAACAGAAATAAACGGCCACTCACTGGGAGCGTACTCGGCAGCTTCATTGGCATCTCTATTCCCTGATGATTTTAACCATATTACACTGGTAGATGGTCCGGGAACTAAAAATATAATCGAAAGAAATATAGCTGATATTAGGATACGTTCGCAGTTTTTAGAAAAAATATCTATTTTAAATGGGGCACCAAATATTGTAAATAGTTGGGGAGAGCACCCACAAGCACACTCATTTTACTATATTAGACCTACCATTCAAGATTTTGATACATTATCAAAAATTTCTTTCTCAAGCTATGATTGGATAATGAGTGGTTTCAAACTACACAGTGTAGAGGTTCATATAAATGGCTATCAACAAAATAAACTGACTCTTGTTAGTGATTGGCCAAACGGCAGTGATGAGTTTAAAAAATCTTATAAATTTAAAGTGAATAGTTTGGACCTAACAAAAGGAAAAATTATTTGCCTGATAGACGGCGAGCCGGTAGGTAAATTTAAGACAGGAGCGATAAAGATGGGAGACCATTATATTCTAAAAGGCTCCTCAAAAGAAGAGGTTGCGGCACGTCTCCAAATCCCTGATTCATGGATTGTAGCAGAAGATACTGATACCGATATGTATCCTAGTTTTACAGGTGTAAAGCCCTTTGTTATTAAGGCAAATAATGTTCTTTGTGAGCCGCTAAACTCCGAAATAGATAATTTTCTAGAAACTATGTATAACGATGCATTATATAGCAAAATTAAAGCTGAAGAATTATATGCAAATAAGGCTCCAGAAAGAGCAAGGCTGATTGATTTATATAAGAAAGATGGCATAGATATAGGTATTATGAAAGGAATTAAATCTTGTCAACGCTTGCTAGACTCAGAGATTTTAGGAAATGTCGTTGATGAGATATGTGATTCAAGCATGGATTTTGAAACTTTACTTAAAAAAGTCAACTGCTTGCATATTCTTGCGTTCGCTTTAGCAAAAAGCTCTCCTTTAATGAATCCTAATAGTATGAGCACATCAGAACTTGAGCATGAGGTTAATCATCGTCTGAAGAATCAGCATAAATTTCATGCAAATGAAGCTTTGCAAGAATTTAAAGAATTTTTGTATGATCATTATAGAGATTTTTCAGGTGCTACAGAGGCAGCACATAACGAACTGTAGAAATGCATCTGGTTGACTTTTGGGAATTAACCTCTTAGGGTTGCTTCCTAGCGGCACTCAGGATATCTTTGTCTTTATTATATAAATTTGTATCTACTGCAAATAAACCTAATAAAGTATCAAATAAATTGTCATGAGAAAACTCATTGTTTTTGTGTGATTTTATTTTTTCTAAGTCTGTAAAGTCACTTTTGTTACCGAACCACATTAAGCTAGCTATATGCTTTTGCTCATCAGGAGCTATGAAATACGGTAACCCATGCAGGTAAATTCCCGCTTCACCTAGACTTTCGCCGTGATCACTCATATAAATCATTGCAGTATTATATTTATTCGAATATTGCTTTAAAAAGCCAATAACCTGCGATAAAAAATAATCCGTATATAAAATACTATTATCATAAGCATTGTTGATTTCTTCGGAACTACAATCCTCCAATTGGTTAGTCTTACACACCGGCAAATATTCCTCAAATCTCTTAGGATATCTTTTGTAATAAGCAGGACCGTGATTGCCCATTTGATGTAGAATAATCAGGATATTTTTATCTTTGTGGTTACTTATATAATCTTCAAGACCCACAAGCATCCCTTCATCCCTACATTCATCATCACAGACTGGATTGAACTTTGCACTCCTGAAATCCTCATAATCAACTCTTGTAGCTACCCCTTTAGAGCTAGAATTATTATCCCGCCACAATACAGAAATTTCGCCCGTGTGCTTTAATACATCAAGTATATTTTCGGTATTAATGCCCTTGCTATATTCATATTCATTTCTATCGTAAATCGAAAACATACACGGAACAGAAACAGCTGTAGATGTACCACAAGAATAGAAATTGGGGAAATTGATAATATCTTCCTTACTAAGCAATGGCATAGTTTCTCTATGATAACCATTAAAAGGTAATTTATCAGCCCTTAACGCCTCCCCAACTACCATTATAACTAACTTTTTTTTATCGATTGCATTTGAAGCGGATATTTTTGCGTCCAATCCCACTATTTTTAAAGTTGCGTTTTGCTGAGTAAAAAAAGTTTTTTTAATATAAACACCCGTACTATACACCCAATAAATAGGGTTAATCATCATTCGAAGCTCTTTATGCTCGCGGAAAAATGAGGTATAAAATTTACTAAAGCAAAATAAAATAGCAGCAATTATACATAATGATGCTATCAACAACTTGGCATTTATGATAAGCCCCTTACCCCAGCTGCAATAGTTAATTTTAGCTTTCAACACGAAGATAGAAGGTATAAGGCCTAATAAGGTAATATATAAAACCAATTTAAAGCTAAGTAGATCCAACGATTCATTTAAGTCAGTATCAATAACATTTCTGATCATTTCATGATTTACCACAATATTATAGCTACTCATAAAATAACTCACAAATGATGATATAATCAGAATAATTATGAGAAAGGATTTGGTTGTGTATTTGTATGATAGAAACGAAAGAAACACTAAAACAAGCAAAAACAAACTTAACGCCAAGGATATAAAAGCTAAAATATTCCCTATAGAAAGCCCATAAGTCGCATATAAATTTTTGAAAAACACGATATTGCCAAATATCACAAAGAAAGCTGATATCAAGGCTGCAAGTGTGTATTGGTTACGAAATTTCATATCATAATGCTCAGGTAATTATTTCTTGCTATATCCATCCATACTAAAATCATTAAATGTAAATAACAGCAAAGGCCACAAGCCAAAACACACCGCATAATATAAGACTTATTAACACGATCGCGCTACCAACATCTTTG
Source organism: Alphaproteobacteria bacterium (assembly GCA_030431375.1). Classification (GTDB taxonomy): domain Bacteria; phylum Pseudomonadota; class Alphaproteobacteria; order Rickettsiales; family JABSSG01; genus JAUIIY01. The sequence continues at coordinate 18,661 of JAUIIY010000013.1, forward strand.
GCTCTACCAGCAAGTTCGTTATGCTCTTTGGTGACTAGATCAACAACCCTTTCAATGGCGCTATTAACCGCTTCTGCTATCAAAACCAGCATCATACTAGAAAAAATCATTAGCTTGAATAACGCATGAAGTGGTAGAAACAATAAAACTGGTAATAATATCAAAAATAATAGAAGCTCTATTTGAAAGGAACGCTCAGTTTTAAGCATATCCTTTATCCCGTTAAAGGCGTAGCTAGCATTCTTAAAAAAATTATATTTTGGTTGGTTGCGCATTATAGAAACTAATTACTTACAAATTGATTACACGCCCTACAAAGGGGCCGTAGGGCATGATATAAAATCTATGTTTACTATTCAAGTTTTTTGAATATAACCACAGATAAAGTAAATTAATCCATTAATTTACTTTTCTTCTTTAACCAATTGAAATACTATTGATTTACTTTGTTATAATTGCTTAACAAATTTGCAAGAGCTCTAACATCTCCCTTATATTGATACGCATGCCACCCATATCTTTGTGCTGCTTCTACATTTTCTTTCTTATCATCAATTAGCAACAACTCCTCAGGAGATAATGATAAATCTTGCTCTATATATTCAAAGAATTCTTTTTCTGGCTTTGCAGCACCAATTTTATAGGAAGCAAAGCACCCTTGAAAATGCTCACCCACATATTTTAGGATATGCGCGGTACGTATTTGCTCTTGATTTGTCCCTAAATAACAAGGAATTTTTATGGCATCAATTAACTGCAAGATATCTCTATTAATATTATGATCATTTTTTAACCAATATTTCAAAAGCTTTTTATAACTAATTGAAATATCATTAAAAACGCTTGTAGCAAATATATATTTCAGATGATCTTCGAAGTTGATTTTTCCTTTAATTATCCTTCCCCACTCATCCGAAAAAATTTCTTTAAAATGAGCCGAGGATAGCCCTAAATCCCTTTTTGCATTTTTGCTCCACAGATAGTTACCCGTAGCTAGGTCATGGGTTTCAAAAACAACACCATCAACATCAAAAATAACCGCTTTTATATTCCGTAAAGACATATGATAGATTCATAAATGAATTTCAAATCAGGATATTAAAAAATCGTACCAAATCAAGTATAAACCGCTTTTATCTCATACATAAAGAAGGAGGAGATTGCTCTCCCCCATTCTTTCAACTTAAACAAAAGGTATTTTTATCTACCGACTAACTCCCCCTCCTTTTCCTTGCTTTCCGCTTCCTGGAGTGCTCGGAGGAGAAAATGCGGTACTACCTGCAGGGGCTAAAGGTACCCCTCTTACAAGCTCCCTAGCCTGCTCCTCCACTGCACTAGCAGCGTGCATACCACTGCTTGCTCTAGATTTAGTCGAACTAAATCCTTGACTAGCAGAAACTTCTCGGTCTATGCGACTTATCAATTCTTCGCTCAACTTACTCGTACCGAACCCTTCTAATATGGTAGCACCAGTACATTTATACTCCCCAGTTAAATCATCATACGTATATTCTAGCGTATCATACTTGCCTGACATCGGTGTACCATTAGTATCAACCCTAGGGAAAGTTAGTGTCATAAATTTCTCCGGCTCTCTTCCGTTGTCAGGCGGACTTGGTTTCAAATCTGTTACTACACCTTCTACTTTGTTGACAGTTGCCACAATTTTTGCCCCTGATGGAAATGTAATTGATTCTTTATCACCATCTGTCTGTAACTGAGGAGACTTCTCAACTACCGCATTGTGAATTGCAAGATTTACTTTTTCTCGTCTTTTTTGGATAACTTTATCAATTTCATTATCAACTTTTGGCTTCCAGGAAGGTTTTTCAAGCCCTTTTTTTAATTTTTCCTCATACTCATCTGAATTTTGCGAAAAAGCTAATGGCATCGGTACCTCACCAAATCTAGCTTTATCCTCATCCGAAACAGTTTGACCAGCATCAATTTTATCCAATTTTTTGTAAAATTCTACAGCTTCCCTCATGATTCGACTGTAAATCGGACCACTAGCAACCGCGCCACCTCTTGCTGCGGCCTCCTCCTTTGTCATGGCGGCCATTGCGCTTAATCCAGATACTGAAGATGTTGCTGTCCCTCGTGGGCCTGCTGCCGGAGTGGAGCTTCCCGTCCCAGACACCGCTGCTGCTGTCCCTTGTGGGCTTGCGGCACCTGCTGCTGGAGAGCCAGCTGCTGGTGAAGAAAGCTCTGGTGACTGACCATCAGATCCCGGAAGCGCAGCGCTTCGTGCACCTCGACCTGGCGGCGAAGATGGTAAAGGAGTCGGTGCTGGACCATCAGCTGCAGGAGAGCCAACTCTGACATCTCCTTTTGCTGTCGCAGATCCTACACCAGCTGCTGGTGAAGAAAGCTCTGGTGGCTGACCATCAGCTGCTTTTTGCCTTGCTGACATCATCGCTGCTAAAGCTAAAACTCCAGGCATATCTCTTCGCGAGAGTCCAGCCAGCGCACCGGTCACTGCCGCTCCGGCTGCTGATGAAGCAGACCTAGCTGCCGCTGCTGATGATGCTGTAGGTGCCGCTCCATCTCTTCGAGCTGATGCTGGCACTGACGAACCTGCCCCCGCCGCTGATGTACCTGGCGCTGCTGCCGCTGGAACCGGTGCAGATGAAGGTGCCGCAGAGTCCCCTGCTGCTGCCACTGATGAACCTGCCCCCGTCACTGATGGAGTGGACCCAGGTGCTGCTGAACCCCTGCCCCTAACCACTAAGACTTCTTCTGGAGGAGCTGCTGCGGTTGCTTCTGGTGAACCTGACCTCGCTCTTACCTCTCCTGTATCTGGCGCTGTAGTTGGTGACGGAGGTGCTGCGGCCGCTGGTAATGCTGTAGGTGCCGCTGAAGGTGCCTCTCCATCTCTTCGAGCTGATGCTGCCACTGGCGAACCTGCCCCTTCTCTTGTTGACGCAGCCGCTGACGAACCTGCTGCTGCCATCGGAGCTGCTGGTGACGCTGTTGCAGCCCGAGATGAAACTGCAGCTGCCTCTCCAGCTCTTTCTGCCGCCTCCAATAATCCCGCCTCTTCTGATATTTTATCTGAAGCCACCAAGTGTGAATCAGCTATATGTTCAATTATATTTGCCCTTATATCTTCTGAATCTGATAGATTTTTTAAGATCTTTCCATATAATTCTTCTCTAGCAGCAGTTCGAGCCTTTGAGCTGAATTTTGAATCGTGAATTATTTTATTAAGAATTGCTATCCTCTCGGCCTGATCAGCATAAGCTGTTGCAGCTGCCCTAACATCTTCTTCTGACGCTGGTGAATCTACCCTCGCCGCTGATGGAGTGGACCTAGCTGCCGCAGTGGCTTCTGTTGCTTGAGCCGGTGCAGAGGCTATTGTATCGGTAGCTGCATGAAGAGCTTCCCCCCCTGCCGCCGGTGGAACCGTTGCAGATGCTTGTGCTGCTGGAGGTGCCTCTCCATCTCTTCGAGCTGATACTACTTCTGGAGTTGCTGCGGCCACTGGTGAACCTGCCCCCGTCGCTGATGGAGTGGACCCAGGTGCCACTGCTGGAGTTGGTGCTGACGCAGAGTCCCCTGCTGCCGCTTGTGAATCTACCCCCGCCGCTGATGGAGTGGACCCAGGTGCCGCAGTGACTTCTGTTGCTTGAGCCGGTGCAGAGGCTATTGTATCGGTAGCTGCATGAAGAGCTTCCCCCCCTGCCGCCGATGGAACCGGTGCAGATGAAGGTGCCGCAGAGGCTCCTGCTACTTCTGGAGTTGGTGTTGCTGCTGGCAAACCTGCAGCCGCTGGTGAACTTGCCCTAGCTCTTACCTCTCCTGTATCTGCTACTGGAGGTGCCGCAGAGGCTCCTGCTGCTGGTAAGGCGGACCTAGCTGCCACTGCATCCCTGCCCACTTCTCTGCTTGGCGCCGTTACTAACGGGACTGCTGTGGTTGGTGCTGCAGCGACTTCTCCTGCTGCTGGAGGGGCTGCAGCCGCTGACGAACTTGCCCCTTCTCTTGTTGACGCAGCCGCTGGTGAACCTGACCTCGCTCTTACCTCTCCTGTATCTGCTAATGGAGGTGCCGCAGAGGCTCCTGCTGTTGGTGAGGCGGACCTAGCTGCCACTGCCGCTGGAGTTGGTGCCGGAGGTGCTGCGGCCGCTGGCGAACCTGCTGCTGCCATTGGAGCTGATGCTGCTGCCATTGGAGCTGATGCTGCTGCTGTAGGTGCTTCTACCACTGATGAACCTGACCCCGCCGCTAATGGAGTGGACCTAGGTGCCACTGCTGGAGCTGGTACAGGAGGCGCTGCTGCAGCGACTTCTGCTGCTCGTGCCGGTGCAGCCGCTTCTGCAATTAGAGCTGCTTTGGCTACTCTTTCTTCAGCTTCAGCAACTTTTTTCCTATAAAACACTTTTCTTCCTACCGCTTGCTTTTTACGTCCACCTTCTGGTGTCTTATCATAAGCTTTAAGCGCCCGTTGCAATAGACCATTCTCAACCGCCTGCTCAAATAAAGTTAAAAATTTTGAGTGACTCGAAACACGAGCTCCTCTAACAAATCTTCCTAACAAACCTTGCTTTGTTCCATGAACGTCGATATCATCAATTTTATCTCGCAGATTTGCAGCTTGCGGCTCTCTTAAATCTAAAACCCCTATTTCTTGAAGCTCTCTTACAAATTTTCCGAAAGCCTGTAATTCATCTTCCTCAAAATCATGGCGAGCTCCATGAGATGATGCTAAATTTCCCATAAATCTTTTTAATGGAGTATCAAACTTATTCCTTCTTGTGTCCATTTCACTTGTCAGAGCAGCTAGTTTTCCTCTTACTTCAGCCTGGCTTACCATTACACCTTCCCTTTCTGCTTCTGCTTTTGCTGCTTGAAGTCTGTCTCTCGCCTCTACCACCGTAATCACTTGTGTTTTGCTATGTTGATTTCCTTTTCCTTTTTTTCCTTTTCCTGGCATCTTTTTCTCACTTATTTTATCTACATATTAAGTCTGGCATAGAAAGATTAACAAAATCTTAAGCAGCAATTTTTGAAAAAATTCTCAACCCTGAATAAAAAAGTTTATTTTTATCTTTTTTTTGATTGAAACATGTGATAACACGAATATTGGGGATAATTTTTAAGGTAGCATCAATATGAAAAAACAAACTAATAACTTCTCACTCTTTTGTTTCTCGAAGCCATGAAAATGCAAGTACAAACTTAATAGGAACTGGACGATGACTAATTTGAATTTAACTATAGAACTTTTTTTTGGGGTGTGCCTGTTTGCGAATGCTTTTTTATTTATACCTCAGATAATCAACATCCTAAAAAACAAAGACTCTTCTAATTTGTCATACGTAATGTTTTTTGGGTTTAACGTAATCCAGTTTTTTACTTTGCTACATGGTCTTATCAATAAGGACTGGCTTTTGGTATATGGCTATGGCCTTACTTTGATTACGTCGGGAACTGTTACTTTTTTAATAATTTATTACAGAAAATAAGATGAATAAATATAGAGCTCAACTTATTAAACCATTGGATTTTGATCCAAATTTTCAATTCTCCAATTCCAAAGCTGTGGTTTCAGTCAGCATGGGAAACCCATCATATAACTCTAAGAAATTCGAAGCAATGCTTGAGCTGATCAATGACAATTTTAAGGAATGTGTTTTTGTTGTCTGCGACACATTGGCCAGATTTAATGTTGGAATAAAAGATGATAATAGCTGGAATGAGGAAGCTGCATATCATGAGTCCCTACAAATGGGTGATAATTGGATTGAGCGTAATTTAGAAAAAATGAAGAAAATCCTAAGCAAAACCAAATTTTCCGTTAAGCGTTGGGATGAATATAGAGAAAATAGTAAGGTACCTTACTACGAGAAAAAAGTTAGTGAGCTGCTAGAAAATAACTTGGAATATAAAAAATTATTTGAAAAAACGATCATTGGCTTCTTATCCAGAAAAAATTTGGATGACACTAGTAGCAAATATAAAAAAGCATATGAACAATGTGGTAGATTTATTTTTGAAGAATGCGCGATAATGTCGATGTGGTGCGAAATTGAGGATTTTGATTTTGATATTTATCCAGAGGTCAGGTACAAAATAATTTCAATGTCTATGCAAAATATTTGTCCTGCAGAAAGCTACGTAGTCCCTTTGGGAATCAAACTTACAAAGCATAACCATAAAAACGGTGCTAACAATTACCTTTCAACAGAAAATATTTTAGAGCAGTTGCTAGAGCATTTACCAGTGCATATATATTGGAAGGATAAAAATGGTTCTTTCAGGGGGTGTAGCAGAAGACAAGCAGAGTTTTTCGGGGTTGATATGCCCGATATAAAAAGCAAAAATGATACAGATTTTTTTCCTGCAGAAGTAGCTGAATCCATTCAGGAAAACGATGTTATGGTTGCCAAGAAAGCAAAAGATTTCTTATTCCAAGAAGAAGTTGAAAGAAATAACAAACATTTCTTCTTTTTGAGCCACAAGATTCCGCTACTTAACCGTGATAATGAATTTGCCGGAATATTAGGTCTTTCAGTTGATATAACAGAACAAATAGAGCAAAAAAAACAATTAGAAGAAGCTTTAAAGGCGAAATCTTTCTTTTTAGACAGTGTGTCTCACGAGATTAAAACTCCTTTGCATGTCTTAACCACCATTTTAGGAAATCTTTTTGATGAATGGGATAATTTAGATGTAATAGCCAAAAAACATTATCTCATAACAGCAATCGAAAATAATAAAAGGCTATTAAAATTAGTTACTGATATGCTCGATATATCTCGTTTAAAAAATAATAAAATGCGTTTCAATTGTGACAGTAATGGTATTTTTGAAATTGTAACGGAGGTAGTAAAAGAATTTGATTATTTGCATAGTTCTAGAAAAATTAATGTCTTTAATAATTTACCAGAAAATCTATACATAACATGCGATAAAAGTAGAATTGCGCAGGTAATCAGAAATCTTCTTGATAATGCTTTTAAATATGGCAATCAAGAAAAAGATATCAATCTCTATTTATCATCAGATGAACATAACTTTCAGTTTAAAATTGATAGCTATAGCAATCTGTTTGATGAGGAGTTTGATATAGTGTTTAACGTTTTTTCACAAGGCAAAATCGGAAGGTCTAGCGCTAAGGGAACTGGTCTTGGCCTAGCAATAGCAAAGGAAATAATAGAACGGCATGAAGGTAAAATATGGGTAGAAAGAAAAGAAGAAAATAAGGATTTAGTAGCTTTTGCCTTTGAAATTCCAATCAAAAGGCAACAAAATGAATAAAAAATTTAGAAAAATCGCTGTTGTAGATGATGAAGAATCAATCTTAATATCTACTTCTTTAATGCTTAGGGTTATAGGTTATGAATATGCTGTTTTTGAAAGCAGCACTTCAGCTCTAGAATATTTATCCTCTAACGACGACATTGATATTATATTACTTGATTTGATGATGCCAAAAATTGATGGCTATCACTTTCTTAAACTACTAGATAAAGAGATTTTGAAAAAAACAAAGGTAATTATACATACTGGCGTTGAAAACCAGGATTGGATAGATAAGTGTCTTGCAATAGGCGCTAGTGATTACATAAAAAAACCATACAGCAAACAAGAGTTAATAGAGTTATTGGATAAACATTAACTGTTAATCGCAACTCATATAATTCATCTAATCTGGCTTATATAAATAAGAAACAAGCTTGTTTTTTCTGTTACACAATCTCTGTAAGTGTCTTGCAATAGGCGCTAGTGATTACATAAAAAACCATACAGCAAACAAGAGTTAATAGAGTTATTGGATAAATATTAACTGTTAATCGCAACTCATATAATTCATCTAATCTGGCTTATATAAATAAGAAACAAGCTTGTTTTTTCTGTTACACAATCTCTGTAAATTTCTGAGGCTGTGTAACTAAGTCCATAAATTTTGTTTTAGATTGTGATTACTATAAAATAGAAACGAAATTTAATAATGAGAAGAAAAGATCAGCATCACCCTAATGACTATATATAGAAACTCAAGCTGAGGAAATTTTTCCAGAAGAATAGGTCATACTCTGATCATTGGACATGCCAATCTTAAATATCGGGAATTGACTTGCTTCAAGTCACATAGGACTCCATGGCGTTTCAGACAAATTTCTAAAAAAATTCAGATAACTCTTTAATATGGCTTAATTGATTAAGTGATAAACTCGTTTTCTTACTTACACTACTACCTGTTGGGATAATAGCATGCTTGAAACCAAGCTTTTCAGCCTCTGTCAATCTTGCATCAAGACGTGATACCTTTCTCACCTCACCTGAAAGACCAACCTCACCTATTATTACCGTTTCATTTGGCAATGCCTTGTTTTTTAAGGCCGATATCAGTGCACAAATAACCGCCAAATCTGCACCTGGTTCATTAACCCTCAACCCACCTACGACATTCAGATAAACCTCATGGCTACCAAGATTGATTCCGTATCTAGTAGCGAGTACGGCTATCATCATCGATAATCTGTTTAAATCCCAACCAACTACGGCTCTACGCGGCGACACCATCTGAGTTGGAGCCACTAGCGCCTGTATCTCTACCAATAAGGGTCTTGTACCCTCAATACCAGCATAAACAACAGCCCCACTCACATTATTTTTACGCTCGGTCAAAAATAGCTCGGACGGATTGGTTACCTCAGCCAAACCACCTTCTTGCATTTCAAAAACGCCGATTTCGTTAATCCCGCCATATCTGTTTTTTACAGCACGTAATATCCTAAAATTATTACCTCTCTCTCCTTCAAAATATAAAACCGTATCAACCATATGCTCGAGAACCTTAGGACCAGCAAGTTGCCCCTCTTTGGTAACATGGCCAACAATAATAATCGAAACGCCATGATTTTTTGCCAGAGATATTAGTTCATGCGATGAAGCCCTTACTTGCGAAACGGTGCCCGGAGCAGAGCTAATATCAGGTGTAAACATTGTCTGGATGGAGTCAATAACTATTAAATCAGGCTTGTTTTTTAAATCTCCTGAAATGGTTGATGCTATATCATTGATATTTGTCGCTGAAAGTAAATTTACCGAGTGATGATCCAGATCTAACCTAATCGCCCTGAGCCTTATTTGCTCTAACGACTCCTCACCCGTTATATATAAGCATTTCCTATTCCGCTCCGATAATGAGCATACTAACTGTAGTAATAAAGTGGATTTACCGATACCAGGATCACCGCCTATCAAAATCGCTGAACCCTTAACTATGCCCGAACCAAGAACTCTGTCCAATTCTTGAATCTTAGTTTCAATCCTTGGCTCTATTTTGATATCATCCTGCAAATTCTCGAATTGTAATTTACTGCCAGAACTTTTAGTAGCGCTGTAATTATCAGATATCTGAGCTTCTTGCTCAATTGTATTCCACTCATTACAATCTGGGCACTGCCCCATCCATTTAGTATGAGCAGATCCGCATGACTGACAAATATATAATAGGTTTTTTTTCGCCATTATTTTACTATGTCAACAGGAATAGGCCCCTCTATTTCCCCTCGAATAAATTGCTTGAACACTGGATCTTTAGGCTTATCAATATCTTTAACATCTCCAATCCAGCTGATTTTTCCTTGATACAACATGGCTACTCTGTCAGATATCTGCCTTGCACTATTTATATCATGAGTAATAGCAATGGTTGTGGCGTTATTCTCTTCACGGCATTTGATAATTAACTGGTTAATTACGTTAGAAAGAATTGGATCAAGCCCAGTCGTCGGTTCATCAAAAAATATCACGTCTGGATCCGTAGCAATCGCTCGCGCAAGCGCAACACGCTTCTGCATACCACCTGACAACTCCGAAGGGTAGGAATATAGCACATTGCTACTCATACCAACCATTTTTAGTTTTTGCTCTGCCACTTCTTTGGCATGTGAATTCGGGATATCCTTGTTATGAATCAACGCAAAAGCAATATTTTCCCATATTGGCATACTATCAAATAGGGCACCACCCTGAAATAAAAAGCCAAACTTACTCATTAAGAGATTCCTTTCAACTCTATCTAATTTTGTAATCTCGTGACCGTCAAATAGAATGGACCCCTTATCTGGTTCAATAAGCCCTATCAAAGTTTTAATCAGTACCGATTTACCGGTTCCAGAACCACCAAGTATCACTAAAGATTCGTTGTTATATACATCAAGATCTAGACTATCTAACACCACTTTACTTCCAAAGCGCTTCGATAGCCCTCTAATAACAAACTTTTCTTCCTGATCTTCAATTTTTGTCATTTGCTAAAGAATAATTCCGTTGTAAAGTAGTTAAATAATAAAATTAGAACTGAAGCGGTAACTACAGCGTTGGTTGTAGCTTTACCCACACCTTCTGCTCCTTTTGAAGCAGAATAGCCGTTATAACATCCTGAAAATGCAATCAGAAAGCCAAAGATAGCTGCTTTTACTAAACCAGATGTAACATCTTCCGATTCTAAATATTTCACTGTGTTTTTAATATATATAGCTTTATTAAAATCTAATTTTTTGGTTGCCACTATATATCCACCCATAATACCAATAATATCTGCAACTAATACCAACAATGGTAGAACTATCACACTTGCAAGTATTCTTGGCGTAACAAGATAATGTATAGGAGAAACTGCTAGGGTTCTTAGCGCATCAATTTGTTCAGTCACTTTCATTGTTGCAATCTCTGCAGCTATAGATGCCCCTATTCTTCCTGCTACCATCAAACCCGCAAGCACAGGCCCTAATTCGCGTGTAATTGATAAAACAACAACCATAGGAATAGTACTTTCCGCAGAGAAACGCGAAAAACCCGTATAACTCTGCAAAACAAGTACTGCACCTGTAAAAATTGCAGTCATACCAACTACAGGCAATGAATAAAAACCTATCTCAACAAGATTCTCGAGAAGCTGTCTAAAATAGAATGGTGAAGAAAATATTCCTCTCAATGAAGCCAAAATGAAATTGGTAGCGTTCCCCACCAATGCACAAAAAGCTAGGAAATACTGCCCTATTGAGCGATTCGCCAAAATAATTTTATTTATCAACATAATTTCTTTTTACTCTGCGGCCCAGCGAAGTAAGCAGGCCGTATCTAATAGTATTAGATATTTCGCCAACAGTTTCAATAGAAATATTTTCACCATAGATTTCTGCCACCTGCCCCTCATACAAATCTTGATCTTTAATACCTGTTACATCAACTGCTAATAAATCCATTGAAACAAGGCCAATGGCATTACATTTTTTTCCAGCTATATATAATTGCAGCTGTTTTGCTTGCCTTAAAAAATAGGCATCGGCAAAACCTATCGCCAAAATCGCAACTTTCATTCCTGGTGTAACTTTCTCAAGTGCGCTGTAGCCTATATAACCCTCTTCTTTGATCTCCCGCAATTGAATAATTGTACTATATAAACTAACTACGGGTTTTAGATCTAATTCCGATGAGTAAGAGCTATATCCATATAAATTTATTCCTACTCTAACCTGATCAAACTGTTTAAATTCTTCACTTAATAAAATTCCATCAGAGTTACAAAATGACGTTTTATAATTTGGAAAATGAGCTGCCAATTGTTTGAATTTTTCTAATTGCAAATGATTATATTCGTGGTCTTTGAGATGAGCGCAAGATAGATGACTCATAATAAAATGAATATTAATACGACGTGATTGCAATATCTCTTTTACTTTTTCAGCGTCATGATAATCAAATCCTAAACGATACATTTTTGTATCAAAGAAAATATTAGCAGGTAACTCAATCTCTAATTTTTCTGCTAAGTCACCCCATAATGATATTTGTTTAAAGTTATTCAAAACTGGAATGACTCTATATTCAAGAAAATAATATTCCTCTCCCCGGTTGATACCATTAAGACAGTAAATTTTGGCATCCTGATTTAGAATATTCCTTATTTCTACAGCTTCATCTATTGTTGCCACATAAAATGACCTACACCCAGCTCCATATAAAGCTCTGGCAATACCCTCTGCTCCCACGCCATATGCATCAGATTTAATTACAACTGAAACTTCATCAGGAGAAACAAAATGAGAAATTACGTTATAATTATGCACTAAATTGGCAAGATTCACGTTCAAATATGTAAGTGAATTGCTAGATTGAATCATAATTTTTCGTAAGATTATTGAATCTTGTGTAATTCGCATCAAACATTAACTTCGCACTTCCAATCGGACCATTTCTGTGCTTTGAAACAATCAGCTCCGTGATGTTACTAACATCTTCCATTTCTTCTTGCCACCTAGCATATTGCTCCGTACCTTCCTTAGGTTTCTTACGCATCAGATAATATTCCTCACGATATATGAACATCACAATATCAGCATCTTGCTCAATACTGCCCGACTCACGAAGGTCAGACAAAAGCGGTCTTTTATCTTCACGCTGCTCTACGGCCCTAGAAAGCTGCGACAAGGCTATGAGCGGAACGTTTAGTTCTTTTGCAATGGCCTTTAAACCTTGGGTTATTTCAGATATTTCTTGCACCCTATTCATCTCACGATTGCTAGAGTTAGCTCTCATTAACTGCAGATAGTCGACCACGATCAACCCAAGATTATGCATTCTTTTCATACGCCTAGCTTTGGTTCTAAGAGCAGAAACACTTAGGGACGGTGTATCATCAATAAAAAACGGAATTTCACCTAATTCTTGGGAAGCTCTTGCAATATCGCCAAACTCGTCTTCATCAATATGGCCTGTTCTTAACTTAGACGAACTTACGCCTGATATCATCGCCAACATCCTGGTTGCAATCTGCTCAGATGACATCTCGAGAGAAAAAAAGCCAACAGCCTTAGGCTTTGTATCAGTGTATCCTTCTTCCTTATTTTTTATGCTATTTTCATGATTCTTTACCATTGATTTACAACAATTATAGGCAAGATTGGTGGCAATAGCTGTTTTACCCATCGAAGGACGACCCGCCATAATCACCAAGTCAGAATCTTGAAACCCACCCAAAATCTCATCTAAATCAATAAAATCGGTTGCGATACCCGAAACTTTTCCTTTGTTTTTGAAGGCATTTTGTGCCCTGTCAATTGCTCTAGACAGAGGATATTTCAACAGTGCGAAGCCTTTTTGATTTTCAATATCATTCATTGATAAATGAAATAATTTTTGCTCTGCATTCTCTATCTGGTCGTGAGCAGATACATTTAGATCTGTTTGAAACGAGTCATTGACGATTTCTTTACCCAAATCTATCAAACTACGCTTGAGTGCCAGTTCATATATTGCTTTCCCGTAGTCATGGATATTTACGATATTTATAGCAAGCCCAGCAAGATCTGCGAGATAGGTAGATCCTCCCTTTGTCTGCAATGCCTCATCATGTTCAAATAAATTCTTCAAAGTAACTGGATTAGCAATTACAGCCTTATCATGAAATTTCTGAATCGCCTCGTATAATCTCCTATGGAAAGGCTCATAAAAATGCTCAGGAAAAAGAAAATCTGACACTTTATTTAGATCTTCATTATTAACCATTAAATTACCCAACAATATTTGCTCTGCTTCAATATTGTGCGGCAATTCACGTATGGTAGCATTCTCGCTATCTTCAATAGTTTCTTTTAGATTTTTGTCCATTTTTTATGGAATTTAGTTAAAGATCAGTGTAATTATTTACAATATATAAATATTAGAATTTTTTCAACCAACTTATGCAACAAATCAAATTTATTAAGATGCATGGCTTAGGGAATGATTTTGTCATAATTGACCAGCGTCACCAAGAAATTTTTGCCGATGACAAACTAATAATGAGAATGGCCGATCGCCATATGGGCATTGGATGTGATCAGTTAATTATTTTAAGAAATTCAGAAAAAGCTGGCATAAAAATGCTAATTTTTAATGCTGACGGTTCTGTTGCCGAAGCATGCGGGAATGTTACTCGTTGCGTTGCTAAATTAATATCTGAAGAAAAAAACTCTAAAAATGTCACAATTGAGTTTAATGATCAAATATCACAATGCTCAGTTTCAGAAGAACAAATCAGTTGTAACATGGGCTATCCATCAACAGATTGGCAAAAAATTCCTCTTAGTCAAAACACAGATAGCCACAATATTAATTTTCCAGAATATGCTCTTACATCTGGTGTTGCAGTTAATATTGGTAATCCTCATATTATTTTTTTTGTCGATAATAATAACGATATTAACATTGATGAAATTGGTCCAAAAATTGAAAATCACCCCTTATTTCCAGAAAAGGTAAATGTTTCATTTGCACAAATATGCCCAGATAACACAATAGATCTTCAAGTCTGGGAAAGAGGTGCAGGGAGAACTAATGCCTGCGGAACCGCAGCTTGCGCTACAGCTTTTGCAGCTAAAATAAAAGGCTTAGTGAAGAATCAAGTCACCATCAAATTTAGACATGGAAAATTGTTAATAAAACTGTTAGAAAATGGCAGTGTCGAGATGATCGGCCCAGCCACAAAAATTTTTGATGGAATCTATTATAATGACTGATAAGGTAATCACTTTTGGCTGCCGTTTAAATATTTACGAAAGCGAAGTTATTAAAAACGCTCTTGATAAATCAGGAAATGAAAAAGCCCTTGTTTTCAACACCTGCTCGGTTACCAAAGAAGCTGAACGCCAGGCTCAACAAGCAATAAGAAAGGCACGCCGCGAACATCCTAATGCTAAAATATATGTAACTGGTTGCGCGGCTCAAATTGCTCCAGAAAAATATGCCTCAATGGCTGAAGTTGATGTGGTTCTTGGTAATGAGGAGAAATTACTCTCGGAAAGCTATTCCAAAAATTCAGACGATAACAAAGTTTTTGTTAATGATATTATGTCAGTCAAAGAGACAGCTTCTCATTTAGTAAGCAGTTTTGACGGCAAATCAAGAGCCTTTATCCAAATTCAAAATGGTTGCAACCACCGCTGTACATTTTGCATTATTCCATATGGAAGAGGAAATAGCAGGAGCGTTCCTATAGGGAGGATTGTTGAACAGGTAAGGCTTTTGCTTGAACAAGGATATAATGAAATTGTGTTTACTGGCGTTGATATATCTGACTATGGCAAAGATTTACCCGCCTCACCTACTTTAGGACAAATGATCAAAAGGGTACTTAACTTAGTTCCGGATCTAACTCGTCTCCGCTTATCATCAATAGATGTAGCAGAAATTGATGATGAATTACGCGAAATGCTCAAAACTGAAAAAAAGTTAATGCCACATATTCATATCAGCTTGCAAGCTGGTGATAATATGATTCTTAAGCGAATGAAGCGCAGGCACAATCGCGAGCAAGTGATTGAATTTTGCAATGATATCAGACGAGCTCGCCCTGAAACTTCATTTGGCGCAGATATAATAGCAGGTTTTCCTACCGAGACAGAAGAAATGTTTTTGAACACACTTAACCTGATTGAAGAAGCAAAATTACAATTTTTGCATGTATTCCCATATTCTGAGCGTGAAGGAACCCCAGCAGCAAGAATGCCACAAGTTGATAAAGCAATTCGGAAAGAAAGAGCAAAAAGGCTAAGAGATGCAGGCATAAAGCAGCTAGATATTTTTACTAAAAGCCATGTTGGAGATGTTCGTGAGGTTATTATTGAAAATGATGGCACCGGAAAGAGTGATAATTTCCTAAAAATAAAAATTAGTGATAAGCTAACTCCGGGAACAGTTCACAAAGTTAAAATAACTGGTGTAGAGGCAGATAACTTGATAGGAAAAATTATATGAGTTGGTTAAGCCGATTAAAAGATGGTTTAAAAAAATCATCAAATAAAATAAGTGAAAATATTTCAAATATCGTTTCTAAAAGAAAACTCGATAGCGATACTTTAGAAGATCTTGAAGATGTTCTGATTATGGCAGATATGGGAGTTGAAACAACTGCAGAAATAATCAACCAGCTAAGCAAGAAAAAATTTGGTAAGGAAGTCACAGCAGAAGAAATCAAAGAAGAATTAGCAGAGATTATCGCAACAAACTTACAACCTTGCCAAAAAAAGTTAGACCTCCCAGCTGATAAACCATGCGTTATGATGCTGGTCGGGGTTAATGGAAACGGTAAAACCACTACAATAGGAAAATTAGCTTCAAAATACCATAACATAAAAAAATCTACCTTGATTGCTGCCTGCGACACTTTTAGAGCTGCAGCGATAGAGCAGCTATATGTCTGGGCAGACAGAGCTAAAGCTGACTTCATACAAGGTCCACCTAATTCTGATCCAGCGAGTGTAGCTTTTAAAGCGATTGAAAAAGCCAAAAAGGATAAAACGGATATCGTAATGATTGATACCGCTGGCAGGATGCATAATAAAACAAATTTGATGGATGAGTTGCAAAAAATCGATCGGGTAATCAAAAAACACGGCCAACAATATCCTCATGAGACAATTTTGGTGCTTGATGCTACAACGGGCCAAAACGCAATCAGCCAGGTTGAACACTTCCATGATGCTGTAAAGCTAACAGGCATTATAGTCACGAAGCTAGATGGCAGCGCTAAGGCGGGAATTGTAGCTGCCCTTGCTAAAAAATTTAAACTGCCTATTTACGCAATAGGTATTGGTGAAAAAGTTGAAGATCTAAATAGTTTCGATGCTAAAGAATTTGCTAAGAACCTTGTTGGTTTATAATATTTTTATGAGTTTCAATCTATCATACGCTGATAATATTTTGCTTATTATGGCCCCTGAGGTTAGGGCAGTAAAAGCTGTTGAAACTAATGAAGTAATGGTTGATATTCGAAATTACAGGAGAATCATCTTAGATAAAAAAGGTGATTGGCATTCAGCTAATTATCACATGGTTAGAAAGACAGTAGCTGAAAAATTAGAAAAAGCAGCTCTTGCATTGCCGGATGGCGTTTGTATCTTGTTTAAAGAAGGACATAGAAGTTTAGGAAAGCAAAAAGAAATTTTTGATTGGTATGTTGATGTTCTTAAAAAGAGATTTCCTGCCAGGCCAGATGAAGAAATAAAAATCCTAGCAAGTGAGTGGGTTGCCCCACCGCTCGAAGATGCTCCTCATTCAACAGGTGGAGCTTTCGATGTCACACTGATAGATCATCGAGGCATTGAGATTAATATGGGAAGTATAGTCGATGACACATCTGAAAATGGTGTTGCAAGAAATAAGACTTACTCGGATATTATTTCTGCAGAGGGAAAAAAGAACCGTAAAATTCTTATTGAGGCGCTCTCGAAACAGAATTTCCAAAACTATCCTTTCGAATGGTGGCATTGGTCTTACGGCGATAAATATTGGGCATATCACAACAAGACTAATGCAATTTATAAGTCCGTTGGTTAGTATACAGAACTTTTAACCTAATAAATTTTTGAGGTGCTTATGTCAAAAAATCAAAATCATCCTAAATATCAAGAATTTGAAACATACATTCATAAAAAAGGTGGTCTATATCTAAAATTATGCGAAGCTAGGCACTCGGAGACCATGGAAGAATTAGTGGTTTATGTAGATATTGCAGGAGGAGATGTTTTTTGCCGTCCTAAAGATATGTTCTACGAAGAAGTCGAAACTGAGTATGGTGAAAAACAAACTAGGTTCCAGAAAATTCCTTACATAGCAGATCGCTCACAAAGAAAAATACTGCTAAATAAGGAATTTCTAAAAAATATTAAATAAAACCTATCATCTTCTAAAAACTCTTTTGAAAAAAGAACGTTTACCTTTGGGTGCAGCGCCAGTTCGGGCTTTAGGCGCAGCAATTCCTTGCTTGACCTCATCTTGAAGATTTGATATTGCCTCAAATGTTGTTAAATCTGGCACTGCATCTAACGCATCTAAAACATCTGAATTTGTTGTTGAAGCGCGTAAAAAAGCTTTACTAGATTCGAAAACTCCTTCTACTTCTGCAGCTGGAGCCCTTTGATCCCTGGCTTCTTTAACGTTTCTTCCAATGAAGATCAACGCATCTTCCCAAGAATTCACCTCAGGTTGCTTTGCCTTTGCTGCGCCCTTACCTTTAGCTGCTGGAGTGCTGACGGTGGCCACTGTTGCAGAAGGAGCTACTCTTGCTGTCTGATGCATTACTAAAGCCAAATTATATTCTTCTTCGATGCCCTCCAAAGCTTCATCCAGGGAAGAAGCATTACCTATTCCGGCCACTGCATCCTTTATAGCATCAGGGGCGAATTCTAATTCACCACCACGGTCCTTCAATGCTGTTTTTGCACTGTCAAATATCTCAGCTTCACGCCCTGGCGCTTTATCCAACTCGGTATCTAGCTTTTTTTTCAACATAGCTTTCAAATCGGCTCCTGTCGGATATTTCTCAAAAAAACTATTCTGCATTGTCGCTTCATAACTTGGAGGAGGAGCAGGATCTGCACTTGGTGCTGGAGCTGGTACCGCTGTAGAAACTGCTACGGGAGCAGCAATTGAAGTCCCAGCTGATTCCCGAGCTCGCTTTATTCTTTCATGTTCCGCTTTAGCTCCATCATATTCAACAACTACAGCCACTAATTTTGGAGAAACCTCACCATCCTTTCCAGTACGTGTATCCTGAAATTCTAAAGCATTTATTTGATCTCTTAAAATAGTAAATTGCAGACTCTTTGGGATCTTCTTTAACACCCCTTCCTTCGCAAAAGCAAAAGCCTGCTCTTGGGTAAGCCCCAAATCTCCCCTGAACAATTCATCAGTGTCGTTTACTAAACCCTTTAATAGCATCTCAGTAAACCCACTTTGATCTCCATAAGCAGCAAAAAACTCATCATCTTTTGTGGAACGCGTTGGAACAGCAGGAGCATCTGACATAAATGCAACTGGTGATGGCACCCTCTCTGAAAGTGCACTATCAGAAGACATAGAAGACGGCGATCTTGGCGAGGAAACAGTACCAACTGCAGGAGAAGGACTTCGAGACTCTACTCCCCCTGGAGCTAGAGCCTCTGCAGCCGCATGATGTACGGCTGGCGCAGCGGCCACTTCACCAGCTTTTCTCGCATAATCAGCTGCTAGCGAATCAAAAAGTCTACCCATTGTTCTTTTATTATTTATTATGGAGCTAGCAATTTTATTATAACTTTGCATAGCAAATTTCGCTATGTTGTTTGGTTCGTCATGTGGCAAAACTGCTTTAAACATTGCCTCAACTTGATCTTTAACTCTTATATCGCTTCTTTCATCCCTTTCTCTAATCTTAGTGATTAAATCAGACATTAACTTATTCACTTGTGCTTCTGTATATGGTTCTTCCTGTCTTAGCCTCATAAGTAATTGTCTTTGATCAAGCAAATAGCGACATAACCGATCGATTTTTTCTTTTTCTTCAGGAAAACCCAATGCAGTAATATATTTTTGATCAAAACCATAATCTTTTGCAATTTCTTTCATTCGATTACAACAATAGAACACCGGTTTTTCTAAACCATACTCCCTACGGAATCTTGTAATCAAAGCATCTTTCTCAGCCCTTGGGTTTATCCTTCTGTATTCATCAACAATTTGCTCTACAGAATTAGGAACTATATCAGCCGCCTCTCCACCTAATTTTGTAAAGACCCAGTGATTCAAAACCTCCTCAAGCAAGTTATCTCGAGACATAGATTTTATGGTTCCAAAATTTTCTATTTTATCAAGCTGCTTCTTCCTTATTGCTTCCCTACGAGGATTAGGCTCTGCACCAGCACCTGCAAGCATTCTTGCACCATTTTCAAGAGAATAAGGGCCACAGCTTTTATCATCTTCCTGAATCCAAGTGTGGGGATAGTCTGTTATCGTAATATCTCCAGCAGCAAATCCTCTACCCTCAAATATGCCTCTTAATCTAACTTTTTCAGCTTCTAAGCCAGGCGTTGCCCGTGCTAAGGATTCGGGAGTATGTTTCCCTTTCAGTGAATCAGAAAATTGAATTTTGGCAGTCTTTCTTCCCGATGCCTCAAGGTTAACAATTATACCAACCATTATCCAATGATTACCCGACATGTTATACGGCAACATTATTTCGGTAGGATATTCATTGATTCTTTCAATTATACCCTCCGTAAGCCCCGTCTTATCTATGCCTTCCCCCGTAGGATACTTAAAGATTCTTCTTTCGGCTGCCGGCGCCTCTCTTTCCCATTGCCTACCTAGCGCCTCAATATGCTCACCTGTATACCAAAAATCTGGTATAGCGGTTCTTTCATCACTATTTGCCATATATATCTCAAACTTATTTGTTACTCAGATATATTAGTTCAAAACAGTAAAGAAAATATTAATAAAAAAGCCCCCTATAAAAAGGGGGCTTCTTTTAATTTGCTTTTATTAAGCTGAATTATTCTTCATTAACCTGTGGTAGCTCACCTGCAACATCAACATCTTGTTGTACTGGTGCACTTGAAACATCTTCACCTGTTGAAACTTGGCTTGCGTCATCCACTACACCAACTGCATTTAAAACAGCTTCAACAGCTGCTGTGGTAGCATCTGGAGTTCCTTCTTCTGAACCTTCTGCTGTTGGAGCTTCTGCTGTAGCTGGTGCTTCAACAACTGTACCGTTTGTAGCTGGTGCTTCAACAACTGTACCGTTTGTAGCTGGTGCTTCACCAACCGTACCATTTGTAGCTGGTGCTTCAACAACTGTACCATTTGTAGCTGGTGCTTCAACAACTGTACCATTTGTAGCTGGTGCTTCAACAACTGTACCGTTTGTAGCTGGTGCTTCAACAACTGTACCATTTGTAGCTGGTGCTTCAACAACTGTACCGTTTGTAGCTGGTGCTTCAACAACTGTACCGTTTGTAGCTGGTGCTTCACCAACCGTACCATTTGTAGCTGG
>JAUIIY010000014.1 GCA_030431375.1 Alphaproteobacteria bacterium
ACCAGCTTAACTGCTTCTATTTTAAATTCTGGGTCATAAGTTCTTCGTTTCATATCATTACCTTTTTTGTTTTTATATTAGTCGTTCTGTCTCCTAACTTCGACTCATAATTCCGGGGGTAAGATCAATTACTGGAAAATGGAGTATGCCCATTCAAAATTGGAATGAAACTATGGCTCATTTCTTGATTAAATTTGAAGGTAGAATTTAATATGAATGATTTGGAACTTACACAATCTGCTGGACAGACACAAACTAACTAATATACTTCTCCCGGTTCTCCTCCCGGCCATTGTTCAGCTGCAGCTATACCCATAATCATTGAAGATTCTAGTGTAATCAGGCTATCTGTGCTCACAGGAAAGTATGGCATATTCATATCGCTGTATAAAATAGCTGTTAGATTATTAGGATCAGAATCGCCGTCTGGAGCTGTAACATTCACTTTATCTACCATCAAAAACATTTCGTAATTTACATCAGCCGTATTGATTGCTTGCCTATCTTGTTCGATCTCTTCTCTTGCTTTTGAAGACTCCTCTTCTGCTTCACTTTTTTTACTAGTATCTATAGCATCTACCTGGGTTAATGACAGAGATAATTCGCCTATTATCTTTTCTTGAAAGTACGAGAACATTTCTGAAGATTTCTTTACACTATTATTAGCATCTCCTCCTGAATCAATGGTTGCTTGCTTGGTGTCGTATTCTGAAACTCCGGCTGAGGTTTTACTATCACCTTCTCCCCCTCCACCTCCGCCAGAACCTCCACAGCTACCTTCATCTTCTTTGAAATCACTTCTATCCTCCTCTCTACTATCCGCTAACATATCGCCGGTGTCACTACCACCACCTCCTCCACCGCCTCCTGTTGAAAATTCATCCTCAATTCCAAACTCTGAACCAAACTTGCCATTTAAATCAACTAAACAATAATATGTAAAAAAGTCCACTGTTCTTGCTCTTGATTCTGCATCTGCTAAACTAACATGCCTTGTTGATTCAGAAAATTTCTTTAAGGTCTCTATCTCAGGGTGCTTGGTAGATTTCTCAATTTGTTCTAAAGCATCCTCTACCTCCTCTCGCAACTTATCGTCAATTATATGGCTAGCCTTTCTTTTTATTTCCTCTATGTAATATAATATATTTTCTTTTTTAACTGGCTCCACTTGAATTCTAGTCTCTCTCTGAATAATATCTACATAATGACCTATAGTAGCTAACACTACACTTGCACCTATTGCATTTTCCCTCCTACCGAGTTTTATATTCTGTACAAGGGTTCTTACTACGTCTTCAATATAAGCATCTGTACTAACTTCACCTTTTTCTTTACTCATCAAACACCTCTTTTATTAAAATATTATCTGTCAAATTCTCTAAAATAGTCAATATATTCATCCAAACCACTCATATCACCTCTTATGAAAAGATTCTCCATTGCTTCTACTAAATTTGTACCTGGCCTGTGTTCTATTAATACCCTTATATCTTCTCCACTGAAAAATGATAAAAATTACACCCGTTTATTTCTTCAGGATTCTCGGCAGGAATCACCCACTCTTTGTATAGTTTTTCACAATGTCTCCTAAAATCTGTTACAAGTATATCATCGCGAACACTTTCTTTCTTACTTGCAATATACGACTCAAATCTTGACGTATCTAGGTCGACCCTGAGTAAAGTTGCAACTACATCAATTGGTGTTTTAATATTCGGACTATTGCCAGTCCTTTGCGTGGTATGAACTTCACCTTTATTTTTATTAGCAAAATATGCAATAAAATCTTCTTTACTCCTCAGAGTACAATGCTCATCATTCAATACATGTTTTACTATATCTGGGCCCAAACTTAAAAATTTAAGTATAGGAAGTGAATGAGTGACATGTATTTTATTATGAAATATTTTCTGATCTTTACTAAAGGAGATCATTATTGTTTTCGTACCCAAAAAGGCGTATTTTTCTTCTGTCATACACCAAGTTACTCCAGTACTTCCAACTGTATAAAAATACCCCGCTCCATCACACGCTGGTGCTGTGCCTTGCTGCCACTTATCAAATCTTCGTGGCAGACCTTTGATGGCATTTTTAATATTCACTGAGTTCACTTCATATTCCTCCAGTCTCCTAATACCAGCATCGATGGTAATAAATTCAAGTCCTGTACAAATTGCTGATGCCATACTACAAGTAAAATCATCAAATTCCATTATTAAGAATTTCTTGTCACTAGGATCAACTGTATACCAGCCTTTTTAAGGCTAAATGTCTCATAAATTCTCAGCCTCCGCTGTTGTTGAATTATAAGAGGAACCCTCCCCTGATAATTCATCTATAGTTGACAATATTTCTGAAGATGATGTAGCTGACATTGCCTTTGTTAATATATTTAGCAAACTACTTACTGCCTGTTTTGTTAATTGATGAACCAGTGCCGTGGTTGTTACTAAGGTGGCTATGTTATTGACCTTCGCCATTGCTTGTGCATATCCACCTCCTGCTTGTGCATATTGCACTTGCTGCATATAACTACTCACTTTTGCTAGATATACTGATGTAACTACATTTGTTGCCATAGTTGAGATCATACTACTTCCCTCTACTGCTTCCTCACCACTTCCTCCTACTCTACTCAGATGATATCCAGCAGAGATTAAACCTGATTGCAATGCACCTTGAACTACCATTCCAGGATTTGAGGTCACTTTTGCATATTGTAAGGAGGCCAATGCTCCAAACATTATATCTGATGCTATATTAACCAGATAATGATCTGCATATTCCTTACCTAATAGCTGCTCCTTAAAACCATTATGATAATAATGCCTACCCGCATAAAATGATGATGCTAATATTGGTGGTAGAGATTTATAAAATAATGATACTTCCTCCTCTCTTGGATATGCTAATGACAATGCTAAACCACCTGTTAAATGAGCTGCTATCCACATCCCTTCATTTGCTATAAATCCTGACTCTTTATTTGCTATATATTCTTCTGCTGATGGCTTAGATAAAACTGGAATGATTTCCGTAAAGATATATCTGCTAGCCCATCTAGTCTCTACAAACTTCATTACAACACCACCTGCTGCTGATATGATTGCATTTCCGCTTGTTACTTGACTACCACGAACTTCTAATGGAGTAGTATATCTACCATATCTCTTTTTACTATTAGGAATAGCTGTATGGGGATTTGCTGGATTTCCTTTACTGGTGTCAGCAGTGTCAGTAACATCAACTAAAGCTTTGCTATCATCTCTTGCACCCACTGCATCTCCTGCCATTATTACCTCTATAGCTGGAGCGGCTAACTTCATTGACATGATCACCCTATTAATAGCGGCTGATGCAATAACAGAATCAACTAACCTCCTATCCTGATATTCTATCCTGGTTGCATACCATATTGGATATGTGCGTCCTCCTCCTCCACCACCACCACCTCCTCCTCCTCCGGCGTCACTTCCAAACTCGGCCAGATCTTCTGGAGCGCCCCCACCTAGTAATTGCACTATATCGATACCAGTAGCTTCGCTTAACTCTTTTCTCAAACATTTATATTTAGCAATATCACCACTTATCTTTAACACTTGTTTAAACTCTTCTTTCAACTCACCATCCAAAATATCAATCTCCTCTGGTGTTGGCGCTACGTATGGTCTCGCCATCAACAAGCTTAATTCTCGTAAGTGTCCTGTGCCTTCTTCAATCCTCATGTGCTCAGGCGATATATAAAATTTACTATTTTCTCTCCTCACATTACTATTTGCTACTCTTAAATAATCCAAAATAAAACTTTTTATGACTTCTTCTGTATCCGCAGTATATTTTATTACATATTGGTATCCATCTGTATCCTTTATCGTCGCAACATGCACTGAATCTTCGTGTGCTACAGCTGGTATTTCAATACTTGTCATATTTTTTAATAATGACTTTATTTTTACAGCTTCTTCTTCTCTAAACCCTACCAAAGCATGTTTTCTTGCTCTATCAATTAAAATAGCTTTGCAAACTTCGTGAGCCTCCTTTGCATATTTGATGGCAAATTCTTTTCTGAATTGTCTAATTGCAGCCCTATAAGAATCATCATATAATTCTGATGGTTTACAAAAATCATAACCCGCTGTCGGCGTGAGATCATCCAATGGCATTCTCGCGAACACCTCCATATTTTTGAGTGCAAATAATCCACAATTTACAAATCTTTCCTCAAGTTGCTCCTTAGTGCCTTCTTGAAGGTTTGTGACATTAAACTCAAGTCCAAAAACTCTTTTTATAACATCCTCAAGATCTTTTCTTTTTTGACCCAAAGAATCTTTGTAGACTGCTATACCCTGTTTAATGGCAAAAGCAATCCAGTGATTGCCTCCTGTATTATAGACACCAACTAGTCCCCTACCTGCATCTCCTTCAAGAAAAGCTTTGTGTGTTCTTAAAGCCCCTTCTGCTGCGACATCTCCATGCCCATCTCCTAATGCACCTACATATCTAACATTTTCTTGGTTTCCAAGCATTGCTTTTGCTATATAATCAATATCAGTACCTTGATACCAATATTCCTGATTATCATACTTATTAAATGCATTGTCACCTGCATGTCTATCAGGTCTTGCTAGTTTAGGTCCTGCTATAGCGTCCTCAGCATACTCACGTCTACCATCTTCCCTTCCTCTGTCTACACCAGATGCGACCGCTCCGCTAGCAGCTTCTTTCCCCTCTTCTCCTGGAGACGGAACCGTATCTTCAGCAACCTCATCTGCGCCAGATGATTCAAGTGCAGCAGAGGCCCTTTCACCTTTCGCTTTCTGAATTTCTTCATATTTTATAACTTTCCTAATGTTGCTTCTAACAACATCATTCAAATCAAAAAATATCTGCGCTAAATCAAGAGGGATTATTTTTAACCCTATACTACTGACTTTCTTAGCAATTATATCGGATAATTTTTTTCCAAAAACCCTACCTTCTATATCTTTATGGCCCTTTTCACTAAAAAATTTCCGAGGGTATCTGATGTCGACATTTAAAATGCCAACTATTTCACCCCCTTCAGCTTTTACACCTAATAGACAGACCTCTTCAGATTCTCCTTCTATTATTCCTCGTACTTGTGAATCTCTCCATGTGTTTATATCTCTATTAACAAACTCTCTGAAATTCACTAATCCATCTGTCAATCCAAAACTTGCTGCATCCTCATCAGTACAGTCATGCGATAACCATTGGACAGCTTGGTTAATAATATGTGTTAGAAAATCTCCTTCTTTTTTTGATTTATAACGCAGCAGCTCTGATCCATAACGCAGATCAGAAAGCCAGCGCAAACAATCCGGTAAAGCTTTTGTTCTATCACTTTCTAAAAAGCGTTTTAAAAATTCTTTTATTGCAGCAAAAAGCCGAGCATTCTCTTTATTTTGTTTTGTTCTTTTACTCTTTGAAGTACTCTTTGTTCTCTTTACTATATCTTCATCAGACAATTCTGCTAAAGTCACTAGCGAATCATAATCTTCCCCTTGAATCTCACTAAAAAGCTTTTTTAATAACTGTGCTAGAATACGTTGTTTACGCATAGCTAATCCTTGTGACTCCACAGATTCGGGTACCATATCCAGATAATAAATTTTATAAAAATACTTAAAATATAAATTTATGTGCTTTTGTAAATCGCTAGTATCAATACTTTCTCCAGAAAAAAGATTTCTAATATTTTCACAGATTTCTTTAAATTCCTTCTGAAACTCTTTACTGGTTACCTTAGTATATAGACCATCGAACATAAAACTATCTAGATCTGTTTCAGTAACCATGCAGCAAAAAATCACCGGATCAAAAACAAAATTTTCTAAAGTATTTCTTGCAGGTATAGGTCTTTCTTCATCTGGATCACTCAAACTATACTTTGCTTTTGCCGTAACTATTCTTGCAGATGCTTTCTTTTCAAGGTCTGAGAGACCTCTTTTGAGTCTTTCTTCAAAAGTTTTGTTCTCATCGTAGTCAATTATGCCATAAGGTATATGAAACTCTTTGTCAGATAACAGATCTCTGCTTACAAGAGGATATCCTTCCTCTCTATATACGTTCATATCTCTATATGCGTTCATATCTCTGGTTAATCTACTTATTATATTACTTTCGCCACCCCCTCTTTTTCCATCATCGCTAATAGAACGGAAGAACAACTGATAGCGTTTCGATAACACTCTTGCCACTTTTTTTCCATCAATATACCAATCCTTATTTGCTGTCAGCTTTCCTCTTGGTATTGAAGCACACATCCTTAATAAAGTATTATAAGCTCCAGAATAAAACTCTGCATCAGAGGTGCTTTCTGTACAAACCTCAAATCTGTGCCCCGAGAACTCCCTGAAATTTCCTGTGAGTCTATACATAGCCTCAATTTTTGTGATAGGAGATATCCTTGGCCCCCGTGGCAGTACATCACCGTCTTTAACAGTGTCTACAAACTTTTTTGAATGTTTTATAGCAAAAATTCTTGCTGATTCTGGAATAAGAGCTATAGTATCGATTCTATGGGTTGTCATTATTACTTGTACTCCTTCAAGTTTTTGTAACAATTCAACCATATGTCTTGTTATCTCAGGATCAAGGTGCTTGTCGGGCTCGTCAAGTAACAAAACCTTTATATTCATTGTGTTTATATAATACTCCCACAACGCCAAACTAAACATCATTTTCTCACCAGAAGATAGTTCCTCATATGCTAAAAGAGTTCCACTTCTATCGTCACTACATTCAAATCTTTCAGTATCAGATGCAAACTGGATTTGAAATCTTGCTCTCATTTGTATTTTAAGGGTTTCGTTTATGACCTCAATAGGATTTCTAGAGAATGGGCTCTTACCTCTAATATCTGACTCTGCGTACCTATCTTCCCATCTCTTTCTTAACATGTAATGTTGATGCAAAACATTTATACACGCGAGAGAGTTTTCAAGATTCGGAACCACCGTGCAAGATGCCATCAGAGAGATTACCCCTTTGTCAATTTTTTCTATATCGCCAACAGCACCCAGTGCAGCTTTTATGATAATTCCTCTAAAGCTAGATTCTGACAATAGTTCCTCCTTTTTTTCCATCATTAGCCTAATTTCATCTTCTTTTAACACATTCAAATGATTTGCAGTGTTTGCATTAAAATCTGGCGGGATATACAAAGCTTCTACATAACTCTCCTTCCCAGAGCGCAATCTACTGTTTCCTTCGGATTGAAAATCTCTGTATATATCAGACAAAAGCCTAGATTTTCCAGAACCATTCTTTCCAGTAACTAAACTGATAGATTGATTCTTGAAACCAACAAACGAAGTATCTTTGTAAGAAAATGATTCTATGTGACCATTTGTAGCTAGTCTAATACCACCACTTGAACTGACCCTATCCTTATCCTTATCCCTATGCAAAATTAGAATTTTACTTATCCTGTATTGGTTGTGGATCGCAGCAGTGTGTATAACACTATTTCCTTCTTTATCTTCTATGTTATAGTCTGCTCTGTGTTCAAGTAATAGCTTTAATATATCTTCGTGGCCAAAAGCTGCAGCGATATGAAGCGGAGCATCACCGTATTTATTTCTTTTGTTTATATAGTAACTCTTTACATCATCGCTAACACCTGCTCCCAGAACGGTCTCAACTATTTCCTTTTTTCCCTTCTTAATTGCTATATGAAAAAAGTTACTCCCGAATTTATTTGGTGTTACTATATTGAATATTTTTTTGAGAGTTAACTCTTCTTCTTTATAAATCTCAAAAAGAGCTTTGAAAAAATTACTTATACCACGTTCTGCGCATGCTTCAAATAACGAACCGTGATTTTTCCAACTTCCTTCTAGAAATGAATTACTTTGTTCTTTTTTAAAATACTGTTCTATATAATAATCTAAAGGTTTTTTCCCCTCACCATTTTCTTGTGAAAACAAATCTAGGATTACCTCCTTATCATTTAAAGACTTTATGATGTGTAGCAAGCTCTTACTATCTCCTGCTTTGGAAAAAATATGCAAGTATGTATCTTCCCCCTCTAAATCCTTGGATATCAGGACATCGGTCAATTTTCCAAGCTGCTTTATAGAAAGCAATGCACTCTCACGCAATTCAGTATCATCCAGCAAAGAAAGCAAGAGACCCTCTACGTCTTTTTGTAGAGAATCAGGAATTTCTGCTTTCCCAACTGCTTTTATCAAGCTACGTATAACAAAACGATTACCAGCGGATCTTACTTCTACTTCCAATGCCTTTTTAAGGCCACGAACTACTTTTTTCTTCATATACTTTGGTTTTCTGTCAGCTAGTTTACCCAAAGCTTCAGCTAGTTTACCCAAAGCTGCTGCAGCAGAATTTCTCACATAATTATCTTTATGCTCTAATTTATTCAATAGCCAAGTGCAGCAATCGTCTAGATAATCAGTTTTGTGTAACTCTTCTGCAAAATTCCCTAAAGCTCTTGACGCACTAATAAATATATGTCTCGTTACCATACGCCTTGTCGTAATTTCTTCTATTATTTTGCTTATTACCCTGCCATAAATATCTTTTTTATCTTCTTTTCGCTTTGTAAGAGTTTCAATAATTAAACTTTTTATTTCATACTCGTATCTATACAGTTCTTTAAGACTTTTTTGACGCTCGTCTTCAATAGTTTCTAAAAATTTTTTTAATTGTCCTAATGCATAACTTATTGACTCTTCAGGTACTGTATAATCCTTGGCTCTTCTTAATAATCTTACAGCTAATTTTACAAATATTTTTTTATCGTAATTCTGACATTCAAAAAACTCATTCTGATATTTCAAAAACTCATTAGCTAATTGCGGATTGTAACGAAATAATGTCAATATACTTCCTATTATTTTGTCCTTATCCTCTACTTTTCCTCTTCTTAATTGAACCACCTCCAATGCAGCAAAAATGCTTGTCGAAGAATCTTTTGTGATAAATTTTATCAATCTGCTAAAAAGCTTTATCACTTTTATTTGAGTTCCTGTTTCTCCACTTTTTAATGTGTTTAATAACCATTCTATGAGTATAGGCTCCTGCTTATGATCCCGAATTAATGCCTTTAAAACACCAAAAAAACTAATCTCGTCTGTTTTTGTCATGTCCCGGAGAAATTCCGGACATATAAATTTTTCACGTATTAACGCATACAAATCATCGTCTGCTAATTCTAAACGAAGCGCAGAAAGCCTGGCTCCAGGAGTATTTTCATTATCGCTTAGTATTTCATTCAAAAGGACCTTTACTCTCTCCATATTGCGACTGTCGAGCTTCCCCCAATCCATTAAACATGTCGCAGATTCACCCCTTACTTCCAAACTAAGATTTTGCTTAAGATTCATAGTAAGTAATTCAATTACTCTTTCCATAAGATCATCAGGTACTTTTCCAGACCTAATAAAAAAACCAATGGTTTTTATCACCTCAACCTTTTGGCCCCAGTATGTTGTAAGCCCCTCCTCTCTAGCCAGAATTTTTATAAGTTCTTCTATTACCCCTTTTATCTCTTCAGAGGGTTTTGGTGCCAACAACTTCTTCAAACGGTCAGATGCATGTTCCCTGGTATCTCTACAAATA
Organism: Alphaproteobacteria bacterium; assembly: GCA_030431375.1. Lineage (GTDB taxonomy): Bacteria > Pseudomonadota > Alphaproteobacteria > Rickettsiales > JABSSG01 > JAUIIY01. The sequence continues at coordinate 9,607 of JAUIIY010000014.1, forward strand.
TTTCTAAAATGGTTAATCAACTCTATCGGCTCACCAACTGCTTCAATATCTTCCTTTGATACTATCTTATCGTCACCCAACAACTCTCCCTCTTCTCTGCCCACTCCTACAGCCGCTGCTTCAACTCCTGCACCTGACATAAAATACCTCTCACATTAAACTTTATTAGCCACAAATCAATTTATTCTGATTGCTCAGAAAACTTGCACAAACTGGCGTCAATTAATGCTGCTAATTGTTAAATATAAAGAATGACAACGGACAACTCTCAGCTGCGACATCTTAAAACAAATAGCAACAGAAAGCTTAACTTTGAAAACAAAAAACCAAAACTGCACCTTTGTTTTGATTTATGCAATTTCTAGCTTTATCACGAGCAAAAAATATTGCAACATAATTCTTATGGTATATAAGCTAACCACGTTATAAATATTGGTGGCACTAATATTTTGATAAGATACGAGTTTTGTTGGAACCAAAGACTAAAAACCCAGTGAATAATTACCAGATTTCGCTTATTTTCTTATAAAGCCTAACTCTCTATACAAGCTAGGATAGTTCCTTTTCATTCTGGACACCGCCTCATGGGCAATCTTGCTTCCTTGAATAGAAGCGGCCAAGTACCATTTTAGGGCTTGTTCTACTTTACCAGATAACTCAAAGCTTGTTCCCAAGCAGTACATCGCGGAAACATCCCCCTTTCCCGCTTTGAATACGAGTTCCTTGACATTCATCTTTTTCATATATTTGAACGAAACAAATTATTGATTTAATACTTTGCTAGAGGATCTCTGATATTAGCGTCTTTTTTTAACGTATTGTAGATGAGTGTTTTCTAACACCCCCAGATCTTTTAGATAATCGTTTTTATTTTCAGCCAAGAATTTCAGCCGTGTTTTTGTATCATCTCCAAAATAGTGTTTCTCTGTAAAATGTGTCTGCATATTATCTTATATATTTAATTTTCTTTGAATTTCTTCGCAGGAGATGAAAAATTTATATATTAAAGATAATTATTATTCAACCGGTTATAGAGTTTTTTTCGCTAGCATAATAATGGTTGCCCTCAAATCCTGATGATATATAAAATAATTTGTAACATATTGAGATCTAGAACACTAATACCCTTTATACATTTTATACATTGCCACATAATAAAATTCTCTTTTATTGTGGAAAACAAGCACCCACAAAATTATTCGCCCAGTGTGATATCATCACAAAATGCACCTAGAAGCTTAGTAAAGACCTGTACCTCGTCTTGATCACTAACAAGCTCTCCATGTTTATCAACGATATCCGCTGATCTCATTAAGTTTTGGATAAACTTTTCCATATCATTTTGTTTATCAATAACATCACCCAAGCTCCTTATAAGTGGGTAACTTTTATATCTCAACTCTATTCCTACCAATACATCCTGCAACATCATTTTATCCAAACTCAAATCTGTAACTAGTTTCTTGAGCTTCTTATTTTCATCTTCCAGCTGCTTCAGTTTTCTAACTTCTGATGGAAGTAATCCTCCATATTTTTCCACCTATAAAAAGTTGAGTAACCTATGCCCAGCTTTCGACATACTTCTTCTGCTGGCAGGCCGGTATCTACTTTGTGTAATGCCAGGGATATCTGCTCTTCTGTGAATTTTGTCTTCTTCATCTTAAAATCTCTTTTTTTATTGTTATTTTAAGAGATTTTTCTCACTTTATCCTGTCCTTTTTTCGGGAGAAAACCAGGTCAACCCCATTTGTCTGGTTATTAGTCCAAGACTTTGCTAAGAACTTAAACTACTCAAATAGGCTTTCCCCTCCAATTACTGGAACCAGATCTAGTGACTTTTCTAACTCATTAATACAAAAGTAATGTTTGAAATTCATTTTTTCTTGCATTTGTTCGCTATTTTCTCTACATAAAATATAACCCAATTTCGGAATACTTATTAACGGTATATTAAGACAAAATAATTTTTCGTACTGTTCAAGGTTCTCAATTTCACTTATTTTTTCTAGAAAATTGTCTTGTCTCACAAGAGGCTCGTATATTTTCTTGAAAATACCACATCCTAATGACTTGCCGAATCTTGATATCAGATTATCACTTACTGTTGCTAAAAGAATATCCTTATCCTGCAGTAAACCCTGTTTATTTGTTATTCCTATATGACTATTTAGATATCCAGAGAAGTTATGAGCGATTACCGACTGACTATAGTCTGCATCATTTATGGTTTCTGCCTTACGGTTAAAATTCAGCCCTATTTCCAAACAAAAGGAATCGTTTACAATATTATCCTTAGTCTCTTCTCTATCTTTATTCAACTGATCGATTTTCTTTACGATCTGTCCATATTGATATTGTCCATATAATCCCATGACTGTTGCTACAACTGTCGGCAGAACAAGACCTGCTACTGCAAAACCAAATATTCCACTTGTACTAGTCAAGACCTCTGCTAAAAATTCTACTATTTTATCCCGTCCTATTTTATTTTTTAAGACATAGATTATTAATCCACCTAAGAAACCCCCGAATATAGATAAACTCACATCAGCGATCCAAAATCTAGAATTTGTAGTTAAAGCAGACTCTGACATATATAATCCAGTATAACTTCCTATAGAACCTACTAACATTGATTTCCAAAAACCTGTTTTTTCTACCGTACTTATTTGTCCGTCTAACCCCAAATAACAACCAAATAAAATAATAATACTAGCTCCTATCCAATTGCCCAACGTACTTACACCTGTGACGGCATCTATAAAACTAATTTCTTTGCTAATTCTTATTTTTTTTATATTATGATTTTCTTGAAATACATCAGCTAATAGTTGAGCACTATCTATACCTAAAGAATATTTAGTGAAATCCGCTACGGCAATTTTGTCTTCATATTTAAGAGAATTGATAATATCTAAAAGATCTAGGTCTAATTCTCGGGAAATTTGAATTTGGGCATTATTCTTACGATTCTTTGATAATCCACATTCTATGCTTTCGTACACAGTGTCACCTGACTGGTACCAGTTGATAGCTTTAATTAAAAATATTTTAACTATACCCATAATACTACTGATAAGAGCCGTGACCCCTCCAGTAACCATTCCGTCAACTTCTGTATATCCAAGAAATCCTATCGTTAGGCCCATGAGAATAAAGCTTGCGCAGGCACCAGTCATTACTCCGGCTTCTGTAAAAACCGCCATTAAACTCATAGTAATAATCCCAACTGGGAATATAACATAAAATCTTATATCCTCTCCGGATAGATAAAAAAAAGTTGTTAACCTCTCCCCACGCCATCTAGTTATAAACCGATTATCCAGGCCTTCAACGCGCATTGAGAGAACTCCAAAAATTGCGCCAGACAAGAAAGAACTCGAAGATCGTAATACCACCCTTGGTAACTGAGCAATAAGAATCGAGAAGGGACTCTCAAATATATCTATTCTTTGTATGAACGAATTATCATTCAGCATATTCAACAAAACCCTAGATTCCTCAATACCAATATTGTTGCCAACCAAATTTAGATACCTCACTGTGTTATCTTTTCTGAGCGCCTCAGCAAGGACTCTTATCTCCTCTAGTCCAATATCACTGTTTGAGAAGTCAAGTTTTGTTACTATTTTGTTATCTCTTATGGCTCGTGCTTTCTCCTTTATCGTACCAACATTCAAATTATAAAAATAAAGTTTGCTGTATGATAATTTCATTTTTTTTTGCAACTTATCTACATAATCTTGATACATAGGCAACAACAACAATTTATAAGCTCCACCTACCCTTTCAATTATTGTGATAGCTTCTTGGTAGAGTTTATATGAATCAGCATATTTGAGGGTTTTATAATATTTATAGTCACCAAGCCTTTCTACCAATTCCACTAATAAATGCAGTTCTTTTTCATCAAATATATTATGTATTTTCTCACTATTATTACTGATTAGCCTAAAAACATGATTAATAATAATCTCAAGATGTCCAAGGTATCTTCTTACAAGCAAATCGTGCTCGATTTGTTTATCAGTAGCTTTAAATTTAGAAAATACTCTATGGAATCTAGTTACGAGCACTTTGAGAGCCTTCTGTTCTTCTATTCCATGCAAATTGACATACTTTCTAACTTCTGATTGCATTCTTCTGTGAATTGAAAAGGAGCTCAACCCATCAGGGCCCAACTTTATCACACCCCTTGTGTTTAGGTGCATTACTACGACGTTATATATATCATCATTTGATATTATGTTTATATCATCAATAAGGAATTTTTTATCAAATTTTTCTGACCCACAATAAGCAACGTGGTACAGTAAATCCCAAGCCTCACGATTCCTTCTTATCCCATCTAGCGCGACCTCGAATGTAAGGTCCACATTAGCATTTGCCTGAAATATACGAAAGTAATTTTTTAATTGATTATTAGAAAATACCGCACCTTGTTCACTAATATCATTGTAAATTGCAATATATTCTTTTGGATTAATTTGAGTGTTTTTACTATTTAAAGACTTTCCAACCAGCTTTAGAGTCTTCTTTGATAGTTCTGTCTTAAGATGATCTGCTCTCCCTTTAAGTAGATTTCTTATATTTTCATTGGTTCTTCTAAGAGCCGCTTTATCTTTAATTGTCTTTATATAATATCGAATTCTTAGCTGACCATTTATAATAGTATTCATAGCAAGATTAAGGGTTTGCGGCATCAATTGCTCTACTTCAATTAATTTTTCTACTTCATCCTCGGTGTAATCACCGTATTTGCTTGCTGATTTTTCTAACCTCTCTGTAATATATGACCTGGCCTCATGAACTGAGAAAGATTCCATTTCTATCGGATAGAGATCTCCAGAATATCTTCTGGTGGTAATTAAAATTTTTATGTTTTTTCCTTTTTTGAGTAGTTTAATATATTCCTCTACTTCTGCTGACGTACTCAGTTTACCATCTTCTTCAAAATAAATAACATTATCAAAAACAATTAATAAATTTAATAATGGGGATAACCTTCTTATTTTTTCTGCGATGTCTTGGTGTACTTTCTTTTTATCACTTTCAAATTCCTGTACATTAACCCCAAAAAAATGTTCAACTAACATCTTAAAAGTCATTTGCAGATTCTCTAAAAGATCGGATTTAATGTTAATAGTTCTCGGTAATATGAATGGATGACCCAAATTTATTCTATCATACTCACTAAACAAGACCCTTGCGTACCTGGCAGATAATGAAGTCTTGCCGCATCCTGGAGGCCCTTCTATAACGTTCACTCTATTTCTGATATTGAATTGTATTTGATCAATATACTTCTTCCCCTTGCTACTGACCGCCTCAATATAAACCTCCTCTTCTTTCCTTAGAGATACACTGTTTATAAACTCTTTGTAGTCAAACTTCTCTTTATCGTAGATTTTCCTGAATTTCTCCCTAGCTTTGTAGAAGTAGTAAGTCGCCTTAACACCACATTGGTCATTATATAAATCAGCTCCTGCTTCGATAAGTAACTCAGCTATCCTGTAATATAATTTCCCTTGCTCGACATCTTCACATAACGCACTCTTGGACGCTATATGTAGAGCCGTAAATTTAGTCTTTCTGCCGTCTGTAGCATCTATATCGTACTTGTATCTATACTTTTCTCTCAGCAGAAACTCAACTATTTTTATATGACCGTTCAAAGATGCGTATATTAGACCTTTAAATTCTCTATCTATTTCTTCTTTAGTTCCCAACTGGTATAAAAGCCTTTTAACTACCCGCACATTCCCTTCAAAACAAGCTGCTTCTAACGGTGTTAACACGCCCAAATCAACTCTCTCCATTTTCAATTTCAAAGGATCTACTAATTCTTTTTTCTTCTCCGGTTCTCTGTTTTCTTTACTAGAAGAAGTTTTTATTAAAACATTTTTTGATTCAATCTCCTTGATTGATTTTTTATCGACCTCTTTTATTTTTGATGCTATCTGCAAACCATCCCAAAATGTTAGATATGAATTTTGACTGACAAGGGTTCTTTTAAGCATTTCTATTGCTTCTTCCAATTTCCCGTTTTTCTCTAACCACTCTAGGGGAGCATGGAATACAAACTCAACTAGGTTCATTAAATTATTGAACTTCACGTGCATGGTGTCTCTCCCCTCCTCTCTATACACCTTAAGCAAATCATCAAGAGTTACTAATTCCAAACCAGCACTGCCAAAATCAATATATGATGGGTACAGTATATCTAACACTTTATAACCCTTAGACTCTAGTATATTTCTGATTTCTAGAGTAGGAGAACTTGTAGTATCTAGTGAATATTTATTCCTCATCACCGTTACAGAAGATAACTCAGATTGATGAAAAAAAACCAATGTTCCCGCCTGATCTATTTTTGAAATTAATGATAATACAAAATCACTCACATTCTTTGCATAATAAGCCACATGAGATGCAATAATGATATCATAATCGTCTGGAAAGGAACTCAAATCTTCATTATTTAAGAAACTGCCTTGCTTCAGATTATGCTTTATATCTATATCATGTAATATGTCACTAGTATGCTCAACATATTTGCCTTCCAGCTCAATCCCGTCATAAGTTACATCGCTTACGGTTGCTTCCACCCACTTAGCTACCTTAACCGTTAAGGTTCCGTCACCAAACCCTACATCAAAAAGCTTACAACTTTTACCGTTACGCATATATGAGGTTGTATCATTGCTAAATAACCTCTCAAATATCTTTTCTAACCTTAATTTCTCGTCTGTTCTTCTCAAGAATTCGTTGAACCAATTAGAATATCTTTCAGATTTTAATTTGGAAAATCTGTTTAAAACTTCGGGAGTTATGATCGCTAGACCTCTTTCCTTCAAACCGAGAGAGATATCAGTTGTTTTTTTAGCAGACTCAGATGGTTTTGTTATCATTTTACCTCTAGAGAAAACTTATATTCTGTCTTACACTCCAATCCTACAAACTAATTTAACTAATATAATATGAAAAAGTCCTTGTAAACCCTTTAAAAAAGTTATTGGGCATTAATAGGGCAAGCTTTTTTAATAAGTTTGATTAATTTACTAGCCCCTCAAAAGGACTAGCCCCTCAAAAGGTAAACATTTCTCAACTTTTAAGTTGCAAAAGAAAAAAAACAGGGTTATGGGTAGTTATTAGAGAGTAAGACATAACAAAACAAATAATCAGAGATGGGTAAGTTGTGAATTTGGACTTTAATAACAAAAATAATTGTAGAACAGCTCCTAGGCAGAGGGTAAGTCTGTTGACATTTGCTTTGTTTAGCTCTCTCGTTTTAGAAAATATTTGTGCCAAAGCGGACGGCATCGCAGTACAAGAGAATGATAGTCCTAAATATCAAAATATGGAAAAAAGAAGAGGTTTTTACGGGAAAATAAGAGGAGGCATATCAACTCCCCGGGATAAAAAAAACGTAGATTTTAGAGGAAGACCCGTGGCAGGAATCGGCCTCGGTTATGACTTCAATGACTTATTCAGGAGTGATGTTGAATTGAGCTGCAGAGATATATCTGCAAGCAATGCCTCTCAGTCCTACGACCTAAAAGGAGGTAGAAATATATCTATGATATTAAACGGATATATTAATTTGACGGATAGCAAGGATGGTTTGATCCCATATCTATCTTTTGGGGTGGGATACGGTATTAACAAGCCAAAAAGTTTCAGTGTACAAACAACAAACAAAGAGTTTATACAACGTGGAAAAAGAAAAGGAAGTTTGGTTTGGAATGCAGGAGTTGGCGGACTATTGCAAATTAATCAGTCCACGGGAATAGATGTTGGCTATCAATATATTAGTCTGGGGGACTTTAAAGGAAATTTATCTGTAGTAAAATCTGGAACCAACGGCGAACCCATTGGACAAACAAAATTAAAACAAGTTCATTCGCATGAATTTCAGTTGGGTTTTATTATCAGATTTTAATCTGAAATGAGAGAGGTCATTATGGCAAGTAACTTATTAGAAACATGGTTTAAAAGCTTAGAGGTTCTAGATCTTCCTATATTTAGAGTCCCTTTGCTTAGAGAAGCGAAAATAGCCTATAAGGCTGTATCTTTAGCGAATCATCCGGATAAATGTAGCGAATGTGATATATCTGTAATGCAACAAATAAACTCTTCATATGATTTTATTAAAGCAAATTATGATGCAAGTGTTACAGAGTATTCCACGTATTTGCATAAAAACACAAATAACTTATTTTCATTCACTGATATCAATGTTGATGAGCATAGTGAGACACTCGGTAGTTTGTTTTACGATCTGGGTTTGTGATTCTTTCAAGAGCCAGATGGTTTTGGATTGGTTCATTTGTAGAACTTGTCTCATTTTACATTGTTTGTATTCGTTCAGAGGTGGTCTAACAGTTTGTGTAAATTTCAAATCATCCATATTAAATCCTACCATCAAATTTAATCAAGAAATGAGCCATAGTCTCATTCCAATTCTGAATAGGCCTACTCCATTTTCGAGTAATGTAGCGAATTGTCAAGTATAGGGACTTAAAAACCGCATCATCAGTAGGGAATATTCTTTTATTTTTGGTAACCTTCCTAAATTGGCTATTCACCGACTAATTAGGATAGGGAGAAGCCTCACAACTCCCCCCCCCCGCCTACACCACCGTACATATAGATCCGTATACGGCGGTTCAGAAAGTTAACCTGCTTTACAAACAAATTTAGGTATTCCTAAACTTCTAAGGTAAGCATTATTCAACGCTATACAAAGTCCAGGGCTATTGCTTATTCGCCATGGGTTAGTACCAGAAGTTTGATTTGCTAAATCGTATTCCACACCCAATTTCCTTAGCTGTTTAAAACGATTCTTGCCTGTCTTCCACTGCCTCCAATATGCACATCTAATCTTTCTTCGCATCCATGCTTCTAAGCAAGATATCGTCCCAGCTGTTTGCAATGCCCAAAGTAGGCAAGCCAACCATTACTATACCTTGATAACTTACTCATAACATTTTCCATGCTGGTTGCTTTTCCAGTAATTGTTACCTTTCTAACTCTATCCTAACGTTTTATCGCTTTTGGCGCTATTCGTATCTTTGGATTTTTATTACTGGTAAATGTAAAGCCTAGAAATTGCCGCCTGTAGACTCTATCTACTGCACTTTTTGTTTGATTCACTTTTAGTTTTAACTTCCTTTCAATGAAGTTCGTTATACTACGCATAACTCTCTGTCCTGCTCGCTGACTACGCACATAAATATTGCAATCGTCAGCAAATCGGCAGAAGTTGTGCCCTGGCTTTGTAAGTTCTTTATCTAGCAAATCTAGCATCAAGTTTGATAGTAGTGGTGACAAAGGGTTGCCTTGCGCTGAAGGAGTAACTAAGCCGTTCTCTAATATTCTTATTGTTAGAAATTGTCGTAGCAACTTTAACAATCTTTTATCAGCTATCCGTTTTGATATCTCACTCATAAGTTTATCGTGACTTACTTTATTGAAAAATTTTTCTAAGTCTACTTACTTTTGTCACTTTTTTGGGGGGGCAGATCACTGACACCAAGACTATCTGCTGCTTGTTACATTGTGTATCCTCGCTCTGTTACTAGCTTAACCGCTTCTATTTTAAATTCTGAGTCATAAGTTCTTCGTTTCATATCCTTACCTTTTTTATTTTTATATTAGTCGTTTCGTCTCTTAACTTCGACTCATAATTCCGGGGGTAAGATCAGTTGGTTACTAATTGCTTTGCTGAATTGCCGTTGCGATTGTTATCTGCATCGCTCCTATCATATTTACTATAGCCTAAATGATCATCCATCTCTCACGTTAAAGCTCGCTCTACAAGCCTTTTAGTTAGTTGCTTGAGTAACCCGTCTTCCGACAATATTGCACTTGGATCTTTCTCCTGTCGGATTAACTCGTCTAATGCCGCGTCTAGTGCTTTATTTTCTTGATGTCTCTTCTTCATTTTTAAACTCCGTTTTTATTTATTGTTATCACAATCCAAAACGAAATTTACACATTTATCTAAACACTCCCGATACCGTTTTTTAAAGCAATAGCAACCTTTCACTTTTTTGACTGGATGGTGCCGTCATAGTTAGCATCTATTATTGTACCATTGTCAAATAATATAACGCGATCAAATAATTCAAGGTTTGTGAGTCTATGCGTAATATATATCAGTATGTCTGATGATTTTATCAATTGCTTTAATACTTTACCCTCAGTAATATTATCAAGTTCATTAGTTAACTCATCAAGCACCATTACAGGTTTTTTATTTAAAAATAATCTTGCTAGCATTATTCTTTGTTGCTCTCCTCCTGAAAAATTAGCACCGTTTTCAATAATTTGTGTATGGTACTTTTTTGGAAGGCTTTCAATAACATGAAGAATCTCAGCATTTTCAAGCGCATTTTTTATATCTATAATATCGTAAGCAGCACTGCCATAAGTGATATTCTCTAACAACGACCTGCTAAACAATGAACAATTTTGCGGAATATATAAAATTTGGTCATATTTTTTATTTTCACAATTATTGTCAAAAATTATTTTTCCTTTTTTAGGTTCTAAAAAACCTGATAAAAGCTTGGCAAAAGTTGACTTACCTGAACCAGACTTTCCTATTACTGCTATTTTCTCATTTTTTTTAATTAATAAATTGCGTATATAAATTGCCTTTGAATTGTAGTTGTATTGAAAAAATATGTTCTTAATTTTAATACATTTGATAGGTTTCCTAATTGTTGATAGGGATGAAACAAAGGAAGGTTCAATATGAGCCCGAATATCAATATTTTTTAGAGCCTCATTTACGGAGCTTACAGCATTAATAAACCTTTGCAGATTGTTTGTAAAATTTCTAACGCAAATGGATAGAGCATTATTCAGTGTTAAGATCAGCACGTATTTACCAGGGTCTTCTTGCCTTTGCAGCTTCACAAGAATAAAAACACTTACTATTTGTAATGCAAATGAAAATAGTGATTGGCCCATAATAACTTTATTCATGTAATGCTCTAAATTCTTATTTTTTGAAACTTTCCGTAAAAAGTGTGAGCATATTCTATCTTTTTCTTTAGCCTCCATCCTAAAAATTTTTATACTTACTAAGTTAAGTAAAATATCCTGCAAATTTTTACCAAACAAATAATTACTTTTTGTTACTAGTGAAGAAAATCTATCTATATTCGAGATAATGCTGGAAAAAAATAAAACATAAATAACAATCCATACCAGAGCCACAAATGCATGTATTTGGCCAGCATAAAAAAAAGTAACCAATGCTACAATTATAGAAATAAGGTTGCCAAATATAGAACTAAATAAATGTTTTATAATATCTACAACACCGTCTGTAACGATAGTGATCCTTGAGCTTATCGAACCGCTATGCTCTTTTGAAAGATTCTCAAATGGCGTCTTAAACACACTACTTATCAACCTTTGTAATATGCTGTATTGTATTCTGGGGTAGACATTTACTAGTAATTCCATATGAAAATGGTTTGTAATAAAAACTAACAATCCAGCAAGTGCATATAAAAATGATAATAAAAAACAATGATGCAGTTTATCATTTGAGTGTGCAAAAGAGTTCACTATTTCCTTTAAAATATATGGTTTTATAGACATCTCTATCCCAAAAAAAATAGTCACAACCAAATAGCTAAAAACCATAATCTTATTACTCAAAAGCACATCAGTAATAATATTCTTAACTTTATGAAACTTCTTAAATTCACTAAACATATAAATACCTTCTCAATTTTTTATACCAAAGTTACTTTTACCACTTTCGATAACTTTTTTTGCAAGCATAAAATTATTTTGAGAAAGTCCGTTAATTTTATGTGTCCATACCTCTACTAAACATTTTTCCCATAAGAGATGGAATGCCGGATGATGAACAAATTTTTTAGAAACAGAGATGACTTTGTTAGCAGATTCCATAGCATTTATAAAATCTTGAAATTTAAAATTCCTTTTCAAATGCCGCCTGCTATTAGCTATCCAGTTTTTATTCAAAGCGCGCATACCACTTTTAACTTTCTCGTTTGACATGACGCTTGAGTGCCGACAATTAATAATCACAGCTTTATTTTGTTCTTGCACCACATTATACCTCATTATACAGTTAATTAATCATTACAATTAAATACGAAAGCTGATACGTAATTTCTTATACAAAAATTTATAGCTAATTATTCTTCTAACCTAGTAAATTCTTCCCCAAAAATGAAACTTCTAAAATCATCGTTCATACATAACCTGTCTGTATTCTGATTGTTAGTAAAAAGTTTGTCATAATCATGAATATTTTCCTTAACAATTAGCGTTTCATTTATTACCTTTAGCAAGTGATCGTAAAAACCTGTTTGATTATTTGTGTATGTATTGTGATCGACTGATATGATAAGAGACTCTTTAAGCTTCTGTTTAACCAAATTTTGGGCTTCATTTATTGATTTTTTATCTAGTCCGTTAAATGCTTCATCTAATATAAGAATATCTGGGTTTTTTATTAATGATGATATAATTAATATTTTTTTCTTTTGTCCTCCACTTAAAACACTATCCCAATCTTCCATTTGTCCTAATTCAAATTTAGTGATTTTTAATGCTTCTAATAAATAAACTACTTCATCTATTTTTGAATTATTAACTTCCTCAGGATAAAAAATCGCTTCTTGTAAAGTCACATTTAATGGAAAGTAGTCTTCCTGACTCACAGTGACTACCTTAGTACCAAAAGGATATAGTATTATTCCTTTCCCACATAGGCCATTTGTACTCACACCTGCAATTTCAGAAACTAAGCTTGTTTTCCCACTACCGCTTGGCCCTGTTAATCCATATACCTGTCCAAACTTCAAAGAAAGACTGTCAACATTTAATAACATTTGATTGCTCACTGTTATTTGTAGGCCAGATAAAAGTAAATCCTTTGTTTCTGACTGCTCAAATTGCCTAAAAACTGAGTCAGTACATGTGTTGGAGCTAAATTGACTAATATTAGCAGCTTTTTCCAAAAACAATTCCACTCTTTGGATTGATTTATAAACCGCCTCTATATCTTGCATACTTTTAGTCTTTATTGTAAAAACTCTAAAAAACCTTTTTGATGAATAAAGAATTTGTGTCCTGTCTTCAAATTCCAACTTTCCATTAGACACCTTAGAAAATGTCACATAATAGTTAAATACAAGGTCAAGCATAGCACTTAGGCCTAAATAAGTTTCAAAGCATAAAGAAAGTTGATTTTTTAGAGACTGATATTGGTGCAATTCTGCATATAAAAAAGACAACTTTTTTGCTGAATAATTAACACCATTTCTTTCAGTTATGACCCTGATATTTTGTATATCATGCTTTAGATAAGTAGAAATAACAGACTCTTGCATTTTTATTTGTGAGTCTAAAGTTGATATCTGTGTACTCAAAAAGCTAGAAATATAATGACTTAGTTGGTTATATATTATTGAGTAAAGTAAAATATCAGGTGAATTTAAAACCAAAAAGGATAATGAATGAATACTATCAGCTATTTTAAAGAAACTCCCGGATATTATTTCTGAGCCTTTATATGCAATTATCTCAGCATCACGTTGAAAATTATCTACTAAAATATGATCACTTTTATTATATGTAATACGCAATAAATTATCATTGGTAAACAGAACTTCCTTTAAATCATTTTCTAACTCTGCGTATAATCTTGATTGAAAATACTCTTGGAGTAACCGAAAATATAAGCCAGAAAAAGAAATCAAAACTACACATGTAACGTAATGCGCTGCTGCAGTACGAAACTTTTTTGTCCCATCACCAATATTTGCATCAATATGTTCAAACTGATAGATTATGCTTTGCTGAAATTTAATCATATCCAGCGTTATCTTTTGTGTAATTATTTGATTAGTAAAGATATTTTCTACATACTCGTTTGTAAATTTATCTATTGTTTCAGGCTTTAGAACATTTGCATGACCTTTGTATAAATCTTTAGCAAAGTTACTGGGTATCAACTTAACATCTACACTTTCTTCATAGTTAGCTAACCAAGCACCAAAACCTGCTGATAATGAATCAACAATTAATGATTTACTAAAAATTGTATTGCATGTTGTCACAGCCACACTAGAATATGTTAAGTAATGTTTATTTGTGATATTAAAATAAATCAGAAGCTCATCCAGTGTACTAATTGCTCCACCATACAGGGCTCCACGAACTCCTCCGTAGCTTGCTCCGGATAACGAAGCAATTAATGGATATGAAATATTATATTTGTCGATAATACCCAAAGTATACTTAGCTGGGGTAATACTGATTATACCGCCGGCTAAAGAAGTAAGGTAAGAGGGATATACTGAATAACCTGCTGTAAGTCCTACAAAAATTTTAGTTGGATATTTATACGATATATAATTATAGTTAAACAAAAATTGCTCTAATATCGACAAGCTTAGCCCTGCTATTGCCCCTGGCACACCAAAAGTCGCAAGACCTAAAAACCCCGATATCATTGGTTCTATGATATATCTGTTTTCGTTAATAAAACCATATATGTAGTTCTTGTAATTTAATTCTCTCATTCTTTAAAACACTTTGTCGATTTATATTGAAACTCCGATTCCAAATTTCCACTTATGTGAAGCATATTGTAATAGTTTATTAAAAATTTCTTTTTGTTTGTTTCTTGATTAATGGTTAGTCTAATCAAATCAAAATTAAGCCTTACTACTTCAACCATATATTCAGGGTTTTGCTTTGCTAGTGATATTGACTTTGATAAGTTTTCCTCTGCTTTTTTGCTCTCTTCAAAGTGCAAGTTCAGGAAGTTTTCAAAAAATTGATGATCAGCCCACAATTCTTTAGATTTTTTTAATATTTCTCTTTTTGTTATTGAAAGTTGATATTTTATCTTTGAAGCAATATATCTAGCCTCCTTAAGCTCAATATAATCTTTTCCAGAGTTAAATAATGGGATTTTCAGATAAACCATGAATGAGAAATTTCTCTTATCACCACTTGGAGAAACACTCATATTTGCTGATACAGCTGGAAGTAAATTTTTTTTGCGTAAATTGGTTTCTATATTTGAATTTTCTACCTCCTTTTTTGCTTTTATAAGGTCTTTGTTTTGGATATTTACTTCCTTAATAAATTCTACAAAATTATTCCAAAAAAGCTTCTTTTTCGTACTTAAATCTTCTAGCGTAATGTGTGGGTCTAGCTTTGTAACATACTGGAAGTGAGCTTCTGAACTCCTCATATTTTTTTCTGCTTCTAGCTCCTCTAATAATGCTCTTGATAAAAATGACCTCATTTCTGATAAATAAATTTGATCAATATTGTTTTTTTTTATCAAAGACCTTACTTCATACATATAGCTCTTGATAAAAGTAAGATTCTTGCTTTTTAAAGAATAAATTTTTCTAGATAACAATAGGTTAATGTACGCATCTATAACCTTAATTACCATGTCTTCAATGTCTTGGTTTAATTCAATTTCACCTAAAGATGATCTAATTTTTGAACTTTCAACCTCTAAATTTATTTTTCCCAATTCCGAAACTTTCTGGTTTAAATTAATAGAATAGGATTTTGTAGCTCCAGAAAAATTATTATTTATGCTGAGGTTAGGTAATATTTTTGAAATTGCCTTAGGCTTCGATAGGTTCTTAATATTAGAATCCAGTTTTGCAATACATATTATTTCATTATTAACCAAAGACCGACTTACAACTGTTTCAAGAGTGTTTGAATAAGACTTAATGTGTGGAAAAAAAGATAAAATAAATGATACAAACAGAATAGCGATTTTAAAATGTTTCAACAAACTATTTGCTTTGTATATAATCATATTGGAAATCTCTAATAAACCTTAGTAAAGATGCTTTTATCTCTTTCATGGCATAATCGCCAGAACATACTTTATGAATATATCCTGCATCTTTCATCAGCTGTCCCCAATCTTGAAGCACGTTATAAGCATAGTTTTTCAGCTTTGGGATGCATTCCCATATTTTCTTACCACTTAGGTAGATAGAGAACTCATCTATATTTTTTTCGTTGATGCACATAAAAATACTCTCTTTTATTCCAAGCGAAGAAAAGGCTACTTTTACTTTCTGGCATGTGCCACCAGGTAATTCCATCTCTATAAAACTCATGACTTTGTTAAGATCTAATTTCTCAGGTTTACCCGAATCTACTCTTATGTAAGAATTTAATATGGACATTACTAGCCTTTTTGATGCATCAAAACTTTGGTCAATCTCCAAACTGCTTCTCACTTTAAAATTGTTTTGTATAGTAATAAATTTTTCAAGTGAAAGACCAGAAATTTCCACTATTTCAGAAAGCATCCAGTTTTTCATGTTTATCTTAACAATATTCTTGAAATTAATCGTTTCTGCTTCATCCAAAGTTCCAGATACATAAGAACTTAAACTGTCAAAGTAATTCATATAGTTGTCGTATTTTAAGGCTGGCAGCGGCACTTCATGAATTATAAAAAAAGCAGCATTCATTTCAAATATTGTAAATTTTCTTTTATACCTTATTGATAAGAAATGTTGGATAATGGGTTTAAGAACATTTGGCTCATCGGCATTTTTTGCTGCTGAATAAAGAGAAAGATGAATCAAGTCATGATATATAAAATCTATCGAACTTTTTAAAACATTATGTACAGTTTTTGGGTATGGGGTTAATACTAGAGGGTATACTTGATTAAGGTAACAATCTAGAAGTACATTTTTATCGATTACCCCATCAGAAGTTGTATAAACAGGAAAAATGAAATCATCCTTTCTAAAATTAGAAATATTTAATATTATATCCCTAACGTTCCTATATCCGCTAACCGTGTATTCTATGTCTAAAAACCGAAAAAGCCTCAAATACTGGTTTTTTTCAGATAATACACATTCGCTCTCACTTAACAACCATGCCCCCCAAATATGAAAAAAAACCCAGTCACACCAATAAAACGTCCTTTCTTTCAAAAGTAACCTGCTTATATGTTTTATCCTCAAAATTTTAATTTTCTTTTCTCTAGGTATATATTTTTGCAAAAAAACAAGTAGTCCATTAATTTCATTATTCATTAACCTAATATGGGTTTGTTTTTGGTTAAAATTAACAAATTTGGAATGTAATTTTTTTCTTTCCCTGATGCCTAAATGCAATATTTGCCTAGAACCTGTTAAATTGCTTACGTACATAATTTCTCATTATTATAATCCAAAAAATTTTCTACGGCATTTTCTATAGATGAATAAAAAAAGGCTAACCAAGAATTAATGCCATCAGGTGTTTTTCTGAGTTCACTAATACAGCTTTCAAATTCTAATGAGTGTTTTTTAATATAATGATTTATAGAAAAGATTGGGTATCTAAAAACTTTATAATATACGCATAGTATATTAACTAATAAATTGGACACTCTACCATTGCCATCCACGAAAGGGTGAATGGATAACATATAGAAATAGAGCACAGCAACCCTAGCCAAATTTCCTCCTGGTGCTAACATATATTCTAAAAAACTATCTACATATAGAGAAACCTCTGTATGGCATGGAGGGGTGTACACAATTTCTCCAGATTTGTTAGCTATTAAATTATTTGTTAATCTGAGGTTGCTAGGACCGTATTGCGATCCCCTAGCGTTTTTAACAACCAGAGAATGTAATCTGCAAATAAATTTATAATCAATTTTTTTCTTTATTAAAATTATGCCCTCTTGAACAGCCAGAATAAAATTATTAACTTCTAACAGAGGTTTTAACGACCGCATATCAGATGAAGAATATAAGCATTTTTTCCTATATTTATAAGAAGATAGTTCATGTTTTTTTAAAAAATTCATTACATCCAGGTCTTCTACACTTAGATGTATAGTATTTAGTTTTTTTAATATAGTCCTTTCATATGATATTACTTCAGTAGACGTATAATTAAGTCTCTCAAATATTATCTGAACATGTTGGATAAGGTCCATATTAATTCCTAGAATTTCTATTATTTTTTAGAAAAAGCTCTAACGTATAAACATCAACAATTGGCCAAATATCGTTAAACGAACCCATGCATAGGTTTTCCACACTCTGTCTAAAGCCATCAAAATTTATCATTTTGTTTTTCACAAGGTACCCCTCCCTGACTCTTTCCATAACTTGGTTTTTATTTTTTTTTAAACCCATTTGTAACACACCTGTAGTTTGACCTTTTTTTTGTTCCCAGGCGCTTTTTAGATTAAACTTTCTATCAAGAGTGCTCCTCATAATTACTCTATTTGTTTTGAGCTTATACATCCTATAAGCATCTATCGACTGTGCAAAAGAAACCAAAGGTTGAGATAAAAAAGGATAAAACAAATTATTTCTTACAATATTACTTCTTGCGCCTGCTAAAGAATCATACAACCCTCTCATATGGAGTAATTTGCCTGGCAAATAATTGTTATATGTTAATATAGTTTTATACAAATATATGTCCGTTTTGATGCTTTCTAGAACTTGGTTAGAAAACCAACTTGCCAGATTAAATTTGGATGGCATAAAGCTTGCTTTCTTTTTAAAAAAATATGAAATTAAATCCTTAGTGATTATATTACATAACCTGTAAATAGTTGCATTGTTATAGAAACAAGAAAATTCAAACATTCTGTTAAAACCTCCTTTAAATCTACCATCAAGTAGTGCGTCAGTTAAAGACGAAGCAACAGGGGAAGATAGAAACATTTCGTCTCCCCCAACTCCACTAACAAGCAGAGATTCATCAGTCATTATATTTTCAGATAAAATTTCGTATTGCCTGGAAAGCAATAATTTTCTACATGGCTTTTCTGAGCCGATGTTTGTTCCCTTTACTTCGTCAAAAGGTAAAGCTTGCATTGTATCAAAAGGTATGATCTCTAACCCATAATCTTTTGCTATGTTAGTTGCTTTTAGCAATTCATCCGAAGAAGCTACGCTTGCGTTAAAATAATTCACCAGTTTGGGCGACTTATTTATTTTAAGTAAATACATTAATATTGCAGTGGAATCAAGCCCCCCAGAAAATTCATGATAGATAGATTTATGCCTGCTGACAGAAGACTTTATGACTTTTTCCATTAAAAAATGGAGCCTATTTTCAATATCATAATCACTACTATCCTTCCCTAAATATTCATTTTTTGGTATATTTAAAAACTTTACTTTACCTTGTTCATAACTAGTGCCACTACTTAGTTCATGAACATCTTCTAGTGGAGTGAGATGTGAATGATGATCGCCTAAAACCAAATATTGTAGCAAGTATTCTTCGTTGATCGAACAGTTAAACATTCCAGAAAAGGTGTTTAAACTGGTACTAAAAACGGTGCCGTCTTTGCGTTCTTGATAGTAAAAAGAGCTTAACGAAAAATGCGATTTTGCTATTCTCAAATGTCTGCTTTTTGTTGAGAAAATCAAATAGTCACCCCAAAAACTATCCAAAATTTCTTCCACTGTAGAATATTTGTTAATATCTGTAGCTGTTACCTTACTGACTGAATCAATTGTGTTTATTGTACCAAGAACTAGGAACCGATTTCCTTCTAATATGCGTGTACTGTTTTTTTTATAAAATATCCTTAAACCTCCTACATCCAATATTCCAAATTCTCTTTTTCTACAATATTCATTAAAACAATCATTTATTTTCAACCTTAAGGAAGAATTGGATTGTAAATGTTCTGAATTAAATCCAAAAATCATCTTTTTACCGCAGTAGTGTAAATTATTGAAAGATTCTCATGTGCTTCTTTATCTTGCGAAAATAAAGGTTCACCATTAAATGAAAGCCAGGCATGCGCAAAAAATGGTAAGGCTTGTACCCCTATGTTAAAATCAACATGAATATTTTTTTTCCATAATTTCGTAGCCAAACATGCACTCCATTCCAAACACTTGGTAATCTGTGGATAAAAAAAACTTGCATATTTTAAATAGCTAACTTCCTTATCCAATTTTCTGTAACAAATTTTGTGTTTCAATCTACTACATTTTTTTTCTTTAAGACCTTCCAAAGACTCTATAAGCGAGTGCATACCAAAATTTTTTAGTATAAAATTCACCTGGATAAGTCTAACAATGAAAGCAAAAATGCTAAGCACCCTGACATGTTTTTTTTCTGGAAAAGGAATATTCCATTTAAAATTAGACAATCCAGCGTTTGACTTTACTTCTTTTAACAACCTCTCTGCCTGAGTCGTACTATTCTTAGCCATATGAACTAAATTAAGCTCTTCAATTTTCTTAAAAAAAATTAATTCTTTTCCTTTTAAATCTTTAAGTTTCTTGCCTGAACACATCACATAAAAAAATGTAGTGCAATTTTCATGGTCAAAAACATAGTATTTCCCACTTACTGAGTCCAGGAAAACTAGATGCCCCTGTGATCGCGCTACAAAAACACCTTTTTTTAAGGAAGGAAGCATAAAATTATTTAATTTATGAGGTTATAAAAATAAAAAGGGCGCCTTACAAGGCGCCCAATTTCGATTGCTAACACTCGTCATTTGCTTGAGTGAAGCTCCCTTCAGGAGGCTGACCATGCTTGGTAGCGGCAGTCAGCTCTATAGCATCGTATTGAATGTAAGTCATAATTGATACCTTCTCATTTAGTTAATAATACAAACATACGTTTTGACTAAAGCATCCTTTTTTTCCTTTGTAAAGAAAAAATTACCACCCCGTATATGGAGGGCCCCCAGAAGTTGGACAGTTTAAGTGAGAAAATCTCATTTTTTTCATGTTTTGACCAAATGGTCAGCACACGACATGGCATGCTCACTAGGAGTTAGATAACCTAAAGAGCCATGAGGCCTATTTTGGTTGTAGTCCTCTCGCAATTCCTCTATCTTAGCTCTAGCATCTCCCAAATTCAAGAACCAATGCTGATTTAAACATGGCGTTGCCCATCAACTATAGATAGAAGTTAAGATTGAGGAAATCATTCCATAATAAGAGGTTAAGGCTAGCAATGATCATGCGTAGTGATTTGCTATAACGCTTTGTTCTGCGATTGAACCTTGCTAGATAGTTTCTAATTATAGAATTTTGTGATTCTATAAGAGATGTTTCGGATTTCGTTATGTGATGATGTTTTGAGATTGTGTAATATCCGTAGGCAGAATAATCATCTGTACAAAGATGCTCAACCCTATACCTCTTTTCAATCCTGAGCGCTAGCTTCAAATACGTTTCTTTACTTCTGTCGCCTACCTCAAAATCAACAACTTTATTTCTGTCCCTATCAAGAGCAATCCATATGAAGGTAAATTTTCCGCCGTTTTTTGGCCTTTTTTTATATATGTACATAACTCGTCAATCTCCATAATAGCAATATCTTGTACTGATTTTAGATTATTTTGAGATTTGATGAATTCAGCTTTGACAAAATCTGCCATGCCTTCAATCCATTTTGATATTTGACTGTTTCGCACACCCGTAAGACGCTCTATACTCCGTATTCCACAATTCTCCAGATAAAGCTTTATGACCTTGAGATGGTCAGCTGATGAGTACTTCACTCGCCTATCGCCGTCAACGTAACTTCTTGAACACTTCCTGCATTTATAGCGCTGAACTTCATGCACAAAACCATTCTTAACGTTATCGTTAGAACTGCAATATTTACATCTTACTGACATAAACACTCCATTATTACTTAGTTTATGTCATTTTATCAGTTTTGTTTTTATCTGTCTATACTTGTTGGGCAATGCCCTGAATTTATATCTAAAGAGCTTGATTTATGGGAAAGCGTCTGGTAAAAGAGGTCTAGTTAAGTTTTATAGAGTTTGTTAATTTGTAGTTGAACAAATACAGGTTACCAAAAACTTAGAATATCCAAATTTATATTTTTTTGCAACGGAACCCCGAGGAGTCCATCCCATTACATTTATCTGAACAGACCCGCTAAAATGAATGGCTTGAATCCTTGGAAATATCTTAAGCAAG